>NZ_JBJDQW010000001.1:0-1844492 GCF_044903645.1 Streptomyces sp. NPDC002176
CCCGCGAAGCGGGTAAGAGCCTGCTGCGCAGGCTCCAAGGGAACTCCCGCGCTGCGCTTGGGAGTTCGGAGTGGTGCCCCGCGCTGCGCGCGGGTGATGGAATGGAGTGGGACTCCGCGCGTTGCGCGGAGTTGGCTCTGTGCTGCGCTCCGAGCCATGTTTCCTTCCCCGCGGATTTTTGTTGGATCCGCAGGTTGGGGTGATGGTCTCCCGGCTCTCCGCTTACGCTTTGAGCCGGCGGCTCCTTCGTCGCTGCGCTCCTGGAAGGAGCCTTGAGGGTCCGTCCGCTGCGCTCCCGGACCTGGCCCGCATGCGCGGGCGGCTGGCTACAAGGGTGTGCCTGGGGCGGTCGACTGCTTGTTGCCTTCGCCTCGGAACTTTGGGTGAATCCGTGGTTTGGGTGTGTGCCCCCTTGAGGGGGCGATTGGGGCGGCCGAGTCTGTGGTGTGTCGGAGTGTGAGCACGGTGAGTAACTCAACCTCTGTGCGGCCGCACCCGCCTGACATCACCTCAGGGGGGTGCCAGGCGGGTTGGGGGGTGTCAATCGTGCTGCCACCAGGTCACTGCGTGGCCGACCAGAAGGGCCCCGAGGTGACGGACGGCTCCGGCGAGGAGCGCTGCGGAGACGAGGCGCCGCCACGAGGCGGGGGCGGGCGCACCGTGGTCGTGGGGCGGGGTGGTGGAGGGCCTGCGGTTCTTCTTCGGCATCGCGGGGTGTCCTTCGTTCGGGCCGGCTTCAGCGGCGTCGGCTGTGGTGCTGGGACCAGTGAGCCAGAGTCGCGAGAGGGCAGAAAATTACGCTTCTCGGGGTTGTAATGGTGGGCATGGCACGAGGGGCGCCGAGTCCGGCTGATCTGCAGGTGGTGCGTGAACTTGCCGCGCGGGAGGTGGTGGTGACGCCGAGCCAGCTGGAGAGCTGGCGGCGGGTGGGCTTGTTGCCGCGTCATCGGCGGCGGGGGCTGGGGCGCGGCCGGGGGTCGGTGGTGGACGCGGTCGATCCGCTGGTGGTGGAGAGCGCGGCGGCGCTGGCCCGGCATCTTCGGCAGGGGCGTGACCGGCGGCTGGCCGTGCTGGAGTGGTTCGCCGAGGCCGGCACGCCGCCGGCGACGCCGGGGGCGTGCCGGGTGCCGGAGCCGCCGGTGGCCGCCGTACGCGAGGCCCTGGTGTGGGCGCTGCAACGCTCGGCGTCGCAGCGGCTGGTGGAGTTCGCGCGCAGCGCGGCCGGGGCCGGCGAGGAAGGACAGGACGCGCTGTACGAGGCCGCCGGCCGGCTCATGGGGCCGTACCGCGGGCGGGCAAACCCCGCGCTGGTGCGTGCGGCGCTCGAAGCCGGCGGAGACGTGCCGGTCGAGGCCGGGGGGCCGGATGGCAGGAGCATGGTGCACGTGGCCGCCGCGATCGGCCTGGGCGCGCAGGAGGTCGGGGCGGACGCGCTGGCCGAGGCGTTCGCCGCCTTCGGCATGTTCGGGCTGACGGCCGAGGACTGGGCGCAGATGCTGGGTGCCGCAGAGCGCGGCGAGGGGCCCGAGGTGGACTGGGGACTGCTCCAGCAGAACGCGGACATCGTGGCCCAGGTGCAGCGGGCGAGTGACGAGGAGCTGCTGCGCGCACGAGAGATGCTGGTCGGGATGCGTATGTTCTACGCGCTGTACGTGCTGCACGGGCTGCTCCTGCCGGATACCCCCGCGCAGGCCGCGCTGCGGGAGCGGATCGACGAGTGGGGCATGTTCCCGTTCCTGGACCACGTCATTGCCATCGACCCCTCCCCCATGCGGTTCGCCGAGTCCCTGGCGGTCTTCCTTGAGCGGCTCTTCGACGGGCTGTACCAGATCCTCATGGACCAGTTCGCCGAGAACCCGGACATCTTCAGCATCCCCGGCGACGAGAGGGGAGCCGTCGGCTTCGGGGAGAGGTGGATGCGCTCCATGGAGGAGCTGCCCAACGGTCGCCGGCAGGCGGCGAACGGCGGCGCAGACCACGACCCTGGTGAAGGGGCGTGGGTGCAGGCTGGATGACCTGACCTTGCCGCAGCCTCGGTGATGGCGGCTGCGTGCCTTCTCGTGGATGGGTGCAGCAAGACTGGTGATGCGGGCGGGTGGTTCCTCCCGCTGGGGAGGGTCCGCAGCGCGGCGGCCAGCTTCGGGTGCAGGGCGCCGCGCCGGGCGCCGGGGAGGAGACCACGAGGTGCTGCCGTGATCACCTGCGTGGCCACCGCCGCTTGTACGTGAAGTCAGCTGGCGTCGGCTTCAGAGTGGTGGCGCTGTGCTCGGGTACCGGCGACTGGACGGCCGTTCGAGCGCTGGGCGTTGCCCGGGCGGGCTGCCTCCCCCATCCCTGCCGGTGCGTTCGTCCTCCGTCTGTCACCGTGCCGGTGACGCGCTGCGACTTGTGTACCGCCGCTCCACTCTAGGGCAACAGGTGTTGCGCGTCTGTGCAGGTCAGAGGGGGTGTGACACATTTTCGGGCAGCACGAGATTGTGGGAACCAGTGGCCGTTGCTGCCGCGGAAAACGACTCGGGAGGCGTTTTCGGGTCCGCCGACACATGGTACCGATGGGCGCTCAGGAGCGTGGTTCGTACGACGGGGGGCGCTTCCCCACCAGTCAGACAAGGGCAGTTGACGGTCATCTCATGGAGGTGCTTAGCGCGCCTGCGACAGGCATCCCGTCGAGGCGGGTGTCCCCATGGCTTGCGGTACCCGTCCCGCGACCCGCCTGCGTCTGAGCAGGCGATACGTCGAACACCACCGGCTGCAGCGAAGTGGCCGGCAGCGCGCGCAATGGTTGCGGGACGACGGCTGTCGTAAAGCTGTCTGCCTAATGATGATTGCCCGGCAATGATTTCGCGGCGGCAGGCGCGCGGCAAATCGCCGACTCATGCTGATTTGGATTGCCGAGTCAACATGCAGCCGGATCGGTTTTGCATCATCGGGTAAATCAATGACTGCGGGCCGCAAAGTCAAAGAGTCAGCTTTGGTCGCCAATTCGTTTTGGAGACGTGCTAACGTATCGGTTAGCAGTCCACACATGGGTGTGGGCCTCGCACCCTGGAATCCGTCGAGGCCCACGATGGCACGACGTGGACTGAGGGCCCCTCCCGTTGCCGCGGGATGGGCCCTCCCCACTTCTCCGCAGCTCAGTCCGTCAGTTCGTCCACCACGCGCAGCGCGTAGTAGACGACCCGCAGGACAGTGGCCACGGGCCGCATGCGGGCGATGGCCCGCCGGATGCGGCGAAGCAGCTTGGTCCTCGCCGGCCTGCCCTGGGGAGCAGGCTCGGACATGCGTCATACCTCCCTTCTGGTATCCGGACCGCCAATCGGCGGTGATCCGTCAGGGAAGGATCACATTACCGCAGTCCCGCAGTCGAGTTGTTCACTCGGCGACCTCGCGGGCGGTCTCGCTCCAACAATCCTTGGTAATTTTCCAGGGACCCCGGGCCGTGGGGCGCCTATTAGAGGTCCTCATTTTCTAGAGAGTTATCTATAGAGTTGCTGGTCAGCGGGTCGGGGCAATCGACGGTCCCGGGGTGACCCGGGAGCCGTCCGCGATGGCGGGTGACGTGGGTCACAGTCTTTCCGGTGCTGCTGCGGAGCGGTCCGGTCCGCGCGGACGCGGTGCTCCGAAGGGCGCCAGCGCTCCGACGCGGGTTGCTCCTGATCGCAGGTCCACAGTCGGCATTCTCGCGTCTCGTCTCCCGCTCGCCCCTGTGTGGTGCCGTGTCCGACACCGGCCGGGGCGGTCTACCGTGTCGTGCCATGACGGTCTTGGTCATCGGCGGAAGCGGCTTCCTGGGCGCCGAGTTGATCCGGCAGGCCGTCATGGCCGGGCACGCAACGGCCGCGACCTACGCGACCAGGCCCGGCACCGCTCCCCACGCCGCCTGGTACCCACTCGACCTGCGGGATCCCGGACGCGTGGACGCCGTCATGGCCGAAGTCGGCGCGGGTCTCGTCATCAACGCATCGAGCGGCAACGCCGACTGGGCGGTGACCGCGCAGGGGCCCGTCCGGCTGGCGATGGCGGCGGCGAAGTACGGAAGCCGCCTGGTCCACGTGTCCAGCGACGCGGTGTTCTCCGGCGCCCGAGTCCACTACGACGAGTCGTGCCTGCCTGACCCCGTCACTCCGTACGGGGCGGCGAAGGCGGCAGCGGAGACTGGGGTCCTCCTCGTGCATCCGCAGGCCGTCGTCGCCCGCACGTCGCTGATCATCGGCGACGGCGGTTCCGTCCATGAGCGCCTCGTGCACGAACTGGCCGCCGGCACCCGCGACGGCGTCCTGTTCACCGACGACATCCGCTGCCCCGTCCACGTCGCCGACCTGGCCGCCACCCTTCTGGAACTGGCGTACGGCGACGCGGCTGGCGTCCACCATCTCGCTGGGCCCGACCCCGTGAGCCGTCATGAACTCGGCGTCCTCATCGCCGGGCGTGACGGCCTGGACGCCTCCCGGCTGCCCGCGGGCTTGCGGGCCCACAGCACACTCCCCGGCGCCCTCGACGTACGCCTCGACAGCCGCGCCACTCAGCGGAAACTCCGCACCACACTGCGCGGCGCCCAGCAGTTCTGCACCACAACAACCTGACCGCCCAGCCTGACACCGTTGTGGGCCGTCCGGGGCGCAGGTGGAGGTAGCCGGGCAAGGTGGCCGCGTGGACAGGGGATCCGCCAGGCCTCGGCCTGCGCGCCGGTGAGCTGCGGCCCGAGTTGGGCGTAGGAGGAGCGGTCCGCGGCTGACTCTGCCGGCCGTGGCTGAGATGCCCGTCGAGGGGCGCGACGAGACACCCGCCACGTGCCAGATGTTTTCTCCCGACGCCCGGCGTAGCCGGGTTGAGCACGGCGCAGCGCTGAGCCTGTATCCGCGCTACGCCTGGAGGGACGGCACGTACGCCCTCTGGTGGCCGTGCGGGCTGCGGTCGACGATGTCTGGAAGGAATCACAGACGGGGGTGGAGCGTGGAGCTCGGGGCGTTCTTCAGCAGCGGTGACGGTTGGGCCGAGTCGTGGGTGCTCGACGTCGGGCTGATGGAGTCGCTGCGGTTCGGGCCTCCGGACGGTCACACCGACCTCGACGTGGCGATCGCGCTGACCCGGCTGCTGTACAACGACTTCGTCTCCTACGGGACCGACGGCCGGGACAGGCGCCTGAACAACGACACCGTGCCTGTCGTCATCAAGGCCCACCGCGCCGTGATCGAGCGTCTCGCTCTCAAGCCGCCGGTGTGGCCGTTCCGGGCGTTCGACGGCCCGCGCGGTTTCGGTTCGTACTGGCGCGACCACGATATGAGCGGCAGCTGGAAAGCCCGCCGGGACTGCGTGGAGGAGATCCTCGGCCCAACCAGGGACGCGCTGGAGGAACTGCAGGAGCTGGAGTACGAGAGCCGGTTCCGTAACGGTCCGGCGGGCAGCTTCAAGAACCTGATCTTCGCCGCCGACGGTGAGAAGCCCGAGATGGTGCTGCGGGACGCGGTGAACAACGACGTGGAGATCGTCCGCAACGCGCACACGTGCCTGGTGTTCACCGATCCGCTGCCGCCGCAGGGCCTTACCTGGCGGCAGATGGTCGCCTGGTGGAAGAAGAACCACCAGCCGGACACCGATGAGAAGACCGCCGCGAGCGGTCTGTATCGGCGTCTGTACCGGTCGCTGGACTCCGTGCCCGAGCAGCTGGTGATGCGCACGTACTGCGCCCGCTACGCCGAGGACGGCGGCTTCGACCTGCCCGCGCTGATCCCGCAGGTCTACCTCCACTACGACCCCTACACCCGCCGCAGCGGCAAGCAGTCCGGCGCGCTGCCCCGCCAGCGCATGGACTTCCTGCTCCTGGCCCCGGACCGCGCCCGCATCGTCATCGAGGTCGACGGCGTCCAGCACTACGGCCGCCCCAACCCGCCCGACGACAAGGGGCGGATCACGCACACCGCCGTGCCGCGACTGTACGCGGAGATGGTCGCCGATGACCGCCGACTGCGGCTGGCCGGATACGAGATCTACCGCTTCGGCGGCTGGGAACTCACCCAGCCCCACGCCGAACAGCTGGTGCAGGACTTCTTCTCCGAACTCCTCGCCCGGCACCAGAAACCGGCCCTGTAGATCGGTGTCGTCTCGCTGTGGGTGTCAGGGCACCAGGCGCGGCAGACAATCGAGGGCGTGGCGGACTGCGGTGCGGGCGGCGGCGGTGGGAAGCGAGTGTGCGCGCCCGGTACAACCGACGGACGACACCTGCCGCGCACTGGCACAGGCGGGAGGCGCGCGGCGCTGCTCAGCGGCGCGCCGCGCACATCCCGTGGGGACCGTTTGCGAGGTGTCCGCACCTGTCCCCGGCGGAGGGCAGATCTGCAGGCCGGTACACGGGGGTAGCGGCGCCGCAGCCCGACTTCCAGGGATGTATCCGGCAACTCGGCAGAAACGCTGGATTATCTTAGGGATACTCGTGCACGAGCCCCCGCTCTCAGCGGGCGCCTCGCAACGGCTATCGGTGGCACAGGAGTTGAGACATGCCGGAATTCCGGATCGGTCATCGCCGGTACCCCACGAAGCAGGCGGCCGGGGACGCCGTCCGTTCGGTGCTCTACGGGTACGACGTGGGAAGCACGGTGGACCGGCCGGCAGATCACCTGCTCCTGCTGGACCTTCTCGACCTGCACGAAGAAGCCCCGGACAAGATCGGTTCGGGTGTGGACTCCTTCGTCATCGCCCCGCCCTTGCGTGGCCCCCATCCCGGCTTCGCGGTCGTCCGCACGGACGGCACCCGCATCGACTTCTCCTACCTGGCGTGCCTGAAGCCGCCCACCTACCGCCAACAGGTCTCCAGCGCGATGCGTGCCGAGGTCGAGGACCAGGTGAACGCCTACTTCACCTCCCGAGTGGTGGCGGGCTCTCTCGTGTCGGACCAGTCCGGCGCACCGCTCGACTACGGCGACACCCACGTCAGCTACTTCCGCGGACCGACCTTCGCCGAGATCGCCGCCACCTTCGCCGCGACGGTCGGCGGCTGGGGCGCGATCGAGCTGAACTCCTCCGCAGACCAGGGCATCGGCACGTTCACCGACCGCGCCCTCGCCGAGCGGTGGCGCAGCCACCACGCTGAACACGCCGTGCTCGGCCTGCTGTCGTCGCAGGAGAACTTGCGCCGGCCGCGCGCATGACGGCCGCACCCGTCCCGGCCGTCCGGCTGCGCCGGACCGGGCATCGCACCTGTCTACGCGTCCCTGGAGAGGCAGAGGTTCGTGATCCGGGCTCGTGGCGACATCACTCCGGCCAGCTGACGGGCTTCCTGCTCATCACGCACCACCATGTGCTGGAACTCCAGCTGCGGGGAGAGGCAGACGAGTTCGGGGCAGGGACGCACGATCCCGTACAGGGCGCGCAGCCGCCCCGTCGTGAAGAGGGGGATGCCGTATGCGAAGCTCTCGGACACCTGCGGCCTCTCGGGGATCTCCACCCGTACCTCTTCGTCGTGCCAGGCCCGTTCGGCGACCGCAGCGAACAGCTCGGCAAGCTGCCGTGGTTGCACGTCCTGCCACCACGCCCGCGCCACCTCCACCGCCCGACCGGCCAGTTCCTGTAGCTTCGCGGCCTCCTGCTCGCGCTGCCGGCGCCATGCCTGCTCCACGCGCCGCTGCTCCTGTGCCTGGGCGCGGCGGGTCTCTTCGTCTTCGGGAGCCGGCATGAGCTGACTCTGGCGGCGCCGCTGGAGTTGCTGCCTGCGCTGGTGCTCTTGCTGCTGGCGTGCGGCGCGGCGGTCCGCGGCCTCCTGGCGGGCTCTGCCGGCCCGTTCGGCCTGCACCTGGCGTCTGCGGTCGTGCCCGTGCTGCGCGCGCTCGGACTGGGCGGAGGTCCACCACAGGCGGCGCTGCACGTAGTGGCCGAGGCCGCAGCCGCGTGGTACGGACGTGTAGTGCGGCAGGCTAGCGACGGGGGTGACGCTGCCGGACAGCACCCATCTCACGAACCGCCCCAGCTCCTGCGGCTTGAACTCCCACATCCCGGCGGCGGCGTCGAATCCTCCCAGCCCGTCGACCACTCTCCAACGCTGCCCGTGCTGGTCGGGGGCGCTGACCTGTACGGCCGGGACCACGTCGATCCACGGGGGTGCCTGGGGGCCCGGGGACACCCAGCACACGCCGATGTCCTCGGCTGTGTAGCGGGCGGTGCGGGCCAGGATGTCCCGGTCGGTGATCGGTGAGAGCTGCGCTTCCCAGGCGATGCGCCTGCTGCCGTCGGGGGAGGACGCCATCACGTCCGCGCGCCATGCACCGTCACCTCCAGCCACCTCAAGGGCGGCGTGCCATCCGGCGCTGCGGACCGCCGAGGCCAGCTCGAGCTTGAGCATGTGGTGTCCCCACGATTCGCCGCCCAGTTCGCAGGTGCCGTCGCGGCCGGGGTCGTGGCAGAAGAACCGCACCCCTTGCGGGGAGTGCTTGGCATGCACGGCCCACCCGCACCCGGGGCAGGCCAGGGGAACGCGGGGCCGCACTTTGTAAACCTGGGCCCAGCCCATCGCGCACCCGAGATCAGGCTGGGTGGCATCCAGTCGGCCGGCATCAGGGTGCAGCGCGGTGAACGGCACGGCTCGTGACCCCCAGGAATCTGGCACTCAGCGCGGTGAAACTGACGCAACAGCAGATAGCACGCGCCGCTGACACACCGCCCTGAACTGCAGATGGACCAGTGGGGCATGTTCCCGGTCCTGGAGCACGTCATCTCTCTGAGTCCCTCCCCCAGGACCTTCGCCGAGAGCCTGGCCTTCCGCCCCGGTCCCGGTGCGCAGGACGCAGGGAGGGCCGGCTCCGCGATCTCCTCGCGCTCGGCAAACTCGGCCAAGCCGCCCACGGGGGACCGGGCAACAAAGCACACAGTCGGTTCCAGGGCCCCTCAGCGTGCGGGTGTTGGACCGGCGCGCATACGCGGCCCGGGGGGGCACTCCCCCATACCCTGAGCTGGGCGTTCAGGCCAGGACGGCAGGGACGGCGTCCTCGGTGCTCCAGTCGCCGTCGAAGAGTGCGGCGATCAGGCGGGCGTGGTCGCCGGGGAGCTGGCCGGAGCGGTGCTTGGTGCGGGCTTTGGCGAGCCAGGAGCCGAGGTTGACGGTTTCGCCGTCGACGCGGATGGGTTCGCGGGAGGTGGGGGCGCGGCCTTCGCGGTGGAGGAAGAGTTCCAGGAGCTGGACGGTCTCTTCAAAGGTGCGGCGCGTACGGCGGGCCGGGCTGAGAGGGCTGGTTTTGGGGGTAAGGCCGACGGCGGTCATCAACTGCTGCTGGTCCGGGGCCAGGGACGGCCAGGAGGACAGCTGGCGGTGCAGCCAGGATCCGATCTTCACGCCGGCCAGGAGGGTGTCGCGGGTGAGGGCGGCCGGGTCGGCGCCGGAGGCGAGATGGGCGCGGAGCAGGTGGTATTTGCGGTGCCAGTCCGGGCCGTGAGGAAGGCGCCAGTCGCAGGCGAGGGCGGTGAGGGCGTCGGCGCGGGCGGGGGCGAGGGTGTTCTTGGTGGCGTGGTGGCGTTGTTCGGCGAGCCAGGCGCCGACGGGGGTGGTGGCGGGGGCGGCGAGGTGGCCGTGGGTGTGCAGGTAGTCGGCGGCTGCGGTGAGGCGGGAGCGCCAGGCGGCTTCGTGCTTGTCCCAGATCATGCCCAGCGCGTCGAGTTCGGCGATCCAGTCGGCTTCGAGGCGGCCGGCTTTTGCGGCGTCGCGCATGGTGGTGATGAAGGTGCCGAGCTTGTAGCCGGTGGGGTCCACGTGGTCGGCAGGGACGTCGAGGTGGCCGTACTGGTCGCGGTAGGAGCGGGCGGCCGCGAGCCCGAGGCGGCGGGAGCGGGAGACGGCCGGGTCGCGGGGGTCGAAGGAGACCAGGTCCATCGCCTGGGCGATGCGTTCGGGGTGGACGGTGAAGTCGAAGTGCCAACGGCGGGCGATGACGTCGCTGGTCTCCTTGGGCAGGCGGTTGGCCTTGTCGGGGAGGCGTTCGAGGATGCGGTGGTCGTGGCTGGCCAGCGCGCAGGCGATGGCCCACACCGGCTCGTACGCGGTGCCGAGGATGTTCTCGGCATCGGCGCCGGGCGGGATGTAGACGGGGACGATGAGGCTGGCGGTCTTGCCGGAGACGTCCAGGCGCAGGGCGCGGCCGAGGGCCTGGACGCAGCGGATGACGCTGCGGGTGGGGTCGGCGAAGACGATCGCGTCGACGCTGGGGATGTCGACGCCTTCAGCGATCAGACGCGAGTTGGCGAGGATCGCGACGTCGGCGGCGGCGAAGGCGGCGAAGATGTCGGCGCGTTGGGCGGGGGTGTGCTCACCGTGGGCGAAGAACAGCTGCGGGTCGACGCCGGGCACCAGGTCGGGGGCGGTCTTGGCCAGCAGGCGCAAGGTGTGGGGCAGCTCGCGGGCAAAGCGGCGGGCGTCGGAGACCAGGTTGAAGTAGACCAGCACCTTCTTCAGGCCGTGCTCGGTCATGGCGCGCAGCACGGACAGGTGCAGGGCGGTGGTGCGCAGCGCACCGTCGTCCTTTCCGTCCTGGCCGGTGGTGCCGCCGGGGGCGGTGGTGCCGGGGGCGGGCAGGTTCAGGCGGCGGCGCAGGTCGGTGTCGGTGAGGGTGGGCACCACGATGCGGTAGTCGGCAGCCCGCCCGTCGGCGACCGCGGTCGCGAGGGGGTATTCGACGACCTTCTTGCCGTACACCTGCTCGTTGTCCATGGAGTTGGCGAACGCGTCCGCCTCCTCGCCCTGCGGGCGCCTTCGGCGTGGGCGGGTGAGGTCGGCGGACTCCGCCAGCTCGGGCGCGGCGAAGATGCGGGGCGTGGCGGTCATGTAGAGGCGGCGGTCGGCGTGGATGCGCTGGGCGTCGTTGACGATCGCCCACTTCTTGTCGGCCCGGCCCGCGATCCGGTGCGCCTCGTCCATGATCGCCAACTCGAACGGCGGAACTGCGTACCCCGTCTTCTGGGTTTCCTCAATCTTGTTCAGGGAGTCGTAGGTGCAGATCAGCGTCAGAGCCGGGATCTGATCCTCTGCCTGCCCCACCACCGACATCAGCCCGCCCAGCGCGAGCGGGTCGGTGGTGGACATGACGCGGGCGGCCACCAGATCCTCACGGCCGGCCACATCCATCGATGACACGATCACCATGTGCTCGCCGTGGCCGTCACCGCGCCAGGCCAGGGCGGTCTGCGCCGCCAGGTCAAGGGTGGGCACGACGAACAGCACCAGCCGCGCGCCAAGTTGGTTCGCAACGCGGATGGACACCAGCGTCTTCCCGGTCCCCGTCGCGGACACGAACAGGCCCCGCGTCCCGGGGCGGCGCAGGTGCCGTACGAGCCGGTTCACCGCGTCCGCCTGGTCGGTAAAGAGCCGGGACCGCTCGGGGCGGCCGGGGCGCGGCAGTTCCACCACAGTCATGACAGCTCTTCCTGATCCTGAAGCGGACGGGACCTTGGGCGGGGCCGGGCCCGGGAAGGGCGGCGCGCCCATGGACGAGGGCTTTCCCGGACCTTACCACCCGTACGCACGCCGTACGTGAAAAGTACGTTGTCAGTACGCGATAGATGCGTTTCATGGATAGGATGAGCAACGGAGGTGTCCCATGTCCGAGTTGTTCGACGCCGTGGACGCGCTGGTCGCGTCCCGCTCCCCCCTGCCGCCGCCAACGGAGCGCAGGCGGCTGCGCCAGGCTCACGCGCTCA
Source organism: Streptomyces sp. NPDC002176 (assembly GCF_044903645.1). Taxonomy (NCBI): domain Bacteria; kingdom Bacillati; phylum Actinomycetota; class Actinomycetes; order Kitasatosporales; family Streptomycetaceae; genus Streptomyces; species Streptomyces sp. NPDC002176. Next base: position 11,674 of record NZ_JBJDQW010000001.1, read on the forward strand.
CCCTGGACGAGGTGGCCGCCGCGCTGAAGGTGCGGCGGGCGACCGTCGGCGCGTGGGAGTCGGGCCGGACCGAGCCCAGGCCGCCGGAGCGGGAGGCGTACGCCCGCCTGCTGGAGCAGCTCGCAACGCTCTACCCCGCCTCTGAGAACGCCGGTGCCGAGCAGGAAGACACCGCGGTGCTGCGGCCGTTCACCGCCCGGGCGCCCGCAGCCCCCGCCACGGCGCCGACGCCGCCGACGCCCCTGATGGACCCGCCGGCGGCGTCGGCGGGCGGCGCTCCGGACGCCACGGCCGGGGCCGAGACCGGCGGGGAGTCTGCCTCCGCTCCCCCGGCTGCGGTCCGGGCACCGGCGACCGCGCCGCGCCCGCGCGCCGAGGCCGAGCGGGAATCGCAGACCTCGCGCCGTCCGGGGGCGGCGAAGACCGCCCCGGCAAACGCGCCCGCGCCGAGCGGCGTGTACGCCCACGGGCCGCTGCTCGTCCTCGACGCGGACGCCGACCGGAAGGTGACCGGCTACGGCGTCGGCGGTCTGATCCTGGACGTGCCCGCGAAGTCCCTGCCCGCGCTGGTGGAGTGGACGCTCACCGAGGCGCAGCTCGGGGCGGAGAGGCTGCATGGTTCGGGGAAGGACGCCGACCCGCTGCTGGTGCTCACCGAGGCGGCGTGCGAGCGCTACGGCCTGCCCGCCGCGCTGTCGCACGAGGAGCGGCTTGCCGGACGGCTCCCGGAGGGGCACAAGGCCATCAAGCAGCTTCAGCGCGCCGAGTGGAAGCTGACCAAGCGGGGGCTGGGACCCTGGGCGCGGATCTACCGCCCCGCACAGGGGGGCCGCCGACGGTGCGTACAGCTGTGCATCCCTTCGTGGCGTGCCCTCGACGCCCGCGCGTGGGGCCATGCCGCGCAATTGGAGCCCGCGGAGCTCACCCGGCTGCTGGGCGCGTACGCGCAGCGGGTGATGACCCCGGTCGGCTCCACCGCTGTGACGGGGCTGCAGCTGATGACCGCGCTCAACCCGCCGACCCGTGCGAGCGAGCCGGACGCCGACGGCCGCCGCCACTCCGAACACCGGCCCGGCTCGCTGGGCACCGAGCCGGTCGACCCGGCGCCGTGCGAGGCGACCGACGGGCACCCCGTCCTGGCCGACCTGCCCCGCTTCCACGTGCGCGGCCCCGGGGAGCGGCTGTTCGAGGAGGCCTACGACTGGGCGCGGGATCTTACCGACGCCGAGTGCATGAAGCGCTACCTGGTCGGCATCGACGTCAACCTCGCCTTCGGCGCGGCCGCCAACGGCGCCGTCGTCGGTCTGGCGTCGCCGCCGGTCCACGTCACCCGCCCGGCCTTCGATGCCGCGCTGCCCGGCTCGTGGCTGGTCGATCTCTCCCACGTCGACCTGAAGCGGGTGAAGGTTGGCAAGCAGTGGCGCGACCTCGACGGGAATCTGCTGCCGAGTCCATTCACGCCGAGCGGTCGGCGCCCGACGGGTCCGGCCTGGTATGCCACGCCCACCGTGGCCTATGCCGTGGAGCTCGGTTACGACGTCGTCCCGTTGGAGGCGTGGGTGCGCCGTGAGAGCGGCCGGTTCCTGGACGGCTGGTACAAGCGGCTGCGCGACGCCTACGTCACCACCATGAAGGATCTGGGTGTGGCGGAGAAGCTGTCCCCGCACCAGTTCCTGGAGGCGATGGACGGCTACAAGAGCCGTGATCCGGAGCTGGGCATCGTCGTGGACGCGGTCAAGATGACCGTCAAGGGCGGCATCGGCAAGCTGCAGGAGAAGGCACGTGGCGGCGGCTGGAAGCCGGGACAGCCCTGGCCCGCTCTCGCCCGGCCGACGTGGCGGCCCGACATCCGCGCCGCGGTCATCTCCCGGGCCCGGATCAACATGCACCGCAAGATGCTGCACTTGGCCGCGGCCACCGGCCAGTATCCGGTCGCGGTCCTCTCCGACTGCGCCGTGTACGCCGCCGACGGGCCCAGCCCGCTCGACGTCCTGCCCTACGACTCAGGCGGCAAGACCGTGCCCGGTAGCTTCCGGCTCGGCGTCTCCCCGGGCATGGTCAAGCACGAGGGCACCCAGAGCGTGCTGTGGGGCGCCGACGTCCTTGAGCAGCTCGCCGGTGACGGCCACGTCGCCAACCTCGCCCGCTACATCAAGACCGGCGAGGTCACCGCCAAGGACACCGGAGAATAAGGGGAATCGCGGCATGGTCACGGTCGGGGAAGGACTCGACAAAGCGGTGCAGGGCGCGTTCACCCGTCCCCTGCCCAAGTCCGCCGGAGCACAGATGCGCTACCTGGTCCGCCGACACCAGCGGAGCACGCGGCGGGTGGCCGAGCTGCTCGGCGTCAGCCAGCGCACCGTCGAGCGGTACGTGAACAACCAGATCAAAAACCCCCGCCCGGAGCTCGCCGACCGCCTCGAACGCGAGGTCCGCGCCCGCTGGCAGCCGCAGATCAAGGCCAAGGCCAAGCAGACCGCGGCCACCACCGGCGGCATCATGATCGATGTCCAGGGCCGCTTCGGCTACACCGCCGCACCCGGCAGCACCGACGACGCCCGCATCCGCCACCTCACCGTCGCCCTGCCCCCGCAGCACGCCGCCCACCTCTTCACAGCCCAGGAGGAAGGCGCCACCGAGGAACAGCTTCGCCAGATCGCCGCCGAGGCCCTGGGCGAGGTCTACTTCCGCGACAACGGCCACCGCGCCCACGGCCTCGAAGTCGAACTCACCGACCTGATCGACCTGGAATTCGAGCTGTAGGCCGAACCGGGCCCACTACAGACAGGAAGCAGGGAAGGGCATTGGAGGGGGCTGTGGCAGCAGGGGCGTTACGGACCGTGCCGCTGGCCGGGAGCTGACCGCGTCGCTGATCTACCGGGCCGCGGACCGCTACAGCTTGCCGTGCGCCGTTTGCCGCGGTGCTGGACGCTCCGCAACTCCCCCGCTCGGCTGGAGGGCGGCGGGGTACGGGCCGACGCAGACCTCGTGCTCAACAAGGCCGGAGATCTACGCGGCCGAGATCCACCAGCTGGCCGGGTACCGGCGGCTCGACTACGACAACTGTATTGACCCGCAGCGTTGTTCACGCGGCTGATCGGTGGGTGGCCGCCGAGCGCGGTGTGGCAGCGGTGGTGGTTGTAGGTGTGCAGGAAGTCTGCCAGGGCCGCGGTGCGTTCGGCGTTGCTGGTGTAGGGCCGCAGGGCCCATTCGTCGAGCAGGGTGCGGTTGAAGCGTTCGACCTTGCCGTTGGTCTGCGGCCGGTAGATGCGGGTGAGCTTGCCGGTCGCGCCGAGGTCGGCAAGCGCCTGCCGCCAGGCGAAGCTCTTGCGGTAGGGCCAGGCGTTGTCGGTCAGGACCCGCTCGATGCGGTCGATGCCGCAGGTGGCGAAGAAGGCGGCGCAGGTGACGGCCTTCTCATCGCCGTGGACCTCGCTGTAGGCGAGGCGGGTGTGGTCATCGACCGCGGAATGGACGTAGTCGAAACCTGTCCCGCTGCGGGTGGCCCTGCCTGCCTGGCGGCCCAGGACCTTGTGCCCGCCGCCGTCGGGGATACGGCCGAGCTTCTTCACGTCCACGTGGACCAGTTCGCCGGGCCGGGCTCGTTCGTAGCGTCGGATCACTTCTCCCGTGGACCGGTCCATGAACGCAAGACGGTTCAGTCCGTGACGGGCAAGGATCCGGTGCACGGTCGACGGTGCGAGGCCCAGGATCGGGCCGATGCGGGCCGGGCCCAGCTTGCGCTCCCGACGCAGCCGGCACACACGGGGGCCTCGGTGTCGGCCCGCGGTCCGGTGCGGCATTCTGCGCGGGCGGCTGGACCCGTCGAGCAGTCCCGTCTCTCCCTCGTCCCTCCAGCGGCGCACCCACTTGTGTGCCGTGGTCCGGGATATGCCCATCTCCGCGGCGACATGGGCGACGGGACGGCCAGCTCGGACACGCTCGACCAGGAGCCGCCTGCCGTGAACGGTCAGCCGGGCATTACGGTGGGACACGAAGACCTCCGTGCGGTGCAGTCCTAGACAGCTCCACCACACCGGAGGTCTTCGCCATGATCAAGCCCGGCGTGTGTCAACAACGCTCGTGATCAATACAGCTAGCCGCCTACCTGTCCGTCAGTCCTCCTGACACAGGAACATCACGGAAAGGACGCTCTCGGCGGTCATGAGGAGACACCGCGCCCGTCCCAGATCGCCCGCGGAAGCGTGCTTGATCGCCTGTGCGCGGGATGTCACCTCCTCTTGCGTTGCGATGAGGCTGTCCGCCAGGGAGAGGGTCAGCCTTGCTTCCTTCTTGCGGGACCGCATGATGAAGCGAATGCGGGCGGCTCGCGTGAGCCTGCCGTTGACGGAGCGCCATTCCTTCTCGGGTCGTCCGGACCCGGGAAGCCACTGTTCAACCTCCGTGTCAGGAGCAGCTGCCCGGATGGCCCGGTCGAGGGCCTCTACTGCGCAGGTGGCGACCATTTCAGCGGCGGCAGGCGGCGCTTGTTCCACTACATGCCATCCGCCTTCGAGCAGCTCTACGACTTTGACGTCCACGCTGTGCAGTGCCTGGCGCAGGTCCTCCAGTGCATCAAGCCGCCCTGCCTGCTGCGGTATGAGCAGGTCCGTCTCGATACGGTCAGTGACCTCCAGCTCGAGGTCTGCGTCGGCGTGGACGGCGGGAGAGCTCAGCGCGTCGACTCCGAGCAGTCCGTTCACGCCTCGGCCGCTGTGCAACGTGGTGTCGAGTTCTGGGAGGGTGGGAGGGTTTCCGAGACTGACCATGTAGTCGCGGTACAGCGACAGCGGGCGATTACTGATCCCTGACAACAGGTCGCGCCCGGCGTCGACCTGGGCCAGCCAGTCCGTCATGTAGACCTGGCGGCGGACGGTGGCTCCCAGGCTCCTGCGGATGTGGTCCGCCGCCACCGACGAGAGCGTCGTCGACCCGAGGGGAGAAGTCTTGAGGATCTGACTCATGATCCCCTCGACCTGGAGAGAGGTCCGCCATGCGGATGTCGTCCCGGTCCCTATGAGCGACTCGCTGAGTCTGGCGGTTGCCCCCAGGTACTGCAGGCGTTCCCGTCCAACCAGCTGGTCTATTGACCGCAGACCGGCCACGTAGGCCCCTGTCCCGGCGCTGAACCTGGTCTTCAAGGCGTCGGCGATGAGGTTGTCGGTACCAAGTACGTCCTGGTCCTTCAGGGCCTTCACGATCTGGAGAGCCGGCTGCCTCTGCAGGTCGCCGAGGATGCTCTCGTAGACACGAGTGGTGTCGATGCTCTTTCCGAGGGCCCCCGCGGCGGTGCTCTGGCCCTCGGCCCCCGCGTCTGGGGTCGTGGCGCTACTGCCGGATTCCTCGGCCTGTTCACCGTCGTCGTAGGCCATGCGGCGCTCCTCCCCAGGCTGCCCGGATGTTGATCTATATACGATACGCGTCCCCTCTGTGCGCCCTGCCCTTCGAGGCGGCGGCCGTCGTCAGTCTGCGGGGTGCAGATCGGGCGAGGCCCAGGAGGGGGCTGGCTCGGCCCACCACGCGTCTGCTTTCGCGGGGGCTGCGGCCGGGGGCACCGGTTCTTGGAGGGTTTGCTCCGGTCCGATGCCCAGGGCTGCCAGCGCGGTGGCCTGCTGTGCCGTCAGTTGCGCGGTTCCGCTGCAATGTTTGGCGATCCAGCGCCCGAGGAGGACCTCATCGCCGTGGAGGTTCTCCCGGTGCCCGGCGGGGACCTGGAGGTGGCCTACGCGCCGGTGGAACTGGCGGGCGGCCCTCAGCCCGCGGTGGAAGGCCCGCGTCCTGGGGTGTGAGGCCGGCAGGAGCAGCATGCTGTGGGGGTGAGCGTCGGGGTGCTGGGCTGCGAGGTCGCCCAGGAGCCGGAGCTGCTGGGGGTGCAGGCTGTGCTGGCGGTCGATCTGGCGGTCCAGCCAGGCGGCCGTGGTCTCGCCGGACACGGGCGTCGGCGTGTTGGTGCGGGTTGCGGCCTGGAGGCGGATGTGGGTGTATTCGTGCTGCCATTCGACGCCCCAGGGCGGGTTCCACCAGGGGTCGACGGCTTTGAGGGCTTCGCTGCGCACGGAGTGCATGCGGCCGCTGTCGGCAAGGGCTCGCTGGCGGTGGAGCCAGCGGAACATGGGGCCGTCGCTGGTGCTGGGTGCGCTGGTGACGGTGAGGGTGCCGTGGGTGTCGGCGAAGGCTACGGCCCGTGCGAGGCGGCTTTCGAAGCTGCGTGGCGGGTGGGGCCAGGAGATGTTCAGGGTTTCCAGGGCGAGAGCCCGGTCGGGGGCGAGGTCGCCTCGGGCGTAGAGGGAGCGCTGTTGTCCGATCCACAGGCCGAGGGGGTAGCCGAAGGGGTCTGTGTATTCGCTGGGGACGTCGAGGTGGTGGTGGTGCTCGTAGTAGCCGACTGCCGCATTCCAGCCGGTCGCCCATACGCGGGTGTCGACCTCATGGGCGCGCAGGCCGGTGAGCGGCGCAATCTCGGCGGCCCGCTCGGGGGCCGGGGGGAAGGAGCCCGGGGGCTTGTCGGCATCGGGGTTGGGGTCTCCGAAGCGGCGCCAGACTTTGGAGTCGTGCTCGCGCAGTCCGTTGAGGACCTGCCAGAGGATTCTGTAGGCGGACGATTCGAGGGCTTTCTCGGTGGTCTGTCGGCGCCCGACGTAGATGGGGATGACCAGGAGGGCTACCTTGCCGGCGCCCAGTGGCTGGCGCAGGGCGCGGCCGAGGGCCTGGATGATGTCGGAGGGGCTGCGCTTGGGGTCGGCGAACAGGACGGCGTCGGCGTCGGGTACGTCGACGCCCTCTCCGAGGACGCGGACGTTGGACAGCACGGCGCCGTCGACGGCTCCGGGGGTCCTGGCGCTGTCGGCGAGGAGGGGGATGCTCTCGAACTCGGCCAGGCGGCGGGCGCGGTGGCCTGCGGGCTGGCTGCTGTGGAGGGGGTAGGTCCACAGTTTGCGGATTCCGGTGCTGCGGGTGGTTGAGGCGACGGTGGCGGGAAGGGTCTTGCTGAACTGGTGGGCGTTGGCGATGCGGCTGTGGAAGGTGATGACGCGGCGTGTTCTGTGGGTTGCCATGGCGCGCAGGAGGCTGACCTGGAGGGCGGACAGGCGCAGTCCGTCGATGTGCTGGGTGGGGCCCTGCCTCTGGAGTGTTTTGCGGAGTTCCTCGTCGTTGATGACGGGGACGACGATGCGGTAGTCGGCGAGGATGCCGCGGTCGATGGCGTCGGCCAGCCCCAGACGGTAGACGACGGGTCCGTAGACGGTGGGGTCGTCCATGGAGACAAGAGTCTGGTGCGTCTTGCGCAGGCCGGTCTTGCCCTTGCGGCCCTTTGTGGAGTTGGGGAGCGACCAGGTGCGGGGAGTGGCGGTCATGTAGAGGCGGCGCCGGGCGGGAATGGCGGCGTCGTCGTGGACGGCAGCCCACCGCTTGTCGCCGCTGCCGCTGCTGCGGTGGGCCTCGTCGGCGACCACGATGGACCAGCGCGGCAGGCGGTGCTTCTTGTGGGCGAGCGCGAGCGCGGGCAGCAAGGCATAGGTAGCGAAGACGACGGCAGGTCCGCCGTATTGGGCGATGAGTTCAGCGATGCGGCGGGGAGCAGTCGTCAGAGGGAGGCGGACGGGTCCGGCCTGCGCGGGGGCGAGGGAGCACACGCCGAGCATGTTCTCGATCTTGCTGTGCCGGGCCCAGTGGGCGGCGGTCTGGCTGATCAGGTTCAGCGAGGGAACGATGACGAGAATATTGCCGTCGTTCGTGAAGTACTCGCCCACGCGCATGGCGGTGAGCGTCTTGCCGCTGCCGGTGGCGGAGACGATGGTGACGCGCGGCATGTGGGTGAGCCCGCGGACGGCAGCCTGGAACGCCTCACGCTGATGATCCCGCAGTTGGATGGCGGCGTGTGTCATGGAGCTGCGGGCCTTCGGTCGGGACGGGTCTGCCAGGCAGGGCACTGGGTTGTCGTGCAGGGCAGTGCCCGGGGCCACCCCCATCAACTTTGCGTCAGCTAAGTACTCTGTTCCAAGTTGTTGCGCTTCGTCGTTGCCGAGATCACATTCGGGTGCACAGGTGCGAAGGGTCGAAAGCGTGGGCTTGGAGGGGTTCGGTGCGAGAGCAGGTACGGGCTCTGCCTCTGCGGCCGCGCTTCCTGGCCGGGGAGTCGACGGGTTCCTACGTGACGCGGCTCGCCTCGCGCAACGGGCTGGCAGTGGGCCGGCTGCTGGACAGCGTCGGCAAGGGGCGGTCGGCTGCAGAGGTCGACCCGCGGTTCACGGAGCTGTATGTGAGCCGGGGGGCCCGGGCACGTCTGGCGGCGCTGACCGGCCGCCCCGTGGAGGAACTGGTCCGGGCGCTCCCCAGCCTCGGTGAAGTGCACCTGCTGCCCGACGGGAAGTCAGGGCAGCCGTCGTGGAGGTGGCGGTGGGAGACACACGGCGGGTACCTGGTGCGGGGGTGCGCGCTGTGCGCTGCCGCGCGGGATGCCAGCGGGCCCGTGTGGCTGATCAGTCCGGACACGTGGCACATATGCGTTCAGCACGGCCGCTTCATGGACGGCTCGCGCGACGACAGGGAGCCGTTCATCGACCTGTCCCGCGGGCCGCACGTGCTGGAGGCGGAGCGCCGGCGCGTGGAGATCGTCCGGTCCCTCGGGCCGGCCGGCCGGGCTCTGGTGGCGGACGCGTTCGGCGTCCTCGCGCACAGGACCGTCGGAGCGCCCCGGCTGGGCGCATCCCGCACGACACCGCTGGAACTGCTGCCGTCCGTAGTGAGGATCGCCGACGTGATGATCATCGCCGAGCGCCAGCGCCTGGCGGGGCGGCTGTCGCCCGAGGGGTCAGAGCAGTGGCTGCGGCAGGCGGCGTCCGAACTCGGGTACCGCGTCGGCCGGAGCCTGGCGGCCTGGAGCGCCCGGCACCCCCTCCTTGGAGCCCCGGTCCCCCGGCCTCGGCGCGGCACCCACCTTCCTCTGGCCGCCCCGCACGAGTGGGTCGGCACCATGCAGTCGGTCGACAAGCTGACCTGCGTGCCCTGGCACGTACTGGCTGACGTGGAGCGCCCCTATGGATGACCGTGAAGTGGTCGCGTCGGCCCGCTGCTCGGGGAGCGCGCGGGCGGCTTCTGGTGGAAGGCGGTAGCCGTAGATGAAGGTACAGGTGCGCTACCGCGATGCGCGGGGTGCCGAGAGGACGCAGCCCGCCGACGTGCTGCGCGGGGTGCCGGTCGAGGAACATCCCGCGCTGTCGGTGCCGCGTGCCTTCCGGGGACGGCGCTCGATTCTGACCCACTGGTGGTCCGCCACCACCGGACAGAGGGTGGTGTGCAGTACCGAGGCCCACATGCACGCCGCCATGCTGCTCGACTTCGACCCCTCCGTAGTGTTCTTCGGCGCCCCTTGCCTGGAGGTGTGCTGGGAGCGTGGTCCGCAGAGCGGCGCCGTACGCCCGGCATTCCTCGCCCGCACCGCTCACGGCGCGCGCCTGGCTCTGCTGCATCCCCGGGCTGCGGGGGCCCGGGGCGGGCATGAGGAGGAAGCCATGGCTGCGGCGGCCTCGGGAGCCGGCTGGACTCTGCGCCCCCTGCCGAGCACGACCGGGGTGCTGAAGGCGTCCCTGCTGCGGGCGGCGAGCTATCGCAACCCGGGATTCGCCGATCCCGACGTCCGGCCTCGGCTGCTGGATGCCTTCACTCGCCCACGGCCCCTGGCCTCGGGTGCGGCAGCCGTCGGCGGCCTGGCTGCGCTGTCCTGTGCCTGGCATCTGCTGTGGACGGGGGAGCTCACCTGGGACCACCGTCTGCCTCTGACCCCTGCCTCGCCCGTATGGACTCCTTCTAAGGACCACCTCGCATGACCGCCACTGCCGCTTCCCCTTCCCCGCACACCGGGCATGCTCTGCGGCCCGGCCGCCGGCTGCGCTGGAAGGGGTCCGACTACACCGTCGCCGCGGTCCAGGGGACCGTCGCACACCTGGTCTGTGAGCGCGAGGACGGCGAGGATGCCTGTGCGCTCGTATCCGCCGTCGTCCAAGCCGATGACTTTGCCCTGCTCGACGAGGCCGGCACACCGCTGCCAGGTCCAGCCGTCCCTGATGTGAGCGGGCTGGACCTGCTGGGGGAAGCCGACCGCCAGCGGCTCCGGGACTGGGAGCGCCACCTCGTCGAGGTCCGCGACGGTGTGCCGCCAGACGCCGCGCCCGGTACAGAGCCGCGGCCGGGCTACGACCCCGCCAAGTCCACGTTGAAGCAGCGGTTCGCGGCCAAGTCGGCCGAGCTGAAGGTCCTCGGTTGGAAGAGCTCCTCGGCCGGGACCGTCGCGCGCCGCTACAGCGCCTACAGGTCCGAGGGCGTCGCCGGGCTGATGCGCGAGGTCCTGCCGGGCTCCCCGTGGGGGCGCACCGACGAGCGTGTAGTGCGGCTGCTCCTAGCCGAAGTCCAGGCCAGCACCGAGGAGTCGGACGGCTACGGCAGCCGCCTGCTGGAACGCTTGCGGGCCGCGATCCTGCTGCGCTATCCGGACGAGTACGACCGGCTGGACATATCCGATGCCACGTTCTACCGGCTTCTGGAACGGCTAGGGATCTCTACGCGCTCGTTGCGCAGGCCGACACAGAAGCGGATCGACGAGGCGAGCTTGCCAGGAGCGCCCTATACGCCCACAGCGGCGGGCATGCTGGGCGAGCAGGTGCAGATCGACTCCACGGGACTGGACATCATCGCCATAGGTGACGACGGCAGACCGGTGCAGCTCGAGTTGACCGCCGCGATCGACGTCGCCAGCCGCACGATCATCGGTGCGCTGATCGTGCCCAAGAGCGCGGGCCGCGGCCCGCGGGGCAGGAGGCTCGGCGGGCGGGCCACGAAGTCCTTCGACGCGGTGCTCATGCTTGCTCAGGCTTTGGCCCCGATGCCGGCCAGGCCCGGCTGGTCGCCGCTGGCCCTCGCCGAGAACTCCGAGATGCCCTATGCCGACCTGGTGGCCTGCGACCCGCGCATGGTGGGCGCAGCCGCCCGGCCCGTAATCCGGCCCAGGATGGTGGTCGTTGACCACGGGAAGATCTTCAAGAGCGAGCACTTCAACGACGTGTGCACCACGCTGGGCATCGGGTGCGTAGCGCCCGTGAACGCACGCCGACGGACAAGGCCATCGTGGAAAGCCTGTTCAGCGCCATCAAGAAGCTGTTCTGCCAGTATGTGGCCGGCTATACCGGGTCTGACCTCGCCCGGCGGGGCAAGAACATTCACGAGGGCCCGCTGTGGAGCATCAACGAGCTGCAAGACCTCCTAGACGAATGGATTGCCCTGCACTGGCAGCAGCGCCCCCACGACGGGTTGCGCAACCCGTTCCTGCCCGGCATGAAAATCAGCCCGAACCGCATGTACGCCACGCTGGTCGCCATGGAAGGCCACGTGCCGCTCCCTCTGGGCGTGCACGAGAACCGCAAGTTGCTTCCGTACACGCGGTTGAAGGTCACCCGCAAGGGCGTGAAGATCAACAATCGCACCTATAACAGCCGGGAGCTGCAGCAGTACCACAACCGGCACTCCGGGATTCGCGGGCAGGGCATGAAGTGGCTGGTCCGCTACAACCCCTACGCCCCCAGGTTCGTGTGGCTCTACGACCACACCAAGGGCGCCTGGGTGGAGGCCGAGTTCGTTCACCAGCGGCTGATCGGCGACGCATGGACCCAGTACCTGTGGGAGCGGGCCGAAGCCGCGCACGTCGAGCTGGGCGGCAGCAAGAACGACGAGCGCGCCATCACCCGTGCTGTGGCAGCGCTGCGTGAACACGCGCGCCGCGGCCCCCAGCCATCCGCGCCTCGTGCACCGGACTTGTTCACCGGGCCGAAGCTCTCTCTGCACGAGCCCCGGACGGACCGCTACGCAGGCATACGCGCCCCTGTCCCAGGCATGGTCCGGCGGGCGCCGTCCCTAAATGTCCCCGCAGGGGACCTCTTCCCCCGCCCGTCCTCCCCCGCCACCGAGGCACCGACAGCCGTGCCGCCGCAGGGCATGCAGCAGGCCATGCCAGCCGACACTCCCTCCGCGGCGCGGGACGGGTCTGAGGAGAGGCCCCTTGCTGCGGCAGCGCCCCCGCAACGTGCGGCGCCCGCCGTGGGGGCAGCGCGTCAGACGCCTCCCCGCAGCATCACCGGCCCGGCTTCCGGACTGTTCGCGCAGTTCACGGGCGCCGCCCCAAGACCCGCCGTGCCCGATACCGAAGCAGCCCCCTCCCCCGCCGCTCGTCCCAGCAAGGAAACGCGATGATCCGCGACGCCCTGATCAACCCGGTGCCGGACGTCCTCGCCGATGCCCGCACCAGTCCTCTCACCGCCGACCTGCTGAACACCAGGGAGGGGTGGAACGACTTCGTCCACCGCATCGTCCTCCCGCCTGACCTGCAGGACTGCGCGCCAGCTGGGATCGCCGTCACGGACAACGACCCTCGCATGCGATACCACGGCGAGATGCTGCCCGTTCTGACGCCCGCCCTGCGCCGCGGTCTGCTGGACGCGCGCAGGATCCTGCGCACCAACCGCTTTCGCAGCGTCGGCCGCAGCATGGACATAGTCATTGACGGCGAACGCGGCGCCGGCAAGACACTCCTGCTGTGTCAGATCGGCCGCGGCTACCAGGGCATGATCGAGAGCGACTCCGGCACCAGCCCCAACCGCGTCCCGGTCGTTTACATCAACGTGCCCCCGGACCGGGACAGCAACATGCACTGGTCGCTGCCCTTCGCCGAGTTCCTCGGCCTGCAGTACATGCGCAACCCCGCCAAGGGCGACTACCGCACCCTGGACATGACCCTGCCCGTCACCCACGTCATGAAGCACGCAGGCACCCAGCTCGTCCTCGTCGACGGCATCGACCGGCTCAGCGACAGCGAGGCCCGCACCGCGCTGTCCTACTTCGAAAGCCTGCAGGACCACACCCGGGTCACCTTCATCTACTGCGGCACCGGAGCACGCGACGCCATCCACGCCGCCCGCTACACCGGACGCCGCTCCAAACTCCCCCACCAGGGAAGAAAGTTCGACAGCGACATGCCCGTCCTGTGGGTCAGCACCATCGACTACTCCCCCGACGCGCCCGAGGAATGGGAGAACGTCGTCCAAGCCTTCGAAGACGACCTTCGGCTGCACAAGCACGCCAAGGGAACCCTCTTGGGGTTGGCCCCGTACCTCCACAGGCGCACCGGCGGCTACATCGAGACCCTTAACCACCTGGTCTGCCAGGCAGCCCAGGAAGCCATCGAACGGGGCACCGAAGCCATCACCCAGGACCTCCTCGACGACATCCACACCGGTCGCGGCGACCTCGGCGAAGCCACCGCGTAGGCGCCACCCCGGCAACGGCCGTCGAGACCCGCGGAGCCCGGCTGCGCGGGCCGCTTAGTAAGCAACTCCCTGGACAAGGCTTTCTCGGCTGGCACAACATCACGAGTACGACGAAGGCAGCCAGTCGGGCCCGTCAGGTACAACGACGACCCGGCAGCGCCCTGGAAAGTGCGGGCGGCTCCTCGTCCGTGACGAGGGAGGATCAGGTTGGGCAAAGCGTCGGCCGGGAAACGGGCAGCTGGGCGTACACGGGACCACACCGTCCCACAGATGTATCTGCGGCGCTTCGCCGAGCATCAGGGGCGCCGTCGGTACCAGCTTGCGCTCCGGCGCATCGGCGACATCGACCGTCCCATTCCTGCCATGACGAACAACGTCCTAGCCGAGCGCGGCTTCTACTGGGGCACGACTCTCGACGGCGTGCCGCACCACGACATGGAGGATCTGTTCACCGAGCTTGAGAGCGAGGCCGCGGACGCTTTCAAAGCGGTGCTCGACGCTCCGGAAGGAGCGCTGCCCCGGCAGTGGCCCCTCCCTCCGGGTAAAAGGCTCCACATTGCTTGGTGGATGGCCGCGCAGATCCTGCGCACGACTCGCCAGCGCAAACGCCTTGAGCACGCCTCCCCGGGCCTGGAACGCCTTGACGTGCCACCGGAGATCGCGGCGATCGCGGACAACAACCCGCACCTGCAGTACATCGTCGAGCACTTGGCAGCTCTCGCCTTCGTTCTCTTCACCCGGCCTTGGGGGCTGGGCTTCACCGACATGTGTCTGCTCACCAGCGACGTACCCGTCGTCATGTTCAACCATCACGACGCGGTCGACCAGCTTGCCGCCGCAGTCGTCAGCGACATCATGCTGCCTTTGGACCCCCACCGGCTGCTGTTCCTGCCCAATCCCAGCATGCAGGCAGCCGACCCCCGCAAGCGCACAGACCACCGCATGAAGATTCCCGGCTCCCTGGGCATGCTCTTCGTGGGAATCGCATACGACGCGGCCGACGCTTTCGTCATCCACCACCCCGCGCACGACCCCTGGCGGCACTGGAAGCCCGACGGACCACGTCTTCCTGCGCCATGGGATGGACAGAACCACGCCGCCCCGGCGTACATCCTGGAGTACGGGACCATCCCTGCCCACCTGACCGTCGAACGGCGGTGGCTCGCCGAGCATCCGCCGCCGCGCGTGGCCCCGCCCCGACGTCCTCGGTGACGGCCCGCGGGCCGTCCGACCGGGCGGCCCGCAGCGCACCGCCGAGGCGGGAGCCGGGGGGATGCGACACCGCCACGGGCAGCCTGTGGTGCGGTTTGGGCATTTGTGCCGACCCCACGCGCGTGGTCCGCCTGTTGCCCGTTCTTCCGGCACAGCCGTCTGCGAATCCCGGGCTCTGTCAGGGGGCCCAGTCGGTGGGGATGAGTGCGCCGCGGTTGCTTTGGCTGTTCGGTCGCCAGTTGGCGATCACAGCTTCCTGGAACCAAGGCTCGGGCAGGTTGGCGTGGTCGCTGACAATGATCTGCAGGTTGCCTTCGTTGAGTCGTGCCACTTCGTCGAGGAGCGAGAAGTAGGCGGTGACGGTGGCCCAGTCGGCGTCCTGGACCTTGGAGGCGTCCCGGGGCTTCTCGGGGAAGAACGCCTGGGTGGGCTGGTCGAGCATGAGAAAGCCGGGGACCGGCCGGCTGTTGCTTCGCAGGTAGGTGTGCAGGGCCAGGTGGGCGACGAGGTGGTAGCCGATGTGATTCTTGGCGCTGCCGATGCGTCGCAGGGGCCGTCGCCCGTCCGGGCTTCTGACGACCACGTTGAGGAGGTTGAGACTGATGCTGACCTCGGTTGCATCCGCAGCTCGTCCGAGCTTGAGGCGTTTGGCCCAGGCGGTCATGTTGACCGCGATGTCGGCCAGGCAGCGTTCGGTCTCGGCGGCGACGTCGTCTTCGTCGACGAGGACTTGAAGCGAGGCGACCCGGTCCTTGGCAAGATCGAGTTCGTGGCGCAGTTTGCTGATGTCGCTGTCCGACCCGGTGCGGCTGAGCGCCTCAGCAATACGGCCTTGGATGTGGGCGATTCGCATCTGCTGCTCCTGCAGGTTGCGCATGCGCTCGTCGCTGGCGAGCAGTTCTCTCAGCTGGGCGCCGTTGAACCTGAGGCGCTCGGCGACGGCGGCGCGCTCTGCCTGCAAGGCGAGGCGGTGCTCATCCCGGACGGGCTGGAGCGTCTGGGCGTGTGTGAGTTCATCGGCAAGTCGCGCGGTGAGGTCCAAGACGTCCTGTGCTGAGGGGTCGGGCTCCTGAAGCGGCTGGGTGCACAGGGGGCACAGAGTGGTGTCGGGAAGGTGTTCAGGGCCCAGGAGCGCGAGGGTTTTGAGGCGTCCGAGTTGGAGGTGCAGTTCTCCGGTGAAGGCGCGGCCTTGTTCCTGCCAGCGGCCGACCGCAGCGAGAATGTCGTCGTACTCCTGGAGTTTGTCACGCAGCGCACGCCGCTCTTCGTTGAGTTCGTTGCGCCGGTCCGGCAGGGCCAGTGGCGCGGCAGTGCGCGGGGAGGCGGCAAGGGCCCGTTGGAGCAGTGCGACAACCTGTCCGGTGTCGGGCTCTGCCGGGACGCTGGTAAGCAGTCCTTCGTTCTCGGCCAGACGCACAAGGGCCACTCCGCCCGCGTCGGTTGCGGCCTGCTGGCGTAGTGCGTCGTCGTACTTGCGCTGGGCCTGGCGTTGGGCGCGGACGGCCTCGCCGAGGTGGTGGCGGCGCAGGGCTTGCTCGGGGCCGGCGGCACCGAGGAAGTAGGGGAGGGTGTCTTTGAGGGTCTGCGCCATGCCCGTTTCGGTCTGACGGTGGAACAGCGCCGTCTTGTCGGCGATCTCGTTCTGGTTCTGGAAGCAGAGCAGGGCGGCATGGGCGACGGAGACGTCGAAGGCTTTTCGTGCGGATCCGGTAGGCGGCTGGAAGCGGAAGTCTTCGATGCCGAGACGGGCGCTGACTTCACTGCGCAGTGCTGCGACGTTGGAGTTGGCGGTGAGTTCGTCGGTTTCCGGGAGCTCAAGGGTGGAGTCTCCGGTTCGCACCATCGCGTGGACGGTGGAGGCGCCGGTAGGCCGCGGCCGGGCGAGTACCATGCGGCCGCCGTCGTTGAAGGTGACCAGGAGGGCGTACCAGCCGACGGCCTGGTCGATCGGTTCGTCCGGCAGATTGGCCGTGCGGCGTCCCAGGCAGTAGTCGATGATGTCCTGGACCTCGGATTTCCCGGTCTCGGACTCGCCGGTGATGATGTTCAACGCCCCGGGGCGGAAACGCAGGACTCTGTGGTCTTTCCTGCCGTCTCGGTGGTAGAGGGCCAGGGCGAGCAATTGCATGGCGGTTCTGGGACTCCTTGTGAGAGACGGTCAGGGACGGACGCCGAGGACGGTGAAGGCGCGAGCGGGTTCCGTGGCGGCAAGCCACCGGCCGACTAGGGTTGCCGCGCGGGCGCAGTCGGCGACTTCGGCGCCGGGGGCGGCCGAGGGCGGTTTGGGCGCGCGGGGGCAGCTCAGGGTGCCGGCGTTGACGTCTATGGCGCGGTGGCGGATGGCGGTGCGCAAGCTGGCCCGGGTGTATTCAGTCAGTGCCGCGGCTCGTTCACAGAAGGCGGCTTGCTGGCGTGGGTTGGTGGCGGCCCAGGCGCTGAGGGTCAGGGTGGACCTGGCCGGCAGGGAGGCGCGCGTGTCGGCGGGCAGGACAAGCGGGAGGACCAGGAAGACGCTGGGCCAAGGCATGGGGGTATGCGCCTTCTTCGCCGCGGCATGAATGCTGCTGGCAAGAAGGTACGCGCCGAAGGCCGGATTGAACAGGGCTCTGGCTTCGGGTGTGCCGCGATGAGGGGCGGTCGTCACTGGTCCTGTTCTCCCCGCTGCTTGCACAGGTCGGTGTAGTCGGGATGCCACCCGAGGGCGCGGTCCGGGTGCACCGTGTCCGCCTGGTCAGCAAGGCCGTGAAGGGTGCCGTGACCGATCCATGCCGCGGTGGTGCTGCCATGGCGAGCCGGTTTAACTGCGACCTTGTCCATGGTGTCGTCCAGCACCTCCTGGCCGACCTCTTGGCGTTCGGTGTCAGGGGTGGCAGCGCGAAGGCGCCGGGTGTGGCGGCGGAAGGTGCGCTCCCACTCGTAATGGAGTTCCCGCTCGTACTCCTCCAGCCGCTCCGGGGTGATCTTGAAGGTGCGCAGCCACTCGGACCGTTGGGCGCGCGCGTGGTGGTAGCTGCGCAGGTGCATGGCGATCTCGTCGTCAGGCAGGTCGATCCACCTCATCTGGGAGACCACCAACTGGTCCCCGTAGCCGGCGATCTCGGCTTCTGTGAGGTTGCGCAGGGCCTCGGTGATCGGCAGGTCCTTCTCCATGTAGCGCTGGAGGACTTCGTCCCTCAGACACGCCAGTTCCTGGGCTCCGATCGAGGCGCGCATGCGCTGGGGATCCCTGCGTTCCAGCAGTTCCACGGACATCCGGTACCACCACCCCTTGATCGCGTCGAGGGCGGCCTCGGCATGGTCGCTCGGCGTAATCCCCAGTTCTTTGGCCAGACTAGGGTTCAGGTCTGACATCACCGGTGCACCGTCATGAATGACCATGGCGTTTACCAGCTCATAGCGCCGTTCCGGGGGCAGGGCCATGAACAGGCCACGGTCCTTGGCCGTGGTCACGGGACCGTCAGCGTCGCTGGCGATCCGCTCCATCCGAGCCAGAGCCCCCCGTACATCTCTGTCCGGTCCGTTGCGCAGCAGAAGGAAGAAGGTTTCCTCGGGCGCAACCTGGGTCGAGACCAGCCTCAGCAGAGGCAGCGCTGCAGCCGAGGGCTCGGCCAGTGCCTTCAAGGCGTCGATCCACGACGCGACTGATCGCCAGAAGTCCTTGCCCGTCTCGCTCAGGGGACCGGCCGCCTCGCGATGTTTGGACTGCAGCAGCTCCCGCGGCGTGTGCGTGTCGGGGTCCAGGAACTCGATGTCGTCGAGGAGTTCCATCCGCACCTCGACCGTGGGGTCACTCCAGACCCGTTCTGCGAGTTCCAGCAGAGCCAGTTCGCACTGATAGAGGTATCCGGTCATCTGCCCTGCGGCCGAGTGCGCCCCTGCTTGTGCCACGTTCCCCACTACTGATCGAGCCTGCTTGCGCGCCGCACGCATATCCCCACCACTGCGGCCGGCCACCGGGGAGACAGATCTGTCTCCGGCGTCAGGATCGGCTCAGCTCCGCATGGCGACAAAGTAGCACCCATGGCACGTTCCGCAGCAAGATCCGTCATGCCGGTGATCAGAGCACCTCTACGGGCAGGCTAGCCAGCCTCCATACAGACGATGAGGCCTTGAGATGGGTCCCGGCCTTCCAGGACGGGAGGCCGGGACCGTGGTGTGGCGTACCTGGTTCAGCGGGTCTCGGTGCCGCTCTGTGGCCCTTGTGCCGCATTAGCCGTAGGACCGGTATCGCTCTTCTTCTCGGTGTCGATCATCGCCTGGTTAGTGAAGGCCGCGACGAAGTCCTGCTGCGGCGCCGGAGCAGGGGGCGGCGGGGGCGGCGCTGCAGGAGGCTGGCTGGCGGGCTGGTTCTGTTCGTTGCTCATGGTCTTGATTCTGCAAGAGCAGTGCGACAGTCGACAGGCCCAGTCCCACGACCAGCGACCAGCGACCAGCGACCAGCGACCAGCGACTGACGGTCCAGTACCGCGCCTTGCGGTCGTGACGTTTTCTGTTGTCCTCAAAGATCGTCACCCTGGTCGCCACCATCGCGGCAAGTACCCGGCTCTCCGGCGAATTGACGTTGTCCTGGACCATCCGCTTGGGTTCCAGGTCTTCGTACCCGGACACCCGGATCGACAACACTCCGGCGAGCAGGGTCACGGCATAGAAGACGAAAGCAAGGTAGGCGAGGCCCTGGTGGTGCTGATGCGTCGCCAGGAACTGGGCAGCGGTAGCTGCGAACCCGACCAGGAACACTGTCTTGGTGTCGATCTTCGCCAACGACTCCGATTGTCTCGTGAGCCGCGAAGCCATCTCGCCGTTGAGGAGCTCCAGGGTGCCCTTCCGCTGCTCAAGATCATCCGGTGTCATTGTCATGCCGAGAGCCTAGAAGGCAGATCCGACAGCACTACCGGGCGTCCAGGCATGCAACACCCTTACGCATCAGGCAGACAACCGCCGCAAGCTTCAGCGCGCCGAGCGGAACCTACCAACTACACGCATCTCCAACAGCCCTCGGCAGCCCACTACGATCGTCATCGACCCAGTAGTTACTGCCATCTATAGGTTGCATCAACAGAACTGCAATCACTCTCATTTTTTGCATCCCCGCAGGTCAAGCGGTCAACTTCTCTACCCGGGGCCACGACGGGCCACAAGGCTCGTTCTCTCAAAATCTGCATCTCTGCAGCTCAGCAGTCCTGCACTGCCCTAGCTGAACGCAGCTTCGCAGAGGCGACACAGGGGATGGCGCGGCGTTGGAGTTCGGCGGTGGCTGCGGTCAGGTCGCCGGCGTGGGTGTCGAGGGCGTTCTGGACGGCTCGGGTGATGAGGTTGGGGGTGCGGGGGTGGGGGTGCGGGGCGCGGCGGCGGGGGGCGGGTTTCTGGTGGGGTTCAGGGGTGCGCGGGGGGGGTGGGGCTGGGGCGTGGGGGTGGCTTCGTGTTGGGGCGTGAGGGCTTCGGGCTGGGGTGGGGTGGGGTGGGTGCAGTCTTCGGGGTGGAGGTGTTGGGGGTAGCCCTCGACTTCGTCGGTGGCGGGGGCTCCGCACAGGACGCAGGGTTGGGTGGTGGGGTGGAGTTTGTCTTCGTGTGTTGCGGTGTGCTCGCTGGTGGGGCTGGTTTCGGGGTGGGTTGGTGTTTCGTTCTGGGTGCGGAGTTTTTGCTGGGCGGCGTTGAGGAAGTAGGCGTATTTTTCGCGGGTTTCGCCGCTGGGGTCGCGTCCTGTTTCCCAGCCGCCGACGGTGGAGGGGCTTACGCCCAGGGCTTGGGCGACTTGGGTGCGGGTGAGGTTGAGGGCTTGGCGCAGGGTGCGGCGTTGTTCGGCGGGGGGGGAGGTCTGGGGGGGTGCGGGCGTCGGCGAGGAGGGCGTCGATGGCGTTGTAGTCGGTCATCGTGGTGTTTCCTGGGCGGGCGCGGGGGTGCGGGTGGCGGTGCGGCGGCGGTGGGGGGCCAGGGTGTCGCAGGCTCGGGTGGGGCCGGCGAGGAGGTCGAGGGCGTCGATGCCGTAGTGGGTGGCGAGGGCTTCGCAGTCGGTCAGGCTCCAGGCGGCGTTGCCGGACTGGCGGCGGCTGATCTGGGTCTGGCTGATGCCGAGGGCGGTGGCGAGGTCTGCTTGGGATTCGCCGGTGATTTGCATGAGGGCGGCTGTGGCTGCTCGTACGCGTTCGCCGAGCGTCATCTTCATGGGGTCATCGTAGAAGGTCTGGTTATGCGTTTTGGGCATGGTGGTTGGTGAAAGCGCGTGTGTCGGTGTGAGGGGTTGTGCGTCCTGTGTGGGCGGCGTAGTGCTGGCTGGTGGCTGACCGGTGTTGCCGTCGTGGTCAGGTGGGGAGGCCGGGTTCGGTGAGCCGGTCTCGGGCTGCGGCGTTGGTGCGGTGGATGGTCTGTTTGTCGGTGCCGGCTGTCGCGGGTATCCCGGTTTTGTGGTTGAGGCGTGCGTTCGCCGTGGTTGTCATGACCGGCTGGAGCAATGGCACGGCATGGGCGGCCGGGGGGGGGCGGCCATCGTGTGTGCGGCTGCCTGGTCCGGGGCGCTGTGGGCTCTGTCACTCGGGATCTTCGGCATGGCCTATGCGGACGGCATTGCGGGCACTGGTGACCAGCACGCCTGCTTCGATCCGATCCGCTTGTCTTGCCGCGGGCACTTCGTTCGGCCGGTGCCGGGGCGTGACCGGCTGGTTCGGGTTGTCCGGTGTCGCGGGTGTCCAGTGCCCGGAGTCGGTGTTCGGGGCGCCCTGTGGGGGCTGCCCGGCTCGGTGGCGGGGCGGGAGTGGCAGGTGTCTGGAGTCGTACCGCCGATGGTACGTGGGCCAGTTGAGGAGGAGAGGGGTCGTCATGAGCGGACAGCAGGAGCGTGAGCATGCCGGGCAGGGTCGGGAGCGGGAGTGGCCGGCCGTGACGGTTCATGAGGCGGATCCGGCGGCCGTGGAGGCCGATTTCTACCATGTGCGTGAGACGGTCGGGCCCGAGGACCAGAAGCTGCTGGCGTCGGTGCGGGAGTGGGCGGGCAAGAATCTCGCCCCGATCGCGGACGACTACTGGGAGCGGGGCGCGTTTCCGCACGAGCTGATCCCGCAGTTGCCCGGGCTCGGGATCGCGGGGCTGCAGTTCACGGGGTACGGCGCGCCCGGGCGGGGCGCGCTGGTGGCCGGGCTGGTGAGCATGGAGCTCTCCCGTGTCGACCCCTCGTTCGCCACGTTCCACGGGGTGCACTCCGGTCTCGGTATCGCCTCGGTCATGGAGTGCGGCTCCGAGGAGCAGAAGGAGCGGTGGATACCGGAGATGCTGCGCTGGGAGCGGCTGGCCGCGTTCGCCCTGACCGAGCCCGGTGTCGGCTCCGGGACCTCCCGCGGGCTGACCACCACCGCCCGGCGCGAGGGGGACACCTGGGTGCTGAACGGGCGCAAGAAGTGGATCGGCAACGCCACCTTCGCCGACCTAGTGATCGTCTGGGCGAAGGACGAGGCCGACGGCGAGGTCAAGGGCTTCGTCGTGCAGCAGGGCGCGGACGGTTTCACCCCGCACCGGATCGAGGGCAAGGTCTCGCTGCGCGCCGTGCAGAACGCCGAGATCGAGCTGCGTGATGTACGGGTGCCGGAGGCGGACCGGCTGCAGGAGGCGAACTCCTTCAAGGACACCGCGAAGGTGCTGCGCGCGACCCGGCTCGGGGTCTCCTGGAACGCGGTGGGCTGCGCCATGGGCGCCTACGAGGCCGCCCGCGCCTACACCCTGGAGCGTGAGCAGTTCGGCAAGCCGATCGCCGCGTTCCAGCTGGTGCAGGACCAGCTGGCCCGGATGCTGGCCGACATCACCGCCTGCCAGACCATGAACGTACGCGCCGCGCAGCTCCAGGACACCGGAACGCTCACCGACCAGCAGGCGTCCATGGCGAAGATGTTCAGCACCACCCGGACCCGGGAAGTCGTCGCCCACGCCCGCGAGCTGCTGGGCGGCAACGGCATCCTGCTGGACCACGAGGTGGCCCGCTTCTGGGCCGATGCCGAAGCCCTCTACTCCTACGAGGGCACCCGTGACATGAACTCCCTCATCGTCGGGCGGGCCGCGACCGGGATCAGCGCCTTCGTCTGACCAGCGCCCTCGTCTGACCAGCGCCTTCGTCCGAGGCGCCTCCCCCTGCCCGACAGCAGCCCCGACAGGCCCGGCAGGCCCGGCAGTCCCGGCCGGGCATGGGGCAAGCCGGGAGGCGGCGCCCCGGCCCCCAGGAGGCAGGAGGTAGGCGGTCAGGTAGGTGGGCGGCCGACGGACGGCCCCGGGAGGGGCGCGGCCGGGTCCGGGGAGTGGGCGGCTGGCGGGCGGGAGGGGGGCCGACGGTCGGGACCGCCGTGCTGGGCGTCGGATCCGGGGCGATGCCGAAGGGGCTCTCGTCGTACGCGCGGGATGGTTGCGCACGGCACCGGCCGCGCCCCGCACCCCGGTGTCCGCGCGGTACGCAGGATCCCGGGTGTTAGGCGGGTTTTCGGGGGCGGGTGGGGCCGAGGCGTTCCCAGAGGGCGGACAGGTGCGCGTGGAGGGCCTCCTCGGCTTGCTGTGTGGTCAGGTGGCCGATGAGCACGTGGGTGGTGAGGCCGTCGGTGAGGGCGAGCAGGGTGCGGGCCTCGTGCTGCGGGGAAGGCGGCGTTGCGTCTTCGTCGGGCGGGGCGCTGGCGGTGACCTCGGTGATGAGGTCGGCGAGGATCGTCTGCAGGGCCGCGTAGCTGGTTCTGAGCGGACCGGCCAGGGGTTCGCTGACCGCGGCCTGGGCGACGAACGCGAGCCAGATCCGGGCTTCGGCGCGGTGTTCTTCGCGGAGCAGGGCGATCTCGTCGGCCGTGTGGCCCACAGCGGTGGCGGGCGACTGGGCCGGGCTCGCGGCCAGGCGGGCTCGGACCCGTTCGGTGATGCGGTCGCCGATGTGGCCGACGGCGAAGAGGAGCATCTCCCCCTTGCTGCGGAAGCAGCGCTGGACGGCGCCCAGGGAGACCTCCGCGCGGGCGGCGACGTCGCGCATGCTCACGCCCTGGGGCCCGTGTTCGTCGGCGAGGAGGCAGACGGCCTCGGCGATCCGGCGGCGTCGGCTGTCGTAGTCCACCTGCTGGGGCATGCGGGCCCACCCTCCCTGTCCCGGTTCCGGTTCCGATACGATCGTATCGGAATGGGGTCGGGGCTCCGGCTCCAGCACGTCGGCATGCCGAGGGGGATATGCGATGAGCAGGCAGGGCGCCCTGTGGGCGATGACGGCTGCCGCGCAGGCGGCGGCGGTGCGGGGCGGAGAGGTGTCGGCGCTCGAACTGGTCGACAGCCACCTGGAACGCATCGCCGGAATCAACCCGCGCGTCAACGCCATCACGCAGCTGATGGCTGAGCGGGCCCGCGAGGCCGCGGCGTACCTGGACCGGCGGCGGGCAGCGGGCAGCGGGCAGCGGGCGACGATCCCGGGCCGCTGGCCGGTGTGCCGTTCACGGTGAAGGAGACCACCGCGGTCGCAGGGGTGCCGACCACGCTCGGGCTGGCACGCTTTGGTGACCTGGTGGCTCCGGCCGACGCTCCCCCCGGTGGCCCGGCTGCGCGCGGCCGGAGCCGTCCCGGTCGGCCACAGCAACATGCCCACCCTGGTCCTGGCCGGGATGCACACTCGCAGCGAACTGTTCGGCGACACCGCCAACCCGTGGGACCCCAGCCGGACCCCGGGCGGCAGCAGCGGCGGTGACGCGGTGGCCGTCGCCACCGGCATGGCCGCCCTCGGACTGGGCAACGACTCCGGCGGATCGTACGGATCCCGGCCGCGTTCTGCGGCGTGACCGGGCTGAAACCGACCACCGGAAGGTTCCCCGCCGACCACCGCGTCCTGGGCCCGGACGACCCGGGACCGGCCTCGCAGATGCTGGTCACCGACGGGCCCCTGGCCCGTACGGTCGCCGACCTGCGGCTGGCCTACGAGGCACTGGCCGGGACCGACCCGAGGGACCTGCGGGCCGTACCCGTCCCCTTGTACGGGGAACCGCTGCCCGGGCCGGTCAGGGTCGCGGTGGTCGCCGACCCCGGCGGCCGCGGGGTGCATCCCACGGTCCGCGGGGCCGTCGCGGCGGCGGCGGACGCGCTGCGCGAGGCGGGGTACGACGTGCAGGAGGTGGCGGACGTCCCGTGGCTGGACGAGGCACTCCAGGCGTACGGCCGCATCACCATGACCGAGTTCGCCCCGACTTGGCCGGCGGTACGGACCCTGCTCGGCGACGGCGCAAGCCGCTACATACAGATGGCGATGGAGAAAACTCCGCCCGCCAGCGCCGCAGAACTCACCCGGCTGATGGGGACCTGGCTCGGCATCCGCCGCTCCTGGGCCCAGTTCCTCGGCAACTACCCGCTGCTGCTCGGGCCGGTGTTCACCGAGCCGCCCCTCGAACCGGGACTGGAATCACGCAACGAAGCGGGACGGGAACGGGTCACCGACGGCACGCGCCCGTGCACGGCGACCAGCTTCGTCGGCGTCCCCGCCGTCACCGTCCCCACCGGAACCAGCGACGCACCGCCCTGCGGCATCCAGATCATCACACACGCATTCCGGGAAAACCTGCGCCTAACCGCAGCCCAGAAGATCGAGAACCACCTCGGCGTACTCACACCGCTTGTTGGGGGACAACCCCTCACGATTTCGGATCTCGCATGCTCCGCTGCCTCCCACCAGGAAAGACGAGGGCTGTGACCGTCTCATGGTTCGGGCCTTCGGCGTCATGTGCTCAGGGGTGTCGGCGGAAGTCGGCGGCGTGGTCGACGGCCCACTGGCGCAGGGTCCGGGCCGGGATGCCTGTGACCTCCTCGACCGTGGTGGTCGTCACCGGGCGTGGTGCGTCGAGCATCTCCGCGAACGTGTCCAGGAGGACTTTCACGAAGGAGTCAGGGAAGGCGTCGTCGGCGAGCAGCCGCCGCCGGGCGGCTTCCCGTGACAGTTCCTCCCATCGGAGGGGTCGGCCGAGTGCCTCGCCGATGATGTGCACCTGTTCGGCCTGGGTCAGGACGTCGGGTCCGGTCAATGTGTACGCGGCTTTGTCGTGGCCCTCCTCGGTCAGGGCACGTACGGCGACGGCTGCGATGTCGGCCTCGTGGAGGGGAGCCATGGGCACCGCACCGTAGGCGCCGCGTACTGCATCGCCGGAGCGGATCTGGTCGGCCCACCACAGGGTGTTGGCCGCGAACGTGCTGGGCCGCAGGTGGGTCCAGCGCAGACCGGAGTATTCGATCAGCTGCTCGACCGCCCGGTGACACCGGCCCACCGGGTGCGGCTGCTGGCCGTGAGTGAGCCCGTCCCGGACAGCTCCGGAGGAGAGAAGGACGACCCGCTTCGTGTGCGGCGCGAGTGCGTCGACAACGGCGGGAGCGCGATCAGCGGTGTGGAAGGGCCACATCAGGAAGACCGCATCGGTCCCCCTCACGGCTTCTTCCAGGTCACGCGGGACAAACAGGTCACCCTGCCGGACTTCGACGCGGTCCGGCAGGTCGGCTGCAGCCGGGCTCCGGGTCAGGGCCCGGACACGGACGTCGGTCGTCAGCAGCTGGCAGGTGACTTGGCGGCCGACGTTGCCCGTCGCGCCGGTGACGAGGATGGTGCGCTGCGCCGTGTCCATCGCAGGAGTCCTTTTCGCTCTGGGGTGGCCGGTGGGCTGTGACGCAGATTGAGCGATGGAGCACCGCAGCCACCAACTTCCGCTCCAAAGATGCCGGATTCCGGCATGCTCATCCCTCATGGAGACGGATGCTGTCACGCTTGATGAGGTCGACCGGGGGCTGGTGCACGCCCTGCAGATCGATGGCCGGGCCTCGTTCCGCACGATCGGCCAGGCCCTCGGCGTCTCCGAGAACACCGCCGCCCGCCGCTACCGGCGGCTGCGCACCACGGGCGTCCTGCGCGTGATCGGCACGTTCAACGGAGCCCGGCTCGGTTACAGCGCCTGGACCATTCGGCTGCGCTGCACGCCGGACGCGGCCGGCGCCATTGCCACGGCTCTGGCCAAGCGCACCGACACGTCGTTCGTGCACCTGCTTTCCGGCGGTACAGAGATCTCGTTCAGTACGCAGACCCGCTCCAACGACGAGAACGATGCGTCGCTGCTGCACCAACTGCCGCGTACCGCCCGCGTCACCGCGGTCTCGGCTCATCTACTGCTCGACCACTACGTCCTGCCCCATCATTGGACCGGCCCCGCAAGCCTCACCCCCGAGCAGGCCGCCCTCCTCACCCCGCCACCGAGCGACGACTCACCGGGGGAACTGGGTGACGGCGACCACAACCTCCTCACTGCTCTGGCCCGGGACGGGCGGGCGAGCCACGCCGAGCTCGCTGCCGCCACCGGCTGGTCGGACTCCACCGTCCGGCGCCGTATCGCAGCCCTGCGCCGCACCGGCGTCCTGAGCTTCCTCGTGGACATCCCCTCGGCCGCCCTGGGCTTCCACACCGAGGCCCGGCTCTGGATGACCGTCCAGCCTTCCCAGCTCACCACCGTCGGGGCCGCGATGGCGAAGCACCCCGAAGCCTCACTGGTCGCCATGACCACCGGGCCGACCAACCTCCTCGCCACCGTCAACTGCCGTGACACACAAGACCTTTCCCGCTACCTCACCGAACGGATTGCCTCCCTCGACGCGATCCGCACCATGGAAACCGCCCCGGTCATCCGCACATTCAAACGGGCCGGCACCCTCCTCCTGCCCCTTCGGCCCCAATCCGGGTGAGCACCCGGCACAGGCACGCCCGGCGGCATGCACCAGCGCTGGATTCGCTCCTCCTTGCTGACACGCCGTTGACCAGTATGCAAAGCTGCCGATCACAGGGGGGTGTGGCGGTGGGGCGGGAGTGTACGGCGGGCGGGCGGCGGCGTACGGTCGTCGGCGCACAGGCCGCGTTGACGGTGTTGGTGGTGGGCGGAGCGGCCCTGGGCGCACTGCTGCTGCACCCCGACACGGGCCTGTTGGCCAAGGGCCGCAGGCCGCTTGGCGGCAATCCCGTCCTCGTGGTCGGCCTCGCCCTGTTGTCACTGCTTGGCGGCGTGGCGCTGCGCGAAAAGTACAAGGAGCAGGTAGGCGTCGCTCGGGAACTCAACCCGGTGGAGCAGCGGTTGGCTGACGGCGTAAGCCGTGTCCTGCTGGCCGCGACGCTGGGCGTGCCCCTGCTGGTCATGGTCCTGCACCAGTTCGGTTCGTCCGGCAGCAGCGACGAGGGCGGCCATGAGTCGTCACCACTGCCCAGCCCGCGACAGGAACCGCTGCCCACCACGACACCCGCACAGCATGCCGGGCACGCCGGGCACGCTGACCACAGCACGGACTTCGGGCTGCCGCGTATCCTGCTCGGTCTCGGCATCGCCCTGCTAGTCGTGGTCGTCATGATCGCCGGGCTGCGTCTGTGGCGGTATCTGACCCGGCCGTCGGCGTCCGGGGCCCCGGCGACGTACGCGACGCTCGACGACGAGCAGGAACGCCTGGCCCAGGCCGTGGACTCCGGGCGCCGTGCCCTCCTGGACGGAACCGACGCGCGCGCGGCCGTCATCGCTTGCTATGCCGCCATGGAGGAGTCGCTCGCCGAATCCGGCGTGACCCGGCGTGCCTCGGACAGCGCGCAGGACCTGCTGGAGCGGGCCGTCGCCGGGGGCCTGCCCACGGGGGCGGCCGCCGCCGCGCTCACCGCTCTGTTCCGCGAGGCCCGCTACTCCACGCATCCGATGGACGGCGGTCACCGCGACCGGGCCGCGGCCGCGCTCGCCGAGATCGCCGACGGCCTGCGCTCGCGGACGGCTGAATCCGACGCCGTGACGGGTACCTCATGAAGGCGCCGCCCGCCCGGATACGGGCCATCGTCAACTCCGTTCTAGAGAAGCCTGGTTCGGTACGCCATTCGCTGGCCGTACTGGGCACCGCCGCGGTCGCGACCGAAGTGCTGCTCGCCCTGGCCGACGGTGCCGCCGCGGCCGCCACCGGCCTCGCCATCATCACCGTTGTCGCACTGGTCCTGGGGCGCTATGCCGCGGGCGGCGGCGCCCGAGACAGCGGCGATCGCAAACCGGTGCGCCTGCTGGACAGCCGGGCCCCGGCCCTCGGCGGATGGCGGCGCATCGTGCCCGACACCCTCGCGGATGACGGCGAGGCGCAGTTCGACGCCGTCATGCGGCCGCAGTTGCAGCGGCTGTTCGCCGCCCGGTTGGCCGAACGGCACGGCGTGGCGATGTACCGGAACCCGCTGCGGGCCCGGGCACTGGTCGGCGCCGAGCTGTGGCCGTGGATCGATCCCGAGGCGACCGCTCCGCAGCCCGCTCTCCCCCAGCCCGTCCTGCGCTCCCTGCTCGACCGCCTGGAAGCCCTGTGACCGGTGGCGCTGCGGCCGACCCCGCAGCCCGTGCGTCCCGACCCCGCCCCGTGAGGAACCGACCGTGACCAGCCCAACACCCACCCCTGATCACGACACCCTGACTCCCCGCCAGGCGGGCGAAAGGGCCGCGGCCGTGCTCGATGAGATCCGCACTGCCGTCGTCGGCAAGACGGAACCGCTGGCGCTGGTGATGCTCGGCATCCTCGCCGGTGGCCACGTCCTCATCGAGGATCTGCCGGGACTCGGGAAGACGCTGCTGGCACGCTCCTTCGCCACCGTTCTCGGCCTGGACTTCCGCCGCATCCAGTTCACCCCCGACCTGCTGCCCTCCGACGTCACCGGAGCCCCGTTCTACGACCAACGGACCGCCGACATGGTCTTCCGGCCAGGACCGGTCTTCACCCACCTGCTGCTCGCCGATGAGATCAACCGCACCCCGCCCAAGACGCAGGCCGCGCTGCTGGAGGCGATGGCCGAGTCCCAGGTGTCCATCGATGGAAGTACCCGGCCGCTGCCCAAGCCCTTCGTGGTCGTCGCCACCGCCAACCCCATCGAGTACGAGGGCACGTACAGCCTGCCCGAGGCCCAGCTCGACCGGTTCTTGCTGCGGGTCCGCATGGGGTATCTGGCGGCGTCCGAGGAGGCGGGCATGCTGCGCGCGCGTATCGATCGGGCGGCGCCCGAGGCTGTGCTGCGCACGCTCAGCGGACCGGACGAGCTGCTGGCCATGCGGGCCGCCGTCGAACGCGTCGAGGTGGACGACGATCTGCTGGAGTACGTCGTCGCGCTGGTCCGCGCCACCCGGGCCCACCCTCATATCCAGGTCGGCGCCTCTCCGCGCGGCGGCCTGGCCCTGGTGCAGCTCGCCCGCGCCCGTGCCGTCCTGGACCTGCGGGACTACGTGACCCCGGAGGACGTCAAGTCCGTGGCGGTACCTGCCCTCGCGCACCGCGTCACCCTCAAGCCGGAGCTGTGGGTCCGGCAGATCGACGGCGACGACGTGATGCGCGAGATCGTGCAGTCCGTGCACGCCCCGCAGACCTTGCCGCGCACGCCGATCGCGTCATGACGGAGCCCGTGCCGGATCGCAGAGCGGCGGCCGCCGTTCAACGGGCCCTGGACGGCCGCAGCGACATGAGCGCCCAACCCCCGCCGCCGCCTCCGCCCGGCTGGCGCGCTGGTGAACGTGGCTTGCGGCTGGGCACGTTGGCTGTCGTCGCGCTGGCCGCCGCACTGGTCACCGGGCGCCCCTGGGTACTCGCTCTCGCCGCCGCGCCCCTGGTGCTGCTCGCCCTCGCCCTGCCGAGGGGGCCGCGCCCGGAAGGGGTGACGGCCGAGGCCGAGGTAGAGCCGCGGCGGTGCTTCGAAGGCGAGCAGGTGACGGTGCGGATCACGGTGTGCTACGACGGTGAGACCGGCCGCCTGGACCCCGGCGTCACCCTCGGCCACGGGGTCCGGCTCGACCACCTCGCCGTCGGCCCGCACCGCGTCGATCTCGTCCTGACCGCGCAGCGCTGGGGCCGCTGGACGCTCGGCACGGTCGACGTCGACGTCTACGACCGCGGCGGGCTGAACCGGCGCACCGTCCGGGCCGAACTCGGTGAGATCGCCGTCTTTCCGCTGCCCGGGCACGCCGGCCTCACGCCCATCCCG
Source organism: Streptomyces sp. NPDC002176 (assembly GCF_044903645.1). NCBI lineage: Bacteria > Bacillati > Actinomycetota > Actinomycetes > Kitasatosporales > Streptomycetaceae > Streptomyces > Streptomyces sp. NPDC002176. The sequence goes on from NZ_JBJDQW010000001.1 coordinate 42,184, forward strand.
GTCCGGCTGCCGCAACGGCTCGGCGAGCACACCGCCGTGCAGCGCGGCGAGGGCATCGAGGTCACCGGCGTGCACCCGTATGTGCGCGGCGAACGGCAGCGGCGGATCCACTGGCCGGCCACCACCCGCCGCGGCACCCTGCAGGTCCACCAATTCGTCGCGGAGCGCACCGCCGACACCGTGGTGCTGCTGGATGTGCTCGCCGATGTGGTCGACCCGGTCACCGGTGCGTCCTCGCTCGACGAGACCTTCCGGGCCGCTGCCGGACTGGTCCGGGCCTACCTGCGCACCCACGACCGGGTCGGCGTCGTGTCGGTGGGTGGAGCGACCCGCTGGCTGCAACCGGGCGGCGGCCAGGGGTACTTCTACCGCATCGTCGAGAGTGTGCTGGAGGTCCGCAAGGACCGCGCGTACCGCACGGAGGGACTCAGCCTGCTCCCACCGCCCGCGTTGCCCGAAGGAGCCCTGGTGTACGTCATCACGCCGCTGACCGACCAGCGGATCTTCGACATCCTGCACCAGGTGCGCGGACGGGCCAACCCGATGGTCGTGGTCGAGATCCCCACCGGCGAGCCGATCCTGGAACCCGGCGACACCGAAGGTGAACTCGCGCTGCGGCTGTGGCGGGCTGACCGCGACGCCATGCGCTTCGCCTTGGTGGAACGCGGCATCGCGGTCGTCGGCCACCGGCCCGGCGAGACCCTCGACGTCGCCCTCGCACCGCTGCTGCGCACCCGCGTCCACGGGGGGACCCGATGACCACCGCCCCCGCCCGGTCAGGCTCGCGCCCGGCCGACAGCCGAGCCGCCCTGCTCATCGGACGTCTCACCTCCCGCCTCACCGACCGCATGCTCGGAACGGCCCTGGCCGTCGCCGCCTGCGACCCGCCTGCCGCCCTGCACGCACCGCTGCCGGTCAGGGTGCTGGTGGTCGGAGGGGCGGCGGCCGCGTGGTGGGCCTCTCCCATGGTCGACGCTCGCCCCGTCTCGACCTCCATGCACTGGCGGACCGTCGCGGCCCGCCGCAGGACGACCGTGCTGCCAGCCGCGGCGATCGCGGTCGCCGCGGTCACCGGCCCTCCGCTCTGGCTGATCGTCTGCATCGCCGCCTTGCTGCTTGCCTACCTGCTCGTCACCGATGCGTGGACAGCCGGTGTCACCGCCCCGCCCGGCCGCCCGCAGGCGACACCCGCACTGGCGGCCGCCGCCGCGACCACCGTGGTACTGCTCGCCGCCCAGGCGCCGGTCGCGGGCACCTCATGGGCTCGTCTGCCCGCCTCACTCGTCATCGCCGCGACCATGGTTTGCCTGGTATTGGCGCTGCGCATCCGCCGCTGATCGCCATCGATCGAGACTCCTGAGACCCCCCGAGAGCCGAACGATCGTGCTCTGAACTGGGCGGGATCACGGCGGACCGCCGAGTAGAGCACGAAACGGGCACGGTGCCGCTGCTCACCTGCACCCTCATCCACCGGACAGTACTTGGAAGTTGGGGACTTGGCGCGGCGCCTCCTGTCAGCAGAACGGTCCACGTAGGATCACCATCGATACGCCGATTTGTACGGCCTGAGCCCCGATGTGTGGGTGGACGAGGATGTCGCGGCCGTCAGGCCCGACACGCCCGTCCGCGGCGACTACTTCCCCGAGCGGACCCTCGCCCAGTGGCTCCTGACGCAGGACATGGCGCAGGGCGTGTACGCGTTCCCGAGCATCGGGGTGGGTCCGCTGCGGGCGGCCTACCGGGCGCTGATCACGTATCTCGGCGGTGTCGACGCGGTGGTGCTGGTGGATGGTGGGACCGACATCCTGATGCGCGGTGACGAGCACGGTCTCGGCACACCGGAGGAGGACACGGCGAGCCTGGCCGCAGTGAGCGGGCTCGAGGAAGTTCCTCACCGACTGGTCGCCTGCCTCGGCTTCGGGGTGGACGCGTACCACGGTGTGAACCACTCGCTCGTGCTGGAGAACCTGGCCGCCCTGGACCGGGACGGCTCCTATCTCGGCGCGTTCTCGCTGCTCGGGGCAGCGCGGGAGGGGGCGCTGTATCTCGATGCGGTGGCGCATGCCCAGCGCCACACCCCGAGCCACCCGAGCATCGTGAACGGGTCCGTGGCCGCAGCCGTGCGGGGTGACTTCGGCGACGTCCGGTTCACCGAGCGAACCAAGGGCGGCGAGTTGTTCGTCAACCCGCTGATGTCGATGTATTTCTGTGTGGACCTGCCCGGGCTGGCCCGCCGCAATCTGTACCTGGAGCTGCTGGAACGGACATCGCTGATGCGGCAGGTGAGTTCCGTGATCGAGGAGTTCCGCACCACGCTGCCCCGTCAGCGTCCGCCACGGGTATTCCCGCACTGAGCCGACGGACACCCGGCACTACATCCAGTGCCCGCCGGTGCTCCAGCCTAGGAAGCGTCGGGCGCGACCGTCGTCCGCCGTGCCGTCATCGCCGAAGGCGCCGCCCTCGGCGATCAGGGTCAGGCCGTTCAGGGCGGGCGTCAGCCGGGTCGCGACGTGTGCGGGATGGCGGGCCATCTCCTCGTCCAGACCCGCGATGACCCGGCGCTGCTCCTCCGGCGGGCACAGGGCCAGGTGGAACACCAGCTGGCGCCACGCGTACGCGGCGTCCTTGATGGTGCCCAGGGGCCGCGGGTTGTGGTGCACCCGTGCGGTCAGGCGGCATACGGTCACGAAGCATCGGCTCGCGAGGTCGGCCCAGCCGGGCCGCGGGGTGATGCCCACCCGGTGGACCAGGGTCGCCAGGTTGTGCGCGGTCAGGATCTGGGCCTGCTCGATCACCGTGCCGTTCGCCGCGACCGACCGGGACCGCGACGCCGTTCCGGCGCGCTCGGCGCACAGCCGTGCGAAGCCGGGAGAGGTGTGGGCACCGTGGGAGCGGGCCGGGGCCGCAGCGCTCTCGATGACGGCCAGGTCACGGATCGCCGCGTAGTCGATGCCGTAGTAGCGCTCGTACAGCGTGCCGCCGAGCAGTTCGCCCGCTGTCCGCGCCGCCTTGAGGAACTTCGGGCTGAACGTTCCCATGAAGATGTCGGCGGCCAGTTCCTCCACGAACGGAGTGCCCAGATCACCCTGACGTCCGAGTACGCCGAACTCGCGGATCAGCGGGTTGGGCAGGATCGTGCCTGGGAATGCCTGCACGGTCAGTTCGCCCAGCTGCCGCAGCACGCCGAGCGCCCCTTCGTCGTCCGGTGTGCCCGCCTCGGCGGACCGCTGCCCCGACACGGCCCGTACCCAGGGCAGTTCATCGACGCGCACCTGGCGCTCGAGGTTGAGCAGGAGCAGCGAGCGGCGGTTCCGGAACGCCCGGTAGTTCGCGGTCATCAGCACCCGCAGAGTCTCGTCGCCGTACGCCTGCGCCGTGGTGGCGGCGACCAACTGCGGTACCAGCTCGGCCAGAACCTCGGCGGACGGGACGACGCCGCGCTCCACGAGCATGCCGAGCGGGGCGCTCAGCGCGGATTCGACCGCGTGGCAGATCGCGGCCGGTATGTCCGAACCGGCGGGCAGGCCGGACTCGCGCCCCTCTTCCTCGGTCACCGCGCGCAGCAGCGGCGCGACATCGCTGATGCCCGTCTCCTGTGGCAGCAACGCGAGTCGGCGCAGTACCAGTTGGGCCAGGGCATGGTGCGAGGGAAGTGCCGCCTGCTCGCTCTGCCGCCGACGCAGGGCCGTGTGCGCGGTGGAGCCCGGTATGCCGCGCCGCCGCACCATGGAGACAACCGCATGCCGTAGCAGTCCGAGCCGCCGCGTGTCCAACTCCCGCCCTGCGACGACCTCTTCGAGCGCGCCTCGCAGAATTCCCAGGTTCTCCTTGGGGTTTCGGTGCTTGGTGCAGCGGGTGTGCTCTGCGGCAAGCAGCCGGTACCGGTTGAGGAGAGCCTCACCGTGCGCCAACCAGTGGGCCTCCGGGGCGCGTTCGAGGACTCGGCCGTCCCGTGCCGTCCGCAACCAGTGTGTGAGAAGCTCGTCGCTGAAGGGCTGCCACACCGCGAGCGCCTCGCGCTGGGCCTCTACGGCCGGGTTGGGCCGCCGCCGCTCCAGGGTGCCGACGGCGTCGGAGACGGTGCGCCGGTGGACGGCGGCGGTGGCGTCCGGGGTGGGCCCGGTCGCCGGGCGAGGGAGGAACCTCAACCGGTCGGCGAGCGGCTCCAGTTCCGCCACCAGATTGAGTGCCGCTCCCGTCTCCCCGTGCCGCACCAGCCAGGCCATGGTGAGCAGCGCGGCCTCCTCGGGCACGCCGATCTCGTAGTCGCCGTTGTCCAACCGGGCCCACAGCCAGGCGAGTCCGGGCTCGGTGAGGCAGTGCGTGAAGAGCGCGCGCCGTTCGGCGGTCACCCCGAGGTTCCGGGCCGCCTCGGTCTCGTGGACCTGGAGTGGTCCGCCCGCGCTCGCGGTGCCGGTGGCGAAGCCGCCCCGTACCACCTCCGGCGTCACCCAGGGGGGAAGGCCGTTCACGGGTGTACGCGTACCGATGGACAGTCGGCCTGTGGTCATACCCGCGAGAACCTGTCGCCAGCGCTGCCCGCGCACGTCGGCGCGGCGCCGTGTGTCAGCGTCCTCGTGGGTTAGCGCGGTCGTGAAGGCCCTGGCCAGCTGAGCCTCCGGGTAGGCCGAGGACACGGCGAGGGGTGGCTGCTGCTCAGCGTTGTCGTTCATAAGCCGACGTGGCAGGTTCCGCCCCTGCGCCCTCCGGGTCCAGAGCCCGGTGCTCTCCTGCTGAGCTACACGCCGATGACGGCTGACGATAGACGTCGGGATGATCACCGTACAAACGGTTTTTCCCCGCGCGGCTCGCCTTTCGCGGGCCTGGCGGAGCGTCGGCGGCGGGTGCGTAGGTGCAGCGTCGTAGCTAAGTCGTGGCTACGAGGAGAACGCCGTGATCCCCCGACCGGGCATGGTCGGGGGATCACGTGGCGGAATGCGCGGGGTGCGTCGGCTCAGTACGCGGAGTTGACGTTGTCGATCGAGCCGTAGCGGTGCGCGGCGTAGTTGGCGGCCGCGGTGATGTTGGCCACCGGGTCCTTCACGCTGTGCGCGGTGCCGGCCACGTGGTAGGCGTTGAACGTCGGGTCGATCACCTGCAGCAGGCCCTTGGAGGGGATGCCCTTCTGCGCGTTGACGTCCCAGTTGTTCTGGGCGTTGGGGTTGCCGCCGGACTCGCGCATGATGTTGCGCTTCAGGCCGTCGTAGCTGCCCGGGATGCCCTTGGCCTTCATGATGGCCAGCGACTGCTTGATCCAGCCGTCCAGGTTCCCCGAAGCGGCCGAGGCGGCCTTGGGGGCGGTGTGCGCGCTGTGGGAGACCGCGGCGACGGTGTGGGTGGTCTGCGGCGCGCCGGCGGCGAACGCCGACGACGGCATCAGCGTCACGGCGGCAGCCGCGGCACCGGTGGTGGCAAGGCCGGCCAGGGTCAGGTTGCGCAGGCGGGCACGGCGGGAAACAGAAATCGCGGTCAAGAGGGTCTCTCCATCAGACGTCGTTGAGGCACAGGCCAGGTTCGGTCGTGAGCCTGTAGGGCGCCGGGGCGAGGCCCCGCGGCCGCCGGGGGGACGAGGAACGGGGTAGACCCGGGAATCAACACCCGGTCCGGCCCGCCGCTCTGGCAGCGATAAACATGATTAAAGGCGGGCAAACGCCCGCGCAACCATGTGACCTACTACCCCAATACGAAGAAATGCCCGAAATGCCCGGATTGCATGCTTGCGGTGCTGCTCAGAGCGGGGCCCCTCCTACGATCCACGGTAGGACGTGACGTAGCCCCTATGACCACCGTCACCGGCACCAGACGCTGTCGACGGCCAGAATCAAGATTTATGGGGAGGAGGCGGCGCCGACCCGCCCCTTCTACTCCCCCACTCAGGTCATCCCGCCCCCGCGCATGTTTGCCGACCGCGCCCCCGGTCACCCGGTAGCTCTGAGCCCGTGTGTCCGCGGGTCGCGCGAGGGCGGGCGGTGAGCGCCGTGCCCGGCGGAGTGGAGAGGATCAGCGAGCAGGTATGACCGAGACCCCGCACACCACGACAGACTCCGGCGCGCCGGTCGAGAGCGACGAGCATTCGCTCACCGTCGGCCCCGCCGGACCCATCCTGCTCCAGGACGCCTACCTGATCGAGCAGATGGCCCAGTTCAACCGGGAGCGCATTCCCGAGCGGCAGCCGCATGCCAAGGGCAGCGGGGCGTTCGGGCACTTCGAGGTGACGGGGGATGTCACCCCGTACACGAAGGCGGCCGTCTTCCAGCCGGGTACGCGTACCGATCTGGTCGCCCGGTTCTCCACCGTCGCCGGGGAGCGCGGGAGCCCGGACACCTGGCGTGACCCGCGCGGCTTCGCGGTGAAGTTCTACACCAGCGAAGGCAACTACGACATGGTCGGCAACAACACGCCGGTGTTCTTCGTCAAGGACCCGATGAAGTTCCAGCACTTCATCCGCTCCCAGAAGCGCCGCGCCGACAACAACCTGCGTGACCATGACATGCAGTGGGACTTCTGGACCCTCTCCCCCGAGTCGGCCCACCAGGTGACCTGGCTGATGGGCGACCGGGGCGTGCCGCGTACCTGGCGGCACATGAACGGCTACACCTCGCACACGTACATGTGGATCAACGAGGCCGGTGAGGAGTTCTGGGTCAAGTACCACTTCAAGACCGACCAGGGCATCGAGTTCTTCACCCAGGACGAGGCCGACCAGATGGCGGCCGTGGACACCGATTACCACACCCGTGATCTGTTCGAGCACATCCGGGACGGGGAGCACCCGAGCTGGACCCTGTATGTGCAGGTCATGCCGTACGAGGACGCCGCCGGGTACCGCTTCAACCCCTTCGATCTCACCAAGGTGTGGCCGCACAGCGACTACCCGTTGATCGAGGTCGGCAAGATGACGCTGGACCGGAATCCGACGGACAACCACGCCGAGATCGAGCAGCTCGCGTTCCAGCCGAACAACTTCGTGCCCGGCATCGGGCCGAGCCCCGACCGGATGCTGCTGGCGCGGCTCTTCTCGTACGCCGACGCGCACCGCCACCGCATCGGCACGAACTACGCCCAGCTCCCGGTCAACGCGCCCATCACCGACGTCCACACGTACTCCAAGGACGGCGCGATGGCCTACCGCAAGACCAGCGACCCGGTGTACGCCCCGAATTCCAAGGGCGGCCCCGCCGCCGACACCGCCGAGTACGGCACCCCGCCGACCTGGCACACCGACGGTGACATCACCCGGACCGCCTACGTCTCCCATGCGGAGGACGACGACTGGGGGCAGGCCGGCACCCTCGTCCGCGAGGTCCTGGACGACGACGCCCGCGACCGGCTCGTGGACAACGTGGTCGGCCACCTCCTCAACGGTGTGACCGAGCCCGTTCTGGAGCGCGCCTTCCAGTACTGGTCCAACATCGACCCCAAGATCGGCGCGCGGATCGCCGAGGGCGTGCGCGCCAAGGCCGATGAGATGGACCCCAAGGCCGAGGACCAGGGCAACCCCGCCCGCCGCAGCATGCAGCACAAAGCCTGACCCGGCCCCGCTCGGCGCCCCTCCCCCGTTCGCGGGGTGAGGGGCGCCTGGCTGTGTGGGTCCGGCCGGTGTGGGTACTGCGGACTCCATGAGTGTCACCTCTCTGATCGACACCGCTCTGGACCGCACCGTCGTCCTCGGCTACGGCTGGCCCGGACTGCTCCTGCGGCGGGTACTGCCCGGCTGGCCCGACGGCCCCGAGCGGATGGACGGCAAGGTCGTCCTGGTCACCGGCGCGGGGTCGGGCGTCGGCCTGGCGGCCGCTGTCGGCTTCGCCAGGCTGGGCGCGTCGGTACGGGTACTGGGCCGTGACGAGAAACGCGCCGAGGAGGCCGCCGCGCTCGCCCGGGAGCAGGCCGGTGGTGATGTGGACGTGCGGCCGGTGGTGTGCGACGTCAGCAGCCGGGCCGCGCTGCGGGACTTCACCACGCGCTTCCTGGAGCAGGAGGACCGGCTGGACGTGCTGGTGAACAACGCCGGGGTGATGCCGGACGAGCGGCAGTACAGCGTGGACGGGGTGGAGCTGACGTTCGCCACGCATGTGCTGGCGCCGTGGGTGCTGATCGAGGAACTGACGCCGCTGCTCGCGCGTTCGGCGCCCTCGGTCGTGATCAACGTGACCTCGGGCGGGCAGTACAGCCAGCAGCTCCCTGTCGGTGATCCGGAGTCCGAGGAGACGCCGTACAGCCCGAAGAAGTTCTACGCCCGGACCAAGCGGGCGCAGCTCGTGGTCACCGAGCAGTGGGCGGAGCGGCTGCGGGAGCAGGGGGTGCATGTGCATGCCATGCATCCGGGGTGGGCCGACACCAAGGGCGTACGGCAGTGGATGCCCGTCTTCCGTACGGTGACGTGGCCGATCATCCGCACCCCCGAGCAGGGCGCCGACACGATCGTCTGGCTCGGCACGGCCCCCGAGGCCACCGACAGCGACGGCCTCTTCTGGCACGACCGCCGCCCGCGCCCCACCACGTACCCGATCGGCGCCGACCCCGACCCCGAGGAGGTCCGGGAGGAGCTGTGGGAGTACGTCACGTCACTCGCCCACGGGGAGCGGTCCGCCTAGCCTGCGGGTTCGCCCGGCCGAGCCGGGGAGGCCCGTGCTCCATGGGGATCTGGGGAATCCGTGCCGAGAACCGCGTACCTAGACCGGCCGGGTCGCTCAGCGGTGCAGTTCGAGTCGGCGGTCCTCCACTCGGGCGGCTCGTTCGGCGATCGCGGCCTCCGCTTCGGCCAGTGGGGGTGCGGTTATCTCGGGCAGTTCTCGGGCCACGGTGGTGCGCAGGGTGGCGGGGTCGGTGCGGGCGGTCGTCAGGAGGGTGTCGGCGGTCTCTCGTCGTAGCGTGCGCAGGGCGCGGGAGCCGGAGGGGTCGCGGGTGCGCAGGAGGTACCAGAAGGCGGGCGGCAGGGCTGTGCCGCCGGAGGGCGTGACGCGTCGGGGGCGCTCCGTCCTCGGGTGGCGGGGAGAGTGATGGCCGTCCTGCTCCCACAGGAGGCTGCCGTCGGCGGCGTACGCGCGGACTCCCGTGGGAGTGTCCGCGTCGGTGAGGACCACGTCCTGGGCCGGGCCCTCCGGGGGTGCCCACAGGGCCCACGGTCGTCGGCCCTGGCGGTCGGCGTCGAAGCGGGCCGTGCGGCCGTCCACGCTCTCCACCAGGAAGTGGTCGGGGGCGTGATGGCGGTGCCGGGTCCGGAACTGTATGCGGGTGCCGACCAGACTGACAACGCCGCCGTGGTCAGGAGCGGCTGCTCAGGCCCGGAGGGACGGTGGTGATGGCATGAGCCATCTGATCAGGGCCGTCACCGCTGCTCCGGCCGGGACCGCGCACCAGCGTTCGACGCGGGGCAGCACCGGGAGGCCCAGCTGTGCGCGGGACCAGTCGGGGAGCAGGGACACGGCGGCCGCGCCGAGGACGAGGTACGGCGGGAGGACCGGCGGGGGCAGGGGCGGGCGCAGCAGGACGTAGCGCACCGCCTCCCGGGTCTGGGGGGTGATGCGCAGCTCGGGGCGGTAGGAGTCGAGGCGTTCATGGAGCTGCGCGAGTGTCGTCGGGGGGTTCTCGATGCCGAGCGCGGTGGCGACCGTGGCCATGTCGGACACGTAGGCGTCGCGGCCCGCCGCGGTCAACGGCCGTTTGCCGTAACGCTGGTGGGCGGTGAGGAAGCAGTACGCCTCCGCGCTGTGCACCCAGGCCAGCAGGTGCGGGTCGGCCGCGTGGTACGGCTCGCCGTCCGCCGTGCGGCCCCGGATGTTCTCGTGCACCGCTCGTACGCGGTCGACGGCTCGCTGGGCGTCGTCCGCCGCGCCGTAGGTGGTGTACGCGAGGAACGTGCTCGTGCGGGCGAGGCGGCCCCAGGGGTCGTTGCGGTAGTCGGAGTGGTCGGCCACCGCCGTCATCGCCAGGGGGTGCAGGGACTGGAGGAGCAGCGCGGCGAGGCCGCCGGGGAACATGGACGCGTCACCGTGGACGACACGGATCGGGCGGTCCGGTGCGAACCAGCGGGGGCCGGGGGTGCCGTGGACGCGGCGTCGGCTCTCGGGACCGTCGGGGCCCGCTACTCCGCGGAAGAGGGCGTCACCAAGTCGGCCACGCAGGCCCGGGCGTGGGGCTGCCGCGACCGTGGTCGTTCGCTCCGGGCGCGGTCGCGTACGCGTGGGTGGGGGTCGGTCGGCCATCACCCTGCCCCAATCCCTCGACTGTCACCGAGTGAACACGGTCGGGTCGGGCGACGCCAGCCGCATCGTTGTTGCGTCGCTTCACCGCGTCGCTTCCTCGCGTCGAAGGCTCCCTTGATCGCGTACCGACGATTGCCGGCGATATGTCCGGGGCCATGTGGTCTGCCTCCCGAAAACTCAGTGGCGGCATCGGGCGGTGTCCGGCGAGCATGCACCGCATGACCGAGCAGCGCGCGCGATGGACCGAGGCAACCGTCTACCCCGACATGTGGGCCGACCCGGACGACGACCCGCGCCACACCGAAGGTCCCAGCCCGGACGGCGAGTTGGCGACACTCCAGGACTATCTGACGCACTACCGGCTGACCCTGCGGATGAAGTGCGAGGGTCTCGACCCGGCGCAACTGGCCCTCCGGTCGGTTCCGCCGTCGACGATGTCGCTGCTCGGGCTGGTCCGGCACCTCGCCCGGGCGGAACGGGACTGGCGGAACTGGATCAACGAGGGCGACCCGCTGCCGAAGCTGTACGGCGCGCGGGACGCGGACTTCGACGGCGCCGTCGGCGAACAGCCCGTGGTCGACGCCGCGTTCCGCGACCTGGAGCGTGAGCAGGCCGCGACCGACGCCGCCTTGGCCGAGTACGCCGACCTGGGGCTGCGTGTGGGCAAGGAGAAAATCGCGGTCCGGGAGCTGTTGGTGCACCGGATCGAGGAGTACGCCCGTCACTGCGGGCACGCCGATCTGCTGCGTGAGCGGGTCGACGGGCGAGTAGGGCAGTGAGCGCGAGCTGCTGAGTGAGGCGGGTCGACTGACGGAATTCGGTGGCTGTTTGAAGCCGCCCCCGCCTACGTTCGGGCATTTGGCTGACGAATGCTCCGAGGACGCACGACTCGCCGCACTCTACGATCCGCTCGACCCCGACCGCAGCGATCTCGATGCCTACCTGCACCTGGCGGATGAGTTCCATGCGCGTCGAGTGCTGGACATCGGCTGCGGCACCGGGGTGTTCGCACTGCTCCTGGCCGAGCGCGGGATCGAGGTCGTCGGGGTCGATCCCTCGCTGGCGTCCGTCGACGTCGCTCGGACCAAACCGGGCGGTGAGCGAGTGCGCTGGATTCACGGTGATGCGACGGACCTCCCACCGTTGCGGGTGGACCTCGTGACGATGACGGCGAACGTCGCCCAGGCCATCGTCGATCCGTCGATGTGGCGGCAGACGCTGCGGGGCGCCTACGCGGCGTTGCGGCCCGGCGGGCGGCTGGTCTTCGAGACCCGCGATCCGGCCCGGCGCGCCTGGGAGGAGTGGACCCGCGAGCATTCCCACCATGTGGTGGACGTCCCGGGCGTCGGCCCTGTCGAGAGCTGGCTCGAACTGGTCGACGTGAGCCTGCCTCTGGTGACCTTCCGCGGGACCTACGCGTTCGCGGCGGACGGACAAGTGCTCACATCGGATTCCACCTTGCGTTTCCGGGAGCGCGAGGAGGTCGAGCGGGACCTGGCCGCGCACGGCTACACGGTGGACCGCGTCCTCGACGCACCCGACCGACCAGGAAGAGAGTTCGTCTTCGTCGCGCGACGCCCGTACCGGTCGGACTCCGCCGAGCAAGTCGGCCGTGAGCGTGGCGACTTCTGAGCCGACCGGGGCGGATGGGTCTGGCCGAGTGCCGACCGGGCCGGTAACGTTCCCCGCGTGAACACCGGATCGGCGTCGAGCCACGCACAGGACGGTCAGCCGGTGGACGGCTGAGGGCGCCGCGGAGTCGGGCCCGTGGGCCTCCGGCACTCGTGCGTCACCACGCGTCCGAGTCCGAGTCCACCGTGAGGTCAGTCAGCCCTATGCCCGCTACGTTCAACCACACCATCATCGCCGCCAAGGACCGTGAGCAATCGGCCCGTTTCTTCCGGGAGTTGCTGGAGGTGCCCGAGGCGCCGTCCTGGGGGCCGTTCGTCAACATCCAGCTCAGCGACGGCGTGCTGCTCCAGTTCGCCGAGCCGCCGGTCGAGATCCAGATGCAGCACTACGCGTTCCTCCTCGACGACGACCTGTTCGACCGGGCCTGTCAGCGGCTCCGGGACGGCGGGGTCGTGCACTGGGCCGACCCGCAGATGCGGCGGCCCGGCGAGATCAACCACGAGCACGGCGGCCGGGGTGTGTACTTCAAGGACCCCGCCGGACACGCCATCGAGCTGATCACCCGGCCCTATCTCTAGTGCCGTGACGGAATAGATTCACCGGGTCGGTGGTCGTATCGGCGAAGTGGCCGGTGCCCTGGCGACGCCCTGCGGCCCCACCCGGTGCGATCCCCCGGCCCGACCGTGCACGCGACTGAGAGGAACAGCGCCCGTGAGTGAATGGCATCTGTCCGAGACGTTCCGCAGTACCTCGGGCGACGTCCGCTGGGACAGCCTCGGCGACCCCGGCCAGGACCCGGTCGTGCTCCTGCACGGCACGCCCTTCTCGTCGTACGTGTGGCGCGCGGTCGCCCGGGCGCTCGCCCGCCACCACCAGGTGTTCGTATGGGACATGCCCGGCTACGGCACCTCGGAGATGGCGGACGGCCAGGACGTCTCCCTGGCCGCGCAGGGCAAGGTCTTCACCGAGCTGCTGGCGCACTGGGGTCTCGACGAACCGACCGTGGTCGCCCACGACTTCGGCGGTGCCGTCGCCCTGCGGGCCCATCTGCTGCACGAGGCTCGCTACCGCGCCCTCGCGCTGGTCGACCCGGTCGCGCTGGCCCCTTGGGGTTCCCCGTTCTTCCGGCTCGTCGGCCAGCACTCCAAGGTCTTCGAGCAGCTGCCGCCCGCCCTGCACCACGCGTTGGTGCGCGAGTACGTCAGCTCGGCCAGCGGCCCCGGCCTCCACCCGGCGGTACTCGACCGGCTCGTGCAGCCCTGGCTCGGCGAGCTGGGCCAGCCTGCCTTCTACCGGCAGATCGCCCAGGCCGACCAGTGCTACACCGACGAAATCCAGGATCGGTACGGCGAGTTGGACCTCCCGACGCTGATCTGCTGGGGCCAGGACGACACCTGGATTCCCGCCGCCAAGGGCAACGAACTCGCCGCCCGCATCCCGGGCGCACGGCTGGAGCCGATCAGCGGCGCGGGCCACCTCGTCCAGGAGGACGCGGCCGCCGAACTGACCGCCGCTCTGGTCGAGTTCGTACAGCGACCGCACTGAGCGACCACCCGGGCACCCCTTCTCACGGGGTGCCCGGCGCTCGTGGTGGGGTCACTCCCGATACGAACCCACCTGACGCACAGTGACCCGGTCCAGCCTCGCCGAGCCGTGCTCGGCGAACACCTGGACGCCCTCGGAGGTAGGGGCCGGGAACACCAGATCGGTGATGGTGGCCTCGCCGTCGCCGCCGTAGACCTCTACGGAGGACCAGTCGACCAGGATGCGGAGTTTGACCTTGCCGTCGCGGGGCTTGAGGGGGGCGCGCTGGACTCCGGGGAAGGAGGGGCTGAAGTCCGTGACGCCGGAGTGGGTGCGGTCGACGTACAGCTCGCCGGTGGTGCGGTCATAGCCGACGGTGGTCTCCTCGCCGCCGCTGCCGGTGCGGACCTTGAGGCCGAAGCGGTCGGCGTCGCGGAGGGTGAAGGTCGCCTCGATGTCGAGGGCCTTGCCCTTGGCGGGGAGGGGGCGGGAGGTGTTGGTGACGGTGAGGCCCGTCGTTGTGGTGGGCTGCCGCCACAGGGTGGAGAGCGTCGACACCGGTTCGCTGATCAGACGGGCGCGGCCGTCGATGGTGCGGAGGGTCAGGCGGCGGGGGACGGTCTGGGCGCTGCGCCAGGGGGTGGTGGGGGTGGCTCCGGCGTAGTCGAGGCCGGCCATCCAGGCGATCATGTACCGCTGGCCATCGGGGGCGTCGTTCCAGGTCACGGCCGCGTAGTGGTCCTTGCCGTAGTCGACCCAGGAGGCGCGGTCGACGGTGGAGCGGGCCGGGGTCTGGGCGGCCGTGAAGCTGTCGGCCATGATGTGGCCCCAGCCGCCGGTGTTGCGGTCGACCAGCTGGATGCGGGCGGTGCGGCCCTGGTAGGGGCGCAGGTCGAAAGAGGCCCAGTCCATCGCCTCACTGTCGGAGCCGGTGACGCTGCGAACCACCTGGCCGTCGACCAGTAGGTTCACGGCCGTCTCGTCGGTGAGGGGCTCGGCGCGGGTGTCGGAGAGGACGAGGTGGTCGACGTTGAGGTGGCCCCAGCGGCCGGTGTCGTCGTCCACGATCCGGATGCGGGCGCGCTTGCCTCTGAGGTCCCGTACGTCCCAGGAGGCCCAGTCGAGCGCTTCGGAGTCACGGCCGGTGGTGGTGCGTACCGTGCGGCCGTCGACGACGAGTTCGACGGCGGTGCGGTTGGCGGCGGTGGCGGGGTGGTTGCCGCCGCCCACGAGGAAGTCCAGGTAGTTCTTGTCCAGCGTGAACTCGGGTGAGGTCAGCGTGCCGGTGGCGGTGTCGCCGCCGCGGTAGGTGTTGACCAGGCCGTCGCCGAGCCAGCCGGAAACCTGCTGTTGGTCGGGGAGGGTGCCGTTGGCCGGTGCGGGGCCGAAGGCGTCCCCGGTCGCGGTCCAGTCGCCGTACGTGCCGCCCTCGAAGTCGGCGAGGACGGTCCCCTCGGGGGTGGGGCCGCGGTCCACGGCGGTGCCGGGTTGGTGCGGGTGGCGGCCGCCGCCGGTCTTGAAGTTCAAGTACGGGGTGGTCACCGTGAAGCCGGGTGAGGTGAGGGTGCCGGTGCTCGGGTCGCCGCCGTGGAAGCTGTTGGCCAGGCCCTTGCCGTCGAAGCCGGTGACGGTCTGCTGGCCGTCCACCGCGCCGGTCGCCGGTCCGGCGCCGAAGGCGGTACCGGTGGCGGTCCAGTCACCGAAGTCCGCGGCCTCGAAGTCCTGTACGGCGGTGCCGGGCGGCGGGGTGTAGCCGCCGCCGTCGTCCGGGGTGAACCGGGTGCCGTCGAAGTCGCCGGTGAAGTACTGGGTGCCCGAACCCCCGGCCACCGCACCGGGGTTGACGTTGGTGACCAGGACCCACTTGACCTTGCCGGGGTTGCCGTCGACGGGGAGGGGGAAGAGGTCGGGGCACTCCCAGACGCCGCCGGTGGCGCCCGCCGGGCCGAAGTCGCTCAGCAGCCTCCAGTCCTTGAGGTTCTGGGAGGTGTAGAAGCGGACCTTGCGCTCGGCGGGCAGCGCGACCGTCATCAGCCAGCTCTTGGTGGGCGCGTACCACTGGACCTTGGGGTCGCGGAACTCGGTGGAGCCGATGTCCAGCACGGGATTGCCCTGGTACTTGGTCCAGGTGCGGCCGCGGTCGGTGCTGTAGGCGAGCGACTGGGCCTGTTTGCCGCCGCTTTTGTAGGCGCTGGTGTAGACGGCGACCATCGGCGGGTTGTCCGGGGTGCCGAAGCCGCTGGTGTTGTTCCGGTCGATCACCGCGCTGCCGGAGAACACCATCTCCTTGTCGTCGTGGGAGAGGGCGAGCGGGAGTTGCTTCCAGTGCACGAGGTCCGTGCTGACGGCGTGGCCCCAGGACATGTCGCCCCAGGAGTTGCCGCCCGGGTTGTACTGGTAGAAGAGGTGGTATTCGCCCTGGTAGTAGACGAGACCGTTGGGGTCGTTCATCCAGTTCTTCTCGGGGGTGAAGTGGAACTGGGGGCGGTAGGTCTCGGTGTAGGGCGGTGCGTCGGCGGCCGCGGCCGGTGGGGTGAGGGAGGTGGCCGCCAGGGCGCAGGCGGTCAGTGACGCCGCGACCAGCCAGGCGCGGGCGTGCCGCGTTCCACGTACCGAGCTCATGACATCTCCTGTGCTGCGGTCGGCCCCGCGGCGGAGCGTGACGCGCGGGGCGCACGGGTCCGGGAAGGAGTGGGCAGGCCGCCGGTGCCGTCGTCCCTGGCGTCGGCGGGAGATGTCATCGTTGACTCATGTCATCGATGACAGCGAGCGGGTGCGTCGATGATGCGGCAGGGACACGGGCGCGTCAACGGTTCGCGCGGCACCGCTTGTTGGCTGATTCATGGCGCCCGGAACAAGCCGCGTACGTTGCCGTTTTGTGACCGGCACAGGGCATTGACGTCGCCGTGAGGGGCCGTCCATCATCCTCGCCATGGCGTGTCAACGATGACATAAGTCAACGATGACACCTCGGGACGGCATGCTCCGATGCCGGCCGCGCCGCTCGCAATCCCGCAGGAGTCGTTCATGTCTCGCTTCACTCGTCCGCACCTGTCCCTGCTGAGAGTCGCCGCGTGCACGGGCGCCGTGGCTCTGACCCTCACGGCCTGCGGCTCCGGCTCCGGTTCGGGGTCGTCCACGTCGGGTTCGGGCGGGGTCAAGGTCGGGCTGATCACCAAGACCGACACCAACCCGTTCTTCGTGAAGATGAAGGAGGGTGCGGAGCAGTCGGCCAAGGAGAACGGTGCCCAACTGCTCACGGCTGCGGGCAAGTTCGACGGGGACAACGCCGGTCAGGTCACCGCGATCGAGAACATGGTGGCGTCCGGGGTGAAGGGCATCCTGATCACGCCGAGCGACTCCAAGGCGATCGTGCCCGCGCTGGCGAAGGCCCGCGCCAAGGGCGTGCTGGTGATCGCGCTGGACACGCCGACCGAGCCGGAGAGCGCGGTGGACGCGCTGTTCGCCACGGACAACCTCAAGGCGGGCGAGCTGATCGGGCAGTACGCCAAGGCCGCGATGAAGGGCAAGCAGCCGAAGATCGCCACGCTCGACCTGGCGCCGGGTGTCTCGGTGGGCGTGCAGCGACACGACGGGTTCCTCAAGGGCTTCGGGGTCGGCGCCAAGGACCCGTCCGTGGTGTGCTCGCAGGACACCGCCGGTGACCAGACCAAGGGCCAGACGGCGATGGAGAACTGCCTCCAGAAGGAGCCGGGCATCAACGTCGTCTACACGATCAACGAGCCCGCCGCGCTGGGCGCCTACACCGCGCTGAAGGCCAAGGGCCGCGAGAAGGACGTACTGATCGTCTCCGTGGACGGCGGCTGCACCGGCACCAAGGCGGTCAAGGACGGCAAGATCGCGGCGACTTCGCAGCAGTACCCGCTCAAGATGGCCGCCGAGGGCGTGAAGGCGGTCGTGTCGTACGCCAAGGACGGGAAGAAGGCGTCCGGTTACACCGACACCGGCGTCACCCTGATCACCGACAAGGCGCAGTCCGGGGTGGACGCGAAGGACACCGCGTACGGCCTGGACAACTGCTGGGGCTGAGGCCCCGGCCCACCTGACCGGGCGGCCGGCCCGGCCACTCCCCCGCCGGACCGGCCGCCCACCTCTCCCGCGCTCCCCTGGACCGACCTCCGGCAAGCCCTTTTCGACAAGGACGTCGTATGACCGCCACGACCACGCCGTACGCCGGGCTCACGGCGCCGAGCACGGCGCGCCGACTGCTCACGGCACCCACCACGGGTCCCCTGGCCGCCCTGCTGATCGCCTGTGTCTTCTTCTCCTTCTCCACCGACCAGTTCCTCACCGGCGGGAACTTCTCGCTGATCGTGCAGCAGGTCATGGTCGTGGGCACGCTCGCGATCGGGCAGACCCTGATCATCCTGACGGCGGGGATCGACCTGTCGTGCGGGGCGGTGATGGCGTTCGGCAGCATCATGATGGCGCGGATGGCGGCCGAGGGTTCGCTGCCGCCGCTGCTCGCCATCGGGCTGGGCCTGCTGGTGTGCGCCGGATTCGGGCTGCTGAACGGGGTGTTGACGGAGAAGATCCCGCTGCCGCCGTTCATCGTCACCCTGGGCATGCTCAATGTGGCGTTCGCGCTGACCCACATCTACTCCGAGGAGCAGACGGTCACCGAACTGCCCGGCGCGCTGACCGCGCTCGGCGGCACCTTCCCGCTCGGTCACACCGACATCACCTACGGTTCGCTGGTCACCATCGCCCTGTTCCTGCTGTTCGCCTACGCGCTGAGCAGCACCGGCTGGGGACGGCACGTGTACGCGCTCGGCAACAGCGTGGAGGCGGCCCGGCTGAACGGCGTCCGCACCTCCCGGCTCACCATCGGCGTGTACACGGTCGCCGGTCTGCTGTACGGGGTGGCCGCGCTGCTGCTCATCTCCCGTACCGGCGTGGGTGATCCGCAGGCCGGGCAGACGGACAACCTCGACAGCATCACCGCCGTGGTGATCGGCGGGACCTCCCTGTTCGGCGGGCGCGGTTCGGTGCTGGGCACGTTCATCGGTGTGCTGATCGTCGGGGTGTTCCGCAACGGCCTCCAGTTGATGGGGGTCGCGTCCATCTACCAGACGCTGATCACCGGGGTCCTGGTGATCCTCGCGGTGACCGTCGACCAGATCTCCCGGAAGAAGGCCCGATGACCGCCGCCGACTCCCCCACGCCCGTGCTCCAGGCCCGAGGTCTCGTCAAGCGCTACGGCCAGGTGACCGCGATCGACGGCGCCGACTTCGATCTGCTGCCCGGCGAGGTGCTGGCGGTGATCGGGGACAACGGCGCCGGGAAGACCAGCCTCATCAAGGCGCTGACCGGGGCGATCGTGCCGGACGCGGGCGAGATCCTGCTGAACGGCGAGCCGATCCGGTTCACCGGGCCGCAGAGCGCCCGTGCGCACGGCATCGAGACGGTGCATCAGGATCTCGCGGTGGCCGCGTCGATGGACATCGCGTCCAACATGTTCCTGGGCCGGGAGCTGCGCCGTGCCGGGGTGCTGGGCAGTGTCTTCCGGATGCTGGACAAGAAGCGGATGCGGCAGGAGGCCGCCGAGCACATGGCCGATCTGAAGATCGGGCTGCGTTCGCTCACCCAGGCCGTGGAGACGCTCTCCGGCGGGCAGCGGCAGGCGGTCGCGGTGGCCAGGTCGGTGGCGTGGGCGCGCAGTGTCGTGGTGATGGACGAGCCGACGGCCGCGCTCGGGGTGAAGGAGTCCGGCCAGGTGCTGGACCTGATCCGGCGGGTGCGGGACAAGGGGCTGCCGGTGGTGCTGATCAGCCACAACATGCCGCATGTCTTCGAGATCGCGGACCGGGTCCATGTGCACCGGCTGGGGCGCCGGGCGGCGGTGATCAAGCCGTCGGACTACTCGATGGCGGAGGTGGTCGCCATCATGACCGGGGCGCTCACGGTGGACGAGAGCGGAGGTACGGTCGTCGCGGACTCCGAGGCCGCGAAGGCCGCCGGGGTCCAGGCCACCTGACTTCCACGGCCCGGGGGTTCCCGGCCGGAGCCGACGAGCACAGGAGACGTGTCCCGCATGGCCGCGAACCGCCGCCCCACCCTGGCCGATGTCGCCCGCGAGGTCGGGGTGAGCGCCAAGACGGTCTCCCGTGTCCTCAACGAGGACGGTCCCGCCTCGGCGCGGACCCGGGAGCAGGTGCTCGCGGCCGTGGCGCGGCTCGGCTTCCAGCCGAACCTGATGGCCCGCAACATCCGGGTCGGCGGCCCGGACACCACGATCGGGCTGGTCGTGCCGGATCTGGGCAACCCGTTCTTCGGGGCGGTGGCGGGCAGCATCGAGGACTGCGTCCGCGAGCGCGGGCTGACGTTGCTGATGGGGTCGTCGGCGGACGACGCGGACCGGGAGCGGGCGCTGACGGACAAGTTCCTGGCGCGCCGGGTCAGCATCCTGATGGTGGTGCCGTCGGTGGGCGCCGACCACGCCCATCTGCGGCCGCACCGGGCGGTGGGGCTGCCGGTGGTGTTCGTGGACCGGCCGGGGGCGGGACTGGCGACGGACTGCGTGGTCAGCTCCAACCGGGAGGGCGCCCGTGCCGGGGTGACGCATCTGGTCGGGTACGGGCATCGCCGGATCGGGTTCGTCGGGGACCTGCCGACGCGGCTGTACACCCGGCGGGAGCGGCTGGCCGGGTACCGGGAGGCGCTGCGGGACGCGGGGCTGCCCGACGACCGGCTGCTGGTCGCCAGCGCCCACGACCAGGACGACGCGGGCGAGGCGACGGCGCGGCTGCTGGCCCTCCCCGACCCGCCGACGGCGCTGTTCGCGGGCAACAACATCGTGGCCCTCGGGGTGGTCGCGCAGTTGGCCCGCAGTGGCCGCAAGGACGTGGCGGTGGTCGCGTTCGACGATGTCGCGCTCGCCGAGGCGCTGGAGCCCGCGTTGACGGTGGTCGCCCAGAACCCGGAGGAGATCGGCCGTACGGCGGCCGTCACGGCGCTGGCCCGGCTGGACGGCGACCGCTCGCGCGCCCGTACGGTCACGGTGCCGACCCGGCTGATCGTGCGGGGGTCGGGCGAGCAGCGGGTCAGCGCGCCTGCTTGAGCAGATGCGGCGCGTGGCGGCGGACGGCCTCGCGGATCTCTCTCATCGACGGGTTGACCATGGGGTTGCCCGCCACGGTCACGGTGGGGACGGTCTCGTTGCCGTCGGCCACCAGGCGGACGAAGGCGGCCGCGTCGGGGTCGCGCCAGATGTTGACCTCGGTGCGCGGCAGCCGGGCGAGGCGGAGGCGGAGCCGGAGCTTGATGCAGAACGGGCACAACGGCCGCCAGTAGACGACCACGCCGTCCCGGTAATCGGTCAAGGTGTTCCCCTCGGTCGGCGTCTTCAGGTCCGGGTCCGAGGGTAGTGGAGGCCCGCGCGGTGTCGTCGCGCGGGCCATCTCCCGTGCGGCTGGGGCCAGTCAGAGGCTCGCCGGTTCGGCGTGCGGGGTGCCCAGGTAGGGGAACCGGTCCGACAGGTCGGTGTGCGGGCCGATGTGGTCGCTGGTGATCTTGCCGCCGGAAACCATGGTCAGCCGGGCGGAGGTGATGTCGTCGGTGGGCGTGCGTCCGTTGGGATAGGCCGCGGGCCGGGAGCGGTCGAGGCGGAGGATGTCCGGCAGGACCGTGCGCAGGGTCTCCTCGGCGGCCGCCGGGTCGTAGCCGCCGGTGTGCTGGAGCACCTCGGTCCACTGCCGCAGGTAGGTGTCCCGGTCCTGGGCGGGCTCGCCCTCGTTGTACGCGGTCTTGGCGCTGTTCTCGGGGTTGAAGTAGGCGGTCAGCGACGGGTGGGCACCGCGGTCGACCGACTTCAGCTCACCGTCCGTACGGAGGCTCACCCGTCCCCATACTCCGATGACGGGGTCGGCGCCCAGTTCCGAACTGGGCATCTCCAGCGCGATGCTGAAGACGTTCTTGTCCGCGCCCCAGTCCTTCCCGGTCCACTGGAACTGGTTGGCGATGCCCTCGAGGTCGGCGAAGAAGGGGTCGCTGCGCAGCGCGGCGGAGAACTGGTACGGCCCGGCGGTGACCACCTGGGGTTCCGCACCGAAGGCGACGGGCGCGTCCTTGACGATCTCTTCGCCCACCGCCTCGTGGTCGCGGGCCTGCTGCCCGGTCGCCCGGTACACGCTCACGGTCTGCCGACCGTCGCGCGGCGGGGAGAAGACGAAGCTGAACGCGACGTCCGCCTGGTGGTCCCCGTCGGTGTCGACGTTGATCCGGTAGACCGCGTCGGGGTGGAGTGCGGCACCCTCCTTGGGGACGGCGGGGTGCGCGTTGAGGATCAGTACGGTGCGGTCGTCCGGCACCGTGAAGGCGAAGAGGTCGGTCATGTCCAGCCGGGCGTCGCCCAGGGGTGGGCGCAGGTCCGGGCCGCTGAGGTGATGAGACATGGCGCCAAGGTTGCGCCTTACGTCTCTCGCTCGGGCGGTGGCCGGGCCGCTCGTCGGCGCCGGGTCACTCGGAAGAGGGCCCGCGCGGGGTAGTCGCGCGGGCCCCCTTGTGCGGTACCGGCTACCGGTAGGAGACCGTAACCGGCTGGTGGACGCTCGTCCTCGGGGTGGTGATCTTCAGGGTGTGGGTTGTGGCGTCCCACTGCCAGGCGGAGGGGGCGAGTGTGGTGCTGTTCGCCGTGACGTGGGCCGGGGCCTTGGTGAGGCCCTGGAAGGTGACCGTCCACGTGCGGCGGGCCGGGGCGCCCTGGTAGGTGCCGTGGGTGGGGGCGATGCGCAGGGTGCGGTCGGTGTAGGTGATCCGGGTGGTGGCCGAGCGGTGGCGGGCGGGGGTGCTGACGCCGTCGTCCTCGTAGAGGGTGAAGGCGCCCGGCGCGCCGGTGGCGACGGTGACGCCGACCTGGTCGAGCGGGGTGCCGGAGTCGTGGGCGGCGTTGCCGGTGCGGGTGGCGACGATGCCCCCGGCGCGGACGAACACCGGCATGGTGTCCAGGGTGGTGGTCACGTCGTACGTGGCGCCGCCGGTGCCCGCGGTGTAGGTGCGGCCGGTGAAGTAGTCGGTCCAGGTGCCCTCGGGGAACCACACGGAGGTGGTGGTGCTGGTGCCGGGCGTGGTGACCGGGGCCACCAGCATGTCGGGGCCGTACAGGTACTCGCTGCCCGCCTTGGTGTAGGCGGCCTCGTCCTCGGGGTGGTCGAGGTAGAGGGGGCGGACGAGGGGGACGCCGGTGGTGGCGGCCTGCTGGGCGAGGGTGTACGTGTACGGGACGAGGGACTCGCGCAGCCGGAGGAACTTGGTGGCGGAGTCGCGGGCCGCGTCGCCGTACTGCCAGGGCAGCCGGTCGCTGTGGTTGCTGTGCAGGCGGTCGATGGGCTGGAAGGTGCCGAACTGCACCCAGCGGGCGTACAGGTCGTCGGGGAGTTTGGTGGTGCGGTGGGTGCGGCCGTCGTCGGTGGTGTAGGTCTCGGCGCCGGGGATGCCGTGTCCGTCGTTGTGGCCGCCGATGTCGTGGCTGATGGCGGCCATGCCGGTGGCGGCGGACTCGCCCGGGGTGTAGCCGACCTCGGCGCTCAGGGTGCCCCAGGTGGAGGAGGTGTCGCCGGAGAAGTGGAGCGTGGTGCGCTTGTCGGCCCAGGGGCCGGTGGGCAGGCCGACGCCGCCGCTGTAGCCGCCCGCCTGGAGGGAGCCGTAGGCACGGGAGAGGACGAAGGGGCGCTCGGCGGTCTCGGCGGTGAGGCCCGCGTACTTCTGGTTGATCCAGGCGTCCGGGGTGACTCCTGCCTGCGAGGAGCGGGAGGCGTCGCAGCACCAGTCCAGCCACCAGAAGTCGTTCCCGGCGCGGTCGAAGGGCCGGTGCAGATCGAGGTACGCCTTCAGCTGGTCGGCGTCGCCGAAGTCGAAGGTACGGCACTCCGAGCCGGCCGAACCCGCGCAACCGCCCTTGCTCAGCTTGCCCTTGGCGGTCTCCTGGGCCTTCGCGTACTGCGGGTCGGACTCCAGGATGCTGGGGTGCACGTTCAGGGTGTTGTGCAGCCCCTGCGCGGTGGACCAGTCGAAGAAGCCCTTGGGATCGGGGTACTTGGCCGGGTCGAAGTTCCAGCCGCTCCAGGTGTTGGGGGCCTTGAAGTCGGTGTCGGTGACGAGCACGTCGAGCGGGACTCCGGCGGCGCGGAAGGCGGGCAGGATGGTGTCCTGGTAGTCCTTCGCGGTGCGGTCGATGTACTCGGAGTACCAGACGCCGTAGGCCCAGCGGGGCAGCAGCTGGGGCGGGCCGGTGAGGGTGGCGAGGTCGGTGAGGGCCTGCTTGTAGTCGTGGCCGAAGCCGAAGACGTAGCCGTCCTGGTAGGGCTTCCCGGCGTGCGCGGCGCGCGAAGTGGCCTTGCCGGTGCGGGAGTCGTAGACGGCGGAGGGGGTGTCGTCCAGCAGGTGCCAGCCGTCGCGGTGCAGGAGGCCGGGGGTGGTGCGGGGGCTGGGGTCGTGGTCGCCGTCGAGGCCGTCGAGGCTGCGGCGGTAGCCGCCGAGGGCGAGGTGCGGCTCGGGGGCGGGGTCGGCCGTGGCGGTGACGGCGAGGGTGTC
Organism: Streptomyces sp. NPDC002176; assembly: GCF_044903645.1. Lineage (NCBI taxonomy): Bacteria > Bacillati > Actinomycetota > Actinomycetes > Kitasatosporales > Streptomycetaceae > Streptomyces > Streptomyces sp. NPDC002176. The sequence goes on from NZ_JBJDQW010000001.1 coordinate 66,096, forward strand.
GACGTTGACGTGGCAGCTCGTGGTGTCGGGGCAGGCGAGGGTGACGTCGTTGACGCCCGCCTTCAACTCGACGGTGGTGGAGGCCGTTTGCCAGGTGTCCCAGTCGGCGGTCGGGTCGAGGGTGAGGGTCGCCGGGGTGCCGGTGCCGGGGCGGACCTCCATCGTGCGCTTCTCGTGGCGGCCGTCGCCGCCGGTGCCGTTGGCGTAGCGCAGGTGGAGGCGGTAGGTGCCGTCGCGGGGGACGTCGGCCACGCGGCGGGTGAGGCGGGCGTCCTTGTTCAGCTCGGCGGCGAAACCGTCGCCGGAGTGTCCCCGGTGGTCGGTGGCGATGACCGCGGTGCCCGCGAGGAGGCCGTCCTCGGCCTCGCAGCTCGTGCCGAACGCGCACGCGGGGACGGCGGTGCGGTCCCGTGCCGGGTAGTCGGCGCCCGGCTTCAGCAGGGCCGTGCTGTCGATGTTGACGTTGCCGGAGTCGGCGGCGGTGCGCTGGAGCCGTACGGTGTGGCTTCCGGCGCCGAGGGTCAGGGGCAGCCGGGCCACGCCCCAGGTGTTCCAGTCGGCGGTGGCCGGGAGGCTGAACGTCCTGTTCGCGCCGCCGTCCACGCTGAGGCTGAGGGTGCGGGTCTCGCGGCGGCCGTCGGCGCCGACCGCGTTGGCGTACCGGACGGCGTACTCGTAGGCGCCCGCTTCTGGTGAACGTACGTCCGTGGTCAGCGAGTTGTTCGTGACGTCGAAGCCCGCGAGGAAGCCCTTGCCGGTGTACCCGGTGTGGTCGATGGCGACACCGGGGCCGTCGTGGGGCTGTCCCTCGGCCTCGCACAGGGCGCCCGCCACGCAGTCGGGGCGCTGCCAGGGGCTCGCCTGCACCTGCTTCTGCCCGGCCTTCAGGCGCACGGTCAGGTTGTCGGCGGTGAAGGGACCGGAGCCCACCTTGTAGCGCAGGGTCAGGGCGCTGGTGGTGACGGTGAGGACGCCGTCCTTGACGGAGGAGGTGTAGGCGGGCGGGGTGAAGGCGCTCCGGCCGATGGCGTTGAAGGTGGCGCTGTCCTCGAACTTGTCGTCCCCGGCGTACTCGGTACGGATCAGAGTCGGGGACAGCACCTGGAACCGGGCGCCCGGCACGGTCACGGTGGCCGAGCGGGCCTTGGCCGCCGGGGTGGCGGCGTCGGCGCCGACGGGGGCGAGCGCGACGCCCGCGCAGGCCAGGACGAGGGCGATGACCGGTCCGCGCGGCGGGCGGAGGGTACGGGGGAAGGGTGGTCGCACGGCACGCTCCTGGGGGCGGTGGCGCTCTCGCGAGCGCGACGGACATGCGGAGACGACGGGTGCAGCACAGGTGCGATACAGCGATACAACGTTGTAAACACGGCTCCCCGGCATGAGACCACGCTCCGCTTTCACGTGTCCAGGTCCCGAACAGACAGCGTTGTCAGGGTAGTTGGCGTGAAGCGCGCGCGACGGGTGTTCCGTCCGGTTCCGGCTGTGGCTGCTTTTGATGCTGTACAGCCCTCCCCCGCGGTGCTGTCCTGCGACTGACTGGGCTTGTTCAACGTTGGAGGACTCGCCATGCCGGTTCACAGACCCCGCTTCCTCGGCGCACTGCTGGCCCTCGCTCTCGCCCTCGGCGGAGTGCTCGCGCTGCCCGCGCCCGCTCGCGCCGCGTCGACCGTGTGCGCGCTCTCCTGCGACACCCTCGATCCGTCCAAGGCCCGCCAGGAGTCGTCCCCGGTGCCGGACCGGACCGTCAACGGCCGTCTCCTGAGGCTGCATGTCTCCGAGCCGGACAGCATGGCCTGGGCCAGCGTCGACCAGGGCAAGCAGGGGGACGCGGTGTGGCTGGACCGCTCCTGGGACCGGGGCGCGAGCTGGGACGGGCTGCTGGGGAAGGCGAGCATCCCCGCCTCGTGGACCGGCACCCGGACGCTGATGTACAACGTCACCGACCCGGTCGCCCACCGGCGCGGCTGGGTCCGGGCCTGCGCCGACGCGGCCGGGGTGACCTGCACCGACTGGTTCCGCCCGCGGGTGTGCGACGGCACCTCCTGCGACGGCGCCGACCCGGCCACGGCCGCCCGTGACGAGCGTCCGGTGCCCGCGACCACCCTGTACGGGCGCACCATCAGCCTGCACATGGACCAGGCGAACGGCATGGCGTGGGGTGTGGTGGAGAACGGCGGCGCGGGCGACGAGATCTGGCTCGACCGCTCCTGGGACGAGGGCGCGAGCTGGCCCGAGGGTTCCTCGCTCGGCCGGACCAGCGTGCCGTCCGGCTCATCGTCGACGCGTACGGCGATGTTCGCCACGCGGGACCCACGCGGGCTGCTGTACGGCGGTGCCGTGCGCGCCTGCGGCCGTGAGTCGGCGCACCAGGACGGGAGTTGCACCGCCTGGGCGCGCCCGGCGCCGACGCGGGCGCGGGGTGCGGCGGACGCGCTGATGGCGTCGTACCAGACCAGCGAGGGCTGGTGGCGCAGCAGTTGGTGGAACTCGGCGGTGGCGTTGACCTCGGTGGCCGACTTCGAGCGGGCCACGGGTCGGCACGACTACGACTGGGCGATCGCGCGGACCTTCGAGCAGAACAAGGGCGTCTTCCCGGCGGGCGGCCGCAGTTCGGACCCGGTGGAGGGGCACTTCATCAGCCGGGCCGTGGACGACGCGGCGTGGTGGGCGATCGCCTGGGTGGCGGCGTACGACCAGACGGGCGAGCGGCGCTATCTGGACGAGGCGGTGACCATCACCGACTACGTGCGGGGGTTCTGGGACACCAACACCTGCGGCGGCGGGGTGTGGTGGGACCGCGAGCGCACGTACAAGAACGCGGTGACCAGCGGGCTGTATCTGTGGCTGACGTCGGCGCTGCACCAGCGGCTCGCCGGGGACACGGTGTGGGGCACGCGGGCGGTGACCGCAGGTGACTGGTATCTGCGCAGCGGGCTGATCAACTCCTCCGGCCTGGTGAACGACGGGCTGACCAGCGGGTGCGCCAACAACGGCCAGACGGTGTGGAGTTACAACCAGGGACTGGCGATCGGCGGCCTCACCGAGCTGTGGCGTTCGACCGGTGACGGCCGCTATCTCGACACCGCGAAGCGGCTGGCGGACGCCGCGCTGTCCTCCGCCGCGCTGACCCGTGACGGGGTGCTGACCGAGTCGTGCGATGTGGGCGGCGCGAGTTGCGACGACAACCAGAAGCAGTTCAAGGGTGTCTTCGTGCGGCATCTGGCCGATCTGGCGTCGGCCACCGGCTCGTCGGCCTACCGCGCGTATCTGGTGCGGCAGGCCGACTCGGTGTGGGCCAAGGACCGGGACCCGCTGAACCGGCTGGGCCAGCGCTGGGGTGGCGGGAGTCCGAACCAGGTGGACTGGCGAACCCAGGCGAGCGCGCTGGCGGCGCTGACCGCGGCCGGATGAGGTGAGCGGGGCGTTCAGCCGACCCGGCGCCGTCTGGCCAGCCAGGTCTGGGCGACGACGACCAGGACGAGGAACGCCCCGCTGACCACCTGCTGGTAGGCGGAGTCGAGGGAGCCGATCTGGTTGATGACGTTCTGGATGACCTTCAGCAGCAGCACGCCGACGAGGGAGCCGCTGACGTAGCCGAGGCCGCCGGTGAGCAGGGTGCCGCCGATGACGACGGCGGCGATGGCGTCCAGCTCCATGCCGTAGCCGAGGATGGTGACACCGGAGGCGAGGTAGGCCGCGTTCAGCGCCCCGGCGAGACCGGCGAGCAGCCCGGACAGGGTGTAGACGCTGATCTTGGTGCGGGCGACCGGGGCGCCCATCAGCGCGGCCGCCTGTTCGTTGCCGCCGACGGCGTACACCCGCTGACCGAACCGGGTGCTGCGCAGCAGCACGGCGCCGCCCAGGAACAGAACCGCCGTGATCCACACGGGAGTTCCGATGCCGAGCAGCTTGCCCTGGCCGAGGGAGGCGAAGACGGAGTCCGGGTCGACCAGGAAGGTCTTGGCGCCCTCGTCGGTGATGGCCAGCATGAGCCCGCGCGCGGCGAGCATCGAGGCGAGGGTGACGATGAACGGCGCGAGCCCGGTACGGGCCACCAGCAGCCCGTTGACGAGGCCGATCGCGGCGCACACCACCAGTGGCAGCAGGAGCGCGACGGCCGTGCCGTACTGGGAGCCCCAGGCGGCGAGGACACCGCCGAGGACGAACACGGAGCCGACGGAGAGGTCGATGCCGCCGCTGACGATGACGAAGGTCATGCCGAGGGCGACGGTGGCGAGGAACGACGAGGAGACCGCAATGTTGCCGAGGTTGTCGCCGGTGGCGAAGGAGTCGAAGGACAGCGAGGCCACCGCGGCGAGGACGACCAGGGCCACGAGGGCGCCGTGCCGCTGGGCGAGCGCGGCCACCCGGTCCCCGCGCCGGGCGGTGTCACCGGGTACGGGTGCGGTCCGTCCGGCGGCGGTGGGGTGTTCCTTGGTGCTGGGCATCACCGCTTCCCCCTCTCCCGTGCCGCGTACACCGCGAGCACGATCACCACGGCCTGGGCGATCTGGGTCCAGGACGAGGGCAGGTCGTGTTTGATCAGGGTGGCCGTCAGGAGCTGGATGAGGACGGCACCGGCCACCGTGCCGCCGATGCGTACGCGTCCGCCGGTGAGCGGGGTGCCGCCGACGACCACGGCGGTGATGGCGGACAGTTCCATCAGGTTGCCCAGGGAGCTGGGGTCGCTGGCCTGGAGCCGGGCCGTGGCGAGGAACCCGGCGACGGCGGCGAGGACGCCCGAGCAGACGTAGACGGTGATCAGGACCCGGTGCACGGGGAGTCCGGCGAGCTGGGCCGCCGGGCGGCTGTCGCCGATGGCGAGGAGCCTGCGCCCGAAGGTGGTCCGGCGCACCACGAAGCCGACGATCAGGGCGAGCGCGGCGGCGATCAGCGCGAGGTAGGGGATGCCCACCACGCTGCCGGAGCCGAGCGTGGCCATCGCGGGGTCGCGTACGTCCTTGAGCTGGGGCAGCAGCACCAGGGCGATGCCCCGGCCGCCGACCATGAGCGCGAGGGTGGCGACTATGGGCTGGACGCCGACGAACGCGATGAGCGAGCCGTTGGCCACGCCGATGACGGCGCCGCCGACCAGCGCGGCCAGCAGGGCGATCCAGGGGCCGTAGCCGAGGTAGAGGGAGGTGACGGAGGTGGCCAGGGCCATCACGGCGCCGACGGAGAGGTCGATGCCCTCGGTGCCGATGGCCAGCGCCATGCCGAGGGCGACGATCAGCACCGGGGAGACCTGGACGGCCTGGGTGCGGAAGTTCTCGCCGGAGACGAAGTGGTCGGTGAAGAACACGTTGAACAGCAGCAGGACGGCCAGGCCCAGGTAGACGCCGTAGTTCTGGAGCCAGCCGACGACCGTGGACCGGTCGGGCAGGGTCCTGTTGTCCAGGGCGAGTTCAGTCATGGTGGGGCGCCTCCTCCTCGGCGGCCTCGGCGATGGCCCGCAGGAGCTGGTCGGCGCCGACCTCGTCCCCGGTCAGCTCGCCGACGACCGAGCCGTCCCGGAGCACCACCACGCGGTCGGAGCCTTCGATGAGTTCCTCCACGTCGGAGGAGATCAGCAGCACGCCGAGGCCGTTCTCGGCGAGTTCGTCGATGAGTTTCTGCACCTCGGCCTTGGCGCCGATGTCGATGCCTCGGGTCGGCTCGTCGAGCAGCAGCACCTTGGGGTGCATGGCCAGCCAGCGGGCCAGCAGCACCTTCTGCTGGTTGCCGCCGGAGAGTTCGCCGACCTTCTGGTGCGGGCCGGCGGCCTTGATCTGGAGCCGTTTCATGAAGGTGTCGACCACGGCGTCGACGCGGGCCTCGGAGACGAGGCCGAAGCGGGACATGCGGGGCAGCGCGGCCAGGGCGATGTTCTCCCGGACGGACAGGCCCGGCACGATCCCCTCGGACTTGCGGTCCTCGGGCAGCAGGCTGATCCCGGCCCGGATCGCGGCCGCGGCCGACCCGGTGCGTACGCGCTGCCCGTCCACGGTGACCTCACCGGCGCCGAGCGGGAGGGCGCCCGCGATGGCCTTGGCGGTCTCGGTCCGCCCGGAGCCGAGCAGTCCGCCGAGGCCGACGACCTCGCCGGGGCGGATGTCCAGCGAGACGTCGTGCAGCTGGTGGCGCCGGGTCAAGTTGCGTGCGCTGAGCACGGGTTGGGACCCGGCGTCGTGGCTGCCCGCGAACTTGGTGACGCCTTCGGCACGGACCTCGCTGGTCTCGCGGCCCAGCATCAGGGAGACCAGCTGGAGGCGGCCGGTCTCGGCGAGCGGGCCGGTGTGCACCAGGCGTCCGTCGCGCAGCACGGTGACCGTGTCGCAGATGGCGTACAGCTCGTCCATGCGGTGGCTGACGTACAGCACGGCGATGCCCTGTTCGCGCAGCCGCCGGATGACCCCGAACAGGGTCTCCACCTCGCGGGGTTCGAGCGAGGAGGTGGGTTCGTCCATGACGACCACGCGGGCGTCGACCGAGACGGCGCGGGCGAGGGCGACCATCTGCTGGGCGCCGACGCCGAGTTCGCGCAAGGGGCGGCGTACGTCGACGTGGACGCCGTACTCGGCCATGGTGTCCCGCGCCTCGCGGTGCATGCGGGCGAAGTCGATCAGGCCGAGGCGGGTGCGGGGCTCGCGGCCGAGGAAGAGGTTGCGGGCCACGCTCATCAGGGGGATGAGGTTGACCTCCTGGTAGATCGTGGAGATCCCGGCGTGCTGCGCGGCGAGCGGGGTGGGGAAGGCCACCGGCGCGCCCTGGTGGCGCAGTTCGCCCTCGTCGGGGCGGTACACCCCGGTGAGGACCTTGATCAGGGTGGACTTGCCCGCGCCGTTCTCGCCGACCAGGGCGTGGGTCTGGCCCGCCCGCAGGGTGAACGTCACGTCGTCCAGGGCCAGTACACCGGGGAAGCGCTTGGTCAGGCCGGTGACGGCGAGGACTTCGTCGGATGGTGCGGTCACGGCTGCTCTCCATGGGGTCATGGGCGACGTGCCTGCTCGGGGCGCCGAGAGCATTGAGGAGGGCTCTCGGCGCCCGGTCGAAGTGGGCGCTCAGTACGCCTTGTTCAGGTCGGCCTTGGCGTTGGCGCCGGTGTACTGGCTGTCCTGGATGACGATGTCCTCGCCGACCGGCTTGCCCTGGGTGAAGGAGTCCAGGGTGGCGAAGGCGAGCGGCCCGAAGCGCGGGTTGGACTCGATGACGGCGCTGATCCAGCCGTCCGCGATGCCCTGCACGGCGTTGCGGGTGCCGTCGATGGTCACGATCTTCACGGCGCCGGGCTTCTTGCCGGCGCCCTTGAGGGCGTTGACGGCGCCGAGGCCCATCTCGTCGTTCTCGGCGTAGATCGCCTTGATGCCGGGCTTGGACTGGATGAGCTGCTCGGTGACCGACTGGCCCTTCTCGCGGGTGAACTCGCCGGTCTGCTTGAAGACGACCTTGAGTCCGGGGGCCTTCTCCTTGACGCGGTCCTCGAAGCCCTTGGTGCGCTCGGTGGTGACGTTGTTGCCGGCCGCGCCGAGCAGGATGGCGATCTCGCCCTTGCCGCCGGTCGCCTCGATCAGCTGGTCGGCCGCGCGGCGCCCCTGGGCGACGAAGTCGGAGCCGATGAAGCTGACGTAGTCCTTGCAGGGGGCCGCGTTGATCTGCCGGTCGATGGTGATGATCGGGATCTTCTTGGCCTGGGCGGACCGGAGCACCGGCTCCCAGCCGTCGGAGTTCAGCGGGGCGATGACGAGGAGCTTGGCGCCCTTGGCGATGAGGTCCTGCACATCGCTGATCTGCTTGGAGAACTGCGACTGGGCGTTGGCGGTGAGCAGCTTGATGCCGCGCTTCTCGGCCTCGGCCTTGATGGAGGCGGTCTCCGCGATGCGGAACGGGTTGGCCTCCTTCTCGGACTGGGAGAAGCCGACGGTGGCGTTCTTCAGGTCGAGCTTGTCGGCGCCGTAGTCGCCGATCGCGCAGGTCTTGCCGCCGCCGCTCTCGGCGACCTGCTTGCCCGCGTCGTCGCCCGCGCTGGAGGTCTGCGTCGGGGCGGAGTTGTCGCTCTCGGACTTGGTGCAGCCGGTGACGAGCGCCAGCCCGGCGACGAGCCCCATGGCGAGGATGTTTCTGGTGGTGGTGCGGGAGTGCGGCTTCATGCGGATTACCCCACTTCGGGACTGCGGAAGGCCGTCCGGCCGTGACCAGATCAGGATGCTTTTTACATCGTTGGAAGTGCCGTGTAAACACCTTGTGCCGGGCGACACCGAACCGATACCAGCGCCAACTGGGGCCTGTGACAGGGGATTTGTGCTGGTCAGAACGAGTGCGGACGTCGTCCGAGGGTGCTCTCCCGCTCCACCAGGGTGAAGCCGGGCTGGAGCAGGCGGGCGGCTCGGGGGGTCTCCTGGTTCTGGTCACCCTTGAGCCGTCCGACGACGGACTCGACGGCGAGCCGGGCGATGGCCTCCTTGTCCGGGGAGACGGTGGTGAGGGTGACGGCGGCGTACCGGGACTCGGTGATGTCGTCGAAGCCGACCACGGCGATGTCCTCGGGCACCTTCAGGCCCCGCTCGGACATCACCCGCATCGCGCCCAGCGCGACCAGGTCGTTGTAGGCGAACACCCCGTCCGGCCGCTCGCCGGAGTCCAGCAGCTCCGCCATGGCACGCGCGCCGTCCTCGTGGCCCCAGCCGGTGGTGGTGGCGACCAGCCGTTCGTCCACCACCACCCCGGAGGCGGCCAGTTCGGCCTGCCAGCCGATGAACCGCAGGTGGGCGGGCTGGTGGGAGCGGTCACGGCGGGCGCCGAGGAAGGCGATGCGGCGGCGGCCGAGGGCGAGCAGATGGCGTACGGCCGCGCGGGCAGCGGCGATGTTGTCGATGACGATGTGGTCGTAGGGCAGGTCGTAGCGGCGCTCGCCGAGCAGGACGAGCGGGGCGTCGTCGCGGCGGGCGGCCAGGTCCTCGGTCTCCAGCTCCAGCGGGCTGAGGATCAGGCCGTCCATGACCCGGGCGCGGAAGCCCTGGCAGACCAGGATCTCCTGTTCGCGGCGGCCCTGGGTGTGGTCGAGCAGGACGGTGTACTCGTGCTGGGCGGCGGCGTCGATGACGGCACCGGCGAGTTCCGCGAAGTAGGAGTTGCCGAGTTCGGGCACGGCCAGGCCGATGATTCCGGTGCGGCCTTTGCGCAGGTGGCGGGCGGTCAGATTCGGCCGGTAGCCCAGCTCGTCGATGGCCGACTGGACGCGGGCCCGCATGGCGGGGGTGACGTGCGGATAGTCGTTGACCACGTTCGAGACGGTCTTCACGGAGACCCCCGCACGTTCGGCCACGTCCTTCAGACTCACGTGCATCCTCAGTCCTCCCACGCCTCGTGTCAGACACCTGGACAGAGCGCAGGAGGCGTGTTCTCATGCCAACTGCCCTTGTTTCCAACGTTATACAAGATGTGCTGGAGCACGGGCAGAGCACGCACCCGCAACTCCGTTTCCCCCGGAGGTACTCGTGCCACCATCCTCTCGCCGCAGGTCCCGCCCGCACCGCTGGCTGGCCTCCGCGTTCACCGCTCTGACGCTCGTGGTCTCGGGCGCCACCGCCTCCCAGGCGTCTCCGGCGGCCCCGTCGGCCCCGGATTCCCCGAAGGCCGACGGCCCGGCCGAGGCCCACGGTCTCAAGGGTGAGTACTACACCCAGTCGGCGTCCGGAGCCTTCGACTTCGCCACGCTGAAGGCGACCGCCTTCGACCCCTCGCTGGACTTCCAGGACCTCGAACCGCGTCTGAAGGCCCGCACCGGCCAGCAGGACGACGTGAGCGTGCGCTGGACCGGCCGCCTCACCCCGGAGAAGTCCGGCGCGCACACCTTCTCGATCACCGGCGACAACGGCTTCCGGCTGTGGGTCGACGGCAAGGAGGTCATCGACCACTGGGTGGACGACTGGGACCGTGAGCAGAACTCGGCGCCGGTCACCCTGGAGGCCGGTCACGCCTACGACATCAAGGTGGAGTACTTCGAGCACTACGGCGGTTCCAACCTGCATGTGCGCTGGACACCGCCCGGCGGTGCCAAGGGGGCGATCCCGCAGTCGGCGTTCAGCCTGCCCGACGGGTTCACCTACAACGGCCCGCAGGACTCGGCGATCCAGCCGGACGGCAAGACCCTGGTGCTGGACTTCGCCCAGCAACTCCAGGCTCCCCCGGCCGGGTTCGACGAGCACCTCGACATCGATGTCGGCGGCTCCGCCTGGCCGCGCGGCACCGCCAAGCTCGACCCGTCCGACCCGAGCAAGCTGATCGTCCCGCTGAAGGAGCCGGTGGTCGGCGGCCACGGCGGCTACGCGGACCTACGCTACGACGGCAAGGGCGGCCTGACCGGCACCGACGGCGTGGCGGTCTCCGACTTCTGGAGCACCGGCGGCAACCACTCCACGTACCAGCTGCGCACCCCCTGGGCCGACAAGGTGAGCCCCACCAACGCCCACCCGGAGTATCCGCGGCCGCAGTTGACCCGTGACAAGTGGAAGAACCTCAACGGCACCTGGGAGTTCGCGGGCGCCGAGGCGGGCGAGCAGCCGCCCACCGGCAAGAAGAAGCTGGGCGAGAAGATCCTGGTGCCCTACCCCGTCGAGTCCCAGCTCTCCGGGATCGAACGGCACGAGGACCGCATGTGGTACAAGCGGACCTTCACCGTGCCCGCGGACTGGCAGGTGCACGGCACGCGCCGTCTCCAGCTCAACTTCGACGCGGTGGACTGGCAGGCCGTGGTGTACGTCAACGGCAAGAAGGTCGGTGAGCACAAGGGCGGTTACGACCGGTTCAGCCTGGACGTCACGGACGCGCTCCGCAAGAACGGCGGCCTCCAGGAGCTGATCGTCGGCGTCTACGACCCGACCGACTCGGCGAACGGCGAGAACCCGCCGATCGGCAAGCAGCGCCTCGACCCTAGCGGCATCTGGTACACGCCCAGCTCCGGCATCTGGCAGACGGTGTGGATGGAGCCGGTCGGCCGGGACCGCGCCGAGGACGTGAAGACCACCCCCGACCTGGCGAACCGCTCGGTGTCGGTGAGCGTGCGCGGTGTGCGGGACGGCGTGCCGGTCACGGCCGTCGCCTACGACGGCAACCGCGAGGTCGGCCGGGCGAGCGGCACCGGCGGCAAGGCGTTCTCGGTGCCGGTCCCCCGCCCGCACCTGTGGACCCCGGACGACCCGCACCTGTACCAGCTCAAGGTGACGGTCGGCCGTGGCTCCGACACCGACCGGGTGGGCAGCTACTTCGGTATGCGCTCGGTCGAGGTCAAGACGGTGAACGGCAAGCAGCGCGTCCTGCTCAACGGCAAGCCGGAGTTCCTGATGGCCACCCTCGACCAGGGTTTCTGGCCCGACGGCCTGCACACCGCGCCGACCGACGACGCGCTCGCCTACGACCTGAAGGTGCACAAGCAGCTCGGCTACAACTCGGTGCGCAAGCACATCAAGGTGGAACCGGACCGCTGGTACTACTGGGCGGACAAGCTGGGCCTCATGGTGTGGCAGGACATGCCCGCGATGAACACGGTCAACCCGTCGGCGGCGGCCCGTACCGAGTACGAGCACGAGCTGAAGGAGATGATCCTCCAGCACGACAGCCACCCCTCGGTGGTCATGTGGGTCACCTTCAACGAGGGCTGGGGCCAGTACGACCAGGCGCGGATCGCGGACTACGCCAAGTCCCTGGACCCGACCCGGCTGGTCAACAACATGAGCGGCCTGAACTGCTGCGGCGCGGTGGACGGCGGCAACGGCGACATCGCCGACGCCCACGGCTACCCGAGCCCGCAGGTCCCGGCGGCCGACGGCAAACGGGCCCTGGTCAGCGGCGAGTACGGCGGTCTCGGTCTGGGTGTCCCCGGACACGCCTTCCCGGTCCAGATGACCTATGTCGGCGTGACACCGGAGACGTACACCGACGTCTACCTCGACCGGCTGAAGGAGGTCGAGCAGCTCGCGGCCTGCAAGGGGAGCAACGGCGCCGTGTACACCCAGATCACGGACGTCGAGGGCGAGTTGAACGGTCTGCTCACCTATGACCGCAAGGTCCTCAAGGCCGACACCGATCGGCTGCACGCCGCTCACCAGGCGCTGATCAAGGGCGCCGAGAACGGCACGCTCACCTGCACCTCCTGACGTACCGCGCGGCCCGCTCCCCTGTCGGGGGCGGGCCGCGTGTCCCCATGGCGGACTCACCCCCAGGAGCTCCCGCATGTCCCTCCATCGACGTCACTTCCTGGCCGGCAGCGCGCTGGCGCTGGGTTCGGCCGCACTCTCCGGCCCCCTGGCGTACGCCGCCCCGGCCGCCCGCTCGCTCGCCCCGGCCGCCTTCACCCGGCTCGCGCCGGGCAGCATCACCGCCCGCGGCTGGTTGGCCGGCCAACTCAAGCTTCAGCTCGACGGATTGTGCGGCCGCTACGACCGGCGCTCGCACTTCCTGGACTTCGACAACTCCGGCTGGGTGCACCCCGAGAAGCCCGGCTGGGAGGAACTGCCGTACTGGCTACGGGGTTTCGTCCCGCTCGCCATCGCCACCGGGGACGCCGACGCGCTGGCCAGAGCCCGCCGCTGGATCGACGCGGTGCTGGCCACCCAGCAGTCCGACGGGTTCTTCGGCCCGCGCTCACTGCGCACCTCGCTGGACGGCGGCCCCGACTTCTGGCCGTTCCTGCCGCTGCTGATGGCACTGCGGACCTGGCAGGAGTACGCGGGCGACCAGCGGATCATCCCCTTCCTGACCCGCTTCCTGACCTTCATGAACGCCCAGGGCAAGGGCGCCTTCGACCACAGCTGGATCGCCACCCGCTGGGGCGACGGTCTCGACATCGCGCTGTGGCTGCACGACCGTACCGGCGACGCCTTCCTGCTGGACCTCGCCGACAAGATGCACACCTGGGGCGCCGACTGGACCGGCCCGCTGCCCTCACCGCACAACGTCAACATCGCGCAGGGATTCCGCGAACCGGCCCAGTACGCGCGGCGCTCCGGCTCGGCCTCGGACACGAGTGCCACGTACCGCACGTACGACCAAGTGCTGGGCGTGTACGGCCAGTTCCCCGGTGGTGGGTTCGCCGGGGACGAGAATCTGCGGGCCGGTTTCGGTGATCCCCGGCAGGGGTTCGAGACGTGCGGGATCGTCGAGTTCATGGCCAGCCACGAGCTGCTGACCCGGGTCACCGGGGACCCGGTGTGGGCGGACCGCTGCGAGGAGCTGGCGTTCAACATGCTGCCCGCCGCCCTCGATCCGCAGGGCAAGGCGGTGCACTACATCACCAGCGCCAACAGCGTCGACCTGGACAACGCGGCGAAGACGCAAGGGCAGTTCCAGAACGACTTCGCCATGCAGTCGTTCCAGCCCGGCGTCGACAACTACCGCTGCTGCCCGCACAACTACGGCATGGGCTGGCCCTGTTTCACCGAGGAGCTGTGGCTCGCCACCCCGGACCAGGGTCTGGCGGCCGCTCTCTACGCGCCGAGCCAGGTGACGGCCACCGTGGCCGGGGGCACTCGGGTCACCGTCACCGAGGAGACCGACTACCCCTTCGGCGAGACGGTCCGGCTCACCCTGTCCACCCCCCGCGCGGTCCGCTTCCCGCTGCGGCTGCGCGTGCCGGGCTGGTGCGCGGACCCGGTGCTCACGGTGAACGGCCAGACGGTGGCCGCGCGCCCGGGCCCCACCTTCGTCACCGTGGACCGCACCTGGGCGACCGGCGACGTCATCGCCCTGAAGCTCCCCCAGCGCACGACGGTACGGACCTGGACGGGCGGCAAGAACGCGGTCAGCGTGGCGCACGGACCGCTGACGTACGCGCTGAAGATCAGTGAGCGCTATGTCCGGTACGCGGGCGACGACACCTTCCCCGAATACGAGGTGCACGCCACCACCCCGTGGAACTACGGGCTGGTGCCGGGCGCGGTGCCCGAGTTCGTCCGGTCGGCGGGATCGGTCCCGGCCAATCCGTTCACCCTGGAGGGCACGCCCGTACGGATGACGGCGCGGGCCCGCCGTATCGCCGAGTGGGTCGCGGACGACGAGCACGTGGTCGCGCCGCTGCAGCCGAGTCCGGCCCGGTCCGCCGCCCCCGTGGAGACGGTCACGCTGGTCCCGATGGGGGCGGCGCGGCTGCGGATCAGCAGCTTCCCGACCGCCGCGCCGGACGGCCGCGCGTGGACCCCCGAGCCGCCCTTCCGGCGGATACGGAACAAGAACAGCGACAAGGTGCTCGCCGTGGACAACATGTCCACGGCCAACAGCGCCCGGGTGGTGCAGTTCGACGACACGCCCACCAGCGACCACGCCTGGCAGTGGCTCGACCGCGGGGACGGCTGGTACCTGGTCCGCAACGGTCACAGCGGCAAGGTGCTGGGCGTGGACGGCATGTCGACGGCCGACAGCGCGCTGGTCGTCCAGTACGAGGACAACGGCACGGACGACCATCTGTGGCGGCGCCTGGACAGCGGTGACGGCTGGTTCCGGCTCCAGAACAAGCACAGCGGCAAGGTGCTCGGCGTGGACCGGATGTCCACGGCGAACAGCGCGCAGGTCGTGCAGTTCGCGGACAACGGCACCGACGACCATCTGTGGCGGATCGGCTAGCTCGCGTCGCGGGAGTCGTCCCGGTCAGCTGGGCCGGGACGACTCCAGCAGGTCGCACTCGATGAAGGAGGGCGGGCTGGTGCACAGGGCCGCCATGCGCTCGGCGAAGGCGCGGGCCTCGGGGTCGTGGCGGCTGCGGCCTGCGGCCTCCAGGGAGGCGAACTCCAGCACCTCGTAGTAGCGGTCGTCCTGGTTCTTGTCCTTGAGGACGGCCTGGTAGGTGGGGCCGTGTTGCATGCCCCCGAAACGCCGGTCGATGTCCATCGCCAGGGTGCGCATCTCGTCGATGCGGTCGGTCTCGAAGGCGATGATCTGCACGAACTTCTCGGCCACGGTTCCTCCAGCCGGCCAGGGCGCCGCCACCGGGGCGGCGACGGCTCAGCACCCAACGAAACACGGCGGGCGGCGGTCGGCAATTCGTCGCGGGACGTTCGCCGTACGGCTCGCGCGGCCGCGTATGGGTGTCGGACCCGTCCCGGTATGGGGGTCAGCACCGATGGTGGCGCGGTGCGCGGGCGTGCGACGGTGTCATGGCCCCCGCGACCCGAACCGAGACCGTCGACGGCACGGGGCCTCGATGCCCCGAACGCTTCCGGGGACCAGGCCCTTCGCGCGTCCGCAAGGAAGGCGAAGGTGGCCCGTGGGACATGCCGACACCCTGCTCGCCATGGGCGGCGCCTTCCTGGCCGCCGCCTTCCTCGCCCGGCTGGGCGCCCGCTTCGGGGTGCCGACGATCCCGCTGTTCATGCTGGCCGGTCTGCTGCTCGGCCCACACACCCCCGGTCTGGTCCTGGTGTCGGACCCGCACGACTTCGAGATGCTGTCCGCGCTCGGGCTGGTGCTGCTGCTGTTCTATCTGGGCCTGGAGTTCAAGCTGGACGACCTCCGGCGCGGCGGCAGACGCCTGCTGACGGCGGGCGGCATCTATCTGCTGCTCAACGTCGGCGCGGGCCTGGGTTTCGGGTTCGCCCTGGACTGGGGTGCGCGGGAGGCGCTGGTGCTGGCCGGTGTCCTCGGCATCTCCTCCTCCGCGATCGTCACCAAGATCCTCATCGACCTGGGCCGGATCAGCCGCCCGGAGACCCGGCTGATCCTCGGGGTGATCGTGGTGGAGGACCTGTTCCTCGCGCTGTACCTCGCCGCGCTCCAGCCGGTGATCGGGGGTGCGGAGGGGGTCGGGGAGACGGTGTTGCAGGCGGCGAAGGCGTTCGGGTTCCTGCTGGTGCTGGCCGCCGCCGCCCGGTACGGCACCCGGCTGGTGGGGCGGCTGATCCAGGTCCGCGACAACGAGCTGCTGGTGATCAGCTTCCTGGGCGCGGCCGTGCTGGTGGCCGGGGTGTCGGAGCTGCTGGGGGTGGCGGACGCGATCGGCGCGTTCATGGTGGGCCTGATCCTGGCGGGTACGTCGTCCGGGCCGCGTATCCGCAAGCTGGTGCATCCGCTGCGGGACGCGTTCGCGGCGATCTTCTTCTTCGCGTTCGGGCTGGCGCTGGACCCGGCCCGGCTGGCCTCGGTGGCGGGTCCAGTGGCCGCGGCGGCGGCGCTGACCATCGTGATGAACGTGATCGCCGGTCTGCTGGTCGCCCGCACCTACGGGTACGGGCCGGAGCCCGCTGCCGACATCGCCACCACGCTGGTGGCGCGCGGGGAGTTCGCGCTGATCCTGGGCGCGATGGCGGTGAGCGCCGGGCTGGACGGGCGGCTGTCCTCGTTCATCGCGGGGTATGTGCTGGTGCTGGCGATCCTCGGGCCGATCATCGCCAAGCGGGCGGATCTGCTGGCGCGTGCGATGCGGGCGGTGCGTCCGGCTCCACCGTCCCCGGCGCCGTCCGAGGAGGAGACCCCGGTTCCCGCCGAAAGGTAGCTCAGGGTTCGATCAGGCCCACCCGGATGGCGTACCGGGTGAGTTCCAGGCGGTCCTTGAGGCCGAGTTTCTGCAGCAGGTTGGCGCGGTGGCGTTCGACCGTCTTGGGGCTGATGACCAGGAGGTCGGCGATCTGCTGCGTGGTGTGGCCCTCGGCGACCAGTTTGAGGATCTCCTCCTCGCGGCCGGTGATGACCCGGGAGGGCAGCGCGCGGCCGTCGCGGACGCGGTCGAGGTAGTCGCGGATGAGGGCGTTGACGGCGCCGGGGTAGAGGAAGGGCTCGCCGCGCAGGGTGGCGCGGCAGGCTTCGACGAGGTCGCGGTCGGCCACGGACTTGAGGACGTAGCCGGAGGCTCCGGCGGCGAGGGCCTCGAAGAAGAACTGCTCGTTGTCGTACATCGTCAGGATGAGGACGCGGGTCTCCGGCTGGGTGCGGGACAGTTCGCGGGCGGCCTGGAGGCCGGTGAGGCGGGGCATGGCGATGTCGAGGACGGCCAGGTCGGGGCGGTGGTCGCGGGCTAGGGCCAGTGCCTCGGCGCCGTCGTCGGCCTCGGCGACCACGGTGAGGTCGGGTTCGCCCTCGAGGATGAGCCGGACGCCGCGCCGGACGAGGGCGTGGTCGTCGGCGAGGAGGATGCGGGCGGGGGCCGGGTCGGTCATGGTCGGCGGCTCCGGACGGGGACGGTGAGGCGGATCTCGGTGCCGCCCTCGGGACGGGGGCGCACGGTGAGGTGGGCGCCGATGAGCAGGGCGCGTTCGCGCATGCCCCGCAGGCCCGAGCCCTCGGGGTCGCCGTCGATGCCCCGGCCGTCGTCGGCGACCCGGAGTTCGACACCGGCCGGGGTGTGGGTCAGGGCGAGTTCGGCGTGCCGGGCGTGGGCGTGGCGGGCGATGTTGGTGAGTCCTTCCTGCGCGACGCGGTAGAGGACGAGTTCCGTCTCGTGGCCGAGCGGGGGCAGGTCGTTGCCCAGCCGGTGGCGGACGGTGAGGCCGGGGCCGGAGAACTCGCTGGTGAGGGCCTTGAGGGCGCTGAGCAGGCCGAGTTCGTCGAGGACGCCGGGGCGCAGGCGGCGGGCGATGCGGCGCACCTCGTCGAGTCCGGTGCGGGTGGTCTCCTGCACCTGGTGGAGTTCGTCGCGCAGCCGGGGCGGGGCCTGGCCCGCGACGCGGCCCAGTTCGAGGAGGACGGCGGTGAGGGTCTGGCCGACCTCGTCGTGGAGTTCCTGGGCGACGCGGTGGCGTTCGGCCTCCTGGGCGGAGAGGGCGCGGGCGCTGCTGGTGGCCCGTTCCTGCTCCAGCCGGTCGAGCATGGCGTTGAAGACGGTGATCAGCTCGGCGATCTCGCCGTGTCCGCCGACCGGCGGGCGTACGCCGGGCCGCAGCAGGTCGGCGGTGGTCATGGCGCGGCTGAGCCGGTGCAGCGGGGCGAGGTTGACGCGGAGCAGTACGGCGTTGGCGACGAGCATCGCGGCGAGGCCCGCGGTGAGGATGGCGGCCTCGGTGAGCAGGACCGGGGTGGAGACGGTGACGGGGCCGAGCAGCAGGGCGGCGGCCGCGACCAGGACGACGGCGTTGAGCAGGAAGATCCGCCAGAACAGGGGCACCGCGCCTCACCTCCTGGCGCCGGGTCGCGCTCGGGCCCGTCAGCTACAGCCTGTGCGGGGAGCGGGCGGCGCGCCATCCGTGGGGGCACCCATCCGGGTCTCCCCTAGGGGCTGAGGGCCGCGGAAATGGGGGTCGTACCGGATGGTGGGGCGGGCGGTGGAGCCGGGATGCTGGAAGCGATCCGGAGGGAGGCGCCCGATGTACGCATACGACGAGGAGACCCTGGCCGGGGTGCGAGGGCGCTTCGCCCGGAGCGGCCCATACGACGGACCGCGCACGGAACCCGCACCCCCGCCGCGCGCCCGGTCCCGCCCCTTCCGTGTGCGGTGCTGGTGGCTGCTGGCGCTCGGCGGGGTGCTGCTGGCGGCGGGGATCGTGCTGCCGCACGGGCTGCTGATCGCGACGGGGCTGGTGCTCAGCGGGATCGCGGCCCAGCTGCTGGACCCGGCCCGCGGCCGCCCCCGCTCAGTCGGCCGACGCGGACGGTCCGGCAGGCGCGCGGCTCAGCTCGGCCGTGAACTGCGCCCCGGTGAGCAGGGCGAGGTTGGTCAGCCAGAGCCAGATCAGGAACACGACCGAGCCCGCGAGCGACCCGTAGAGCCTGCTGTAGCCGCCGAGTACGGAGGTATAGAGCGCGAAGCCGCCCGACACCGTGATCCACAGCGCGGCGGCCAGCACTCCGCCGGGCAGGCTGTGGCTGCGTCGGCGGGCCTGTACGGGGCCGGTGCGGAAGACGATCACGATCAGGACGACGGCGAGGCCGAGCAGCAGCGGCCAGCGCAGCAAACGCCACACCCAGGCCACCGTGGCGTCGAGGCCGAAGAAGCGTCCGGCGGCCTCGGCGACGGGCCCGGTGAGCAGCAGCACCAGGGCGCTGACGACGAGCAGGCCGAGCAGGGCCAGCGCGGTCAGCACGATGCGGTGGGCCTTGCGCAGGGGCGAGCGGTGGTCCTCGACGCGGTGCATGCGGTGCAGGGAGCGGCGGAAGACGGCCAGATAGCTGGAGGCGGACCAGATGGCGCTGCCCGACCCGGCGACCAGCAGCGGCCAGATGGCGGCGTCGGGGCGCAGCATGCGGCCCAGGACGTCGTGGAGTTCGCCGCCGGACTCGGCGGGGGCGTAGGCGGTGACCTGGGTGATGAACCGTTCCGCCGTGCCGGGGCTGATCAGCGCGAAGGCGATGACGGTGACCAGGAGGGCGGGCAGCACGGTCAGGATGGCGTAGTAGGTGAGGGCGGCGGCGTCGTCGGAGACGTCGTCGCGCCACATGGAGAGCGGTGTGCGGCGCAGCGCCGCGCCCCAGTCGCCGGGACGGGGCGGGGGCGGCCGGGTGGCGGCGGGGGCGTGTGGTTCAGCGGACATGCGGTACCTGGTGGGGGCGGGCGCTGAGGCGCACCCGGCCGTCGACGGGACAGGGGGCGGCGGCCGTCTCGGCCCGGCCGAGGAGCCGGGTGACGCCGGGCAGCACGGCGTCGGGGGTGGTGTCGGGCTGGATCCAGAGGTGCAGCCGTACGGTGATCCGGCCGCGTCGGGCGAGGACGCGGGCGCGGCAGCGGGCGACGCCGTCGAGGGCGGCCGCGTCGCGGGCGACGGCCTCCTCCAGTGCGCGGGCGCGCACGGTGGAGCCGGGTGCGGGCAGGGTGATCAGCGGGCGTCCGCCGCCGTGGAACTGGCGGGCGCACCACAGGGCGCCGAGCGTGGTGGCGGCGACGGACGCGGCCATGACGGTGGGCGTCCACCAGCCCTGGGTGCGGGCGTCGAGGAGGCGGGCGGGGCTCAGGAAGGTGACGTCGTCGGAGGGTCCGGGCCACCAGGCGGGCATGCGGGTGCCGAGGGCCGGGTCGGCGGACGCCAGCCAGGCCCCGGCGGCGAGCAGGGCCAGTCCGGTGACGGCGAGGACGCAGCGGTTGAGGGCGGTGCGCATCAGTTGCCTCCCGCGGGCGCCACGACACCCAGCGGCGCCGGTGCCGGTTCGGCCGGGGGCGGGGTCCACACCGGCAGGGGGCGTACGGCGACCCGCAGTCGCAGGGGGCGGCGCAGGCCGCACTCGGCGAGGGCGCGGCGCGCGGCGTCGGTGATCTGCTCGCGGGCGGCGCCGCGGTCCCCGAAGGCGAGCGCGGCGCGCACGGTGGCGCGGCGGCGCCGGACCCGTACGGCGACCGTGTCGACGCCCTCGGTCCCGGCGGCCGTGTCCCGGAGCAGGGCGGCGACGGCCGCGCGGTCCACGGCGACCCGGGTGACCGGTGCCGGGGAGTGGGCGGTGAGCAGGCCGCGTCGGCCGGGGGTGACGGCGAGGACGATGAGCCAGACGCCGAGCAGGACGCAGCCGACGGCGGCCGCGGTGACCGGGGGTTCGCCGGGTCCGTGCACGTACAGCCAGTGCAGGGCGCCGGTGCGCCAGGCGGCGGCCGGGCGGTGCCCGGTGTGCACGAGGATCAGGTCGGTGGCGAGGGCGCCGCAGGTCAGCGTGGCAAGCAGGGTGAGCACGCCGAGGGGCAGCCTGCGCTGCGCCCACCAGCGGCGCGGGACCCGGCCGCCGGGGGCCGACTCCCGCGCGGGCGGCTCCTGTTCGGTCATCCGGTCCGGGGTGAGCGCGGTGACACCGACGCGGGCCGTGCGCACGTCCAGGCCGGTCAGTTCGGCGGTGCGGGCGGTCACATGGTCCTGGACGCGGCGGACCGTGGGCGTGAGCGGCTCGGGGTAGGGCAGGGCGACGTCGACCGCGACCTCGGCCCGGCCACCGCGCACGGCGGCCGAGGAGCCGGTCGCCCGCGCGGCGCGGCCGGGCAGCGCCTCGGTGACGGCGCGGCCCGCGATCCGGCGGACGGCGCGGTCGGAGACCGTGGTGGTGCCGCGCCGCTCGGGGGCGGTCGTCGGCGGCCCCGGCTCGGGGGCGGTCATCGGCGGCCCCGATCGAAGGCGTGCCGCAGGTCCTCGGCGCGCCCGCCGCGGTCGAACCAGTACCCGACCGCGTAGCCCACCGCGCCGAGCGCGGCCACGAGCAGGAACGCGCCGAAGCCGCCGAACCAGCCCGCGAACGCCAGCGCGATACCGGCGATCAGCCCTACCAGCGCTCTGTCCATCTCTCCGTCCCCTTCTTCGATCCCTGCTTCGCCACGCCCGGTGTCAGGCCACGCGGGACGTGGTCTCCGGGGTGCCGTCCTCGTCGTCGGGCAGGTGGACGTCGTTGATGGCGACGTTGACCTCGACGACCTCCAGGCCGGTGATCCGCTCGACGGCGTCGATGACGTTCTCCCGGACGTCGCGGGCGAGGTCGGCGATCGGGACGCCGTACTCCACGACCAGGTCGAGGTCGATGGCGGTCTGCCGCTCCCCCACCTCGACCTTGACGCCCCGGCCGACGTTGGAGCGGCCGCCGGGGACGCGGTCGCGGACCGCGCCGATGGTGCGGGACAGGCCGCCGCCCATGGCGTGCACGCCGGGGATCTCGCGTGCGGCCACTCCGGCGACCTTGACGACGACGACATCGGCGATGGAGGTCCGGCCGCGCGTGGCGGCGGGCTCGTCGGCTCCGGTGGCGCCGCCCGCGAGGGCCGTCGAGGACGGCTGCGGCTTGGTGGTGGCTCCCGCCGGGGCGATGCCGGTGGCGGGCGCGCTCTGGACGCTCATGACCAGGTCCTCTCGATGGGCCGTACTGCTGGTGTCGTTCCGTTGGACCCGGCCGGTCCACGACTGTGACGCGGATTCCCGGATTTTCTCCGCTGATGCCTCTCTTCCCCTCGCTGACGCGCCCCGCAACCTGCATCCACCTGGGTTTTCGTGCCTGAAGTAGCCGATGAGGGGCACGGCGGAGAGGGGGCGCGGCGGATACCGCGTCACAGAGCCGCCTTCGAGGTGTCGAAGAGGCAGGACGACGGAGAGGAGCCGCCCGGTGTCGGGGGCCCGTGGACAGATCGCGTATCCGGGACCGGAACGCGCGCCCGACGACACCCCGGCACGGGAGGCGACGGCGGCGCGCCCGGACGACGACCTCCTGACGGTGCGTGCGGCCGAGGGCGACGAGGAGGCGTTCGCCGTGCTGGTGCGCGAGCACGCCCCGGCGCTGGTCGGCCTCGCCACCCGGCTGCTGGGCGACCGCGCGGAGGCGGAGGACGCGGTGCAGGACGCCTTCATCAGCGCCTGGCGCAGGCTGCCGGAGTTCCAGCGGCGCTCCTCCTTCGGCACCTGGCTCTACCGCATCGTCACCAACCGCTGTCTGAACGTCCTCCGGGCGCGCAGACCGGTGACGTCGCTGGAGGCGGCCGGGGAGGTCGCGGCGCCGGAGTACGACTCCCCCGAGCGGATCACCGAGGCACGGGACGCGGTGCGCGGGATGCGCCGGGCGCTGGACGAGCTCTCGGCGGAGCAGCGGGCCTGCTGGGTGCTGCGCGAACTGGACGGACATTCCTACGAGTTCATCGCGGAGACGGTCGGCATCAGCCAGGAGGCGGTGCGCGCCCGCGTCTTCCGCGCACGACGCTGTCTGACACGAGCACTGGGGGCCTGGCGATGACCACGCACACCGACCCGCCCGACCGGTACACCGGGCCCGACGGCGACGACGAGCGGCTCGCCTGCGGGCGGCTGCTGTCCGGTGTCTGGGACGGCTGGGAGCAGGCCGATCCCGACCCGCACCGCGCCACCTGCCCGCACTGCAGGGACGCGGTCCGGGAGCTGACGCTGCTGGAGTCGACCGTACGGGAGCTGCGCGAGGAGACCGCCCCGGCGGAGACCGGCTACGATCCTTCGGCGCTGACCCGGCGGGTGATGGACGTGGTCCGGATGGAGCTGCGGCCGGGCCGTCCGGTGCCGCTCGGGGACGACGACGAGGACCTGTGGGTGATGGAGGCGGTCGCCGCGCGCACCCTGCGGGCGGCCGCCGAGACGGTCACCGGGGTCCGCGCGGGTTCGTGCCGGATCACCCCGCCGGACGCCTCCGGGCGGGGCGAGGTGACGGTGCGCCTGGAGGTGCACGCCCCGCTGGGCGTGCCGCTGGCGGAGGTGGCCGAGGAGGTACGGCGTCGGGTGGCCGAGGCGGCCCGGCTGCGGCTGGGGCTGCGGCCCGCGTCGGTGGACGTCCGGATCGTCGACCTCGTGGACGCTCCGGCCGGATTCGAGGAAGGGCCGGGCGATGACTGACCGCGCGCTGCGCACCACGCTCACCGGGGAGATCGCCGCGGCCGTGGAGGCGGTGCCGGGGGTGGCGTTCCTGCGGCCGGGCCTCGGCGGGCGGCTGCGCTCGGCGCTGCCCCGCGGCGCGAGCGCGGCCGACGGCGGCCGGGCGGTGCCCGCCGGGGTGCGGCTGACCCGGCCGGACGGGGCCGGGCCGTGGCGGGTGGAGATCCATGTCGTGGCGCGCGGGCACGTGCACACGCTCGACGTGGCCCGCGCCGTCGCACGTGCCGTCGAGGGGCGGCTGGCCGGGCTGCTGCCCGGTGAGCAGCCGCCGAAGGCCACCGTGACCGTCACCGGGCTGGTCTGAGTCCGGCCCCGGTACCCGTCGTCGTTATTCGTCCGGGTGACCAATCCGCGGCCGTCCTGGCCTCGGATTACGCGGGGACGACTCTCACGGAACGACGTGAGAGCCCCGCCCCGGCGCAACGTTGGAGAGGACAGTTGTGAAGGAAGCCGTCTACATCGGCAGGAACCCGGCAGCGGAACCGGACTTGCAGCAGTTGCTGCACGAGGTGGCCCTGGGAGACCAGGAGGCGTTCGCCTCGGTCTACGACACGGTCGCCGGTCCGGTGCTCGGGGTCGTCCGGGCGGTGCTGCGGGACCTGGCCCAGTCGGAGGAGGTGGCCCAGGACGTGCTGGTGGAGGTCTGGCGTACCGCTCCGCGCTACCGGCCCGACCGGGGTACCGCGATCAACTGGATCCTGACGCTCGCGCACCGGCGCGCGGTGGACCGCGTCCGCTCGGTGGAGGCGGCCGCCGCCCGTGACACCAAGGCGGCGCTGCTGGACCGTACGCCGGAGTACGACGAGGTGACCGAGCAGGTGGAGTCCCGGCTGGAGCAGGAGCAGGTGCGGCGCTGTCTGCGTACGCTGACCGACCTCCAGCGGCAGTCGGTGACGCTCGCCTACTACCGGGGGCTGACCTACCGGGAAGTCGCGGAGGCGCTCGCGCTGCCGCTCGGCACCGTCAAGACACGACTGCGCGACGGCCTCATCCGGCTGCGCGACTGCCTGGGGGTGACCGCGTGACCATGACCGATCCACACACGCTGACGGGTGCCTACGCGCTGCACGCGCTGCCCGACGACGAGCGTGCCGATTTCGAGCGCCATCTGTCCGGCTGCCCGTCCTGCGCCCGTGAGGTGGAGGAGTTCGAGGCGGCCGCTGCCCGGCTGGCGCTGGCCGCTTCCGCGCCGGTGCGCCCGGCGATGCGGGAGGAGGTGCTGCACCGCGTCGGCTCGGTGCGCCAGCTCACCCCCGGCACCACGCCGGTGGAGCGGGTGCGCCGCAGCAAGGGCGCGGGCCCGGCCCGCTGGGCGCTGGCCGCGTGCGTCGCGGCGGCCGCCGTGTTCGGCGGTACGGCGGCGTGGCAGTGGGAGCGCGCGCAGGACGCCCAGCAGCGGGCGGCGCAGGCGGAGCGGCAGTCGTCCGAGCTGGCCGGGGTGCTGGCGGCGCCGGACGCCAAGTCCCGCACGGTGAAGGTGGCGGGCGGTACCGGCACGGTGGTGGTGTCCGCCGAGCGGGACCGCGCGGTGTTCGTGTCGTCGAAGATGCCCGAGCCGCCGAAGGGCAAGGTGTACCAGCTCTGGTTCGACGACGCCGGCACGATGCGCAACGCCGGTCTGATGGACCCGGCACGCGCCAGCCAGTCGGTGCTGATGAAGGGCGCGGTGGACGGCGCCTCGGGTGTCGGAGTGACGGTGGAACCGGCGGGCGGCTCGGCCAAGCCGACCAGCGCCCCGGTGACGGTGCTGAGCATGCCGTCGTAGACGGAGAGCAGCGAAGGAGGGGAGCCCCGGATCACCGGGGCTCCCCTCCTTCGTTGTCACGGCGTCAGCCGCGCGGGGGCAGCGGGAAGAAGCCGCTGGTGCGGGCCGCGTACTCCTCCCAGCCGGGGCGGCCGGACATGCGGCGCTCCAGCAGGCGCTTGCCGCTGCCGTTGATCAGCAGATAGCTCATCACCAGCGGCGAGATGAACGAGACCACGGCGGGGGCGGCGCCGCCGTCGCAGGCGACGAGGAACAGGCCCCACCAGACGCAGAAGTCGCCGAAGTAGTTGGGGTGCCGGGTGTAGCGCCACAGGCCGCGGTCCATGATGCGGCCCTGGTTGGCGGGGTCGGCCTTGAAGCGGGCCTTCTGGGCGTCGCCGACGGCCTCGAAGAAGATGCCGACCGCCCACAGGGCCGTACCCAGCCAGGCGAGCCAGGAGACGGGGCCGGTCGCGTACTGGGCGGCCTGCACCGGCAGGGAGACCAGCCAGACCAGGGCGCCCTGGAGCAGGTAGATCATGCGGAACGCGTACAGGTTGCGGTTGCCCGACGCCTTGTCGAGCAGTTCCTCGTAGCGCGGGTCCTCGCCGTGGCCGCGGCCGCGCCGCCCGATGTGGACGGCGAGCCGGAGGCCCCAGACGACGGTGAGGGCGGTGACGAGGGCCCGGCGGGCGAGATCTCCCTCGCCCGCCGACGCGCCGAACGTGGCCAGGGCGACCACCGCGAAGGCGGCTCCCCAGGCGATGTCCACGATCCGGTGCATGCCCTTGCGGACGGCGATGGCGAAGGTGATCACCATGACGCCGAGCGCGGTGAGCGCCGCCCAGCCGAGGTTCGCCGCGAACGCGCCCCAGGCGAAGCCGCTCACACCAGCTCCCGGTACCAGTCGGCGGCCTCGGAGAGGTCCAGCCCGCTGGCGCCCTCGCGGTCCCGGCGCACGGAGAGGATCTGGTCCACGCCCATCCGGCCCTCCTCGAAGGCGAGCGCCCCGCCGACCAGGTACAGCCGCCACACCCGGGCGGTCTCGGTGCCGACCAGGGCGACGACCTCGTCCCAGCGCTGCTCCAGGGTCTGGTGCCAGGCGGCGACGGTGCGCACGTAGTGCTCGCGCATCGACTCCGTCGACCGCACCTCGAGACCGGCCGCCTCCAGGAGGCCGACGGTGTCCCCGAGGGGCCGCATGTGCATGTCGGGCGCGATGTACGCCTCGATGAACGCGCCGCCGCCCGGCGCGTTGGCGCCCCGGGACATCTGCTGCACCAGCACCCGGCCCTCGGGGCGGACCATGCGGTGCAGGGCGGCGGCGAAGGCGGGGTACTCGTCGTCGCCGACGTGCTCGCCCATCTCGATCGTGGACACCGCGTCGTAGCCGGAGCCGGTGATGTCGCGGTAGTCCTGGCACACCACCTCCACCCGGTCCTCGAGCCCGCGTTGGCGTACCTGCTCGCGGACGTACGCGGCCTGTTCGCGGGCCAGGGTGACGGCGGTGACCTGGGCCTTGTGCTGTTCCGCGGCGTACAGGGTGAGCGAGCCCCAGCCGCAGCCGATGTCGAGCAGCCGGGCGCCGGGGGTGAGGCCGAGCTTGCGGCAGATCAGCTCCAGCTTGGCGCGCTGGGCGTCGGCGGGGTCCATCTCCTCGGCGGTCCAGTAGCCGCAGGAGTAGGCCATGGTGTCGTCGAGGAGGAGGCGGTAGAAGTCGTTGGACAGGTCGTAGTGGTGGCTGATGGCGGCGCGGTCGCGGGCCTTGGTGTGCCGGTCGCCGCGCAGCCGGGCCTGGGAGGCGGGCACGGGCGGGCGGGGGCCGATCGCGCCGAGCCGTGCGGCCTCCCCGACGGCGCGGGCGCGGTCGGCCAGGGTGAGGCGCGGGGCGTGCGCGCCGCGTTCGCGACCGGCGGCCCAGACGGTGCGCAGTCCCTCGGCGAGGTCGCCCTCGACGTCGAGTTCGCCGGTGATGTACGCCTGGGCGAGGCCGAGTTCACCGGGCTGCCAGAGCAGGCGGCGCAGGGCGCGGCGGGAGCGCAGTACGACGACGGGGGTGCCGGACGGGCCGGTCTCGCTGCCGTCCCACGCGCGCAGCCGGACCGGCAGCGGGACCCCGAGCGCGTCTTCGACGAGCGCGGCCAGCCGGTGCGCGGCGCCGGTGCGGACGGGGGTGCGGAGGTCGGTCATCGAGTGGGCTCCTTGGTGAGCAGGTACTGCTGGACGTCGAGGTAGCCGGAGCGGAATCCGGCCTCGGAGTAGGCGAGGTAGAAGGTCCACAGGCGGCGGAAGACGTGGTCGAAGCCGAGGTCGTCGACGTCCTCGGCGCGCTCGGTGAACCGTTCCCGCCACAGGCGCAGGGTCTCGGCGTAGTGCGCGCCGAAGGCGTCGCGGCGGGTGACGCTCAGCCCGGTGTGCTCGCGCACGGTCTGGTCGACGGCCTCGACGGAGGGCAGCAGGCCGCCGGGGAAGATGTACTTCTGGATCCAGGTGTGGGTGTCGCGGGAGGCGAGCATCCGGTCGTGCGGCATGGTGATGGCCTGGAGGGCGACCCGGCCGCCGGGGGCGAGGCGCTCGTCGAGGGTGCGGAAGTAGACGGGCCAGAACTCGGCGCCGACCGCCTCGATCATCTCCACGCTGACGATGGCGTCGTAGGTGCCCTCGGCCTCGCGGTAGTCGCAGAGTTCGATGGCGACCCGGTCGGCGAGGCCCGCCTCGCGCACCCGCTGCCGGGCGAGGTCGCGCTGTTCGCGGGAGAGGGTCAGCGAGGTGACGTGGGCGCCGCGGGCGGCGGCGCGCAGGGCGAGTTCGCCCCAGCCGGTGCCGATCTCCAGCAGCCGGGTGCCCTCGCCGACCTCGGCGAGGTCGAGCAGCCGGTCGATCTTGCGGTGCTGGGCGGCGGGGAGCAGGGCGTGCTCGGCTGGGAAGCCGCGGAAGACGGCGGACGAATAGGTGAGGGTGTCGTCCAGGAAGAGGGCGAAGAGGTCGTTGGACAGGTCGTAATGGGCGCTGATGTTGTCGCGGGAGCCGGTCGTGGTGTTGCGCTGGGCGGCGGGCTGGCGCAGCGCCCACAGGCGGCGCAGGCGTTGCAGCGGGGCGGGGACGAGTTCGGCGGCGTGGGAGGCGAGCACGGTGAGCGCGCCGACCAGGTCGGGGGCGTCCCACTCCCCCGCCATGTACGACTCGCCGAAGCCGATCAGGCCCGTGGTGCCGATGCGGGCGTGGAAGGCGTCCGGGTCCCGCACCTCTATGAGCGGTCCGCCCTGGCCCAGGGTGGTGCCGTCGGGGAACCGGACCCAGAGCGGCAGCCCGCCTAGGGCGTGCCGTACGACGGCGGCGGCGACGGTACGCACCGGCCGGGACGCCTTGGGCACGGCGGCCACGTCGGGCCAGCGGCCGGCGTCCACCGGGGCCGGGACCGAGGCGGCGTCGGTCCTGGTCGTGGGGCGGGGGTGGGCTGTGGTCATGTGGCGTTCTCCGGGTCGTGGCGGACCTGGCGCGGTTGCACCGGCAGGCCCCTGAGGAACAGGCGGATGCCGTGGAAACGGATGGCGGCCGACACCGCGAGGGTCGACCAGGGGTGGCGCAGGGACAGACGCAGCAGCGCGCCCGGGGTGGCCGGGCGACGGGTTCCGTGGACGGTCGCGGTGAAGGGCGGGCTGCCGGGTCTGTCCAGGCGCAGGGAGAGCTGGAGGCGGTCGCCGGGCAGCGGGAGCCGCATGTGGTAGCGGCCGTCCACCGGATAGAAGGGCGAGACGTAGAACTCCTTGTCCACGTCCGCCTTTCCGGCCGCGTCGGTGTGCAGCAGGTAGGCGTGGCGGCCGCCGTAGGTGTTGTGGACCTCGGCGACCACGCAGCGGGGGCTGCCGTCGCGGTCGTGGCACCAGTACAGGGTGAGGGGGTTGAAGACATGGCCGAGGACGCGCGCGTGGGTGAGCATCATGACGCGGCCCCCGTCGAGGTCGATGCCGTGCTCGGCGAGGAAGCCGTCGAGCGCGGCCCGGATCGAGGGGGCGCGGCCGGTGAAGTGGTCGCGGGCCCGGAACCGGGCCAACGGGCGCAACAGCAGGGGCAGTTCGGGTATGTGGTCGGTGTCGATGAGCCACATGTAGGTGCGGTGGCGCAGGGCGTGGTGGATGGGGGCGCGGCGGGTGTGCCGGACCACGCACGGATAGAGGGCGGGCGTGCTCACCAGGTCACCCCCAGGGCCTGCGCGGCCGCGACCCCGCTGCGGCAGCCGTCCTCGTGGAACCCCCAGCCGTGGTAGGCGCCGGCGAACGCGGTGACGGAGGTGGCGAGTTCGGGCAGCCGCTGCTGCGCGGCGACCGACTCCGGGGTGTAGACGGGGTGTTCGTAGTTCATCCGGGCGAGGACGCGTGCGGGGTCGACGCGGTCCTCGCCGCCGAGGGTGACGAGGTAGCGCGGGGAGGCGTCGAGACGCTGGAGCCTGTTCATGTCGTAGGTGACGCGTACCCGGTCCGAGCCCGCCGAACAACTCGGCATGAGGTAGTTCCAGGAGGCACGGGCGCCGGGGGCCCTCGGCAGCAGGGCGGCGTCGGTGTGCAGCAGGGTGGTGTTGTGGGAGTAGCGGAAGGCGCCCAGCACCTCCTTCTCGTCGGCGGAGGCGTCGCCGAGCAGCCGGAGCGCCTGGTCGGGGTGGACGGCGACGACGACGTGGTCGTAGGAGTCGGTGGTGCCGTCCTGGGTGGTGATGTCCACGCCGTCGGCGTGCCGCAGGATGCTGCGGACCGGGGCGCTGGTGCGGACCTCCTGCACCTCGGCCGCGACCCGGTCGACATAACTGCGTGAGCCGCCGGTCACGGTGCGCCACACGGGTGAGCCGGTGACGGAGAGCATGCCGTGGTGGGCGAGGAACCGGAAGAGGTAGGCGGCCGGGTAGTGCTGCGCGGTCTCGGCGTCGCAGGACCAGACGCAGGAGACCAGCGGGGTCATGAAGTGGGCCCGGAAGTACGGGGAGAAGCCCGACCGGTCCATGAACTCGCCCAGCGTCATCGTGGAGTGGCCCTGGTGCTCCAGCAGGGCGCGGGCGGCCCGGTGGAAGGCGGGGACCTCGGCGAGCATGCGCAGGTAGGCCGGGCGCAGGACGTTGCGGGGCTGGGCGAGCAGGCCGCGGGCGCCGCGCGCACCGGCGTACTCGAGGCCGCAGCCCTCGCAGCGCACCGACATGCTCATCTCCGACTCCTGCGTGGCGACGCCGAGTTCACGGAAGAGGCGGAGCAGGTTCGGGTAGGTGCGCCGGTTGTGCACGATGAAACCGGAGTCGACCCGGTCGATGCGGCCGTCCGGGGCTATGAGGTCGTGCGTGTGGGCGTGGCCGCCGAGGCGGTCGTCCGCCTCGTAGAGGGTGACGTGGTGGGCCCGGCGCAGCACGTGGGCGGCGGTGAGTCCGGCGACTCCGCTGCCCACGACGGCGGTTCGGCGCATCGTGCGTTCCCTTCCGGGGAGTTGGGCTTCTGAGTGGGGAAAGGGCTGTGCGCCCGCCCGCTCCGGGGACGCCGGAGCGGGCGGGCGCTGCCGGGTGGGGTCAGCTCTTGGGCATCAGGACGGTGTCGATGATGTACACGTTGGCGTTGGCGGTCTTGACGTTGCCGCAGACGACCTTGGCGGTGTCGTTGACGGTGTAGGACTCGCCGGAGCCGGAGGTCATCAGCTTCGACTTCTCGAGGGTGTCGAAGGAGCCGTTCTCCAGGTCCTTGGGCGCGAGCTTCTGGCCGACGACGTGGTAGGTCAGGATCTTCGTCAGCTGGGCCTTGTCGTTGAGGATCTTGTCCAGGGTCGCCTTCGGGATCTTGTTGAAGGCGTCGTTGGTCGGCGCGAACACCGTGATGTTCTGGGCGTTGTTGAGGGTGTCGACCAGACCGGCCTTCTTCACCGCGGTGACCAGGGTGGACAGCGCCGGGTTGTTGGAGGCGGCGGTGGCGACCGGGTCCTTGGCCATGCCGTCGAACGAACCGGCGCCGTTCTTCGGCACGGAGGAACAGGCGGGGCCGAAGGGCTGGTCCATGGAACCGGCGTCCATGCTCTTGCTCGCCATGGGCGAGGAGGCGGCGGCGGAGGCCGAGGAGCCGGAGTTGTCCTTGGCGTCGCTGGAGGAGCAGGCGCTCAGCGCGAGCGGCAGCACGGCGGCGGCGGCGAGAGTGACGGCGGCACGGCGGGTGCGGGTGGTGGTCATCATTTCTCTGTCATCTCCTGAGGATGGCGCGTGGCGGGTGCCGCGCTGAGGGGTGTCGCGCTGAGGGGTGTCGCGGTAACAGCTGATCCGGGGTGGGGGGAGTTCTCCGGCGCGGGGGCGGCCCGTACGGCCAGGGTGCCGGTGGAGTCGGGGCTGCTCGCGGCAGTCGGCGCCCCGACTCCTCCGAAGAGCGGGCCCCCGGCGGCCCCCACCGCCGGGTTCCGGTCCACCGGCGCGGCCGAGCCCACGAGGGGCCGGCGCGGCGCGCGCGGCGCGCAGCGCGCCGGGGCGGCCGGCGATCGGTGGTCCCACTCTTCATCCCTCACATGGGGAATCCGGATCTGCTGCGGAAGCGGATTGGTCACTCCCCCGATCAGGTGAAATAAAGATCGAAACCCATCCGCCGAGCCCCTGGCCTCGGATACTCCCGCCTCCGGCCTCGGCTACGGGTACCTCCGGTCCGGGTCCACGAGAGGCGCCCTCCGGCCGCCGCGCTTACGATCCCCACGTGGCAGACATTCCCGACAGCCTCATCGCCCTGGAACGGTCCGCCGAGGTGGAGCGCGCCAAGCTGGCCGGTCTCACCGGGAGCGAGTACGACGCCCAGCGGCGCCGCTGGCGCACGGCTTATGACGCCGTGTGCGCGGCCATCGCCGAGCGGTCGGACCGGACCGGTGAGGACCGCTGCGCGCTGGAGCGGGAGGTCCAGGAGGCGGTGCGGCACGCCCACGAGGACCCTGCCGTGGAGTAGCGCCCGGACCGGGCCGACTCGGAGCACTCCGGCATGCGGCGTCCACGGTCCTGGGCCACCCTCGGGACATGGCCCCGGACATGCCCGTCGTGATCTACCCGCCCGCCCCGGACGGGGGCAGGCGGGTGCGGGTCGGGGACCGGTTCGTCGGCATGGCCTACACGGTGCTGGACGTCGTGGAGTTCCTGCGCCGGGCCGGGCCGGAGGGCCTGGCGTCGGTGGAGGAGGCGGACGTCGTGAGCGCGGGGTGGGTCGAGTGGCGGGGCGCGGGTCCACGGGAGTGGCCCCGCTGAACACGGGAACCGGCCCCTGCCGACGGCGAACCGCCGTCCCAGCGGCCCGAGATGCTCGGGCGCGGGCAGCCCGGTCCAGGTGAGAGCGCGAGCCGGTGCACCCCCGGGTCACCGGCCCGTCAGGTCCGAACGCTATGAGGAGCGAGTGTCATGCCCAAGCAGATCGAGCACGTCATCAGGGACATCGAGGACCGCACCGCGCTCGACGCCCTCACCGGTCCGGCCGCCGGTCTGGTGAACAGGGTGACCCAGCCGACCGCCGTCAAGAACGCGCTCTCCGGTACCTGGCTGGGCCACGCGCTGCACCCGGTGCTCACCGATGTGCCCATCGGCGCCTGGGGCATGGCCACGCTGCTGGACCTGACGGCGGGCGAACGCGGGGCCCGGGCGGCTCGCAGGCTCGTGGGCTTCGGCCTGCTCGCCGTGGTACCGACGGCCGCGACCGGCGCCTCCGACTGGGCCGACACCATCGGGGGCACCCAGCGGGTCGGCCTGGTCCACGGCATGCTCAACAGCGCGGCGACGGTGTTGCAGACCGCGTCCTGGGTGGTCCGGCTGACCGGGCGGCGGCGCGCCGGAGCCGTGCTGAGCGGGGTGGGCCTGGGCCTGACCGGCGCCTCCGCCTACCTGGGCGGACACCTCTCCTACGTCAACGGCATCGGCGTCAACCACACGGCGTTCGAGGAGCCGACGGGCAAGTGGACGGACGTGGCGGCGCTGACCGCGCTGGAGGAGGGCAAGCCGCTGCGGGTGGACGCGGCCGGTGTGCCGGTGGTGCTGGTGCGGCACGGCGGGAAGGTGGACGCCCTGTCGGCCACCTGTACGCACGCCGGTGGCCCGCTGGACGAGGGCGAGGTCGACGCGGACGGCTGCATCCACTGCCCGTGGCACGGCAGCGCGTTCCGCCTGTCGGACGGCGAGGTCACGCGTGGCCCGGCGTCGGTCGCCCAGCCCGACTGGGACGTCAAGATCTCCCAGGACCGGGTGCTGGTGCGGGCCGCGAACGCCTGAACCGGCCCTGTGGACGGCTCGGGTGAGGCGGCGCCGGGATGACCAACCGCATCCGCACGGTGGGGCACTCCACCCGTGACTTCGACGAGCTGGTGACGATGCTGCGGAACAACGGCATCACCCATCTGGTGGATGTGCGCTCGTTCCCGTCGTCGCGGAAGTACCCGCAGTGGAACCGGGCGGCCATCGAGGAGGCGCTGCCGCCCGACATCGAGTACCGCTGGCTACCGGGACTGGGCGGGCGGCGGCACACGCCCAAGGACGTCCCGACACCCAACGGCGCCTGGCGGGTCAAGGCGTTCCGGGACTACGCGGACCACATGGCCACGGACGAGTTCCAGGAGGGGCTGGCCGAACTCCTGGAACTGGCCGAGCACGGCAGCCCCGCCATCATGTGCAGCGAGGCGGTGCCCTGGCGCTGCCACCGCAGGCTCATCACGGACGCCCTGCTGGTGGCGGGCGCGGACGTGGAGCACATCATGTCGGCGACGAGTACGAGACCGGCGTCGCTGAACGAGCACGCGCATGTCGAGGACGGACATCTCACCTACCCGCCACCGCCCGGCGGGGACGGACCGTGAGCCGGGTCCGGCACGGCCTGGACCGCGCCTGGGAGTGGCTCGCCCTGCACGTCCTGATCCGGCGCGGCCGCGAGCTGGAACTGCTGCACCGGGCCATGGGGTTCGCCACCCTCGCCCTGGTGACGCTGGCCCCGCTGCTGATCGTGGTCGCCGCCGCCGACCCGCTGGTGCGCGGCGGTTTCTCGTCCTGGCTGTCGGACGGCATGGGGCTGTCCGGGCGGTCGGCGAAGCTGCTCACCGATGTGTTCAGCCCGCCGCGCGAGGTCATCGGCACCACCAGCGCGTGGAGCATCCTGATGCTCGCCGTGTTCGGGGTGTCCTTCGGCGGCAGTGTGCAGAACGCCTTCGAGCGGATCTGGGGGCTGGCGGCCGGGCCGTGGCACCGGGTGTGGCGGCAGGCGACCTGGCTGGTGGTGCTGATGGCGTACCTGTACCAGGAGGTGCAGACGGGGACGACGATGCAGGGGTTCTCCCGGATCTTCCTGACCACGGTGACCACGGTGTTCTTCTTCTGGTGGGGCCCGTGGTTCCTGCTGGGCGGCCAGATCCGCTGGCGGGATCTGCTGCCGGGCGCGGTCGCCAGCGTGCTGGGGCTGGCCGGGCTGCGCGCCTTCTCCACGCTGGTGTTCACCCCGCTGATCGTGACCAACGCGCTGAGCTACGGGGCGGTCGGCACCGTGCTGGTGGTGTCGTCCTGGCTGATCGGCGTGGGGTTCGTGGTGTACGGGGGCGCGCTGTTCGGCCGCTGGTTCACCGAGCACCACTGGGTGCCCTCGCACGAGGACCAGCACCGCGACGAGGAGGGGTGACCGGGCCGTCCCGGTGGGCGTGTGCGGGCGGCGGGGGCAGCATGGAGGGGTACCGGTCCCGAGCCGTCGGGCGATGCCCGTGCCGGTGGGTGGAGGTGGCGGGATGGCAGTGGACTCCTTCCGGTCCGACGAGGAGCACGACGCCGGGGAACCCCGGCCGACGGGGCTGCTGGACCTGCTGAGCGTGGCCGCGGTGGTCCTGGACACCCGCGGACGCATCGTCTTCTGGACCCCGCAGGCGGAGGAACTCTTCGGCTGGTCCGCCGAGGAGGCGCTCGGTTCCGAGGCGGGCAAGCTGCTGGTCTCGCCGGGGCGGATCAAGTCGGCGGTACGGCTGTTCAGCGAGGTGCTCGCCACCGGCCAGGGCTGGGCGGGCGCCTTCCCGGTACGGCACAAGGACGGCTCCAGCCGGTTGACGGAATTCCGCACCATGCGGCTGCTCGACGACGAGGGCGAGGTGTACGCGCTCGGCATCGCCGCCGACCGGGGCCTGCTCCAGCGGGTGGAGACCGACCTCGCGCTGTGCGAGCGGCTGATCTACCAGTCCCCCATCGGTCTCGCCCTGCTCGATCCGGACCTGAGGTTTCTGCTGGTCAATCCGGCGCTGGAGCGGATCGACGGCATGCCCGCCGCCGAGCACGTGGGCCGGAGCCTGCGCGAGGCGCTGCCGCTGACGGACGTGGACACCGTGGAGTCGGCGCTGCGCCAGGTCCTCACCACCGGCACCCCGCTGCTGGACCAGTACCACGTGGGCCGCCCGCGCAACGATCCCGGACAACAGCACGCCTGGTCGCTGTCCTTCTACCGGCTGGAGGACCCCGGCGGCCGGGTGCTGGGCGCCGCCGTCTCCGTCGTGGACGTCACCGAACGGCACCAGGCGGCCGGGGAGGCGGACCGGGCGCGCAGACGGCTGGCGGTCATCGCGGACGCCTCCGCGCGGATCGGCACCACGCTGGAGGTGGAGCGCACCGCCCGTGAGCTGGCCGAGGTCGCGGCGCCGGTGCTGGCGGACGTGGTCGCGGTGGACGTACTCGACTCGGCGCTGGCCTGCCGCCGGATGAGCAGCCCGGACGACGGCCCGGAGCTGTTCCGGGCGCTCGCCCTGAAGGCGGCGCATCCCACGGTGGCGACGCACGCCGCCGATCCGCCGGGCGACCTGGCCGCCTACGCCGGGGACCGGCTGGTCACGCTGTGCGTGCACACCGGGCGCCCGGTGCTGGTCCCGCACGTGCAGCCCGCCGACCTGCCGCGGATCGCGCGGGACGCGGACGGCGAGGCGCTGCTGGCCGAGGCGGGCGTGCACTCGTATCTGGCGGTGCCGCTGATCGCGCACGGCGAGGTGCTGGGCGCGCTGGACCTGAAGCGGACCCGTAATCCGCTACCGTTCGACGAGGACGACGTGGTGCTGGCCGCCGAGATCGCGGGCCGGGCCGGGGTGGCGATCGACAACGCGCGCTGGTTCCAGAGCGTGCGCAACACCGCGCTCACCCTGCAGCGGAGCCTGCTGCCCGACCACTCCCCCCGGCACACCGGCCTGGAGGTGGCCTCCCGGTACGAGCCCGCGCAGGCCACCAGCGAGGTCGGCGGCGACTGGTACGACGTGATCCCGCTGGCGGACGACCGGACCGCCCTGGTGGTGGGCGACGTGATGGGCAACGGCATCGACGCGGCCGCCACCATGGGCCGCCTGCGCACCGCGACCTGCGCCTACGCCGACCTGGACCTGGCCCCGGAGGCGGTGCTGCGGCATCTGGACAAGATCACCTGCGATCTGGAGCACTACATCGTCACCTGTCTGTACGCGGTGTACGACCCCGCCACCAACCGGTGCACGGTCGCCAACGCCGGACATCTGCCGCCCGCCCTGGCCCGGCCCGGCCGGGCGCCGACGTTCCTGGACCTGCCCACCGCCGCGCCGCTCGGGGTGGGCGGGGTGCCGTTCGAGGCGGCCACCGTGCCGATGGAGCCCGGCGATCTGCTGGTGCTGTACACGGACGGGCTGGTGGAGACCCGGCAGCACGCCATCGACGAGCGGCTGGAGGCACTGCTGTCCCTGCTGGGCGAGCCCGGCCCCTCGCTGGAGGAGGTCTGCGACCGCCTAGTGCACGGCCTGCGCCACCCCGACGACCACGACGACGTGGCCCTGCTGCTCGCACGGGTGGTGGACAACGCGTAAGGGCCTGTCCGGCGGATCAAGGCGCGGACGCGGGGTCTGGCACGCCCATCTGCGGCGTTGTCGTCACTCGCCGACGCTCCGCGTCGACTCCCTCCTCCGCCTTGCACCTGGACGCACCAGACCCCGCTCACCTGGGTCGATCGGCGCCGCCGCTTCCCCGCACCTTGATCCGCCGGACAGGCCCTAGCCGCCGTCCGTCGCGTGGTGGGGTGCGGTGGGTGGTGCGACTCTTAGGTGCACAGGTGTTGGAGGAGGGAATCCAGGAGGGCCGATGGGACGGGACGTCCCGGCGCTCGTCTTCACCCGCGAGGACCGCCGCCGGTACCGCTTCAAGATGCAGGAGTGCCTCGACGCGTTCGCCCAGATGCTGCGCGAGTCACGCTTCGACAGCGACCGGCCGCGGGTCGGTCTGGAGATCGAGCTGAACCTCGTGGACGCCGACGCCGAGCCCGCGATGCGCAACAGCGATGTGCTGGAGGCGATCGCGGACCCGTCCTGGTCGACGGAGCTGGGCCGGTTCAACCTGGAGATCAACGTGCCTCCGCGTCGGCTGACGGCGGGCGGTCCGGACGCCTGGGAGGACGAGATCCGGGCGGCCCTCAACCACGCCGAGGACCGGGCCCGTACGGTCGGCGCGCGACTGGTGACGGTCGGCATCCTGCCCACGCTGCGCCAGGCGGACATCGGGGTGGCCGCGCTGTCGGAGAACCCGCGCTACCAACTGCTCAACGACCAGGTGTTCGCGGCCCGCGGCGAGGACCTGCGCATCGAGGTGGACGGCGTGGACCGGCTGCGCACCTACGCGGACACGATCACCCCGGAGGCGGCCTGCACCAGTACCCAGTTCCATCTCCAGGTCTCCCCGGAGGACTTCGCGGGCTACTGGAACGCGGCGCAGGCCATCGCGGGGGTGCAGGTGGCGCTGGCGGCGAACTCGCCGTTCCTGTTCGGCAAGGAGCTGTGGCACGAGACGCGTATCCCGCTGTTCGAGCAGGCGACCGACACCCGGCCGGAGGAGATCAAGGTGCAGGGGGTGCGACCGCGGGTGTGGTTCGGGGAGCGGTGGATCACCAGCGTCTTCGACCTGTTCGAGGAGAACCTGCGCTACTTCCCGGCCCTGCTGCCGCTGTGCGACGAACAGGACCCGGCGGAGACGCTGGACCGGGGGGACATTCCGGAGCTGGCCGAGCTGACCCTGCACAACGGCACCATCTACCGCTGGAACCGCCCGGTGTACGCGGTCGCGGACGGCCGCCCGCATGTCCGGGTGGAGAACCGGGTGCTGCCCGCGGGCCCGACCGTCGCGGACACCCTCGCCAACGGTGCCTTCTACTACGGCCTGACGCGGGCCCTGGTGGAGGAGGACCGGCCGGTGTGGTCGCGGATGTCGTTCTCGGCGGCGGAGGAGAACCTGCACACGGCGGCCCGGCACGGCATCGAGGCCCTGCTGTACTGGCCGGGCATGGGCGAGGTGCCGGTGCCGGAACTGGTGCTGCGCAGGCTGCTGCCGCTGGCGCACCGGGGTCTGGAGCTGTCCGGCATGGACGCGGCGTGGCGGGAGCCGCTGCTCGGCATCATCGAGCAGCGGTGTGTCACGGCCCGCAACGGCGCGGTGTGGCAGAAGGAGACGGTGCGGAGGCTGGAGGACACCACGCACGCCAGCCGCCACGAGGCGCTGCGCCGGATGACGGAGCTGTACATCGACTACATGCACCTCAACGCCCCGGTGCACACCTGGCCGGTGGACTGAGGCTCAGGACTCCGCCCGCTCTTCCTCCGCCTCTCTCCCCTCGGCAGCGGCGAGGGCGGAGTTCGGGCGGCGGACGACGAGTCGGCTCACCGT
Source organism: Streptomyces sp. NPDC002176 (assembly GCF_044903645.1). NCBI lineage: Bacteria > Bacillati > Actinomycetota > Actinomycetes > Kitasatosporales > Streptomycetaceae > Streptomyces > Streptomyces sp. NPDC002176. The sequence continues at coordinate 104,737 of NZ_JBJDQW010000001.1, forward strand.
GTAGGACATCTCCGTGGTCTCGCGGCGGGGCGGCGGGTGGTAGCGGCCGCCGCAGACGGACAGGTTGACGATGATGGAGGCGTGCCAGCCGCGTCCGGTGCCGCGCTGGTCGGCGAAGACGCGTCTGCCGTTGACCCACCAGACGACCGAGCGGGTGCCGAACTCGGTGCGCAGGTCGACCCAGGCGCCGGGGCTGATCATGTCGTCGCGGAAGTAGCGGTTGCTGCCGCGCACGTGGTTGGTGAACTCCAGCAGGTCGGGGTTGTCCGGGTGGTACTCGAAGACGTCGACCTCCTGGCCGCCGTCCCGCCAGGTCCAGATGGCGGGCCAGGCGCCGATCTCGCGGGGCAGCCGGACGCGGGCCTCCAGGACGTCGCCGGTGCGGAGCTGGAAGCCGTCCGGGCTGCCCTCGGTGGTGAGCAGCCCGGTGTTCCACCGGCCGTCGGATCTGCGTCTGGCCCGGAAGACGCCCGAGCGGCTGTAGGCGGGGTCGGCCACCAGGTAGTCGAGTTTGTCGTCGCCCGGGTTGACCGGGCCGCCGTCGGGATAGGCCCAGGAGCGGCCCGCCACCCACTGCCGTTCGGACGTGAAGTCGGCGGTGAACACCACGTCGGAAGCGGCGGCGGACCGCGGACCGGGAAGGGGGCTGCCCGCATTCGGTTCGTGCATGTCCGTCATGTCCGTGTTCTCTCCGTCCAGCGACGCGCCATGCGCCCAGACCCGGACATCAGCGCAGAAAGAACCCGAACGAGTGAATACGGGCCGAGGCTTCGGCCAGAGCCTCGCGCGGACGGGTGTGCGCGGCGGCGGTCCAGCGGCGCACGGGGCAGGGCTTTCGTAGGCTTTTCATAGGCTTTACGCAGGCGGGAGAACCTCAGTGATCGAACTGGCCGCGGCCTTCGCCGTCGCGGGTGCCGCGAGCAACGCCATGGGCACGGCGTTCCAGCGCAAGGCGGCCTCCACCAGCGAACGCAGCGGCCTGAAGCTGCTGGCGGAGCTGGTGCGCCGCCCGGCCTGGGTGCTGGGCATGGCCGGGGTGGTCGGCGCGGCGGTGTTCCAGAGCCTGGCGCTGGTCAACGGGCCGCTGGCGCTGGTGCAGCCGCTGTTCATCCTGGAGCTGCCCTTCGCGCTGCTGATCGTCGGCCCACTGCTGCACCGGCATCTGCCCCGCTACGGCTGGTGGGGGGTCGGCGGGGTGGTGGTGGGCCTGGCCGTGCTGCTGGCGGCGGCCGCGCCGCACGGCGCGGGCGACCAGGCGCCGCTGACCCGCTGGGTCCCGGCGCTGGTGCTGGGCGTCGGAACGATCGTCGTGGTCGTGCTGCTGGCCCGGCACGAGCGTCCGGCCACCGGCCGCGCCGCCCTGCTGGCCACAGGGTCGGCGATCGCCAACGCGCTGACGGCCGCTCTGCTGAAGTCGGCCACGGGCACGTTCGCCGACGAGGGCTTCGAGGCGTTCCTCACGTCCTGGCAGACGTACGGCTTCGCGCTGGCGGGCGCCGCGGCGGTGCTGCTGCTGGAGAACGCGCTGCAGGCGGGCCCGCTGGCCGCCGCCCAGCCCGCTCTGACCATCGGGGACGCGGTGGTCAGCCTGGCGTTGGGCATCTTCCTGTTCCATGAGCGCATCCGCACCGGCTGGTGGCTCGTCCCGGAGGCGCTGGGCGCGATCCTCATCGTCGGGGGTGTGCTGGTGCTGAGCCGGGCGGTGCAGAACCTCATCGAGCGCCCGCCGCCCGGCTCGGACGACTGAACACGCGCTGTGGGCCGTCGTCCGGGACGACGGCCCACAGGCGTGCGGGGGGGGAAGCGTCAGCGGTCCTGGTTCACCTTCGCCAGCGCCTTGGCGAGCCCGTTGGCCCACAGCTGGTTGACGCGGGAGCGCTCGGCGGCGTTCGGGTAGCGGTTGGTGCAGGAGGTGCCGGGGCCGCCGCCGGACATCAGCTCGCTGCACGGGCCGCTGTAGTGGTCGGGCAGACCGAGCACATGGCCGGTCTCGTGCGCGGTCACCCGGATCGAGTCGTACTGCTGGTTCTGCGCGTAGTCGAGGAAGACGTAGCCCCGGCCGTGGCCGTCGGTGGAGGCGTACGAGCCGCGCGAGTCGTTGCCCTCGCGGTAGGAGAAGTTGCCGGTGCCGGTGGTCGAGGCGAGCTTGACGTTGGAGACCGAGCTGTTCCAGATCGACGTGGAGCTCGATATCTGCGAGCGGAAGCTCGGCGCCTGGCTGGCGTTGTAGTAGACGGTGACGGCCTTGAGGCTCGGGTTCTCGGCCCGCTGCTCGGCGACCGACTTCAGCACGGCGTCGAAGAACGCCTTGGTGTTCGCCGACTCCTGCGCCGAGCCGGTGTACCCGGCGTGCGGGGCGGCGACGGGCGCGGGCTGGGCGGCGGCGGGGGTGGTGGCGCCGAGCGCGGCGGCGGCCACGCCGAGACCGAGGGCGAGGAGGGATCTGACGGTCTTGGCGGACGTACGGGACGACGTCATGTGGGGTCCTCGTTTCGTACGTGGGGGGCCGTCCGTATGGGGGTGAACGGCCGGTTGCCCATGAGTCTCGGGCAGGTCAACGGCGTCCGGATGATGGCAAGTTGGGATAGTGGCGCCCTATCACCCAGCCATCACCGGTACCACGCACGACGGACCGCGGACCGTCGCGTGGGGGGCGACGATCCGCGGTCCGGTGTTCCTGCCGGGCGCGCTGAAGGGTCAGCGGGCCTGGTTCACCTTGGCCAGGGCCTTGGCGAACCCGTTGGCCCAGAGCTGGTCGACCTGGGCGCGCTCATTGGCGTCCGGGCTGGAGTTGGTGCAGGACGGGCCGGGGCCGCCGCCGGACATCAGCTCGCTGCACGGGCCCTCGTAGTGGTCGGGCAGGCCGAGCACGTGGCCGGTCTCGTGGGTGGTGACGCGGACCGAGTCGTACTGCTGGTTCTGGGCGTAGTCCAGGAAGACGTAGCCGCTGCCGTGCCCGTCGGTGGAGGCGTACGAGCCGCGGGAGTCGTTGCCCTCGCGGTAGGAGAAGTCGCCGGTGCCGGAGGTGGCCGACAGCTTGACGTTGGAGACGGAGCTGTTCCAGATGGAGGCGGCGCTCGCTATCTGCGAGCTGAAGGTCGGCGCGGCCGACGGGTTGTAGGTGACGGTGACCGACTGCAGGCCGGGGTTGGCGGCCTGCTTCTCGGCGACCGACTTCATGACCGCGTCGAAGAACGCCTTGTTGTTCGCCGACTCCTGGGCCGAGCCGGTGTATCCGGCGTGGGCGGCGACGGGGGCGGGCTGGGCGGACGCCGGGGCGGCGGCACCGAACGTGGCGGCGGCCACGCCGAGACCGAGGGCGACGAACATTCTGGTGGTCTTCGCGGGCATGCTGGAGGACGACATGTGGGGTGCTCCTCTTTTCGATGCGTGTGGGGGTCGCCGTCGTTCGAGTGGGGGTGAACGACCGGCTGCCTCCGAGTCTTGGATAGATCAACAGCCCCCGGCTAATGGCAAGTTGCGATAGCACCGGGCTATCACCGGCAACTCGTGCCGGTGCGCGGTGATTTATGCGTCTGGCGTGGGCATGCTCAACCGCCCTAGGCTCCCGTCATGGAGCTAGAGGTGAGGCACTTCCGGGTTCTGTGCGCCATCGCCGATGCGGGCAGCCTGCATCAGGCGGCGCGCGAACTCGGCCTGGCCCAGCCCTCGTTGAGCACCCAGCTGGGTCGGATCGAACAGGCGCTGGGCGGTCGGCTCTTCACCCGCGGCCACACCGGCTGCCGCCCCACCCCGCTGGGCCGCATGGTGCTGAGCCGGGCCCGGCCGCTGGTCGGGGAACTGGCCGCGCTCGTCACCGAGGCCCGCGCGGCCGCCGCCCGCGCCTCCGCCGGGCCCCGGCTGCGGATCGGCGCCACCGCCAGCCGCGCCCTGCCCGGCTGGCTGCGCCGACTGCGCTCACGCGTGCCCGCGGCCGAGCCGTCGCTCCAGATGGACGCGTCCGCGAACGCGCTGCTGCGCCTGGTCGCCGAGGGCGCGCTCGACCTGGCCTTCGTGCACGAGGTGGAGGGCAGCCCGCTGCGGGTCCCGGCCGGGCTGCGGCTGCGGGTGCTGGTGGAGCGGGAGCCGCAGTTCGTCTCGCTGGCCGCCGACCATCCGGCGGCGGCCCGGAGCGAGGTGCGGCTCACCGAGCTGGCCGAGGACCGGTGGATGGTCGACTCCACGGTCGACGGCGAGTGGGACGCGATCTGCCGGGTGCTGCGCGAGGCGGGGATCGAGCCGGACCTGCTGCACGGCGACTACCTCACCGCCTATTCGCTGGCCGCCACCGGCGAGGTGGTCACCGTCAGCCAGCCCACCGCGCACCCCCGGTCCGACCTCGCCATCCGCCCGCTGCACGGCGACCCGATCGGGGTCAGGCTGCTGGTCGCGGCGCGCACCGAGACCGACCTCGACCGGGGGTTCCCGGAGCTGGCGGACGCCTACTGGGAGGTGGCCCACCAGGCACCGGCGTACCGGGACTGGCTGGAGCGCGTACCGGAGCCGGAGCCGGAACCGGCCCTGTTCTGCGCCATGACCCGGACCGTGCCGGGCCCGGCGCACCGGCCCGGTCAGGTACCGGACCCGAACGTCCGCGTGGTGTAGGCGCATTCGGTGTACAGATAGCCCGACCGCAGCCGCGCGGTGTCGGAGGCGGGCGCGCCCGCGCCGATGCCGCCCGGCCGGTGCACGAAGTACGTGGTGCCGACGGGCAGCCGGATGGTGCGCGCGGGGTAGTTCCGCCCGCTGTCGGAACACGGCTTGAAGCCGGTCGTGATGGTCGCGGCCAGCGAGTACGCGGTGCAGCCGCCGCATGCCTTGAGCGTGAAGCTGCCGGTGACCGGGCCGGTGTAGAGGACGGTGATGTCGTGGGGGCTGTCGTTCTTCACGGTGACGGAGATGCTGCCGCCGGAGGCGGTGGTGGGCAGGTTCTTCCCGGCGGCCGGAAGGGTCTGGGCGACCTCGGCGCCGATGGCGATCTTCTTGGCCCGCTCCCGTTTGCCGCCGCTCTTGGTGTCGGAGACATAGCTCCGCATGCTCTCGCGCGCCCCGGCGAAGTCGCCGTCCTTGAACTGGTCGACCCCGCACTCGTAGGCGCCCGCGTCGCCGTCGCGGGCGGCTCGGCTGGCCGCCGCGGTGAGGCCGGTGGAGGCGCCACCGGCCGTGGCGGCGAGGTCGGTGAGCCGGGTGCCGAGGGCGCGCAGCCGGTCCACGGCGGTGCAGGGCGCGGTCCCGCTCACGCCCTGCTGGGCGGTGCGGACGGCCGTGTCGGCGGCGGGCACCACCTTGGCGGCGGCGGCTGAGCCGGGGAAGGTGCCGAGCAGGTCGCGGAAGTGGCCGGTCCACGCCTCGCCGCCGTCGGTGAGGTCGGCCGCGCCGCACTCGTAGAGCGAGGTGGCGAGCCGGTCGTCGGGCCAGTGGGTGAGCGTGCCGAGCCGGTCGGCGGGCATGGTGCGGGGCACCGTGCGCAGGAACTGCAGGGGTTCGACGGCCAGGCAGTACTCCCCCCGGCCGTACGCGGCGCCGATGGTGGAGTAGTAGGCGCGCAGCCGGGCGGGGACGCGGTCGGCGGCGCGTGAGCCGGGGTGGTCGACCGCGAGATCGCGGTAGACGGCGAGGGCCGAGCGGTAGTCGGAGCGGGAGGCGGCGAAGGTGCCGCGGGCGGCCGCGGCCACCAGGTCGTCGGCCTTCTCCAGCCGGTCGAGCAGCGCCTGCTGCTCGGCCTCCGCGCGGGCGCCGTCGTACCAGAGCGCGCCGCCCACCGGTACGGCGAGCAGCACCAGGCCCAGCAGCAGGGCGAGCGGGGCGCGGGCGGCCAGCGGGGTGCGCAGTCCCACCACGGCGCCGTGGGCGGCGGCGAGCAGCAGGACGACGCCGTAGCCGAGGATTACGCCGATGGGTATGCCGTCGGCGTCGGCGGGCAGCGCCACGAAGAGCAGGACGGCGATGGCCGCCAGGCACAGGGCCAGCGGGCCCCATCTGCGGAGCAGGGCGTAGCCGAGGCCGAGTCCGCTCAGGTTGAGCAGGGCCACGGCGGCCGCGCGCAGCGGGTTCGGCGGCGCGGGTGGCGGGCCGGGCGGCATCGGCGGAACGGTGAAGTGCTGGTCCGGGCCGTACGGCGCTTCCGGCATGTCGGCTCCCCCTGTCAACCGCCCCGCGCTCCCGACAAGTCTACGGCTCGTGTCGGGGTCACGACAGAGGGTGTGCGCGCCGGACGACGCGCGGGCGCGGGCGCCGGGTTCACGTGAGACTGGGTGTCGGACGACCGATCGGCGGGCCGGGAGGCGATGGGCGGTGAACGCCGTCAACCCTACGGACAGCGCGTCACTGCTGGCCGCCTTCGGTGCCCTGGGCGTGCTGGCGGTGACGTTCGCCGAGTCCGGGCTGCTGGTCGTCGGCTTCTTCCTGCCGGGGGACACGCTGCTGTTCCCGGCCGGGGTGCTCAGCGCGGTCCAGCACGGCGGTCAGCCGCCCCGGCTGGTGCTGTGGCAGGTGATGCTGTGCGCCGCCGTGGGCTCGGTGGCGGGCGCCCAGGTGGGCTTCCTCATCGGGCGGCACGGTGGCCGGGCGCTGCTCACCCGCACCTCCAGCCACCGGGTCAAGGAGGGGGTGGCGCGGGCGGAACGGCTGCTGGCCCGGTACGGGTACCGCAAGGCGCTGGTGATCGGCCGGTTCGTGCCGATGCTGCGTTCCGTGCTGCATCCGGCCGCGGGGGCGCTCGGGGTGCCGACGCGGACCTTCACCGTCTGGCAGACGGTCGGCGGGGTGTTGTGGTCCCAGAGCCTGGTGCTGGCGGGCTGGGCGCTGGGCTCGTCGGTCGACCACGTGGACGACTATCTGCTGCCGCTGATCGCGGTCGTCGTGGCGATCTCCCTGGTGCCGCTGCTGGTGGAGGTGGTCCGGGCCCGGCGTGCCCGGCGCGAGGCCGGTGACGGCGACTGAGTCCGTCCCCTCGATGCGTCACCCGCCCGGCTCAACCGCACTCCGCCTAAGGGGCGAGGCCGCGTGAGCGGTGTGACGGTGGGTGGGAGACATGGCCCCATGCACCGGCGGCGAGGAGGCGGCATGGCTGACACGGGAGGCGGGAGCGGCGCTGCGTGCGTCGCCACGCCCGGCCGGGACATCCCCGAGGGGTTGTCCGGCGATCCGTTCACTCAGGTGGGCGCGGTCGCGGACGCCGTGCTGTACGAGGGCTATCTGCTGTACCCCTACCGCCGTTCCTCGGCGAAGAACCGCGTCCGCTGGCAGTTCGGGGTGCTGCTGCCCCGTACCTGGGTGGAGGCGGACGGTCCGGTCGCCGAGGGCATCTCCGGTTCGGCGGACTCCTGGTACCAGCGCACCGAGTGCCTGGTACGGGCGGTTCCCGGGGCGGTGCTACGGGTGCGGGTGCGGTACCTCCAGCTCCAGCGCAAGCAGGTGGAGGCGCGGGGCGAGGACGGACGGCACCGGCCGGTCGAGTCGCTGCGTGCGGACGACGGCACAGCACATCTGAGCTTCGACGAGGCGGTCCCGTACGAGGTGGACCTCGGCTGGCCGTTGGAGGAGTTGCTGCGCGGACCGTGCACCGCCGAGGTCGGCGCGCCGCCCGCCGTCGAGACCGAGAACCTGGGCGCCGGGCGCGTCGTGCGCCGTCGCGAGCGGGTACGGGCGCGCACCACGGTCGCGGCCGAGGAGCTGGCGGACGGGCTGTACCGGCTGAGTGTGCGCACCGAGAACGCGGGCGAGGCGCCGGACATCCGCGCCCCCCGCGCGCGGGCGCTGCGGCAGGCTCTGCTGGCCGCGCACACCCTGCTCGGCGGCGAGGGGCTGGAGTTCGTCTCGCAGACCGACCCGCCCGCCGCGCTGCGGGAGCGGGCGCGCGGCTGCCGCAGCGCCTTCACCTTCCCGGTGCTCGGCGGCCCGGCCGGGGAGGCCGGGATGGACGGGGACGGCGCCACCGGGCCCGTACTGCTCTCGGCGCCGATCATCCTGCCGGACCATCCGCAGGTGGCGCCGGAGAGTCCGGGCGATCTGCACGACGCGGCGGAGATCGACGAGATCCTGACGCTGCGCACGATGCTGCTGACCGACGAGGAGAAGGCCGAGGCGCGGGCCACCGACCCGCGCGCGGCGCGCATCCTCGACCGGGTCGACACGATGCCGCCCGAGGTCTTCTCCAAGCTGCACGGGGCGATCCGCTCGCTGACCCCCGTCACGCGGCCCCCCGAGGCGCGGCCCGCCTGGTGGCAGGAGGGCGGCGACGCCGGACTGTCCCCGACGACGGACACCGTCGCGGTGGACGGCGTCCCGCTCGGCACCGGCAGCAAGGTGCGGCTGAACCCGCGGCTGCGCGGGGCGGACGCCCAGGACATGTTCCTGGTGGGGCGGACGGCCGAGGTGGCCGGGGTCTTCCACGACGTGGACGGCAGCGTGCACCTGGCGGTGACCGTCGACGACGACCCGGCGGCCGAACTGCACGGCTGGTACGGCCGTTTCCACTACTTCCGGCCCGAGGAACTCCAGCCCCTCGGCGACGGCGCCGAGCCCCGACCCTGAGCCCAGCCGGACCCGAGCCCCGGACGCCCCTGACGGCGACACCCACTCCCCCAGCGGCCGACCGACCGCAGCGAAGGCAGGCGACATGACGACCGAGAGCCACACCACCGCGGCGCGTGAGCGCATCGAACGATCCGAGGAACACGAGGGGATAGACGAGATCACCATCCTCTGGATCTCGGAGGGGATGAGCTGCGACGGCGACACCGTCTCCCTGACGGCGGCCATGCAGCCCTCCATCGAGGACGTGGTCCTCGGCCTGATCCCCGGCCTGCCCAAGGTCAACCTGGTCAACAAGGTGCTCTCGCCGAGCCTGGGCGGGGAGGACTTCCTCACCCCCTACCGGCAGGCGGCGCGCGGCGAGCTGGAGACCCCGTTCATCCTGGTCATCGAGGGCTCGGTGCCCAACCAGGACATCATCGAGGGCGACGGCTTCTGGACGTCGTTCGGCAACGACCCCGAGACGGGGCAGCCGCAGACGATCAACTGGTGGATCGACCAGCTCGCCCCGAAGGCGTGGGCGACGGTCGCGGCCGGTACCTGCGCGACCTACGGCGGCATCCACGGCATGGCCGGCAACCCGACCGGTTCCATGGGCCTCGGGGACTACCTGGGCTGGGACTACAAGTCGACGGCGGGGCTGCCCATCGTCAACGTGCCCGGCTGCCCGATCCAGCCCGACAACTTCATGGAGACCCTGATCTGGGTGCTCCAGCACGCCGCCGGTAACGCCCCGCCGCCCCCGCTGGACCACATGCTGCGGCCGCAGTGGCTGTTCGGCAAGACCGTCCACGAGGGCTGCGACCGCGGCTCGTACTACGAGCAGGCCGACTTCGGGCTCGACTACAACTCCCCCAAGTGCCTGGTGAAGACCGGCTGCTGGGGACCGGTGGTCAACTGCAACGTGCCCAAGCGCGGGTGGATGGCCGGGATCGGCGGCTGCCCGAACGTCGGCGGCATCTGCATCGGGTGCACGATGCCCGGCTTCCCGGACGCGTTCATGCCGTTCATGGACGAGCCCCCCGGCGGCACCCTGTCCTCCATGGTCATCAAGCCGTACGGCGCGATCATCCGCCGACTGCGCGGCGTGACCAACGAGATGGTCAACCACGAGCCCAAGTGGCGGCACCGGAAGCGCAAGCTCACCAGCGGTTACGACCCGTACTGGCGTCCCTGACGCCCGGTCGGCCGCGGCAGGCCCGACACCCACCCGCACACCCCGACAGCGAGGGCAGTACCGCAGATGACAACCACCGAATCACGGCCCACGGGACGCAAACCCGCCCAGATCGTGGACATGTCCTGGGACCCGGTCACCCGGATCATCGGCAACCTGGGCATCTACACGAAGATCGACTTCGCCAACCGGGAGGTGACGGAGTGCCACAGCACCTCGTCGCTGTTCCGCGGCTACTCGGTCTTCATGAAGGGCAAGGACCCGCGCGACGCGGGCTTCATCACCTCGCGCATCTGCGGTATCTGCGGGGACAACCACACGACGTGCTCCAACTACGCCCAGCAGATGGCGTACGGCATCAAGCCCCCGCCGATGGCCGAGCACATCACCAACCTCGGCGAGGCCGCCGAGTACATGTTCGACCACACGATCTACCAGGACAACCTGCTGTTCGTGGACTACTGCGAGGCGATGGTCAAGGCCACCAACCCCGGTGTCCTGGCCCGCGCCGAGCGCACCGAGGCACCGCGCGGCCACATCCACGGCTACCGGACCATCGCCGACATCATGCGCTCGTACAACCCCTTCGAGGGCGAGGTGTACAAGGAGGCACTGAAGATCAGCCGGGTCACCCGTGAGATGTTCTGTCTCATGGAGGGCCGCCACGTGCACCCCTCGACGCTCTATCCGGGCGGCGTCGGCACCATGCCGCAGCCCGCCATCTTCACCGACTACCTCAGTCGGCTGATGCACATCATCGACTTCGTCAAGAAGTCGGTGGCGATGGCCGACGACATCTTCGACTTCTTCTACGAGGCCCTGCCGGGCTACGAGGAGGTCGGCCGTCGCCGCATCCTGCTGGGCTGCTGGGGCGCGTGGCAGAACCCGGCGGTGGCCGACTACCGCTACGAGACGATGAACGAGTGGGGCAAGGCGATGTACGTCACGCCCGGCGTCATCGTCGACGGCAAGCTGGTCACCAACAACCTGATCGACATCAACCTCAACCTGCGCATCATGCTGGGCAGTTCGTTCTACGACGACTGGGTCAACGAGCAGCCCTTCGTCACCCACGACCCGCTGGGCAACCCGGTGGACATGCGCCACCCGTGGAACCAGACGACCGTCCCGGTGCCGCAGAAGCGCGAGTTCGACAAGAACTACAGCTGGGTGATGAGCCCGCGCTGGCTCCACCAGGAGACCGGCAAACACCTCGCGCTGGACACCGGCGGCGGCCCGCTGGCCCGGCTGTGGTCGACCGCGCTGAGCGGCCTGGTCGACACCCGGTACGTCAGCTCGGGCAACGGCAGTGTGCGCATCCAGCTCCCCAAGGGCGAGTCGCTGCCGGAGACCACGCTGGAGTGGCGCGTCCCGCAGTGGAGCAACACCATCGAACGCGGCCGCGCGCGGCCCTACTTCGTCGCGTACGCCGCCGCGATGGCGCTCCAGTTCCTGGAGGAGTCCATGGAGCTGCTGCGGGCGGGCGAGACCAAGGTGTTCCAGGACTTCGAGGTGCCGGACGAGGCGATCGGCTGCGGCTTCCACGAGGCCGTGCGCGGGGTCCTCTCGCACCACCTGGTGATCAAGGACAAGAAGATCGCCAACTACCACCCGTACCCGCCGACCCCGTGGAACGCGAGCCCGCGTGACATCTACGGCACCCCCGGCCCGTACGAGGACGCCGTCCAGGGCCAGCCCATCTTCGAGGAGAACGGGCCGGACGACTTCAAGGGCGTCGACATCATGCGCACCGTGCGCAGCTTCGACCCCTGTCTGCCGTGCGGTGTCCACATGTACATGGGCAAGGGCAAGACGCTGAACGTCGTGCACTCCCCCACCTACGGCGCGAACCATGGCTGACGGCGCCCGGCTCGCCGACCCGGCGGTCGAGGCGCGGCTCGCCCGGCTGGACGAGCTGCTGGAGCGCCTGGAGTCGGGCGGCGACTCGGCCGAGGCGCTGGAGTCGGTGGGCCTGCTGACCGACGTGTACGGGGAGGCGCTGGCCCGGATGCTCGACGGCGCGGACGCCGCCCTGCTGGACCGGGTGGCGGGCGACGAGCTGCTGGCGCATCTGCTGGTGCTGCACTCCCTGCACCCCGAGCCGCCCGAGCGGCGCGCTGAGCGCGCGGTGGAGCGGCTGCGCCCGGCCGTGCGCGAGCGCGGCGGGGACCTCCAGTGGCTCGGCGTCGAGGGCGACGTGGCCCGGGTGCGGGTCGACTCCGGCGGCGGCGGTGGCTGCGGGTCCGGGTGCGGCGCGGGTGGCGGGGACGTCACCGAGGTGGTGCGGGCGACCGTGCTCGCCGCCGCTCCGGAGCTGCGGTCGGTGGAGGCGGTCACGGCCGAGCGGGCGAAGCCGCCCGCGTTCGTGCCGCTCGCCACGCTGACCACCCGCCGGGCGGAGCGTCCGCAGGAGGCGCGGTGAGCGGGGCGCTGGCCCGGCTGATCCGCTCCGGCCCGGCTCTGGCCGGGGCCGGGCGGGCCGAGGTGTGCGAGCTGTGTGCCGCCCCGGTGGCCGAGGAGCACCGGCATCTCTTCGAGACGGCGGCCGACGAGGTCCGCTGTGTCTGCGGTCCCTGCTCGGTGCTGTTCGCCGAGCAGGGGGCGGGCGGCCGCCGGTACCGGCTGGTGCCCCGGCGCCGGGTGCGGCTCGCGCCGGTGGACACGACCGCGCTGGGCGTGCCGGTGGGTCTGGTGTTCTTCGTGCCGCGCGCCGACGGCGCGGTGACCGCGCAGGGGCCGAGCCCGGCCGGGGCCATGCGGTGGGAGGTGGACTCCGACGCCTGGCACGGGCTGGCCGCCGTGTGTCCGCCGCTCGCCTCCGTGGTACCCGACGTGGAGGCACTGCTGATCAACACGGTGCGCGGCCAGGAGGAGCACTGGATCGTACCGATCGACGACTGCTTCCGGATGGTCGCCCTGGTCCGCGCGGAGTGGCAGGGGCTGTCCGGCGGCGGCCGGGTGTGGCCGGCCGTCGAACGGTTCTTCGCGGAGCTCACCGAGCGTTCGTGAAGTCCAGAGAGGAGACGTTCATGGGCAGGATCAGAGTGGGCCGTCCCCAGGTGAAGCCGGACACGCCGACGCACGTGCCGGGCCTCCACGAGGGCAATCAGGGCCCCTACCAGGAGCAGACCGGGCACCACGAGGACGGCACCGCCGACGCGAGCCGCTCCACGGGTATCCGCAGCAAACGGCACGACGCCATCCTCGACGTCATGCCGAACATTCCGCCGGGATGAGCCGGGATGAGAGGCAGGAAGTGAGCGCCATGAAGATCGAGAGAGCGGCGAGAGCCGTCGAAGAGGCGGAGCGGACCCTGTGGACGGGGCGGCGGGTGCTCGTCGCCCAGGCCGCCGTGCTCGCCGGTCTGACGCTGCTGCTGCTCGTGAAGGAGGTCCCCGGGATGGTCCGGGAGATCAAGATCTACCGGATGACCGGGGGCCTGCGCACGGCCCGTCGGCACCCGTGAGACACCGGTGCACGAGCTGTCGATCGCGACCGCGATCGTGGAGCAGGCCGGGGAGATCGCCCGCGCGGACGGCACCGGGGACGTCTCCTCGGTGACCGTCCGGGTCGGTGAGCTGGCGGGTGTGGTGCCGGACGCGCTGCACTTCGCCTTCGAGGTGGCCCGGGACGGCACCTCGCTCGCCTCGGCCCGGCTGGTGGTGGAGCAGGTGACGGCGGTGGCCTGGTGCGGCGGGTGCGCGCAGGAGTTCGCGGTGGGCATGCCCCCGTTCTTCTGGTGCCCGGCCTGCGACCAGCCGTCGCAGGATCTGCGCAGCGGACGGGAGTTGGAGATCACCGCCGTGGATTCGGTGCCCTGACCCCCGCACGCGCGAACCGGCCCCGTCCCTCTCTGGGCGGGGCCGGTTCATGTGCTCAGCAGATGCGCGGAAGCTGCTCGCCCAGCGGCAGATCCAGCACCCGGGTGCCGCCGAGTCCGGTGGCGACGGTGACCATGCCGGGGTGTTCGGCCACGCACTCCCCGATCAGCGCGGCCCCGGCGCCCTGCGGGTGGGCGCGCATCGCGGCGAGCACGGCGTCGGCGTGCTCGCGGGGTACGAAGGCGACGAGCCTGCCCTCGTTGGCGACGTAGAGCGGGTCCAGGCCGAGGAAGCCGCAGGCGTTGGCGACCTCGTCCGGTACCGGCACGGCGCGCTCGGTGATCCGGACGCCGGTGCCGGAGGCGCGGGCGATCTCGTTCAGGGAGGCGCCGAGTCCGCCCCTGGTGGGGTCGCGCAGTACATGCACGTCCTTGGTGACGGCGAGCATGGCCGCGACGAGCCCGGCCAGGGGGGCGGTGTCGGACACGATCTCGACGCCGAACTCCAGCCCCTCCCGCACGCTCATCACCGCGACGCCGTGCAGCCCGATCGGCCCGCTGACGATGACCGCGTCGCCGGGCCGGGCGCGCTGGGGCCGGATGTCGACGCCGTCGGGTACGAGGCCGACGCCCGCGGTGGTGACGTAGACGCCGTCGCCGTGGCCGGACTCGACCACCTTGGTGTCGCCGGTGGCCACGATGACGTCCGCGGCGCGGGCGGCGGCGCCGAGCGCGCGGGCGATGCGATCGACGACGGCGATCTCGACGCCCTCCTCCAGGACGAACGCCGTGGACAGGTAGGCGGGCTTCGCTCCGCTCATCGCCAGGTCGTTCACCGTGCCGTTGACGGCGAGGTCGCCCAGGCAGCCGCCGGGGAAGAACAGCGGGCGCACCACGTAGGAGTCGGTGGAGAACGCCAGCCGGGCGCCGCCGAGTTCGAGCACAGCGGAGTCGGCGAGTCCGGCGAGGGTGGGGTTGCCGTAGGCGGGGGCGAAGACCTGGTCGATGAGTTCGGCGGAGAGGGCGCCGCCTCCGCCGTGGCCCATGACGACCACGCCCTGGTCGCGCAGGGGGGCGGGGCAGGTCCAGTTGGCGGGGTCGATCGCGGGGGCCTCGGTGAGGTCAGCCAACGGGGTTCATCTCCTCTCGCGGGATGCGCGATCCGCGCGGAGCCGGACCGCCTTCCATGCGGCGGTACAGGTAGTAGGCGGCGCAGGCGCCCTCGCTGGAGACCATGGTGGCGCCGAGCGGGGTGCGCGGGGTGCAGGCGGTGCCGAACGCCTCGCACTCGGTCGGCTTGATGAGGCCCTGGAGCACCTCTCCGGCCCGGCAGACGGCGGGTTCCTCGGTGCGGATGCCGGTGACGTCGAAGCGGTGCTCGGCGTCGTAGGCGCGGTACGCCTCAGCGAGGCGCCAGCCGCTGGCCGGAATGGGGCCGATGCCGCGCCAGTTGCGGTCGGTGACCTCGAAGACGTCCTCCAGCATGCGCAGCGCGGCCGGGTTGCCCTCCTCGCGCACGGCACGGGGGTAGGCGTTCTCCACCCGGTGCTCGCCGCGCTCCAGTTGGTGCACGGCGCGGCGGATGCCCTCCAGGATGTCCAGCGGTTCGAACCCGGTGACCACCATCGGCACCCGGAACCGCTCGGCCAGCTCCGGGTACTCGGCGGTGCCCATCACGCTGCACACGTGCCCGGCGGCGAGGAAGCCCTGCACCCGGCACTCGGGGGCGGTCATGATGGCCTCGATCGCCGGGGGCACCCGGACGTGGGAGACCAGCAGGCTGAAGTTGTCCAGGCCCAGGCGGCGGGCCTGGTGGACGGCCATGGCGTTGGCGGGTGCGGTGGTCTCGAAGCCGATGGCGAAGAACACCACCTGCTTGTCGGGGTTTTTGCGCGCCAGCTCGAGCGCGTCGAGCGGGGAGTACACCACACGTACGTCGCCGCCCTCGCCCTTGACCCGGAACAGGTCGCGGTCGGTGCCGGGCACTCTCAGCATGTCGCCGAAGGAGCAGAAGATCACCCCGGGGCGGGCGGCGACCGCGAGGGCCTTGTCGATGACGTCGAGCGGGGTGACGCACACCGGGCAGCCGGGGCCGTGGATCAACTCGACTTCATCGGGCAGGAGTTGGTCGATACCGTGCCGGATGATGGAGTGGGTCTGGCCGCCACACACCTCCATCAGGGCCCAGGGCCGGGTGGCGGTGGCGCGGATCTCGTCCAGCAGGCGGCGCGCCAGCGCGGGGTCGTTGAACTCGTCGATGTACTTCACCGGTTCTCCACTCCGCTTCCCTGCCGCTCGGCCTGCTCCCAGGCGTCGCCGAACTCCTCTTCCAGCAGCCCGAGTTGCTCGAACAGCTCCAGTGAGGCGCGGGCCGACTCCTCGTCGAGCTTCTGCAGGGCGAAACCGACGTGCACGATGACGTACTCCCCCACCCGTACATCGGGCAGGTACTCCAGGCACGCCTGTTTCTGCACTCCGCCGAAGTCGACGAGCCCGGTGAGCGGGTCGGCGCCTTCGTGGATGGCGACGACCTTGCCGGGCACTGCAAGACACATGGGTCACTCCGTCTCGTCTGGGGTGTGCTGATGGCCGGGTCGGCGGATCAGCGGGCTCGGTCCGGCCGGGGGACGTGGGCCGCGACCATGAGCTGGCCGAGCGCCAGCCCGCCGTCGTTGGGGGGCACCTGGCCGTGCCGCAGGACGGTGAAGCCGTCGGCCGTGAGCCGGGCGGTGCTGTCCTCCTCCAGCAGGGCGTTGGCGAAGACCCCGCCGGTGAGGGCGACGGTGGTCAGACCGGTCTCCGCGCGGGCCCGTCGGCACAGCTCGGCCACCGCTCCCGCCACGCCCCGGTGGAAGCGGGCGGCGAGCACGGGAGCGGGTACGCCCCGGCGCCGGTCGGCGAGGAGGGCGCGCAGCATCGGGGCGGGGTCGGCCAGCGGTCCGGGTGCGAAGCCGAAGGCGTACTCCCCGCCGTCCGCGTCCCGCGCCTCGAGTGCCAGGGCTTCCAGGGCGAGCGCGGCCTCGGCCTCGTGGCCCGCGCGCTGGCAGGCGCCGGTGAGGGAGGACACGGCGTCGAAGAGGCGCCCCATGCTGCTGGTCGGCACGCAGGCGACCTGCCGCTCCAACTGGCCGCGCAGCACGGTGAGTTCCGTCTCCGTGCAGGCGGTGACGCTGGGCAGGTCGGGTGCCCAGTCGACTCCGGCCGCCCAGAGCCGGGCCAGCGCCTGTCGGCAGGGGTTGGCGACGCCCGCGTCCCCGCCGGGCAGCGGGGCGGGGACGAGGTGGGCGAAGCGCCGGTACCCGGTGTAGTCGGCGAGCAGGATCTCGCCGCCCCATACGGTGCCGTCGTCGCCGTATCCGGTGCCGTCGAAGGCGACGCCGATGACGGGGGTGGTGCCGTCGAGGCCGTGTTCGGCCATGGCGGAGGCGATGTGGGCGTGGTGGTGCTGGACCCGCGCCGGTTCCGGCAGTCCGGATTCGGTGGCGCGGCGGCGGGCGTGGGCGGTGGAGTGGTAGCCGGGGTGCCGGTCGGCGGCGATCAGGCGTGGGGTGACGCCGGTGAGGGCGGCGAGGTGGGCCTCGGCGCGGCGGGCGGCGTCCAGGGTGGCGAGGTCGCCCATGTCCCCGATGTGCGGCCCGAACCACGCCTGGTCGTCCTCGCCGAGGCAGAGGGCGTTCTTAAGGTCGCCGCCGACCGCGAGCGCGGGCCGGACCGGTACCGGGAGGGTCAGTGGGCGGGGCACGTATCCGCGTGAGCGGCGCAGGAGTTGGGCGGTGCCGTCGGGGCGTACCCGGAGCAGGGAGTCGTCGCAGGGGGCGGCGATGGTCCGGTCGTGGGTGAGCCAGGCGTCGGCCAGTCCGGCGAGCCGGATCAGCGCCTCGGTGTGGTCGGTGACGATGGGCTCGCCGGAGCGGTTGCCGCTGGTCATGACGAGCGCCCGGGGCCCGGGGGGATCGCCGGGGAGGCCGAACAGCAGGGTGTGTAGGGGGGTGTAGGGCAGCATGACGCCGATGTGCGGGCTGCCGGGCGCGATCTCGTCGGCGAGGCGGGGGCCGTCGGGCGTGGTGCGGGCGCGCAGCAGGACGATGGGGCGGCCGGGGCTCGTGAGGGCGGCGCGTCCGGCTTCGGTGAGGTGGGCGACGCGTCCGGCGGTGGCGAGGTCGGCGCACATCACCGCGAACGCCTTGCCGCCGCGTTCCTTGCGGGCGCGCAGGGTGGTGACGGCGCGCGGGTCGGTGGCGTCGCAGGCGAGGTGGTAGCCGCCGAGTCCCTTGACGGCCACGATCCGGCCCTGGGCGAGCAGGGCCCGCGCGGCGGTGAGGGCGTCGGCGTCGCGGGCCGGGCGGGCCCCGGTGCCCTCGGCGGGGACGAGGCTCAGGCGGGGGCCGCAGTCGGGGCAGGCGACGGGCTGGGCGTGGAAGCGCCGGTCGAGCGGGTCGCCGTACTCGCGGGCGCAGGCGGGGCACATCGGGAAGCGGGCCATGGTGGTGGCCGCGCGGTCGTAGGGCATCGCGGTGGCGATGGTGAAGCGGGGGCCGCAGTGGGTGCAGGTGACGAAGGGGTGCCGGTGGCGGCGGTCGGCCGGGTCCGCGAGTTCCCGCAGGCAGTCGGCGCAGGTGGCGGTGTCGGGCGGCAACTGGGTGCGGCCGGTGGTGTGCGCGGTGGCCTGGATGGTGAAGGCGTCGTCGGTGCCGGTGGCGGGGAGGTCCTCGTGGCCGATGCCGGTGACGGCGGCGAGCGGGGGCGGCCGCTCGGCCAACTGCCTACAGAACAGCTCCACTTCGGCCAAGGGTCCCTCGACCTCGATGAGTACGCCGTCTGCGGTGTTGCCGACGAACCCGGTGAGGGCGTGCTCCGCGGCGAGCCGGTGCACATGGGGTCGGAAGCCGACCCCCTGCACCGTGCCCCGCACGGTGAGACGGCGGCGCACCCGGCCCGTCGCGGGGGCGGTCATGCGCGGGGGGCGGCGGCGGGGTGGTGCGTGTGGTGGCCTTCGGAGCCGTGGGAGTGGCCGCCGTGGCCGTGGTCGTGGGAGTGCGGGCCGGGGGCCAGTGGCGGGCGGTGGGCGGGCGGTGCGTGCCGGACGGCGAGGGCGCGCTCCAGCAGGGCGTCGACACCGTCGCCGCTGCGGGCGCAGGTCCGTACGGTCTCGACGCCGGGGTTGACCCGCTGGACGTTGGCCCGGAAGACGGCCTCGTCGAAGCGGGCGGCCTCGGCGAGGTCGGTCTTGGTGATGGCGACCAGGTGGGCGGAGCCGAACGCGGTGGGGTACTTCAGGGGCTTGTCCTCGCCCTCGGTGACGGCCATCAGGGAGATGCGCAGGGTCTCGCCGAGGTCGTAGGAGGCGGGGCAGACCAGGTTGCCGACGTTCTCCACGAACAGCACCTCGGTCTCGGCGGGGAGCCAGCCGTCCAGGCGGTCGCGTACCTGGCCGGCCTCCAGGTGGCACAGTCCGTCGGTGAGGAGCTGCTGGACGGGGGCGCCGGAGCGGGCGAGGCGCTGGGCGTCGTTCTCGGTGGCCAGGTCGGCGGTGAGCGCCGCCACCGGGACACCGCGCTGCACGGCGCGGGCGAGGACGCGGGCGAGGAGTTCGGTCTTGCCGCTGCCGGGGCTGGACAGCAGGTTGACGACCGTGACGCCCCGTTCGATGAGGTCCGCGCGGAGGCGGGCGGCGAGATCGTCGTTCTTGGCCAGGACGGCCTGCTTGACGTCGGACCGGCACATGGGCCACAGCTCCTCGGGAAGATCGGGCGCCTAGGCCCTGGGCCGTGCCGGGCACGGCCCAGGGATCTCACCGATCTTCGGCTGCCAGATCCCCGAGGCCGGGCAGCGCAGCCGCGTGCGGGGGCCCGGATTCCATCGGGCGGCCCAACGGGGGCGGGGGCGCGGCCGGGTCGGCCAGCAGGACGGGGATCAGGGTGTGCAGCGCGTCGACCGCCCGTTCGACGGCCGCGCGCACGGGTTCGCTGAGGCCGGGGGCGATGTCCTCGTCCGGGTTCGGCAGCACGGCGGGCTCGCAGGCCAGGACGAGGACGCGGGGCAGCGGCTCGTCGCCGAGGTGGGTGGCGAGGGCGAGCACCTTCTCGGGGTCCATGCCGTGCGCCTCGGGCACGACGCTTTCGTCCGGTGGGTCGGCCTCGACCAGGGAGAGGGTGCCGGGGCGCTGCCCGCGCGGGGCGACGTCGACGAGGACGGCGGTGGCGCAGCCGCCGAGCAGGGCGTAGGCGAGGTCCATGCCCCGGATGCCGAAGTCCCGTACGTGTGCGCCGGGCGGGAGGGGGCGCCGGTCGAGGGCGCGGATGACCTCGGGGCCGAAGGCGTCGTCGCCGAGGAAGATGTTGCCGACGCCTGCCACCAGCAGGGGTTCGGGGGTGGGGATCATCGGCCGTCTCCGAGGGGCAGGGGGCGGGTGGTGGCGGCGGGGACCTTGCGGACGAAGGCCGAGCGCAGGGCGTGGTAGGGCGCGGTGGGGTCGGAGAAGATGGCGTGCATCCGGGCGAGTTCGTCGCGCCGGTGGTCGGCGAGGGGGCGCAGGGCCTCGTCGGCCTGGCGGGCGGCAGCCTTGGCGGCGATCCGGTCGGCGAGGCCGGGCGCGGTGGCGAGTGCGGTGGCCATGGCCTCGACGGTGCCCGCGAAGTCGGCCGGTGCGGCGGGGACGAGCCGGTCGACCAGGCCGAGCCGGACCCCTCGGGCGGCGCTGACCGGCAGGGCCTCGGCGGTGAGGCGGCGGGCGGTCTCGGGGCCGGTGCGGCGGGGCAGCGAGTACGTCCAGAACTCGGAGCCGTACAGGCCCATGCGCCGGTAGTGCGGGTTGAGGACGGCGCCGGTGCGGCACCACACCTCGTCGGCGGCGAGGGCGAGCATGGCGCCTCCGGCGGCCGCGTTGCCCGCGAGCGCGGCGATCACCAGCCGGTCGGTGGTGCGCAGTACGGCCTCGACCAGGTCGTCCATGGCGTCGAGGTTGCGCCAGGACTCCTCGCCGGGGTCGGGGGCGCCCTCGATGACGTTGAGATGGATGCCGTTGGAGAAGAAGTCGCGGGCGCCGCCGAGGACGAGGACGGAGGTGGGGCGGGCGAGGGCGTACTGGTAGGCGGCGAGGAGTCTGCGGCACTGGTCGGTGCTCATCGCGCCGCCGGGGAAGGAGAAGCTGACGAAGCCGGTGGTGCCCTGCTCCCGGTAGCGGATGTCGGCGTAGGTGCGGCGGTCCGCGGGGAGGTCGAGCGGGGCCGGGATCTCGGGCAGCGCGGGGGTGTGCGGGGCGCTCCAGGAGGCGAGGACGGTGGCGGCGGGGCGGCGGAAGGGCGCCGGGTCGCCGGAGTTCTTGCGGGGGCGCAGCTCCGGAATCCACACGGCACCGTCGCGGGTGGCGCGGCAGACGGCTCCGGCGCGGGTGGCGAGGAGGTCGCCGGGGCGGCCCCGGAGCTGGTCCTCGGGGTGGCCGCCGTGCAGGAAGACCTCGCGGCCGTGGAGTTCGTCGAGGACGCCGGGCTGGGAGTCGGCGCCGCGCAGCCCGCGCAGCACGGTCTCGGTGTCGTCGTGCTCCCAGTCGATCCGGCGCCGGTCCTGGCGGAAGTGGTCGCGCCAGGTGACGGAGGGCCAGTCGGCGGTCTGGGGGCGGGGTTTGTGGTCGCCGTCGGCGTACCGGCGCACCGCGCGGTGCAGGGCGGTCATGGCGGCGTCGGCGGCCTCGTTGCGGTACAGGTCGCTCTTGCCGACGGCCGGTACGGGGAAGGGTTCGTCGGCCCAGACCGGGCCCGCGTCCATGCCCGCCTCGGCCTGGAGGACGGTGACGCCCCACTCGGTGACGTCCCCCGCGATGGCCCAGTCCAGCGAGGAGGGGCCCCGGTCGCCGGGCGGGCCGGGGTGCACGATCAGGCAGGTGTGCGCCCGCCAGATGTCCTCGGGGAGCGCCGTCTTCAGCAGGGGCGCGATGATCAGCTCGGGGCTCAGTTCGCGCACGGCGGCGCGGACGGGGTCGGGACCGTGCGTGGCGAGTACGACGTCCACCCGGTGGCCCGCGTCCGAGAGTTCGGCGTAGGCGCGTTGGGAGAGGCTGTTGAACGCGCTGGCGACCAGCAAAATGTCCATGAGACCGTATATTCGTCCATGTTCCGGGCGTCATGTAGGACCATCGGAACGTTTCCTCACCCCTACTCGGCCGCTTCCGGCCGTACCGGGGCATTCCGGGCTGTTCGAGCCAAGCGCGCGTTCGATCACCGGCCTGGGGTTCGGATGCGGGGATCGGCCGACCGGGTGACGATGGGGGTACGTCGGCCCGTTTCCCTCCGCCGGGGAGTACTCATGACCGCTTCCGCCACCGGGCGTTTCGACCCGGCGCGTGTGGCCCAGCTGTCCGGGCGGTTCGCGCCCGTCACCGAGGAGGTGGACGAGGTCTCCCTCGTCGTCGAGGGTGAGCTGCCGGACGACCTGGACGGCGTCTATCTGCGCAACGGCCCCAATCCGCGTTTCACCCCGATCGGCTCGTTCCTGTATCCGATCGACGGCGACGGCATGCTGCACGGCGTGTGGATCGAGGGCGGCCTGGCCCGCTACCGCAACCGCTTCGTGCGCACCCCCGCCGTGCTGGCCGAGGAGCGGGCGGGCCGGGCGCTGTGGGGCGGCCTCGAGTCGATGATCACCCCGGACGAGACGGAGGTCGGCCCGGAGCTGGCCCACACCTTCCGGGACCTGCCCGACATCAACGTGGTCCGGCACGCGGGCCGTCTGCTGGCGCTGGCCGAGTCGGGCTGCCCGTTCCGGATGACCCCGGAGCTGGAGACGGCGGGCCGGGAGACCTTCGGCGGCGCCCTGCCCGCCGGGATCACCGCGCACCCGAAGGTCGATCCGGTCACCGGCGAGATGGCGGTGTTCTGCTACGCGCTGGAGCCGCCGTACCTGACCTGGTCGCTGATCGCCCCGGACGGGACGGTGACGCGGGGTCCGGTGCCCGTGGACGGCGTCGACGAGCCGATGATGATCCACGACATGGCGCTCACCGAGCGCTTCCTCGTCCTGGTCCTCGCCCCCGTTTTCTTCGACCTGTCCGGGGCGATGAGCGGCGGCTCGCTGATCGACTGGCGTCCGGAGGCGGGCACCCGCGTGCTGCTGATCCCGCGCGACGGCTCCCCGGTCCGCGAGGTGGCGGACGACGCCTTCTGGCTCTGGCACACCGTCAACGCCCACGACGAGGACGACGGCACCGTGCTGCTGGAGTACGTGCAGTGGTCGCGGCTGTCCCTCGGCGAGCCCGACGGCGAGCCGAACCGCGGCACGCTGGTCCGGGCGGTGCTGGACCCGGCGACCGGCCGGATGCGGCGCACCGCTCTGGACGACGCCCGCGTAGAGTTCCCGCGCGTCGACGACCGCCGGATCGGCGGCCGACACGGCCGGGCGGCGGTCGCCTGGGACAGCGAGCGCTCCCCCGGCCTGCTGCCGGGCGAGTTCGACTCGCTGCGCTGGTACGACACCGGGGCGCCCGGTGTCCCGTCGCGCGGCTGGTACGGCGGTGAGCTGTCGGTGGGCGAGCCCGCCTTCGCGCCCTCGCCGGGGCAGACCGGCGAGGACCAGGGGTACTGGCTGGCCTTCGCCACCGACCGCACGGACGGCGGCGCCCGCCTCCTGGTGTTCCCCGCCGAGGAGCCGGAGAGCGGACCCGTGGCACGCGTACGCATCCCGGTGCGGGTGCCGCTCGGGCTGCACGGGAACTGGCTGCCGACCGAGGAGTAACCGGGGGAAGCCGGGAGTAGCCCACGCGGCCCAGTGGGCGTCCCCTGGTGTCCGGTTTGCCCGTAGCGTTCGTCAGAGGTGATCGTCGGTCAGCTCGGCGGATGCGGAGGCGAGGCGGGCGCGTGGCGGGTGGTGACGGGCGGCGGACGGGGCGCGAGCGTTCCGGTCCGGCCGCGCGGGGCGCGGTGCCGGGCAGCCGTCCGGCGTACACCGTGCGGCTGCCCTCGATGACCCGGTCCATCCCGCGTACCTCGGTGGCCGAGCGGACCGTGGGCTGGCTGCGGGTCGCCGCGGCCTACTCGTGGCGGCTGATCCTGGTCGGGATCGTCGTCTGGGGCATCTTCAGCGTGCTGGGCCGCTTCCAGCTCATCGCCGTCTCGCTGTTCCTCGCGCTGGTCGTCACCTCGGTGCTGCGGCCGCTCGCGGATGTGCTGGACCGGGTCATGCCGAGGCCGCTGAGCGTGGCCCTCGCCCTGATCGGCAGCATCCTGCTGGTCCTCGGTCTGCTCGCGCTGGTGGGCAACGCGGTGGCGGGCGAGTCGGCGCGGCTGAGCGGGGAGTTCCGGGGCGGGGTGCACCGGATCGAGGAGTGGCTGCGGCAGCCGCCGTTCCGGCTGAGCGCGGGGCGGCTGGCGGCGCTCCAGCAGGAGGTGACGGACTATCTCTCCCGGCACCGGGCCAGCCTGTTCAGCAGTGCGGTGTCCGGGCTCGGCCGGGTGGTGGAGGTGGTCACGGGCGGCGCGCTGGCGCTGTTCGCCTCGGTCTTCTTCATCCACTCCGGCGACAAGCTGTGGAGCTGGGTGAGCCTCAAGCTGCTGCCGCGCGGTGCCCGTCCGAGGTGGGACCGCGCCGGGCGCGCGGCCTGGCGGACCTTCGCCGGGTACACCCGGGGCATCATCATCATCGCCGCGACCAACGCGATCCTGGTCGGCATCGTGCTGTTCATCCTGCGGGTGCCGCTGGCGCTGCCGCTGACCCTGCTGGAGTTCTTCGCCGCGTTCGTGCCGCTGGTGGGTTCGCCGGTGGCGCTCGGGGTGGCGACGGTCGTGGCGCTGGCGGGGCGTGGTCCGCTGACGGCGGTCGCGGTGCTGGTGCTCATCGTGGTCATCGGCCAGTTGGAGGGGCATGTACTGCATCCGCTGGTGATGAGCTGGGCGGTGCGGCTGCATCCGCTGGTGGTCGCGGTGTCCGTCATCGCGGGGAGCATCGTGGCCGGGGTGATCGGCGCGGTGGTGGCGGTGCCGTTCGTGTCGGTGGTGTGGGCGGTACTGGGCGCGATGCGGGCCCCTCCCCCGGCCTAGCTCGCGGTCCCGCCGAGCGCGACGCTCGCCTCGACGGCGTGCACGTCGGCGAGGGCGCCGGTGTCGTCGGCGTCCGAGGCCAGGGCGAGGAGGAAGGCGGCGTGGTCACCGGCTACCACGGTCAGTTCCAGGCGTGCGGTGCCGCCGTCGTGCGGGACGTCCAGGGCGACGGTGTGCGCGGGACGGCCGCCGAGTTCGGTGCGGCGGGACTCGGCGAGGGTGGGCGCCGCGTCGGGGAAGAAGAACTCGGCGTTGGAACGGGCGGCGCCCTCGGCCGTCCGGCGCAGTTCACCGCTCGGTACGGGCCGTCCGGCGGCGCCGGTCAGCACGGTGGCGTCCTCGGCCGGGGTGGCGTCGGAGGTGCGGGTGATCCGGGAGGAGAACGCGCCGATCAGCTTCCGGTCCGCCGCCGGATCGTGCCGCCAGCCCTCGGGCACGGCGTAGGAGACACCCGCGCGGGTGTCGTTGACCCGGGGTCTGCCGCCGTCGTCGCCCGGCCAGGCGAGCGCGGCACCCCCGCACGCGACGGTCACGCCGAGCGCGGTGAGCCCCGTCCACAGCCGCCCGTGCCCACGCTCGCGCCGTGGTGCCGGGGTGTTCGGTGATGGCGTTGTCATGCCCTCAGCCTGCCCGACCGGGCGGAAGTACGCCTGAGTGCGGGTACTCAGGTGGCTGGGGCCCGCCCGGCGGATGGTCGGCGCATGACGGTGCGCGGGTCGGCCGGGGGGGGCCGGGTCCCGCGCACGGTGTGCTGCCGGTGCGTCAGCCGTTGGCGAGAGCACGCAGCCTGGTGAGGGAGCCGTTGAACTTGTCGTGGTCGCCGACGGTCTTGCCGGTGGAGGTGTACTGCCACATGGTGTGCGTGGACCAGCCGGCCGGCAGGGTGCCGGGGGTGGAGGCGTAGCGGGCGATCCACAGCGGATGGGAGGAGGCGAAGCCGGAGTAGTTTCCGGTGCAGTCCTTCCACCAGTTGGTGGCCGTGTAGATGACGGCGGAGCGGCCGGTACGGGCCTTGTAGCGGTTCAGGAAGTCCTTGATCCAGCTGACCATGCCGCTCTTGGACTTGCCGTAGCAGGACGCCCCGTAGGGGTTCCACTCGATGTCGAGGACACCGGGCAGGGTCTTGCCGTCCTTGGACCAGCCGCCGCCGTGGTCGACGAAGTAGTCGGCCTGGGCCTTGCCGCTGGTGGTGTCGGGGGTGGCGAAATGGTACGAGCCCCGGGTCATGCCCGCCGTGTAGGGGCCGTTGTACTGCTGGGTGAAGTGGGGGTTCTTGTAGTACGTCCCCTCGGTCGCCTTGGTGTAGGCCCACCGAGTGCCCGCACCCCACAGGGTGGACCAGGCGACGCTGCCCTGGTGGCTGGAGACGTCCACGCCCTCGGTCTGGGTCACCCGGAGGGCGGCTGAGCGGTCGTCGGTCAGGGACGCGCCCCCGTCGTGGGCGCGTACGCCCACGCCCATGTAGGCGCTGCCGCGCGGGGCGGTCGGCCCGCCGGAGTCGGGCACGGCGGCGGGGGGCGACAGGAAGAGGAGAAGGCCGGTCAGGACGCCGGTGAGACACAGGCGTGAGGTGCGGCCGCTGGGGAGGAGTATGTCGCTTCGCACGTCCTCCATCTGACCCGCCATCGGGCCGCACCGCACGCGGGGTACCACCGGGCGAAGGTGCTTCTTGGGCCAACTGGGTGGCCCGGCCGGGAGAGTGTCCCGGCCGGGCTCGGCTCAGCCGTCGATGCGGTGCTGGGTCCAGAAGGAGGTGAGGTCGGTACTGGTGGCGGCCTGGGCGGCGGCCTTGAACTCGGCGGTGGTGGAGACGCCGTACCAGTGGGCGGTGGCGTAGTCCTTCAGCAGCTTGGCCATCGCGGTGTCGCCGAGGACGCGGCGCAGGTCGTGCAGGGCGCACTTGCCGTAGCCGTAGACGACGGTGGAGTACCGGGAGGAGTGGGTGTCCCAGTAGGCCATCGAGTTGGTGATCTTCTCGGCGCTGGAGGCCCAGGAGACGCTGCTCCAGCAGCCGGAGCCGGTCTTGCCCTGGGCGAGGTCGGTGGCGTAGTCGGTGAAGGACTCGTCCAGCCAGGGGGTGTTGTACTCGTCGTCGCCGACGATGCCGTACCACCACTGGTGGGCGATCTCATGGGTGAGGGCGGTGGTGCTGACCAGGTCGAGGACGAAGCCGGGGTACTCCATGCCGCCGAACCAGAAGTTGTTGTCGATGACCGCGTCCAGCTCCCCGTAGGGGTACGCCCCGAAGCGGCCCGCGTGGGCGTCGACGGCGCTCTTGGCGGTGCTCAGCATCGACTGGGCGTTGGCGGAGCTGATCCCGGAGACGGAGTAGACGTTGACCGGGACCCCGCCGGGCGAGGTGCCGGAGATCTTGCTGAAGGGCCCGGCGGCCCAGGCGAAGTCGCGCACCTTGGACGCGGTGGCGGTGGTGACCGTACGGCCGCTGGTGCCGGGGGTGTCGGTGGAGGTGCCGGTGGCGGGAACCAGCAGGGTGCTGGGGTGGTCCAGGGTGACCTTGAAGTCGGCGGCGAGCGAGTAGAAGGACTCGCCGTTGTTGGTGTACGGGTCGAGGTGCCAGCCCGCGCCGTCGCGTACCGCGAGGACGGGCAGCGCGTTGCCGATGAAGCTGAAGGCGCCGTCGTGGCCGAACCGGTCGGCGCCGTCGGGCACGGTGATGCCGAGGTCGAAGCCGATGGTGGCGCTCTGCCCCTGGGCGAGCGGCGCGGGCAGGGTGATCTTCAGGGCGGTGCAGGCCACGGAGAGGTCGCCCGCCGTGCCGCCGGTGACGTTGCTGACCTTGATGGGCGGCGCGGAGCAGGTGCCGTGGTAGTTGTCCCACAGCCGGAGGTAGACCTCGCTGAGCGCGGTGGCCGAGGCGTTGGTGAAGGTGGCGCTCTGGTGGCCGTTCCACACCGTGCCCGTGCTGTCGCTGCTGAGGCTGACGGTGTAGGCGGGCGCGGCCGGGGTGCGGACGCTGTCGGCCGGGGGCGGGGTGGTGCCGCCCGAGGTGTCGAGCGCGATGTCGTCCAGGACGAAGCTGGTCTGGAGGCTGGAGTCCTCGGTGCCGGTGAAGGCGAGGTTCACGGTCTGGCCCGCGTACGAGGAGACGTCGACCGTCTTGCGGACGTAGCCGGAGGCCCGGTCGAGGTTGGAGTACGTGGCGAGGGTGGTGGAGCCTGCCTTCACCGTGAGCTTGTCGTAGGCCGTGGACGACGTGGTCTCGGCGGTGTCGACGTGCAGGTAGAAGCTGAGCGTGGCGGTCGCGCAGTCGCTCGGGACCGTGACGCTCTGGGTGAGGGTGTCGGTGCGGGTGCGGCCGGTGCCGTCGAGCCAGGCGAACGAGGTGCCGCCGTGGGCGCTCTGGCCGGTGCGGCTGGTGACGAGCCCTGAGGGGGACTCGGTCCAGGGTGAAGTGCCGTTCTCGAAGCCGCCGTTGACGACCGACTGCGTCGGGGTGCACGCGGCGGCGGCCGAGGTCTCGGGCTGGGCGGCGGTGGCGGGGAGGGCGAGGGCGATCAGGGCGGCTGCGGTGAACACGCCGGTGGCGAGCGCCCGGTGGGGGGTGGGTCTCACACGCTACTCCTTTGGCGGCGGCCGGGGTGCGGCCTGCTCGGTGGCCGCTTGCCGGACGGGGAGTGCGCCGGGGCGGCCGAGGCGCGGGGTTGCGCGAGCACTGCGCCACGCCCAGGCGGGCGTGGCTGCCGAAAGAGTGACAGATTTGACCAGGGCATGCCAGATGGTCGATGGGGGTGCCGGTGCCGCCGTACCGGGCGGGGTCAGGCGGTGCGCAGCTCCATGAAGACCGCGCGCAGCCGGGTGCCGTCCGGACTGGGCCAGCCGGTCGCCACATGTCCGGCCGCGCCCTCGGGGCGGGCGGGCGGCTCGGTTCCGGGGACCGGGCGCAGCACCCGGTGGACCCGGAGCACGGTGTCGTGGGGCGCGGGCAGGGCGGTGCCGTCCGCGTCGTCGGCCGGGGCCGGGGTGTGCGCGGCCGCGGGGAGGGGCTCGCCGGTGTAGGAGCGGATGACCTCGTGGTCGGGGGTGTCGCTGACGCGCTGGGCCATGGCCTGGGCGGTGCCGCCGATCAGGGCGAGCAGTTCGGTGGTCAGCACCGGGTCGTGGCAGCCGTCGTAGACCCAGCGCTCGCCGAGGACACCGTGTTCCGTGGTGCCGATCAGGGCGTCCTCGGCTCCGGCGAGAGGGGCTGCGCGGTAGGTGAGCGGGACCAGGTACGCGGTGGGCTCGGGGGTGGAGCCGTCGGTGACCACCATGAACTCGATGCCGACCTCGCCCTCGGGGTCGTCGAGGCGGAAGCCGCCGGTCCGCTCCAGCTCGGGCGCGCCGGAGCCGCGGTACCAGGGGCGGGTGGGGAGCCAGGGGGTGAGGAGTTCGAGCTTGGTCGGGGTGAGGGTGGTCTGGTGGATGACGGCCATCGAGCGGGGCCCTTCTGCGTACGGTGACGGAACCTCTGGAGTCTTCCACAAAGGGCGCGGGGCAACTGTGACCTGCGGTGCGGCAGTTGAGGTGGTCCGGCTTCTGGTCCTGGGGTGCTGCTCGGCGGTATACAAGGCCGGTCGAGGGCGCCGGGAGCGCCGGCCCTGATCCGAGTCCGAGGGGGACGATCTCATGGTGCGTGGCGGAGAGACGGGGAGACGGCGCCTGCGGGGCGGGCTGGGGGCGGTGCTGGGCGGGTGTGCCCTGGTCGCCGGTTCCGTGGTCCCGGCGGCCGCGCATCCCGCCGGGCACGGTACGGAGTACGTGGCGCTCGGCGACTCCTACACCTCCGGGCCGCTGATACCGGACCAGGTGGACGCCAACTGCGCCCGCTCGAACCGGAACTACCCCTCGCTGGTGGCCGCCGGGCGCCAGGTGGGCACGTTCAAGGACGTGAGCTGTTCCGGCGCGACGACCGCCGAGATGTGGCGGGCGCAGGGCACCAACGGCCCCCAGCTGGACGCGGTGAACCGGGGCACGGACCTGGTCACGGTGCAGATCGGCGGCAATGACGTCGGGTTCGGCTCGATCATCGCCACCTGCGCCCGGCTCGGCGCCGCCGACCCGACGGGCAACCCGTGCCAGCGCTCCTACCGGGCCGCCGGATACGACGAGTTGACGGCCACCATCGCCCTGGCGGCGCCCAAGGTCGACCGGGTGCTGCGGGCCGTCCACGCACGGGCGCCGCACGCCCGCGTGCTGCTGGTCGGCTACCCGGACCTGCTGCCCGACGACGGCTCCGGCTGCTTCCCCGACGTGCCGTTCGCCCGCGGCGACTTCCCGTATCTGCGCGACACGGGCAAGCGGGTCAACCTGATGCTGCGGCTGGTCGCGGCCTGGAACCGGGTGGAGTACGTCGACACCTACGGGCCCACCGTCGGCCACGACATGTGCAAGGCGCCCGCCGACCGCTGGATCGAGCCGCTCCGGCCGGCCTCCCCCGCGGCGCCCGCCCACCCCAACGCGGCGGGCGAGGCGGCGATGGCCCGCGCGGTGCTGGACCGGCTGGGCCGGGGGCACGGCCGGGGCTGACCGGCCGCGCACCCCGATCCGGGGCGCTCAGTCGCCGAGCGCGCCGAGGACGACGCCCTGGGCCTCCTCCTGCACCCGCGCGAGGTGGTCCGGGCCGAGGAACGACTCGGCGTACACCTTGTACACGTCCTCGGTGCCCGAAGGGCGGGCCGCGAACCAGGCGTTGGCGGTGGTGACCTTGATGCCGCCGATGGGGGCACCGTTGCCGGGCGCCTCGGTGAGGACGCCGGTGACCTCCTCACCGGCCAGGGTGTCGGCGGTGACCTGGGCCGGGGACAGCTTGCCGAGCAGCGCCTTCTGCTCGCGGGTCGCCGGGGCGTCGATACGGGCGTAGGCGGGCTCGCCGAAGCGCTCGGTGAGCCCGGCGTAGTGCTCGGAGGGGGTGCGGCCGGTGACGGCGGTGATCTCGGAGGCGAGGAGGGCGAGGAGGATGCCGTCCTTGTCGGTGGTCCACACCGAGCCGTCGCGGCGCAGGAAGGAGGCGCCCGCCGACTCCTCGCCGCCGAAGCCGAGGTCCCCGCTGAGCAGGCCGTCCACGAACCACTTGAAGCCGACCGGCACCTCGACGAGCCTGCGGCCCAGGTCCCCGGCGACCCGGTCGATCATCGTGGAGGAGACCAGGGTCTTGCCGATGCCGGTGGCGTCGGGCCACTGGTCGCGGTTGCGGTAGAGGTAGTCGATGGCGACGGCGAGGTAGTGGTTGGGGTTCATCAGCCCGGCGTCCGGGGTGACGATGCCGTGCCGGTCGGCGTCGGCGTCGTTGCCGGTGGAGATGCCGAACCGGTCGCGCCGCTCGATGAGCGAGGCCATCGCGTACGGGGAGGAGCAGTCCATGCGGATCTTGCCGTCCCAGTCCAGCGTCATGAAGCGCCAGGTGGGGTCGGCGTGCGGGTTGACCACGGTCAGGTCGATGCCGTGCTCGTCGGCGATCCGGCCCCAGTAGCCGACGGAGGCGCCGCCGAGCGGGTCGGCGCCGATGCGCAGCCCGGCGTCCCGGATCGCGTCCAGGTTCAGCACGCTGGGCAGGTCGCGGACATAGGTGCCGAGGAAGTCGTACCGGCCGGTGGTGTCGGCGGCGAGCGCGCGGGCGTAGGGGAAGCGGAGTACGTCCTTGCATCCGCCCGCGATGATCTGGTTGGCGCGGTCCTGAATCCAGGAGGTGGCGTCCGACGGGGCCGGGCCGCCGCTCGGCGGGTTGTACTTGAAGCCGCCGTCGGCGGGCGGGTTGTGCGAGGGGGTCACCACGACGCCGTCCGCGAGGCCGGTGGTGCGGTCCCGGTTGTGGGCGAGGATGGCGTGCGAGACGGCCGGGGTCGGGGTGTAGCCGTCCTCGCTGTCGATGAGGACGGCTACACCGTTGGCCGCGAACACCTCCAGCGCGGTGACCTTCGCGGGCTCGGACAGGGCGTGGGTGTCGGCGCCGAGGAACAGCGGGCCGTCGATGCCCTGGGCCGCGCGGTACTCGCAGATCGCCTGGCTGGTGGCGGCGATGTGGTCCTCGTTGAACGCGGCCGCCAGGGACGAGCCCCGGTGTCCCGAGGTGCCGAAGGCGACCCGCTGCGCGGGGTCGGCCAGGTCGGGGTGCAGCGCGTAGTAGGCCGTGACCAGGCGGGCCACATCGACAAGGTCCTCGGGACCGGCCGGACGGCCGGCTCGCTCGTGCGCCATGGGTCCGCTCCTCCGCATCAGTGATTTTCGAACGCTCGGGGCCATTTTGGCTTGTCAGGGGCCGTACGGGCGAATGGACCCGCTCCGGGCGGTGCCTACTTGCGCCCCACCGCCGCGTACAGCGGGAGCCGCTCGCCCTGCTGACGGCCGGTGGCGTCGGGGCGCCAGTCGGTCACGAACCCGATGCCCGGCTCCAGCAGGTCGAGTCCGGCGAAGAACTTGGCGAACTCGGCGCGGGAGCGGACCTGGACGCTGGTGCCGCCGCGCCGGTAGACGTCCACGACGGCGTGCCAGGTGTCCGGGTCGACGTCGGCGGTGGCGTGCGAGAGGACCAGACAGCTGCCCGCCGGGAGCGGGTCGAGCAGTTCGCGGACCACGTCGTACGCGTTGTCCTCGTCCGGCACGAAGTGGAGCAGGGCGACCATGGAGAGCGCCACCGGCTGCTCGAAGTCCAGCAGCTCGCGGGCGGCCTCGACGATCTTCCGGGGTTCGCGGGCGTCGGCCTGGATGTAGGCGGTGCCGCCCTCGGGGGAGCTGCTGAGGAGGGCCTGTGCGTGCCGCAGCACGATCGGGTCGTTGTCGACGTAGACGACCCCGCACTCCGGGGCGACGTCCTGGACCACCTGGTGCAGGTTCGGCCGGGTCGGTATGCCGGTGCCGATGTCGAGGAACTGCCGGATGCCCAGCTCGGCCAGGGTGCGCGAGGCGCGGTGCATGAACTCGCGGTTGGCGCGGGCGAGTTCCGGCACCTGGGGGAAGAGCTCCCGCACCGCTTCGGCGGCGGCCCAGTCCACCGGGTAGTTGTCCTTGCCCCCGAGGAACCAGTCGTACATCCGGGCCGGGTGGGGCTTGCTGGTGTCGATGGCCGTCGGCTGTCGCGCGGTGTCGGACACGGGGGCGTTCTCCTCTGCTCCGGTGGGGGGGTCTGCGTCCGGGTTTCTCTGCCCAACAGGACTGGTGTGCAAGCATGTTGGGGTGGGACTGGAGTGACCGGAGGGGGAAGTGTGAGCGACACCGTGCTGCGAGTCGGCGCCGACGGCGGGGAGGCCCTGCTGCTGCGGCCCTGGCGGCCCGAGGACGCGGCGGGGCTGGTGCGGGTACAGCGGGGCGACGCGGCGCTGCGACGCTGGACGGGCGCGGCCGTGGACGACGAGGCGGCCGCCGGGCGGTGGATCGCCGAGCAGACGCGGGGGTGGGAGACGGGCGACCGGCTGGCGTTCGCCGTGACGGCGGGCGACTCCCCTCTTGAGGAAGGTGAGTTGCTGGGCCATATCGCCCTCAAGGAGGTGCTCTCGGGTGGCGGCCGTGCCGAGGTCGGCTACTGGACGGCCGCACGCGCGCGGGGCCGGGGCATCGCCCCGCGCGCGCTGACGGCGTTGACCGAGTGGGCGTTCTCGGGCGGGCTGACCCGGCTGGAGCTGCTGCACCAGCTGGACAACACGGCGTCCTGCCGGGTCGCCCTCAAATGCGGCTACGAGCGGACCGGGACGCTGCCCGCCGCGCCGCCCGAGTATCCCCGCGACGGGTGCCTGCACGCCCGCCGTCGGGACGGTCAGGGCAGGATCGCGTCCACGTAGCCGCCGTCCACGCGGAGGGCTCCGCCGGTGGTGGCAGATGCCTGGGGGGAGCTGAGGTAGACGACCATGTGGGCGATCTCCTCCGGCTCGATCAGGCGCTGGATCAGGGACTGGGGGCGGTACTCGCGCATGAAGACCCGCTGGGCCTCGTCCCAGGGCAGCTTCTTGTCGACGAGTTCGTAGACGAAGTCCTCGACGCCCGCGGTGTGGGTGGGGCCCGCGATGACGGAGTTGACGGTGACGCCGGTGCCCGCCGCCTTCTTGGCGAAGCCCCGGCCCACGGCGAGCAGGGCGGTCTTCGACATGCCGTACTGGATCATCTCGGCCGGGATGACGATGGCCGAGTCGCTGGCGATGTACAGCACACGGCCCCAGCCGCGGTCGGTCATGCCGGGCAGGTAGAGCCGGGTGAGGCGGACGGCGGCGAGGACGTTGATCTCGAAGTAGCGGCGCCACTCGTCGTCGGTGAGCTCCAGCGGGTCGGCGGTGCCGAAGATGCCGAGGTTGTTGACGAGGATGTCCACCTGGGGCAGTTCGCGCAGCAGCTGCTGGGCGCCCTCCTCGGTGGAGACGTCGGCGGCGGCCGCGACGAACTCGGCGTCCGGGGCCTGCTCGGCGAACTCGGCGATGGCCGCGGAGACACGCTCCTTGTCGCGGCCGTTGACGGCGACGCGGGCACCGGCACGGGCGAGGCCCAGCGCGATGGCCGCGCCGATGCCCTGCGTGGAGCCGGTGACCAGGGCGGTGCGGCCGGTCAGGTCGAGGTGCATGGGGCGGGGGTTTCCTTCCGGTACGGGTGCGGCGGCTGCGCCCAGTCTGCGGGGGCGGGGCGCGGGGGACGGAGAAGCGCCGTCCGCCCGCGTGTTCACCCCTCCCCCGCGTCTCGCCGCTGTCCGGAAGGAAAGCCCTGTCGGTGGGCCGTCAGTTCAGCTTGAACTTCTGCGCGGCGGCGCCGTTGCAGTCCCAGATCTGGAGCCGGGTGCCGTTGGTGGTCGTGCCGTTGGGCGCGTCCAGGCAGCGTCCGGACTGGGGGTTGCGCAGTGAGCCGTCGGCCTGCTGCTCCCACTTCTGGCCCCCGGCGCCGTTGCAGTCCCACAGCTCGACCTGGGTGCCGTTGGCGGTGCCGTTGCCGTTGATGTCCAGGCAGCGGCCGAGGGTGGAGAGGGTGGTGTCGGCGCGGTGGAACCAGTGCTGGTCCACGGACCAGGTCTGGCAGTCCCACAGCTGGACGGCGGTGCCGTTGACGCCGGAGTCGTCGGCGGCGACGTCCACGCACTTGCCGCCCGGCGCGGCGATGGGTGCTCCGCCGTTGACGGAGAACTTCTGGGCGGCCGAACCGTTGCAATCCCAGATCCGCAGCCGGGTGCCGTTGGTGGAGGTGCCGTTGGGCGCGTCGAGGCAGCGTCCTGACTGGGGGTTGCGCAGCGAGCCGTCGGCCTGCTGGACCCACTTCTGCCCGCCGACCCCGTTGCAGTCCCACAGCTCGACCTCGGTGCCGTTGGCGGTGCCGTTGCCGTTGATGTCGAGGCAGCGGGAGATGGTGCCGAGGGAGGTGTCCGGGTTGTGGGTCCAGTGCTGGTCCTCGGCGTAGGTCTGGCAGTCCCACAGCTGGACGCCGGTCCCGTTGACCCCGGTGTCGTCGGCGGCGACGTCGACGCACTTGCCGCCGGGGCCGGTGATGGTGCCCTGGGGGCCGTTGGGCACGTTGGTCTGGCCGGAGTACCCGGCCGCGACGACGTTGGCCTGCACCGCGTTCTCGGCGGCGTCGGAGGGATAGCCGGAGACCATGGCGCCCTCGAAGAAGGTGCCCATGTTCCAGTTGCTGTTGTCCCCGCCGGTGCCGAGGATGATGCCGCCCTCCTGCTGCATGGGCCGGTAGCCGCCGCGCGAGGGCAGCGCGCCGTCCCACCAGGTACTCAAGGAGCCGGTCTGGGAGTTGCCGCCCTTGAGGGCGTACCGGGTCTGGCCGTCGTTCTTCAGCACGGCGGTGACGTAGGTGCTGTTGTTGCCCCGGTTGGCGAGGTTGGAGCCGTTGTCGCCCTGGAACATGCCGTTCTCGAGGTCGGCCTCGACCCAGGGTCCGTTGCCGGTGCAGGGGGCGAAGTAGCAGGTGGTGGCGATGGAGACGGCGTCCATGTGGCCGTTGCCGGTGTCGGCGGGGGTGCGTTCGGCGTTGCCGTAGTCGAAGCAGCAGGCGGAGCCGACGTGGGTGCCGCTGGCCACCATGTAGACACCCTCGGGCTGCCCGTTGACCGCGGTGCCGGAAGCGGCGCCGTTGGAGCGGTAGCCGACGCCGGGCGAGATCCAGATGCCGTAGACCTTGTGGCCGCCCGCGGTGACGGCGAGTTCGCTCGCGTCTGCGGCGCGGTCGGCGCCCATGCCCGCGGTGCCCGCCGGGCCGGGGTTGAGGTCGTTGTGGCGGCTGGTCTGGTCGTAGATCTTCGTCATACGACAGGTGGTGCCGCCGCAGAAGGTGTCCTGGCGGCCCGCGTCCGCGTAGCCGCCGACTGCCAGGAGGCCGATGTCGGTGGCGGCGCCGTCCGAGGCGCGGGTGACTCGGTACAGCGGGCCGTTGTAGCCGGAGAACAGCGCCCGGATCGTGCTGTGCGCGGCGACGCAGGGGGTGCCCGCGGCGGCGTAGATGTCGCAGGGCGCCGACCCGGCGGCCTGGGCGGGCGCGCTCAGCCCGGCGAGCGCGCCGAGCAGCAGGGCGAGCACGGACAGGACGGCCCCGAGGCGCCCCCGTAGACCTGGTAACACGGCGGATCTCAATGCGCGCATCGTCTGCTCCTTCGGCCGGCCGTGCGGTGGGGAGGCGGAGTCGGTGACTCCTCACGGCCGCTCGGGAACGTACGAAGCGCGATCGAACACGTCAAGATTTGTTGCTTCAGACTTGTCCAGGCTTTTGCCTGTGTGGTGATTTGTTGCTTTGGGCGGGCCCTCGGTCCCCCACCGGGCGGGGGCGCCGTGGTGCCGGGAGCTGTCCGGGCCCTTGATACGGTCGGCGCTCAGACGGTGACTGACGGTCCGCCAGGTCCGTCACGGGGGCAAGGGGGCACAGCGGTATGCGCGTTCGGACGGTGGCGGGAGCGCTGGTACTGGCCGCGGTCGGGCTGACGGGGTGCGGCGGCCAGGGGGACGGAGCCGACAAGGGCGACGGCGGGAGCCCCTCGGCGAAGTCGCTCGCCCGGCTGAGCCTGCCCGCCGCCTACGACGCGGGCGCGGGCTGGGACACGACGATCTCCGGCGTTCCGAAGCGCGTGACCGGCATGCCCCTGGTGGCGGTGCCCGGCGCCGGTGAGATCGCGAGCATCCACGGGGCTCCGAACGGCTGGACCACCCTCGTGCGGGCCGCCGACACGGGGCGCATCACGTGGACTTCCGCGCCCTGGCAGACTCCCCTGCCCGGCGACACCGGGACTCCGCGGACGCCCGGTGTGACGGTCGTCGAGCAGGACGGCCGCGAATACCTCGTCACCTATGCCGAGGGCATCCGGGGGAAGGACGCCCTGCACGACGGCTCCTCGGCGGTCGCCCTCGCGGTGTACGCCGCCGACGGGCACGGCACCGCGGTGAAACCGCTGCGGCGGATCGAGCTGCCCGTGGCGGACGACCCCGTGGTGCGGGTCACCGCGTCCGGCGACCGGCTGCTGGTCGGCCTGGGCGACGGCATGTACCCGGAACGTTCGCTCGCGGTGGATGTGGTGACGGGCAGGAGCACCGCCTACGACGGTCCCGACGAGCTGCTGTCGCCGTGCGTCGAGGCCGACTGCGCGGGCGGCCGGGTCATCGCGGCCACGGCGCGGGGCCCGTTGGTCGGGGTGGACAACGGCGGGTTCGGCCTGGTCGGCCACTGGTTCAGCGACTCCGTCCGACCTGCCGGTACGGAACGCACCGGCGATCTCGCTCCCTTCAACGGGCTGGCCTACGGCGCCGTCGACGGCCATGTGCTCGCCGGGTGGCGGACCCCGGACAAGGAGGACGGCACAGCAGCCGATCCGGTGTGGTCCGTGCACGAGTTGGCGACGGGACGCATCCAGGCGTACATGACCTGCGGTTACGGCCTGAACAACGAGATCGGCAAGGGCAACCACGGAGCGAGCCGTGCGTACGACCTGGTCGCCTCGCCCGACGGCCGCTATCTCGCCGCCGGTCCCGTCGCCTTCGACCTGCGGCGCGGGAAGGGCGTCTGCCTGGCCAGGAGCGGCGACCGGAAGGCCATCGCGATCGTCGCGATCCGCGACGACGGAACCGCCTACGGGGCGGTCCAGCAGGACGCGGCCGACGAAGCCACTCCCGTACAGGTCGATCTCACCAAGGGCCCGGACACCGCGAAGGTCCTCGGCGCCGGAACGCTGGTGCCCTATGTGACCGACGTGCGGGGCTCGGGCCTCTTCCTGAGCCGTGACGCCGAGAAGGCCCTACGGGTCTCCCTGCGCCGCGCACGCTGACGGCCGGTGTCAGCCGCCGCCCAGCAGTCCGCGCATCGTTGCCAGGTCCGCGTCCTCCTGGGTCTCGTGGGTGCGGGGGCCGCAGGCGCGGAGGAGGCGGGTGAAGTCGGCGGCGGCGGCCGTGATGCGGGCGCCGAGGGCCGCGCCGTTCTGGGTGCCGAAGTCGCTGGTGGCGGCGTAGACGGGGCGCGGGGAGACGATGGCGTGGAGGTAGGAGAACATCGGGCGCAGCGCGTGTTCGAGGACGAGGGAGTGCCGTTCGGTGCCGCCGCTGGCGGCGATGAGGACGGGCATGTCGGAGAGGGTCTCCTCCGGGAGCACGTCGAAGAACGACTTGAACAGGCCGCTGAAGGACGCGTTGAAGGCGGGGGTGACGGCGATGACGCCGTCCGCACCGGCGACCGTCTCGAACGCCGTGTCCAGCGCCTCGCCGGTGAAGCCGGTGAGCATCGCGTCCATGATGGGGTGGGCCAGCGGCCGCAGTTCGACGAAGGACAGCTCCACCGGCGCGCCCTGCGCCTCGAGTTCACGGGTGACGGCCGCCGCCAGCCGGTCCGCGAGGAGCCGGGTGGAGGAGGGCTCGCGCAGCCCGCCGGTGATGATCGTGATCTTCATCGTGCCTCCGGGTCGCCTTCGTCGGCCGGTTCTCGACTCCCGCCCGTGCTGTCGCGTGCGCGCAGCAGCGAGGCGTGGGTGGGGGCCGCCGGGGTGCCCTCGGGCCGGTCCTTGGCGAACTCCCGGCGCAGTACGGGCACGACCTCCTCGCCGAGCAGGTCGAGTTGTTCCAGGACGGTCTTCAGCGGGAGCCCGGCGTGGTCGATGAGGAACAACTGCCGCTGGTAGTCCCCCACGTACGCGCGGAAGCTCAGCGTCTTCTCGATCACCTCGGCCGGTGAGCCGACGGTCAGCGGGGTCTGCCGGGTGAACTCCTCCAGCGAGGGCCCGTGTCCGTACACCGGGGCGTTGTCGAAGTAGGGCCGGAACTCGCGCACCGCGTCCTGGCTGTCGGCCCGCATGAACACCTGCCCGCCGAGCCCCACGATGGCCTGCTCCGGGGTGCCGTGGCCGTAGTGGGCGAACCGGCGCCGGTAGAGGTCGACGAGCTGCCTGGTGTGGGAGGCGGGCCAGAAGATGTGGTTGGCGAAGAAGCCGTCCCCGAAGTAGGCGGCCAGTTCGGCGATCTCGGGGGTGCGGATGGAGGCGTGCCAGACGAACGGCGGTACGTCGTCCAGCGGGCGCGGCGCGAGGGTGAAGCCCTGGAGCGCGCTGCGGAACGTGCCCTCCCAGTCGACGGTCTCCTCGCGCCAGAGGCGGCGCAGCAGGTCGTAGTTCTCCACGGTGAGCGGGATGGCCTGGCGGATGTCCTGGCCGAACCACGGATAGACGGGGCCGGTGTTGCCCCGGCCGAGCATGACATCGGTGCGGCCGCCGGACAGGTGCTGGAGCACGCTGAAGTCCTCGGCGATCTTCACCGGGTCGTTGGTGGTGATCAGCGTGGTGGAGGTGGAGAGGATGATCCGCACGGTCTGGGCGGCGATGTAGGCGAGCAGGGTGGTCGGCGAGGAGGGCACGAAGGGCGGGTTGTGGTGCTCGCCGGTGGCGAAGACGTCGAGCCCGACCTCCTCGGCCTTGCGCGCGATGGCGACGGTGGCCTGGATGCGCTCCGCCTCGGTGGGGGTACGGCCCGTGGTGGGGTCGGGGGTGACGTCCCCGACGGTGAAGATGCCGAACTGCATCCCGGCCGCGCCGGTCGTTTCGGACGACGCCATGCTGGGCTCCTTCAGACGCTGCTGCGGAACTGGCGTACTGAGGTGGGGTTGCCGCTGTCCCGTCATCGTGTCACGCCGGGTGCGATCCGGCACGGGCGGGAAGGAGGCGAGGCTCCGGGGCCCGTGGGAGAATCGGGGGGTGTGCGGTCGTACGACTGCTCTGCCGGAAATCAGGCGATACGCGCCCGCCGGTGTACGGCCGTCGAGGACAGGTGGATCGATCCGCCGGGAGGCTCCCGTGAGCGAACGTCCCGAGGCGTGGCCGGTGCTGGACCACGCGGAACTGGGCCCCATGATCGAGTATGTGAACCGGGTGGTTCAGGTCGCGGGCAAGTACTCGCTGGACGACCCCTTCGAGGTCGGCTGGGGCAACATCGTGCTGGAGGTGTCCCCGCGCGGGCTGCGCACCCCGACGTTCCGGCGGAACGGGGTGACCTTCACGGTGCACTACCGGCTGCTCGACGGTGACGTGGTGATCGAGACCGACGGCGCCACGCGGACGCTGTCCCTGGGGCGGACGTCGGTCGCGGACTTCTACACGGCGTTCTGCGAGGCCGCGTCCAAGCTGGGCATCCCGCATCCGCGCAGCGCGCAGATCTGCGAGATCCCCGCCGCCCCGCCGAACTTCGAGGACGACCGGGTGGAGCGGGTGTGGGACGCGCACTCGGCCCGGCTGATGTGGGAGGCGTACGACCTCGCGGCGGCCGGACTGGAGGCGTGGCAGGCCCCGTTCCTCGGACACCGGCCGCGTGTCGGGGTGATGTGGGGCGGGTTCGACCTGTCGGCGACCCGGTGGCGCCCGAAGCGGACGGACCCCGGGCCCGAGGGCCCGCCGTTCATGCGCAACGCCCAGTTGCACGAGTACGTGTCGGTGGGGTTCTCCTTCGACAACACCCATGGCGACGGCAGCAGCCCGCTGGACATCGGCATGTACGCCTACATCTGGCCGCAGCCGGACGGTCTCACCGGCCGCTCCTGGGGTGTCGAGGGCGCCGACTGGCACCCGGACCTGGGCCTCGCGCTGCTGCCGTGGCAGAACCTGCGCCGACTGCCGGACCCGCACGGGGCGATCATCAGGTTCGGCGACGCCGTGTACGACGCGGCCGTCCAGCGGGCGGACTGGCCGACCGATCTGGTCGGACCGCGGGTCGACGGCTGGTACATGAGCGAGCACCAGCCGACCGAGCACACCGAGCGGATCGAGCAGGTGGGGCGGCAGGGCTGAGCGGACCGGGTGCGCCGGGGATCAGCCGCGCTGGTCCCCGGCGGCCGGGGGTTCGAGCCGCCGGTTCTCCGCCAGCAGCTCGTCGTACTTGTGGGACAGCTCGTCGTACCGTTCCTCGGCGGCGTCGTCGTCGGAGTCGCGCTTGCGACGGCTCAGGACAAACAGCACGACCGGTCCGGTAATCATCGAGACGACCGGGATCAGCGCCCACCACGGCATGGTTGTTCCTCCCCTGCGCGGCCGTCACGGGAGTGCGCCGCGCCACTTCACCGGGAGGGTATGCCCTGGCAGGGCGCTCGCCAACACCGTTCGACGCAAAAGCCTTCGCGTCCCCCGCTCGTCATCAGGTGTTTCGCGCCAACCACTGGACGGACCGGCCGGTTCGCTTCTAAGTTCCCGTCTCAACAGATCACTTGTTCACGTCCTACACCCCTGGTGTGAACAAGTGCCCTGTCGTGCGAGGCAGTTGGTGCATCACTTACCGTGCGATGCGAAAGGCTGTGGTGAAGACCGGATTTCCCGCGCCCGACGGCGCCCTTCCCGACCAGCGGTCCGCCACGGCGCGTCCGGACCGCCCCCGCTTCCAGGTCCTCGGCCTGCTGGCCATCACCGACGGGCACGAGACCGTCGTCCTCCAGCCCTCCAAACCGACCTCTCTGCTGGCCGCCCTGCTGCTGCACCCAGGTGCCGTGGTCTCGGGCGAGCTGCTCCAGCGCGTGGTGTGGGGCGACCGGCCCCCGGCCGGTGGCCGATCGGCGCTGCACACCTGTGTCCTCAGACTGCGCCGCCTGTTCGCCAAGTACGGGGTCGCCGACCGCGCCATCGAGGCGGTGCCCGGCGGCTACCGGCTGCAGGCGGACGCCGACACCCTGGACCTCCTGCACTTCCGTGACCTGCTCGGCCGGGCCTCGGCCAGCGACGACCCGGAGGCCGCGCTGCGGCTGGCGCGGGCCGCGCTGGGACTGTGGAAGGGGCCGCTGCTCGGCAACGTCCACTCCGACGAGCTGCACCGCGACCACGTCCCGCGTCTCGCCGAGGAGCGGCTGCTCGCCGTGGAGCGGGTCTTCGACGGCGAACTCCGCCTGGGCAGGCACCGGGAGATGATCGCCGAGGCCCGTGAGGCGGTGCGCGTCCAGCCCGGTCACGAGGGGCTGTCGGCGCTGCTCATCGAGGCGCTGTACCGCTCGGGCCGCCGGGCCGAGGCGCTCGCGGAGTACCGGCGTATCCACGCCCACCTCACCTCCGAGCTGGGGGTGGAGCCGGGTGCGGGCCTGCGCGGGCTCCAGCTCGCCGTGCTGCGGGGCGAGCCGTACGGCGGGCGCCCCGCGCTGCCCGCGTCCGGTGTGCCGCCGTCCGGGCCCGCCGGGACGCCGTCCGCTCTGGAGCGGACCTCTCCCCCGGCGCCGGGCGCGCTGGTGCTGCGCGCACTGGTCGACGCCGGACTGCTGGAGGAGGACCCGTCGGGCCGCTACCGGGTCCACGACCTGCTGCGGCTCTTCGTCCAGGCGGCCGGCACCAGCCTCCCGGCCACCGCACCGCACGACCCGGCGGAGAGTTCCCCACCCCCCGCCGACTGACCGCTCTCCCCGCCCTCTTCCCCGGAGGTTTCGCCAGCATGGTCCATGCTCCCTCGTCCCACGAGGAGATCGCCCGTTCGCGGCCCCGCATCCGCAGGGACGTCCTGTTCACCCAGACCCCGAACGGTGTGCTGTTCCACAACGCGCACGGCGGGTTCAACGTCGTCACCCAGTCCGCGTACCGCTTCGCCGCGCTGATCGTGCCCCATCTCGACGGGGAGCGGCGCGTGGAGGAACTCTGCGCCGGTCTGGGGGACAAGCAGCGCGACATGGTGGTCCAACTCGTGCGCGCACTCTACGCGCGTGGCTTTGCCCGGGATGCCGGGCCAAGACCCACCGGCAGCACACTGTCGCCGCAGGTGGCGGAGCGTTTCGCCCATCAGCTCGACTATCTGGACCATTACGCGGACGACGCGCACGGCCGGTTCGCCCGGTTCCGTGACACCCGGGTCGCGGTGCTCGGTACCGACGAGATGGCGCGCTGGGCCGCGCTGGGTCTGCTGCGCAACGGCTGCGCCACGGTGGGCGTCACGGGCATCACGGGCATCACGGTCGAGGACGCGGCGGAGGGCGCCCTCGACCACGACCCCCGGGGCACGGCGGGCGTCGACGCGGAGGTCACCGCTCTCACCGAGGCGGGCTGCGCGCCCACCCTGACGCGGCTGGGCGGGGGGACGCTGGGCTGGGCCGACCTCGACGGCTGGGACACCGTGCTGGTGACCGGTCCCGACGCACCGAGCCAGCTGCTGCGGCTGCTCGGCGAGGGCGTACCGGCCGGGCGGCGGCTGCTCGGGGCGTGGACGTTCGGACGGCGGGTGGTGGTCGGGCCGGTGATGACGGCCGGGACGCCGGGCTGCTGGTCCTGCGCCGCGCTGCGGCTGGGCGCGGGTTCCGACGCCGCCGACAGCGCCGAGCTGTGGGCCTCGCTGGGTCCGGCCGCGCCGCTGGGCGCGCCCGCGCGGGTGCCCACCGGGCCGCTCGCGGGGATGCTCGGCAACCTGCTGTCGTTCGAGGTGTTCCGGCTGGT
Source organism: Streptomyces sp. NPDC002176 (assembly GCF_044903645.1). Classification (NCBI taxonomy): domain Bacteria; kingdom Bacillati; phylum Actinomycetota; class Actinomycetes; order Kitasatosporales; family Streptomycetaceae; genus Streptomyces; species Streptomyces sp. NPDC002176. The sequence goes on from NZ_JBJDQW010000001.1 coordinate 148,116, forward strand.
GACGGAGGCGCTGCCCGCAGAGACCCGTAACCAGGTCGTCGTGCAGGACCTCGACTCGCTGGACGTGCTGGCCGAGCCGCTGCTGCCGCACCCCCGCTGCACGTTCTGCGCCTCCGGCGAGCCCAAGGTCCCGGACGGGGCCGCGCTGCGGGTGCCGCACGCGGACGACGAGCCGGTGCCACCGCCCGCCGACGGCCCGGCCGACGAGGCGGCGGCCAAGGGGGCGCTGACCGCGCTGGAGCTGCGGGACGTCCTGGTCCGCGAGGCGGCCGGGGTGTTCAGCGGCTACGCCGACGACGACTGGGAGCAGACCCCGCTGAAGGTGAGCACCGTACGCCTGGGGGTCTCCCCCGGCCGGATGCGGGAGGTCTCCGCGATCGACGTGCACCATGTGGCCGGGGCCCGGCTCGCCGCGCTGTTCCGGGGCGCCGAGGTGTACGCCGAGCATGTGGTGCCGCCTCGGGTCGGCGGCGAGGGGAGCCGGGTCGCGCCGGTCGAACTCGCCCTGTCCAGCGGGCTGGACGTGCCCATGGATCAGGTCGCCGCGTGGTCGGAGGCGACCTCGCTGCTGGACGGGCGGACGGTGCTGGTGCCCACGGGCGCGGTGCGCACCCTGGGCGGCTGGAACGACCAGGGCCTGTTCGAGCGCACCTCGGCGGGTACGGGCGCCGCGGGCACTCCCCGCGCCGCGCTGGCCCGCGCCCTGCGCTCCGCCCTGGCCCATGACGCCCTGCGCCGGGCGATCCGCCGGGAAGCGCCGGTACGGCTGGTGGACCTCGGCTCCCTCACCGACGACGCCGAGTCGCTGTTCCTGCTGCGCTCGGCGGAGAACCTGGGCGTCACGGTGGAGGTGCTGGACCTGACCGAGGGGGCGGCCGCACTGCCGGTGGCCCTGGCCCGCTGCACCGACCCGGAGAGCGGGGCGGTGCGCTGGGCGTCGGGCAGCGGCCTGCGTCCGCGTGAGGCGGTACTGGAGGCGCTGCGGGATCTGCTCGGCGCGGAACAGCTACGGCGGGCCGGGGCGGAGCCGGATCTCGGTGACCCGCTGTGGGCCGACCTGGAGGCGGCCGCGCTGGTCGCCGAGGGCGGGCCGGTGCCGGTGAGCGCGGCCGGGACCGACTGGGGTGCGGTGCTGGACGCGCTGGCGGCGGCCGGACGGGACGCGTTCGCGGTGCCGGTGACCGCGCCGGACCTGGCGGTGGGCGAGGTGCACGCGGTACGGGTGCTGCTGACCGGTGGCGAGCCCGGTGCCCACTGAGACGGAGACGGCGCCGGTCGCCGTCGACGCGCCCTGGGACACGGTGTGCGCACGCCTGACCGCCGCGCTCGCCGCCCGCGTGCCCGGCCGCCCGGCCGAGGTGACGGCGCTGGGTGTCCGCGACGAACTCGGCGATGAGGCCGTGGAGTTCACGCCGGGCACGATCCCGGTGGGCCTGTACGGGCATCACGCCGTGGTCGGCCCGGTCGCCCCCGCGGACGGCCATGGCTGTCCGCGCTGTCTGGCCCGGCGCTGGCAGGCGGTGCGGGCCGGGTTCCTGCGGGACGCGCTGGAGCAGGGCGGGCCGACCCGTGCGGCCGGGACTCCGCCGTGGGGTGCCGACTTCGTGGTGGACGCGCTGGCCGCGCTCGTCTCGGCGGCGGACCGGCACCCGCGTGCCGTACGGCATCCGTGGGTGTGGCTGCTGGATCTGGAGACGCTGCGGGTCTCCCGGTTCCCGCTGGTGCCGGACGGTGAGTGCCCGTCCTGCGCGGGCAGCCCGGACGACACGGCCGAGGGTGCCCGGATCGCCCTGGAGTCCGCCCCGGAACACACGCCGGGCAGCTTCCGTACCCGCCCCCTCTCCGCGTACGACCTGCCGCTGGAGGCGTTCGCCAACCCGGTGACCGGGATGCTCGGCCCGTCCGTGGCGCCCGATCTGACCTCCGCCTCCACCTCGTCGGCGGTCGGCGCCTTCACCACCCGTTCCGGCGCCTATCTGCGGGAGTGCTACTGGGGCGGGCACACGGGGGCGTACGGAACGAGTGTGCGGGTCGGGCTGCTGGAGGGGCTGGAGCGGTACGCGGGGATGCGGGCCCGCGCCCGGCGCCCGGTCGTCACGGCCACGCTGGACGAGCTGGGGGACACAGCGGTCGACCCACGGGTCACCGGGCTGTACCCGGACAGCTTCGACGCGGACGCGGTCGGCGCGCCCCGCTTCGCGCCGGACCGGCCGATCGAGTGGGTGTGGGGCTGGTCGCTGCGGGACGCCCGGCCGGTCCTCGTCCCCGAGGTGGTCGCGTACTACCACGCGCCGGGCGGCATCCGGCGCCGGTTCGTGCAGGAGAGCTCCAACGGCTGCGCGTCGGGCGGCAGTCTGGCCGAGGCGGTGCATCACGGGCTGATGGAGACCATCGAGCGGGACGCGTTCCTGCTGGCCTGGTTCGGCCGGGCGCGGCTGCCCGAGATCGACCCGGCGAGCAGCACCCGCCCCGCGACCCGCGCGATGGTGGACCGGCTGGCGATGTACGGGTACCGGGCGCGGTTCTTCGACACCCGGATCAGCTTCCCGGTGCCGGTGGTGACCGCCGTCGCCGAGCGGGTGGACGGCGGGCCGGGGCTGCTGTGCTTCGGTGCGGGCGCCTCCCTCGACCCGGAGGACGCCCTTGCGGGCGGGCTGTGCGAGATCGCCACCGACTCGGTGAACCTGCGCCGCCGTACCGCCCGCGAGGAGCGGCGGCTGCGCCGGATGGCGGCCGACTTCGACGAGGTGCGGGTGCTGCACGACCATCCGCTGCTGTATGGGCTGCCGGAGATGGGCCGGTACACCGACTTCCTGCTGCGCGACCGGGACGACGGGGCGCGGGTCCCGCTCGCCTCGCTCGCCCCGGACCCGTCCCGGCCCCGCCCGGCCGATCTGCGGGCGGACGTGGAGGCGGTCGTGGCCGAGGTGACCGCGCGCGGCTTCGACGTGGTGGTGGTCGACCAGACGGCGCCGGAGCAGCGGGAGTTGGGGCTGAGTACGGCCAAGGTGCTGGTGCCCGGTCTCCTCCCGATCGACTTCGGGTGGAGCCGCCAGCGCGGCCCATGGCTGCCCCGTACCCGTACCGCGCTGCGGGAGGCCGGGCTGCGTACGGCCGAGCTGACGCCGGACGACCTCAACCCGGCCCCGCATCCCTTCCCCTGACCGGCCCGCGGCCGAGACGCGGCACAACGAATCCCGGGCGCCCGGCCCGAACCGCCGGGCGCCCGCCACAGACGAGCTGACTAGGGAGTGACCATGGGATACGCCCATGAGTACGCGACCGCGGTGATGCGGCGGGGCAGGACCCCCATGGAACCGGCCGACTTCGTGCCGGACTGGGCCGACCGGCCCCGCAAGGGCAAGTACTTCCCCGGCGTGCCCTCCTTCCCGCTGCCCGACGGCGGCTGCGCGGACAACGCCACGCTGGGCCGGGGCCTGTTCGGCGAGCCGGGCACGGGCGCGTTCACGCTGCCCCTGCTGGGCGCGATGCTCCGGGACTCCTACGGGCTGACCGGACGCAGGCTGGCCGTGCAGGCCAACTCGGACCTGGGTTCGCTGCCGTTCCACACCCACGCCAACTGGTCGCGGGGCACCGCCTCGGGCGGCGGCCTGTACCCGATCGGCGTGCATTGGGTGAGCGGCGCGAGCGGCCCGCTCACCCCGGGCGTCTACTACTACGACACCCCGCACCACCGGCTGAACCGGCTGCTTTCCGGTGACGTGACCGGTGAAGTACGTTCCGCCCTGGGCGACTTGGCGGAGGCCGACACCGACCAGTTCCTGGTGCTGGGCGTGACCTTCTGGCAGAACGCCTTCAAGTACAACAGCTTCTCCTACCACGCCGTGACGATGGACATCGGCGCCCTGCTGGAGACCTGGCGGATGTGGGCGCGGGCGCACGGACTGCGGCTGGGCACCGCCCTATGGTTCGACGAGCCGCGCATCGGGCGGCTGTTGGGCCTGGACCCCGCCGAGGACGGGGTGTTCGCCGTGGTGCCGCTGCGCTGGGACGCGCCCGCGCCGGTCGCCCCGGAGACACCGGGGGCGGCGGTTCGGCACGTGCCGGACGAGCGTTCGCGGCGGACGCTGACCTTCCCCACCCTCGACCGGGTGCACACCGCCACGCTGGAGGGCGCCGCCGACCGGCCCGCCCACGGCAGGCTGGACCCGGCGCTCGCGGCTCCGGCGGGGCCCGGCGAACGGGTGCCGCTGCCCGGTCCGGCGCCGCTGGACACCACCGTGCGGCGCGCGTTGCGCGAACGGCGCAGCAGCTTCGGCCGGTTCACCGCGGGGGCGCCGCTGGACCCGGCCAAGCTGGCGGTGACGCTCGCCTCCGCCGTCACGGCCGCCACGCTCGACAGCGACGTGGAGACACCGGGCGGGGCGCCGCTGACCCGGTTCCATGTCTTCGTCAACCATGTCCGCGACGTACCGCCCGGCCTGTACGAGTACGACCGGGACACGGGCGGGCTGGTGCTGCTGAAGTCCGGCGCGTTCGGGGCGTTCCTCCAAGAGAACTACTTCCTCGCCAACTACAACCTGGAGCAGGCGGCCGCCGTGCTGGTGCCGGTGGCGCGCACCTTCGCCGTCCTGGACGCCGTGGGTGACCGGGGGCTGCGGCTGGTCAACGCCGCCGTGGGCGCCATCGCCCAGGCCGTCTACACCGCCGCCTCCGCCGCCGGGACCGGCTGCGGGGTCGCGCTGGGCTTCGACTGCGTGTCGTACGCGGAGGAGTTCGGGGTGGCCGACCGGGGCGAGGTGCCGCTGCTGATCATGATGATCGGCGAGGAGCGGCCCCGGCCCGCCGACTACCGCTACGACATCGTCGCCCCATGACCCGCCCGACCGACCGCCTCCTGCCCGGTCCGCGGGAGTTCCGACACGAGAGGGGCAGCACGGTATGAGCCCGGCCACCACAGTCGCCGAGACCACTGTGACCCTGCACGACCGATTCATGCTGCGCGTGGCCGGGCTCCCGGCCGAGACCGTGGAGGTGCTGCGCGCCCCCGAGACCGCCGACTGGGCCGCGCGCACGGCGGCCGAGGAGGACAGGCTGCGCGCGCTGGGCGCCCGGCTGAGCGATCCGCTCTCGGCCGCGGTCGGCGCCACCGAGGACGCGGCGCTGCGCCGCCGCCTGCTCGCGCTGCGCCGCCAGGTCTTCAACAACCGTCTGCCCGCCGACCTCCCGGCCGCCCGCGACCTCGCCTCCGGCCTCGACGGCGACACCGGCGCGGACCTCACCGCCTGGCTGGACGCGCGCCTGCGCTGGGAGGAACTGCGCGCCGAGGGCGAGACGGTGCTCGGCGGCGCGCTGGCCCGCGCCCGCGCCGCGCTGCGCGGACTGGCGCTGGACGACCGGCTGCGCCGGGGCCTCCTGCTGGCCTCGCCCACGCTGGAGGAGCGGCTCGACGCGTTCGCCGCCGACCAGAACCCGGCACCGGGCAAGCGGGCCCGCAAGATGGAGCGTTCGCTGCTGTCGTACCTGTACCGGACCGCCTGCAAGACCAGCCCGTTCAGCACGCTGACCGGGGTCGCGCTCGGCGGTTTCACGGAGGGCGGCGACCTGACGGAGGTGGACGACGCCTGGACGAGCCACCCCCGGCTGAACGTGGTCGTCCTCACCCGGCTCGCCGAGCTGATCGTGGCCGACCCGGCCCGCCGCGCCGACCTGCCGGTGGCACCCGCCTCGGGCTGGAAGCTGGACGACGACCGGGTGCGCTATGTCCGGCGGGCGGTCACCGCGGGGGACGACAGCGCGCCGGTGAGTTTCGACGCCGCCCAGGACCGGCTGTTCTTCCTGCGCAGGCAGGGCGCCCTGGACGGAATGCTCACGCTGCTCCGCGACACCGAGGGCACGCTCACCCACGGCGACCTGGCTCGCTGGCTGGCCGCCACCACGGGCGCCGGGGAGGAGGAGGCGGGGCACTATCTGACCGCGCTGCGCGAACTGGGCATGCTCCAGCTCCCGTCGCTGGACACGAGCGTGCACAGCGCCGACCCGCTGCGCGCCTTCCAGCGGGCGCTGCGCGGGCTGGGGGTGGCCTGGGCGGACACCGTCGCCGCCCGGCTGGACGGCCCGGCCGAGGCGGTCGCACGGTACGGGGCCGCCGACGTGCCGACCCGGCGCGCCCTCCTCGCCGGACTCCGCACCGAACTCAGCTCTCTCCAGCTCGACTTGGGCGCCGAACGCCCCGTACTCCCGCAGACCCTGCTCTACGAGGACGTGTCGGCGGGCACCACCAGCGCCCCGCTCGCCCAGTGGGCCGAGCCGGTCGCCGCGCCGCTGCGGTCGATCGGCCGGGTGCTGCCCGCCTTCGACGTGGCGCTGCCCCAACGGCTCACCCTCAAGGGCTTCTTCGTCGCCCGGTACGGGCGCGGTGGCCGCTGCGAGGACCTGCTGCGGCTGGTCCACGACTTCCACGAGGACATCTTCCGCCAGTACCTCCAGTTCACGGCGGCCAAGGACGGCTACCTCCCGGACGGCAGCCACGCCCCGGAGGAGAACTGGCTCGGCGTCCCGGAGATCGCGTCCATCGACCGGGCCCGCGCCACGCTGACCGCCCGGATACGGGAGCGCTGGGCCGAACTCCCTGACGAAGCAGATGAGTTCGTCCTCGATGACGCGATCGTGGACGAGATGGCCGACGCCCTCGGCACCGCCGCTCCCGTCTTCCGTCCGCAGAGCCACTTCCTCCAGCTGGCCCGCCGCGACGACGGTCCCCTGGCGGTGCTGAACAACTCGTACGGCGGCCTGTGCTTCCCCTTCACCCGCTTCACGCACTGCTTCGACGGTGCGGACGGGCTCACGGGTGCCCTGCGGGACGGGCTGCGTTCGGTGCCGCCGCCCGGCGCGGTCCTCGCCGAGGTGACGGCCGGTGCCGCGACCACCAACCTCAATCTGCACGGCAGGCTGACCGACTACGAGATCGTCTGCCCCGGTGAGAACAGCACCGCCCCCGAGGAGGCCCGCCTCCACCTGGACGACCTGTACGCCGTGCACGACGAGGACGGTGACCGGCTGCTGCTGCGCTCACGGCGCCTGGACCGCGAGGTCGTCCCGGTGTACCTCGGCTATCTGGTGCCGATGGTGCTGCCCGAGATCCCGCGCACCCTGCTGCTGTTCTCCCCCACCTCCCGCTCGGTGCCGGACGTGTGGCGCGGGGTGCCGACCGGGGAGGCGGAGGACGGCGTCACCCGGCGCCCCCGCGTCCGCCACCACGCGCTGGTGCTCCAGCGGCGCTCCTGGACCGTCGCCGACGGCCACCTCCCGCTGCGGGCACCCGGTACCGCCGACGCCGACTGGTATCTCGCCTGGCACCGCTGGCGGGTCCGGCACGGCCTGCCCGCCCGCGTGTTCGCCACCGTCCACGAGGAGACGGAGGACGGCCAGGGCGCCGCCTGGTTCGGCGGGTCCAAACCGCAGTACGTGGACTTCGAGAGCCCGCTCTCGCTCACCGCGCTCGAAGGGCTCCTCGCCGGGAAACGGGCCCGGACCGTCTTCGAGGAGATGCTCCCCGCCGAGGACGAACTGCACGTCACCTCACCGCGCGGGCGGCACGTCGCCGAACTCGCCGTCGAACTGCTGCCCGCCCGACCTGAGGAGGACGCCACACCATGACCGCTCCCACCGAAGCCTCCGCCCTACCCGGTCAGGCGCCCGGCGAGTGGCTGGCCGTACACGTCTTCTACGCGGCCAGCCCTCGCCCGTTGCTCCTGAACTGCGTCCGGCCCTTGGTCGACGCCCTCACCGAGGAGGGCCTGCTCGCCGGGTACTTCTTCATCAACTACTGGCTGGAGGGCCCCCATCTGCGGCTGCGTCTGAAGCCTGCCCGCGCCGCCGACGCCGCAGTGGTCCGGGAGCGGGCACACGCGGCGCTGGAGACGTTCCTGCGCGAGCGGCCCGCGCTGTACGAGGTGAAGGACGGCTTCTTCGCCGACCTCTACGAGACCTTGTTCGCCCTGGAGTTCGGCGACCAGGAACGCTCGGAGTACCTGGGCCCGGACGGCCGGATGCGGCTGCGCCCCAACAACTCCTTCGAGGACCGCCCCTACGAGCCCGAGTACGGCAAGTACGGCGGCCCGGCCGGGATCGAGCTGGCGGAGTGGCACTTCCAGCACTCCAGCGACCTGGTCATCGAGGCCGCCCGCTCGATGAACCTGCATCTGCGCACCGTGCTGCTCGGGCTGTCCGCCCAGCTGATGACGGTGATGTCCGGCACCTTCCTGCGGGACGACGAGGCCCTGCTGTCCTTCCTGGACCGCTACCACTCCTTCTGGAACCGGGCGTTCTCCAGCACCAACTACACCGCCGACGAGGGCTACGACCGCGCGTACACCGCGATGGGGGCCAGCCTGCCCGGCCGGTTCCGGGACATCCGGGACGCGGTCGCGGCGGGCGAGACCGGGCGGCTCCCGGCGTTCCTGCGCGGCTGGGCCGAGCACTGCGCCGAGCTGCGCGACCGGGCGACGGCGCTGACCCGTGACGGCGCGCTGGTCTTCCGCTCCTGGGACGGCACCCGAGACCTGCGCCCCACCGACCCGGCGCAGGCGCTGCCGATGCTGCTCTCGCCGTATCTGCACATGACCAACAACCGGCTGAGCACGACCGTCCGCGACGAGGCGTTCCTGTCGTACGTGCTCGCCCGTGCCCTCCGGGATGGCGGAGCGCAGGGTGCCGAGGGCGACGCGGGCGACTCGCTGGCGGGCTGGCGCCGCGGGGGTGAGGGGTGACCACCGGCACGTTCCTCGCCAGCCGCCCCCGGGTGCGCCCCGACCTGGTGGCCGGGCCCCGGCTGGTGCGCGGTACGGCCCGTATCCATCTGCTGAAGGACCCGCGGTCCGGGCGGCGGCTGGAGCTGGGCCCCAAGGAGCACTTCCTGATCACCCGGCTGGACGGGACCCGGACGCTGGAGGAGATCGGCGGGGAGTACGCGGCCGCGTTCGGTGCCCGGCTCGGGGAGGCGCAGTGGGGACAGTTGCTGCGGCTGCTGCACGGCCGGGGCCTGCTGGAGGGCTCCCCCGGGCCGTCGGTGGCGCCCCCGGCCGGGCCGGAGCGGCCGCCGAACGGGATTCTGGCCGGCCGGACCCGGATGGTGTCCGACGCGCCCGCGCTGATGGACCGGCTGCACCGGCTCACCGCGCCCGCGCGGCGGCCCGCCGTGGTGAGGGTGCTGACCGCGCTGGCCGTGGGCGTGTTCACCTCCGTCGCGCTGCAGGCCGGGACGTTGTGGCGGCAGACGGAGGAGACGGCGCGGCAGCCGGTGCTGCTGTTCGCGATCGGCTGTGTGCTGTGGTGCTCGCTGGCCCTGCACGAGCTGGCGCACGGGCTGTTCGCGCGGGCCTGGGGCGGGCGGGTCACGGAGGTCGGGCTGCGCTGGATCTGCTTCGCCACCTATCTGTACTGCGAGGTGGAGGACGTCCAGTTCCTCGGCAGCCGGGCCCGGAAGGTGGCCACGGCGTGCGCGGGCGTCTTCGCCAACCTGCTGTTCCTGGTGCCGTTCTACGCGGTGTGGGTGCTGCTCCCGGACGGCGCCCAGGCCCGGCCCGCGCTGGGCGCGCTGCTGCTGCTCGGCACCGTCCTCGGCGTGGCCAACCTGCTGCCGCTGCCCCCGCTGGACGGCTACAAGGCGCTCGGGCACGCGCTCGGCGTCTCCGGGCTCTCCGAGGGCGCCCGCACCTTCACCGGGCTGGCCGCGCGGGCGCTGTTCCGCCGGGGTCCGGGCATCGCCGCGTACTCGGCACGCCTGCGGCTGCTGTACGGCGGGTTCGCGCTGCTGACGGCGGCGCAGAGCGCGGCGCTGCTGGTGCTGTGCGGGGCCGTGCTGCGGGCCATGCTGCCGGACGGCCTGGCGGTGCTCGCCTGGTCGCTGCCGCCCGCGCTGCTCGCCGCCGTCCTGCTGCTGTGGGCGCTGGGCGGCCTGGGCCGACGCCTGCGGGACCGGCGTACCACCGGGGCGGCCGCGACCGCCTCCCCCACCCCCGAACCGGGGCGGCAAGCCCCCTCCGCAGTACACCAGTTGAGGAAAGGCGAGATGAGCGCACCCGACAGCAGGACGGAACCCGCCCCGAGCGGCACCCGCACCGAGACCGTCGTCGCCCTGGACGGCGTCAGCAAGCGCTACGGGGAGGTGACGGCTCTACACGGCGTCTCCCTGGAGGTGCGCCACGGTGAGTTCTTCGGCATCCTCGGGCCGAACGGCGCGGGCAAGACCACCCTGGTGGAGATCGTGGAGGGCATGCGGGAGGCCGACGCGGGCAGTGTCGCCGTGTTCGGGCAGAGTCCCTGGCCGCGCGACATCGCGCTGCTGGCCCGGATCGGCGTACAGACGCAGGCGTCGGCGTTCTTCGCCCGGCTGACCGCGGGTGAGCATCTGCGCACGGTGGCCGCGCTGTACGGGATGGCGCCGGAGGCGGCGAGGACGGCGCTGGAGCGGGTCGGGCTGACCGAGAAGGAGAACGCGCGGGTCGACCATCTCTCCGGCGGCCAGCGGCAGCGGCTCGCGGTGGCCACCGCGCTGCTCAACGAGCCGGAGCTGATCTTCCTGGACGAGCCGACGGCCGCCCTCGACCCGGAGGCGCGGCGCGAACTGTGGGAGCTGCTGCGGTCGTTGCGCTCGGAGGGGCGCACGATCATCTGCACCACCCACTATCTGGACGAGGCCGAGGCGCTGTGCGACCGGGTGGCGATCATCGCCGGGGGCCGGGTCGTCGCGCTGGACTCGCCCCGCAACCTGATCCGCGCCCTGGCCGCGCCGACCCGGCTGCTGGTGCCCGCCGACAAGCTCTCCCCCGGGGCCGCGCTGGCGCTGGCGGGCGTGGACCGGGCGACCGTGCAGGGCGCCGACCTGGTCATCGAGACGACGGTGCCCAACCGGGTGCTGCCCGCGCTCGGCGACCTGGTGGACATCGACTCGGTCTCCGTGCGCACCCCCACCCTCGAAGACGCCTACCTCTCGCTGACCGGCACCGGATCGGAGCACCACCGTTGAGCGCCTACGCCGCACTGACCAGGGCCACCTATGTCGCGAGCGTGCGCGACAAGACGACCCTCTTCTTCACCTTCGCCTTCCCGCTCGCCTTCCTGGTGCTGTTCGGCCTGATCTTCCAGGGCGACAAGGTCAACGGCGGGCTGGCCTCCATCAACTACATCGCGCCGGGCGTGCTGTCCTGGGGTGTGGGCAACGCGGCCGTGTTCTCGGTGGGGTTCGCCCTGATGCAGTGGCGCCGGGACGATCTGCTCCGGCTGATCTGGCGCACCCCGACCCCGCTGCGCACCCTGATCGCCTCGCGGTGGACGGTGGCGATGGGGGTGGCGCTGGCGCAGACCGCGCTGTTCACCGCCGTCGCGCTGCTGCCGTTCTTCGGGCTCAAGCTGATGGGCCCCTGGTGGGCGGCGCTGCCGCTGCTGGTGCTGGGGGTGACCGCGTTCCTCGCCATGGGGCTGGTCGTCGGCAGCCTCGCCGACACCCCGGAGGCGGTCGCGGCCATCGCCAACCTGGTGATGGTGCCGATGGCGTTCCTGTCCGGCTCGTTCTTCCCGGACGACCTGATGCCGGGCTGGCTCCGCACGGCCGCCAAGGTGCTGCCGCTGCACTATCTGAACGACGGTCTCACCGACGCCATGGGCGGCCGCGGCGACCTGGGCGACATCGCGCTGGACTGCGCGGGCCTCGCCGTGTTCGCCCTGTTCTTCGGGGTGATCGCCACCCGGATCTTCCGCTGGAGCAACCGGACATGACGACGACGATGACCGCTCTGGAGGCCGCGCGGGCGGACCTCCAGGCCCGGCTGGCGGTGCGCGCGACCGCCGCCGGGCTGCCCGCGCCCGCCGTGTCCCGGATCGGCGACACCAACGTGCTCGGCGCGGCCGGGCTCCCCGTCGGCCCGGCCAGCGTGCATCTGACCGCGCAGGCTGTGCTGCTCGGCCCCTGGGGCGGCACCCCGGCGGCCGGTCCGGCCTGCGGGATCTGTCTGGCGATGCGGCGGCAGCGGCTGCGCACCCGTACCGAGCGGGAGGCGCTGGAGACCGGTACGGAGACCACGGCGGCCGGGGTCTGGCCGGTGCTGCCGGACCACACGGTGGACGCGGTGTGGTCGCTGCACCGGCTGATCGCCTCCGGCGCCGCCCGGCACTCCGCCGAGGGCCCGGACGCCGAGCTGCCCCAGGTCACCGAGGTCGACCTGGAGACGCTGCGGGTACGGACGTTCCCGCTGCTGCCGGAGCCGATGTGCCCGCACTGCCGTCCGTTCACCGAGGAGGCGGAGCTGCGCGCGGCGGAGGAGGCGACACTGCCCTCGCCGGGCCCGCTGCCCAAGCCGCGCCCGGACTCCTACCGGCTGCGCCGGGCGTCGGACCATCCGCTGCCGGTGAAGGCCCTGGCCAACCCGGTGTGCGGGGTGCTCGGCGGCGGCACCTGGATCGACGTCACCTCCCCCACCACCGCGCCGGTCGCGGGCAGCGTCTTCATGCGGGGGTACGCCGGTCTCACCGACGTCACCTGGAGCGGCCAGGCCAACTCCTTCGCGGACAGCCGCGACCTGGCCTTCCTGGAGGGCCTGGAACGGTACGCGGGCACCCATCGCCGACACCGCGCGCCGGTGCTGACCGCCTCGCTGGAGGAGCTGGGCGACCGCGCCCTCGATCCGCGTACGTGCGGGCTGTACGAGCCGCGCACCTACGCCGAGGACCCGATGGTCGAGCCCTTCGACCCGGCCCGGCCGATCCCCTGGGTCACCGGCTGGTCGCTGCGGGACGGCCGCCCGGTGCTGGTCCCGGCCCGGCTGGTCTACTACAGCGCGGGCACCGCCGCCGACAACTTCGTCTTCGAGTGCTCCAACGGCTGTGCCACCGGCAGCAGTTGGGAGGAGGCGGTGTTCTTCGGCCTGCTCGAACTCATCGAGCGGGACGCCTTCCTGCTCGGCTGGTACGGCGATCTGCCGCTGCCCGAGATCGACCTGGACTCGGTGCGCTCACCGAGCGTACGCGCGATGGTGGCACGGGCCGCGCTCCAGGGCTACGACGTGCACGTCTTCGACAACCGGGTGGACCTCCCGGTGCCCGTCGTCACCGGGCTCGCGGTGCGCCGCGACGACGCGCCGGGCTCGCTGGCGTTCGCGGCGGGCGCCTCCTTCGACCCGGAGACGGCCGTGGAGTCGGCGGTCTCCGAGATCCTCACCTACATCCCGCACCTGCCCGGCCAGGTTGCCGAACGCCCCGCCGAACTCACGGCCATGGCCGAGGACTTCGACCTGGTGAAGCGGCTCCCGGACCACGCGGCGCTGTTCGGGCTGCCCGCGATGCGCGTCCACGCCACCGGCTATCTGAAGCCGCCCCGCACGGCTCCGCTCGACGAGCTGTTCGCCGGGTGGGAGGAGCGGCGGCCGCGCACCGGCGACCTCCGCGACGACCTGCTCCTCGTGCGGAACCTGCTGGGCGAGGCGGGCTGCGAGGTGATCGCCGTCGACCAGACCACGCCCGAGCAGCGCCGGATGGGGCTGCGTACGGTGGCCACGCTGGCTCCGGGGCTGCTGCCGATCGACTTCGGCTGGCTCAGGCAGCGGGCGCTCGCCATGCCGAGGCTGCGTACCGCGCCGTACCGGGCGGGCATGGTCGCGGCGCCGCTCACGGAGGAGGAGTTGCGGCGGGTGCCGCATCCGTTCCCGTGAGCGGGGCAGGCGTTCTGCTCGTCGGCGCGCGGGCCGTCAAGGGCCCCGCGCACACCGGCGGTCCCCGGCGCGCCGAGGCGGACCGGGGACCGTGGGTGCGAACGCCTGGATCAGGCGGTGCAGGAGGTGGTGCTGGTGGTGCTGGAGCAGGTGCTGGTGGAGGAACAGCTCGTCGACGAACCGAGCATGACCTCGCTGGCGTCCGAGTAGTCGGTGATCTCGAAGGTCTCCGACTCCAGGTCCAGGATCTCCTGGGCGAGGGAGGCGAGGTTGTTGTCAGCCATGATGGCTCCTTCCGGGTCAGGTGGCCTGCTGCCGGCCGGGACGGCCCCGTCCGGTGGTGCGCTGAACCTGCCGGAGGAGCGATCCCCCCGGACACCTCCCTTTCTACGCGCGTCCGACACCAACTCCCTTACCGATGGCTGTCACTTCGCTGACACCCCCGTACGACAACCCTCTGGAGTCCCCGCCGTGAGCAGCGACCAGTCCCGTCCGTCCGTGACCGTGGGCGGTGGTGTGCCGCCCGGTCTGGACGCCCTGCTGGCGTCCACCGCCGAGCTGTATCTCGACCTGCACCGGCACCCCGAGCTGTCCGGCGCGGAGGAGCGCACCGCCGCCGTGTTCGCGGACCGGCTGACGGCAGACGGCTTCCGTGTGCTGCGCGGGGTCGGCGGGCACGGGGTCGCCGCCGAACTCGTCAACGGCGACGGCCCGGCCGTGCTGCTGCGCGCCGAGCTGGACGCGCTCCCGGTGGCCGAGGAGACCGGTGTGCCGTACGCCAGCACCGCGACCGCGCCGGGTCCGGACGGGCGGCCGGTGCCGGTGATGCACGCCTGCGGCCATGACGCCCATCTGGCCTGCGCGGCCGCCGCGGCCCGCTGGCTCGCCGGGCACCGGGACCGCTGGCGCGGCACCCTGCTGGTGGTCGGGCAGCCCGCCGAGGAGACGCTGAGCGGTGCCCGGGCGATGCTGGAGGACGGCCTGTACGACCGGATCACCGCGCCGGACGTGGTCCTCGCCCAGCACACGGCCGCGTTCCCGGCCGGGATGGTGGCGCACGCGGACGGGCCGCTGATGGCGGGCAGTGTGACGCTGGAGGTGGTGTTCGAGGGGGACGGCGGGCACGCGGCCACCCCGCATCTGACGGCCGATCCGCTGCTCGCGGCGGCCGGTGCGGTGACCCGGCTCCCCGCTGTCGCCGCCCGCGAGACGGACCCGGCCGAGCGGCTGGTGGTGACCGCGTCCTCGCTCCGGGCCGGGGACACCGGGCGCTCCGGGAACGTGATAGCCACCCGCGCCGAGCTGCGGGTCACCGTCCGCGCCCTCTCGGAGGCGGCGCTCGTGCGGGGTACGGCGGCGGTGGAGCGGGTGGTGCGCGCGGAGGCCGCGTCGGCCGGGCTGCCGCCCCGGGTCACCGTGCGCGAGCTGACCCGCTCCGGCGTCACCCGCCCCGATCCGGGTGTCACGGCCGCCGTCCGCGCCGCCCACCAGGGGGCGTTCGGCGCGTCCCGTGTCACCGGCTGGCCCGCCTCCGCGGCGACCGAGGACTTCCCGCTGCTCACCGGCGCGGGCGGCCATCTGCACGGCCGCCCCGGCATCCGGGGCGCCTACTGGATGCTCGGCTCGGTCGGCCCCACCCAGTGGGCGGCGGCCCCCGGCACCGGTCCGGCGGAGAAGTTCCGGAGCCTGCCGAACAACCACTCCCCCCGCTACCTGCCCAGCGTCCGCCTCACCCTGGACACCGGCACGGCCGCGCTGGTCACGGCGGCGCTGGCCCAACTGGGCCCGGCGGCCGGGTGACCGCGGTGCGCGTGGCCCGGATCACCATCCGAATGCCGGACGGTACCGGCGGCGGCCGGTCATGGCCCGTAGGCTGACCTGTGCAGCTGGTTCGCCCCGTCCGCCAGACGGGGTGTCGTAAGAGGGAACCCGGTGGGAATCCGGGACTGCCCCGCAGCGGTGAGCGGGAACGACCGCCGTCATACGCACTGGGTCCGACGCACGGACCTGGGAAGCGACGGCCAGTAGGTGTCCTCCTGGTGAGGACGCGCCCGTGAGTCCGAAGACCTGCCATCTGCCCGTGCGCGACCCGCTCGCGTGCGGAGTTCCGGTGACCTCGAGGGCGGGTCGGCGTACGCAACAGGACGGACCACCGCGTCGCGCGGGCCGGGCCGCCTGGCCGTCACCCCTTCACGTACTCGTTCCGTCGCCGGGACCTCAGGGATTCATCTCGTGAAGGAGATCTCCGTGACACCGAAGTCCGCAGCCGCGGCAGCACGGTCGACCGTGTACGGCTACCCGCGTCAGGGCCAGGGCCGGGAGCTGCAGAAGGCGATCGAGGGCTATTGGAAGGGCCACGTCACCGCCGACGCCCTCCGGGCCACCGCGGCCGACCTCCGCCGCGTCAACTGGCAGGCGCTCGCCGAAGCAGGCATCGACGAGGTCCCGACCGGCGACTTCTCGGCCTACGACCACGTGCTGGACACCACCGTGATGGTCGGCGCGATCCCCCAGCGGCACCGGGCCGCCGTCGAGGCCGACGCGCTGGACGGCTACTTCGCCATGGCGCGCGGTACGCAGGACATCGCGCCGCTGGAGATGACCAAGTGGTTCGACACGAACTACCACTATCTGGTGCCCGAGTTGGGCCCGGACACGGTGTTCTCCGCCGACTCCGCCAAGCAGGTCGCGGAGCTGAAGGAGGCCCTCGCACTGGGCCTCGCCGCCCGGCCGGTGCTGGTCGGCCCGGTCACCTACCTGCTGCTGGCCAAGCCCGCGCCCGGTGTCCCCGCCGACTTCGACCCGCTGACCCTGCTGGACCGGCTGCTCCCGGTGTACGCCGAGGTGCTGGCGGATCTGCGCGCGGCCGGGGCCGAGTGGGTGCAGCTGGACGAGCCCGCGCTGGTGCAGGACCGCACCCCGGCCGAGCTGAACGCGGCCGAGCGCGCCTACCGTGACCTGGGCGCGCTCACCGACCGGCCGAAGCTGCTGGTCGCCTCCTACTTCGACCGTCTTGGCGAGGCGCTGCCGGTGCTGGCGAAGGCGCCGGTGGAGGGGCTGGCGCTGGACTTCACCGAGGCCGCGGCCGCCAACCTGGACGCGCTCGCCGCCGTCGGCGGGCTGCCCGGCAAGCGGCTGGTCGCCGGGGTCGTGAACGGCCGCAACATCTGGGCGAACGACCTGTCGAAGTCCCTCGCCACCCTGGGCACCCTGCTCGGGCTGGCCGACCGGGTCGACGTCGCCGCGTCCTGCTCCCTGCTGCACGTACCGCTGGACACCACTCCCGAGCGGGACATCGAGCCGCAGATCCTGCGCTGGCTGGCGTTCGCCCGGCAGAAGACCGCCGAGATCGTCACCCTGGCCAGGGGCCTGGCGCGCGGCACGGACGCGATCGCCGCCGAACTCGCCGCGAACCGGGCCGACCTGGCCTCCCGCACCGGCTCCCCCATCACCCGCGACCCGGCCGTCCGGGCCCGCGCGAAGGCCGTCACGGACGC
This sequence comes from Streptomyces sp. NPDC002176, assembly GCF_044903645.1. Lineage (NCBI taxonomy): Bacteria > Bacillati > Actinomycetota > Actinomycetes > Kitasatosporales > Streptomycetaceae > Streptomyces > Streptomyces sp. NPDC002176. The sequence continues at coordinate 165,280 of NZ_JBJDQW010000001.1, forward strand.
CGACGCCTGCCGCGCCCAGCCGTACCCCGAGCGGGCGGCCGCCCAGCGGGCCCACCTCGGCCTGCCGCTGCTGCCGACCACCACGATCGGCTCGTTCCCGCAGACCGGCGAACTGCGCACCGCCCGCGCGGACCTGCGGACGGGCCGGATCGACACAACCGGGTACGAGGAGCGCGTCAAGGCGGAGATCCAGGAGGTGATCTCCTTCCAGGAGAAGACCGGCCTGGACGTGCTGGTGCACGGCGAGCCCGAACGCAACGACATGGTGCAGTACTTCGCCGAGCAGCTCACCGGCTACCTCGCCACCCAGCACGGCTGGGTCCAGTCCTACGGCACCCGTTACGTCCGCCCGCCGATCCTGATCGGCGACATCTCCCGCCCCGAGCCGATGACGGTCCGCTGGACGACGTACGCCCAGTCGCTCTCCGACCGCCCGGTCAAGGGCATGCTGACCGGGCCGGTGACCATGCTCGCCTGGTCCTTCGTCCGCGACGACCAGCCGCTCGGCGACACCGCCCGGCAGGTCGCGCTCGCCTTGCGCGACGAGGTGAACGACCTGGAGCGGGCGGGCACTTCGGTGATCCAGGTGGACGAGCCCGCTCTGCGCGAGACGCTTCCGCTGCGCGCCGCCGACCGGGCCGCCTATCTGGCCTGGGCGACGGAGGCGTTCCGGCTGACCACAGCGGGCGTCCGGCCGGACACCCAGGTCCACACCCACATGTGCTACGCCGAGTTCGGTGACATCGTGCGGGCCATCGACGACCTGGACGCCGACGTCATCAGCCTGGAGGCAGCCCGCTCGCACATGCAGGTGGCCCGCGAACTGGCCGCGCACGGCTACCCCCGCGAGGCGGGTCCGGGGGTGTACGACATCCACTCCCCGCGCGTGCCGAGCGCCGAGGAGGCGGCCGAGCTGCTGCGTACGGGGCTGAAGGCGATCCCCGCCGAGCGGCTGTGGGTGAACCCGGACTGCGGGCTGAAGACCCGCGCCTGGCCGGAGACGCGGGCGTCGCTGGAGAACCTGGTGACGGCGGCCCGTACCGTGCGGGGTGAACTGCGTTAGTCCGACCGTCCGTTCGTCCCGGCCCCGTTGCGGGGCCGGGACGCGTTCTCATCATCAGGAGGTTGTCCGGGTGACCAGTCGGCTGGTGCTCGTCCCGCCCGCGATCGGGGTCGCGCTGCGGGAGGCCCGGTTCTACGACGGGTCCTCGTCCATCGACGAGGCGGGCGCCGCTCGGGCGCGGGCGGCGGCGGGAGCGGTGCCGGAGGCGGCGCGGGTCGTGCTGTCGCCCGGTGCGCGGTGCCGGGAGACGGCCGAGGCGCTGGGGCTGCGGGGTGTGGTGGCGGCGGAACTCGCGCCGCTGGACGCCGGGCGGTGGCGGGGGCGTGCGCTGGCGGAGGTCGCGGCGGCCGAGGGGGAGGCGGTGGCCCGGTGGCTGGCCGACCCGGAGTGCGCGGCGCCGGGCGGGGAGTCGGTGCGGGCGGTGTGCGCGCGGGTGGGGCGCTGGCTGGAGTCGGTGCCCGAGGGCCGTACGGTCGCCGTCGTGGAGCCCGACGTGGTGCGGGCGGCCGTGGTGCACGCGCTGGGGCTGCCCGCCGAGGCGTTCTGGCGGCTGGACGTGGCCCCGCTGACCGCGACGGAGCTGTCGGGGCGGGCCGGGCGGTGGAACCTGCGGCTGGGACGCCCGCTCACGGCCGACTGAGAGGGCCCCCGGAGGATTTCCGGGGGCCCTTCGACTCAGTGGGAGGCGGCGACCGCCCGGCCCGTGTCGCGTGCCGCCACGGGGTGCGGGTTCAGCAGCCGCTCGGCCAACTCGCCGAAGAGCAGCCCGAATCCGGCCCACAGCACCGTCTGGATGGCCAGCGCGGAGAGGCGGAACCGCCAGAGCAGGGTGGCCGGGAAGTGTTCCGGCACCTCGTTGACGACCGGCAGGAAGGCGTACGCCAGCCCGGTCAGCAGGGCGAAGGCGGCCACGGCGACGAGGGTCGCGTACCAGTTGCCCAGGCGCGGGGCGAGCCGCTTGCCGAGGAGGGTGGCGCCGACCGCCAGCAGCACGCTGAGCACCATCATCAGGAAGTACAGCGTGGTGCGCTTGCCGATGGTGTCCGGGTCGCCGACCGAGGGCGGGTTCGCCGGGTACTTCAGGAACGGCACCACGTACACGGCGAGCAGCGCGGTGCCGGACAGCAGCAGCGCGGTCGCTCGGGGGCCGAAGCGGCCGACGCGGCCGAGCGCGAAGCAGAAGGCGAGCGCGGCGATGCCGCCGAAGGCGACCCCGTAGACGAGGACGCCGGTGGCCAGTCCGGCGGTGGACTGGAGCGAGCGGGAGACCACTTCGACCTCGTGCTCGTGGGAGTGGTGGCCCTCGAAGCTGATGGCGCTGTCCACGGACGGCTCGCCGAGGAAGTACGCGGCGATCAGGGCGAGCACTCCGGCGCCGAGGCCGGCGAGCATGCCCCGCACGAGGAGGTTTCTCACGGTTGCGGAGTTCATGGTGGGTGCGGCGTCCCTCGCGTCAGTGGCAGGGGAAGCCGAGCAGGTGGCGGGCGTCGTGCACCCACTCGTGGACGTCCGTGCCGTTGAACACGGAGGTGGCGCCCTGCTCGGCGCCGACGAAGTACAGCAGGACCAGCATGAGGACGCCGAAGAAGACCGCCCAGGGCGCTATCTCCTTCAGCGGCAGGGTGGCGGGAGCGGCCGGGTTTCCGGCGGTCGGCTGAGCGACGGTCTGCGCCATGGCAGTACCTCCTCTGGGAGTTCGCGTCCCATCTCGGTGGTGCACAGGACGACGGCCACGGGTCTGACTCGCGCGCCCCCTTGAGGGACCGCGCACACAGTGGCGCGACCGTGCCGGTTTCTCACCGGCTTCCGTTTCGCCGTCGTCGATATCGCCCCGACGGTACCGCGTGCGCCCTGCCTGGCCAAGACCGCGCCCCCTCGGGTGATCTTCCTCTCCCGAGGGGGCGCGGCCGGGGGTACGGGTCAGAAGTCGTCGGCGCCGTTGCGCAGTTCGGTCGTCCAGTAGCCGGTGAGCGTCTTCGCGGGGTCGACGGCGAGGCCGCCGCCTGCCGAGGAGTCCACCGCGATGACGGTGGAGTCGCCCTGCAGCACCAGCTGGAACGCGGTCACCACCTCGTTGTCCTCGTCGACACCCCCGTCGGACAGCTTGACCAGCACGAACGCCGGGTCACCGGGGTTCAGCACGGTCGGCACGGCGGGCTTGCTCTTGGCCACGGACGGCACGTCCTGCTTGTGGCTCTCCAGGAACTGGATGTGCGGGAAGCCCGCCATCTCGCAACGGTGGCCGGAGGTGTTCCGCGCGGTCAGGATGATGTGGGTGTAGGGCGGCCCGTCCTGGCGCTCGGAGCTGACCTTGACGTCCTGGGCGCGGCAGAGGGGCGTGGAGGCGGTGCCCTTCTTGGCGCCGGAAGAGCCGGAGCCGGTCTTGTGCGCGGTCCCCACGGCGGTGCTGGTGCCCGTGGTGGTGCCGGTGTCGGTACCGGTGCTCGTACCGGCCGCAGGCGCGGAAGTGGCGGCGGCGGCCGTGTCCTTGGCGACGGGCGCCCCCTCGGCCTTGGTGCCCTCCCCGCTCTGGCAGGCGGTCAGGGACAGGGCGAGCGCGGCGGAAGCGGCGACGGAGAAGAGTGCCGTACGGCGCGATGCGTTCATGGTGTTTTCCCCCGGGAGGTGAAACGTCGACGACGGCCCTCTCAGACCGTCGGCCAGCCTCTGACCTGCTGACACCCCCACTCTCACCGCCCCCGCTCACGTCCCGCTGACGTCCGGCTGACGCCCCTCTGACGCCGGGCCGGGCCCGCTGCCGTCACCGGGGTCGACCCGCGCCAGCACCTCGGCCAGCGGCACCCCGTCCCGCGAGGCGACGATCCGCCGCACCCGCAACTCCGCCCGCGTCCGGGGCCGGTACTTCGGCTCCTTCGCGCACCCACAGCCCGACCGCCCGTCGAACCGCAGCCCCTCCCCCAGCACCGCGGCGACCACGGACCACCTCGCGACATCCCGCCGACGCGGCGGAGCGAAGTCCCGCCCGGCACAGACGAGCGGCCGGGCGCAGTTCGGGCACGCGTGCTCCCGATCCGCGTGCCGCTTGAAACTGACCCGGCACGAGAGGCAGGCGTGGTGGAGCTTGTACGGGGTCACGGCGTAGCGGCACATGGGGTCACCGTAGCGACAGCCGTCCTACGACTCCTCCGCCGCGAGCCTTCGTACCGCCGCCTCGTGCCGCTTGCGGTGGTCCGGGCGGCCGCTGACCCGCAGCAGAGCCTCCAGGGCCCGTACCGCTCCCTCGTCGTAGCCCGTGGACTCGGCCTCGTCGGCGGCGCGTTCCAGGAGGCGGAGGGCTTCGGGTTCGTCGCCGAGGGCGAGGTGGGCCTCGCCGCAGACCGTGTGGAGGAGGGAGGTGCGGGCCGCTTCCTCGTGTTCGGGGCCGAGGTCCAGGGCCGTGCGGGCGACGCGGAGGGCCTGTTCCGGGGCGCCGGAGGTGAGGTGGGTGCGGGAGAGGTGGAGGAGGGCGAGCATCTCCGTGTGCGGGTTGCCCTCCTCGCGGGCCAGGGTGGCGGCTCGGGCGCAGTGGGTGAGGGCGGCGTCGAGGTCGCCCTGCGCGGACTGGACGACGGCCAGGTTGATCAGGGCGGTGGCCTCGCCGAGGCGGTCGCCGGTGCGGCGGGCCAGGGCGGGTGAGGGTTCGAGGAGGGTGAGGGCGTCCGCGAGGCGTCCCTCCTCGCTCAGCACCCAGCCCAGCAGGGTGCGGACGCGGGACTCGGCGTACGGGTCGGCCACGGCCTGGGCGCACTCCAGGGCCGTGGACAGCAGCGGCACCCAGTTGTCCCGCGAGCGCCACACCACCTGCGGCCACTGGAGGAGGATGATCCGCCAGGCCCGGTCGTCCAGTCCGGCGGCCCGCGCGGCGGTCACCGCGCGGGCCAGGTCCTCGCGTTCGGCGGCCAGCCAGCCCATCGCCTCCGCCCGGTCCGCGAAGTCGCGTACGGCGGCCGGGCGCCGGAAGTCGGCGGGCAGCGCGAAGCAGGGCTCGCCGCCGGGCTGGGCGGTCTCGGCGGCGGCGAGGGCGGTCGCGATGTAGTGGTCGAGAGCGCCGGTGAGCGCCTGGGGGCCGCTCGCCGGGTCGAGGTCGCGGGCGTAGAGGCGTACGAGGTCGTGCAGTTCCCAGCGGCCGGGCGCGGTCTCGGTGACGAGGTGGGCGGCGCCGAGCCGTTCCAGGGCGCGGGCGGCGGCCAGCGGGTCGGTGCCGGAGAGGGCGGCGGCGGTGTACGGGTCGACGTGGGTGCCGGGGTGATGGCCGAGGCGGCCGAAGTGGTGCGCGGCCTCGCCGGGGAGGTGCTGCAGGGTCAGGCGGAGCGCGGCCGGGACACCGGTGTCGTCGACCGCGAGGTGGGCCAACCGGCCGCGTTCGTCCGCGAGTTCGTCCGCGAGGTGGGCCAGGGTCCACTGAGGGCGGCCCGCGAGCCGGGCGGCGGTCACCCGGAGGGCGAGCGGGAGTCCGCCGCAGAGTTCGGCGAGCCTGCGCGCGGCCACCGGTTCACCGAGGACGCGTTCCTCGCCGAGGACGCCCGCGAGGAGCGCGGTGCCGTCCCGCGCGTCGAGCGTGCCGAGCGGCACGGGGCGGGCCGCGTCGGAGGCGATGAGCCCCTCCAGGCGGTGGCGGCTGGTGACGACGGTGACGCAGTCGGTGCCGCCGGGCAGCAGGGCGCGGACGGTGGCGGAGTCGCGCGCGTTGTCGAGGACGACCAGCAGCCGCAGCCGGTCGGTGAGGGTGCGGAACAGCGCGGCGGCGGCCGTGGCCGACTCCGGTATCCGGCGCGGCGGCACGCCGAGGGCGAGCAGGAACTCGCGCAGCACCTCGGTGATCGAGGGCTCGCCGGTGTCGCTGAAGCCGTGCAGGTCGGCGAAGAGCCGTCCGTCGGGGAAGGCGTCGGCGTTGCGGTGCGCCCACCACAGCGCGAGGGCGGTCTTGCCGACCCCGGCGGGCCCGGTGACCAGGCACACGGGCGCCTCCCCGGCGGCGGCCCGGCCGAGCGCGGCGAGTTCCGGGCCGCGCCCGTGGAAGCCGCGGGGCGCGCGGGGCAGCAGGTCGGCATGCGCCTCGGCGGGCACGAGAGGGGGGCGCGGGGGTACGGGCAGCCGAGCGGGTTCGGCCGCCGAGCGCGGGACGAGCAGGTCCGGTACGGGGTCTCCGCGCAGGATCAGCCCGTAGGCGTCGGCGAGTTCACGGCCGGGGTCGATGCCGAGTTCGTCGGCGAGGAGTCTGCGGGTGCGGTGGAACCAGTCGAGCGCCTCCGACTGCCTGCCCGCCTGGTACAGGGCGGTCATCAGCGCGGCGGACAGCGACTCGCGCAGCGGATGCGCGACGGCCTCGGTGCGCAGCACTGCGGCGGCCCGGTGATGCTCGCCCAACCGGCCATAGGCGAGCGCCAGTTGCTCCACGGCGGAGAGCCGGGACTCCTCCAGCGAGTGGGCGGCGGCCTGGAGCGGCGGTCCGGCGAAGGCGCCGCCGAGGGCGGGGCCGCGCCACAGCGCGAGGGCGTCGCCGAGCATCAGCACGGTGTCGGCGGGGTCGCGCTGTTCGCGGGCGAGGGTCAGCAGTTCCTCGAACCGCTGGGCGTCCAGCAGGGTTTCCGGCAGCCGCAGCGCGTACGCGTCCCCGGCGGTGAGGAGTTCGACGCCGTACGCCTCCGCGTCGCCCTCGGCGAGCAGGGCGCGCAGCCGGGACACATGGCCCTGGATGACACTCCGCGCCTGGCTCGGGGGTTCGTCGTCCCACAGGCAGGCGGTCAACCGGCGCGTCGGCACAGGGGTGTTGGCCGACAGCAGCAGCGCCGCGAGCAGGCTGCGGCGCTTGGCGGGGCCGAGCGGCAGTGGTCCCCGGCGGGTGTCGACGGAGACGGTGCCGAGCAGCCGGAACTCCACGAGTCGGTCCTTTTCGAGGGCGGCCATGGGCGGCCGGTACGGGAAGAACAGCAGCATATCGGGGGGTTGTCCGCGGCTCGGCGGGGGTTTCGCGTCCTCGCCGCGCCGCGCCTTGCGTACCCTGCTGACCGTGCCCTCCTCCCGCCGTCGCCGTGTCGCCGTTCTCGTCCTGGAGGGCGCCAAGCCGCTCGACGTGGGGATTCCGGCGCAGGTGTTCACGACCCGCGCGAGCATGCCGTACGAGGTGCGGGTGTGCGGGGCCGCGCCGGGGCTGGTGGCGGGCGGGGACGGCCTGTCGTACCACGTGGCGCACGGACTGGAGGCGCTGGAGTGGGCGGACGTGGTGTTCGTGCCGGGCTACCGGTTCCCGGACCGGGAGGACCCGCCGGAGCCGGTGGTGGCGGCGCTGGTCGCGGCGCACGGGCGGGGGGCGCGGCTGGCGGCGATCTCCACGGGGGCGTTCGCGCTGGCGACCACCGGACTGCTGGACGGCAGGCGGGCCACCACGCACTGGCACTACGCCCGCGCCCTGGCGGCCCGGTATCCGCTGATCCGGGTGGACGAGAACGTGCTGTTCGTGGACGAGGGCAGCGTGCTGACGTCGGCCGGGGCGGCCTCCGGCATCGACCTGTGCCTGCACATGCTGCGCGGCGAACTGGGGGTGGCCGCGTCCAACCACGCGGCCCGGCGCCTGGTCGCGGCGCCCTATCGCAGCGGGGGTCAGGCGCAGTACGTGCCGCGCAGTGTGCCGGAGCCGCTGGGCGAGCGGTTCGCCGCGACCCGGGAGTGGGCGCTGCACCGGCTCGGTGAGCCGCTGAGCCTCCAGTCGCTGGCCCGGCACGCGGCGGTGTCACCGCGTACGTTCTCCCGCCGGTTCGCCGAGGACACCGGGTACACGCCGATGCAGTGGGTGACGCGGGCCCGGGTCGACCTGGCGCGGGAGTTGCTGGAGCGTTCGGAGCGGAGCGTGGAACAGATCGCCGACGAGGTGGGGCTCGGTACCGGCACCAACCTCCGGCTGCACTTCCAGCGCGTCCTGGGGACCACACCGAGCGACTACCGGCGTACGTTCGCCCGGGGCGAGTGACGCTGGCGCGATCCTTGTGAACCGTGGCGCTCCTGCCACTGCCGCGCCCGGCTCCCGCCCGCGAACCTGGTGGCGAACGGAAGGGACACCATTCATGACGCGCATCGCCATCAACGGATTCGGCCGCATCGGACGCAACGTGCTGCGGGCCCTGCTCGAACGCGACAGTGACCTCGAGGTCGTCGCGGTGAACGACCTCACCGAACCCGCGGGCCTGGCCCGGCTGCTGGCCTTCGACTCGACGGCCGGACGGCTCGGGCGCCCGGTGGAGGTGGACGGCGACACCCTCGTGGTCGACGGCCGCCGTATCAAGGTCCTCGCCGAGCGCGAGCCCGCCCAGCTGCCGTGGGCCGAGCTGGACGTCGACATCGTGCTGGAGGCGACCGGCCGGTTCACCTCGGCGAAGGCCGCCCGCGCCCATCTCGACGCGGGCGCGAAGCGGGTGCTGGTGAGCGCCCCCTCGGACGGCGCCGATGTGACGCTGGCGTACGGGGTGAACAGCGACACCTACGACCCGGCGCTGCACACCATCGTGTCGAACGCCTCCTGCACGACCAACGCGCTGGCCCCGCTGGCCGCCGTGCTGGACGAACTCGCGGGCATCGAGCACGGGTTCATGACGACCGTGCACGCCTACACCCAGGAGCAGAACCTCCAGGACGGCCCGCACCGCGACCCCCGCCGGGCCCGCGCGGCCGGTGTGAACATCGTGCCGACGACCACGGGCGCGGCCAAGGCGATCGGCCATGTGCTGCCGAACCTCGACGGCAAGCTGTCGGGCGACTCGATCCGGGTGCCGGTGCCGGTCGGCTCGATCGTCGAGCTGAACACCACGGTCGCCCGCGACGTCACCCGCGAGGAGGTGCTCGCCGCCTACCGCACGGCCGCCGAGGGCCCGCTCGCCGGTGTCCTGGAGTACTCCGAGGACCCCCTGGTCTCCTCCGATATCGTCGGCAACCCCGCCTCCTCGATCTTCGACTCCGCCCTCACCCGCGTCGACGGCCGCCACATCAAGGTGGTCGCCTGGTACGACAACGAGTGGGGCTTCTCGAACCGGGTGATCGACACGCTGGAGCTACTGGCGCGCTAGGTACCGCAGCGCCGAAGCGGCCGCCCCCGCCCCGCACATGCCGTGGGCGCCCGGGCCCGGTGGGGTGGCCGCCGAGCAGAGGAAGACGCCCGGCAGGCCGGTGGTGTACGGGTCGAGGGTGGGGCGGGGGCCCAGGATGAGCTGGGGGACGGTCTTGGCGCCGGTGAGGATGTCGCCGCCCGCGAAGTTGGCGTTGGCGGCGGCGAAACCGGCCGGGGTGGTGGCCTGCACGCCCACGATCCGGTCGCGGGCGCCGGGGGCGAACCGTTCGATCTGCCGCAGGATCGCCTCCGTGGCGTCCCCGGTGTAGCCGTTCGGGACGTGGGCGTAGGCCCAGACGGGGTGCACCTCGCCCACCGAGCGGCCAGGATCGGCCAGGTACTGCTGGCCGACCAGGACGAACGGCCGCTCGGGCATGCGTCCGGCCGTCACGTCCCGCTCGGCCCGCGCGATCTCCTCGATCGTGCCGCCGAGGTGCACGGTCCCGGCGCGCCGGGCCTTCTCCTGGGTCCAGGGAATCCCGCCCTCGACCGCAAGGTCGATCTTGAAGGCGCCGGGGCCCCGGCGGAACCGCCGGTAGGCGGACCGGGTCCGGGCGGGCAGCCGGTCCCCGTAGATGGTCGCGGCCTGGCCGGGGTCGAGGTCGAGCAGGGTGACGTCGGCGGCCGGGATCTGGCGGTGGTCGGTGATCCGGATGCCCGTCTCCACAGTGCCCCCGTACTCGCGCAGCGCCTTCTCCAGCGCGCGGGCGATGGACTGGGAGCCGCCCTCGGCCACCGCCCATCCGGCGGCGTGCCCGGAGACCAGGATGCCGAGGCCGATGGCCGAGGTGAGCGGGCGGGTCAGCGGGCGGAAGGCGTGGGCGGCGATCCCGGCCCACAGGCCGCGCGTCCGCGGATCGCGGAAGATCCGGGCGAGGGCGGTGGCGGGCAGGGTGGTCGGCAGGCCGAACCGGGCGAGCAGCAGCGGGTGCGAGGGAACGCGCAGCAGCGGGCCCATCACCTCCCCGGCGAGCGCCTCCCAGTGCCGTACGGAGGGTTCGATCAGCGCCCGGTAGCGGTCGCCGTCGGCGCCGAGGAGACGGGCGGTGTCCGCGACGGAGCGCATCAGGACGCCCGCGGTGCCGTCGTCGAGGGGGTGGACGCAGTCGATGTCGGCCAGGAGCCAGCGCAGACCGTGCCGGGCCAGGTCCAGTTCGCGCAGGGCCGGTGAGGTGACGGCCATGGGGTGGATGGCGGAGCAGTGGTCGTGCAAAAGACCGGGCAGCAGGGCCTCGTAGCTGCGGGTGCCGCCGCCGACCTCGTCGGCGGCCTCCAGGAGGGTGACGTCCAGGCCCGCCTTGGCCAGGAGGGCGGCGGCGGCGAGCCCGTTGGGTCCGCCGCCGACCACCACGGCCGAGGTCATGAGGTGCTGTCCAGGGGGCGCGGCTCGGCCGACGGGCGCGTCGACCGTACGCCGTACACCGGGTAGCCGGGGCCGTCGGTGGGCCAGGGCTGACGGGTCACCATGTCGCGCACCGCGACGTGGCCGCTCTCCAGCAGGCCCAGGGCCGCGTCGTGGATCTCATAGGACTGAGTCTGCCGGTGCAGGGGCTGACCCTCCAAACAGATCACCCGGATCTCGCCGGGTGCGAAGGCGCAGCGGGCCTGTACGGCGCGCAGCAGTTGGTCGTCGTGGAGGTGGCCCTCGCCGAAGTTCCAGCCGAGGGCGAACCCCGCGATCAGCTCGCCCTCCAGCACGGTGACCCCGTCCTGGCCGTCGGTGATCCGTTCCACCAGGCCGTTGAGGGCGCGCCCGTGGGAGTGCATGGCGCGCCAGCCCTCCGCCTTGGCGGCGAGCAGCAGGGCGGTGTCGGCGTCGTAGAGGGTGGCCATCTGGTGCGGGGCGAGCCGGGCGCTCGTGGTCAGGCCCGCTTCCAGCCGGTCGAGCGCGTCTCCGGTGAACAGCCAGGCGCTGGTGGCCCAGTTGCCCGCGTAGTAGCGCATCGCGGGGAGGAAGGAGACGAGGTCGGGGCGGAGGTTGCCGAGCAGCGGGAGCAGCACGAGGCTCGGCAGGATCACCGCGAGCAGCCAGGGCGAGTGGAGGTCCCAGACGGTGAGGTCGCCGTGGGCGCCGAAGAGGAGGAAGAGCGAGAAGACGAAGAACAGGTTCCACTCCAGCGGCACCCCCATGGGCAGGGTCGACAGGATGTGCAGGTGGAAGACGACCATGTAGAGCAGGGCCGCCCAGGTCCACGGGCCGCCGTCGCCGAGGAAGACCAGGTACAGCGGGACGAGGTACTCGGTGGCGGTGCCGACGTGCGCGAGCAGGAACGAGAGGCGGGAGGGGCGCAGGTCGCGCGGGTGGTCGCGGTAGAAGAGGGTCTTGAGCCGGTTCGGGACCAGGGGCGCGTTGCTCATCATGGTGGCGACCACGAACGGGAAGTGGTGGTTGAGCTTGGAGGTGGCCGCTCCCCACCAGATGGCCAGCATGATCAGCTTGAAGCCGATGAACATGTCCCCGTAGGGGAAGAAGAACACCAGCAGCGACAGCCCGTACTGCTCCCCGCGCGCGGCGAGGAAGACGGTCTTGTCGCGCAGCCCCAGCACCGCCAGGGTCACGATCAGCGGTACGGCGGTGGCCGGGTCGAGCAGCCCCGCGTCATCGGGGCGGCCTAGCAGCAGCCGGACGCCGGAGGCGAGTACGGCCGCGTAGAGCAGTACGTCCACCAGTCCGCGCCGGTCGCCCCGGGTGAACGGCACCTTGCCGGGCCACGGTGGCAGCCGGACGGTGCCGGGGCGCAGCCAGTACAGGGCGGAGCCGATCGGCGGGAGGAAGCGGGAGGACAGCGGGCCGGAGCCGCAGCCGAGCCCGATGATCTCCCACAGCAGGGTGAAGACGATCAGCTTCTGGTAGACGACCGGTTCGGACCACCAGGACGCCACCTCGGTGACCGGTCCGAGGCCCGGCGTCAGCGAGATCACCAGCGCCGCTCCGCCGAGGTAGAGCGCGCATTTGACGACGTAGAAGAGGTACACCGACGAGGGGCTGCCGAAGCCGTGTTCGACCCAGTGCCGGGTCAGGGCCTCCAGGCGGTCGCGGCGGGGCAGGGTGCGGTAGGTGCCGGGGTCGACGGGGAGCAGCCGGGGTGTCATGAAGCCCATGGGGATCACGCCTTCGCTGGGCGGGCCGTACGGATGCAGCGAAGGTAGGGGCGCCCGGAGCACGCTGACGACGGCCGCGCGTCACAACATCGGCGGGCGTCTTTGTGCGCCGAGCACACTGGCGCGGCCGCCGGGCGGCTCTACAGTGCGGTCATGGCGATGGAACAGGCCCTGGTCGGCCAGTTGGTGGACCGGCTGCGCGGGACGCGGGAGGCCATGATCGCGGATCTGGTCCGGCTGACCCTCGTGCAGATCGACGCCCTCGACCACGACGCCGCGACCCGCTCCCTGCTGGAGGCGAGCCTGAGCGAGAACGTGGTGGCCGGGCTGAACTTCCTCCAGCAGGACTTCGCCCCGGAGCTGCTGGAGGCCCCGTCCTCGGCCCTGGCGTACGCGCGGGTGCTGGCCCAGCGCGATGTACCGCTCTCCGCGCTGGTCCGCGCCTATCGCATCGGCCACTCCCGGGTGCTGGACCACGCGTTCGCGCACCTCGACGACCTGCCCGCCGAGCAGCGGGTGTCGCTCGTCCTCGACGTGGTGCGCCGCTCGGCGCTGTTCATCGACCAGATCTGCGAGCAGGTCGGACGCGCCTACGAGCGGGAGCGGGAGCGTTGGGTGGCGAGCCAGGGCGGGGTGCGCCAGCAGTGGGTGGGCGCGCTGCTCGGCGGGGGTCCGGTGGACCGTGCGGCCGCCGAGCGGGCGCTGCGCTATCCGCTGGACGCGGTGCATGTCGCCTGCACCCTGTGGCCGGTGGCCGCGATGACCTCGTTCGACCTGGTCACCGCCGTGGACGAGGTGCGGGCGCACGCGGTGGCGGTGCTGCGGGCCCGTGCCGCGCTGGTGGTGCCGACCGACGAGCGCGAGGCCCGGCTGTGGCTGGCGCTGCCCGCCGGGGGCGAACGGCGGTGGGGAGACGGCCTGGCGGCGCCCGAGGGCACCGTCCTGCATGCCGCGGTGGGGCGGCCGGGCGCCGGGCTGGACGGCTTCCGCACCTCGGCACGCCAGTCCGCCCAGGTCCGGGAGATCCTGGCCAGGAAGCCCGCCGGGGCGGGCGCCCCGCACTGGGTGCACTACGCGGAGGTCGCGCCGGTCGCGCTGATGGCCGGTGACCTCCCGGCGGTACGGGACTTCGTGACGGCGACGCTCGGCGACCTGGCCCGGCGCGACGCGCGAGGTGCCGTCCTGCGGGAGACACTGCGGGTCTTCCTCACCCACCGCCGCGGTCACGCGGCCGCCGCCGAGGCGTTGAACCTGCACCGCAACTCGGTCCAGTACCGGGTGCGCCAGGCGTGCGCGCTGCTGCCCGACGACCCTGCGGACGACTTCAATGTCCGGGCGGCGCTGCTCGCCGCGCACTGGCTCGGGGACGCCGTTCTCGGTTGATTACCGACGCGTATCCGATAACCGCTCCGGCTATCCGCCGCGGAAACCACCCTTGAGGCAATAAAGAAACGCGCATCTATTCACGGCCTTCCGGCGATGCTGGCATTTGCGTGCCGAGCAGGGCTTCTGGGTTCGCATATGCGCGGCCGTATCACCACTTCCGGGAAACGGCACCGGATGGATGCGCGAACGCCTTTCCCCGAGTCGACGCGACTATGCCCTGGAGATACCTTTTATCCAGATTGCGGCCGGATCGAGCGAGAGAAGGACGTAGTGGAACTAGCAATCGCTCAGGAGACCATTGCCCGATGGCAGTTCGGTGTCACGACCGTCTACCACTTCCTCTTCGTCCCGCTCAGCATCGGCCTCGGAGGCATCGTCGCCGGACTGGAGACGGCCTGGGTGCGGACAGGGAAGGAGAAGTACTTCCACGCCACCAAGTTCTGGGGAAAGCTCCTGCTGATCAACCTCGCGCTGGGTGTGGTCACGGGCATCTTCCAGGAGTTCCAGTTCGGCATGAACTGGTCGAGCTACTCCCGCTTCGTCGGTGATGTCTTCGGTGCTCCGCTGGCGATGGAGGCGCTGATCGCGTTCTTCTTCGAGTCCGTGTTCATCGGGCTGTGGATCTTCGGCTGGAACCGGCTCCCGAAGAAGATCCACCTGGCGACGATCTGGGTCGTGACCATCGGCAGTCTTCTCTCCGCGTACTTCATCCTGGCCGCGAACTCCTTCATGCAGCACCCCGTCGGCTACCGGATCGACCCCGCGAACGGCAAGGCGCGGCTGACCAACATCTGGCGGGTCCTGTTCCAGGACACCACCCTGGTGCAGGTCTTCCACACCTTGACGGCGGCGTTCATCACGGGCGCCGCCTTCGTCATGGGCATCTCCGCCTACCACCTGTGGCGGGCCAAGCGCGGCAAGGACACCAACCGCAAGCGGATCGCCGCCATGCGCAGCTCGCTCAAGCTGGCCCTGGTCGTCTGCGCCATCGCGGGCATCCTCACCGCGCTGAGCGGCGACCGGCTGGCCAAGGTCATGTTCGAACAGCAGCCGATGAAGATGGCGGCGGCGGAGGCCCTGTGGGACACGGAAGGACCGGCCCCCTTCTCGATCTTCTCGGTCGGCAATGTCGGTGCGGGGCGCAACGACGTGGCGCTGGAGGTCCCCGGCGCGCTGTCCTTCCTCGCCAAGAGCAACTTCCACTCCCCCGTGCCCGGCATCAACGACCGCGCCGACGAGCAGGTGAAGCAGTTCGGCGGCAGCCGCGAGGACTACATCCCCAACATCTTCATGACGTACTGGGGCTTCCGCCTCATGATCTTCTTCGGCATGACCAGCTTCACCCTCGGGGTGATCGGCCTCTGGCTCACCCGGAACAAGTTCTGGCTGAAGTCCAGGTTCCGCACGGGCGAGGACGAGCCGCCGAACCTGATGATCACCGACAAGATCCGGATGAACGACTTCTTCACCAAGTGGAGCTGGCGCGTCGTCGCGCTGACTTTCGGCTTCCCGCTGCTCGCCAACAGTTTCGGCTGGATCTTCACCGAGATGGGCCGTCAGCCGTGGGTGGTGTTCCACCTGATGAAGACCGCGAACGCCGTCTCACCGAACGTCAGCGTCGGCACCCAGGTCGGCTCCCTGGTCGCGCTCAGCGTCTGTTACGCGATCCTCGCGGTGGTCGAGGGCGGCCTGATGGTCAAGTACGCGAAACCGGGGCCCGACGTCGACGAACGGCCACCCACCAAGGACCCCAGCCTGCGCATGTCCCCGGACGACCAGGACAAGCCACTCTCGATCGCCTACTGAGGACGGACGGCCATGCATCTCTATGATCTCTGGTTCATCCTGATCGCCCTGCTGTGGGTCGGCTACTTCTTCCTCGAGGGGTTCGACTTCGGGGTCGGTGTCCTCACCCAGACGATGGCCCGCAACAGCACCGAGCGGCGCGTTCTCATCAACACGATCGCCCCCGTCTGGGACGGCAACGAGGTCTGGGTGATCGCGGCCGCGGGCGCGACCTTCGCCGCCTTCCCGGACTGGTACGCCACCCTGTTCAGCGGCTTCTACATCCCGCTGCTGATCATCGTGCTCTGTCTGATCGGCCGCGGGGTGTCCTTCGAGTACCGGGCCAAACGCGACAGCATGCGCTGGCAGCACAGCTGGGAGCAGGTCACCTTCTGGACCTCGGTGATCATCCCGTTCCTGTGGGGCGTGATCTTCGCCAACATGGTCCGGGGCGTCGCCATCAACCGCGAGAAGTCCTACGTGGGCACGCCGGGTGATCTGTTCAACGGGTACGCGATCCTGGGCGGCTTCGCCACGCTGGTGCTGTTCACCTGCCACGGCGCGATCTTCGCCGCGCTGAAGACCGACGGTGAGATCCGCGAGCGCGCCCGGAAGCTGGTGCCCGTGCTGGGCCTGGCCTCGCTCCTGCTGCTGCTCGCGTTCCTGCTGTGGACGCAGGCGAACTCGGGCAACGGCCAGAGCCTGGGCGTCATGATCGTGGCGTTCGCGGCGATCCTCGTGGCCCTGTTCTTCAACCAGCTGGGCCGGGAGGGCTGGGCGTTCGTCTTCTCCGCCCTGACGGTGGTCGCGTCGTTCGCCATGCTGTTCCTGACGCTGTTCCCCGAGGTCATGCCGTCCACGCTGAACCCGGCCTGGTCGCTGACGGTCGCCAACGCGTCGTCCGCCTCCTACACGCTGACGGTGATGACGATCGTCGCGGCGATCTTCGCCCCGCTGATCATCATCTACCAGAGCTGGACGTACTGGGTGTTCAGCAAGCGCATCGCCGTGCACCACATCCCGGCCGGCCACTGAGCACGGCGGCACACCGCACGGGCGGGCCCCCTCCGAATCGGAGGGGGCCCGCCCTTGTCCGCCGTGGCCTCGCCGGTCAGGTCGCCGCGGTGATGTGGACCTTGAGCTGCTTCATGAGCGGCTGGTCGCTCTGGGTGCTGTAGTCGCACAGCGCGATCAGCACGTTCATCTCCGGCATGTACCCCGCGGCGCAGCCGCGCGGCATGTCGTACGGGATGGCGAGGTAGCCGTCGAGGTAGCGGTGGCTGCCGTCCTTCGCCGTGGAGACGATGTTCACGGGGTCGAACTCCGAGAGCCCGCGCTCGCGCATGTCGTCCTCGTTCATGAAGACCAGCTCGCGCAGGTTCTTGATGCCCCGGTAGCGGTCGTTGTCCGAGTAGATCGTGGTGTTCCACTGGTCGTGCGAGCGCATGGTGCCGAGCGTCAGCATGCCCGGCGCGGGCACCACGTCCGGCAGCTTGGCGTGGGAGAACTCCGCCTTGCCGGACTCGGTGAGGAAGATCAGCTCACGGGCGGGCTGCTTGATGCGGAAGCCCAGCGGGAGCCGCACCCGGCGGTTGAAGTCCTCGAAGCCGTCCAGCACCTCGGACATCGTGTCGCGGATGCGGTCGTAGTCCTCGATGTACCACTCCCACGGCGTGGGGCTCGCGGGCAGGGCGGCGCGCGCCATGCCGGAGATGATGGCGGGCTCCGACAGCAGGTGCTTGGAGGCCGGGCGCTTCATGCCGACCGACAGGTGCACCATGGACATCGAGTCCTCGACCGACATGCTCTGCACGCCGGTGCGCTGGTGGTCCTTGTCCGTGCGGGCGAGGCAGGGCAGGATCAGCGCCTCCTTGCCGTGCACGACATGGCTGCGGTTCAGCTTGGTGCTCACCTGGACCGTGAGGTCGCAGTTGCGCAGCGCCTCGTAGCTGAACGGCGAGTCGGGCACCGCGAGGGCGAAGTTGCCGCCCATGCCGATGAACACCTTGACGTCGCCCCGGTTCATCGCCTGGAGCGTGCCGATGGTGTCGAGGCCGTGCTCGCGCGGCGGGTTGATCTTGCAGACCTCCGCCAGCCGGTCCAGGAACGCCGGCTCGGGGCGGTGGTCGATGCCGCAGGTGCGGTTGCCCTGCACATTGCTGTGCCCGCGCACCGGGGACGGACCGGCGCCCTCACGGCCCAGATTGCCGCGCAGCAGCAGCAGGTTGACGATCTCGCGGACGGTGTCCACGCCGTGCTCGTGCTGGGTGACGCCCAGGCACCAGCTGATGATGGAGCGGTCGGCGTCGCCGTAGATGCGCGCCGCCTTGAGGATGTCCGCGCGGCTGAGCCCGGACTGGCGCTCCAGCTCCTCCCAGGGGGTGGCCTCGCACAGCGCCCGGTACTCGTCGAAGCCGACGGTGTGCCGCTGGATGAACTGGGTGTCGATGGCCTTGGGGTCGGTCTTCGCCTGCTCCAGGACGGCCTTGGCCATGCCGCGCAGCAGCGCCATGTCGCCGCCGACCCGCACCTGGAGGTCCAGGGTGCTGGTCCGGGTGGCGTGGAAGGTGGCCATGTCCAGGAAGTCGTGCGGGATGATCGCCTTCGTGGCGCCCGCCTCGATGAACGGGTTGATGTGCACGACCTGCGCGCCGCGGTCGAACGCCTCGGTCAGCGAGGTGAGCATGCGGGGCGCGTTGGAGGCGACGTTGACGCCGATGATGAACAGGGCGTCCGTGGCCTCCCAGTCCTTCAGGTCGACCGTGCCCTTGCCGGTGCCGAGGGATGCCGTCAGGGCGCGTCCGCTGGCCTCGTGGCACATGTTGGAGCAGTCGGGCAGGTTGTTGGTGCCCAGCTCACGCGCCATCAGCTGGTACAGGAAGGTGGCCTCGTTGCCGAGCCGCCCCGAGGTGTAGTACGACGCCTGGTTGGGGTTCTCCAGGTTGCGCAGGTGGCGTCCGACCAGTTCGAACGCGTCGTGCCAGGAGATCGGGACGTAGTGGTCGGTGGCCGCGTCGTAGACCATGGGCTCGGTGAGTCGGCCCTGGTCCTCCAGCTTGAAGTCGCTCCACTCGTGCATTTCGCTCACCGTGTGGCGGGCGAACATCTCACGGTCGGCCCTCTTGTGGGTCAGCTCCCACGTGACGTGCTTGATTCCGTTCTCACAGATGTCAAGCTTCAGGCCCTTGGTGTCATCCGGCCAGGCACATCCGGGACAGTCGAAACCACCGTTCTCGTGGTTCATCTTCATGATGGCCCGCGGGCCCTCGATCAGCGTTCCCTCGTCCAGCAGGAATTTGGTCACGCTCTTGGCGGCGCCCCATCCCGCGGCGGGGTGGTGGTAGGGGTGGAAGTACGGCTCCCCTTTGGGGATCGGGCCCACGCGGGGCTCGAGATCCGACTCCGCCTCCATCATCCGTGACTGTTCTTCGTCCAAGGTGCTCAAGGCTCTCACCCTTCCGCCGTCGCGGCGTGCGTCCATACCTATATATGGAGCTTTAGGCCAGACTATGTCGGGGTATCAGCACCCGCCACGCGGCGCGCAGCCCTTGAAAACAAAGGCCGAGCGGGGTTTTCATCCGGGCGCGGGAATCCTTTCACCAGGCTTCCGGAAAAGATTTCCCGATAACAATGAACGGCACGGAATCCGTTCTTGGTGACCGAGTTCCGTGCCGCATCGTCCAGGCGATAAAGAGGA
The DNA here is from genome assembly GCF_044903645.1 of Streptomyces sp. NPDC002176. Taxonomy (NCBI): domain Bacteria; kingdom Bacillati; phylum Actinomycetota; class Actinomycetes; order Kitasatosporales; family Streptomycetaceae; genus Streptomyces; species Streptomyces sp. NPDC002176. The sequence goes on from NZ_JBJDQW010000001.1 coordinate 184,411, forward strand.
TTACGCTCGCATATGCGACCCCGTCACGGAGCCGGAGTGACCGGCGCGGTCTCCTCGCGCCGCTGGGCCGAGAGCACCTGCTCCCGCCGGGCGACGACGACCGCGGTACCGGCCGCGCTCAGCGCGAAGGAGAGCAGGACCAGCCGGGGCCGGTCGAGCCGGTAGCCGATGAGGCGGTCCAGGGAGTAACGGCCGGGTCCGGTCAGGCCGACGCAGGTGGCGATGTAGCCGAGGTAGGCCGGGTACTCGTAGCCGCCCGCGGTGGCGAAGAACCCGTTGGGGAGGTGCACGGAGACGGCGCCGCCCATGCCCCCGGCCACGGCGGCACCGGCGGCCGGGGTGGCGAGACCGAGCGCGAGCAGGAGCCCGCCGCCCAGCTCGGCCGAGCCGGAGGCGATGGCGCTCGCCTTGCCGGGCTTGAAGCCCATGGACTCCATGAACTTGCCCGTGCCGTCGATCCCTCCTCCCCCGAACCAGCCGAGCAGCTTCTGCGCGCCATGGGCGGCGAGCACGCCACCGGTGCCGAGGCGTACGGCGAGCAGTCCGAGATCCTTGCGTCGGCCCATGGGGAGGTCCTTCCGTCGGCGGAGCGGTCCCAACTGGGCAACACGCTAGCGACCGACGGGGCGGGACGCCCCTCGAAGGCCACAAGGGACGCGTGGGACACACGCCGGGTCGTCGGGAGCAGATGGCCGGTGTCGTGGCGGGACGTTCCGGTGTCCGCGATCTATCGTCGGCTTGCGTCCGCAGGCGGTGCGGTCCGGCGGCCGAACATACGGTACGGGCCCCTCGCCGCCGCCCGTTCGGCGGTTGCCGCCGACTGCACCTCTTGGAGTGGTATGGCTTCCGGGATGCCCCCGCACGCGTCCGGACCGAGGGTGAGCGCGTCGCGGTTGCTGGGGCGGTGGAAGCTGTGGCTGATGCCCGCCGTGCTCAGCTCGCTGGTCGCGCTGGTGCTGTCGCTGCTGTACATGGGCGGCATCCTCACCCCGGAGGGCAGCCTGCACCGGATGCCGGTGGCGCTGGTGAACCAGGACGAGGGCAAGCCGCTGCCGGGCCAGAAGGCCAACGTCGGCACGCAGGCCGCCCGTTCCATCCTCTCCTCCGGCACCTCCGACGGCCGGGTCCGCTGGCGCCCGATGTCACGGGCGAAGGCCCAGGACGAGCTGGCGTCCGGCAAGGTGTACGGCGCCCTGGTGATCCCGGCGGACTTCACGGCGACGGTCGGCGCGCTGGCCACCGCGGACGCCAGGTCCCGGCCGACGCTGACCGCGCTGACCAACCCGGGCGTGGGCAGCCTGGCCTCCTCGCTGGCGGGCCGGATCACGCAGACCGCGGCGCACCGGGTGTCGGTCTCGGTCGGCGAGCAGCTGTCGGCGTCCCCGCAGGTGAAGCAGGCCGACGCGACGACCCGGCTGCTGATCGCCGACCCGGTGGAGGTGCGCACCGAGGTGGGCCATCCCATCGGCGCGCACAGCGGGCTGGGGTTGAGCGCCTTCTACTACGCGCTGCTGCTGGTGCTGGCCGGCTTCATCGGCGGCAACATCATCCACAACGGCGTCGACAGCGGGCTCGGCTACGCGGACACCGAGATCGGCCCCTGGCACTCGCGCCGCCCCACGGTGGACATCAGCCGGACCCAGACCCTGGTGCTGAAGATGGTGATGACGGCGGGACTCGCGCTGCTCACCACCTCGCTGATCATGCTGGCGACGATCGTCCTGCTGGGCATGGACGCCCCGCACCCGGGGCTGCTGTGGGTGTTCTCGTACTGCGCGGTGCTGACGGTGGGGCTCGGGGTGCAGGCGATCAACGCGGCCTTCGGCAGCCTGGGGCAGCTCGTGTCGATGTTCGTCTTCATCGCGTTCGCGCTGCCGTCCTCGGGCGCCACGGTGCCGCTGGAGGCGGTGCCGGGCTTCTACCGGTTCCTCGGCGCCTTCGAGCCCATGCGTCAACTGGCGGCCGGGGTGCGGGCGATCCTCTACTTCGACGCCCGCGCCGACGCCGGGCTGCAGCGCGGCTGGGTGATGATCGCGATCGGCTTCGTGGTGGCCCTGGCGTTCGGCTTCGCGGCGACCCGCTACTACGACCGCCGGGGCCTGCACCGGATGGTGCCCCAACCGGCCTGACGGCCCGCTACTCCGGCAGACGCGGCGGGGTCGGGTCCAGGTACACCCGCTTGACCGCCGGGATGAGGGTGCGCAGCCGGGTCTCCGCCTCCTCGCAGGCCCATTCGATCTGGGCGGAGGTGGAGACGTCGCGGAAATCGACCTTGGCGGCGATCAGGATCTCCCCCGGCCCCTGCACCAGTGTGGTCAGCTCCATCACGTCCTGGACGGCGTCCACGGAGCGCAGTTCGCGCAGTACGGCTTCCCGCATGGGCTTGGGCAGGGCGCGGCCGACGAGGAGTTCGGTGTTGGCGCGGCCGAGGATGTAGGCCACGACGACCAGCAGCACACCGATGAGGATGGAGGCGATGCCGTCCCACACGCCGGAGCCGGTGAGCTGTCCGCCGAGCAGGCCGAGGGCGGCGAGCACCAGGCCGACGAGCGCGGCGGAGTCCTCCATGACGACGGCCTTCACGGCGGTGTCGGGGGTGTGCTGGAGGTAGCGCAGGATCGGCACCCGGAAGTGCTCGGCCCGTCCGGTGGCCTGCCGCCAGCCGGTGCGCAGCGACAGCCCCTCCAGGACGAAGGCGACGGCGAGCACGATGTAGGAGATCAGCGGGTCGCCGGGCTTCTCGTCGTGGGTGAGGGCGTGGATGCCGTCGTACACGGCGAAGACGCCACCGCCGACGAAGGTGGCGACGGAGGCGAGCAGCGCCCAGATGTACCGCTCGGGGCCGTAGCCGAGGGGGTGGTCGTCGTCGGCGGGTTTCTTGCTGCGCTTGAGGGCGACGAAGAGCAGGGCCTCGGTCATGGTGTCGGCGACGGAGTGCCCGGCCTCGGCGAGCATGGCGCTGGAGCCGCTGAGGACACCGGCGACGGCCTTGGCGAGGGCGACGCCGAAGTTGGCGGCGGCCGCCACGAGCACGGTGAAGGTCGATCCGCCCGCGCCGGGCCCGCCCGCCGAGCCCACCCGGGCGTCCAGGTAGGGGCCCTTGCCCGCGTTCGTCCCTCGTTCCATTCCGGGTTCACCCTGTTCGCTCATGGCCGGACAGTAACCCTCTTCCGTGGCGGAGATCGCGGGGTGCCGCGCTCCCAGCCTCGGCGCTGCACCGCACGGCGGCCAGCGCTGCCGGTCCGTACGGGGGATTCGGCGCCGGGCGGGGAAAAGGGCCGGGCCCGGTCGCCTCGGGGTGAGGGGACCGGGCCCGGTGCGGCCGTCGTCTCAGGACTGGGGCCGACTGCCGTGGTTGGCGCCGTTCTTGCGGCGGGCCTTCTTCTTGCGGCGTCGCTTCGAGGACATGCGAGCCTCCTTCTGGCGTGGTCGGGCACGTTCTGTGCGGGGACGGATGATCTCCTGCCCCGCGGTCCGGACACCATACATGCCGGTATGCCCCTCGAGCACGGCCGCCGGGGCGCACGCCCCGAGTCGCGCGCCGGGTCCGGGACACGGACGATACGAGAGACCGAGAAAGGGGGCGCCGTCGCGCGCGCCCGCCGCCGGGGTGAGGAGCATCCGCCGATGGCCGGAACCTGGGAAGCCGACGCTCTGGTGATCTTCGGGGTGACCGGGGATCTCGCGCGCAAGATGACGTTCCCCGCGCTGTACAAGCTGGAGGGCCGAGGGCTGCTCGACTGCCCGGTGATCGGGGTCGGCCGCCGGGAGATGAGCGACGAGGAACTCGCCGGGCTGGTGCGTGAGTCGGTGGAGGAGTCGGAGGGGTCGGTCGACACGGCGGCGCTCGAGCGGCTGACCGCACGGCTGACGTATGTGTCCGGCGACCTCAGCGCGCCCGAGACCTATGGGCGGCTGGCCCAGGAGCTGGGGCGGCGCCGTCGCCCGCTGTTCTATCTGGAGACCCCGCCCTCGCTGTTCGCGCCGATCGTGGACCAGCTGGCGGCCGCCCGGCTGCTGGGGCAGGCGCGGGTGGCGCTGGAGAAGCCGTTCGGGCACGACCTAGCCTCGGCCCGCGCGCTGGACCGCAGGCTGACGGCGGTGCTGGACGAGAACCAGATCCTCCGGGTCGACCACTTCCTGGGCAAGGAACCCGTCATCGAGCTGGAGTACCTGCGGTTCGCCAACTCCGCGCTCGCCGAACTGTGGCACCGGGACAGCGTGGTCTCCATCCAGATCACGATGGCCGAGGAGTTCGGCGTCGAGGACCGAGGCGCCTTCTACGACCATGTGGGCGCGCTGCGCGACGTGATCCAGAATCATCTGCTGCTGGTGCTGGCCCTGGTGGCGATGGACCCGCCGGTCGGGCCGAGCGCGACCGATCTGTGGGACAAGCGGATCGAGGTGCTGCGCGCCATGCCCGCCGCCGACGTCCACGAGTACGTGCGCGGCCAGTACCTCGGCTACCAGCAACTGCCGGGCGTGGCACCGGATTCGACCACGGAGACGTACGCGGCGCTGCGGCTGGAGATCAACAACTGGCGGTGGGCCGGGGTGCCGGTGTTCATCCGCGCGGGCAAGCGGCTTCCGGTGCGGGTGACCGAGGTGCGGCTGATCCTGCGCGAACCGCCCCGGCTCGGCTTCCTGCCCGACCCCGGCCAGGTCGCCGGGAACCAGATCGTGCTGCGCATCGACCCCGAGGCCGGGATGCGGCTCCAACTCTCGGCGCTGGACGAGGCGTCGACCTGGCGGCTGGTCCCGCTGGACACCATCTTCGCCCGCGAACTCGGCAAGCCGCTGGCCCCGTACGAGCGGCTGCTGTACGCGGCGCTGACCGGCGACGACAAGTACTTCGCGCCGCAGCGGGCGGTGGAGGAGTGCTGGCGCATCATCCAGCCCCTGCTCACCTATCCCCCGCCGGTCCACCCCTACCCGCCCGGCTCCTGGGGCCCGCCCCAGGCAGACGCCCTGGTGGCGGGCAGCCCGCCCTGGCAGCGCCCCTGGGTACCGGAGGTGCCGCCTGCGCCGGGTTCCCGCCAGTAGGGTGCTTTCTGTCCAGCACATCCCTCTGTAGCACTGGAGCAGGAATGACCGGTGATCCCGAGCCGATCAGCGCCGACGCACGCAAGGCGCTCGAGCAGGAACTGTCCGATCTGCATGAGGAGCGCAAGACGGTCGCCGCGACGCTGAAGGACTCCGACGAGGTCGGTGACCGTGCCGACCAGGCCGACGAGATCCAGCGGGCCGACCAGCTGAACCGGCTGGACGAGCGCATCGACCGGGTCGAGGACCGGCTCCGCCAGGCCGACATCGGGGGCCCGGTGCCCACCGACAAGGTCGGGGTGGGCACGACGGTCACCGTCCGGTTCGCGGACGGCACCACGGACACCCTGCACATCGGTGAGATCGCCGACGCCCGCGACCCGAAGCTCGTCACGTCGGACAGCCCGCTGGGCCGCGCGCTCATGGGCCGCGTCCCCGGCGACTCCGTCAGCTACGACGCCCCGGACGGCGAGGCCACCGCAGTCGTGGTCTCCCTGGGCACGCCCGGCGACAAGGGCTGAGGGCACACGCGAAGAGCCTGGGCGGATCGGACGCGATGTCCGGTCCGCCCAGGCTCTCGTCGGCGGCGGGGTCAGCCGTCGTAGTGGGACGGCGGGAAGGGGTCCTCGTCCTCGCGCTGACGGTGCGTCAGGTCACCCGTCTCCACCTCGCCCCGGTCCACCTGGCGGTCGATCTCGACGTTCTCCTGCTCGTAGACCCGCTCGGGGCTCTCCTGTTCCCGGACCGGCAGGCCCACGTCGCGCCGGTCCTCCTGGGTGCGTTCCTGCAGCTGCGGCTCGTCCGGACGGCGTGGCAGGCCGCGGCCGTGACCGTAGTCCGGGTCGCCCTCGACTTCCTTGTTGGACTTGTGGTGGTGCGCCATGGGGTTCTCCTTGCCGCCGTCAGTCCTTCTTCGCGTCGGCGTCCTTGGTACCGGCGTCCTTCGCGTCGGCGTCCTTGGCGTCGGCCTTCTTCTTGCCGCCGGACGCGGTCTTCTTGGCGGCCGCCTTCTTCCCGGCGTGCTCGTCGCCCTTCTCGGACTTCTCGGACTTCTTGTCGCCCGGGCCCCGCACGGTGACGTGCAGCGAGTCGTCCTTGACGTCGGCGACGATGGTGTCACCGGGCTCGGTCTGGCCGCTGAGCAGCAGCTCGGCGATGCGGTTGTCCAGCTCGGACTGGATCGTGCGCCGCAGCGGCCGCGCGCCGAACTCCGGCTGGTGGCCGTGCGCGATGAGCAGCTTCTTCGCCGCCTCGGTGACCTCCAGGTGCAGCCCCTGCGACTCCACCCGGCGCCGGGTCTGCGCCAGCAGGTGGTCGACGATCTGGGAGAGGTCGTCCTCGGTGAGGCTGTGGAAGATGATGATGTCGTCGATCCGGTTGAGGAACTCCGGCAGGAACCGCCCGCGCAGCTCCTCCAGGAGGTCGTCCTTGATCTCAGACACGTCTCCCTGGTGCGCCAGGATCAGATGGGCGCCGATGTTCGACGTCATGATGATGACGGTGTGCCGGAAGTCGACTGTGCGGCCCTGGCCGTCGGTCAGCCGCCCGTCGTCCAGGATCTGGAGCAGCGTGCTGAAGACATCCGGGTGCGCCTTCTCGATCTCGTCGAAGAGGATCACGCTGTACGGCTGGCGGCGGACCTTCTCGGTGAGCTGCCCGGCCTCCTCGTAGCCGACGTATCCGGGAGGCGCGCCGACCAGGCGGGAGACGGTGTGCTTCTCCTGGAACTCGCTCATGTCGAAGCGGATCATGCGGTCCTCGTCGCCGAACAGCAGCTCGGCGAGGGCCTTGGCGAGTTCCGTCTTGCCGACACCCGTGGGGCCGAGGAAGAGGAACGAGCCCACCGGACGATCGGGGTCGCCCATTCCGGCGCGGTTGCGGCGCACCGCCTGGGAGACGGCGGTGACGGCCTCGTTCTGCCCGACGATGCGGGCGTGCATCTCCTCCTCCAGCTTCAGCAGCCGCTCCTTCTCGCTGGCGGTGAGCTGGGAGACGGGGATGCCGGTACGGCGGGAGACGATGTCCGCGATGTCGTTCGGGGTGACGGTGATGACGCCCTCGCGGCGCTCCTCGATCCCGGCGACCTCGCTCTCGACCTCGGCGATCTTGCCCTTGATGTCGTTCGCCTTCTCGTAGTCCTGGCCCGAGACCGCCTCGTCCAGCTCGCGCTGCAGCTTGGCGATCTTGTCCTCGCGGGCGACGACCTCGGTGGAGCGGGCCGCGCTGCGCAGCCGGACGCGCGCACCGGCCTGGTCCATCAGGTCGATGGCCTTGTCCGGGAGGAAGCGGTCGGTGATGTAGCGGTCGGACAGCCCGGCGCAGGCTTCCAGCGCGGAGTTCTCGAAGCGGACCTGGTGGTGGGCCTCGTAGGCGTCGCGCAGCCCCTCGAGGATCAGCACGGTCTCCGCGACGCTCGGCTCCGGCACCATGACGGGCTGGAAGCGGCGCTCGAGGGCGGCGTCCTTCTCGACGTACTTGCGGTACTCGTCGATGGTGGTCGCGCCGACCACGTGCAGCTCACCGCGGGCGAGGGCGGGCTTGAGGATGTTGCCCGCGTCCATCGAGCCCTCACCGGTGGCACCGGCGCCGACGACGGTGTGCAGTTCGTCGATGAAGAGGATGATCTCGCCCTCGGACGCCTGGACGTCCTCGATGACCTTCTTCAGCCGCTCCTCGAACTGGCCGCGGTACTGGGCACCGGCGACCAGGCCGGACATGTCGAGGGCGACGACCCGCTTGTCCTTCAGGGTCTCGGGGACGTCCCCGATGACGATGCGCTGGGCGAGGCCCTCCACGATGGCGGTCTTGCCGACGCCGGGCTCGCCGATGAGGACCGGGTTGTTCTTGGAGCGGCGGGAGAGGATCTCGACCGTCTGCTCGATCTCGTCGGCGCGTCCGACGACCGGGTCCAGCTTGCCCTGCTTGGCCTCCTCGGTGAGGTCGCGGCCGAACTCGTCCAGGGTGCTGGTGGGTCCGCCGCCGCCCTTGCCCTGGTCCTGCCGCGCGGCCTGCTCGGTGCGCGACGCCAGCTTCCTGCCGTCCATGCCCTCGGCGGTCAGCAGGCGTCCGGCGCCGGAGTCGGCGTCGTCCAGCAGCGCGGCGAGGATGTGCTCCGGGCCGATGTAGGAGTTGCCGGCCGCCTGGGACTGTGCGAAGGCGTCGGCGAGGGTGCGCTTGGCGGCCGGGGTGAGGCCCGGCTCGGCGGACGGGGTGCCGGACTCGGCGGGCAGCACCGCGTCGATCTGGTCCGCGAGCTTGTCGGGGTCGACCCCGGCCTGGGCGAGCAGCCTGCGCGAGGGCTCGACCTTGGTGCAGGCCCACAGGAGCTGCTGGGTGTCCAGGTCGGAGGTGCCGTCCTCCTCGGCCTTCTGCGCGGCCAGGTTGAGCAGTTCCTGCGAGGACTCCGTCAGCAGCCGTCCGATGGGAACTCGCTGTACCGCGGGGGGCGATGACGCCGGTGACATGCCGAAGAACCGGTTCAGCAGGTCGCTGAAAGGGTCGGAGGAACCGAACGGTGAACCGAACGACATCGACATGGCAGCTCCTGGGGCGCGACGGATCAGGTTTTCACTGAACCGCGATGTCCAGGGCCTCGCAACCCGAGGAAGTTAGCTCCCCCAAGGGTTTTCCGGGTTTCCCTCACCCATTTGCCAGGGCCTTGCTGCCGGTGTCGAGCGGGTTGTGCACACTCCTTATATGCACGCGAGAAGCAGAGGAGTCCGGGCATGAGCGAACGTGCGGGCGTTGCGAGGTCGGCCTGGTGGGCCGGACACGATCCCGTGGTGGAGCTCCAGCAGTTGTGGGGCGAGGTCAGCCGCCTGGTGGAGCAGTCCGCGCAGCCCACCGAGCCGACCCGGCACTGGATGCCGCTGGTCGAGGAGGAGGACGCGGGCGACGCCTATCTGGTCCGCGCCGAATTGCCCGGCATTCCGCGGGAGAGCGTGAACATCGAGGTCGACGGCCGTGAACTGCACATTCACGGCGCGCTCGACGAGAACACCGACGGCAAGGCACTGCGCCGCAGGTCGGGGAGTTTCTCCTACGGGGTACGGGTACCCGGTGACGTCAATGTCGAGGCGGTGCAGGCCGATCTCTCCGACGGCGTCCTGACGGTCCGGCTGCCCAAATCCCAGGCGGCCACCCGGCGCACGATCGAGATCGGTTTCTGAGCACTCCGTATATACGAAAGCGGCCGCCTCTCACGGAAAGAGGCGGCCGCTTTCGTATGCCCGTTAAGCGGTGGGCGTCACCACGACGTTGATGTTCTTCATCAGCGGCTGGTCACTCTGCGTGCTGTAGTCGCCGATCGCGCAGAGCACGTTCAGCTCCGGCATGTACCCGGCCGCGCACCCCTGCGGGATGTCATACGGGATGACCTTGTAGCCGTACACGCTGCGCTTGCTGCCGTCCTTGGCGATGCTGGTGATGTCGACCTCGTCGAAGAGCTTCAGCCCGCGCTTGGCCATGTCCTCCTTGTTCATGAAGATCAGCGTGCGCAGGTTCTTGACCCCCCGGTAGCGGTCGTCGTCCGAGTAGATCGTGGTGTTCCACTGGTCGTGGGAGCGCATCGTGCCGAGCTTGAGCATGCCGGTCTCGGGGACGACGTCGGTCAGGCCGGGGCTGGAGAACTCGGCGCGCTCGGAGGGGGTGCGGAAGACGAGTTCGCGGGCGGGCTGCTTGATGCGGAAGCCCAGCGGCAGCCGGACCCGGCGGTTGAAGTCCTCGAAGCCCTCCAGCGCCTTGGCCATGGTGTCGCGGACGCGGTCGTAGTCCTCGACGTACCACTCCCAGGGGGTGGCGCTGTCGGGCAGCGCGGCCCGCGCCATCCCGGCGATGATCGCCGGTTCGGAGAGCAGGTGCTTCGAGGCGGGGCGCTTCATGCCGACCGAGAGGTGGACCATGGACATCGAGTCCTCGACCGAGGTGCCCTGCTCACCGGTGAGCTGCTCGTCCTTCTCGGTGCGGCCGAGGCACGGCAGGATGAGCGCCTGCTTGCCGTGCACCAGGTGGCTGCGGTTGAGCTTGGTGCTGACCTGCACGGTCAGCTCGCACTTGCGCAGCGCGTCGAAGGTGTAGACGCTGTCCGGCGCGGCGAGGGCGAAGTTGCCGCCCATGCCGATAAACACCTTGACGTCGCCGGTGTGCATGGCCTCGATGGTGTTGACGGTGTCCAGGCCGTGCTCGCGGGGCGGGTCGATCTTGCAGACGTCGGCCAGCCGGTCCAGGAACTCCTTGGACGGCCGGTGGTCGATGCCGCAGGTGCGGTTGCCCTGGACGTTGCTGTGCCCGCGCACCGGGGACGGACCGGCGCCCTCGCGGCCCAGATTGCCGCGCAGCAGCAGGACGTTGATGATCTCGCGGACGGTGTCGACGCCGTGTTCGTGCTGGGTGACGCCCAGGCACCAGCTGAAGATGGAACGGTCGGCGTCGCAGTAGATGCGGGCGGCCGCCTCGATCTCGGCCCGGCCGAGCCCGGACTGCAGCTCCAGCTCCTCCCACGGCGTGGCCTCGACGACGGCCCGGTACTCGGCGAAGCCCGAGGTGTGCCGGTCGATGAACTCACTGTCCAGCGCCTTGGGGTTGGTCTCCGACTCGGCGAAGATGGCCTTCGCCATGCCGCGCAGCAGGGCCATGTCGCCGCCGATGCGCGGCTGGAGGTTGAGCGAGCTGGTGGGGGTGGCGCGGTTGAGCGCCATGTCCACGAAGTCGTGCGGGATGATCGTGCGGGTCGCGGCGGCCTCGACCAGCGGGTTGATGTGCACGATCTTCGCGCCGCGCTTGTACGCCTCGGCGAGTGAGGTGAGCATGCGGGGGGCGTTGGAGGCCGCGTTGACGCCGATGATGAACAGGGCGTCGGTCTTCTCCCAGTCCTCCAGGTCGACGGTGCCCTTGCCGGTGCCGAGGGCGGCCTGCATGGCGCGGCCGCTGGCCTCGTGGCACATGTTGGAGCAGTCGGGCAGGTTGTTGGTGCCCAGCTCGCGCGCCATCAGCTGGTAGAGGAAGGTGGCCTCGTTGCCGAGCCGGCCGGAGGTGTAGTACGACGCCTGGTCGGGGCTGTCGAGCCCGCGCAGGGTGCTGCCGACCAGTTCGAAGGCGTCCTGCCAGGAGATCGGGACGTAGGTGTCGGTGTCCGCGTCGTAGCGCATGGGGTGGGTGAGGCGGCCCTGGTCCTCCAGCGCGGCGTCGCTCCAGGTGGCGAGTTCGCTGACGGTGTGGGCGGCGAAGAAGGCGGGGCCGACGCGCTTGTGGGTCATCTCCCACGTGACGTGCTTGATGCCGTTCTCGCAGATGTCGAGCCTGAGACCCTTGAGGTCGTCCGGCCAGGCGCAGCCGGGGCAGTCGAAGCCCTTGCCCTCGTGGTTCATCTTCTGGATGGCCTTGGGGCCTTCGAGGAGTTCGCGCTCGCGTATCAGGAAGCGCGTGACGCTCTTGGCCGCTCCCCAGCCTGCCGCCGGGTGGTGGTAGGGCTGGAACTCCGGGGCCCGCTTCTCGGCGTCTTCGGTGGGTCGTCCCGACGTGTCTTGGCTCATCACAACTCCCTGTGTTCCAGGCCGACTCGCTGCGTGCACATGACGCGAGTGCGGCCCAGCCTAGGACACTTGGGCGTGGCCGTGACCAGGAACGGCGTCGCCCCACGGCGCGCGTGCGGCGTGGGGCGAGGGTCAAGTGCCTGTACAGGGAACCCTTTTGGCGGGGCTACCGTTCCGCGCGGTTCTCCGAGTGGTGGAAGCCGGTCTCGGCCCCCCGGTCCCGGACCATCGGGTGCGGCTGGTCGCGCAGTTCGGGCAGCAGCCGGGCGAGGTCGCGCGCGAACAGGTCGGCGAGGTCCCGGGTGAAGCCGTTGCGGCACACCACCCGCATCACGGCGAGGTCCTGGCGGTCGGGCGGGAAGGTGTACGCGGGCACCAGCCAGCCGGTCTCCCGCATCCGGCGGGAGATGTCGAAGACGTCGTACGACGTGACGTGGTCGGCGGTGGTGAAGGCGAACACCGGCAACTGATCGCCACGGGTGAGCAGCTTGAAGTCGCCCATGTCCTCGACCTTCCGGGCCAGCGACATGGCGACGTCGCGGGTGGCCTGCTGGACCGCGCGGAAGCCTTCGCGGCCCAGACGCAGGAAGGTGTAGTACTGCGCGATGACCTGGGAGCCGGGGCGGGAGAAGTTGAGGGCGAAGGTCGGCATGTCGCCGCCGAGGTAGTTGACCCGGAAGATCAGGTCCTCGGGCAGCGCCGCCTTGTCCCGCCACAGCGCCCAGCCGACGCCGGGGTAGACCAGCCCGTACTTGTGGCCAGAGGTGTTGATCGAGGCCACGCGTGGGAGCCGGAAGTCCCACTGCAGGTCGGGGTCGAGGAACGGGGCGATCATCGCGCCGGACGCACCGTCGACATGGACCGGGATGTCGATGCCGGTGCGTTCCTGGTAGTCGTCGAGGGCGGCGCACAGCTGGGCGATGGGTTCGTAGGAGCCGTCGAAGGTGGAGCCGAGAATGCCGACGACACCGATGGTGTTCTCGTCGCACAGCTCGACCGCCTCGTGCGGGTCGAGATGGAACCGGTCGCCCTTCATGGGGAGTTGGCGTGCCTCCACCTCCCAGTAGTTGCAGAACTTCTCCCAGCAGACCTGGGCGTTGATGCCGAGGACCAGGTTGGGGCGGGCGCTGCCGGGATAGCGGTCGGCGTTGCGCTGGGTCCAGCGGCGCTTCATGGCGAGCCCGCCGAGCATGCACGCCTCGCTGGACCCGGTGGTCGAACAGCCCACGACCTGCGAAGGATCGGGGGCGTTCCACAGGTCGGCGAGCATCGCCACGCAGCGCTGTTCCAGGGCCGCGGTGCGCGGGTACTCGTCCTTGTCGATGATGTTCTTGTCCCGCGACTCCCCCATCAGCCGCCCGGCCTGGGGTTCCATCCAGGTGGTGACGAAGGTGGCGAGGTTGAGCCGGGCGTTGCCGTCGAGCATCAGCTCGTCGTGGACCACCTGGTAGGCGGTGTCGGGGGCCAACGGCCGTTCCGCCAGGCGGTGCTTGGGCGGGTCCTCGGTCATTCCGCTGACCGGGTTCGCCTGCCCGAAGAACGGGTTGACGGCGAGGGCGGGTTCGTCGGGCTGCTGGGAAGTGCCGTGCGAGAGAGGCGACATGAGTGCTTCCTGTTTCCGATCAGCGTCCGCTGGCAGGGGGTGGGGTACGCCGGAACGAACGGACGGCACCGGCCCTGAGAGAGGGCCGGTGCCGTCCGTTCAGGCGTGCTGGAGCTATGAGGCGTCGAGGGCTATGTCCCGCTCGGCCGCCTTCTCGGGGGCCGCCGGGAGCTCGTCGAGGAAGGCGATGGTGGGGACGTGGAAGAGGCAGCCGGTGACCGCGGTCGAGTAGTTCAGGATCTGGTCGTGCTGGCCGGGGTGACGGCCGAGGAACATGTTCCGGAGCATCTGCTCGGTGACGTCGGGGGTACGGGCGTAGCCGATGAAGTAGGTGCCGTACTCGTCGTCGCCGATGGTGCCGAACGGCATGTTCTCGCGGACGATCTTCAGCTCACGGCCGTCCTTGCCCTCGATCGTGTTGAGCATGACGTGGGAGTCCGGGGCCTTCACGTCGTCCGGGAACTCGATGTTGGCGAGCTTGGACCGGCCGATGGCGCGCTCCTGCTCCTCCGTCGTCAGGGCGTGCCAGGCGTCCATGTCGTGCAGGTACTTCTGCACGATGACGTAGCTGCCGCCCTCGAAGTCCGGGTCCTCGTCGCCGACGTACACGGAGTCGGTGGCGCGCTCCCCCTCGGGGTTGGCGCTGCCGTCCACGAAGCCGAGCAGGTCGCGGTCGTCGAAGAACTTGAAGCCGTGCACCTCGTCCACGACCGTGGCGGCGCCCTTGAGCCGCTGCGCGAACTGCCGGGCCAGCTCGAACACGATGTCCATGCGGCGGCCGCGGACATGGAAGAGGAGGTCGCCGGGGGTGCCGGGGGCCTTGTGGCGCTCGCCGTCCAGCTCGACGAAGGGGTGCAGTCCGGCGGGGCGCGGCCCGGTGAAGAGGCGGTCCCAGGCCGCGGAGCCTATGCCGACGACGCAGCTCAACTGGGCGTCGGGATCGCGGTATCCAGTGGAGCGGCGCAGCGACTGCACATCCTCCAGCAAGCCTCGTACGGTGTCCTCGCCGCCTTTGTCGATGGTGACCACGAGGAATACCGCCGCCCGGGCCGGAGGAGCGACGACGGGCTGTGTCTCGGTCATGGAAACCTGCTTTCTGATCAGCTTGCACGCGAGACGAACATAGACGCTCCGGGCGGCTGGTCGTGCGGATTCGCAGCGACGGCGCGGCCCGTCGTCCCGGGCCGCGCCGAATCGCGCGAATTCGCCGCACGCCATATTGGGCCGGTGCGGCGCAGACAGGTTTATGGAAGTAAAGCTGAGCCTTTGCGGCTCACGATGGTCGAGCCGCTCCGGGGCGTCTGCGGCCCCGGCCGCGTCTGGCGCGGTCGTCGGCCAGGACGGCGCGGCTGAGTCGGCCCAGCAGGTCGTAGGCGCGGTGCTCGGCGGCGGCGATGGCGGCGGGGTCGACGCCGGTCGGCTTCAGTTCGCCGCTGGCGGCCTCCTTGGCCTCGTACAGCTCGACGGCGGCCGCGGCCAGCTGCACCTGGGCCATCCGGCGCCGGGCGGCGGTGCTGTGCAGGGCGTGGTCGGCCTGGTCGGAGACGACCGTGCACAGGTGCAGCGCCTCCCGCATCCGGACGGCGGCGCGGCCGTGCACCAGGAGGAGGGCGCAGATCAGGCCGACGCTGATGCCGATGCCGCTGCCGATGACGCGGTCGTGCAGCAGCCGTGAGGCGGAGACGGGCGAGGAGAGTTCGCTGAGCAGCAGGGCGAGCGGGGTGAGGAAGATGACGCCGAGGCCGTAGTTGCGGGCGACGACGTACTCCAGGAAGAACTCGAAGACGATGATCAGGCAGATGATCGCCACCGGGCCGGGGTGCAGGACGAGGACGGCGCTGGTCAGCAGCAGGCCGATGGCGGTGCCGAGGGTGCGCTGCACGGCCCGCTGCATGGTGCTCCACACGTTGATCGAGTGCAGCACGGCGGCGGCGGAGATCGCGGCCCAGTAGCTGTGGCCGACGCCGAGGAAGAGGGCGATTCCGCCCGCGGCGGCGGTGCCGACGAAGGTGCGTACGGCGGTCGGCAGCAGGGCGGTCGCCCGGCGGCGGCGCCGTCCGCGCGGTCTCGCCGGTCGGCCGTCGCCGGGTGCGGCCGGGGGGAGGGGCGTCGGCGGCCGGGTATCGGGCGGGGCGGTGGCGGGGCGGCCGGGCGCGCTGTCGCCGGTGTGGGACTCCAGCAGTTCCTCGGGCAGCGGCAGCAGGGTGTGCCAGCGGCGGTCGGAGAGCATCCGCGCCTGCTCGCGCAGGTGCCGGGCGACGACCTCGCCCTCGGCGTCGCGCCAGGCGTCGGTGGTCAGCAGGGCCCAGACGTAGTCGGCGGAGTAGCCGGTGGCGGCGGGGCGGCCGGAGGGGCGCCGGGTGAGGCCGAGGAGGCCGTCGCTGTCGTCGGGGTCGTTCAGGGCGTGGTAGGCGCGCAGGGCGGCCACGATGGCCTGGTGGCGGGCCTTGGAGGTCTCGATCGGCCCGGCGGCCTCCAGGGCGCGGGCGAAGCACTCCAGCGCGTCCGCCAGCGCGAGCCGCTGGAGCCGCTGCGGCTGGAGGGAGTTGGGCAGGCACACCAGCCAGGCGATGGCCGCGCCGAGCGCGGTGAGCGCGGTGTGCGGCAGTACGTCGGTGAGGGCGGGCGTGCCCTCGGCGGTGATGGCGAAGGCGACCAGGATCAGTACGGCGCCCAGGCCGCGCAGCCCGGCGTAGTCACAGCCGAACTTGGCGAGTCCGGCGACCGCGGCCATGCCCACCACGGCGGCGAGGCCCTGGTTCCAGGGGCCGGAGGGGCCCACCCAGACGGCGAGCAGCGAGCCGAGTCCGACGGCGGCCGTCATCGCCAGGGCGACCAGCGCGAGCACCCGGAGCCGACTGCGGCGGCGCAGCGGCAGGCTGCGCTCGAAGGTGATGGTGAAGGCGCCGAGGGCGGGGAAGACGGCGAGGTTCGGGTGGCCGAGCAGCACCAGCGGCAGGGTGGGCAGTGCCATGGTGAGCGCGGCCCGCAGCGCGAAAGGGAGCGCTCCGCTGACCTTGGCCATGGCGAATGAGCCACGTGGCGAGAGAACACGGGCCAGTCCAGCGATGAGCTGAGAAGTATTGCCGCGGGTCATAGATTACTAACTCTAGCAAATCGGGGAGGGCTCAGCGCCCTCGCGCATTACACTCGGTCAATTGCCGAAGAATCCCGAAGGGAAGTCCGGCATTGTGTGAATTCGCATACGGTCTTCACACCGCGCTTCACATCGCGGAAGGGGCTCGCGGCCCGTCTGTGCCCGGCCCGGCGGCCGTCCGCGCGGTCCGCCGGTGGTGGTCCGGCCGCTGCGCCGATTGGCTTTTCGGTCAGCTGTCGGGTACACCCATGAGGTGCTGTTTCGCCAACTCGAATACCTCGTCGCTCTCTCGAGGGAGCACCATTTCGCCCGCGCCGCCCAGGCGTGCTCCGTCTCCCAGCCCGCGCTCTCCGAGGCGATCCGGAAGCTGGAGGACGAGCTTGACGTGCCGTTGGTCCGCCGCGGCCGCAAGTACGAGGGGCTCACCCCGGAGGGCGAGCGCATCGTCGTGTGGGCGCAGCGGATTCTCGCGGACCGTGACGCGCTGCGGGACGAGGTCGGTGCCCTGCGCTGCGGGCTCAGCGGCCGGATGCGGATCGGCTCGGTGCCGACCGCGTCCGCGGCCGTCTCGCTGCTGACCGGTCCGTTCTGCACGGAGCATCCGCTGGTCACCGTGGAAGTGATAGCGGACCTCCAGTCGGAGGACATTCTCCGCCAGCTCCAGCATTTCGAGATCGACGCCGGAATCACGTATCTCCCTGAGGAACTTTCGGGGCATTTCCACGCCATTCCGCTGTATGAGGAACGTTATGTACTGCTGATCACCGCGGCCGACGGTCTGGCGCATCAGTCGACGGCGACCTGGGCGGAGGCCGCCCGGCTCCCGCTGTGTCTGCTGAACGAGTCGATGCAGGGCCGCCGGGTGCTGGACGACGTGTTCGCCAAAGCCGGGGCGAAGCCGACGCCCCGGGTGGAGACCGACTCCGTCGCCGCGCTGTTCGCGCATGTCAGGACCGGCCGGTGGGCGAGCGTCGTCCCGCACGCCTGGCTGCACGTCTTCGGGGTGCCGCACGGCATGCGGGCCGTGCCGCTGGTGGAGCCGGACTGGACGGTGCCGGTGGGTCTGGTGACGACGTCCCAGCAGCCGGGGTCGGTGATGGCCCGCGCGCTGGCCGAGGTCGCCAGGGAGACGGACGTGGCGGGCGCCCTGGAGCGCCTCCCCGGCGGTCCCGCACTGCCGCTGGCCTAGCACCGGCTGTGGCCGCGCCCGGTAAGGCGCGGCCACTGATGACGGGTGTCGTCAGGCGACGGGCTGGGGTTCCAGGCGTTCGGCGCCG
This sequence comes from Streptomyces sp. NPDC002176, assembly GCF_044903645.1. Classification (NCBI taxonomy): domain Bacteria; kingdom Bacillati; phylum Actinomycetota; class Actinomycetes; order Kitasatosporales; family Streptomycetaceae; genus Streptomyces; species Streptomyces sp. NPDC002176. Next base: position 201,961 of record NZ_JBJDQW010000001.1, read on the forward strand.
GTGTAGACGTTCATCGAGTCGCCGCGCAGGAAGCCGACCAGGGTCAGGCCGCTCTCGGCGGCGAGGTCGGCGGCGAGCGAGGACGGGGCGGAGACGGCGGCGAGCATCGGGATGCCCGCCATGACCGCCTTCTGCACCAGCTCGAACGAGGCGCGGCCGCTGACCATCAGGACACAGCCGCGCAGCGGGAGCAGCCCGGAGCGCAGGGCGTGTCCGACGACCTTGTCGACGGCGTTGTGGCGGCCCACGTCCTCGCGCAGGCACAGCAGTTCGCCGTCCGAGGAGAAGAGTCCGGCCGCGTGCAGGCCGCCGGTGCTGTCGAACACCTTCTGCGCGGCGCGCAGCTTCTCGGGCAGGGTCGCCAGCATCTCCGGGCTCATCCGCAGCTCGTCCTCGGCGACGGACCAGGCGGCGACCGTGCGTACCGCGTCCAGGCTGGCCTTGCCGCACAGGCCGCAGGAGGACGTGGTGTAGAAGTTGCGCTCCAGGGAGGCGTCGGGGGCCTCGACTCCGGGGCCGAGGACGACGTCGACCACGTTGTAGGTGTTGGAGCCGTCGTCCGTGGCGCCCAGGCAGTAGCGGATGCCCGCGACGTCCGTCTCGGCGTGCGCGACGCCCTCGCTGACCAGGAATCCGGCGGCGAGGTCGAAGTCGTCGCCGGGGGTGCGCATGGTCACCGTCAGGGGGCGGCCGCCGACCCGGATCTCCATCGGCTCCTCGGCGGCCAGGGTGTCCGGGCGGTGCGAGGACGCGCCGTCGCGGATGCGGAGCACTCGACGCCGCACGGTCACTCGTCCCATGGTCTTGTTTCCTCTCCTCGGGCTCCGCCGGGGCGGTGTGGTCGCCACGGGAGCCAATGTGTGCCTGGTGGTGTGGGGTCGGCGGGCCGGGCCGTGCCGGGGGCCGCCGGGGTCGGGTGGATCGGGTCGGCGGCGGGTCTGCGGTTCGCGCAGCCGCCGCTTCCCGCGGGTCAGGGAAGGTGCCGGCGGCTGTGCCAGGCCGTGATCATCAGGCACAGTAGGCCGATGGCGGCCAGACCCGTCAGCAAGGCGGGGTAGGGGGCGGCTCCTGCGGTGACGGCAAGCAGCAGTGGTGTGAGAAATCCACTGTAGGTGACACCGTGGTAGAGGGAGAGCGCGGAAGGACTGGCGCGTGGCCTGGTCAGCCGTTCGATCTCGCGGAGTCCGGAGGCGAGGGTGAGCCCGTATCCGGCGCCCAGGAGGACGGCGGCGAGCAGGGCCAGGCCCATGGAGCCGTGGTGGACGGCGAGGGCGCTGAGCAGCAGGCCGCAGATGACCGTCGCCATGGCGGTGAGGGTGGCGCGGGCGCTGTGGGCGTGGTCGAGGTGTGCGGCCAGCGGCTGGACGGCGAGGCCCGTGAGCAGCGTCAGGGCGGTGACCAGTCCGCTGAACAGCGGTGCGTAGCCGGAGGTCCGTTCGGCCACCAGCGGGGGCAGCACGACATAGGCGACGGTGGAGGCGGCGAAGACGGCCGGGCCCGCCGGGAGCACCACGCGGACGAAGCGGGGGTGGGTGACGGCGGGCGGCCAGGGGCCGTCCGGGTCGTCCCGTGCCGGGGGCGGCGCGGTCTCCGGTGTGCGGCGCAGCGCGACGAGGACGCCGAGGGCGAGCAGGCAGTGCAGGAGGCAGGGCAGCAGCAGGGGGTGCGGCAGCCACTGGGCGAGGACGCCCGCGGTGAGGGCGCCTGCGGCGAAGCCGGAGCCGGTGGCCCAGGTGACGCGCCGGGCGGCCTTGGCGGGGCCGTCGGCGGCGGACAGTTCGCGCAGCCAGGCGCTGCCCACCGAGAGGATGAGTCCGGCCGCGACGCCGGTGGCGAACCGGCTGGCGTAGACGGCGGGGCGGACGAAGGCGGCCGCGGCCAGCAGCGCGCTGGCGGCGGCCGAGAGGAGCAGCGCGGGCCGCACCACGCGGCGCCGCCCGTGGCGTCCGGCGACCGTGGCGCCGGTGAGGAGCGCGGGCAGGAAACCGGCCAGGTAGGTCGTGAACATCAGGGCGACCTGGAGGGAGGGCCAGTGCTCGCGGGTGCGGTACACCGAGGAGAGCGGGGTGAACTGGTTCGCGCCCCATCCTGCGGCGAACACCGCGCCGGCGGCCGGGAGCCAGCCGTGCGCGGTGCGGGAAGCTGACATGCCGTGAAGTGCCTTTCTGTACGCGTGGATCACGCGAATGGGCATCGTGCGGACGAGGTCTGCTGGGGGGTGCCGGTCCGTCGCCCAGGACCGGCGGGGTGACGGCGTGCCGGTCGCGGGCGGGGGCGGAAGGGGCCGCCGGGCCGGGCCGGGGGTCTGCCGGTGCCGGGGCGGCGCGGTCGTACGCCGGGGCCCGCGGGGGTGGTGCGGGTGCCGGTGGCAGCCGCGGACGGCCCGGTCCCGCCGGTGCGGCGGGTACCGGGCCGTCCGCGGCTCACATCCCCTCCCGGACCGTCGGGAGGGGAGGTCATGGGCCGGATCAGCCGACGAGGCCGGGGGCCGGGACACGGGACGGCTCCAGCCGGATCAGCACGCCCTTGGAGGTGGGGCAGTTGCTGATGTCGGCGACGCTGTCCAGCGGGACCAGCACGTTGGTCTCCGGGTAGTACGCGGCGGCGGAGCCGGGGCTCGTCGGGTAGGCGACGACCTTGAAGCTCTCGGCGCGGCGCTCCTTGTCGGTCCACACGCTGACCAGGTCGACCATGTCGCCGTCCCGGAAGCCGAACTGCTCCAGGTCGGCCGGGTTGACCATGACGACGCGGCGGGCGTTGTGGATGCCCCGGTAGCGGTCGTTGGGCGCGTACCAGATGGTGTTCCACTGGTCGTGCGAGCGGAACGTCTGGAGCAGCAGGTGACCGGCGGGCACGTGCGGCATCTCGAACTTGCTGGCCCAGAACTCGGCCTTGCCGCTGGGGGTCGGGAACGTGTCGCTGTTCACCGGGCTCGGCAGGTTGAACCCTCCGGGCTGGCGGACGCGCTCGTTGTAGTTCTCGAAGCCGGGCACGACGCGGGAGACCCGGTCACGGATCTTGTCGTTGTCGGCCTCGAAGCTCTTCCACGGGATGCCGTACTTGTCGCCGAGGGTGGCGACCGCCAGGCGGCTGATGATGGCGACCTCGCTGAGCAGGTGCTTGGAGGCCGGGGGCAGCTTGCCGTGCGAGCGGTGGACGTCGCTCATCGAGTCCTCGACGGTGATCCACTGCTCGACGCCGTTCTGCATGTCCCGGTCGCTGCGGCCCAGGGTGGGCAGGATCAGCGCGGTGTCGCCGCAGACGGTGTGCGAGCGGTTGAGCTTGGTCGAGATGTGCGCGGTCAGGCTGCAGTTGCGCATGGCCTGCTCGGTGTACTCGCTGTCCGGGGTGGCCCGGACGAAGTTGCCCGCCACGCCGAGGAAGAACTTGGCCTTGCCCTCGTGCATGGCCCGGATGCCCTGTACGGCGTCGTAGCCGTGGTGGCGGGGCGGCTCGAAGCCGAACTCGCGGCCCAGCGCGTCCAGGAACTCGTCGGACATCTGCTCCCAGACGCCCATGGTGCGGTCGCCCTGCACGTTGGAGTGGCCGCGGACGGGGCAGACACCGGCGCCGGGCTTGCCGAGGTTGCCGCGCAGCATCAGGAAGTTGACGATCTCGCGGATGGTGGCGACACCGTGCTTCTGCTGGGTCACGCCCATCGCCCAGCAGACGATGGCGCTCTTGCTCTTCATGACCCGCTCGTGGATCTCCTTGATCTCGTCCATGGTCATGCCCGTGGCGAGGAGGATGTCGTCCCAGGAGATCTTGCGGACGCTCTCGGTGAACTCGAGGAAACCGCGGGAGTTCTTCTGGATCCAGGCGTGGTCGAGCACGGTGCCGGGCGCGGCGTCCTCGGCGTCCAGCAGCAGCTTGTTGAGGCCCTGGAAGAGAGCCATGTCGCCACCGGCGCGGATGTGCGCGAACTGGTCGGCGATCTGGGTGCCGTTGCCGATGACACCGCGCGCCTTCTGCGGGTGCTTGAACCGCATCAGACCGGCCTCGGGGAGGGTGTTGACCGCGACGACCTCACCGCCGTTGCGCTTGGTCTCCTCCAGCGCGGCGAGCATGCGCGGGTGGTTGGTGCCGGGGTTCTGGCCGACCAGGAAGATCAGGTCGGAGTGGTGGATGTCGTCCAGCGAGACGCTGCCCTTGCCGATGCCGAGCGCGGCGCCCAGGCCCCAGCCGGTGGACTCGTGGCACATGTTGGAGCAGTCGGGGAGGTTGTTGGTGCCGAACGCGCGGGAGAACAGCTGGAGGAGGAAGGCGGCCTCGTTGTTCAGGCGGCCCGAGACGTAGAACATTGCCTCGTCGGGGGAGGTCAGCTGCTTCAGCTCCCGGGCGAGGACCTCGAAGGCCCGCTCCCAGCTGATGGGCTCGTAGTGGGTGGCGCCGGGCCACTTCACCATGGGCTCGGTGAGCCGGCCCTGCTGGTTGAGCCAGTAGTCGGACTTCGAGTCCAGCTCGGCGATCGAGTACTGCTGGAAGAAGTCACGGGTGACGCGGCGCGAGGTGGCCTCGTCGTTGATGTGCTTGGCGCCGTTCTCGCAGTACTCGTTGAAGTGCCGCTTCTTGTCCTCGGGCCAGGCACAGCCGGGACAGTCGATGCCGTCGATCTGATTGATGTTCAGCAGCGTGAGCATGGTGCGCCGCGGGGACGTCTGGCTGAGGGAGTACTCCAGCGCGTGCGTCACGGCCGGGACACCCGTCGCCCACGTCTTGGGAGGCGTGACCGCCAGTTCGTCGATCGGGTCCTCGATGCTGCTGCTCATGGTGTGTCTGCCTCTTTCGTGAATACGAATCCCGCCGAACGGTATTTTCTTTGATTCCGCGAAGGAAAGTCAAAGAGGCCGCATCGATCATGCGATAGGTATCGCTTATCTTCCGGTTCCGCTCGCCAGGGGAAGCATCGCACATTTCCCATCGGGCCGGTGACCAGGCATGATGTGGGCGAGACGGGCAGCTCTCGGAGCGAGGATAACTACCGCCTATTACCCGATCGACCGCCCCTCTTTGACTCGGCCGGGAAATTGCCCGACGCTGGCCGACGAACAGCAAGCGAGAATTCACATTCAGGAGACACCTGCCGTGTATCTGGCATTGGCCCCGGACACCATCGCGCGATGGCAGTTCGGGATGACCACCGTCTACCACTACCTGTTCGTGCCCCTCACCATCAGCCTGGTGGCGATCACGGCGGGACTGGAGACGGCGTACGTACGCACGGGTAAGACGAAGTACTTCCACGCCACCAAGTTCTGGGGCAAGCTCTTCCTGATCAACATCGCCATGGGTGTCGTCACCGGGCTGGTGCAGGAGTTCCAGTTCGGCATGAACTGGTCCGCCTACTCCCGCTTCGTGGGCGACGTCTTCGGCGCACCGCTCGCCCTGGAGGCCCTGCTGGCCTTCTTCTTCGAGTCCATCTTCATCGGGCTCTGGATCTTCGGCTGGGACAAGCTGCCCAAGAAGATCCACTGCGCGTGCATCTGGATGGTCTCGCTCGGCACCATCCTGTCGACGTACTTCATCCTCGCCGCCAACTCCTTCATGCAGAACCCGGTGGGCTTCAGCCTGGACAAGGCGGCCGGGAAGGCGCATCTGACCGACATCGGCGCGGTGCTCTTCCAGAAGCTCAACCTGGTGGTGGTCGCCCACACCCTGACCGCCGCGTTCCTGACCGGCGCCGCCTTCGTCATCGGCATCTCCGCCATCCACCTCTGGCGCGCCGCCCGCCTCCAGCGCCGCGGCAGGCCGACCGACCTCAAGCAGGTCGCGGCCATGCGCACCTCGCTGCGGCTCGGCCTGGTGCTGGCCGTGGTCTTCGGCCTGGGCACCGCGATCAGCGGTGACAAGCTCGGCGAGGTGATGTTCGAGCAGCAGCCGATGAAGATGGCCGCCGCCGAGGCGCTGTGGGACAAGGAGGCACCGGCCCCCTTCTCCGCCTTCTCCGTGCCGGACGTCGCCCACCAGCGCAACAGCGTCGACATCCAGGTCCCCGGCCTGCTCTCGTTCCTCGCGCACAAGGACTTCCACTCGGCGGTCCCCGGTATCAACGACACGGCCAAGGCCGAGGCGGCCAAGTACGGCGGCTCACCGGCCGAGTACATCCCGAACGTCCCCATGACGTACTGGGGTTTCCGGGCGATGATCCTGTTCGGGATGACCTCCTTCTCCCTCGGCGCGGCCGGACTCTGGCTGACGCGGCGGAAGTTCTGGGTCGCCCCCGAGCACCGCACCGGCTCCTTCGACGTGCCGAAGCTGATGCTCACCAAGAAGCGCGAACTCGGTGCGATGGCGAGCGGGCTGGCCTGGCGGGCGGGCATCCTCACCATGGCCTTCCCAGTGATCGCCAACTCCTTCGGCTGGATCTTCACCGCGATGGGCCGTCAGCCCTGGGCCGTCACCGGCCTGCTGCGCACCGTCGACGCGGTCTCCCCGAACGTCTCGCTCACCGAGCAGCTGATCACCCTGATCGGCTTCAGCCTGCTGTACATCGCGCTCGCCGTGGTCGAACTGAAGCTGCTGGTGAAGTACGCGGGCGGCGGGCCGGTCACCTCCGAGCGGCCACCGCTCAGGGACATCAAGCTCGGCGGCGGGTCGACGCTCGAAGGCGCCCCCGCGGACGCCGACAAGCCGCTCGCCTTCGCCTACTGATCAGTTAGAGAGAGTCCGGAACCGTGCATCTCCATGACCTCTGGTTCTTCGTCATAGCCCTGCTGTGGGTCGGGTACTTCTTCCTCGAGGGCTTCGACTTCGGCGTGGGCATCCTGACCCGCGTGCTCGCCCGCGGCGAGACCGAGCGCCGCGTCCTGCTCAACACCATCGGCCCCGTCTGGGACGGCAACGAGGTCTGGCTGGTCACCGCGGCCGGCGCGACCTTCGCCGCCTTCCCCGACTGGTACGCCACGATGTTCAGCGGCTTCTACCTGCCGATGTTCGTCATCCTGGTCTGCCTGATCCTGCGTGGCGTGGCCTTCGAGTACCGGCACAAGCGCGACGGTGAGCGCTGGAAGCGCAACTGGGAGGCGATCGTCTTCGTCACCTCGCTGGTGCTGGCCTTCCTGTGGGGCGTGCTGTTCGCCGCCATGGTCCACGGGCTGCCGATCGGCGCCGACCACGAGTACCACGGCGGCCTCGCCGAACTGGTCCAGCCGTACGCGCTGCTGGGCGGTGTGACCACGACCGTGCTGTTCACCTTCCACGGCGCGGTGTTCGCCTCGCTGAAGACGGTGGGCAGCATCCGGCACCGGGCGCGGCATCTGGCCCAGAACGCCGGTGTGCTGACCGTCCTGCTGCTGCTCGCCTTCCTGACCTGGACCCAGGTCGACACCGGCAATGTGCGCAGCCTGATCGCGGAGGCGGTCGCCGTCCTCGCGGTGCTGGTGTCGCTGGGCTTCAACTTCGGCGCCCGCGAGGGCCGGGCGTTCATCGCCTCCGGGCTCAGTGTGGTGGCGTCCACCGCGATGCTCTTCCTCGCGCTGTTCCCCCAGGTGATGCCGTCCAGCCTGAACGCGGCCTGGAGCCTGACCGCGACCAACGCTGCCGCGGGCTCGTACACGCTGGGGATCATCACCTGGGTCGCCGGGTTCGCCACCCCGCTGATCCTGCTGTACCAGGGCTGGACCTACTGGGTGTTCCGCAAGCGGATCGGCGTCCAGCACATCCCCGTCAGCGCGCACGCCCACGCACCGGTCCACCGCGTCGCGCCGTGAACACCCGACGCGCCATGACGTGCCGCGCCCTGCGCCGCCTCTCCCGTGCCCGCGCCGAGCGCGCGGGCCGGGGGGAGGCGGCCGACGGCGTGGCGATGACCGGGGGCCGGGCCGCCGACCGAGATGATCATCGGAGTGTGTCCCGGCCGCGTCGGCGTCGCGGACGCGTCGCGCTCCGGCCGCGTCTGGTCGAGCCCGGCGGCGTCCCCGGCGCCGGGCGGGCGGTCCGCGGCGGCCCGTGGCGCGACGAGAGCGAGGGCCCGGTGCTCCAGGTCCCGGTCCGGCGGCCGGGAGCACGCACCACACGTCCGGGCGACCGCCGCCCGGCGGACGAAGACCGCACACCGTACGACCGCCGCCCGACAGCACAGGAAGAAGGCAGGCCCGTGTCCCGACCGCTCACCGACCAGCACAGCGACACCGCCGTCACCGGTACGCGTCGGCGGCCCGCCCCGGAGCCGCTGGTGGACCGTTTCGGCCGCGTCCACACCGACCTCCGCCTGTCGCTGACCGACCGCTGCAATCTGCGCTGCACCTACTGCATGCCCGCCGAGGGCCTGGCCTGGCTGCCCAAGGACGAGCTGCTCAGCGACGACGAGATCGTCCGCCTGGTCGGCATCGCCACCGGGCGGCTCGGTATCACCGAGGTCCGGCTGACCGGCGGCGAGCCGCTGGTGCGCCGGGGTCTGCCCGGGCTGATCGCCCGCCTGTCCGCCCTGGACACGCCGCCCGAGCTGTCCATCACCACCAACGGCATCGGGCTGGCCCGTACCGCGGTCGCGCTGCGCGAGGCGGGGCTCGGCCGGGTCAACGTCAGCCTGGACACCCTGCGCCCGGAGCGGTTCGCCGCCATCACCCGGCGCGACCGGCTCCCCGACGTGCTTCAGGGGCTGCGCGCGGCCCGCGCCGCCGGTCTCGACCCGGTCAAGGTGAACGCCGTGCCGGTGCGCGGGGTCAACGACGACGAGATCGCGGACCTGACCGCGTTCGCCGTGGAGAACGGCTACCGGATGCGGTTCATCGAGTCGATGCCGCTGGACGCCCAGGGCGCCTGGGAGCGGGAGAAGATGGTCACCGCCGCCGAGATCCTGGACCGGATCGGCGAGCGCTTCACCCTCACCCCCGTACCCCGCGAGGACAACGCCCCGGCCGAGGAGTGGCGGATCGACGGCACGGACTCGTTCGTCGGTGTCATCGCCAGCGTCACCCGGCCGTTCTGCGGCAACTGCGACCGGGTGCGGCTCACCGCCGACGGGCAGCTGCGCAACTGCCTGTTCGCGACCAAGGAGTCCGATCTGCGCGCCCTGCTCCGCGCGGGCGCCGACGACGACGCGCTGGAGGCCGCCTGGCGCTCCTGCATCGCCGTCAAGGGCCCCGGCCACGCCATCAACAGCGAAGACTTCCGCCGTCCCGACCGGCCCATGTCGGCCATCGGCGGCTGAGACCCGTACCCCACGAGTGAGGACCGACGAAGTGAACAAGATGCACGAATGGATCGCGGCGGCCAAGGCCGAGCTGGGCATCGACCTCGACGTCGACGTCGCCGGGCTGCTGGACATGACCAAGGTGGTCGCGCACGAGGTGGCCCGCCCGGCCGCCCCGCTCACCTCCTTCCTGGTCGGCTACGCGGCCGCGCTCCAGGGCGGCGGCGCCGACGCGGTGTCCGAGGCCAACCGCAGGGTGACCGAGCTGGCCGAGCAGTGGGCCGCCGAGCGTGAGAACGGCACGGCGGCGCTATGACCGGCCTCCCGGCACACCACCCGTCCTGGGAGCGGGCCCGGTCCCTGGCGCGTGCCGCCGCCGGGCGTCCGCTGCCCGGTGTGCCGCGCACCCTCGAGGACGCGCTCGGCCACGCGCTGGCCGAGCCGCTGACGGCGCTCACCGATCTGCCGCCGTTCGCCACCTCCGCCATGGACGGCTGGGCCGTGTCCGGTCCCGGCCCGTGGCGGTTGGGCGAGCGGGGCGTGCTCGCCGGTCAGCAGCCGGACCCGCTCGCGGCAGGCAACGCCGTGCCGATCGCCACCGGCGCGCCGCTGCCGCCGGGGGCGAGCGCCGTACTGCGCCGCGAGCACGGCGAGGTGGAGCGGTCCACGAGCCTGCTCCACCTCGCCGCCCCCGACCCGCTGACCGAGGGCCACGACGTACGCCCGCGCGGGCAGGAGTGCGCGAGCGGCGAGCCGCTGCTCCCGGCCGGGACCAGCGTCACCCCGGCCGTGCTGGGCCTCGCGGCCGCGAGCGGCTACGACCGGCTGGTGGTGCACCGGCGTCCCAGCGTGGAGCTGTTCGTCCTCGGCGACGAGCTGCTGGACGCGGGGGTGCCGCGCGGCGGGCGGGTCCGGGACGCGCTCGGCCCGCTGCTGCCGTCCTGGCTGGCCGGGCTCGGCGCGGAGGTGATCGGCCGACACCGCGTGGCCGACCAGCTGGCGGAGCTGCGGGAGGCCGTGGCGCACTCCCCCGCCGATGTCGTGATCACCACCGGCAGCACGGCGGCCGGACCCGTGGACTTCCTGCACGAGACGCTGCGGCTGCTGGACGCCTCGCTGATCGTCGACTCCGTCTCGGTACGGCCGGGACACCCGATGCTGCTGGCCGAGCTGCCCGCCACGGCGGACGGCCGCGCCCGCCGTCTGGTCGGGCTGCCCGGCAACCCGCTGGCCGCCGTGGCCGGAACGGCCACCCTGGCCGCGCCCCTGCTGCGCGCCCTGGGCGGCCACGCCGACCCCGGGCCGCGCACGGCCGTGACCGCCGAGGCGCTGCCCGGCCACCCGCGCGACACCCGGCTGCTGCCGGTGCGCGCGGCGGGCACCGGGGTGGCCCCGCTGCCGTACGACGGTCCGGCGATGCTGCGCGGGCTGGCCCTCGCCGACGCGCTGGCCGTGGTCCCGCCCGGCGGCGCGGCGGCCGGGGACGCGGTGGAGCTGCTGCCGCTGCCCACCGGCTGACCCACCCCGACCACCCTCAGATTCGACCCACCCGAGAAGGCGAAGGACATGGAGACGAAGACGGCATCCACGGGCACCATCCGCTACTGGGCCGCGGCCAAGGGCGCGGCGGGCACGGCGGAGGAGCCCTACCGCGCGGGGACCCTCGCGCAGGCACTGGAGCAGGCGCGGTCCCGCCACGCCGACGAGCCGCGCTTCGCGCAGGTGCTGAAGGTCTGCTCGTTCCTGGTGGACGGCGACCCGGTCGGCGTCCGCGACCATGCCTCGGTCGCGCTGCGGGACGGCGCCACGGTCGAGGTGCTCCCGCCCTTCGCGGGCGGCTGAGCAGCCCCGTACCCCACCCACTTCCCCCCTTCACCCGGAAACCGGATCACCCCATGTCGCTTCCCACCCTGCTCCCCTCCCCCGTCCGTCTGCTCGCCCTGCGGGACACCCCGCTCACCCTCGACGAGGTGTACGGGGCGGTCGGCGACGACGCCGCGGGCGGCACCGCGCTGTTCGTCGGCACGGTCCGCGACCACGACGGCGGCAAGTCGGTGTCGTCCCTGGAGTACAGCGCGCACCCGTCCGCCGAGCGGGAGCTGCGGCGGGTGGCGGAGGAGATCGCGGCCGAGTTCCCGGTGCGCGCGCTGGCCGCCGTGCACCGTACGGGCCTGCTGGCGATCGGGGACGTCGCGGTGATCACCGCGGTCTCCTGCCCGCACCGCGCGGAGGCGTTCGCCGCGTGCCGCAAGCTGATCGACACCCTCAAGCACGACGTGCCGATCTGGAAGCGGCAGATCTTCGCGGACGGCGCGACGGAGTGGGTCGGCGCCTGCTGATCAGCCGGTGACGACGCCCGCGACCAGGTTGATGGTGGTGGCCAGCACGCTGATGCCGAACAGGTACGACAGCAGACAGTGCCGGAGCGCCACCGCCCGGATGATCGGGCTGGACACGCTGGTGTCGGAGACCTGGTAGGTCATGCCGAGGTTGTAGCTGAAGTAGAAGAAGTCCGGATAGGCGGGCTTCAGCTCGGAGTTGAAGTCGATACCGCCCTTGGCCGGGCCGTAGTACAGGTAGGCGTAGCGGGTCGTGTACATCAGGTGCAGCGCGGCCCAGGCCATGAGAACGCCGAGCAGGGCGACGGCCGCGGCGGCGCCGGTGTCGTCGTCACTGCGGTGGGCGACCAGCATCAGCACGATGCCGCCGAGCCCGCACAGCGAGACGCCGACGACCACGAGTTCGTCCACGGCGGGCCGGAAGTCCTCGCGCCGGGCGTTGGCGTGGGTGGCCTCGGCGTCCATGGGCCACAGCGCGATCCAGCCGGTGACCACGAAGACGGTGCCCACCGCGGCGATGCCGGACAGGGTCGCCAGCGACGCCGGATTGCCGGTCAGGCCGATGACGAGACCGACGACCGCTCCGACGACGAGGGACCCGCCGAGCCTGGGAACCGCGGACAGCCACATGCTCATACGGCCCCACCCTAGCCGCGTCCAGCGCTTCCGGCCCGGCGGATGACATCCCCCGCACACGCCCCCACAAGTCGATCAGGACTGGGACGGGGCCAGGTGGTATACACCGAACATGTCCCCTTCGCGCCGTTCCTCCCCCGCCGGTACCGGCGGCGGGCGCCGGTGGGACACCTCCGGCGTCGGCCACGTGCTGTTCCCGCGCGGGGTGCTGGCCCTCCAGCGGGTGGACGGGGCGCTGCTGTTCGCGGTGCGGGCGGCGCTGGCCATGGCGCTCGCGGGCCTGCCGGTCGTGCTGGCCGGACGGCCCGATCTCGCGGTGTACGGGATGCTCGGGGCGTTCACGACGACGTTCGGCCGGAATCTGCCCTACCGCCGCCGGGCGCGGGTGCTGGCCTGGGTCGCGCTCGCCATGACGGCGTGCGTGGGCCTGGGTTCGGCGCTGGCGTCGGTGGCGCGCCCTTGGTCCAGTGTGGCCGGGGCGGCGGTGGTGGTCGCGGCGACGGCGCTGGTGGCGGGCGTGTGCAAGTACGTCTGTGACGCGACCGGGCTCGGCGGGCTGGGCGCGATCCTGCTGCTGTTCTCCTTCGCGGTGTCCGCCAACGCCACCACCACGCCGGGCCAGGTGCTGCCGCGCACGGGTATGGCCCTGGCGGGCTCGCTGCTGGCGTGGGCGCTGGCCCTGCTGGGGCGCCTGGTCCATCCCGACCGTCCGCAGCGGCTCTCGGTGGCCGCCGCGCTGCGCCAGCTCGCCGAGCTGCTGGACACGGCCAGGGGCGGGGTGGGCCGGTCCCGGCACCGGGCGACCGCCGCGGTGCTCCAGGCGTACGACTCGCTCGGGCTGGCGCCGCCGACCACCACCGCGCGGCCAGGTGAGGACAACACCTGTGTGCGGCTGACGGACCTGTCCTGGTCGCTGCTGATCGACTCCACGCGCGGCACCCCCGAAGACCCGCCGGAGCTGGCCCGGCTGCTGCGCACGCAGGCGGCCATGCTGGCCGACCGGCATCAGCGGTACGCGCAGGTGCTGGCCGACCTGGCCGCGTACTCCTCGCTGCCCCGCGAGCCGGGCCGCCGCTTCTCGCCGCGCGCGCCGGTGCCGGACGATCCGGCCGCGCGGCGGGCCTGGGTGCTGGTGCGGGGGCGGCCCGGCGGGCGCAAGCCGGTGTCGGTGCTGCTGGTGCCCGCGCTGCGGATGGTGCTGGGCACGCTGGTCGCGGGCGGCGCGGCGCTGGCGCTGGGCCTCGGGCACGGTTACTGGGCGGCGATCTCGGCGGCGGCGGTGCTGCACTCGGTCAACGTCCGCACCACGGTCCAGCGGGCCGTCCAGCGCACCCTGGGCACGGCTCTCGGCCTGATGATCGCCCTGGGGGTGCTGGCGGGGCACCCGGAACCGGTCGTGCTGGCACTGGTGGTCGTGGCGCTGGAGTTCCTGATGGAGTACATGGTCGTACGCAACTACGGCCTGGGCGTGGTCTTCCTGACCCCGCTGGCGCTGCTGCTGAGCGATCTGGCCGACCCGGAGTCTCCCGAGGAGCTGATCGTGGACCGGGGGCTCGGGAGTCTGCTGGGCATCGTGATCGGGCTGGTGTGCGCGCTGCTGGTGGTGCACGACCGGGCGGCGGTACGGGTGGAGCGGGCGCTCGCACAGTGCACCGAGGCGACCGAGCGTGCCGAGCGCGCGCTGGTGTTCCGTTCCCGGCCGCCGCATCCGGTGATCCCGGTCCATCTCGCCGTCGCCGTGGTCGAGTTGCGCGAGGCGGACGACGCGGCGGCGGGCGAACTGCTGTCGGCGGGCATCGATCCGGCGGCGCTCGCGGCGGCCGAACAGCGGGCCTACCTGCTGCTCGCGCGGCTTCTCCACCACTGAGTGCGGCCGGAGTTGGATGTGTGACGGACGACGACTTCCGTAACTCCTCTGTGTTTAGCTGGGGTTCCCGTGAGGGAAGACAGAGGAGGCTGATGCGCATATGTCAGTGCCACCTATGGGCGCGTTCGGTTCTTTCGGATCGTCGGACCCGTTTTCCGACCTGCTGAATCGTTTCTTCGGTATGTCCGCGGCGTCCTCGCCACCGGCGGTGCAGCGTGTTCCGGTCGGCCGACTGCTGACCGACTCCGCGCGTGAGCTGATCGCGCGAGCCTCGCAGCGCGCCCACGAGGACGGCAGCGGGGACCTGGACACCGAGCATCTGCTGTGGGCGGCCACCCAGGTCGAGCCGTCCCGCACCCTGCTCGCCCGCTCCGGTACCGACCCGGACGACCTGGCCAAGGAGCTGGAGGCGGCCCTGCCCGCGGGCAGCGGCACCCCGTCGGCCGAGCCGGGGCTGACCCCGGCCGCCAAGCGCGTGCTGATCGGCGCGCACGCCGTGTCGCAGGCGACCGGTGCCTCGTACATCGGGCCGGAGCACATCCTCCAGGCGCTGCTCGACCCGGGCCACGACCAGGCCGCCTCGGTGGCCCGGAACCTGGGAGTGGACACCGGCAAGGTGGCCCGCGACGCCGGTTCCGCCGCGAAGGCCGAGGCCCGGCAGGAGCCGAGCAGCACGCCCACGCTGGACGAGTACGGGCGCGATCTCACCGCCGACGCCCGCGCCGGGAAGCTCGACCCGGTGGTGGGGCGCGGTGAGGAGATCGAGCAGACCATCGAGATCCTGTCCCGCCGGTCCAAGAACAACCCGGTGCTGATAGGTGAGCCCGGTGTGGGCAAGACCGCCATCGTGGAGGGCCTCGCCCAGCGGATCGTCTCCGGTGACGTGCCGCGCACGCTGGAGGGCCGCCGGGTCGTCGAGCTGGACCTGGCCGGTCTGGTGGCCGGGGCGAAGTACCGGGGCGAGTTCGAGGAGCGGCTGAAGAAGGTCATCGACGAGGTGACGTCCGCGTCCCAGGACGTGATCCTCTTCATCGACGAGCTGCACACGGTCGTCGGCGCCGGTTCCGGCGGCGAGGGCTCGATGGACGCCGGGAACATCCTCAAGCCCGCGCTGGCCCGCGGCGAGCTGCATGTCGTCGGCGCCACCACGCTGGACGAGTACCGCAAGTACGTGGAGAAGGACTCCGCGCTGGAGCGCCGTTTCCAGCCGGTGAAGGTGCCCGAGCCCAGCGTAGAGGAGACCGTCCAGATCCTGGAGGGCCTGCGGGACGCGTACGAGGCACACCACCAGGTCCGGTTCAGCGACGCGGCGCTGGTCGCGGCGGCCGAGCTGTCGGACCGGTACATCGCGGACCGGTTCCTGCCCGACAAGGCGATCGACCTGCTGGACCAGGCCGGTGCGCGGGTGCGGCTGCGCTCGCGCGGCAAGTCCAAGGAGGTGCAGGACCGCGAGGACTCCCTCGCCCGGCTGAACCGGGAGAAGGACGAGGCGGTCGCCACCGAGGAGTTCGACCGCGCCAAGGAACTCAAGCACCACATCGCCGGGATCGAGACCGAACTCGCGCAGATCGAGGAGCGCCGCGAGGGCGTGGTCGCGGTCACCGAGAACGACATCGCGGAGATCGTCTCCCGCCGCACCGGCATCCCGGTGGCGCAGCTGACCGAGAGCGAGAAGGAGCGCCTGCTCAAGCTGGAGGACGCGCTGCACGACCGCGTCGTCGGCCAGGACGAGGCGGTCCTCGCCATCGCCCAGGCGGTGCGCCGCAACCGGGCGGGCATGGGCGACCCGGACCGTCCGGTGGGCTCCTTCCTCTTCCTCGGTCCGACGGGCGTCGGCAAGACGGAGCTGGCGAAGGCGCTCGCGGAGCTGCTCTTCGGTGACGAGGACCGGCTGATCCGGTTCGACATGAGCGAGTTCCAGGAGAAGCACACGGTGTCCCGCCTGGTCGGCTCCCCGCCCGGCTACGTCGGCTACGACGAGGCGGGCCAGCTCACCGAGAAGGTGCGCCGCCAGCCTTACAGCGTGGTGCTGTTCGACGAGGTGGAGAAGGCGCACCCGGATGTCTTCCACACGCTGCTCCAGGTGCTGGACGACGGTCGGCTGACCGACTCGCAGGGCCGTACCGTGGACTTCCGCAACACGGTGGTCATCCTGACGAGCAACATCGGCTCGCAGCTGATCCTGGCCCACCAGGGCAGGGTGGACGAGATCCGGGGCGAGCTGGAGTCGGTGCTCCAGGGGCACTTCCCGCCGGAGTTCCTGAACCGGATCGACGAGACGATCGTCTTCCACGCGCTCAGCGAGCAGAACCTCGGGCACATCATCGACCTGCTGCTGGCCCGCAGCGCCAAGCGGGTGCGGGCCCAGGGCATCGGTCTGGAGGTCACCGAGGCGGCGAAGAAGCTGCTGGTGGCGCACGGCTACAAGCCGGAGTTCGGCGCGCGTCCGCTGCGCCGCACGATCCAGACCGAGCTGGACAACCGGATCGCGGAGCTGGTGCTGTCCGGCGGCGTCGAGAAGGGCGACACGATCGTCGCAGACGTGCGGGACGACTCGCTGCACCTGAGTGTGCGTCACCCGGAGCCGGGCGAGGCGGAGAAGACCCCCGCCGAGTGAGACCGCACGGCTGAAGGGGCGGTACGGGGGGGGGTTGCTCCGTACCGCCCGCCGGGCTGGTCAGACGGGGCTGTGGCCCTGGAGGTAGGCGCGCACGGCGGACGGCAGCGCGTCCCGCTCGGCGTCCGCGAAGGCGACCCAGCGGATCTGCTCGGGCGGCAGCGAGGCCCCGCCGGACGGCGAGTCGGTGAGCAGCTGGCACACCACGGCCGGGACGGCGTCCGGGGACTCGCCGTGCGGCGGGCCGAGCGGTTCGGTGCCGTCGACGAGGTAGCCGGTGAGTTCGTACACAACGCGCTCGGCCGTCGCGCCCGGTGTCTCGGCCGGTTCGGCGGTGCCGGAGGGCAGCGTCCAGGGGGCGTCGTCCCCCTGGCTCACCAGCAGCAGCCGTCCGTCGTACACCGCGACCGCCAGCACCCGGCCACCGGCCTCCTGCTCGGAAGTCATCGCCCCGTCCCCTCTCCGCGCGCGTGTCGACCGCCCGGCCCGATGGCCGGACGGTCGTTCCCTACCCAGCGGCCGGGCCGCGCATCCGGTGCGGTCAGGACGTCTTGATCGCGGCGAGGAACTTCTGCGGGTCGGTGTCCACTTCGCCCTCGACCGTGGTGACGGGGATGTTGTCCTTGTCGTACCAGACGGCCGGGGTGCCGGGCAGGCCGAAGGTCTCGAAGGTGGCGATGGACTCCCCGGCCCAGGTCAGATAGGTCTCGTCGGAGATCTTGTGGTCGAAGTCGGCGGAGCGCAGGCCGTCCACGTCACCGGCGACCGACAGCAGCACCGAGCCTTCGGAGAACTTGTCCTCCGCGGGCGGGAAGGGCTGGTGGTCGAAGAGGGCGCCGAGGTACTCGATGAACTGCTTCTGCCCCTCGTCGCTCGCGGCGGCCAGCGCGCTGAGCGCCTTCTGGTCGCCGTTGCCGCCCACGGTGTTGTCCATCGTCCCGGCGAAGTGGAACTTCACCGCGTACTTTCCGTCGTCGGCGCCCTTCTGGATGGTGTCCAGGAGCGTCTTGGCCATACGGGCGGAGGCACGGTCGCGCATCTCCAGGAAGACCTGGAGCACGTGCGGCGCGGACAGGTCGCCGTAGTACAGCGTGGTGCCCTCGTTGCCGGTCGTGTTCGCGGGAGTCATGTGTCGAGCTTGGCACAGATGGCCCCAGCGCACGAACGGTGCGGGGCGGGGCCGGGCGGCACCGGGGCGGGGGCCGGTCGGCACGACATGGCGCCGCTCGCGGGCGCAGTCTGGAGGGGTGGACACATCGCAGAACAGGACCGCGGACCGGGGCCGTGACCTGGACAGGGCCGTGCTCGACGCGTTGTTCGCCGACTCGCCGCACCCGCTGTACGTGCTCGACGGCACGCTGCGGCTGGTGGGCTTCAACGACGCGGCCGGGGACTTCGGCGCGCTGCCGCTGGGCGGGGCGCTCGGGCAGCCGTTCCGGGACTGGGCGGCCGGACTGCACCAGGAGCCGGTGGAGACCATGCTGCGCGAGGTGCTGGCCACCGGGGAGCCCCAGCGGGACGTGGAGGTGGCGGGCGGGGCCACGCCGGACGCGCCGGACCGGGTGCTGGCGCTGTCCGCGTTCCGGCTGCGGGACGCGCACGGCGGGCGGCCGGGGGTGGCGCTCAGCGTCGTGGACGCCACCGAGCGGCACCGGGCGCAGGTCCGGCTGAGCGTGCTGCGGGAGGCGAGCGCCCGGATCGGCACCAGCCTCGACACGGTGCGCACCGCGCAGGAGCTGGCGGACATCAGCGTGCCCGACCTGGCCGACACGGTGGTGATCGACGTGCTGGACGCGGTGCTGCGGGGCGATGTGCCGGATGTGGGGTCGCTCGGCCACGATCTGCTGCTGCGCTGCGCCGGGTACCGGTCGGTGCGCGCGGCGAACGGGAACCGGACGGTGGGGGTCGGCTGCGTGATGGAACCGGGGCTCACCTCCCAGTACAAGGAGGTGCTGACCGAGGGGCGCCCGGTGCTCCTCACCGACCACGAGAAGCCGGTGAACGGGCCCGCGCGGCGCGGTGGGCAGGAGGTCGCCCAGGCGAACGGCGCGCACTCGAAGATGGCGGTGCCGCTGGCCGCGCGGGGCGGGGTGCTGGGCCTGGCGCGTTTCTACCGGGGCCGGGGCACGGCGCCCTTCTCCGAGGACGATCTGCGGCTGGCGACCGAGCTGACCCGGCACACCGCGCTGTGTCTGGACAACGCGCGCCTGTACACGCGGGAGCGCTCGGTGGCCCGTATCCTCCAGCTCAGTCTGCGCCCGGCGCATGTGCCGGGGCACAGCGCGGTGGCCACGGCGCACAGCTATCTGCCGAGCAGCACCAGCGGGGACTGGTTCGACATCATCCCGCTGTCCGGGGCGCGGGTGGCGCTGGTCGTCGGGGAGCCGCCCACGCGGGGCATCCGGGCCGCCGTCACGATGGGCGGTCTGCGGGCCGCGATCGGCGCGCTGGCCTCGCTCGACCTGCCGCCCGAGGAGCTGCTGGAGCGGCTGCACGACCTGGTGGGCCGACTGGACGCGGAGGAGTCGCGGCACCCGGACGAGTCCCTGGACAGCCTGCGCGCGGGCACCTCGTGTCTGTACGCGGTCTACGACCCGGTGGCGCGCCGGTGCACGGTGGCCAGCGCGGGCCATCCGCCGCCCGCCGTGGCCCGGCCGGACGAGCCCGTGGCCTTCGCGCAGGTGCCGGTCGGCCCGGCGCTGGGCCGGGGCACGCCGCGCTATCGCGCGGGACACTTCGACGTACCCGAGGGCACGCTGATGGTGCTGTGCAACCCGGTGCTGCTGCGGGACGCGAGCCCCGAATCCGGGGACCAACTGACCCGGCTGAACAGCGCGTTGCAGCCACGGGACCGGCCGCTGCCGGACATCTGCGACGCCCTGCTGCACGACCTCGCGCCACATCACCCGGCCGACGACGGGGTGCTGCTGGTCGCCCGCACGCTCACCCTGGGCGCGGACAAGGTGGCGTCGTGGTCGCTGCCGAACGAGCCGCAGGCGGTCTCGCTGGCCCGCGAGCGCACCGACGAGCGGCTCGGGCACTGGCAACTGGGGGACCTGGCGTTCACCGCGACCCTGGTGGTCAGCGAGCTGGTCACCAACGCGGTCCGCTACTCCGAGGGGCCGATCCGGCTGCGGCTGGTCCGGGACGAGGCACTGATCATCGAGGTCACCGACGACAGCAGCACGGCCCCACAGCTGCGGCAGGCCGAGGACGACGACGAGCACGGCCGCGGTCTGACCATCACCTCCCAGCTCACCGAGCGCTGGGGCACCCGGCGGGAGCACCGGGGCAAGACCATCTGGGCCGAACTGGCCGTCCACGCATGAGAGTTGGGGTGTGAACGGATGTGACGGGATCGACCGCCGGGCGCCTTCCGTGACGGGTGCGGCGTGGTGGACACTGCGCTCCACGCATTCCCGCGCTCCCACCCCCCCCATCACAGCCGAGGGCCGCCTCCATGCCGACCGCTCCCCGTTCCCTGCGTCTGGCCGCCACCGCCGCCGGACTGCTGCTCGCCTCCAGCATGACCATCACGGCACACGCCGCACCGGTCCCGGCACCGGCGCCGGTCGCGCACTCCGCCACGCAGGCGGCCGCCGACTGGTCGGCCCCGCTGTCGACGCGGGGCCGGTACATCGTGGACAGCCGGGGGAAGCGGTTCCGGCTGAAGGCGGCCAACTGGGACGGTGCACAGGGCTCCTGGACCGGCAGCGGCAGCGTGGACGACCCGGCGAACCACCACGCGGGCCAGAACGCGCACGACATCCCGCTCGGACTGGACCGCGTGCCGATCGCCCGACTGCTCTCCGACTTCCGGGAGTTGGGCGTGAACACCATCCGGCTCCCGTTCTCCAACGAGCTGGTCCACCGCACGACCCCCGTCCCGGACGCGGCGGTCGCCGCCAACCCGCAGTTGCGCGGCAGGACCCCGCTCCAGGTGTACGACGCGGTGGTGGACGCGCTCAGCCAGGCCGGGTTCGCGGTGATCCTGAACAACCACACCAACACCTCCCGCTGGTGCTGCGGCATCGACGGCAACGAACGCTGGAACAGCGGCCAGTCCACCGGGCAGTGGGCCGACGACTGGGTGTTCATGGCCCGCCGCTACGCCTCCGTGCCCGGCGTGGTCGGCGCCGATCTGTACAACGAGGTCCGCCGGGACATCCTGGACGACCCCAACTGGGGCCTGGGCGACGCGCACGACTGGTACGCGGCGGCCCAGACGGCGGGCGACCGCATCCTCACCGAGGCCAACCCCAGGCTGCTCATCGTGATCGAGGGCATCAACTGGACCGGCCTCCCGGTCGACGGACTCCCGCACGGCCGCCCGCAGTTGAGCCCGGCCCGCACCCTCTCGCACACCCTGGTCGACTCCCACAAGCTGGTCTACTCGGCCCACTTCTACGGCTACACCGGCCCCCGGCACAGCGGCGCCACGGGGATCGGCGAGACGCACGACGCCCGCTACCAGGACCTGTCCCGCGACGAGTTGAACGCGGCCCTCACCGACGAGGCGTTCTTCGTGGAGGAGTCCGGCCGCCACTACACCGCGCCGGTGTGGATCAGTGAGTTCGGCGCCGGTGCCGGGGAGACCAACCCGGCGACCCGCGCCTGGTTCGGCAACATCACCGACTACTTCACCGACCACGACGCCGACTTCGCGTACTGGCCGCTGGTCGGCTTCGACGGGCACGACGACTGGGCGCTGCTGCGCTACGACGAGGGCGGCCGACGCTCCGGGCTCCTCGACTCCGGCGACTGGCGGGCCACCGCCTGGCGGCACCTGATGGACACACCGGGGAAGTCGGGTGCGGTGCCGACGGCCGCCGTGTGGAAGATGCTGAACACCGACCACGGGGACGCGGTGGAGTCGCTGCGGGTGCGCGGCACCGGCGACTGGGACGCGGGCGCGTACAAGGCGGCCTGCCCGGACGGGCTGCGGCTGGCCGGGCTGAGCAGCACCGGCGGGCGCGGGCTGTGCACGGACGCGGGTGCGGCCGATCTGCGTGCGGCGGACGGGGCGCAGAGCGTCGTCAAGGACGAGCGGTTCGTCTCCGGCGGCGACTGGGCGGGCGGCTACACCAAGTTCCAGTGTCCGTCGGGCGCGTTCCTGATCGGCTACTCCCTGCGGGGCGAGCGGGTGTCGGCGGCGCTGTGCGCACCGGGCCGGACGGCGCTCGCGGGCAGCGGGCGGACCGTGTGGTTCGACCGCTCGGACAACCGGCCCCCGGACGGCGTGGGCGGCGAGTTCGCCCAGGGCGCGTACAAGGGCCAGTGCCAGGTGAACGAGTACGCGGCCGGGATCGCGTTCACCACGCGGCTGGGTGCCCGGCAGGGTCCGGCGGCGCTGCTGTGCCGCACCCTGCCGTAGCCGGGCTCAGCCGGGGGTGGTTACCTCGAAGGCGAGGTCGTTGTCGACCGTGTAGTAGAGGCGTACGAGGCGGCCGCCGGTTTTCCTCGCCGGGTAGACGAAGGAGTGCTTGCGGTCCGCCACGTCGTCCAGGACGCGGCCCACCCGGACGGGGGCCGCGCCGGTGGCGGGCAGCACGTCCACGTCCCAGTAGCGGACGCCCGCGCCGTCGCCGCCGGTGAGTTCGGCGTGGTCGACGGTGAAGCGGAAGTCCCGGCCGTCGCCGTCGGTGCTCGCGCGGACGGTGCGCTCCGCGCCGCTCTCCCGCCCCCGCAGCCGGACGACGGCGTCTTCGCCCGCCTCGGTGCCGTGCAGGCGGGCGGTGACGGTGGTGGCGCGGTCGGCGACCTCGATCCGGTCGGTCTCCGCGTGCGCGGGACGCAGCCAGGTGCGCAGGGCGAGGAAGCCGTCCTGCGCCCGGTAGGGGATGCGGACCGCCACCGGGGACGGCCGGTCGATACGGGCGCCGTCGACCAGGACCCGCAGATCCAGCGGGCCGGACCCCAACCGCTCGGGTTCGCCGTCCGGTTCGCGGACCAGGAAGGCGTCCCAGCGCCCCTCCTCCAGCACGGGCAGCGGCTCCAGCACGGCACGGCTCCGGCCGTCGCCCGTGGCTTCGAGCGGGAGACGGCGTACGGCGGGGTCGGCCACGCCCTTGCGGGGCCTGGCCTTGAGCAGCAGGTGGGGGCGGCCGTCCGGCGCGGGCAGGGGCAGGTCGAAGGTGAGGCGGCCGTCGGCGTCCGCCACACAGGTCACGCGGATCACGCGGGGCTCCTTGTCGCTGGTCGTGCTCATCGCCGCCACCCGCGCACGGTGCGCACCGCGGCGGAGGCGGCCGTGTACGCGAGGTCGTGGGCGCTCTGGCCGCCTGCCGTCAGGCGGCGGCGTGCGGCCCCGGGTGCGCGGGCGGGGCGGCGGCCGGCCGTCTTGGCGGCGAGGGCGTCGGCCAGCAGGCGTTCGGCGCCTGCCACGACGGTGTCGGGGGCGAAGCGGCGGGAGTTCTCCAGGGCGGCCTTGCCCATGGTGCGGCGGCGTTCGTCGTCGCGGACCAGCTCCAGCAGGGCGGCGCCGAAGGCGTCGGCGTCACCGACCGGGACGAGCCGTCCGTCGACGCCGTCCTGGATGATCTCGCCGGGTCCGTGGGCGCAGTCGGTGCTGACGACGGGCAGCCCGCAGCGCATCGCCTCGACGATGGTCATGCCGAAGGGTTCGAAGTTGGAGGAGACCGTGGCGATGGACGCCTTGACCCACTCGGCCTCCATGGGCACGGCGGCGCCCATCAGGAAGGCGCTGTCGCTGAGGCCGAGCCGTTCGATGAGGGCGCGCAGCCGGTCACGCTCCTGGCCTCTGCCGTAGATGCGCAGCCGCCAGTCGGGGTGGGCGGCGGCGACGTGCGCGAAGCCGCGGATCAGGGTCTCGTAGTCCTTCATCGGGACGAGCCTGCCCGCGGCGACGATCAGTTGGGTGCGGCCGTCCGAGGGCGGCAGCTCGGGCTCGGGCACGCTGTTGGGCACGGCCTCGACACGGACGCCGGGCAGCCACGCGCCGCGCCGGTAGGCGCGCGCGTCCGCCTCGGAGACGGTGGTGAGCAGGTCGAGACGGCGGTACGCGCGGCGCAGCACGGTGCGCAGCCGCGGCGAGTGGTGACCCCAGGTCAGGTGTTCCTGGCCGACGCGCAGCACATGGTCGGGCGCCTGGCGGGCGAGGTGCACGTTCAGTCCGGGCCGGGTGCCGATGACGACCTCGGCGTCCGTGGTGGCCAGGTGTTCGGCGATCCGCTCGTCGCTCAGCCTGCTGTAGTCGGAGTGCCGTCCTTCGACGGCGGGGAAGACCCGCGCGGGTTCGCGGTGGGCCGGGTGGTCCTGCTCCTCGCGCAGATCGATCAGCGACCGCAGCCGGACGCGGGGGTCCAGGGTGAGCTGCGGGCGCTCCCGGTTCCGGAACACGGAGACGATCTCCACGTCATGGCGCTCGGCGAGTGCCCCGGCCTGATTGAAGGTCGTGGTGATCGTCCCTCCGATCGGGTACGCGCTGTGGAGCAGGAAAGAGATCTTCATGCCGGTCCAGACCTTGTCGACGCGGGCGCGGTTGCAAGACGTTACCGCTTCGTTCCCCGCGGGCCCGGTGACGGGCACAGCACGGCGAGGTCGGCGGGGCGGACCCGCACGGTGACGGGCAGCGCGGCCTCCACCTCGCCGTCGGCGCCGTAGGGCACGGGACGGTCGGCCTCGATGCGCAGCTCCCGGCCGCGCAGCACGCGTACCTCGGGGCGGTGCACGTGGGCGCCGGTCTTCAGCTCGTTCATGAGGGCGAAGAACAGGCGACGCGGGGCCTCGCGGATCAGCACGATGTCGAGGAGGCCGTCGTCGAGTTCGGCGGCGGGGGCGACGGCGCGGCCGAAGCCGTAGTAGGGCGAGTTGGCGGCGACGACGGTGTAGCCGCGGTGCCGCTGTTCCTCGCCGTCGACGGTGATCCGGTAGTCGGCGGTGCGCCAGGTCGCCACGGCGCGCAGTCCGCCCGCGTAGTAGGAGGCGGCGCCGCGCAGCAGCCGGGACTGGTTGGCGTACCGGTTGGCGAGGGCGTCGACCCCGGCGTACACGCTGCCGAGGACGACGGTGCGCGGGTGGACGGCGGACTCGACCTCGATGGTGTCGACGTGCCGGGGCGCGGCGTGCAGCAGGATCTCGGCGAGGGCGGCGGGGTCGGCGGGCAGGCCGAGGGCGCGGGCGAAGTCGTTGCCGCGTCCGGCGGGTACGAGGCCGAGCACGGCTCCGGTGCCGCTGAGCGCTCCCCCGATGCCCCCGGCCATGCCGTCGCCGCCGACCGCGAGGACGACCCGGCCGCTCTCCCCGGCGCGCAGGGCGGTCTCGCGGGCGTGGGCGAGGCTGTGGCTGTACTCGGTCTCCAGGGTGGCGCCCGCCTCGCGGAGGTGCCGGGCCACCTGGAGCAGCGTGGCGGCCCCGGTGGAGGCGCCCGCGGTCGGGTTGACCACGGCGGTGAACTCTCGCATCGGTGTGCCTCCGGGCGCGGTCAGTCGGTGGGGAGCAGGACGCCGGGGTTGAGCAGCCCGGCGGGGTCGAGGCGGGCCTTGACGGCACGCAGCGCGTCGACGGCGAGGGGTCCGGCCTCACGGACGTACCAGTCGCGGTGGTCGGTGCCGACGCCGTGGTGGTGGGAGATGGTGCCGCCCGCCGCGAGGATCGCCTCGTTGGCCGCGTGCTTGGCCGGGGTCCAGTGGGTGAGGGGGTCCTCGCCCTGGGCGCTGACGACGGTGAAGTAGAGGGAGGCGCCGTTCTCGTACACGTGGGAGATGTGGCACATGACCAGGGGCGGGGTGCCGGCGCCGGTGAGGGTGTCGGTGAGGGCGGTGCGTACGGCGGTGTACAGCTCGGGTATCCGGGACCAGAACGCGGCGGTCTCCAGGGTCTCGGCGAAGGCACCGGCGTCGAGGAGGGCGTCACGGAGGTAGGGCGCTTCGTAGCGGCCGTGGGCCCAGCGTTCGCCGGGTTGGGTGCCGACGAGGGTGCCGCCGCACTCCCGGAGGACGGCGGCGGCCTCCTCGCGGCGCCGGGCGGTGTCGGCCTCGGTGCCCTCGTAGCCGGTGACGGCGAGGCAGCCGGTGCCGCCGTCGGCCAGGGCGGCGCCGATGGCGTCGGGCTGGGCGAGGCCGACCAGGGTCTCGGTCTCGTCGGAGAGCCGGAGCACGGTGGGCCGGGGCCCGTCCTGGGCGAGCCTGCGCAGCGCGGCGGCGCCTTCGGCGAAGGTGGCGAACCGCCAGCCCTCGTAAAGGCGTTGCTCGGGCTGGGGCCTCACCCGGACGGTGACGGAGGTGATGACGCCGAAGGCGCCCTCGGAGCCCAGGATCAGCTGGCGCAGGTCGGGTCCGGCGGCGGAGCGCGGGGCGCGGCCGGTCTCGATGGTGCCCTCGGGGGTGGCGAGGGTGAGGCCGAGGACCATCTCGTCGAAGCGGCCGTACCCGGCGGACGCCTGGCCGCTGGAGCGGGCGGCGGCGAAGCCCCCGACGGTGGCCCACTCGAAGGACTGCGGGAAGTGGCCGAGCGTGAACCCCTGTGCGGCGAGCAGCGCTTCGGCCTGCGGACCGCGCAGGCCCGGCTGGAGGACGGCGGTGCGGGAGACCGGGTCGAGGTCGAGCAGGGCGTCCATCCGGCGCAGGTCGAGGGCGATGAACTCCCTTTGTTCGGGGGCGAGTCCACCGACGACGCTGGTGCCGCCGCCGAACGGCACGACCGCCACCGCGTGCGCGGCGCAGGCCCGCAGCACGGCGAGCACCTCCTCGTGGGAGGCGGGCAGGACGACGGCCTGCGGTACGTCGGTGAGGTCGCCCGCACGGATGCGGAGCAGGTCGGGCGTGGACTTGCCGCGGGTGTGGCGGACGCGGCTCTCGGTGTCGGTGCGGACATGGTCTACCGCGGCGGCGAGGTCCTTGAGGACGGCCGGGGAGAGCGTGGGCTCGGGCAGCTCAAGGTCGGTCAGCGCGAGAGGAGTTGAGGGGCTCGGGCGGACGCCGAGCAAGTCGTGCAGGAGTCCGGCCACCGCGTCGGGCAGGGGGGCCGCCTTCGCCGGGTCGCCCCAGCCGTTCCACAGCATGTCCATCGAACGGTCGTCCTCACCCAGTCGGTTCGGTGTGTGCGGCGCCATCTCGCCCCGGCCGCCGGGGCGTTACACTGTTACACATGACGTCCATCCGTCACAACCGTTCGGACGCCGACACCGTGCTCGACGCGGTGCGCGACTGCGTCCTGGCCGTAGGTGTCCGCCGCACCACGCTCGCCGACGTGGCCCGCCGCGCCGGGGTCTCCCGGATGACGCTGTACCGGCGCTGGCCCGATCTGCGCACGCTGGTGGGCGACTTGATGACCCGCGAGTGGCTCGCCGTGGCCACCCGCGCGATGCCCGAGGCGTCGGAGGGCCCACATACCCGCGCCCGAATCGTGACCGGACTGGTCGCGGGCGTCACCGAGTTCCGCGACCACCCTCTGTTCCACAAGATCCTGGACGTCGACCCCGAGCTGCTGCTCCCCTACGTCCTCGACCGGCGCGGCGCCACCCAGGAGGCCCTGCTGACGCTGCTGAGCGACGCCCTGCGCGAGGGTCACGCGGACGGCTCGGTGCGCGTGACGCATCCCGAACGGCAGGCCCGCGCCGTGCTGTTGCTGGTGCAGTCCTTCGCGCTGTCGCTGCGCACCATGACCGACGAGGACGACCCCGAGCTGGACGCCGCCGCCTTCCTGGGCGAGCTGCGCACCCTTCTGGAAAGGACCCTCACCCCATGAGCATCCGCGACCGCGCAGACCGTACGGCCACGCCGGGTTCGTCGCTCGGCGCCGCGCGCCGCTCCCGCGAGCTGGCCAGGGCGGCCGGGGGCGGCACGGCCGACCTGCTGGTGGTGGGCCTCGGCGCGACGGGTGCGGGGGTCGCCCTGGACGCGGCGGCGCGCGGTCTGGACGTGGTCGCGATCGACGCCCACGACCTGGCCTTCGGTACCTCCCGCTGGAGTTCCAAGCTGATCCACGGGGGCCTGCGCTATCTGGCGGCCGGGCAGTTCGACGTGGCGCACGAGAGCGCGGTCGAGCGGGGCGTGCTGATGACACGCACGGCACCTCATCTGGTCGCCGCGCAGCCCTTCGTCCTGCCGCTGACCCCGCTGGTGTCACGGGCGCAGGCGTCGCTGGCGTGGGCGGGGTTCCGGGCCGGGGACATGCTCCGGCTGGCCGCCCGCACCCCGCGCCAGGTGCTGCCGGTGCCGCGCAGGCTGACGGCGGCCGAGGCCCGGCACCTCGCGCCCTCGGTGCGCGCGACCGGGCTGCGCGGCGGCCTGCTGTCCTGGGACGGCAAGGTGACCGACGACGCCCGCCTGGTCACCGCCCTGGCCCGCACCGCCGCCGCACACGGAGCCCGGGTCCTCACCCGCGTCCGCGCTCTGTCGCTCGGCCGCACCGGGGCCCGCTTCCGGGACGAACTCACCGGCGAGGAAGGGGAGATACGGGCGCGTGCCGTCGTCAACGCGACCGGCGTATGGGCCGGGGGCCTGGTGGACGGCTTCCGCGTACGCCCCTCCCGCGGCACCCACCTCGTACTGCGCTCCGAGCGCCTGGGCGCGCTCCCGGCGGGCCTGCACATACCGGTGCCCGGCGAGACCAACCGCTTCGTGCTGGTGCTCCCGCAGGGCGACGGCCGCACCTATGTGGGCCTCACCGACGAGCCGGTCGAGGGCGCGATCCCGGACGTGCCCGAGGTACCGGAGACGGACATCGGCTTCCTGCTGGACGTGCTGGGCTCGGTGCTGGACGCGCCGGTGCGCCGGGACGAGGTGGACGGCGCGTTCGCGGGGCTGCGCCCGCTGCTGGACACGTCGGTGCCGGGCGCGCCCGGCTCGGTGCGCACGTCGGACATCTCGCGGCGGCACGCGGTGCTGACCTCGGCGGACGGGGTGGTCACCGTGGTCGGCGGCAAGCTCACGACGTACCGGCGGATGGCACAGGACGCCGTGGACGCGTGCGGCCTGACCTCCGCCCCCTCCCCCACCGCCGCACTCCCCCTGGTCGGCGCCGCCGCCCCGGAGCGCCTCCGCGACCTCCCCGCCCCCGCCCGCCTGGTCCGCCGCTACGGCACCGAGGCGCTGGCGGTGCAGGCTCTGGCCGAGCAGGACCCGACGCTCGCCGAGCCGGTACTCCCCGGCCACCCGGTCACCCGCGCGGAACTCCTCTGGGCCGCCCGCCACGAGGGCGCCCTCGACCCGTCCGACCTCCTGGACCGCCGCACCCGCATCGGCCTCGTCCCCGAGGACCGCGCCGAGGCGCTGGCGGTCGCCGCCGAGATCCTGTCGCGGGCCACCCCATCGGGCGTCTGACCTGTTTCACCGCTTCGTGCCAGGGGCATCCGTCGCACGTGATGCCCCCCGGCCGCGACGCCCCGCCCCCACCCCCGCGCGACTCCGTCGACCTCCGCTTCGACGGCTGGATCACCGGCATCGGCACGGCCTCCGGCACCCGCCTGGTCCTGGGCCACTGGCCCCGGACCCCCTTCGGCCCCTTCAGCGACGTGATGGTGGAGCGGGCGGACGGTCACCGCGTCCTGCTGGCGCCGACCCGGCAGGTGGCCGACTTCATCGCGGGGACGTACTCCTTCGACGAGGTCCGGCTCGTGCCCGTGCGGGTGCGGATCGCCGGGGCGCACTGGACCGTGACCGCAGGCGCGGCGCTCGACCTCACCTTCACCGTCGGCCGCCGGGGACCGCTGGGCACCCTGCTCCATGTCGCCGGGCCCCTGGTCTCCCGCCCCGCCCTCGCCGCCGTGACCGATCCCGTCTCCCGGCTGCTGCTGGGCGTACCCACGCGGGGCTCCGCCGGAGGCGGCCGGTACGAGTGGTACGGCGCCCACGATCTGCACCGGCTCACCTCCGCGACCACCGTCCTCGACGGCCGAGACCTGGGCCCGCTCGCCCCGGTCGACCCTCCGGTCCGCTTCGGCTTCGCCTCGACCCCGCGCACGCCTTGCCAGGTGAGGGTGACGACGACGGTACGCGAGGCGGGGCCGACGCCTCAGCGGTGAGTCGCACTCATCCCCTCACCCGGTGCTCGTTCGATCTACGGGACGCCCGCATTCCATCAGCAACCGGCTCCCCCGTGGGCCGACCGGGCGAAAACCCGCCTTGCTCCACGCCCTGACGGCACGGCGATTGGACGCTTCAGGATCGACGGTCACGCGGTCCCATCCCACGCAGGTATGCAGGTGCCGGACGAGGGCGCGGGCGGCGTCAGGACCGTATCCCCGCCCCTGGGCGTGGGGCGCGAGCACCATGTCAATGCCGCCATCGTGCGGCCCGGCGGCGACGTACTGGGCGTAACCCACGGGCTCCACACCCGTGAGGACCAGCAACGAGACCACTGCGGGCCGCCGTCTCCCGATGTACTTCGCGGCCACTTCCTCGCGCCCGAGCGGCTGCCCGCCCCACTCGCGGACGAACTCGGGGTCTGCGAACCACCGTGCGAGCAGCGGCAGATGCTCCTCCGTGGCGGGAACGAGCAAGGTCGCCTCCCCCGCGATGCCGCACTCCGGTATCTCCTCCACGACTGCCGACCCCTTTCGCGCGCGTGTCTCGTCCAGCGCCTTGGGGCGCGAAGCCGAGCTATTGGCAGTCACACCCGATTTACGCTTGCCCGCATGGCGACTGACAGCGTGACGGTACGCACCTTTGACGGTCTGCACCTCGCGGGCACCCTGGAGCAACCTCGTACACAGGCCACCCGTGCTGTGCTCCTGGTGCACGGCGGTGGGGTCACTCGGGAAGAAGGCGGGTTCTTCACTCGGCTTGCGAATGGCCTCGCGGAGGCGGGCATCGCCAGCCTCCGCTTCGACCTCCGGGCACACGGCGAGAGCGAAGGACGGCAGGAAGAACTCACGCTCTCCATGATCCTCAACGACATCCGCGTCATGCTGGCTTATCTACGGAATGAGACCGGAGTCCAGCAGCTCACCCTCCTCGGAGCGAGCTTCGGCGGCGGTATCTGCGCGTATTACGCGGCCAAGCGGCCCGACGAGATCGGCGGGTTGGTGCTCTTCAATCCGCAACTCGACTACAAGCGCCGGACCATCGACAGCCGGGACTACTGGACGGATGATGTCATCAGTGACGAGGCGGCCGCGGAACTCACCGAGCGCGGCGCGATCCAGTTCACTCCCACCCTCCGCCACGGCCGCCCAATGCTGAATGAGGTGTTCTGGCTCAAGCCGCACGAAGTCCTGGAAGAAGTGCAGGCGCCCACGCTCATCGTGCACGGCACGGCCGACACGCTGGTGCCGTTCGAGTCCTCCCGTGATGCCGTGCCGCGCTTCACCGCGCCCGTGCGGCTCGTGCCGGTGGAAGGCGCGCAGCACGGCTTCGCCGTACACGATGACCCGCAGTACCGGGAGCCGAAGAGTCAGGAGTACCAGGCGTTCGTCATTCGTACGGTGACCGAATGGATCAACCGACCGAGTTGAGCACGTCGCGGAGTTCGCGTACCGCTGGTCGGCTGCGCCACCGGTCCAGACTGTGCAAGACCTCCCCGAGAACACGTACGGTCCGTTCCGACTTCACCTCGTAGGCCACCGACGCGGAATCCGTGCCGATCTTCGCGGCCTCGTCCGGTTCACCACTGAGCGCCAGGGCCGCCGCCCGCCGCGCATTGAAGAACCCCGTATCGCGGTGGGACATGGCGTTGGCGCTCAGCACCTCGCCGAACAGGTCCACAGTCCGGTTCGGCTTACCCGCCTCGGTGAGGGTGATGGCGTCGCGGAGCAAGCGGGTGTGCCCGTTGAAGTAGGCCCCGAGCGCTTCGGGGTCATCGTCGGAAGCGCTCGCCAGGAGGGTCGCGGCGGTGTCCAACTGGCCGCGTACGACGTCCAGTGGGTCACCGAGCATGGCGCGGCCGAGCGCCTCCTGCTGCGTCACCTCCGCCTGCACACGGGCGGGAAGCTGCCACCTCGCGTGTCCGGCGGCCTGGGCCAGGGTGAGTACTCGGAGGGCATCTCGCTCGTCGTAGGCCATCTGGGACTTCTTGAGAAGCACGTAGCCCTGCATGGAGGCGTCGTCGGCCTCCTGCGCCCACTCCATGGCGCGGTCGTACCAGGCCACGGCCGCTTGCGGCTGTTGGATGTCCCGGTACAGCCACCCGGCGAATTCCGCGCCCTCGGCTCCGACGCTGAGCAACTCACGGCGCACGCTCGGTTTGACCTCACGGACCTGGCTCTCGAGCGCGTCCAGCAAGCCGAGTACGACCGGCAGCGTCTTCTTCGGGCCGAGGGCACCGTCGTCTTGCTTGGCCTTTTCGAGCACCCGGCCGAAGTACGCGACAATGGGGCCATCCGCACAACGGTGGGCGTCTTCAAGGACACTGTCAAGGCCGAGGCTCGGCAGTACGGCAGCGGCGACCCCGGTCTTTAAGAACTCGCGGCGGTTGAAGGCACTCATTGTTTCTCTTCCAACGGAGTCCATGACGGCAGCTTCCACCGACTGGTTGAGCAGTTCGCCCAACCCGTTCGCTGCGAGAGTCTCTGCGGCTACCGGAATCAAAACCGTGCGGCCGTGGACAACGACTCGCAGCAGCACATCGGCCGACATCCTGTCCGGCTCAGCGCTCGGCTTTTCGCTCGGATTCTTCGCAAGCACCACCTCGGTTGAGACGGACTGCTTGGCATCGGGCAACTTGAACCACAGTAGGTCTCCGGGCACGTAGAGGCTATGCGCCCATCTCATGAGCTTGGCGAGGTCCTGCGGCGGCTTGCCACTCTCGATCCGACTGAGTTGTGCCTGATTGAGGTCGAGCCATGCGGCCAGCCTATCTTGGGAAAGCACTCGACCGTGCCAGGGGTGCGTGCGATAGGCGTAGAACACCTGACCCATATGCCAGGAGTCCAGTGCCTCCACCATGACAGGGTGTCGCCAGAATTCGGCCGGAGGGATCGGTGCCTCACCGACGCCTTGGACCTGCGCGCGGCGGACGCAAGCCGAGCACCGCTCCGTGCGGTTGTCGCGGGCCAGCCGGGTGCCGCAAGAGCAGAATCGAACCTCAGCCGGTGCCATTCGTCGTACCTCACTCGCGATACAGGCGTTGTACCCGCCCAATCTAGGGACAGTAGACGCCCCACGCCCGCCCTTCCATGCATCCCATGCATACCCGTCCATGCAGTCGTGCCATGACGCGGCAGTCGTACCAACCTCGATGCTCTGACCAGGTAGTTCACCCCTGACCGCGAGCTGCGAGGGAATGTCCCATGCCCCAGGAAACACTGGTCAGCCGACTGGAACTGGCCGCGCAGCCGGACGCAGTGCGTTGGGCACGACGCCACGCGCGCGACGTCCTGAATGCGTGGCGGGTGTCGAGTGATGACGTCGATTCCGCCGCCCTGGCGGTTTCCGAACTGGTCACCAATGCCGTCCAGCACGCGACGAAAACAGCCACACCGGGTCGTTTGGCTCTGACCCTGCGGCACCGTCGCATGCGGCTTCTCGTAGAGGTGGCCGACTCGGACACCCGGCCGCCGGTCCGCTCCGCAGCCGTGTCGTTCACGAGCGAGGGTGGACGCGGTCTGCAGCTGGTGGAAAGCATGTCCAAGGAATGGGGCTACTACCTCCCGCCGACCGGCGGAAAAGTCGTCTGGTGCGCCTTCGCCCTGAACGGCTGACTCCTTGTCGCCCCATGAGAAGAGTTCGAGGTAGAGCATCATGAGTACACCCCCGCGCCCGAAGGCCGTTGCCTATCTGCGCATCGACCCGAAGGACACAGACAAACTGACCGCCATGCAGGAGAAGCTATTTTCCGAGTACGCGGCACAACACCACTTCGACCTCTGCCACATTGAGTTCGAGCCGGGCAACTCGCTCGCGGTCGGGCGCATCGGCCAGATCATCGAACAGCACAGCGCCAGGCACTTCCTTGTGCTTTCCATGGAGAACGTCACCGCCCATCCGATGCTTTCGAACTCCCTGAAGGAGGCAATTACGTACGGATCAGGCGCGGAAGTCCATGAGATCGAGACGGACTGCCCGAAGAGTTCGGCCCCGTAGCGACAAGTACGAGCTACAGCCCCCGAGGCGGACGCACCCGTACCCGCGCCCCCACCGCCATCACCAGCACGATCGCGCAGGCCGTGAACACCATCCCCGCCCCGCGCACCCCCACACCCACCGTCAGCGCGCCCACGCCGACGACCGGGACGGAGATGCCGAGGTACGCCACCACGAAGAAGGCCGAGATGGTGGCGCCCCGGTGTTCCTCGGGAGCTGCCGCGCCCACTGCCGTGAGGCCCGCGCGGAAGGCCATGCCCTGGCCCGCGCCGCCGGTGAGGGCGCCGATGAGGAGGAGGGGGAGGGACTTCGCCAGGAGGGAGGTGCCGACCAGGACCAGGCCGACGGCGAGTACGGCGCAGCCCCAGGGGAGGGCGGCGCGGGCGCCGATGCGGCCCATGAGGAGTTGGCCGCCGGTGGAGGCGCAGAAGACGCTGAAGACGACGGCGCCGGTGACCGCGAGGTTGTGCTCGCCGAGGGTCTCGGTGAGGAAGGCGGGCGCGACGGCCGTGAACAGGCCGAGCAGGGAGAACCCCGCGAAGGCGGCCAGTGCGCAGGGGCCGAACACCCCGCGTACCTCGGGCGGTACCCGCATTCCCTGCGGCCGGAGCGGGGGCCGGGCGCCTTCGTGGTGGACGGTCTCGGTGAGCAGCAGGGTGACGACGAGCGCAAGCGCCAGCAGGCCGAGGTGGACGACGAACGGCAGGATCAGCGGCCGGGGCGCGTACTGGGCGAGCAGCCCGGAGACCAGCGGGCCGAGCCCGAGCCCGCCCATGTTGGCGGCGGTGGCGGCCAGTGCCGCCCGCCCCCGGTGCTCGGGCGGCGCGAGGTCGAGGACGGCGGCCGTGCCGGTGCCGCTGAGCAAGCCCGCCGAGAAGCCGGACAGCACCCGCCCGAGGTACAGCAGCGGCAGCCCGCCCTCCAGCAGGAAGCACACCGCGCTGAGCGCGGACAGCGTCAGGGCGCAGATCAGCACCGGGCGCCGTCCCAGCACGTCGGAGGCGCCTCCGGCGAGCAGCAGGGCGACGATGACGCCGACCGCGTAGACCGCGAACACCACGGTCACGATCAGCTCGGAGAACCCGATCCGCTCCCGGTACAGCCCGTACAGCGGGGTCGGCAGCGTGGTGCCCATCATGCCCACGGCGAAGACGCCCGCCGCGGCGAGATAGCCGGGGCGCGGGCGCCGCCGGGAGGTGGCGCTGTCGGAGTCGATCACAGCTCACCTTGGCACGTGGCCGCCGGTCAGGCGTGACGCGGACACGCCGGGGCATCGGGTGTGTCATGGACTCAAGCGTTCTGGCACAGCGCGGTCGGGGGCAGGCCCGGCGAGCGGCCGACAGCCCGGCGATGACCGCGGCGGCGAAGGCGGGCTTCGTCGCCCGTGGACTGATCTACCTGCTCGTCGGGGTCATAGCCCTGCAGATAGCCCTGGGCGGTGACGGCGGCAAGCAGCAGGCCGACCGCGGCGGCGCCCTCGCCGAGCTGGCGGACAAGCCGTTCGGCGCCGCCATGCTGTGGATCGTCGGCATCGCGCTGGCCGGGATGGCGCTGTGGCGGCTGTCGGAGGCGGTGGTCGGCAGCGCCGGGCCGGACGGCGGCAAGGCGTCGAAGCGCGCGATGTCCGCGGTGCGCGCGGTGTTCTACGCGTTCGTCTCCTACTCGGTGCTGTCCTACGCGGCCGGGCAGAAGGGCAGCGGCGGCGGCTCCTCGGACAAACAGAGCGACGACGTGACGGCGATGGCGATGAAGTGGCCCGGCGGCCAGTGGATCGTCGGAGCCGCCGGGCTCGTGGTGATCGGGGCGGGCGTGTACATCGCGGCCCGGGCCATCATGCGCAAGTTCCGCAAGCATCTGCGCACCGGCGAGATGTCCCCCACCGTGCGGAAGATCGTCGACGTCCTCGGTGTGGGCGGCGGCACGGCGCGCGGCGTCGTCTTCGCGGTGGCCGGGGTGTTCGCCCTGATCGCGGCCGTCCAGCACGAGCCGGGCAAGGCCAAGGGGATGGACGACACCCTGCGTTCCTTCCGCGACCTGCCCGCCGGGCCCTGGCTGCTGGCGCTGATCGCGCTGGGCCTGGTCGCGTTCGGCGCCTTCTCCTGGTGCAACGCCCGGTGGCGCAAGGTGTGACCCTCCTACCGTCCACGACCACGGCGCCCCGCCTTCTCAGGTGAGGGCGCCGCCGTCCACCCGCAACACCGCGCCGGTGACGAACGAGGCGCGGTCGCTCAGCAGCCAGGCCGCGGCCTCCGCGATCTCCTCGGGCCGGGCGTCCCGCCGCAGCGGGGTATGCGCCTGGAGCCGCCCCTGGAGGCCCGGCGACTTCTCCTCCCAGGAACGCATCATCTCGGTGGCCGTGTTGCCGGGTGCGATGGCGTTGACGCGGATGCCCTCCGGGCCGTACGTGACGGCGGCCGACTCGGTGATGCTGTTCAGGGCCCGCTTCATCGCGCCGTAGCCCGGCAGTTCGGGGTTGCCGCGCAGGCTGCCGACGGAGGAGTTGTTGACGATGGCTCCGCTGCCGGAGGTGGCGCGGATCGCCGCGACCTCGGCGTTCATGGCGAGCCACTGCCCCTTGAGGTTGACGGTGTAGAGCCGGTCGAACTCGTCCTCGGACAGCTCGTCCAGCGGGCCGGGCGCCTGGTTGGCGGCCCCGTTGTTGAAGGCGATGTCGAGACGGCCGTGCAGTTGTACGACGCGGTCGACGGCCGAACGCACCGCGTCCCCGTCGGCCAGGTCGCAGACCACGTAGTCGGCGGTGCCGCCCTCGGCCCGGATCTCGTCGGTGACCGCCTTCAGCTGGTCCTCGCTGCGGGCGGCGAGCACGACCCGCGCCCCCTCGCGGGCGAAGAGCCGGGCCGCGGCCGCGCCGATACCGCGTCCGGCGCCGGTGATGAAGGCGACCTTGCCGGGGAGCAGTCCGGTGGTGGCGGACGTGTCTGTCGGTGTGGGGTTCATACAGTCGAGCTTGCGCCGCCCGGCCCCGCTCATCCAGGCACAGGCGGTACCTGGCTGACCCCGCCGGAACGGCGCAGACTGGAGCCGTGGACCGAGACGAACTGGCGGCATTCCTCCGTGACAGGCGCGAGCGGATCGGCCCGGCGGAGGTGGGTCTGCCCGCCGGGCCGCGCCGCCGTACGCCGGGGCTGCGGCGCGAGGAGGTGGCGCAACTGGCGTTCATCTCCACCGAGTACTACACCCGGCTGGAGCAGGCGCGTGGCCCGCGCCCGTCCCGCGAGGTGCTGTCCGGGCTGACGCGGGCGCTGCGGCTGACCGACGCCGAGCGCGACCATCTGCACCACCTGGCCGGGGCGCCCCCGGCCCCGCCGTCCGGTCCGCCGCGCGAGGTGCGGCAGAGCATCCTGGACCTGCTGACCCGGCTGCCGGGGACGGCCGCCATCGTCACGTCGGCGATCGGCGAGGTGCTCGCCTGGAACGACCTGGCGGCCGCGCTGATGGAGGACTTCTCCGCGCTCTCCCGCCGCGACCGCAATCTGATCCGCCGCGTCTTCCTCGACTCGCCCCCGGACGGGCCCCCGCTGTACGGCGTCTCGGACGCGGCCGAGTTCGCCCGCGACTCGGCACAGCGGTTGCGCGCGGCCTCCGCCCGCTACCCCGACTCCCCCGAGGTGACCGGCCTGGTGACCGAACTCCTGGCGGGCAGCGAGGAGTTCGCCCGGCTGTGGGAGGAGTACGAGGTGTCCGTGCTGCCGACCCTGGCCAAGACCTTCCACCACCCGGTGGTCGGCCCGCTGACCGTCAACTGCGATGCCCTGCACGTCCCGGACCGGGATCAGCGGCTCATCCTCTACACCGCCACACCCGGCTCGGCCTCGGAGGAGGCGCTCCGGCTGCTCGCGGTCGTGGGGACCCAGCGGATGGACGTGTCAGGCTGAGCCGCCGCGCCGCCCCTGCGGCGTGTCATGGCGGGCGTCCGCCGCCCAGGAGGACAGGATGCGCAGGCCGTCGTGGGAGGGGGTGCCGGGTTCGGCGGTCCAGACGACGAGTTGCTGGTCGGGGTCACCGGCGCAGGCCAGGGCGTCCCAGTCGAGGGTGAGTTCGCCGACCAGGGGATGCCGCAGCACCTTGTCGCCCCGGCTCAGCCCGGCGACGCGGTGGTCGCCCCACCAGCGCCGGAAGTCGTCGTCCCGTACGGACAGTTCACCGACCAGCGCGGCCATCCGCTGGTCCTCGGGATCGCGGCCCGCCTCCCTCCGCAGCATCGCCACGCAGGACCGGGCGGTGTGTTCCCAGTCGGCGTGGAGTTCGCGCATCGCGGGGTCGGAGAAGACGAGCCACACGTAATTGCGGTGCCTCTCCGGAATGCGCGAGAAATCGGTGAGGAGTGCGGCCGCCATGGGATTCCAGTCGAGGATGTCCATTCGGCGGCCCATGACCAGCGCGGGGGACGTGGTGAGTTCGTTCAGCACCCGGTGCAATTGCGGATGGGTCTTCTGCACGGTACGGCGGGGCGGCCGCGCGAGGGATTTTCCGGCCAGCTCGAACATATAGGCCCGCTCCTCCTCGGAGAGGCGCAGGATCGCGGCGAGCGCGTTCAGCACGGGTGCGGACGCCCGCCTGCGCCCCTGCTCCAGGCGGGTGTAGTAGTCGGTGCTGATGGACGCCAGCAGGGCGACCTCCTCGCGGCGCAGCCCCCGGACCCGGCGCCGGGCGCCCGCCTCGGGGAGCCCGGCCTCCCTGGGGCT
The DNA here is from genome assembly GCF_044903645.1 of Streptomyces sp. NPDC002176. Lineage (NCBI taxonomy): Bacteria > Bacillati > Actinomycetota > Actinomycetes > Kitasatosporales > Streptomycetaceae > Streptomyces > Streptomyces sp. NPDC002176. Next base: position 240,241 of record NZ_JBJDQW010000001.1, read on the forward strand.
GATGCCGGATCGCCGGGCCTTGAGGAATTCCCCCAGCTCATTGGAGTCACGCTGACCGCTCATGGATCGAGTGTCACAGAAAAGCGCCGCACGGTGAGGGGGCCAGGATTGTCCCTGGACAACCGGGTCGGGGGCTGCGGGCGGCCCATTGTGCGGGCGCCCGGCCGGGGTGAGTGTGGAGGTGAAAGGCCCTCTGGGTTTTCTCGGAACAATTGAGGAGCAGTACCCATGGAATCCGTACGGTTCAAGAACCGCACCTGGGACGTGGCGGCGGACCTGCGTCTGCCGGAAGACTTCGACCCGGCCAGGAAGTACCCGGCGATCATCTGCGCCCACCCCATCAGCAGTTGCAAGGAGCAGACCGCGGGCGCCGTCTACGCCGAGGCGCTGACCAAGCTGGGCTATGTGACCCTGGCCTTCGACGCGTCGCACCAGGGCGAGAGCGGCGGGGAGCCCCGGTATCTGGAGGACCCGGCCACCCGTGTCGAGGACTTCCGCTGCGCCGTGGATCACCTCGTCACCCTCGACTACGTGGACGAGGAGCGGATCGGTGTCGTCGGCGTCTGCGGTGGCGGCGGTTACGCGGCCCAGGCCACGATGACCGACCACCGCATCAAGGCCCTGGCCACGGTGGTCGGCGCCAACTACGGCCGCCTGATGCGCGAGGGCGACCTCACCCCGGACGCGGCGCTCCACGCGCTGGAGGCGATCGGCAGGCAGCGCACGGCGGAGGCACGCGGCGCGGAGCCGGTGACCACCGGCTACATCCCTGGCTCCGAGGCGGAGCGCGAGCAGGCCGGGATGACCGACGTCGACATCGTGGAGGCCGTCGACTACTACACCACCGAGCGCGGGCAGCACCCCAACTCCCCCAACAAGCTGCGCTTCTCGGGGCTGGAGGCCGCCTTCGCGTTCGACGCCTTCCACCTGGCCGAGGTGCTGCTGACCCAGCCGCTGCAGATCGTCGTCGGTGACGTGCCGGGCGGCTTCGGCTCGTACCGGGACGGCTTCGAGCTGTTCGACCGGGCGCGCTCGGCGAAGAAGGACATCTTCGTCGTCCAGGGCGCGAGCCACTACGACCTGTACGACCAGCCCAAGTTCACCGGCCCCGCGCTGGAGCGTCTGAAGTCCTTCTTCGCGGAGAACCTGTAGCCCCGCGAGCGGCCGGAGAAGGGGATGGTTCCGTGACATCCCTCACAGGCTCCGATGACCTACGGGGGTCCCTTAGTAGGTGACGAGCCGTGACGACAAGTGCGCTTTGTCCGTCTTGGCGGGCATTTGGATCATGCTGTCCCCTGGACCGGCCCCTCCGTCGGCCAGGAACCCTCGCTTTCGCAAATCATGCGGGGTTCTGACGGCCCGGCAGCAGCGGGCAAAAGCCGCTGGTGCCGGGTCGGCACGCCTTCGTGACCTTGGCAAGGGGCTCACAGGTCTACGAAGCGCATTAGTACGACAGTCTCTTTGCACGCCTTGTGTGGCCGTCCTAAGAATGACGACTCGCAGGGCGTCTTTTTGCTGTTCGGGAGGCGGGTTCCAGCAAGAGGAAGCCGCGCGGCGGCGCCCGGCGTCTACCGAATGAGGTTTCACGCATGGGAAAGCACCGTAAGAACCAGCAGTACCGGCGGGTGCTGATAGCCGCCGTCGCCGTCGGCGCGGTGGGCGTACCGACCGCCGCCGTGGCCTGCGTCGACTGGAAGGACGACTCCCGGCAGCAGACCGAGGCCACCGCCTGGCGGACGGAGCAGAGCCCCCGTCACGAGGCGCACGAGGTGCGCGAGCGGCCCGCCTCCACGACGCCCTCCGCTTCCCCGAGCGCCCGCACCGAGCACCGGCCCGCCTCGGCGCCCGCCCACCACCGCACCGCCCGCACGACGGCCCCCGAGGCGGCGAAGACCACCGCGGCCGCCCAGCCCGTCAAGACCGCCAAACCAGTCACCGCCAAGCCCGCCGTCGCCAAGTCGGCCTCCGCGAAGCCCGTTTCCACGCCGACCGTGCGCCAGGTCTCCACCCGGCCCCGCCCCGTGCGGACCGCCACCGCCGCCGCGCCCAGCACCCCGCAGCCCGCCGCGACCGCGTCCGGTGACATCGCCCGCGTCGTGGAACTGGTCAACGCCGAGCGCGCCAAGGTCGGCTGCTCCCCGGTCAAGCTCAACTCGACGCTGTCCAAGGCCGCGCAGGACCACAGCGCCGACATGGCCGCGCACAACACCATGTCGCACACCGGCTCCGACGGCTCCGACCCGGGCTCGCGCATCACCGCCGCCGGGTACCAGTGGAGCGCGTACGGCGAGAACGTCGCCTACGGCTACTCGACGCCCGAGCAGGTCATGGACGGCTGGATGAACAGCGCGGGCCACCGCGAGAACATCCTGAACTGCTCCTACAAGGAGATCGGCGTGGGCCTCGCCCAGCCCGGCAGCTACTGGACCCAGGACTTCGGCACCGCGAGGTAGCGCCAGGCACCGCCAGCCAGCAGCGCCCAGCGGCGTGGCGTCCCGTACCCGTCTCCGCCTCCCAGTGAGGATGGGGCGGTCGTACGGGTCGGTTGGGAGGCGGGTGTCGGGATGACGGTGGACCGTATCGGCTTGGTCGTGCACGCCGGGCGCCCGGCCGCGCTCGCCGCGGCGGACGCGGTGCGCGCGTGGTGCGCCGAGCACGACGTGGGCTGCGCCGACATCGACGTCTGGCAGGAGGGCGCCCGGCACAGCGCCCGCGAGGAGGTCGACAGCGCGGGCGACCCGGACCTCATCGTCACCCTGGGCGGCGACGGCACCTTCCTGCGCGGCGCCCGGCTGGCGGCCGAGAACGACGCCCTGGTGCTCGGGGTGGACCTCGGCCGGGTCGGCTTCCTCACCGAGGTGCCCGCCCCGGCCGTACGGGCCGCGCTGGACGCGGTGCAGGAGGGCCGGTACGAGGTCGAGAGCCGGATGCTGCTCACCATGCGCGCCTCGTGCCCGCTGGGCGTCCCCGCCCACATGGCGGACCTGGTGCGCTACGGGCGCGGCCCGATGCTGCCGCCGCCACGGGTACGCGGTGAGTGCACGGTCGGTGACGACTGGGGCGTGGCCCTGAACGTCACCGCGCTGAACGACGTGGTCGTGGAGAAGCTGACCCGGGACCGGCAGGTCTCGGTGGGCGTGTACATCGCCGGGCAGCTGCTCGCCTCGTACTCCGCCGACGCGCTGCTGGTGGCCACCCCCACGGGATCGACCGCGTACAGCTTCGCCGCCGGGGGTCCGGTGGTCTCGCCGCGCATGGAGGGGCTGCTGTTCACACCGGTCGCCCCGCACATGACGTTCGACCGCTCGGTGCTGGCCGCGCCGGACGAGCCGATCGCGTTCCGGGTGCTGGAGCGCTCCGGCCGGGCCGCCGTCAGCATCGACGGCCAGGTCAGGGGCGTACTCAACCCCGGCGACTGGATCGGCGTGTACGCGTCCCCCCGGCGGCTGCGGGCGGTGCGGCTGGGTCCCATGGACTTCTACGGACGGCTGCGCGAGCGGATGAACCTGACCGACGCGCCCGCGGCCGTCGCGGACGGTCAGGCCGCCCCGCTGTGGCCGGTGCGCTCGGCGCCGCCCGGCGACCTCGCCCATCTGGCGCTGCCCCCGACTCCCGACGACGGTCCGCCACACCACTGAGCTGCGGAAACTCCGTCCGGGGCGGAGCGGCCCGAAAGGATGTCCAGGTTTCCCGGTCCGGAGTGAGAATGTGTCCCGCATGGGGGCACTAGAAGAGCAGGTACTTCTCCTACGGCTGGAGGCACACCATGCTCGCCATCGGTGTCATTTTGCTCATCATCGGTTTTCTCACCGGGATCTCGATCCTGTGGACGATCGGCATCATTCTCGCGGTGATCGGCGCCATCCTGTGGATTCTCGGCGCCACCGGTCACGCTGTCGCCGGCCGTCGGCACTACTGGTGATCCTTCGGTGGTGACCTCCCGGCCCCATCGGTCCCCCTGATCACGCTCCGGCGCGGCAGGGGGACCGCTGATGTGGCGGAACCCCGCATGCGGCCCGCCCAAGGCTGCGGGAGGCTGGCGGACACTGCTGGAGAAGGGACCCGCCATGACCTTCGACTCCGCGTCCGTCGAACCCGTACCCCCGTCCTCACCGCCCCCGCCGCCGGTGCGGCCCTGGCTGGTGGAGGACCTGCCCGCGCTGGACCCCGATCCGTTCCTGGACTCGCTGCTGCGCGACGAGCCGGTCACCCGCATCCAGCTGCCCTACGGGGAGGGGCACGCATGGCTGGTCACCCGCTACGAGGACGTCCGCTTCGTCACCTCCGACCCGCGCTTCTCCCGGGCGGAGCTGCGGGGCCGCTCGGTGACCACCATGGCGCCGCAGACCGTGGCCTCGCAGACGGCCGGTCTCCAGTACATCGACGCGCCCCGGCACACCGTGCTGCGCCGGGTGGTGGCGCGGGCGTTCACCGCGAAGAGCATGGCCCGGCTGCGGCCGCTGGCCGAGCGCACCGCCCGCGAGATGCTGCGGGGCATGCGGCGCGCGGGCGCCCCCGGCGACCTCATGGAGCATCTGTACACGCCGTTCCCGATCGCGGTGGTCTGCGCCTTCCTGGGCGCCGACGAGGACGACTGGCGCAACTGGGCGGGCAACTCCGAGGCGCTGCTGACCAAGGCGAACGCGAAGGAGCGCAATCAGGCGGCCCGCCAGGACACCCGGAGCCGGGTCGTCGCACTGCTGGAGCGCCGCCGCACCGAGCCCCGCGACGACCTGGCCGGAGTGCTGGCCGCCGCCTCGGCGAGCGGGGAGATCACCGACGACGAGGCGATCTCGCTGGCGATGGCCGTGTACGTCAGCGGCGGGCACGCCGTGCGCAACAACAGCGGCTCGATGATGTACGCGCTGCTCACCCATCCGGACCAGTTCGAGCGGCTGCGCCGGGAGCCGGAGCTGCTGCCGAAGGCGGTGGAGGAGCTGTTCCGGTTCGTCCCGCACCGCAACGGCGTCGGCATCCCCCGTATCGCCCTGGAGGACGTGGAGATCGGCGGCCATCTGATCCACAAGGGGGACGTGGTCTACAACGCCTACGTGGCCGCCAACCGCGACCCGTCCGCCTTCCCCACCCCGGACCTGCTGGACTTCGACCGCTCCGGCGCGGGCCATGTGGCCTTCGGGCACGGTCCACACTTCTGCCTCGCCGCGCTGATGGCCCGGATGGAGGCCGAGGTGCTGATCGAGGCCGTGATGACGGAGTTCCCGGAGGTGCGGCTCGCCGTACCACCCGAGGACGTCGAGTTCCAGCGGGACGGCCTGATTCGCGGTCCGAGAACACTGCCGGTGAGCTGGTAGCGGCGGGCGGGGTTTGCCTGTGCGTATGCGGCAGGCCCGGATTCGGGCCGACATCGCGTACGATAGGCTCACTTGGCGATCTCGATGACTGTTTGCGTGTGCACATTTCACCTGGAGTACCCGCAAAAGGACCGCCCCGACCCGGTCCGCCGGGCCCGGCTCCGGCGAACGTCCGGGACCGACCGGCGGTAGGTTGATCTCCATGAGCGACAACGTGTACTTCGACATCACCATCAACGACGAGCCCGCGGGCCGGATCGTGTTCCGCCTCTTCGACGACGTCGTGCCCAAGACCACCAAGAACTTCCGCGAGCTGGCCACCGGCGAGCACGGCTTCGGCTACGCCGGTTCCCCGTTCCACCGCGTCATCCCGCAGTTCATGCTCCAGGGTGGCGACTTCACCAACGGCAACGGCACCGGCGGCAAGAGCATCTACGGCGAGAAGTTCCCCGACGAGAACTTCAACCTCAAGCACGACCGGCCGTACCTGCTCAGCATGGCGAACGCGGGCCCGAACACCAACGGCTCGCAGTTCTTCGTGACCACGGTCGTCACCCCCTGGCTGGACGGCAAGCACGTCGTCTTCGGCGAGGTCGTCGAGGGCCAGGACATCGTGGACCGCGTCGAGTCCCTCGGCAGCGGCAGCGGCGCCCCCAAGGCCAAGGTGGCGGTCTCCGCGAGCGGCACCGTCTGATCCGCCCCGCCACTCGCCGTGCCCCCGCACACCGGGGGCACGGCGGCCGGTGCCCGGCTCAGCCCGCGGTGAGTTCCGCGAAGCGCCGGGTGTCGATGTTCCCGCCCGAGGCGATGATGCCCACGCGTGGCGGAAGGTTCTCGACGCGCCCGGACAGCAGGGCCGCGAGCGGGGTGGCACCGCTCGGTTCGAGGACGATCTTCAGGCGTTCGAAGGCGAACCGCATGGCGTCGACGATCTCCTCGTCGCTGACCAGCGCGATGGCGTCGACCAGCCGCTGATTGAGCGCGAAGGTGATCTCGCCGGGACTGGGCAGCATCTGCCCGTCGGCGATGGTGCGGGGCACCGGGATGGTGACGCGCTCCCCCGACTCCAGCGAGCGCTTGGTGTCGTCGCCCGCCTCCGGCTCCACGCCGATCATCCGCACCGCCGGGTACAGGGACTTCGCCACGACCGCGCTGCCCGCGATGAGCCCGCCGCCGCCCACCGGGACCACCAGCGCGTCCAGCTCCCCGATGTCCTCCAGGAGTTCCAGCGCGGCCGTGCCCTGGCCCGCGATGACGTCGAGGTGGTCGTAGGGCGGGATCAGCGCCAGCCCCCGGTCCTTCGCCAGTCCCTCGCCGAGCGCGCCGCGCTCCTGGGTGTAGCGGTCGTACGTGACGACCTCCGCGCCGTAGCCGAGGGTGGCCTGCTTCTTGGACTCCGGCGCGTCCTCGGGCATCAGGATGACGGCGGTGGTGCCGAGTTCCCGGGCGGCCAGCGCGACCGCCTGGGCGTGGTTGCCGGAGGAGAAGGCGGCGATGCCCTTGGCGAGCTGCTCCGGCGGCAGCTGCTTGGCCGCGTTGTAGGCGCCCCGGAACTTGAAGGCGCCGACCCGCTGGAAGTTCTCGCACTTGATGAACACCCGCGCCCCGACCCGGGCGTCGAGGGTGCGCGAGGTGAGGACGGGGGTGCGATGGGCGACGCCCGCCAGGCGGGCGGCGGCCGCGCGGACGTCGTCGAGGGTGAGGTGCGGTTCGGCGGGCATGGTGGGTCCCCCAGGGTGTGATTTCGGGCGCTTACTTGGTGTAGTTGTAGACGGTCGCCCGGGAGACCCCGAGCAGGTCGGCGATGGTCTGGGCGGCGTCCCGCGCGTCGAACCAGCCCTCGCCGTGCAGGTGCCGTACCAGCTCGCGCTTGGCGTCCCGGCCCAGCGATCTCGGGGTGCCCCCGCGCCGCGCGGCCAGTTCCTCCACTGTCCCGCGCAGCTCCCGCGAGCGCCGGTCCCGCAGGGTCTCGGGCGGCTCGGCGCCGTGTTCGGTGCCGGTGGCGACCAGGTTGGCCAGGGCGAGCGCGACCGGCGAGAGCACGGACACGTCCAGGTTGAGGCAGAGCGCCGCGATGTACTCGCCCGCGCTGTTCCGGATGCCGATGGAGGTGCTCTTGGCGGGGCGCCCGTCGGGGAAGCGGTTGGGGTAGTTCTGTACGACGTCCGGGTAGTCGGGGTCCGCGATGCGGGCCAGGCCCAGCTCGGTCGCGGGGTCGCCGGGGGCGCGGCCGGAGAGGTTGTTCTCGATGGTCCGGATCGCGTGGTCCGGGTCCCGCAGATCGTGCAGCACGACCTCGCACAGCCCCGGGAACATCCGCCCCAGCGCGACGGCGACCTTCTCGGCCTCGCCCAGCAGATGCTCGTCCTCGGACCCCACCGACACCGCCTCCATAGGTTCTGGACGGGTTTTCCAGTTCTGGACGATACATCCAGGACGACTTCGGCACCAGGGACACAATTCGGTTGGCCGGGCGGACCCGCTGTGGCAGCGTGCGGTGCCGTGCCCCTTGATGTCGTGCCTTTCGATGTGCAGAACTTCGCCGCCGCCAACCTGCTGCGCCGCCCGGAACCGGTCCGGGTCGGCGGATTCGTGGCGGGCTTCGACCCCGCGACGACCAGCCCCTACGTCAACTACGCGACCCCGCTGCCCGGGACCAGCCCCACGGAGGCCGACGTGGCCGCCCTGGTGGCCGAGTTCCGCGGGCGCGGCCTGCTCCCCCGGCTGGAGTTCGCCCCGGACGCCGCGCTGCAAGTGGCTCCGGCACTGCGCCGGGCGGGCTTCAGCACCGAGGCGGTACACGAGTACCTGGTCTGCACCCCGGCCACCCTGACCCTCCCCACCGGCCTCCCCCAGGCCGAGACCCCGTCCTCGGACGAGGAGTTCACGGAGATCGACACGGCGCTCGCCGAGGCGTTCGACGGGGAGTTCCCGGCGTCCGCCGAGGGCGCGGCCCGGCTGCGGCGGACGCAGGACCGCGGCGGCGCCGTCCGGTTCGTCCGCGCGGACGACGGCGGCTGTGCCGGGGCGGCCAGTTGCTCGGCACCCGCCGAGGGCACGGCCGAGCTGGCCGGGGTGGGCACGCGGCCCGCGTACCGGGGACGCGGAGTGGCGGCGGCCGTCACCGCCGCGCTGGCCGGGGTGATGTTCGAACGGGGCGCGGAGTCGGTGTGGCTGGAGTACTCGGGCGACGGCTCCCGGCGGGTGTACGAGCGGGTCGGCTTCCGCCCGGGCGGCACCCGGTTGTACCTGCGGCTGGAGCGGCCGCTTCCTTAGCGGAGTGTTAGATCTGCGCGTCGTCCCTTGTCCGGGGCGGGTGGGCGGCGCATGCTCGGGCGGCACTCGGGTCCGGCGTCCCACGGCGTCGGCCCCCGTCCCCCCTTGTCTGGAGCCGCCATGTCCGCGTCCGCCGCACCGCCCACGCTGACCCCCGCCGCCCGCCGCTTCGCCCTGATCGGCGGGTCGCTGGGCAATCTCGTGGAGTGGTACGACTGGTTCGTCTACGCCAGCTTCGCGATCTACTTCGCGGACTCCTTCTTCCCCGGCGACAATCCGACGACCAAGCTGCTCAACACCGCGGGCATCTTCGCGGTCGGGTTCCTGATGCGGCCGGTCGGCGGCTGGGTGCTGGGGCGGGCGGCGGACCGGCACGGCCGCAAGAGCGCGCTGACCCTGACCGTCACCCTGATGTCGGTGGCGGCCCTGCTGATCGCCGTCGCGCCGACCTACGGGCAGGTGGGCTACTTCGGCGCGCTGGTGCTGCTGCTGGCGCGGCTGCTCCAGGGGCTGAGCATCGGCGGCGAGTACGCGGCCAGCGCCACCTATCTGACCGAGGCGTCCGCGCGGAACCGGCGCGGGCTCGGCTCGTCCTTCCAGTACGTCTCCATGACCTGTGGGCAGTTGCTCGGTCTGGCGATCCTGATCACGATGCAGCACACCCTGACCACCGAGCAGTTGCAGAGCTGGGGCTGGCGGGTGCCGTTCGTGCTGGGCGCGGTGTTCGCGCTGGTGGTGTTCTGGCTGCGGCGGCGGCTGACCGAGACGGAGGCGTTCACCGAGGAGACGGGCGGCGGCACCGACACCGCGCGCGGCTCGCTCAAGGCGCTGTGGGAGCACCGTCGGCAGGCCGGTCTGGTGATGGCGCTCACCCTGGGCGGCACGGTGGCCTACTACACGTACACCACGTATCTCACCAAGTACCTGATCGGCAGCGCGGGCATGGCCAAGTCGACGGCCACGCTGGTGAGTTTCACCGCGCTGGCGGTGTTCGCGGCGATCCAGCCGCTGGCCGGGATGCTCTCCGACCGGATCGGCCGCAGGCCGCTGCTGATCACCTTCGCGGTGGGGTGCACGGTGGGCACGTATCCGATCATGACGGCACTGGGGTCGGCGCACTCGTACTGGTCGGCGCTGGGCCTTTCCCTGCTGGCGCTGGTGATCGTCACCGGGTACACCTCGATCAACGCGGCCGTGAAGGCGGAGCTGTTCCCGACCCGGGTCCGCGCGCTCGGTGTGGCCCTGCCGTACGCGCTGGCCAACGCCCTGTTCGGTGGGACGGCGGAGTACGTGGCGCTGTGGTTCAAGGACGCCGGGCACGAGGAGATGTTCTTCTGGTACGTGTCGGGGTGCGCGCTGGTCTCGCTGGTCACCTATGTGCTGATGCCGGACACCCGGGACGCCGCGCTGAGCCGGGCCGAGGCGGAGGCGGACACCGGTTCCGCGCTCACCCCGGCGAAGGCGGGCTGACCCGACGACGGCCCCGATCCGGTCGACTGCGTAAGCTGCGGCCCAGGTCACCACGGCACGAGGACTCCCCATGCACGCCCTGCTCGTCGAGGACGACGACCGGATGGCCCAGGCGCTCACCACGGCCCTGGCCCAGCGCGGCCACACCGTGCGCCGGGCCGCCCGCGCCCTGGACGCGCTGCGGCACGTACGGGAGGCCGAGTTCGTGCTGCTGGACCTCGGACTGCCCGACCTGGACGGTCTCGAGCTGCTGCGGCGGCTGCGCACGGTGTGCGGGGCGCCGCTGATCGTGGTGACGGCCCGCTGCGAGGAACGGGACATCGTGCAGGCGCTGCGGGCGGGCGCGGACGACTACGTGGTGAAGCCGTTCCGGATGAACGAGCTGATGGCCCGCATCGACACCGTCCGCCGCCGCACCGGCGCGGTCGTGCCGCCGTCGCGCGCGGACGCCGACCGGGGCCCGGTGCGGGCCGGGGACGTGGAGGTGGACCTCGCGGGCCGCACGGTCACCGTCGCGGGTACGGAAGTACGGCTCACCCGGCGCGAGTTCGACGTACTGGCGGTGCTGGCCGCCCGGCCGGAGGAGGTGCACTCTCGCGAGGAGATCCTCGACCGGATCTGGGGGGACGCGTTCCTCGCCGCGTCCCGCTCGCTGGACGTGCATGTGGCCGGGGTCCGCGCCAAGACGGGCCGGGCCGAACTGGTCCGTACCGTACGGGGGTTCGGCTACCAGCTGGGTTCGCCGGGTACGCGATGAGGCGCAGGCTGCTGGCCGTGCTGATGGTGCTGATGGGGGTGGCGGCGCTGCTGCTGTCCGTCCCGCTGGCCGAGTCCTTCGCCGCGGGCCGCACCGAGCATCTGCTGCTCCAACGGCGGGCGGATGCCGTACGGTTCGCCGATCTCGCGGACCGGGTCCGCTCCCCCGCCGACCGCGCCGAGCTGTCCACCGAGATCCGCCGGTACGCCGGGCTGTACGGCGCTTCGGTGGCGGTCTCCGACACGGTGGGCCGGACGGTCGCGCGGGCGGGGAGTCCGGTGCCGTCGGCCGAGGCGCGGGAGGCGCTGGGCCGGGCGCTGACCGGCCGGTCCACCGAGCGGCTGCCGACGGTGCGGCCGTGGGGTCCGCACCGGCTGGTGCTGGCCGAGCCGGTGGGCCGGGACGAGCGGGTGAGCGGGGCGGTGCTGATGGCCGTGCCGACGGGGGCGGCACGCCGGGACGTGACCGTGCGCTGGCTCCTGATCGGGTGCGGCGCGCTGGCCGCCTTCGCGGCGGCGGGCCTGGTGGCGGCGGGGATCACCCGCTGGCTGATGCGTCCGGTCCGCGATCTCGACCAAGCGGTGGCGCGGCTGGCGTCGGGCAGGCTGGAGGCGCGGGCCGTGTCGGACACCGGGCCGCCCGAACTGCGCAGTCTGCGCGAGCAGTTCAACGCGATGGCCGAGGCCGTCGCGGACTCGATCGGGCGCCAGCGGGCGTTTGTCGCGGACGCCTCGCACCAGTTGCGCAATCCGCTGGCCACGCTGGTGCTGCAACTGGAGAACGTGGAACCGCATCTCGCGCCGGGCCCCGGCCGCCAGGAGCACGCCCGCGCCCTGGACGAGACCGAGCGGCTGGCCGAACTCCTCGACGGCCTGATGGCGTTGGCGCGGGTGGAGTCGGGTTCGGCCGAGCAGGTCGAGCAGGACCTGTCCGGCGCGGTGACGGCCCGGCTGGCGGCCTGGGAGCCGGTGTTCGACGCCTCGGAGCTGACGCTCACCGCGGACGGGGTGCCTGTGGGGCTGCGGGTGCGGGCGGTGCCGGACGCGGTGGGGCGGGTGCTGGACGCGGCGCTGGACAACGCGGTGAAGTTCGTGCCGTCCGGCGGCCGGGTGACCGTCGCCGCCGAGAGCACCGGGGACGGTCAGGTCGTGGTGCGGGTGACCGACGACGGGCCCGGCGTCCCCGAGGACCAACTCGCGCTCCTCACACGGCGTTTCGTCCGTGCTCCCGAGCATCAGAACGTGCCCGGTACCGGCCTGGGCCTGGCCATCGCGGACGAGATCGCCCGGCTCAGCGGCGGACGGCTGACCGTACGGGCCGCGACTCCGCGCGGACTGCTGGTGGAGCTGTGGCTGCCGTGTCAGCCGTACACGGACCGGTAGTACGCCACGGCCCCCGGATGCAGCGGGAGATCGCCGGTGGCGACGGCGAAGCGGGGTTCCAGTCGCGCGCCCGCGGTCACCTCGCGCAGCAGCACCCGCCACCGGTCGAACACCACCCGCAGCACGTCCCACGCCTCCCGCTCCGGAACCTCTGTGCGGGCCAGCAGATAGTTGCCGACGCCGATGGTGGTGACCGGCCGGGTGAGCCCGTACACCCCCGCCGGGAGAGTGACCGCCGAGTACACCGGGCCGTACGCCGCGCGCAGCGCCTCCGCCTCGGCCTCCAACGGCAGGAAATGCAGCGGGAGTTCACGAGCGAGGGCCGACAGGGCCGGGGTGGGCACCCCGCCCGCCCAGACCACGGCGTCCACGGTGCCCCGGCGCAGCGCGGCCACCGACTCGGCGAGCTCCAGCCGCTGTTCGCGCACCGCGCGGCCGCCCGTCAGACCGGCCACCTCCAGCAGGCGCCCGGCGAGCACCTGGGCCCCGGAGCCGGTGGCGCCCGTGGCGACGGGGCGGCACGCGAGGTCGGCCACCGAGCGCACCGGGCCGTCGGCACGCGCCAGCAGATGTGTGTAGTTGACGTAGACCCGGGCGAGCGCGGTCACCGGGGCCGGAGCCGTGAAGGGCGCCGCTCCGTGCAGCGCCTGCTCGGCGGCGTCTGCCATGGCGAGGGCCAGGTCCGCCGAACCGGCCGCCAGCCGACGCAGGTTGTCCACGCTGGCGGCGGTGCTGACCGGGGCGATGCGCGGGTGCGGCGGGGTGCGCGCGGCCTGCTCGGCGAGGGCGTGACCGAAGGCGTGGTACGGCCCGCCGGGCGCGCCCGTGGCCAGGGTGAGCCGCCGGTGCGGGCCGTCGCCCCGGGCGCAGCCGGGCAGCGCGAGGGCCGGTCCGCCCAGCAGGGCGGACCGCAGCAGCCCACGTCGGCTGATCGGTCGGCCGGTCACCGCGGCAGCGTAACGCCCCTGCCGGGAGCGGTCGGAAGGCGGCCGGGCGATGCGCCCCCGGCAAATGCGGCTATCGTTTGCGACCTCGTTCCCCCCGGCCTTGGAAGGATCTCGGCGTGGCATGGAAGGCACTGCGCTCGGCGCTGGAAGCGGTGTATCTGCGGCGGCTGCACGGCAAGTTGGAGGGCCTGCCCCGGCCCCGGCATGTGGCGATCATGCTGGACGGCAACCGGCGCTGGGCGCGCGGCGCCGGGCACACGGACGTCCGTGAGGGCTATCGCGTCGGTGGCGCGAAGGTCACGGACTTCCTGCACTGGTGCGCCGACGCCGAGATCAGCCATGTCACCCTGTGGATGCTCTCCGACGACAACCTGCACCGTCCCGCCGCCGAACTTGAGCCGCTGCTCGACATCATCGAGGAGACCGTGCGCCGGGTCTGCGCCACGGACGCGCCGTGGGAGATCGAGATCATCGGCGCGCTGGACCTGCTGCCGGGCGACACCGCGCGGGTGCTGAAGGAGGCCGCCGCCACGACGACCGGCCGGGGTGGCCTGAAGGTCGACGTGGCAGTGGGCTACGGCGGGCGCCGGGAGATCGTCGACGCGGTGCGCGCCGCCTTCGACAAGCACATCCGCGCCGGGGGCGACCCGCGCGACCTGGCCGCCGACTTCGACCTGGAGCACATCACCGACAACCTGTACTCCCCCGCCGGGCACGACACCGACTTCGTCATCCGCACCTCCGGCGAACAGCGCCTCTCCGGGTTCCTGCTGTGGCAGTCGGCGTACGCGGAGGTGCACTTCGTCGACGTGCTGTGGCCCGCCTTCCGCCAGATCGACCTGCTGCGCGCCCTGCGCTCGTACGCGGCCCGCGAGCGGCGTTACGGCCGCTGAGCGGCCGTCGGTCCGCGCGGTCGGTGGGGCGGTGAAAACCCCTGGCCGGAGGGGGTTTCGCGTGCTGGGATGGGCCGATGGAACGCACGGCTGATGTGGACCGGGGGACGTACCCGGATGTGGTGACGCCCTGGGAGCGGGAGGCGTGGCGGGGCCAGGTCTTCGACTGGGTGGAAGGCCGACTCGCAGGTCAGGGGCTGCGGTTGAGTGGGGTGCCTCGGGTTCGGGTGCGGCCGTGGTCGGTGTCGATGCGGATTCCGGTGGCCGGGGGTGCCCCGGTGTGGTTCAAGGCGAACCCGCCCGCGAGTGCCTTCGAGGGGCCGCTGACCGCCGCGCTGTCCCGCTGGGTGCCGGAGCATGTGCTGCGGCCGCTGGCCGTGGACGCGGAGCGTGGCTGGTCGCTGCTGCCGGACGGCGGCCCGCTCTTCCGCGAGACGCGGGGCGATGTGCCGCCGCGCGTGTGGGAGGAGTTGCTCACCGGGTACGCCCGGATGCAGCGCGCCCTGGTCCCGCGCGCGGACGAACTCGCCGGACTGGGCGTACCGAGGCTGCGGGTGCCCGAAGTACCCGCGTCCTTCGACCGGTTCCGGGCCGGGAACGGCTCCCTGGACCCGGACCAGCGGGCGCGGCTCGACGCGCTGCGCCCCCGGCTGGCGGACTGGTGCGCGGAGTTGGCCTCGCTCGGCGTCCCCGACTCGCTGGACCACGCCGACCTGCACGAGGGCCAGCTGTTCCACCCCGGGCCGGGCCGGTTCACCTACTTCGACTGGGGGGACTCCGTGGTCTCGCACCCCTTCGCCAGTCTGCGCGTCCCGGCCCAGCGGGCGTGCGAGCGGTACGGGCCCGAGCTGCTGCCGCGGCTGCGGGACGCCTACCTGGAGCCGTGGACGGACGTCGGGCTGTCGGCGGCGGAACTCCGGCGCGCCGTACGGCTCGCGTGGCGGCTGGGCGCGCTGGGCCGGGCCCGCTCCTGGACCCGGCTCTTCCCTT
Organism: Streptomyces sp. NPDC002176; assembly: GCF_044903645.1. Taxonomy (NCBI): domain Bacteria; kingdom Bacillati; phylum Actinomycetota; class Actinomycetes; order Kitasatosporales; family Streptomycetaceae; genus Streptomyces; species Streptomyces sp. NPDC002176. The sequence goes on from NZ_JBJDQW010000001.1 coordinate 255,268, forward strand.
CCGCAGCCTCGGCCGCGCCCACCGCCGTGGCGGGCGCCCGCTCGCTGTTGGAGACCGGCGACACTCCCCCGCTCTGAACGTCAGCGGGACTGGCGGGAGTTCAGCCGGGCGGCCTGGCGGGTGAGGTGGTCGCGCTCGGGGAGGCTGGTCGCCCGGTGGGCCGCCTCGGCGTACAGCCGTGCCGCCGTCACCGGGTCGCCGTCCCGCTCGTGGAGGTACGCCGCCACCGCGGTGTACCGGGGCAGCGAGTCGTCCAGTGCCGCGAGCGCCGCCAGCCCGGCGCGTGGTCCGTCGGCCTCACCGACGGCGACCGCGCGGTTGAGCCGGACGACCGGGCTGCCGGTCAGACGCGTCAGCTCGTCGTACCACTCGACGATCTGCACCCAGTCGGTCTCCTCGGCGGTGGGCGCGTCGGCGTGGAGTGCCGCGATGGCGGCCTGGGCCTGGAACTCGCCCAGCCGGTCGCGGGTCAGAGCCGCCTGGAGGACGGCGACGCCCTCGGTGATCGCCGTGGTGTCCCACCGGCCGCGGTCCTGCTCGGCGAGCGGCACCAGGCTGCCGTCGGGCGCGGTCCTGGCGGCGCGCCGGGCGTGGTGGAGCAGCATGAGGGCGAGCAGTCCCGCCGCCTCGGGGTGGTCGATCGCGGCCGCGAGCTGCCGGGTGAGCCGGACGGCCTCGGCGGCGAGGTCGATGTCGCCGGAGTAGCCCTCGTTGAAGACCAGGTAGAGGACGCGCAGCACGGTGGCCACGTCGCCGGGCCGGTCGAGGCGTACGCCGGAGACGGTGCGCTTGGCGCGGCTGATCCGTTGCGCCATGGTCGCCTCGGGCACCAGGTACGCCTGGGCGATCTGGCGGGTGGTGAGGCCGCCGACGGCGCGCAGGGTGAGCGCGACCGCCGACGACGGCGTCAGCGACGGGTGGGCGCAGAGGAAGTACAGCTGGAGGGTGTCGTCCCCGGCGGCCGCGGGACCGGGTGCCGGTTCCTCGTCGACGCGGTCCTCGCGCCGTCGGCGGGCGGTGTCCGCCCGGTGCGCGTCGAGGAACTTGCGCCAGGCGACGGTGATCAGCCAGCCCTTCGCGTCGCGCGGCGGGTCGCCCGGCCAGACGCGCAGCGCCTCGACCAGGGCGTCCTGCACGGCGTCCTCGGCCGCCGCGAAGTCTGCTCCGCGGCGTACGAGGACGGCGAGCACCTGTGGGGTGAGGCTGCGCGGCAGGGCCTCGTCCATCGTCCGGGTCAGTCCGTGACGTGGCAGTGGTCGCCCAGGAACGGGCGCAGCTCCAGCCACTCGTGGATCGGCTTGCCACCGGCTCCGGGGGCGGCCGAGAGTTCCCCGGCCAGGTCGAGGGCCCGCTGGTGGCTGTCGACGTCGATCACCATCCAGCCCGCGATGAGGTCCTTGGTCTCGGCGAAGGGGCCGTCGGTGACCGGCGGGCGCCCTTCGCCGTCGTAGCGGACGAAGGTCCCCTCGGGGGCGAGTGCCTGGCTGTCGACGAACTCGCCGGTCTCCTGGAGGCGGGCGGCGAACTCGTTCATGTACCGCAGGTGGGCCGAGATCTCCTCCGGCGTCCACTGGTCCATGGGTACGTCGTTGGCCGGGGCCGGGGCGCCGCGGTAGTGCTTGAGCAGCAGGTACTTGGCCATCGTGGTCCTCCTCGCTGATGCGACCCATTGTGGTCGCGTTCGCAGCGGGGACGGAGCCGGACACGGGTTCTCGACATCGCCGGCCAACCTTTTTTTCCGCGCGGTGAGGGTCAGCCTCTGTGCGGCGTGCCGCCGGTGGCGCGGAGGTGGTCGCGGCGGGCGTTGTTGTAGCCGCGCAGATGGACCTTGGCGACGGCACAGGCCGCGCCGTCGGCCCGGCACTGGCGGCAGGTCCGCACGTGCTGCTCATAGGTGGTACGGGCGTTTTCCAACGCCTCATCGGCAGAGGACATGGTCATCTCCGGAGGAGGGCGCACCCGCGCGGGCGACGCCTGGTTGACTGGCTAGTAACTTCCGGAGAAAGATCATCATGTTACTGCCGGTACTGGGAAACCGGCCCGGCAAAGATCGGGTACGCAGTCCGTCCATGCAGGTCAAAGGCGTGGGAACGCGGAAAGAGGGGGAACCGTCCGCCGACGGTTCCCCCTCCTGCCTCCCCTTCCCGCGCCGGTGACGCGGGAGGGGTCAGGAACGGCGTGCGCGCGAGGCGTACACCGTTCCGGCTCCCACGGCCAGCACGAGCGCGGCCCCACCCGCGAGCATGCCGACCGGGGCGCTCGCACCGGTCTCCGCCAGCGGCGGGTTGCCGCCGTTCGGCGAGGACTTGGGGGCGGGCGCGCTCGACCGGACCGGCGGCACGTCCGGGTTGGTGGACGGCGTCGCGCCGGGCTTCGGGCTCACCGGGGGCTGGCCGCCCTCGGCGGGGGCACTCGGCTCACTCCCGGCGGGCGGCGCGCTCGGCGCCGGGCTCGCGGAGGTCTCCGGCGCGGACGGGCTGGGGGTGGCCGACTCCGGCGTACCGGGCTCGCACCGCTTGTCCCCGCCGTTCCAGGCGGCTATCAGGTGGTACGGGGTGAGGACACCGGCGCGCACGTCGGGCAGCGGGCCGTGGCCCTCGCCCTCCTTGCCGTCGTACGTCACGTCCTCGCCGTACAGGTCGATCTGGCCGAAGCAGGAAGGCGCCTTCACGCTCAGCTTCTGCCAGGTGCGGCCGTGGTCGTCCTTGCCCGCGACATCCTTCGCGGTGAGGCGGACGGTGGCCTTGTCGATCATTTCCTGGCGGCCCGAGGAGGCCCAGTCCGGGCCCTCGGTGGTGTACTCGGCCAGGGAGACGGGGTAAGCGCACCCCTCGCCGACACTCTGGCCCGGCGCGAGGCGGACCTCGACGGTGCCGGGGGCGGAGTCCCAGCGGTGGAACCCGCCCTGCGAGGACCAGTCGGGGCCGACGACCTTGCCGTCGGCGTCGACCAGGCGGTACTGCACGGTGGCGGACGAGCAGTCGCCACCCTCCTGGGCGTGGGCGGCGGTGGCGCCGACCAGGGGCGCGGCGGCCGCAGCGAGGAAGGCCGCGGCGGCCGTGGCGAGAAATCTGGCTGGTTGCGAGCGTGCCAAGGTGAGCCTCTGTCCGTTCAAAGGTGTGGGAGGTGGCCGGGCGCGCGCGAACCGGCGCGCGGCGCCCTTCGTCCCTTCGCCCGCCCGAGGCGGAACGAGGACGGTCAGAGTCTTGTCGCCTTTACAACTCCCGTCAATTTTGCAGGAGTTGAGAGCATCACTCGCCCGGTGCCAGGGTGGCCGCGAGGAGGCGTGCCGTCTCCTCGATCAGCGCGTCGTCCACCGGCGCTTCGGGGTCGGGCTTGGTGGACAGCACGGACAGCAGCAGGGGCGTCCCCTTGCCGGTCCAGGCGACGCCGAGGTCGTTGGCGGTGGCGTAGGAGCCGGTGCCGGTCTTGTCCGCGAGGAGCCAGCCGGGCGGCAGACCGGCGCCGAATCGCTTGGCGCTGGTGGTGTTGCCGCGCAGCCACTCGACGAGCTGTTCCCGGTCGGCGTGGGACAACGCCCGCCCCAGGGTGAGCAGTTCGAAGGTGCGGCCGAGGGCGCGCGGCGTGGTGGTGTCGCGCGGGTCACCGGGTACGGCGGTGTTCAGATCGGTCTCCCACCGGTCGAGCCTGCTCACCCGGTCGCCGAGGGAGCGGAAGAAGCGGGTGAGTCCGGCCGGACCGCCGATCCGGCGGAGCATCAGGTTGCCCGCCGTGTTGTCGCTGTACTGGATGGCGGCCGCGCACACGTCGCCCAGCGCCATCCCGGTCTGCTGGTGGGCCTTGGTCTGCTCGGAGTTGGGCAGGATGTCCGCCGGGGGGTAGTGGATCACCTCGTCCAGCGCCGCGCGGCCGCCGTGGTCGCGCAGGACGGCCGCGGCGGCGATCGCCTTGAACGTCGAGCACATGGCGAACGGTTCGTCGGCGCGGTACGCCACCGTCGCCCCGGTGCGCGGATTGTGCGCGTTCACGCCGAGCCGCGCGCCGTACCGCTTCTCCAGGGCGGCCAGCTCGGGGCGCGGGTCGGCCGGGCCGTTCGCGGCGCCCCACGCGGGGGTGGCGGAGGTCGCGGCGGCGGCCGCGGTGAGGGCGGCGCCCGCGCGGAGCAGGCTGCGGCGCGGTACCGGGGTGGCACGGGTCATGTGCGGTTTCCTCCAGGGGAGTTGGGCCGTCGGGGACGTTGGATCACCGACGGGGACAGCGAAACAGCAGGGCACCGCTCATGTCCAAGAGTGAACTTTGAACGTGCCATGACTTATTGATATGACTCCTGGATGGATCTGCTCGCGCATCTGGCGGCGTTCACCGCGACGGCCGACGAGATGAGCTTCTCGCGCGCGGCCGACCGGCTGGGGATCGCGCAGCCGCTCCTCAGCCGCCGCATCAAGTCGCTGGAGACGCATTTCGGCGGCCAGCTGTTCGACCGGTCGCGGCGGCAGGTCGCGGTGACGGAGTTCGGCGGCTCCCTGCTCCCGTACGCGCGGGACGTGCTGGAGCGGGCCGAACGGCTCGGGCAGGCCGCCCGCTCGGCGCGTGCCGCGCGGATACGGGTCGTGGGGGTGCCCGCGCACTGCGCGCCACTGGCGCTGGCCGGGGTGATCCGCGCCGGTACGGAACACGGCACCACGCTGGCCGTACGCGAACTCCCGCCCGCACAGCGGCAGTCGGCGCTCGGCGACGGCTCGCTGGCCTACGCCCTGCTCCGCGTGGCCCCAGAGCGGGCCGCGCTGCGTGTCCCGCTCGGCCTGGCGGAGGCGGGACAGCCCGCGCGGCGCTCCGTCCACCTGGAGGACCTGCGCCCAGCCCGAGGCGTGGCCGGGCTGCCGATCCTGACCCTGGAGGAGGACGAAGTGCCGTACGCGCAGGACCGGTTGGCCCGATCCATCGCCCGTGCCGGGCTGCCCGAGACGCTGGTCGGACCGGCGGGCCCGGCCGCCGCCGCACTGGCCGACACGCTGGCCGGGCGGGCGCGGCTGCTGTGCGCGGAGCCGCTCGCCCGGCAGCACGGCGCGGGCTGGACCCCGCTGGCCGACGCCTCCCTGCACCGGGGGTACGAGGTCGGCGCGAGCGAGTGCCACGGGGAGACCGGCGAGGTCCCGGCGTGGCTGGCGACGACCCTGGCGGAGGCGGCCGGATGAGCACCGAGGTCACCCGCACGGCCACCGACGGCCCCCTGCGCGACGTGGCGGACGGCATCGCCCGCGCGTGGGACGCGCTCGGGGTACGGGGTTCGTTCCTGGCCCGGAACATCGACACCGGCGAGCAGCTGGGCTTCGACGTCGACGTGCCGGTGCCGCTCGCCTCGGTGGTGAAGGTCCCGCTGGCCCTGGTGGTGCTGGACCGGATCGCGGTCGGGGAACTGGACCCCGCCCGGCCCGTGACCTTCGTACCCGCGGCGGGCGGCGCCGGTCCGACCGGGCTCGCCGCGTTCCGCCATCCGGCGACGCTGGCCGTCGGCGATCTGCTGCTGATGATGCTCTCGGTGAGCGACAACGTCGCCGCCGACCTCCTCCTCGATCTGGTGCCGGTGCCGGAGGTGGCCGCCCGGCTGCGCTCCTGGGACTGCCCGGACCTGCGGGTACGGCATCGGCTGCGGCACATGTACGCCTGCGCGGCCGGGGCGTCCGGCAACGACTTCTCGCTCGCGCTGGAGCTGGCCGTACGCGACGAGCGCATCGGCCGTCACACCATCGAGTCGCTGGACCCGGCGCATGCCAGCACCGGGACGGCCGGGGCGTTGGTGTCTCTGCTGGAGCGGGTGTGGCGGGACGAGATCTCCGACCCGCGCGCGACGGCCGAGTTGCGCCGTCTGATGGGCCTCCAGGTCTTCGCCCACCGGATGGTGAGCGAGCTGCGCGCGGACTCGTTGCGGTTCAGTGGGAAGACGGGGTCGTTCCTGCATCTGCGGCACGAGATCGGGGTGGTGGAGGCGGACTCCGGGGACCGGGTGGCACTGGCGGCGCTGACCCGCGCGGACCGCAGGGCGTCCCTGGCGCCGGACATCGACCTGGCCATCGGGGTCGGGGCCCGGCGCGCCTTCGAGGCGCTGCGCGGGTGAACCGGGTTCAGCCCCGGCCACCGCTGAGCCGACGCCACTCGGGTCCGACGCGTTTCCATTCCTCGTCCCACTCCGCGAGCCGACGCCGGACGAGCGAGTTGCACGCCAGCCGTCCGGAGGCCCAGACGACCGTGCCGGTGATCTGGGCGACCAGGACGCCGGTGAGGACGGTCTGGAGCATGGCCTCGGCCATGGAGGCGGGCGGCGGCACGGTGCGCCCGGTGCCGTCCGTCCACAGGTCGAGGGTGGTCCCGGCCGGGGTGCCGGGGCTCACCTTGGCGCGGTCGGTGTGCACGGCGCCCTTGCCGTCCGTCCAGCGCACCTTGGCCCACACGCGTTCGTCGTCGTAGCCGCCGCGCGAGGGCGGGGTCTTCGGCGCCGGTCCGGTGAGCACCGCGCGGACCTGGTGCACCTGGTCGCGGCGCGCGGACAGCGAGGAGTCCACGGAACTCGCGGCGGCCCAGCCCGCGAGCACACCGCCCAGGACGACGAAGATCCAGGTGAGGAGCACGACCCACGCCTCGACGAGGTCGCCGCGCCGACGCAGTGGATTGCGCCGCCAGCGCCACAGCCGTATCGGGGTGATCGCCTCCGGAGGTGTCCGAGTCATCGGCAGCCGCCTCCTCTCGCCTGCCCACACCACCATCGTGCACCTGACCCGGCGAGCCCGCAGTACGGGCGGCCGGGGCGGAAGAACCGCAGGCGGCAGGGGGTGCCATGCGAAAGGGGGCGCCCCCGGACCGGTCGGTCCGGGGGCGCCCACGGCGGGGTGCGAAGGCTTTAGGCGAGGTCGAACCGGCCGAGGTTCATCACCTTGTGCCACGCGGCGGCGAAGTCCTGGACGAACTTCTCCTTGGCGTCGTCGGAGGCGTACACCTCGGCGACGGCACGCAGCTCGGCGTTGGAGCCGAAGACCAGGTCGGCACGGGTGCCGGTCCACTTCACCGCGCCGGTGGAGGCGTCGCGGGCCTCGAAGGTGGACTGGTCCTCGGACGTGGAGCTCCACGTCGTACCGAGGTCGAGCAGGTTGACGAACCAGTCGTTCGTCAGCACACCCGGCGTCTCGGTGAGGACACCCAGGTCGGAGTCCTCGTAGTTGGCGCCCAGGACCCGCAGACCGCCGATGAGGACGGTCAGCTCAGGGGAGCTGAGGGTGAGCAGGTTGGCCCGGTCGACCAGCGCGTACTCGGCGCGAGCCGGGTTGGCGCCCTTGCCGGAGTAGTTGCGGAAGCCGTCGGCGACGGGCTTGAGCGCCTCGAACGACTCGACGTCCGTCTGTTCCTGGCTGGCGTCCACGCGGCCCGGCGTGAAGGGCACGGTGACCGGGAAGCCGCCGTCCTTCGCGGCCTTCTCCACCGCGGCGTCGCCGCCGAGGACGATCAGGTCGGCCAGGGAGACGTGCTTGGCACCGGCGGAGGCGTTGAACTCCTCCTGGACGCCCTCCAGGGTGCGCAGCACCAGGGCGAGCTGGTCCGGGTCGTTGACCTCCCAGCCGCGCTGCGGCTCGAGGCGGACCCGGGCGCCGTCGGCACCGCCGCGCTTGTCACTGCCGCGGAAGGTGGACGCGGACGCCCACGCGGCGCTGACGAGCTGCGACACGGTGAGACCGGAGTCGAGGATCTTGCCCTTGAGCGCGTCGGCGTCGGCCGCGTCGATCGGCTCGCCCTGCGGCTGGGGCAGCGGGTCCTGCCACAGCAGGGTCTCCTCCGGGACCTCCGGGCCGAGCAGCAGCGACTTCGGGCCCATGTCGCGGTGGGTCAGCTTGTACCAGGCGCGGGCGAAGGCGTCCGCGAACTCCTCGGGGTTCTCGTGGAAGCGCCGGGCGATCGGCTCGTAGATCGGGTCGAAGCGCAGCGACAGGTCCGTCGTGAGCATGTTCGGCGCGATCTTCTTGTCCGGGTCGAAGGCGCTGGGCACGGTGTCCGCACCGGCGCCGTTCTTCGGCTTCCACTGCTTGGCGCCGGCCGGGCTCTCGGTCAGCTCGTACTCGTAGCCGAAGAGGTTGTCGAAGAAGCCCTGGCCCCACTGGGTGGGGGTGTTGCTCCAGGTGACCTCGAGGCCCGAGGTGATGGTGTCGGGGCCCTTGCCGGTGCCGAAGCTGTTCTTCCAGCCGAGGCCCTGCTGCTCCATCGGGGCGTCCGCCGGGTCGGGGCCGACGTCGCTCGCCGGGCCCGCGCCGTGGGTCTTGCCGAAGGTGTGGCCGCCCGCGATCAGGGCGACGGTCTCCTCGTCGTTCATCGCCATGCGGCTGAAGGTCTCGCGGATGTCGCGGGCCGCGGCGATCGGGTCCGGGTTGCCGTTGGGGCCCTCCGGGTTGACGTAGATCAGGCCCATCTGGACGGCCGCGAGGGGCTTGTCCAGCTCACGGTCGCCGGTGTAGCGCTCGTCGCCGAGCCAGGTGGTCTCCGGACCCCAGTAGACGTCGGCGTCCGGCTCCCAGGCGTCCACGCGGCCGCCGCCGAAGCCGAAGGTCTTGAAGCCCATGCTCTCCAGCGCGACATTGCCCGTGAGGATCATGAGGTCGGCCCAGGAGATGTTCTTGCCGTACTTCTTCTTCACCGGCCAGAGCAGGCGGCGGGCCTTGTCCAGGCTGACGTTGTCCGGCCAGCTGTTCAGCGGGGCGAAGCGCTGCTGGCCGGTGCCGCCACCGCCGCGCCCGTCGAGGGTCCGGTAGGTGCCCGCGCTGTGCCAGGCCATGCGGATCATGAGCGGGCCGTAGTTGCCGAAGTCGGCGGGCCACCAGTCCTGGGACGTGGTGAGCACCTCGGCGATGTCGCGTTTCACGGCCGGGAGGTCGAGCGCGAGGAACGCCTCGGCGTAGTCGAACTCCTCGCCCAGCGGGTTGGCGACGGGCGGGTTCTTGGCAAGGACCTTCAGGTTGAGCTGCTTGGGCCACCAGCGGTCGTTGCCGCTGCCGAGGGCCGGGTGCAGGGAGGTCGCGCTGGCGCCATGGGCGACGGGGCAGCCGCCGGTCTCCTCGGGCTTCGGGTCGGTGACGATCGCGTCTTCGTTGTCAGGCATGTCGATCCTTCCGGAAAGGGCGAGATAACCCGGCGCTCAGGAGCTGCGGCCGGTGGAACAGTCGGAGCAGGTGCCCCAGTACACGACCTCGGCCTCGTCGATGGCGAAGCCCCGGTTGTCGGAGGCGGTCAGGCACGGCGCGTGACCCACCGCGCAGTCGACGTCGGCGACGGCGCCGCAGGAGCGGCACACCGCGTGGTGGTGGTTGTCGCCGACGCGTCCCTCGAATCGGGCGGCGCTGCCGGCCGGTTCGATGCGGCGTATGAGACCCGCCGCGGTGAGCGCGTGCAGGGCCTCGTAGACGGCCTGTACGGAGATGTGGCCGACTCGCTCGCGGACCTGCGCGGCGATCGCCTCGGCACCGAGGTGGTCGCCCGCGCGGACGGTATCCAGCAGCGCGACGCGGGCCGCCGTGACGCGGAGGCCCGCACCGCGCAGTTCCGCGGCGGCGGTGGTCGGAGGCTGGGATGCGGTCATGAGAGAAACCTAGCGCCATAAACACGAGAGATTCAAGAAAACGAGCCATACAAGTCTTTGACTTCTTAGAGCGACCAGCCGGACACCATGACGTACCAGTACAAAACGGAACCCGAGGTGGTGGTTCCCCGCCGTGGCCCCGCTCACTCGTCCGGGTGCTCCGGGCCCGCCATCCGTGGCAGGGCGAGGGGTGTCTCGTTCGGCAGCAGTGTGACGTTTCCGGCATGACGTGAATGTGGGGGTGTGGCAGGGCAGCAGTCCCCTTCATGCCCCACGCGAACCTCCAGCGGCAGGTGATTGGATGACCACGGCGACGACCCGGACGCCCCGGACGCCGCCCACACGGCCCGACGCGGCCGGTGCCGCCTCCCCATCGGACGGCGTCAGACCCTCGCTGCCCTCGCTCACCGGACTGCGCTGGGTGGCGGCCCTGCTGGTGTTCGGACTGCACATCAACAACTTCGGCTACCTCGGCGGCCAGGCCGGGCGGCTCGTGTCCTGGGCCTTCACCCCCGGCGGCACCGGGGTGTCGTTCTTCTTCGTGCTGTCCGGCTTCGTGCTGACCTGGTCGGCCCGGCCCGGCGACCGGGCGCCCGGCTTCTGGCGGCGGCGGATCGCCCGGGTCTACCCGGTGCACCTGGCCACCGCCGTGCTCGCGGTCACCATCGCCTTCGCCATGGGCAAGCCCGCCCTCCCGACCTGGAAGCAGACCCTGGCGAACGTGTCGCTGGTGCACTCCTGGTGGCAGCCCTGGTGGCAGACGCTCAACCCGGTCAGCTGGTCGCTGGCCTGCGAGGCGTTCTTCTACGCGCTCTTCCCGGCCCTCTTCTGGCTGCTACGGCGGCTGAACGCACGCGGCACGCTCGTCCTGGGCGGCTTCGCGGCGGTGACCGCGCTGGTCCTGGCCTGGGCGGACGCCCACCACTGGCTGAACCAGCCGATGTACTCGCTGCCCCTGGCCCGGCTCCCGGAGTTCGTGCTCGGCACGGTCACCGCGCGGCTGGTGCTGCTCGACCGCTGGCGGGGTCCCGGCCTGGAGGGCTCGCTCGCCCTGGCCATCCTCGGCTACTTCCTCGTCCCCCAGGTGGCGCCCGGCTACGCGGCCACATCCTGCACGCTGGCCGGGTTCACCCTGCTCATCCCGGCGGCGGCGATGGCGGACCTGCGCGGGCTGCCCTCGCTGTGGCGGGGGCGGCGGATGGTGCGGCTCGGGGAGCTGTCGTTCGCGTTCTACATGGTCCATCTGCTGGTGCTGCGCGCGGGCATCTCCGTCCTGGGCGACAAGCCGCGGTTCGGCGCGGCGGCCGGGATCGGGGTGACCGCGGCGGCGTTCGCGCTCTCGCTCGGGCTGTCCTGGGCGCTGTTCGAGGGCGTGGAGCGTCCGGTACGGCGCCTGCTGTTGCGGGGCGGCCGGACGAAGGAGCGGCCCCAGCTCCAGAAGGAACCGGTCGCGGCCGACTGATCCACCACAGCCGGGTGCCGGCCCCTCGCTGAAGAGGGACCGGCACCCTTCGCGTACTCCGTCAGGAGTTGGCGCAGATGTTGCCGAACGCGGGGTTCAGCAGGCCCACGACGTCGATCGTGTTGCCGCACAGGTTGACCGGGATCTCCACCGGGACCTGGATGACGTTGCCGGAGGCGACGCCGGGGCTGTTGGCGGCGACGCCGGTGGTCGGGTCCGGGTCGGCCGCCTGGGCCGCCGTGGCGCCGGAGAGGGCAAGTGCGCCCGCGAGGACGGCTGTTGCAGCAAGCTTACGCATACGCATGAGATGCCTCACTGGTCGAGATTGGGACTCTTCCATCAGAGCGGCAGCTCAGGCGGGGCGCCCGCCGTACTACTCCGTTCGGGCTGGTGGCCCCCGGTCCGGGGGTCGTCCGAGGCGGGAGCGGAGGGCTCCCGGTGGGTGAAGTCGGCCCGGCCGCCCAGGGGTTGTCCTGGACGACCGGCCGCTCGGACGCCTGGCCGGGCCGGGGGCCGTGACGGCGGGCCGCGCGGCCCGCCGTGCACGCCACCCTAGGCGCGTCGCGCGGACCCCGCCTTCCGGGCTCCGCGCACCCGCGCTACGGGAACTGCGTGATCTTGGACGGGATGGTGTCCGACCCCGAGGTGGGGGCGCCGGTGTTGTTGACGACGTGGGCGTACTGGCCCTTGCCGCCGAGCGAGATCACCAGGATGTCGTGCAGCTTGACCCCGGAGTTCACCGGGACCTGGAAGCCGTGCGCCTGGACGATGGAGGAGTCCGTGGTGAAGTTGCAGTAGCTCCCCAGACCCCATGCCTCGTGCGAGGTGACCGAGTCGGCGACCTTGTAGGCCGCGTAGCCGACGATGCCGTCATGGGTGATGGCGGCGGAGTTGGGCACGTCGTACGCCTTCTCGTTCTGGAAGAAGATCGTGCGCCCACGCTGCCCGGCCCAGTACACGTCGTACTTGTTGTAGTGCTCGACGAACAGGCCGGTGGCCAGGACGTCGTTGCCGTTCACGCGGAGGCCGTAGTCGGCGCGGTTGGTGTCCCAGCCGACTCCGCTGCCGTGGTCGGCGCGCCAGAGCCAGGTGTGGTCGATGACGACGTTGTTGCTGTTGACCACGACCGAGTTGGTGGCGAGGCCGGGCCCGGCACCGCCGATGCGCACGAACACGTCCTGCATGGTGGTGGGGTTGGCCGAGTGGTCGGCGGTGGAGCCGGCCGGGCCGATCCGCAGCAGCGTGTCGGAGTTGGCGCTGCCCGCGTCGATGAGGAAGCCCGCGAGCTTCACGCCGTCCACGTCGGCCACGTGCATGGCGTCGACGCCGTTGTCCGGCACGATGGTGGCGAGGCCGAGGCCGAGGACCACGGTGTTGGCGCGGTTGACCTCGATGGCCCGGTCCAGGTGGTAGACACCCGGCGTGAACAGCAGGTTCAGGCCCTGGGCGAGCGCCTGGTTGATGGTGGCGGCGGTGGCGCCGGGCTTGACCACGTAGAACTGGTCGAGCGGCAGCGAGGTCCCCGCGTTGGCGGGCCAGGACACACCCCGCGCGTTGGTGCGCTTGGCCGGGACGAACACCTTGTACGTGGAGCCGTCGAGGTAGAGGAACGGCTTCTCGCGCGAGACCGGGGTGTTGTCCAGCGTGGTGTACGGGCCGCTGTCGAAGTTGGTCGCGGGCGCGCCCTGGACACCGCTGAAGACCATGTTCCAGACGCCGTTGGTCCAGCCGCCGACCGAGCTGTCACGGGTGTACCACTGCTGCTGGGAGTAGGGGCCCACCGTGCCGTCGATCTTCGAGTCCGCGATGTAGCCGCCGGACGCCCAGCCGTAGCCGTTGGGCGAGAGGTTGAGCCCGCCCTGGACGTGGATACGGCGGAACGGGGCGGCCTGGGCGACGGCCCAGCGGTCGGTGCCGTTGACCGGGCGGATGGCGAGGTTCTCCGCCGAACGCCAGAAGTTCTGCGTGGCGTTGCCGTTGAACCAGCCCGCGTCCACGGTGATGTCACCGTTGATCTGGACGTCGTCGGGGTTGAGCCCGAGGCCGGAGATCGAGGTGTAGAAGCCGAGCTGGGCGTTGATGTTGTTGTACGTGCCGGGCTTCATCAGGAACTGGTAGCGGGCGGAGCCGAACTGGTTCGACTCCTGACTGGCGAAGACGCTGTCGAACTTCTGCTGGAGGTTCGGCGTGCTCGGGTCGACGACGATCACATTGGGGCCGAGGTCGCCGCCGCCCTGCACCGGCGGGACACCGGTGGTGCCGGTGTGCACGGCCATCTCCCACAGCGAGTAGCCGTACGTCGTGCCGCGGGCGGTCCCGTTGATGCGGACGTAGCGGCCGGAGCCGCTCACCGCGTACGAGCTGGTGCCGCCCGTGCCGCCGGTGACGGTCTTGAGGGTGGTCCAGTTGGTGCCGTCGGTCGAGCTCTGGAGCTGGAAGTCCTTGCCGTAGGCGGCTTCCCAGTTCAGGTCGATGCCGCACAGGTCCTGCACCGAGCCGAGGTCGACGCGGAGCCACTGCGGGTCGGCGAACGCGCTGGACCAGCGGGTGCCCGTGTCGCCGTCGAAGGCGGCGGAGGCCGGGGTGCCCGCGTTCTCGGTGGAGGACGCGGTCGCGGGCTTGCCCTGCGCGGCGTTGGCGGTGTTGCAGCCCGCCTGGGCGGCGTCCGTGGCGGCGACGGCCGGTGGTTGGAGGGTGGGCAGGGCGAGCAGTGCTGCCGTGGCGGCGAGCGCTGTCCCCAGGGATCTCAGTCTCATTGCGGCTCCCTGCGACTGCGGGACCGGGAGACCGGCCCCTGCTTAGTTCATGTTTTGATTTAAGGGATGAACCAAAGCGGCGCAAGCCTTCGGAAGCCAAATCCTTCGCGCACATGGGCGTTCACACCCAGCGGCTGTTCACATGCGGGCGGGACTGTCCGGACCATGTGCTTTGGTCCCGACAGCCCCGCCCGGCGGGCTCAGCGGCCCGGCCGCCCCTGGGTGCGTAGTTGACCGACCGTCTTCAGCAACCGATCGGCGGGCGCCAGCAGTTGGGGATGGGCCAGCACGGTGTTACGCAGTCCGCGCACCGGCCGACGCCACACCCGCTGGGCCATGGCCACCGGATGAGCGCGGGCCGCGAAGCCCTCGCCGACCCGCAGTTCGCGGGTCTTGAGCCAGTCCTTGTACTCCTTGTCGCCGCGGCCGAGGTCGACCAGGGTCACCCCGCTGCGGGCGGCGCCCTCGGCCGTGCGCAGGTGCATCATCAACCCTGGTGAGTAGTAGTGCAGTTCGGGGTCGTAGGCGGTGAACCAGGCGGCCAGGACGGTGCTGGAGCGGGGCCCGAAGTGGGCGGCGACCGGACGGTCGCCCGCGTACAGCACGGAGAGCACGCCGGTGAAGTGCTCCTCGCGGACATGGAAGAGGTGGTTCACCAGGTCCACGATCCAGGGGCGGGAGAAGCGGTCCATGCGGCCGGTGCGGCGGTACTGGGCCGACTTCCAGCGCATCAGGGTGCGCAGCACCTTCGGGTCGCGCTCGTCGAAGACGAACCGCACCTCGCCGATGTCCCGGCCGAGCCTGCGCTCCTTCTTCAGGGTGGTCTTGGCGAGTCCGGGGTAGGTGGCGCGCAGCCACTCGGCATAGGTGCCGTCGCCGGGCTTCACGTCGATGACGGGCGAGGCGAAGGTGCCGGTGAGGTGCGGGGCGAACGGCCGCTGTTCCTGCACGAGATGGTCGAACTCGAAGATGCTGAGCCCGCAGGCGCGCAGGAGTTCGGCCGCGTCCCAGGTGACGCCGGGCCGGTGCACGAGGGCCTGGCAGTCGGAGAGTCCGAGGCCGATGGCCCGCCCGGTGCCGAACGGCCCCCGTTCATAAGGGAGGAAGCCGACCGGCTCACCGCCTTCGCGGAGCACCGCGATGCGGACGCCGCCGCGATGGCGGCCGACCCCGATGGCGAACTCCGGTGCGAGGAAGGGGTTGGCGTACTCGGGTGACTCGTCCATCGCCCGGTGCCAGGCCCCGCGCAGCGCGGAGGTCAGTTCGCCGGGTCTGTGAATGGTGATCTCCACCGTGGTTCGCCCCGCCCTTCGTGTGATCGCTCCCCGTCGCGCACCGCCGCTCAAACGTGGCGAAACAGTACGCACAGCGTCAAGGGTGCCCCAGAGGGCGGACGCTCCGCCACGGGTACGCGCAGATCGGCCGGTTCGGCAAGTGCCCTGCACAGGACGGTCGTTCACTTACTCCTCGGTAAAGAGACGGTTTGGTCCAGTCCAAAGACGCGTATTGGACTAGACCAAGAGGGAGGCTGTCCACGAGTCTTGCACTCCCCCCTCCCCCACCCCCCTCTGGAGGCTCTGAGTGAGACGTCTTCGGGCATGTCTGGGCGCGGCCGCCGCCGTCACGCTGGCCGCGGCCGGTACGACGGCACTGGTCGCGGGCAGCGCCTCGGGCGCCGCGAGCGCGCTCGACAACCGCTGGTACGCGGCGGCCCCCTATCTGATGCCGACGGACAACGACCCGCCGAACGCGGCCGCCATCATGGACGCCACCGGCCTCAAGGCGTTCCAACTGGCGTTCGTGCTGGCCCCCAACGGCGGTGGCTGCTCCCCGACCTGGGGCGGCACCTCGCCGGTCTCCTCCGACACCGCCGTGCAGTCGGTGATCAACACCATCCGGTCCAAGGGCGGTGACGTCTCCATCTCGATCGGTGGCTACGGCGGCACCAAGCTGGGCCAGACCTGCGCCGACCCGGCGGCCACGGCGGCGGCCTACCAGCAGGTCATCACCAAGTACGGCCTGCACGCCATCGACTTCGACCTGGAGGAGCCGGAGTACGAGAACACCGCGGCCATCCACAACGAGATCGGCGCGGCCAAGATCCTCCAGCAGAACAACCCCGGCCTGTACGTCTCGGTGACCACGGCCGGTACGGCGGACGGCACCGGCTGGTTCGGCAAGCAGATGCTGCTGGAGGCGAAGTCCCAGGGCTTCACCCCCAACAACTTCTCCATCATGCCGTTCGACGGCGGCTTCAACGGCGCGGCGAGCCAGACCAGCGCGCTGGCCAACTTCAACGGCGTCCTGCGCTCCACCTTCGGCTGGGACGAGGCCACGGCTTACGCGCACGAGGGCTTCTCCGGGATGAACGGCCGCAGTGACACCGGGGAGTACTTCTCCCAGGCCGACTTCCAGACCGTGCTGGACTTCGCCACCGGCCACCACATGGACCGCTTCACGTTCTGGAGTCTGAACCGGGACCGCCAGTGCACCCCGGCGGACAACGGCGGCCGTACGTCCGGCACTTGCTCCAGCGTGGCCCAGAGTGCCTGGGACTTCGCCAAGTTCTCGGTGAAGTTCGCCGGTGCCACCCCGCCCGGCTCGACGCCCACCCCGACCCCCACGCCGCCGAATCCCGGCAACTCCTGCAAGGCCGCCTGGAGTTCGTCGGCCGTGTACGTCGCCGGGGACGAGGCGTCCTACAACCACCACAACTGGAAGGCCAAGTGGTGGACCCAGAACGAGACGCCGAACGGCTCCGACTGGGGTCCGTGGCAGGACGAGGGCTCCTGCTGATGCCGTGAACCCTTGACGGGCCTGGACCGGACCTTTAGCTTCACGGGTCATCGACGTCCAAGGATGCGTTCGGCGTTCAACATGCTGAACGCATCCGGCCCGGCGGGAGGACCCCCACCATGACCCCCCACATGACCCGTTCCCGGCTTCTCGCGGCGGCCGCCGCGAGCCTCGCCCTCACTCTCGGCGCCCTCGGCGGCACCGCGCACGCGGCCGACCCGGGCAAGGCGCCCGGCGGCAACTTCGACCTCGCCGTCTGGCAGCTGCAGGAGCCGGTCGGCTCCCCCGGCTCCCCCACCACGATCCCCTCGTCCCGGCTGCGCGGCGCCAACGGCTACCAGGACGCGTACTTCTACACCGACACCCGCGACGGCGCGATGACCTTCTGGGCGCCCGAGAAGGGCGTCACCACGCCGAACTCGAACTACGCCCGCTCCGAGCTGCGCGAGATGAACCGCGACGGCGGCGCCGCCGACTGGGCGCTCGGCGGCACGCACCGGATGAACGCGACCCTCAGGGTGGTGTCGGTGACCAAGAACGTCTGCGTCGGACAGATCCACCTCGGCTCCGGCGGCTCCTCCACCAAGCCGCTGCTGGAGCTCTACTACCACGCGGACGGCGACATCGTCCTGGGCACCGAGAACTCCCCCTCCGGCGGCCAGACCCCGCACACGGTCGGCCATGTGTCGCTCGGCAAGACCTGGACGTACAGCATCGCCGTGACCGGCGGGAACACCATCGAGCTGACCGTCAACGGCAGCACCACGCGCTACCCGATCCCCGCGTCCTTCAACCCGTACAAGCAGTACTTCAAGGCCGGGTCCTACAACCAGTCGTCCTCGGACTCGACCACCAACGGCGCCCGGGTCGCGTTCTACGGGCTGACCGTCCAGCACGGGTGACCCACGCTCCCACCTGCGCGAGTGGTGCATTCGGGCGAACGGTCGTAGCGTCGGCTCACGGTCGGACACAGCACGACAGGTGGGAGCGACCATGCGCGGATCACTGGTGGGAACGACGGTCACCCTGGCGGCGGGAGCCCTGCTCACCGCGGCGATGACGACGGCGTCGGCCAGCCCGCCGACGGCCCCCCAGCCACAGCGGACCGCGCCCGTGCTCGTCGACTGCCAGTGGAAGAAGGACGTGCGCCCGGCCGACTTCCTGCTGGCCTGCGGCGACGGCAACAGTCGGCTCAGCGGACTGAAGTGGTACAAGTGGGACTCGGAGTCGGCCGTGGCCGAGGGCCTGAACGTGGTCAACGACTGCAAGCCGTACTGCGCCAAGGGCGTCTTCCGCTCCTACCACGTCACCGTGCGCCTCGACCGTCCGGCCGCGTGGAAGAAGAACCCGGACGTCCAGCGCTACACCCGGATGAGCGTGACGTACGACGACGCGCGCCCGAAGGGCTTCACGCAGACCATGGTCTACCCGCTCTGGGACTGATCCCGCCCGTACGCCGTCCGCTCCGGCCCCCGGTACGAGGGGCCGGAGCGGACGCGGGCGGCTCAGCCCAGCTCGACCAGCAGGTCTCCGCCCTCCACCTGCTGGATGCGGTTGATCGCCAGCCGGGACACCCGGCCGGCCTTCGGCGCGGTGATCGTCGCCTCCATCTTCATCGCCTCGATGGTGGCCACGGTCTCCCCTGCCGCCACCTCGGCGCCCTCCTCCACCGCGAGCGTCACCACCCCGGCGAACGGCGCCGCGACATGGCCGGAGTTCGTACGGTCGGCCTTCTCCGTCACCGGTACGTCCGTGGCGGCCGAGCGGTCGCGGACCTGGATGGGCCGGAGCTGACCGTTCAGGGTGGACATCACCGTGCGCATACCGCGCTCGTCCGCCTCGCCGACCGCCTGCAGCTCGATCAGCAGCCGCACTCCGGGCTCCAGGTCGACGGCGTACTCCTTGGCCGGGCGCAGGCCGTAGAAGAACGACTTGCTGTCCAGCACGCTGGTGTCGCCGTACGCCTGCCGGTGGGTGTCGAACTCGCCGGTCGGGCCGGGGAACAGCAGCCGGTTCAGGGTGGGCTTCGGGTCCTTCTCCAGCCCCTCGCGGTCCTCGGCGGACAGTTCCCGCACCGGCTTGGCCTCGGCGCGGCCGCGCAGCGCCTTGGTGCGGAACGGCTCCGGCCAGCCGCCGGGCGGGGTGCCCAGCTCGCCGCGGAGGAAGCCGATCACCGAGTCCGGGATGTCGAAGCGGTCCGGGTCGGCCTCGAAGTCGTCCGGCGAGACGCCCGCGCCGACCAGGTGCAGGGCGAGGTCGCCGACCACCTTGGAGGACGGGGTGACCTTGACCAGGCGGCCGAGGATGCGGTCGGCGGCCGCGTACATCGCCTCGATCTCCTCGAAGCGGTCGCCGAGGCCCAGCGCGACGGCCTGGGTGCGCAGGTTGGAGAGCTGGCCGCCGGGGATCTCGTGGTGGTAGACGCGGCCGGTCGGGGAGGCGAGGCCCGCCTCGAAGGGGGCGTAGACCTTGCGCACGCCCTCCCAGTACGGCTCCAGCTCCTCCACCGCGTGCAGGCTGAGCCCGGTGGGGCGCGCGGAGTGGTCGGTGGCGGCGACCAGGGCGGAGAGCGAGGGCTGCGAGGTCGTCCCGGCCATGGAGGCGACGGCGCCGTCCACCGCGTCGACGCCCGCCTGGATCGCGGCGAGGTAGGTGGCGAGCTGGCCACCGGCCGTGTCGTGAGTGTGCAGATGCACGGGCAGCCCGAACTCGCTCCGCAGCGCGGTGACCAGCTTCGTGGCGGCGGGCGCGCGCAGCAGGCCCGCCATGTCCTTGATGGCGATGACGTGCGCCCCGGCCTCGACGATCCGCTCGGCCAGCTTCAGGTAGTAGTCGAGCGTGTAGAGCCGCTCGGCGGGGTCGCTGAGGTCGGCGGTGTAGCAGAGGGCGACCTCGGCGATCGCGGTGCCGGTCCCGCGCACGGCGTCGATGGCGGGCCGCATCTGGTCGACGTCGTTCAGCGCGTCGAAGATGCGGAAGATGTCGACGCCGGTGGCGGCCGCCTCCCGTACGAAGGCGTCGGTGACCTCGGTGGGGTACGGGGTGTAGCCGACGGTGTTGCGGCCGCGCAGCAGCATCTGCAGACAGATGTTGGGCACCGCCTCGCGCAGTGCGGCCAGCCGCTCCCACGGGTCCTCGGCGAGGAAGCGCAGCGCCACGTCGTAGGTGGCGCCGCCCCAGCACTCCAGGGACAGCAGCTCGGGCAGGGTGCGGGCGACGACGGGGGCGACCGCGAGCAGGTCCTTGGTGCGCACCCGGGTGGCCAGCAGCGACTGGTGGGCGTCGCGGAAGGTGGTGTCGGTGACGCCGAGCGCCGGGGACTCGCGCAGTTCGCGGGCGAAGCCCTCGGGGCCGAGGTGGACCAGGCGCTGCCGGGAGCCCGCCGGGGGCTCGCCTGCCGGAAGGGCGGGCAACTTGGTGACGGGGTCGAGGAGTTCGGGGCGCTCGCCGTGCGGCTTGTTGACGGTGACGTCGGCGAGGAAGGTGAGCAGCTTGGTGCCCCGGTCGGCCGAGTGACGGGACGTCAGCAGGTAGGGGCGCTCCTCGATGAACGAGGTGGTGACGCGTCCGGCGCGGAAGTCGGGGTCGTCCAGTACGGCTTGCAGGAAGGGGATGTTGGTGGAGACGCCCCGGATGCGGAACTCGGCGACCGCGCGCCGGGCGCGGCCGACGGCGGCCTGGAAGTCCCGTCCCCGGCAGGTGAGTTTGACCAGCATGGAGTCGAAGTGGGCGCTGATCTCGGTGCCCGCGTGGGTGGTTCCGCCGTCGAGCCGGATGCCGGAGCCGCCGGGTGAGCGGTACGCGCTGATCAGGCCGGTGTCCGGGCGGAAGCCGTTGGCGGGGTCCTCGGTGGTGATCCGGCACTGGAGGGCGGCGCCGCGCAGGGTGATCCGGTCCTGGGAGAGCCCGAGGTCGGCGAGGGTCTCCCCGGCGGCGATGCGCATCTGGGACTGGACGAGGTCGACGTCGGTGACCTCCTCGGTGACCGTGTGCTCGACCTGGATGCGGGGGTTCATCTCGATGAAGACGTGGTTGCCGTCCCGGTCGAGCAGGAACTCCACGGTGCCCGCGTTGCGGTAGCCGATCTCGCGGGCGAAGCGCACGGCGTCGGCGCAGATCCGGTCCCGCAGCTCCGGGTCGAGGTTGGGCGCGGGGGCCAGCTCGATGACCTTCTGGTGGCGGCGCTGGAGCGAGCAGTCGCGTTCGTAGAGGTGGATCACGTCGCCCTCGCCGTCGGCGAGGATCTGCACCTCGATGTGGCGGGGGTCCACGACGGCCTTCTCCAGGAAGACGGTCGGGTCGCCGAAGGCGGACTCGGCCTCGCGGGAGGCGGCCTCGATGGACTCGCGGAGCTGGGCGGGCTCCTCGACCCGGCGCATGCCCCGGCCGCCGCCGCCCGCGACAGCCTTGACGAAGACGGGGAAGCCGATGTCGTCGGCGGCGCGCACCAGTTCGTCCACGTCGTTGGAGGGCGCGGAGGAGCCGAGCACGGGCACCCCGGCCGCGCGGGCTGCGGCGACGGCGCTGGCCTTGTTGCCGGTGAGTTCGAGGATGTCGGCGCTGGGGCCGACGAAGGTGATGCCCGCCTCCTCGCAGGCGCGGGCCAGCTCGGGGTTCTCCGAGAGGAAGCCGTAGCCGGGGTACACGGCGTCCGCCCCGGCGCGGCGGGCGGCGGTCACGATCTCGTCGACGGAGAGGTAGGCGCGGACGGGGTGTCCGGGCTCGCCGATCTCGTACGCCTCGTCGGCCTTGAGCCGGTGCAGCGAGTTGCGGTCCTCATGGGGGAAGACGGCCACCGTGCGCGCGCCGAGTTCGTAGCCCGCCCGGAACGCGCGGATGGCGATCTCTCCGCGGTTGGCTACCAGCACCTTGCGGAACATCTGGGATTCCCTTCAGCCTGCCGGCGACGTACGCCATGGTGTCAGCCACGTCCTGCCCCCGTACTTCGCGGAAACACTAGGGGGTGCGCGCTCCGGCCGAAGTGCGAAAACCATCACATTGACGTGTCCGCGCCGGGTCGGTCGGAAGTACGGGCGGGATGCGGGGATTCGGGACCGGAGGCGCGGGCGGGGCGGTGGGCGGGTATACCGGCCGGGGCCGGGGCTTCCCGGCGTAGGGCAGGCGGAGGCGGCGGCCGCGCAGCAGGCCGAGGAGGACCGCGGCGGACACGGCGACGAGGTGCTCGCGCCCGGCGAGGTTGGGCACGGCGAGGGACTCCCACACCATCGATCCGCCTGTCAGGGTGAAAACCACGGGGGCGCGCCGGACCACGGCCAGATAGGTGAACAGGCCCACGACGGCCGCCGACGGGCCGGTGTCGAGGACGGCGCCGTACTCGGCGGGCAGGCCGAATCCCCACCAGCCGGGGCCCAGCTCGATCATCAGCCGGGCGGTCAGGGTGCCGGCCAGCGTGGTGACGTAGGCGATGGCCAGGGTCCGGACGCGGCCGAGGACCAGTTCGGCGAGCGCGAAGGCCAGGAACAGCTGGGTGATGCCCGCCCATACCGGCAGGTCGAGCGCGGGGACGTACAGCGAGACGGGGGTGCGCAGCAGGGAGAGCCAGAGCGGGAGGTCGGCGGTGACGCCGCCGAGCCGCCGGACCCAGGTGGCGCCGAGGGGGTGCTGGGCCAGGTCGTGGAAGAGGATGACGCCGAACGCGGCGACGAAGGCCAGGAGCAGCCCGGACAGTCCGCGGTGGGCGAGGCGGCGTACCGGGTCGACGACGACGGCGTGCCATTCGCCACGCAGGGTGCGGCCGGTGAACCGGGCCGCGCGCACGAGGAGCCGCCACGCTCCCAGGTCCCCCGCCACGTGCCGCTCCCCCTTCGCCGTCACCCCCGCCGGGGCGGGCGGTCTCAGTTCAGCGGGCCGGGAACCGGGAGTCAAGATCTACGGCTTCGGTGGATACGCCACCAGCGCCCGGTTCATGGCCAACGCCACGATTTGAACGTCCACTTCATGGGAGGCCGCTGCTTTCTTTCCATTTTGATCATCAACTCTCGTATAGTGACCGCCGGTTCACCCAAGACACTGTTTCTTGTCGTTTCTCGTCTCCCGACCACCCCCGATTGCCGCGAGGACCAGACCGGACCGATGACCGCGCCCACACCCCCTGGCGACCGCCCAGCCCTCCGTACGCCCGCCCTCGCCCTGGCCGCCACCGCCGTCCTGTCGGCGCTCGCGCTCGGCGCGGCCGTGGCGGTGGCCCCCCACGCGGCGCGCACCGCGCTGCTGTGGGCCGGGGGTTCGGCGGCGGTGGTGCTGTGTGTCGCGGTGACCGTGGCCGCCCATGCCCGGGGCACCGCCCGCAGCGCCCGGCACCGGCTGCAGAACGCGCTGGCCGACGTGGCCCGGCTGGAGCGGGAGCGGACCTCGGCGACCGAGGAGACCCGTCGGGAGCAGCAGCGGCTCATCGACGAACTCGCTGCTCAGCGAGCGGAGTTCAGCACCGAGCGGGTCCGGCTGGAGAAGGACGGCGCGCGGGAGTCGGAGCGGCTGCGCGGCGAGGTGCTGCGGCTGTCCGGCGACCTGGAGAAGGCCCGGCGCGAGCGGGCGGCGGCCATCTCGGCCACCTCCAACACGGCGGGCCGGATGCAGGCGCTGGCCACGGCCACCCTGGCCGACCTGCGGGCGATGGAGGAACGGCACGGCGACGAGGACGTGCTGGCCGACCTGCTGCATCTGGACCACCGCACCGCGCAGGCCGGACGGCTGGCGGACTCCATCGCCGTGCTGACCGGGGCGCGTTCGGGACGCCGGTGGGCGCGGCCCATCGCCATGGAGTCCATCCTGCGCGGCGCGATGGGCCGGATCGGCGGCTACCGGCGGGTGCGGGTGCACTCCGTCAGCGCGGTCGCCGTCGCCGGGCACGCGGCCGAGGGTGTGATGCACGCGCTGGCCGAACTCCTGGACAACGCCACGAACTTCTCCCCGCCGACCGCCGAGGTCCATGTCTATGTGGAGGAGGTCCCGGCCGGGGTCATCGTCTCCGTGGAGGACAGCGGCCTGGTGATGGGCGATGTCCAACTGCGGCGCGCGGAGCGGGCGGTGACCGGTGACGTGTCCGGACTGGGCGGTCTGACCGGTACCCGGCTCGGGCTCGCGGTGGTCGGCAGACTGGCCCGCAAGCACGGCCTGAAGGTGTCGTTCCGCCCCTCGGCCCGCGGCGGCACCGGCGTGCTGATGCTCGTACCGCAGGAGATCCTGACCAGCCCCGCTCCCGCCGCCCCCGTGGCCGAGCGCCCCGCCGCCCCGGCCGTACCGGCCACACCGGTCCATGAGTCGCCCGCGCCGCCCGCCGACGAGGTGAACGGGCTGCCCAAGCGGCGGCGCGGGCGCACGCTGGCCGAGGCCGAGCGGTCCCGGTCGGCCGCGCCCGACGACACCGGGCGGACCGCGCCCGACCCCGACCAGGCCAAGGTCCGCGCGGCCCGCTTCAGCAGCTTCCGCAAGGCGGTCCGGCCCGGCAGCGCAGCCGAGGACCCGGCCCCGCACACCCGGCCCGGCGAGTCGCCCGCGAGCGACCCGGCCGACACCCCCGATGTCTCCCGTCCCACCCCTCCCCCCACGCAACCGCACACGCATCTGGAAGGCGACCCCACCTCATGACCGGCCCGACCACCGCCGACGACACGCTCACCTGGCTCCTCGAGGGCCTGCTGGAGAAGACTCCGGGCGCCCGGCACGCGCTCGTCCTCTCCCGTGACGGCCTCAAGCTGTGCCGCACACCGGAGTTGTCCGTCGACCAGGCGGACCAGCTCGCCGCGATCGCCGCGGGCATCCAGTCGCTGTCGCACGGGGCGTCCGTGGAGTTCGGCGACGGCAGCGGCGGCGTCCGCTCGGCCATGGCCGAGTTCTACGGCGGTGTGCTCTTCATCGTCGAGGCGGGCCAGGGCGCCCACCTGGCCGTGGTGACCAGCGAGGACGCCGACCCCGGAGTGGTCGGCCACACGATGAGCGAACTGGTGGAACAGCTCGGCGAGCACCTGACCGCTCCGCCCCGCTCCTCATGAGCCGACCGGGCAGGGACGACGCTCCCGACCGTCTCTACACCATCACGCGGGGACGGATCGGGACCGGCGTCGGCAGTCCGCTGGACCTGGTCACGCTGATCGTCGCCGAGTCGGCGGCGGCCACCGGCATGCAGTCCGAGCATGTGGCCATCCTGCGGCTGGCGGAGTTCCCCACCTCGGTGGTGGAGATCGCCGCCGAACTGCGCCTGCCCGTCAGCATCACCAAGGTGCTGCTGTCCGACCTCCTGGCCACCGGCCATGTCAGCGCCCGCCATCCGCGCCGCCCCGCCATCACCGACCCCGACATCCTGGAGCAGGTGCTCGTTGGACTCCGCAATCTCTGACGCGCGCACCCCGTTGGGTGCCTCCGCCGACAAC
The DNA here is from genome assembly GCF_044903645.1 of Streptomyces sp. NPDC002176. NCBI lineage: Bacteria > Bacillati > Actinomycetota > Actinomycetes > Kitasatosporales > Streptomycetaceae > Streptomyces > Streptomyces sp. NPDC002176. The sequence continues at coordinate 280,246 of NZ_JBJDQW010000001.1, forward strand.
GGTCTGAAGATCGTCGTCGTGGGCGGCTTCGGCGTCGGCAAGACCACGCTGGTCCGCTCGGTCAGCGAGATCCGTCCCCTGAACACCGAGGAGACGATGACGCAGGCGGGCGCGTCGGTGGACGACATCGCGCAGGTGGGCGGCAAGACGGCGACCACGGTCGCCTTCGACTTCGGCCGCATCACGCTGGACGCGCACAACGTGCTGTATCTGTTCGGAGCGCCCGGCCAGGAGCGCTTCTGGTTCCTCTGGGACCGGCTGTTCTCGGGCACGCTCGGCGCGGTCGTACTGGTGGACACCCGCCGGATCGACGACTCCTGGTACGCGATCGACCGGCTGGAGCAGCACGGCACGCCGTTCATCGTGGCCTGCAACGACTTCGGCGGCCCGGTGCGCGCGGGCGCGGACGTACGCGCCGCCCTGGACCTCGACCCGCAGGTACCGCTGATCGACTGCGACGCCCGCTCCCGCGAGTCGGCCAAGGACGTCCTGATCACCCTGGTCCGCCATGTGCAGACCCGGTACGCCACGGCCGCCGGGGCCAGAGGGGAGCTGGTGTGATGTCCGAGGCCGTACCGCTCGGCGGACCCCGCTTCCAGACCGAACCCGCCTGTCTGTACCGGGAGATGCGGCGCGACCACGGCTCCGTGGTCCCGGTGGAGCTGGACGGCGGCATCCCGGCCTGGCTGGTGGTGGGCTACCGCGAGCTGCACCAAGTGACGGGCGATCCGGTGCTGTTCAGCCGGGACTCCGAGCTGTGGAACCAGTGGGAGAACATCCCGGCGGACTGGCCGCTGCTGCCGATGATCGGACACCGCCAGCCGTCCATCCTCTACACGGTCGGGGAACGGCACCGGCAGCGTGCCGCGATGATCAGCAACGCGCTGGAGACGGCCGACCCCTTCGAACTCCGGCACCAGGCCGAGCGGTTCGCGGACGAGCTGATCGACACCGTCTGCCTCTCCGGCGAGGCCGACCTCGTCGCCCAGTACTCGGCCCTGCTGCCCGTACGGGTCCTCGCACACCTCTACGGCTTCCCGGACGACGAGGGTCCCGGCCTGGTCACCGCGCTCAACGACATGATCGACGGCCGGGAGCGGGCGCTGGCCGGGCAGTCCCATCTGGCCTCCTCCATGGCCCGGCTGGTCGCCGACCGCAGGGAGCAGCCCGCCGACGACGTGGTCTCCCGGATGCTGGCCGACGACAGCGGGTTCACCGACGAGGAGATCGTCCAGGACCTGATGGTGATGATGGCGGCCGGGCACCAGCCGACCGCCGACTGGATCGGCAACTCGCTACGGCTGATGCTGACCGACGACCGGTTCGCCGCCTCCCTGTTCGGCGGCCGCAACAGCGTCGCCGAGGCGATGAACGAGGTGCTGTGGGAGGACGCGCCCACCCAGAACGTGGCGGGCCGCTGGGCCGCGCGCGACACCCACCTCGGCGGCCGCCGGGTCCGCGCCGGTGACCTGCTGCTGCTCGGTCTCCAGGGCGCCAACTCCGACCCGCAGGTGCGTACCGACGCCTCCGCGCTGACCGGCGGCAACAACGCGCACTTCTCCTTCGGGCACGGCGAGCACCGCTGCCCGTTCCCGGCGCAGGAGATCGCCGAGGTCATCGCGCGCACCGGCATCGAGGTCGTCCTCGACCGGCTGCCCGACATCGACCTGGCGGTGCCCGCCGGGTCCCTCACCCGTCGCCCGTCGCCCTGGTTGCGCGGGCTGACCGAGCTGCCCGTGCGGTTCACTTCGACCCCTGCCCTGGGAGGCACGTCACGATGACCACCGGTACCGAAATCTCCCGTATCGCCCTCGACCCCTTCGTCACCGACCTGGACGGCGAGAGCTCGGCCCTGCGCGCGGCCGGACCGCTGGCGGCCGTGGAGCTGCCCGGCGGGGTACCCGTCTGGGCCGTCACCCGGCACGCCGAGGCCAAGGCGCTGCTGACCGATCCGCGCCTGGTGAAGGACATCAATGTGTGGGGCGCCTGGCGGCGCGGCGAGATCCCGGCGGACTGGCCGCTGATCGGGCTGGCCAACCCGGGCCGCTCGATGCTCACCGTGGACGGCGCGGACCACCGCCGGATGCGCACGCTGGTGGCGCAGGCGCTCACCCCGCGCCGGGTGGAGCTGATGCGGGAGCGGATCGGGAAGCTCACCCAGGACCTGCTGGACGCGCTGCCCACCGACGCCGGGGTGGTCGACCTGAAGGCGGCCTTCGCCTATCCGCTGCCGATGTACGTGGTGGCCGAGCTGATGGGCATCGACGAGTCGTCGCTGCCCCGGCTGAAGGTGCTGTTCGAGAAGTTCTTCTCCACCCAGACCCCGCCCGCCGAGGTCATCGCCACCCTGACCGAGCTGGCCGGAATCATGGCGGCGACCGTCGCGGCGAAGCGTGCCGAGCCGGGCGACGACCTCACCAGCGCGCTGATCCTGGCGTCGGCGGACGGCGACCACCTCACGGACGAGGAGATCGTCGCCACCCTCCAGCTGATGATCGCGGCCGGGCACGAGACGACGATCTCCCTGATCGTCAACGCGGTCGTCAACCTCTCCACCCACCCGGACCAGCGGGAACTGGTGCTGTCCGGGCAGGCGGACTGGTCGGCGGTGGTCGAGGAGACGCTGCGCTGGTCCACCCCGACCTCGCACGTGCTGATCCGCTTCGCCACCGAGGACGTGCCGGTCGGTGACCGGGTGATCCCCGCCGGGGACGCGCTGATCGTCTCGTACGGCGCGCTCGGCCGCGACGAGGAGGCGCACGGGCCGAGCGCCGGGGAGTTCGACATCACGCGGGAGACCCAGAACCGGCACATCTCCTTCGGCCACGGCCCGCACGTCTGCCCCGGCGCGGCGCTGTCCCGGCTGGAGGCGGGCGTGGCGCTGCCCGCGCTGTACGCCCGCTTCCCGCAGCTGGACCTGGCGGTCCCGGCGGCCGAGCTGCGCAACAAGCCCGTGGTCACCCAGAACGACCTGTTCGAGCTTCCGGTACGCCTGAACGGGTGACTTGACTTCGAGCGCGCTTCAGCTCGTAGCGTCGCAGGCGCTCCGGTGCCCGGCGTCCCTCTACGGGATGCCGGGCTGCCAGATCCGTCGCTAGATGGATGTAGGGGCCCGAACGCGTGCGAAAGGCTGGAACACCAGATGCGAAAGCGCAGCCTGCGGGACTTGGAAGTGTCCGCTATCGGCCTAGGTTGTATGGGCATGTCGGCCTTCTATGGAACGGCCGACCAGGACGAGGGCGTGGACACCATCCACCGCGCCCGCGAGCTGGGCATCGACTTCCTGGACACGGCCCAGATGTACGGACCGCTCACCAACGAGTCCCTGGTCGGCGAGGCGATCCGGGGCCACCGTGACAGTTACGTGCTGGCCACCAAGTTCAACTTCCGGATGGACGACGCGGTACCCGGCGACATGTCGACCGTGGGCCGCCAGGACGGCTCGGCCGAGCATGTCCGAGCCTCGGTGGAGGGCTCCCTCCAGCGGCTGGGCACCGACCACATCGACCTGTACTACCAGCACCGGGTCGACCCGAACGTGCCGATCGAGGAGACGGTCGGCGCGCTGGCCGAGCTGATCGCCGAGGGCAAGATCGGGCACATCGGGCTGAGCGAGGCGAGCGCGGAGACGCTGCGCCGGGGCAACGCCGTCCACCCGATCACGGCCGTGCAGAGCGAGTACTCGCTGTGGTCGCGGGACGTGGAGGCGGAGGTGCTGCCGACCTGCCGCGAGCTGGGCATCGGCTTCGTCGCCTACTCCCCGCTGGGCCGGGGCTTCCTCGCGGGCCGCTTCTCCTCCCCCGAGGAGCTGGACAAGGACGACTACCGCCGCAGCAGCCCCCGCTTCACCGACGAACACCTCCAGGCCAACCTGCGCCTCGCCGCCAAGGTCAAGGAGATCGCCGAGAAGAAGGGCGTCACCCCGGCCCAGCTCGCCCTCGCCTGGGTCCTCGCCCAGGGCGACCACATCGTCCCCATCCCCGGCACCAAGCGCCGCTCCTACCTCGAACAGAACGCCGCCGCGGTCGACATCACCCTCACCCCCGAGGAACTCGCCCAGATCGACGCGGAGTTGCCCGAGGTCTCGGGTGAACGGTACGACGAGGCGGGGATGCGCGCGGTCAATCGCTGAGGCGACCTGCCCGGCCGGGAATCGCGTTGCACGCCGGGTCCCGGCCGGACTCGGCTAGCTCGCGAGGGTGAGTTCGGTGCGGGCACGGTGCAGGAACTCGGCGACGGGCCGTTCCCGGTTCCAGGGGGCGAGGGCGGCCGTGACGTCTGCGACGTAGTCCCGGGCACGCGCTGAGGCCACACGGCCGAGGATGTCGACGGCCCGGTGCCCGACGGCGAGGCCCTGGTCGAGGGCACCCTCCTGGAGGTGGGTGGTGGCGAGGACGGTCAGGCGCAGGCCCACGGAGCGGGCGAAGTCGTCCGGGGACATGGCGGTGGCCTGGGTGTTCCAGCGCCACGCCGCGGCCGGGTTCCGCAGGTCGCGGTGGACTTCGACGGCGTCGGCGGAGAGCCGGGCGTGCGTGAAGTACCGAATCCAGGCCGGTTCGTCGGCGTCGTGCCCGGCCTGTTCCAGGCAATGTTCGGAGACGGTGAGCGCGGCGGCCGCGGCCCTGGCGTCGCGTGCCTTGGCGTGTGCGCGGGCCTCGATGAGCTTGGCGAACCCCAGGACCCGGTGACCCGCGCGTCCTCGGGAGCGGTCGTAGGCGCCCTGCGCCATGTCGATGGCCTCATCTGGGTAACCGCGCAGCAGGGTTTGCAGAGCCATGTTGGCCATCACGTGGCAGCCGATGTCCACGGCTCCCCCGGCCTTGGCCATGCGCAGGGCTTGGACGAAGTGCCGCTGGGCGATGTCGTGGTGGCCGGTGTCGACGGCGCTCCAGCCCGCTACTCGGGCGAGTTCGGCGGTCACGGAGAACAGGCCGCGTCCGATCTCGTCACTGTAGGAGCCGTGCAGGAGCGGCGCGGCCCGGCGGGCGAGGCAGCGAGTGACGGAGGAGGAACGCCAGTTGCCGCCGCCGTACTTGGAGTCCCAGCGCTGTGCCTCTACCGCGGCCTGCCACAGCTCGGCGAGGTCCTCGCGGCCGACGCGCTGGGTGCCGTGGTGTGCCGCACCGGAGTCTGCGGGCACGCCGAGCCAGCGGGTGACCGGGACACCGTAGGCGCCGACGGCGAAAGCTTGGTTGAGGAAGCGGCGGCGGTCCAGGTGTTCCACAGTGCTCCAGAAGGTGACGGCATGGCGTACGGCCCCGGCGGTGTCCCGCGCGAAATCCAACCCCAGATCCTCCGCGTTCTCGCGCACGGTGCTCATGCCGATCTCGGCGACAACTAAAGGCCGAATACCGTTGTGCTTGAGCACCACGCGAGCGCAATGGAGCGGGTTGCCTGCTCTGCTCGATACTCTCGCGGTAGGTACCGCACGTAAGCGAGTCGCTGCATGGTGAACCACAATGGCCGCGAGTCTCGTCGCTCGTCACGAAGCCCAAGCAGCTTCCCGTGTCAGCGTCAGGTCACCGTCGGTACGGCTGCGGTGCGCGATGCCGTCTCTTCGATGCCAGTGTCTTTGCCGATCTGCTGAAGGGCCGCGGTCCACGGCTCTCCGGCGAGGAGGCGGTTGAAGCTGTTCATGGCGTGCCAGAGCAGTGTCGCGGCGATCAGTGGTGCGTATTGGCCAGGGCTATCCACGCCCTGCGGGTATTCCGGTTCAGCGAGCAGCGTGAGGGTGTTGTTCTCGTAGCGCGAGAACGCCTGCGCGGCCGTGAGCGTGGGGTGGGCGGACATGGACTCGGAGCGCCAGATCGCCAGAAGAGGTGCGCCGATTCGCTGCATCAGCGGCGTGAAGCTGTTGTAGACCTCCCGCCGGTTGCTCGGGATGTCTTCGGCCGCGACGGCGTCCGCGATCTCGGTGGGGTACGAGATGCCAGCGGCGTCGGCTGCCTCACGAAGGGAAGCCTGTGACCTTTGAAGAGCCCGGTTCATACAGATGACGGCGTCAGTCCCGTCCTCGGCGAGCCACCAGATGCGTGCGGCGTGCTCCAGCAGGGCGCGCCGGTTCGGCGCGGTGTCGTGGCCGAAGCTCTCACGGTGCAGCAGGACGATGGCCACCGCCTGCCGGTGTGCTCCTGCGAGCAGTCCCCAGGCGATCCGGAAGGCGCTGACGTCTTGGTCCGTCGGCCTGAGTTCCGTGGTCTCGATCAGCTCGGCCATGGCCTGTAGCCCCTGGCAGGCATGATCGTTAACGGTCTGTGCGTCGTCCATGGCGAAAGTCTGCCTCAGAACAATGCAGTTGCTCCACGCAGTATCAGCACCCTGCCCCGTACGGTGTTGGCCGCGGCTCCCCGGAGCATCATGGGGGACGGTGTTACGGCTCTCGCGGCCGGCTCAAGCGCCTGCGTGCACAACAGTGCCGGAGTTTCTGCCTGTTGTCAGGGCCGCGGTCCAGAGTCGGGATATGCGTGACAAGCGTGATGAACAGCCCGGCGACGAAGCCGATGTGGCTGATACGTCAGCGGACGGGCTCGCGTCCGAGTACGGCTCCGGAAGGCCATGCGGGACGCCCGGCTTCGAAGTGCTCGACGTGATCGGTCTGTCGGAGTCGTCTGACCCGCTGGCCAGATTGAGTGAGCACGCCCCCTGGCCTTACCCGATCAAGGGCCTCGGCAACGTTCTCGGCGCCTCACTTGCGGCGAAGATGCTGGAGACGCGTGGCCTGGGAGAAAAGATCCGGCAGATGGTCCAGATCAAGATGCCTCCTGCGATCGGGCTCAATCTGCCGACGGACTTCGGACGCATCATCGCGCAGAAGATGCAGGCCCAGTCGGCCCACATCGGGGCCGTCGTCGAAAGGGCACTGGAACGCATCCCTGAAAACCTGCGGGATCTGAAACTGGGGACGCAGCTCCACCGAGTCTTCCTGGTGAACGAGGAGGACGGGACGTCACTGGCGTGGGCCCCTAGGACCAGCATCGTGGAGGGGCTCCTCGCCGCTCCCGACATGGCGGCACGCGACACCGTGCTTCTCGACCATGTCGATGTCATCGCCGATGACGTCGACGCCTCGCTGACCTCGGTGACGGTTGCTGAGCACCAGTTGCTGCGGGCGATGCTCGCCGACGCTGTGGCCGCTCTACGCGTCGGCCTGTAAGTCCCGGCGCAGGCGGCGGCGGTCACGGTGCTCGACACGGTCTTGTACCACCACGTGCTTGAGGAACTGGACTACCCCGACAGCGAGAAGAAGCTGGCTACGCGCCAGCACTTCATGCCCATCACCGTTGATGAATGGGAGGACGCTGTTCTCTATGAGGCCGCACTCGTTCTGGTCGGCGGTGGGCTGATGACTGCCTTCCGGACCTGGAACCGCGGTCGGGGCCCCGCCTCGTTCAACCGCAACGGAAGTGTCCACCACGCGGACGATGGCCCCTACTCGCCGGCGCACGCCGTGCGGGCCGTCCTTCTCGCTCATGCACTTCTGCGGTGGCTGGACGCTGCCGTCTCGGACGGCCAGGAACCTGCGGTCGCTTGATCGCACGGCGGTGCGAGCTACCCCTGAGTACTACATCCGCAGCGCGCGGCCGATCGGAGCGGTGTTCCTGGAGCGGGCGCGCCTGGAAGCGCCGAGGATAGCTGGATTTGACGCGGCAAGACGAGCCGATCGAGCGGCTGCCGACCTGCCGCGAGCTGGGGTCGGCTTCGTCGCCTAGACGCCGCTGGGCCGGGGCTTCCTCGCGGGCCGCTCCGCCTCCCCCGAGGAACTCGCCCAGATCGACGCGGAGTTGCCCGAGGTCTCCGGTGAACGGTACGACGAGGCGGGGATGCGGGCGGTCAACCGCTGAGGCGGCTGGCCCTCGGTGCGCGCCCGACGCGCCGGTTCGAAATCCGATGTCATCACCATGCGCTTCTGCTCGAATACTCTCCGTAGTCGTGATGTGCACGACTGGAACGAGGAGAGATTCCTGTGCGACGCATGCTCATGAAGGCGGCCACGGCGGCCGCGGTCAGTGTTCTTGTCTTCGCCGCGGCGCCGCCGTCGCAGGCCGCGGCCGCCGCTGATGACCCCGCGTACTTCGTGATGACCGACGTCACACATGCGGAGTTCGTCATCAAGCTGACGAAGAGCGACGACATCCAGCATGCCCGCGCCCTCCTCAGCGGCGAGACCACCGAACGGCCCCACGTACTCACGCGGATCATCAAGCGGCCGGCCATCCACAACCCGCGCTGGAGCTTCAGCAACAACCCCGACACGACCAGCTTCTTCGACGTGGCCATCGAGGTCTGCGACGCGACCATTCCCTATGTCGAGGAGCACCTCGACGAGGCCGGTGGCGCCTTCCTGCCCGGCGCCTACTGGTGCGACTGGAGCTCGCGTCTGATCCGGGAAGTCTCCGCCCCGTAGGGCACCTCCCACGCATGCGCGGCCGGGGCCCGAGGTCGGGTCCCGGCCGCGCGTGGGTCACTTCACCGGCTTCAGGTCCGTGATCTTGCGGGTCGTCAGGTCCGACTGGACGTCGATGCGGGTGACCTGGGGGTGCTTGCCGTCGCTCCAGGTGAGGGTGACGCGGCTGGTGGCGTGGCCCATGCCGGAGCCCGTGTAGGCGACCTTCCACTTCACCGGCACGTTCTGGGCGAAGAGGATGCCGTCGGCGTGGTTCTTCTGCTCCCAGGCAGTGACCTTCTTGCGGGCGGGGGCGGAGAGGTAGAAGTTTCGCAGGGCCTTGGCGTCGGCGCCCGCCGCCGGGTCCTCGGTGTCCCAGACGGCGTCGATGTAGGCGCCGTAGAAGTCGGTGACCCGCTGGGTGACGTTGCGGGGGTCGCCCTGCGCGGAGGAAGCGGCGGCGGGCCTGGCCGCGGCGGTGGTCGTACCCGCCAGCGCCGGGGTCACGGCGGCCAGGGCGAGGCCCGCGGCGAGGGCGACGACGGTCAGCGGAGTCGTACGAATGCGGATGGACATGTGTCTCGATTCCCCGTATTCCACGCGGCCGGGCCGATCCCGGTCGTTGACGGTGCCTAAGACCGCAATTCTCGCGCGCCGGTTCCCGTTTCCGGCGCTTTGGCCTCCTTGCGCCGCGCCCGTACCCGACCGGCGTCGGGCCAGCGCACGTCGTAGGCCCAGCCGAGGTGTTCGAACCAGCGGATCAGCCGGGCGCTGGCGTCCAGTTGGCGGGTGAGGACGCCGTGCCGGGCGCTGGTCGGGTCGGCGTGGTGGAGGTTGTGCCAGGACTCGCCGAACGAGAGCGGCGCCAGCCACCACACGTTGCCGGAGTGGTCCCGGCTGCGGAACGGGCGTGAACCGGCCGCGTGGCAGATGGAGTTGATGGACCAGGTGACATGGTGCACCAGGCAGATCCGCACCAGCCCGGCCCAGAAGAACGCCGTCGCCGCGCCCGCCCAGGTCCCGGTGAGCAGCAGGCCGAGCAGTGCGGGGAGCGCCAGCGAGAGCGCCACGAACACCCCGAAGCTCCCCGAGATCAGCCGCAGCGCCCGGTCCCGTTCCAGGTCGGGCGCGTACTGCTGGGTGGAGGCGTGGTCGGTGTCGAAGAGCCAGCCGAGGTGGGCGTGGAACATGCCCTTGGCGAGCGCGCCCGGGGTGCGGCCGTACCGCCAGGGCGAGTGGGGGTCGCCGTCGCGGTCGGAGTAGCGGTGGTGCTTGCGGTGGTCGGCGACCCAGGTGAGCAGCGGCCCCTGCACGGCGAGGCTCCCGGCGACGGCGAGCGCGATCCGCAGCGGGCGGCGGGCCTTGAACGAGCCGTGGGTGAAGTACCGGTGGAAACCGACGGTGATCCCGAGCCCGCTGACCAGGTAGAACCCGGCGGCGAGCACGAGGTCGGTGGGACTGAGCCCGTTCCGCCAGGCGAGCGGGACGGCGGCGAGGAGCGCGAGGAAGGGCACGGCGACGAAGACACCGATGAGGAGCTGCTCGGCGTTCGGCCAGGACCACACCCGGCCGAGGGGCGGTACGGCGTCCGGGATCTGCGGCGCTTCCGGGACTTCCGGCACGGGCGGGACCTTTCGGCTGGGCACGGGCACCGGGTGGGCCCGGTGCGGAGTGACTACTCGGTGGCGGTGAAGGCCAGTACGGCGTTCTGGCCGCCGAAGCCGAAGGAGCTGCTGAGGGCGGCGTGCATCGGCAGGGGGCGGGGGGTCTTGGTGACCACGTCGAGGTCGATGGCGGGGTCGAGGGTGTGGAGGTTGGCGGTGGGCGGGATCAGCTGGTGGCGCAGGGTGAGGGCGGTGCAGGCGGCCTCGATGGCACCGGCGCCGCCGATGGCGTGGCCGATGGTGCCCTTGACGGCGGTCACCGGGGGCGGGCGGTGGAAGACCTGGTGGAGGGCGTTGTGTTCGGCGAGGTCGCCCTGCGGGGTGGAGGTGCCGTGGGCGTTGACGTGGTCGACGTCCTCGGGGGCGAGCCCGGCGTCGGTGAGGGCGCTGCGGATGGCGCGGGCGGCGCCGTCGCCGTCGGGGTGCGGGGAGGTGAAGTGGTGGGCGTCGCAGGATGCGCCGTACCCGGCGACCAGGGCGGCCGGGCGGGCGGCGCGGGCGCGGGCGTCGGCGGTGCGTTCCAGGACGAGGACGGCGGCGCCCTCGCCGAGGACGAAGCCGTCGCGGTCGCGGTCGAAGGGGCGGGACGCCTCGTGCGGGGCGTAGGCGCGGCGGGACAGGGCGCGCATCTGGGCGAAGCAGGCGGCGGTCATCGGGAGCCGGGCGGACTCGCTGCCACCGGCCAGCACGAGGTCGCAGGCGCCGGAGAGCAGCAGGTCGCGGGCGAGGCCGATGGCGCTGGTGCCGGAGGCGCAGGCGGTACTCACGACCAGGTTGGGGCCCGTGGCGCCGAGGTCGAGGGCGATCTCGGCGGCGGCCATGTTGGGCACGCTGCGCGGCAGGGCGAGCGGCGAGACCCGGTCGGGGACGCGGGCGGCGAGCCGGTCGAACTCGGCCTGCCAGCCCTGCATCGAGCCGGTGCCGACGCCCATGACGATGCCGATGCGCGGGCCGTCCCAGTCGCCGGGGGTGAGTCCGGCGTCGGCGACGGCCTCGCGGGCGGCGAGCAGGGCGAAGGTGGTGAAGCGGTCGAGGCGGCGGCTGAGCCGGTGGCCGAGGAGCCGGGGTGCGTCCAGGTCGGGCACCTGGCAGGAGAACGCCACGGGCAGCCCGTCGAGTCCGGGGTCGGCGGTGGCCGTGGAGATTCCGGCGCACAGGCCCTCCCAGGCGGCCGCCTGTCCGACACCGGCCGGTGTGACCAGTCCCAGTCCGGTGACGGCCACGGGGGCGCGCCGGGTCGCTTGACCTGCGTTCACGAGCTGCATGTGCGGTGATTATCCGGACCTTCGGGGCGGGTGCCGGGGCGCCACGACCCGTTCGGCCCAGGACGGCACCGGCTACCACCCGGATGCCCGAACGTCCTTGACGCGCTCCCTCATTTCCGCTGGACGGCCGGGAGCACGGCGGGCGCGGCCTGGCGGCGGCGGGGCCGTGACCGGCCGGGCCCGGCCTGGGTGAGCAACGCCTCGGCGACGGCGCGCAGTTGGCGGGCGGTCGTGCGGCAGGCGGCGGCCTGGCGGGCGAGGGTGGGTCGGCTCCACTCCGGTGCGGCGGTGCGGCCGCTCAGGGTGGCGGCGGTGGCGAGGAGGCGTCCGGCGTAGCCGTCCATCAGCTCGGCGTCGGTACGCAACCGGGCTATGCGGTCGAGGAGTTCGGCGGCGATCGGCTGGGCGGGGGTGGAATGGCTCACCATGACGGCTCCCGGTCGCGTGGGGTCGAGGAGGTTCAGCGTGGCAGGACGGCGCCCGCGGCACGGTGGACCATGAACTGCGGGCAGGCCACGACGAACAGCGGCCGGGCGGTGTCGATGCCGAGCCTGCGCAGCTGTCCGGCCATGGGTTCGGCGGCGGCGGTGTCCAGCCGGAGCCGTACCCCGGCCCCGGCGTGCAGCCGGGGGCGTCCGGAGGTGCGGATCGCGGTGCGTACGGTGCTCTCGCCGCGCCGCCCGTACAAGGCCCAGTCGGGCTCGGGGCAGCGCACGCCGGGTCCGAGGCGGCCGAGTACGGCGATGCCGAGGCCGGGCGCGCTGAGCCGGAGCCGGTGGCCGGTGAGTTGGACCTCGGCGGCGGCGCGTACGGCGGGCAGGCCCCAGAGTTCGCGGGCCGCGACGCGGGCCTCCTCGGTGGTGACGGCGAGGGAGAGGACGTGGCGGCCGGTGCGGCGCAGGTCGGCGCGGCGCAGCACGTCGAGGGCGAGGTCGGCCGGGCGGGGCCGCCACAGGTCGTCCACCGGGACGGACAGGGCGACCTCGGTGTAGGGGCCGAGGGTGGAGCAGCGGTGCTCGTACAGCGAGAGCACCGCCAGGGTGTGCCGCCCGATGCCGCTGGGCCGCACCCAGGGCACGTCGGGCAGCAGGGCCCGTACCGCCTCGGTGTCGACGGGGAAGCAGAGGTGGGCGGCGGCGGTGTCCTGGTAGCGCACGGGTACGCCGACCGGGCCGGTGGCCGTCGGGACCGAGGCGGTGGGGAGAGTGAGGAAGGGGTGGCCCTCGGGCGGCCGGGCCGGGTCCTTGAGCTGGTACGCCTGGCTGCGGACGACGGGGCCCCGGTACGGGGTGAGGGCCTGGTCGATGTGCTCCCGCGCCTCGGGGGCGACGGTGCGCAGGTGCCCGATGTACTCGCGCAGCAGGTGGGACTGCGGGTAGGCGCGGGTGGGTCCGGTGTAGCGGGCCTCGTACCGACCGGGGTGCGGGTCAGCGGTGGTCGCGGCCGGGACGAGGTCGTGCTCGTTGGTGAGGTGGCCGACCCAGGTGCGGGGGTCGGCGGGGCGCCCGGCGGGGGCCGGGGAGCCGACCGCGACGACATGGGTGATCCGGTAGGCGCGGCAGAACGCGGCGTCCCGCGCGAGGTTGAGCAGTGCGGTGCCGCCCTCGCCGTGCCCGATCAGGGCGAGTTCGGCGCCGCGCGGGATGCCGTGGTCCTCGATGGCGGGCCGGAGTGCGCGGGTGTAGGGCGAGTCGGCGGAGAGCTGCTCGCGCCAGGCGCCGACGACATCGCGCGGGGAGCCGTGGCGGGGGCGGCCGGGGCTGGTGCCGGGGGCCTGGACGACGTACCGGACGACACCGTCGGGGCCGCGCACGTTCTGCACGAGGACGCGGCCCTCGGGGGCGAGGAGGTCGATGTTGCGGAGGAAGCCGAGGAGCGAGCCCTCGGTGGCGAGGGTCTGCTTCGCCCGGTCAGCGAGGTCGACGGCCTCGGCGGCGCCGTGTTCCGCGCCGGGGTCCGGTTCCGTCTCCCCACGCGGCTCGGCGTCCAACAGGGCTCGTACGGTGAGGAGTTCGGCCAGTACGGGGGTGAGCGCGGCCAGGGCGCGCTGGGCGCCGGGGTCCTGGAAGAGGGTGCGCAGCGCGCGTACGGCCTCCCGGTCGCCGCGGGTGGCGAGGGCCGCGGTGAGGCGGCGTATGCCGGGGTCGCGGGCCAGTTCGGGGTGTCCGGCCAGCACGGCGGCGATCCGCAGCCGCAGCGAGGTGACGGCCGCCAGCGCGGCCAGGGGTTCCCCGCCCCGGCGGGCGCCGAGCAGTCTGGTGAGTCGTCTGCCGGTCCGTGCGGCGGGGGCGCCCAGGCCGCGCGGGTCGGTGAGGGTCCGCAGCAGCGCCCAGCGGGCGGTGAGTCCGGTGCGGGGGTGGCGGGCGGAGTCCTTGTGGGGTGGGGCGAGCAGGGCTTCCGCGGTGCGTTCGGCGACGGCACGGACGCCTTCGGCGACCTCGGCGACCTCGCGGGCGCCTTCGCGCAGGAGTTCCTCGGTGGTGCGCTGGTCGGCGTCCTGCCCGCCGGGCGCGGGCCGTCCGGGTGCGTGGCCGTCCGCTCGCATCCGACGCTCCCTCGATTCAGACGACGTACGACGGGATGCGACCGCGTCCGCAGGGACGCGGCCTCGTGACCCATCGTCGGCCAGGGCTCCCGCGCCCGCACCTTCGTCCGGCCGGTGGGGGCGGCGGGACCAGCGCTTTCCCGGTCCGGCACCGGGCCGGGCGGGGACCGTGGGGGATGCGCGGGGGCACGGCCGAACGGGCGACCCCGGTGTCGGCCGAGCAGGCCCGCCGTACCGGTATCAGTCGACGAGGCCCGCCGCGAGGACGGCGCCCAGTTCCCAGCACGCCTCGGTGTCGGCCTTGCCGGGCGCGCCGGTGACGGTGACCGGTTCGGCGGCGCGGCGCCAGCCGAGGCCGGTGGTGATGGCCTCGATGGCGCGGGCGGCGCCGGTCACGTCGTTGCCGCCGTGCACCCAGTAGCCGAAGGGGCGGCCCCGGGTGTCGTCCAGGCAGGGGTAGTAGATCTGGTCGAGGAAATGCTTGAGGGCGCCGGACATGTAGCCGAGGTTCGCCGGGGTGCCGAGGAGGTAGCCGTCGGCGGCCAGCACGTCGGAGGCGGTCGCGGCCAGGGCGGCGCGCCGGACGACGCGGACGCCCTCGATCTCGGGCGCGGTGGCGCCGGACACGACGGCCTCGAACAGCTCCTGGCAGTTCGGCGAGGGCGTGTGGTGGACGATCAGCAAGGTGGGCACGCCCGCACCCTGCCCTGCCGGTGCTCCCATCCGCAAACGGGGCTGCCGGGAGTGTGCGGGTATGGGTGCGCCGATGCCGGGCACCGGTAGGGAACGTGAGAGGAGCCGTCGTGGCAGAGGAAGAGCAGCGGGCACCGGCGGCGGTCGTGTTCGACACGCTGGGCATCGCCTATGAGCAGGCGTTCGCCGCATCAGGACCGCATCTGGCCTCGCTGAGCTGGCTGGTGGACCATCTGATGCCGGGCAGCCGGGTGCTGGACGTGGGCAGCGGGACCGGCCGTCCCACCGCCGAGGCGCTCGCGCGGGCCGGGCACCGGGTGCTGGGCGTCGACGTGTCCCCGGTGATGGTCGAGCTGGCCGCGCGCCAAGTGCCGGACGCCGAGTTCAAGGTGGCCGACATCCGCGAGATGAGCCTGGACGAAGGGTCGTTCGAGGCGGTCTGTGTGTACTTCTCGCTGCTCCAGATGTCCCGCGCCGAACAGCGGGACGTACTGGGCGCGTTGGCGCGGGCGCTGCGGCCGGGAGGTCTGGCGGTGCTGGCCACGGTCCCGGTGGACGTGGCGGACACGGAGGTGGAGTTCATGGGGCAGCCGGTGCGGGTGAGCAGCTTCGCCCCGGAGGAGTTCACCCGGCTGGCCACCGAAGCGGGGCTGACCGTGCTGTACGAGGGACACGCCACCTTCGTACCGGCCCATCCCGACGCCGGGCCGGAGCCGCATCTGTTCCTGTACTGCCGCCGTACGGCGCACTGAGCGAGCGCCGAGAGGGCACTGAGCCCCCGGTCCCACAGGGGAACCGGGGGCTCGGGCGTGCTCGGGTCAGTACCGCAGACGCCGGGCGCGCAACAGCATCACCAGGCCGGACGCGGCCAGCAGCACACCGAGGGCGGCGGGCCACAGGTTGGCGCCGGTCTCCGCGAGGCCGCCGTTGCCGACCGCCTGCGGCTCGAGGTTCGCGGGCGGCGGCGTGGTCACGGCGGCGGCCTGCGCCGGGGCCGAGTCGGACACCTGGGGCGCCGCGCTGGTGGCGGGGGCCGCCGGGGCGGTGGACTCGTCCCGGCCGCCCTTGCCGCCGTCGTTCTTGGTGGTGTTGGCCGGGGCGGTCGTCGCGTCGACGCGGGGCGCCTCTACGGGGTTGGACTGCGCGGGGTCGGGCTGCGCGGGCTGCTGGGCCGGGGCGGTCTCGGCGGGCTGGCCCGGCTGCTCCGACTTCTCCGGCTGGGACTGTGCGGGCTGCTCCGGGGTGGTCTCGGCGGGCTTCTCGGGCGCCGCGGTCGCGCCGGGCTCGGCCGTGTCCTGGCCGCCGGGCTCCTCACCCGGGTTCGCCGTGCCGCCGCCGTCACCCTTGCCGCCGCCGTTGCCGCCGTCACCCTTGCCGTCGTCGCCGGGACCGCACTGACGGCCGGAGTTGATGCAGTCGACCATGGTGCGCATCAGGTTCTCGTCGAAGACGTTGATGAAGTCGCCGTGGTCGGTGACCGGCTTGTGCTGCTGCTCCGGGAAGGAGTCGACCGCGAAGAGCGGGGTGCCCTTGCCGCCGTCGGCCAGGCTCGGCGCGTCCACGTCGTAGACGATCCGCTGGACCAGTTGAGGGATGGCCTTGAAGCCCTCGGGGCAGTTGCCCTGGGCGTCGGCGAAGGCCACGTGGGTGCGGTGGTTGGCGCTGTCGGCGTTACGGCCGTCCCAGCAGCTCTGGAAGTGGAAGCTGCGCACCACGTCGCTGCCGGACGGGCACAGCGGGTACTTGTCCTTCAGCTGCCGGTCCTCGAACCCGGTGCAGCTCCAGGAGGCGTTGGCGTTGGCGGGGCCGTTGACGAACGCCTTGGCGTCGCCGGTGATGATGCGCAGCAGCCGCGGCATCTCCGTGACCTGGCCGCTCGGGCTGCCGACGAAGGTCAGGGTGACCTCCTTGGGCGTGACGATCTGGCCCGCGTTGCCCTCGGTACCGCCGCCCGGCGCCCCGGCGTCCCGCTCCTGCTTGCCGTTCTGCAGGCGCAGCACCGGCCAGTAGTACGTGGACTTGTCGCCCTGGTCGGCACAGCTGGTCTTGGCGTCGGCGAGGTCCTGGTCGCTGGCGAAGGCGGTGTTGGACTGGTTGCCGACGTAGTCGTGGAAGTGGTGGGCGCCGTTGGATACACCGGGCGCCACGATCACGTTGTCCGAGTTGAACAGGCCGTTCTCGTTGACCCCGCACTCGGTACGGAAGGTGCCGCCGGGGGGAGCCTTGGGGGCGTTGGGCTGTACGGAGTTGATGTCCGCGTAGTCGGCGGCGACGGGTCCATTGCCGCCCTGGCCGGTACCACCGTTCTGGCCCTGGCCGCCCTGCTCCTGGCCCTGGCCCTGCTCCCCGCTGCTCTGGGAGGGCGCGGTGGACTCGCCACCGGGCGCCGCCTCGGCGGGGCGCAGGGTGCAGGGGGCGAGCTCGTCGAGCTGGTTGGGGCGGTTCCCGGCGCGGCCGATGGCGTCGGCGATCCGGCCGAGGGTCGCGGTCCGCTTGTCCTTCAGCGGGTTCATCACCGAGTTGTCGGCGGCCCTCGGGTCCTGGCGGAGCGCGTCGGCCGACTGCTGGAGCCGCTGGTACGCCTCCGCGATCTGCTGGTCCAGCGTGGCCAGTTCACGGTCGACGTCTCCCCGGGCCGCCTCCGGTACGTCGGTCAGCTGGGCGCCGACGTCGGGGCAGTCGATGGTGGCCATTCCGGCCGACCTCAGAGATGCGTTCGCCGCGTCGCCGGAGCCCTGTCCGCCCCAGCCGCCTTCGCTGGCCGACGCGTAGACGTTCGCCGCGACGAGCCCGCCGCCGCCGAGCATCAGCGCGACCGCGGCGAGGGTCACGCGTCGTGCGCCGGTCGGGCGCCTGCGCCTGTTCGGTTCCAAGATCGTCCCCTGCGAGTCGTGGTCGGTGGGGGCATATGGCGCCCCACACCCTTACGCGGGGTGGTGCCGATGTGTTCATCGCGGCCCGGATTTCTTGCCGAACTCTCAGGAAAACGGGGCCACATGAGGTCCGTAACGCCACCGGCGCACCTATGGAAGGCAGTTGGCCGCGTGGGCGGCAAGTCTGCCCATCCGAACACGGCGGCGAACATCACAAATACGTATCGGACATTCCACCCGACGACCTTCACACGAGTGACACAAGTTGGCTAGGTTGACCGCAGGCCGCCCGGCTCCCCCATTCCAGTGAGCCCGCAGCGGCGTCCGGTACGGGAGATTCGACCGACTTCCGGGCGCGCCGGGCCAACTGCCCCGCGGGGCGAGGAAGGAGTACGTCTCCATGGCGCCGGAGAACCACGAAGAGGTTCGGCAGCGGATCGACTCCCTCTACGCGCGTGCCGAGACCGCGACGGGCAACTACAACGCGACCCGCGCGGTGGCGGCGGCCAGCCGCAAGCGGGGCGTGCCGCTGGCCAAGCGGCCCGGCAGCCGTCAGGACCCGGCGCTCGACTCCGTGACCCGGCAGTGGTTCGACGCGGCCCGCGCCCTGGCCGGTCCGACCGTGGCCGCCACCCTCCCCGCCGACCGGATGCCCGACAACTCCCCCGTGGTGGAGCGGACTTGGACCGCCGCCGAGCTGGGGCTGCCCAGCGCCGAGCCCGAGACGCCCGCGCTGCCCGCCGGACCCTCGCAGCGCCCGGTGGCCGAACTCACCGGCGGCCCGTCCACCCCGGCGCTGGAGGCGGGTACGGCGACCGCGCTCCCTCCGGCCGCGCCCATGGCCGCGCTCCCCGCCGCACCGGTCGCTCAACTCCCGCCGAGCGCACCCGAGTCGACTCCCCCGCTCATGCCGATCGGTGGACCGGACCTCGGTGGACCGGGTATGCCCGACCCCCTCGCCGCCCTTGCGCCGACACCGCCCGGCGGTGCTCCCGGAATACTGCCGACCCAGCCCGCCGGACCGACGCGCACCTCTCCCGCCGACCTCAAGGCGGGCAACCGCCGCAAGCTCGCCTCCGCCAGGGACATGATGTCCCGCCACGCCTGGACCGCCGCTCCGGCGCAGGCGTGGGGAGGCGGCGCCCCGCAGACGCCCGTACCGGGCGCCGCACAGACTGCCGCGCCGGGGATCGCCAGCTCCGGCGCGGCGCAGGCACCGGCCGCTCCGACGGGCCAGTGGACGGCACCCCCGGCCCCGGTCATGGACACCGGCCCGCTGACGTACCCCATGCCGGACGCGCTGGGCGACACCGGCTCGCTGCCGTACCCGATCCCCGGCCCGCTGACCGACACCGGCGGCCTGAGCTATCTGGCCCCGGCCCCGCAGACCGATACCGGCACCCTGCCCGCCGTGGACACCAGCGCCTTCGCCTACCCGCCCACGCCGCCGACCGCGTACGACACGGGCGCGTTCCCGGCGGCGGCCTCCCTGGCGCCGACGTACGACACCGGGGCGTTCCCGGCGGTGCCTCCGGTGGCCGAGGCGGCCCCGGCCCCGGTCCCCCCTCAGGCCCCGGCCCCGATGTACGGCACAGGCGCGTTCCCAGCCGCACCCGCCTTCCAGCCCGCACCCCCGGCCGCCCAGCCGACCCCGCCCCCCGCACCGACCCCGGCGCCCGCACCCGCCCCGGCACCGACCCCCGCATACGACCCCACCCCCCAGCCCCCCGCCTTCAGCACCGGCACCTTCCCCGCCGCCCGCCCCGCCTCCGAATCCGCGCACGTCGTCCGCGCCGCCAAGGCCATCGCGTTCGCCGCCGCCCAGGTCGGCAAGCCGTGCGTCTGGGGTGCCACCGGGCCCGACTCGTTCGACTGCTCCAGCCTCACCCAGGGGGCCTGGCGGACGGCCGGGGTCGAGCTGCCGAGGGCCGCGCACGAGCAGGCGGCGGCCGGGACCGAGGTGACGCTCGCCGCGGCGCTCCCCGGTGACCTGGTGCTGTTCTTCGAGGACGACCGGCATGTGGGCCTGTACGTAGGCAATGGCACGATGATCCACGCGCCGGGGCCGGGCGCGACCATCCGCGAGGAGTCGGTCTACGGCGCCGGGGAGGCCGCGATCCACCGGGTCATCAGGCCCGCCTGACCGCCCATAAAACGTGTTTATGAGCTCATAGACCGGACCCGTGTACTAACTTAGGGCTGCCTTAGCTTAGGCTTCCTGATCGAGTCGCCTGTCCACACTCGAAGGGAACCTGATCATGCCGCGCCCCCTGCGGGTAGCCATCGTCGGAGCCGGCCCCGCCGGGATCTACGCCGCCGACGCCCTCCTGAAGTCCGAGACGGCCACCGACCCCGGTGTGTCCATCGACCTCTTCGAGCGGATGCCCGCCCCGTTCGGCCTGATCCGTTACGGCGTGGCGCCCGACCACCCGCGCATCAAGGGCATCATCAACGCCCTGCACCAGGTGCTCGACAAGCCGCAGATCCGTCTCTTCGGCAATGTCGACTACCCGCGCGACATCAACCTCGACGATCTGCGCGCCTTCTACGACGCGGTGATCTTCTCCACCGGCGCGATGGCCGACCGCGAGATGTCGATCCCCGGCATCGACCTGAACGGCTCCTACGGCGCGGCGGACTTCGTGTCCTGGTACGACGGCCACCCCGACGTGCCCCGCACCTGGCCGCTGGAGGCCGAGAAGGTCGCCGTCCTCGGCGTCGGCAACGTCGCCCTGGACGTGGCCCGCGTCCTCGCCAAGACGGCGGACGAGCTGCTGCCGACGGAGATCCCGCAGAACGTCTACGACGGTCTGAAGGCCAACAAGGCCCTCGAGGTGCACGTCTTCGGCCGCCGCGGCCCGGCGCAGGCGAAGTTCAGCCCGATGGAGCTGCGCGAGCTGGACCACTCCCCCAACATCGAGGTCATCGTCGACCCCGAGGACATCGACTACGACGCGGGCTCCATCGAGACCCGGCGTGGCAACAAGCAGGCCGACATGGTCGCGAAGACGCTGGAGAACTGGGCGATCCGCGACGTCGGCGACCGCCCGCACAAGCTCTTCCTGCACTTCTTCGAGTCCCCGGCGGAGATCCTCGGCGAGAACGGCAAGGTCGTCGGCCTGCGCACCGAGCGCACCGCCCTGGACGGCACCGGCAACGTCAAGGGCACCGGCGAGTTCAAGGACTGGGACGTCCAGTCGGTGTACCGCGCGGTCGGCTACCTCTCCGAGAAGCTGCCCAAGCTGCCCTGGGACCTGGAGACGGGCACCGTCCCGGACGAGGGCGGCCGGGTCATCGAGGAGAGCGGCGCCCACCTGGCGTCCACGTACGTCACGGGCTGGATCAGGCGCGGCCCGGTCGGTCTGATCGGTCACACCAAGGGCGACGCCAACGAGACGGTGGCCAACCTGCTGGACGACCACGCCCATGGCCGACTGCCCGCGCCGTCCGCGCCGGACCCGGAGGCCGTGTACGCCTTCCTGACCGGCCGCGGAGTCCGCTTCACCACGTGGGACGGCTGGTACAAGCTGGACGCCGCCGAGCGCGCCCTCGGTGAGCCGCACGGCCGCGAGCGCGTCAAGCTCGTCGAGCGCGAGGACATGCTCCGGGAGAGCGGCGCCTGAGGCGGTAGCGCCCGCTGAACACCGCGAGACCCCGACGCGACCGGTCCCCCCGGCCCTCGTCGGGGTCTCGCGCGTTCCGGGCCCGCCCCCTACGGGGCGCGTACGAAGCGCATCAGGGGCGCACACGACCGCGCGCGCCCCTGTCCGACGCGCCGCCTCGGGACCCGCCGCCCCGGTACCGGGGAAGAGCGGTGATACTGGAACGCGCACTGGCCCCCACCAGCAGATTGGCCCATGTCGAACTCCGCCACCGACCGCGCCCCCGTCCCGCAGACGCTCTGGGCGGCCCGCGGTCGTCACACCGGTCCCGCCCCCGAGGACGTCGTACGCCGCACCCTGAGAGCACGCCACAGGAGCGGGGATCTGGACGATTTCGCGGAGCCGCCCGCGCCCGGGGACTCCACGCACCGCGTCTTCGAGGCCCGCTGGCGCGCCGGGGGCACGGTCACCGTGCGGGCCAGGCTCACCCTGGTCCTCCGGCCGGAGCGGCCGGGGCACGAGTGGACGCTCGTCGCGGAGGCCGAGCAGCCATGGGAGGAGGCGTGGCCCTCTCCGGCCACCCTGTTCTGGCCCGAGGGCGGCACGGCGTCCGACGGTGACGGCGAGTGGGACCACCACCCCACCGTGCCGGGTCTGCGCTTCCGGCAGGTCAACGCGCTGCCGCTGGACGACAAGGAGATGCGTCGGCGGCTGCGGGACGCGGCCCGTGAGGCATGGTGCGTCAATCTGGTCGTGCACGAGGCGATGACGCCGGACGAGCGCGGGAAGCTGCCGCTGGCGCGGCTGCTGCCGCCGGGGCTGCGGCACCGGGTGATCGAGCACCGGGCCACTCCGCAGCAGTTCCGGGCGGTCAACTGGGCCCTGAAGGATCTCGGGGTCGAGGTGCCGCGCGGCGGTGCCGTGCTGCTGCCCTGGGACCCGGCGCCGGACGGCTACGACCGGCAGGCGCACCGCGTGCGCAGTGTCTTCCTGGACGGCTCGGAGCCCACCGACCTGGTCGCGGCCCTGCGGGACTTCGTCGCGCTGTCCAGGCCGCGGCCCCGGGGGCTCGGCGAGGCGCTGACCGATCTGCGGGACAACTGGACGCTGATGACCCCGCAGGAGGAGCTGCAGCGGGAGCGGCGCCGGGTCGTCCGGTACCGGGAGGCGCTGGACGCGATGACGAAGTCGCGGGACCTGTACCGGGAGGCCGCCGAGCAGGCGCACGAGGCGCTGGCCGCCTACCGCGACACCCCGCTGCCCGGCCTTCCCCAGCAGCGGCCCTCGGCCCGTACCCAGTCGCCGTTGCAGCAGCTGACCCGGACGTTCGAGCGGCTACGGCTCCCGGCGCGGGGGCAACGGCCCGACACCCCTGGCACCGACCCCGACCCGAAGCCCGACCCGGAGCGCGAGGCCGAGGGCAGCGACCGGGTGTGAGCGGGCGGCTGCCGCGCGCCACAGCGGGCAGTAGCCAAGAGAGCGCGGGGTGAGCCGCGGACGCCGGAGGGGACAGGGCGCATGGACAAGAGCACGATCGTGCTGGTGGCGGCCGCCGTGGCGGCGGCCGTCGTACTGGTTTTCGCCGTCGTCCTGCTGGTGCGGCTGGTCCGGGCCCGGCGTTCGCTGCGGGACGCGGGGCTGCCCACCGGGCCGCGCTGGGTGTTCTGGGGCGCCGTCCTCTATCTGGTGCTGCCGACCGATCTGCTCCCCGACCCGGTCTACCTCGACGACATCGGCGTCCTGCTGCTCGCGCTGCGCAGCATGCGCGCGGCGACCCGCCCGCTGCCGGGGAAATCCGGCGACCTCTGAGCGGTGTCCGGCGTCATGGGACGGTTCGGGAGACCCCGTACGGGTTTCCGCCGGGCGGGTGAGCGCGGATCACCGTCACAGGGCCCGCGACCTCGGGGGATGGCCTCGCCTGACGGAGCGCGGCAGTGTAGACATGGGCACATGGTGCGACTGCCCGGCCGACCCGACACGCGGGCGCCCCGTTCGTTCGGGCATCCGCGCGCGCCCTTCGGCGCGCGGCATCCGGGCGCTGACGGCGAGGGCGGTCCGCCCGGAGTCCTGCGCGCCGCGATGACCGGGCGCAGCCTGGCGGGGCAGGTGTTCCTGCTCCAGGTGGTGATCGTGCTGCTGCTGGTGGTGTCGGCCGTGGTGGCGCAGGTGCTCCAGGTACGGCACGACAGCGATCTGGAGGCCCGTAACCGCTCCCTGTCCGCCGCCGGTGCCTTCGCCAACGCGCCGGGTACGGCGGCCGCGCTGCGTTCGCCCGATCCGACGGCGATCCTCCAGCCGAGCGCGGAGGCGGCCCGCAAGGCGACCAAGGTGGACTTCATCGTCGTGATGAGCACCGAGGGCATCCGCTACACCCACCCCGACCGGGACCGGATCGGCAAGAAGTTCGTGGGGACCATCGGGCCCGCCCTGCGCGGGCAGACGGTGGTGGAGGAGCTGACCGGCACGATAGGTCCGCTGGTCCAGGTGGTCGTGCCGGTGCGGGACTCGGGCGGCAAGGTGGTCGGGCTGGTGTCGGCCGGTATCACCACCGCGCACGTCGGCGGGGCGGCCGACCAGCAGGTGCCGCTGCTCCTCGCGGCGGCCGCGGCGGCGCTCGCGCTGGCCACGGCGGGCACCGCGCTGGTCAGCAGGCGTCTGCTCCGCCAGACGCACGGCCTCGGCCCCTACGAGATGACCCGGATGTACGAGCACCATGACGCGGTGCTGCACGCGGTCCGGGAGGGTGTGCTGATCGTCGGTGACGGCGGCAAGCTGCTGCTCGCCAACGACGAGGCGCACCGGCTGCTGGACCTGCCCGAGGACGCCGAGATGCGCAGCGTGCTGGACCTGGGGCTGGACGACGAGACGGCCGGGCTGCTCGCCTCCGGGCGGGTCGCCACGGACGAGGTGCATCTGGTCAAGGACAAGCTGCTGGCGATCAACCAGCGCCCCACCGATCTGGACGGCGGGCCGCCCGGCAGCGTCACCACGCTGCGCGACTCCACCGAGCTGCGCGCGCTGTCCGGCCGCGCCGAGGTGGCCCGCGAGCGGCTGAACATGCTGTACGACGCCGGGGTGGGCATCGGCACCAGCCTGGACGTGAGCCGCACGGCGGAGGAGCTGGCCGAGCTGGCGGTGCCCCGGTTCGCGGACTTCGTCACGGTGGACCTGTTCGACCCGGTACTCAAGGGCGAGGAGCCGAAGCCGGGCAACGAGCTGCGGCGGGCGGCGTTCAGCGGCATCCGCAAGGACGCGCCGCTGTACCCGCTGGGTGAGCGCATCCGGTTCGTACCGACGTCGCCGCAGGCGCGCAGCCTGGCCACCGGGCAGTCCGTGGTGGAGCCGGACCTGCGGGAGGCGCCGGGCTGGCAGGCGCAGGACCTGGAGCGCACCGAGCAGATCATCGAGTACGGCGTCCACTCGCTGATCACGGTCCCGCTGCGGGCGGGGAACCTGGTGCTGGGGGTGGCGAACTTCTGGCGTTCGGAGAAGCCGCAGCCGTTCGACTCCGAGGATCTGGCGCTGGCGGAGGAGCTGGTGGCGCGGGCGGCGGTGTCCATCGACAACGCCCGCCGCTACACCCGCGAGCACAGCATGGCGGTGACGCTCCAGCGCAGTCTGCTGCCGCGCACCCTGCCCGCGCAGGACGCCCTCGAGATCGCCTACCGGTATCTGCCCGCGCAGTCGGGGGTGGGCGGCGACTGGTTCGACGTACTGCCGCTGCCGGGTGCGCGGGTGGCGCTAGTGGTGGGCGACGTGGTGGGGCACGGCCTGCACGCGGCGGCGACCATGGGCCGACTGCGTACGGCCGTGCACAACTTCTCCTCGCTCGACCTGCCCCCGGACGAGCTGCTGGGCCTGCTGGACGAGCTGGTGGCCCGCCTGGACCAGGACGAGACCCCGGAGGACGGCGCGGCGGCCGTCACCGGCGCGACCTGTCTGTACGCGGTGTACGACCCGGCGTCCCGGCGCTGCACCATCGCGCGGGCCGGGCATCTGCCGCCCGCACTGGTGCTGCCGGACGGCACGGTCGAGTTCCCGGACGTGCCCGCCGGTCCCCCGCTGGGCCTGGGCGGGCTGCCGTTCGAGACCGCCGATCTGGAGCTGCCGGAGGGCAGCCGTCTGGTGCTGTACACGGACGGTCTGGTGGAGGACCGTGAGCGGGACATCGACGAGGGGCTGGACATGCTGCGGGACGCCCTGCGGCACGCGCCCGGCGCCTCGCCGGAGGAGACCTGCCGCGTCGTCCTGGACCGGCTGCCGGTCCGCCCCACGGACGACGTCGCGCTGATCGTGGCCGAGACCCGCGTCCTCGGCGCCGACCAGGTCGCCCAGTGGGAGGTGCCCGCCGATCCGGCGGCCGTCTCGGAGATCCGCGCCAAGGTGACCCGCCAGCTCGCCGACTGGGACCTGGAGGAGCTGACCTTCACCACGGAACTGATCCTCAGCGAGCTGGTCACCAACGCCATCCGCTACGGCCGGGGCCCCATCGGCGTACGCCTGCTGCGCGGCCGCGCCCTGATCTGCGAGGTCTCGGACGGCACCACCACCTCCCCGCACCTGCGCTACGCCGCCAGCACCGACGAGGGCGGCCGCGGCCTCTTCCTGGTGGCCCAGCTCTCCGACCGCTGGGGCACTCGCTACACCCCGACCGGCAAGATCATCTGGGCGGAACAGCCCCTGCCCTAGGGCCGCATCGAACAAATGCCTTGTACCGGCGCGCTGGTGGGAGGCATGATCACGCCCATGTTCTCCCGCAGGAAGCGCCGCCGCCCCAATACCCCCGAACTGCAGAAGGCTTGGGAGGCGCTGGACTCCTCGGACGTCCCCGGCGCCCTCCGGCTGCTGCGCGGTGCCGCCGAGGAGGCGCCGCTCGCCGAGGTGGCCCTCGTCGTCGAACGGGCCGCCACGGCCGCCGACTTCACCGACCTGGCCCAGGCAGCGTCCCCCCTCGCCGCCGGTTCGGAGGAGCCCCGCGCGCTGTTCGACTTCGGGTACGCCTGCGTCGAGCGCGGAGTCCCGTTCCTCGCGATTCCCGCCCTGCGCGTGGCGCTGCGCGGGGCCCCGGATTCCCTCGGCATCCTGCGCGAGCTGGTCTCGGCGTACGAGGGCGAGGGGCGTCACCGCGAGGCGGCCGACGAACTGGCCCGGCACGAGGAGCGGTTCGCCGACTGGCCGGACCGCTATCTCCTGGTGTTCAACAGCCTCATGGCGGGCGACCTGGAGGCGGCCCGGCGCCACCACGCGCCGCTGGGCGACCCCGAGGACCAGATCTGGCAGCCCACGCGGGAGCGGCAGAGCCTGATGCTGCGGCGCGCGGCGGACGCGGAGCAGGCAGGGCCGCTGGACCTCACCGACCTGCGCGGCTGGCAGTACGTGATCGGCGGCACCGTCCTCGGCACGCTCTCCCCGTTCGGTTTCGACGCGGGCATGACCGGCCGGTACGCCTTCCTCCAGGACGAGGAGGAGCTGTGCCTGCGCGGCCTGCTGCGGCTGCGGGCGCTGCTGGAGACCACCGGAGTGCGGCCCCGGTCGGTGTCGCTGCTGCCGGACCGCGACTCCCGTGTCCTGGGCCTGGCCGCCGCGGAGGTCCTGGCCCTCCCCGCCGAGCCGTTCACCCCCGGCCGGGAAGACACGGTGGTGGTGGCGTACGACCTGAACGCGCTGGCCGAGCACGAGGACGGGCCCGAGATCCTCGAGCAGTTGGTGGAGCGGACGCCGGGGCAGGTGCTGCACGAGCACGCGAGCTGCTGGACCGACCCGCCCGTCGTCACGGCGGACAGCGTGACCCTGCTCCACCAGGTCGTGACGGCGCCCTGGGGCGCCCAGCTCCGGCAGGGCGCGGACGGCGGTGTCGAGCGCGGCCCCGCGGACGACCGTCCGGAACAGGAGCTGGCGGCCGCGGTCGTGAGCGGCCTGAAGGAGCCCGTGACCGACACCGGCGGCGACGAGGGGCCCGACGACTCCGACGAGGTGTTCACCGCGTTCGCGGCCGCCGTGCGCGGCACCTGGCTCCAGGGCCCCCGCAGGCGGCTCAGCTCGCCGGGCCCGGTGCCGAGTTCACGGTTCGCCTGACGGCGGGGGGCGGGACGGCGGGGTGCCTCACCCCAGCGCCTTGTCCAGGTTGAAGGCCGCGCTGATGAGGGACAGGTGGGTGAACGCCTGGGGGAAGTTGCCCTGTTGTTCGCCGGTGCGGCCTATTTCCTCGGCGTAGAGGCCGAGATGGTTGGCGTAGGTGAGCATCTTCTCGAAGGCCAGGCGGGCTTCGTCGATGCGTCCGGCGCGGACCAGGGCCTCGACGTACCAGAAGGAGCAGATGGAGAAGGTGCCCTCGTCGCCGCGCAGGCCGTCGGGGCTGGCCTCGGGGTCGTAGCGGTAGACGAGGGAGTCGGAGACCAGGTCCTCGGTGAGGGCGTCGAGGGTGGAGAGCCACTTGGGGTCGGTCGGCGCGATGAACTTGGCGAGCGGCATCATCAGCAGGGACGCGTCGAGTACGTCGCTGTCCTCGCACTGGGTGAAGGCGCCCCGCTGCTCGGACCAGCCGCGGTCCATGATGCGGCGGTAGATGTCGTCGCGGGCGCGGCGCCAGGTGGGCAGGTCGGCGGGCAGGCCGCGGCGGTTGGCGAGGCGGATGGCGCGCTCGATGGCGACCCAGCACATCAGCCGGGAGTACAGGAAGGGCTTGCGGCCGCCTCGGGTCTCCCACACGCCCTCGTCGGGCTGGTCCCAGTGCTCGCACACCCAGGTGACCAGGTGGCACACGTCGTCCCACTGGGCGCTGGAGATGGGCTGGGCCCACTTGTCGTAGAGGTAGATGGAGTCGATCAGGGCGCCGTAGATGTCGAGTTGGAGCTGCGGGGCGGCCGCGTTGCCGACCCTGACCGGGGCGGAACCCAAGTAGCCTTCCAGGTGCGGGAGTTCACTCTCGGGCAGCTCGGTGCGGCCGTCGATGCCGTACATGATCTGCAGCGGGCCCTCGGTCGCGCCGTCGCCGGGGCTGATGTGGGTGGTGAGGAAGCGCATGAACGCCTCGGCCTCGCCGGTGAAGCCCAGGCGGAGCAGGGCGTAGACGGCGAAGGCGGCGTCGCGGACCCAGACGTAGCGGTAGTCCCAGTTGCGCTCGCCGCCGAGCTGTTCGGGCAGGCTGGTGGTGGGGGCGGCGACGATGGCGCCGGTGGGGGCGTAGGTGAGCAGCTTCAGGGTGAGGGCGGAGCGGTGCACCATCTCGCGCCAGCGGCCCCGGTAGCGGGAGTGGGCGAGCCAGCGGCGCCAGTAGTCGACGGTGGCGTTGAACTCGTGCTCGGCCTCGGCGTGCGCGCAGCCGCGCGGGGCGATCTCGCCGCCCGCCTGGTCCAGGGCGAACACCGCCGTCTCGCCCTCGCCGAGCTTGAACTCGGCCCGCGCGTCCCGTTCGTCGCACTCCATGGCCACGGTGGCGGTGAGCGCGAGGGAGCGTTCCCCGGCGTCGAACAGCAGCCGGCCCTCCTCCTCGCGCACGGTGTGTGGTTCGGCGCCGTACCCGAAGCGGGGGGCGACCAGCGCCCGGAAGGGCACGGTGCCGCGTACGCAGACCACGCGGCGGATCAGCCGGTGCCGTCCCTCCTCACCGTGCCGGGCGGTGCCGACCGGCATGAAGTCCTGCACCTCGCCGACGCCCTCCTCGGTGAAGAAGCGGGTGATCAGCACATTGGTGTCGGGGAAGTAGAACTGCTTGGTGTGCGCCGGGACGGAGGCGGCCAGCTCGAAGCGGCCGCCGCGCTCGGCGTCCAGCAGGGCGGCGAACACGCTGGGGGCGTCGAAGGACGGCGAGCAGTACCAGTCGATGGTGCCGTCGCTGCCGACGAGGGCCACGCTGCGCAGATCCCCGATGAGGCCGTGCTCGGCGATCGGCAGATAGCGGTGCGTCGTCTGCCGGGTCTCCTGCTGGAAGGGCGTCTCGGCCATCGCTGCGGCCTCCCGTCATGGCGTGCGGCTGCCCATCCAGCGTAGGTCTCCGGATGCGCGCGGGCGCCCGGCGGCCGATGGTGAGAGTGTGCCCCGTTCGGCGGCACCGGCACGGATGCGCCCATCCGGCCCGAGGAGGAGGCGTCATGTCGAGTTCCACGCCCGAAGAGTCCCGGTCGACCGACGACCACTGCACCCCGGACGCCCTGCTGCACACCGCCCCCGCGGGCGGCATCACCCCGGAGGACCTGGTGATGGCGGCGGGCAGGGACGTCACCCCGAAGAGTCTGGACTGGGCCCGCCGCAAGCTGGAGACGGAAGGCTCGGCGGCGGTCGAGAAGCTCCTGCCCTAGCGAGCCGGGAGCCTCACAGCGCCTTGCGGCGCAGCAGTACGGCGAGGGTGAGCAGGCCGGGCGGCAGGGGCAGCCAGACGGTCAGCATGCGGTAGCCGAGCACGGCCGAGGCGGCCGTCGCGGCGGGCGCGCCGGACGTGGTGAGCGCGAGGACGAGCGCCGCGTCCAGTGAGCCGAGCCCGCCGGGCGTGGGCAGCAGGGCGGCCGCGCCGCTCGCGGCGAGATAGAGCAGGGCCACCTCGGGCGCGGGCAGCGGCAGCGCGACGGCACGCGCCACGGCGACGAGCACCCCGCAGTGCAGCGCGGCGAAGGCGAGGGACCCGCCCCACAGGGCGACGGCGCGCGCGGGCCGGGCGTGCACGGCACGGACGTCGCCCAGCAGGGCGGTCAGCGCGCGGCGGCAGCGTGGCCGGAGCGGCCCGGCGGCGACCGCCGCGACGAGCGCGGCCGCGCCCAGCGCGCCGACGAGCCAGATCAGGGGCAGTTCGGGTACGCGCAGCAGCCCCGGGCAGAACGGCACCAGCAGCGCGATCAGCACCAGCCTGGCCACTCCCCCGGCGCCGCCCTTGACGGCGAGCGCACCGGCGGAGCGGCCCATGGGCAGCCCGCAGCGCAGCAGGAACCGCAGGTTGACCGCCCCGGCGCCGATCCCGGCGGGCAGCAGATGGTTGGCGGCGCAGGCGGCGAACTGGGCCGCGACGAGCCGTACGCCGGGCAGCCGCTCGACGACGGCTCCCTGCTGGGCGAGCGCCGAGGCCGCCCAGGTCCCGACGGCGGCGACGGCCGCGACCGACAGCCAGCCCTGGTCGGCGAGCGTCAGCCGCACCGCTCCGCCGCGCACGGTGGGCCAGTACCGCTGGGTGAGGTAGGCGAGGAAGAGCAGGACGCAGAGCAGCAGGGCCGTCTGCCAGACGAGGCCCCTCAGCCGCGGTCCCGGTCGGCCGTCCGGGACCGGGAGCGCCTCGGGGGCCGGATGGTCGCGGGCGGCGCGCGTGTCCGTCATCGGCACCCCTCCCCCTCCACGGAAGCACCCGCCGACGGCGTCCGGGAGAACGGGATGCCGCGGCGAAATCACGGTCAAACTAACGTGGATCGACGCCGCCCGCCGCCCGCGTACCGCCATCCGGCGGTGGCCCTACGCGCTGTAAGGTGGAAGGCATGGCTGGTGCAGGGCCCCTCGGCAGGGCGGAGCGGCGGGGTGCGGGGGCGCTGGAGGGTGAGGTGCTGGCGGCGCTCTGGGGTGCGGGGCGGGCGCTGACCCCGGCGCAGATCCAGGCCGAGATCGGCGGACTCGCCTACAACACGGTGCACACCATCCTCAAGCGTCTGTACGACAAGGGTCTGGTGCTGCGGGACGCCGACGGGCGGCGCGGCGCGTACCGTCCGGCGAAGGACGCGGCGCAGCTGACCGCCGAGTCGATGCGGGCGGCGCTGGACCGGAGCCCGGACCCGGTCGCGGCGCTCCGGCGGTTCGTGACCGGCCTGACCGCCGACGAGGAGCGCGCCCTGCGCGACCTCCTCGCCGACGGCGACGGCCACCCTTGACCGCCGTCTAGAGCCCCTTCGGCACCCGGTGCGGCGGCTGTTCCGGTGTCGGCCGGTGGGTGAGCGGGGGCACGGTCCGCACGGCGGGTTCGTCGGTCTCCAGCGTCACGGTCTCCCCGTGGTGCTCGATGATCAGCGGCGGCCCTTCGAGCAGGGTGTACGTCGTCTTGTCCGCGCCGATCTCCACGCGCAGCCTGCGCCCGCGGAACTGCAGGTGGAAGGCGAGCCGACGCAGCCGTTCCGGCAGCCGGGGCGCGAAGCTCATCCCGGCCGGACCCTCCAGCACCCGCCGCATGCCGCCGAACCCGGCGACCAGCGCCATCCAGGTCCCGGCCAGCGAGGCGATGTGCAGTCCGTCGCGGGTGTTGTGCTCCAGGTCGTGCAGGTCCATCAGCGCCGCCTCGGTGGTGTAGGCGTAGGCGAGCCGCAGATGGCCCGCCTGGGCGGCGATGACGGCCTGGCAGCAGGCCGAGAGGGAGGAGTCGCGGACGGTCAGCGGCTCGTAGTAGGCGAAGTTCCGGGCGACCTGTTCGTCGTCGAAGTAGGACGCGCAGGTGTACATCGCCAGGACGAGGTCGGCCTGTTTGACGACCTGTTTGCGGTAGAGGTCGAAGTACGGGTAGTTCAGCAGCAGGGGGTAGTGCTCCGGCTCGGTCCCGGCGAAGTCCCAGCGCTGGTAGCGGGTGAAGCCCGCGCTCTGCTCGTGGACGCCGAGTTCGTCGTTGTAGGGGATGTTCATGGCCTCGGCCGCGTCCCGCCAGGCCGCGCTCTCCTCCTCGTCGGCGCCGAGATGCTGCGCCTCGTCGGGGTAGCGTTCCACGGCGTCGGCGGCGGCGATCAGGTTCTGCCGGGCCATCAGGTTGGTGTAGGTGTTGTCGTCGGCGACCGCGCTGTACTCGTCGGGCCCGGTGACGCCGTCGATGTGGAAGGCGCCCCGGTGGTCGTGGTGGCCCAGTGAGCGCCACAGCCGGGCGGTCTCCACCAGCAGTTCCAGGCCCACCTCGCGTTCGAAGCGGAGGTCGCCGGTGGCCTCGACGTAGCGGACGACGGCGTCGGCGATGCCCGCGTTCACATGGAAGGCGGCGGTGCCCGCGGGCCAGTACGCCGAGCCCTCCGAGCCCTCGATGGTGCGCCAGGGGAAGGCGGCGCCGCCGAGCCCCAGCTGGGCCGCGCGTTCTCTGGCGGCGTCCAGGGTGTTGTGGCGCCAGCGCAGCGCCTCGGCGACGGCGCGTGGCGCGGTGTGGGTGAGCAGGGGCAGCACGAACATCTCGGTGTCCCAGAAGGCGTGCCCGTCGTACCCGGAGCCGGTGAGGCCCTTGGCGGGGATGGCGCGCTGCTCGGCGCGGGCGCCCGCCTGGAAGACGTGGAACAGG
Source organism: Streptomyces sp. NPDC002176 (assembly GCF_044903645.1). Taxonomy (NCBI): domain Bacteria; kingdom Bacillati; phylum Actinomycetota; class Actinomycetes; order Kitasatosporales; family Streptomycetaceae; genus Streptomyces; species Streptomyces sp. NPDC002176. The sequence goes on from NZ_JBJDQW010000001.1 coordinate 312,486, forward strand.
GCGAAGCGGACGGCCTGCTGGATCTCCTCGTCGCCGTGCACCTCGACGTCGGCGCGGGCCCAGAAGTCGGCGAGGGCCTCGCGCTGGTCGGCCAGCAGTCCTTCCCAGCCGTCGTGGGAGGCGGCGGCGAGGGCCGCGTCCACCTGGTCGGCCATGGCGGGCAGCGAGCGGGTGCCGGACCAGCCGTGCGCGACCAGCTTCTCCACCCGCAGGGTGTGTCCGGGCTCCAGCACGGAGGTGACGGTGAGCCGGGCGACGTCGACCCCGCTCTCGCTGCGGCTGGTGGTGCGGCCCGGCCCGGTGACGACGTGGTCGGCGGCGACCGCGACCCGGAGGCCGCTGCGCTTGGTGCGGTGCACCAGCCGGAGCCGCTCCCCGGAGGCGAAGCCGTCCTCCTGCTCCAGCGGGGACCGCAGGCTCATCGCGGCGCGCGGGTCGCCGTTGGGTTCCGGCAGGCTCTCGTTGGCGACCAGCTCGGACTGGATCACGACCCGGCTGGGGCGGCCGACGGCCTCCACCTCGTAGGCGATGGCGGCCACCGCGCGCTGGGTGAGGGAGACCAGCCGGGTGGAGCGCACCCGGACCGTGGAACCGGCCGGGGAGGTCCACTCGCAGGTGCGTTCCAGCACCCCGCGCCGCATGTCGAGGACGCGTTCGTGGGAGACCAGGCGGCCGTAGCGCAGGTCGAAGGGTTCGTCGTCCACCAGCAGCCGCAGGATCTTGCCGTTGGTGACGTCGATGACGCTCTGCCCGGACTCCGGGTAGCCGTAGCCCGCCTCCGCGTACGGCAGCGGGTGCACCTCGTGCACGCCGTTGAGGTAGCTGCCGGGCAGGCCGTGCGGCTCGCCCTCGTCGAGGTTGCCGCGCCAGCCGACATGCCCGTTGGACAGCGCGAACACCGACTCGCTCTGGGCGAGCACGTCCAGATCGAGGGTGGTCTCGCGCACGTGCCAGGGTTCGACCGTGTACGCCCGCTCAGTGATCACTGCTTGCCTCCCAGCTCGGCGAGGTCTTCCACGACGATATGCGCGCCGTGCGCGTACAGCGCGTCGGCCTGCCCGGTGCGGTCCAGTCCGACCACGTATCCGAAGCCTCCGGCGCGGCCCGCGTCCATCCCGGCGAGCGCGTCCTCGTAGACGGCGGCCCGCTCCGGGGGCACGCCCAGGTCCTTGGCGGCGGCCAGGAAGGTGTCCGGCTTGGGCTTGCCGGGGAGGTGCCGTTCGGCGGCCACCACGCCGTCGATCCGGACGTCGAAGAGGTCTTCGGCGTCGATCGAGCGCAGCACGTCCTGGCAGTTGGCGCTGGAGGAGACGATGGCGGTGGCCAGCCCGGCCGCGCGCACGGCGGCCAGGTAGCGCAGGGTGCCCTCGTACGCCTCGACGCCGTCGGTGCGGATCTTCGCCAGGAGGAGTTCGTTCTTGCGGTTGCCGAGGCCCTGCACGGTGCCCGCGTCCGGCGGGTCGTCGGGGGCGCCCTCGGGGAGTTCGATCCCGCGGGACTTCAGGAAGGAGCGGACGCCGTCGGCGCGGGGGCGGCCGTCCACGTATTCGTCGTAGTCGGCGACCTCGTCGAACGGCCGCGCGTCCGGGCCCTCGTGTTCGCGCAGGAAGGCGTCGAAGGTCTCCTTCCAGGCGGCCGCGTGCACGACGGCCGTCTTGGTGACCACTCCGTCGAGGTCGAACAGGCACGCCTGGATGGTGTCGGGCAGTCCGAGCTGAGTCATACCCTGCTCCCTTCCCCGGATCGGGCGCGGCGATCACGCCTCCCGGAGCGGAAATGAGGTGCCCGGCGGCCGCCCCGCGCACGCCCGGTGGCACACTCTGCTGCATGCCGCCGACCTTCGACGATCTTCTCCTCCGCGCCCGCAGCCTGGTCAAGGGCGGGCGGCGCGCGGTCCTCGGTATCGCGGGCGGTCCGGGCGCGGGCAAGACGACCCTCGCCGGACACCTGGTGCGCGCCCTGAACGCGGACGGGCCGCCCTGGGTGGCGCACGTCCCGATGGACGGCTTCCATCTGGCCGACGCCGAGCTGGACCGGCTGGGCCGCCGGGACCGCAAGGGCGCGCCGGACACCTTCGACGCGGCCGGGTACGCGGCGCTGCTGCGGCGGCTGCGCGAGACGCCCGCCGACGCGGACGAGGTGGTGTACGCGCCCGCCTTCGAGCGGGATCTGGAGCAGCCGGTGGCGGGTTCGATCCCGGTGCCGCCGTCGGCGCGGCTGGTGGTGACCGAGGGCAACTACCTTCTGCTGCGCGAGGGTTCATGGGCCGGGGTGCGGCCGCTGCTGGACGAGGTCTGGTACTGCGAGGTGGACGAGCCGGAGCGGGTACGGCGGCTGGTGGCCCGGCACGTGGAGTTCGGCAAGGAGCACACGGCGGCGGTGGCGTGGGTGCGGGGCACCGACCAGCGCAACGCCGAGCTGATCGCCACCACCCGGGACCGGGCGGACCTGGTGATACCGGCCTCGGCGCTGCCCGTACCCGGCCGGGGCTGAACCGGCGCGGGTCCGGGGCCGTATCCGGGGGTGCGCGGCGGAGGGTCCGCCGAGGGGACCGGCGGGGTGGTGGCGCCGCCGGTCGCGGGAACGGTGCGCGGACACGGGCCTGACCGGGGCCCATCGCCGCCGGGACCGGTGCGGCGCGTGCCACCGTGGGGCGGATGATGGCGAGCGAACACCTCGGGACCGGGACGATCCCCGCACCGGCGCCCCCGGCACAGCCGCTCCCCCGCGTACGCGGGCGTCGGTGGCTGGTACCGCTGTTCGTGACACTGCTCCTGGCCCAGCTGGCGGCGGCGATGGTCACCACGGCCGTCCGGCAGACGCCCACCATCGACGAGCCGGTGTACGTGGTCACGGCCACCGACTACCTCCACGAGCACCGGCTGCGCTACAACCCCGAGCATCCGCCCCTGGGCAAGCTGCTGATCGCGGCCGGGATCGCGGTGGCCTCCCCGCACTATGACCCGGACACCCCCGGCACCCAGGGCGACGCGGGACGGCACCTGCTGTACGAGTCGGGGAACGACCCCTGGCGGCTGATGCTGTGGGCACGGCTGCCGGTGATCGCGCTGACGCTGCTCGGCGGGCTGGTGGTGTTCGCGTTCGCACGGGACCTGGCGGGCCCGGTGGCCGCCGTGGTGGCGCTGGCGCTGTACGCCTTCTCCCCCGACGTCGTCGCGCATGGTTCGCTGGCCACGCTGGACATGCCGATGACGGTGTTCCTGCTGACCTCGGTCTGGCTGGCCTGGCGGGCCCGGGACCGGCCCGGGCCGTACGTGCCGCTCGCCGGGGCGGCGCTGGGCGCGGCGGCGGCGACCAAGATGAGCGCGCTGCCCGCGATCCCGCTGCTGATGCTGCTGGCCGCCTGGTCGGTGTGGCACGCGCGGGCGGCCCTGGAACGGCGGCGCCGGGTGCTGTCGGCGCTCGGGGGCGCGGGCACGGTGCTGCTGGTGGCACTGGCCGTCGTCTGGGCCACGTATCTGGTGGTCGACCCCCGGCTGGGCTTCGCGCCCGCCGAACCGATCCCGCCGCTGGCGGGCAAGCGGGCCCTGGTGAGCGGTCTGCTGCCGCTGCCGCCCGCGTACGGCGAAGGGCTGCGGATGCAGTTCGCGCTGGAGTACTACCCGTGGGAGGGCTTCCTCTTCGGCCGGGTGTACACGGGCGCCCTCTGGTACTACCTGCCCGTGGCGCTGCTGGTGAAGACCCCGCTCGGCCTGCTGGCCCTGGGCGCGGCCGGTGCCGTGACGGTACTGGCGCTGCCCCGGCTGCGCCCGGCGGCCCCGTACCTGCTGCTGCCGCCCGCGCTGCTGCTGGCGGTGGCGATGACGGGCGCGCGGGACTTCGGCACCCGGTACGCGCTGTTCGTGCCGGTGTTCCTGGCGCTGGCCGGGGGCTGCGTCACGCTCTGGCGGCACCGGCGGGCGAAGGCGCTGGCCGGGGTGCTGGTGCTGTGGGTGGCGGTGAGTTCGCTGCGGGCGTTCCCGTACTACCTCCCGTACGCCAACGAGGCGTTCGGCGGTCCGGCGCGGACCCATCTGCTGCTGCACGATTCCAACGTGGACTGGGGGCAGGACCTGGGCGCGCTCGCGGACCGGCTGCGGGAGCGGTATCCGGGCGAGCGGGTGTGGCTGGTGTACAAGGGCAGCGGTGTGCCGTCGTCCTACGGCATCCGCGCCGGTGATCCCCGTACGGTGCCGCCGGAGCGGGTGCGGGGGCTGCTGGTGGTGTCGGACTCGGCCGTCGCCAAGGCGCGGGGGCGGCTGGCGGAGCTGATCCGCACGAGCCGCCCGGTCGGCGAGGTGGGCCACTCGATCACGCTGTACCGGCGCTGACCGCTCCGGTCCAACACGCGGGGCCACCAGGGGCGGTGAGCTATGTTGGCTCGTCGTGGGAGACAAAGTCGACGGTCCGGCGCCCTCGCCGCAACAGGCGCGCGCCCAGGCATCAGCGATCACCTCGGGCGGGTCCGCCACGGGCGCCGAGGCCGCGCCGACCTCCCAGCTGCGGGCGCTCTTCGACGGGCCCCGGCTCTCCCCCGGACAGCGCCGGGTGGCGCGGTACCTGATAGAGCACCTCACCGAGGCCGCGTTCCTGTCCATCACCGAGCTGGCCGACCGGGCCGGGGTCAGCCAGCCCTCGGTGACCCGGTTCGCGGCCGCCGTCGGCTTCAGCGGCTATCCGGCGCTGCGGGAGCGGCTCCAGTCGATCGCGCTGGGCACGCTGGCGGGCGGCCCCGGTGAGGAGGACCGGGCGAACGAACTCCAGGCGGCGGTGGACGCGGAGATCCAGAACCTGGAGCATCTGCGCCGCGACCTGGCCGACCCCCGGCGGGTGGTCCGGGTGGGCCGCGAGCTGTCCCGCTCCACCCCGCTGACCGTGCTGGGGCTGCGCATCTCGGGGTCGCTGGCGGAGTACTTCGGCTACGCGGCCCGGCGTATCCACCCCGATGTACGGCTGGTGACGCGGGGCGGCAGCGTGGCCTGCGACGCGCTGCTCCAGTCCCGCGAGGCGGGCGGTACCTGGGTGCTGGCGTTCGCCATGCCACGGCACGCGCAGGAGACGCTCGCGGCGCTGCGGGTGGCGCGGGAGGCGGGGCTGAAGGTCGCGCTGGTCACCGATCTGGCGCTGGGCCCGCTGGCGGAGGAGGCCGACGTCACCTTCGCCACCGGCACCGGCTCCCGGCTGGTCTTCGACTCCTACGCCGCGCCGGGCCTGCTGGCCGCCGCGCTGCTCCAGGCGATGACCGACGCCGACCCGGAGCGCGCGCAGGGCCGCCTGGAGAAGTACGAGCAGGTCGCCGACCAGCAGCAGTTCTTCCTGCCGGAGTGAGGGGGCGCGGTGCTTTTCGCACCGGCGTGGATGAATGTTTTCATCCGTCTTGAAAAGCGGTTGGCATATATAAATACTGCTCCCGGACGACGAGGCACTCCGGAAGCGATGAGCATGCCGATCACCACCACGCGCATCAGCCCCGACTGGCCCTGCCAGGTCAAGCAGCCGGGGAGCTACGACTGGGAACGCTCGGCGGCCAAATGGCTGCGCGAGCTGATCCCGGCACGGTACGCCAGCTATCCGGCACTGATCCGGCACCCCGTACTGCTGGCCCGGCACGCCGGGCTCCAGGTGCGGCAGGAGATCCGGGTGGCACGCACCGCGCTCCAGACCGCCCGCGCCGAACTGCCGATGCTCGGACTGCCCGAATCCGTCATCGAACACACCATCAAGCTGTACGCGGCCGAGCTGCTCCAGCTCCAGCACATCGCGCGCAGTGTCCGCGCCGTCTCCGAGGCCCTGGGCACCCGTGGCACCGGCCGCTGACCCCGCCCTTCGCATCCCTGGTCCGACGCCCGCCGTCCCTGATGGGAACGGTTGTGCCGGACAAGTGAGCGATGGGCCGGGGTGTGCCATGCTCATCGCGTGACGAGCGAGCCCACCCCCTCCGTGGACCCCGGCTTCGGCGCCGATGTCGCAGCGCTGGCCAAGGTCGTGGCCCGGCAGCGTGCCGAGTTGGAGCGGCTGCGCGATCTCGCCGCCTCCTCGGCGGTGCTGGAGCGGGCCAAGGGCGCGCTGATGGCCCTGACCGGCCGGTCCGTGGACGCCGCCCACGAGGAGCTGCTCGCGCGGGCCGAGGCCGGCCGCCGCACCCTGATCGAGGAGTGCTGGCTCACCTTGGGCGCGCTGGAGCGGCCGAAGCCGATCACCCCGGACATGGAACCGGCAGGTGCGCTGGAGCCGGGGTCCGCCGTCTCCCGGCAGCCCGCGCCCACCGCGCCCGGCGACCTCGCGGACGTCCTCGGCGATCTGGGCCGTGACCTGGTCCGGGTCGGCTCGCCGCAGGAGCTGGCCGGGTATCTGCTGCGCCACCTGGGTCCCGACGCGGCCGCCGACGCCGTACTGCTGTACCAGCGCGTGCCGGAGGACGGTCTCGAACTCATCGGGTACGCGGGCATCGACGCCGCCCTCGCCGGGCGCTGGCACCACATGCCGACGCTGAGCAGGCTGGCCCCGCTGGAGTGCCTGCGCACGGGCGAGCCGCGCTGGCTGGAGGATCTGGCGGCGGACCGGCGTCAGTACCTGCTCGGGGACCCGCCCGAGCGGTGGCTGTCGCGGGCCTGGCTGCCGGTGCCCGCCGGGCACGGCTCCGGGGTGGCGCTCGGTGTACTGCGCACCCAGGAAGGGCCGTTCGAGCCGCGTGAACGTCAACTGCTGCTGGCGGCCGCCCGGTTGTGTGCGGGACGGCTGCGCGCCTTCGCCGCGGCGCGGGACGGCGAGGCGGGCGGGGCCACCCGGTCCGTACAGACGGTGCTCGACGCGCTGCCGGGCGCCGCGATCCTGCTGCGCCCGCTGCGCGCCGCCTCCGGCGCGGTGGAGGACTACCGCATCGAGGCGGTGAGCCCGGAGGCGGTCGACGTGTTCGGCAACACCGGACGCGAGATGCTCGGCCGACACATCCTGGAGAGCTATCCCACCGTCGCGGGCGAGCAGTTGTGGCACGGCTATCTGACGGCGCTGACCACAGGAGTGCCCTTCGAGAGCGCGCCGTTCGCCTACCAGGACATGGTGGACGGGGTGCCGCTGACCGCCACGTACTCGGTGCGGGCGGCGCCGCTGGGCGACGGGCTGCTGGTGACCTGGCTGCGGCTGGACCGGGAGGACCGGCAGGAGCAGCGGCTGTGGGACGTGCAGCGGCTGGGCAATCTGGGCTGGGCCAACTGGAACCTGGTCACCGGGGAGATCTCCTGGTCGGCGCAGACGTACGCCGTGCTCGGTCTGAACGCGGCGCGCGGGCCGGTGCCGCTGGCGGAGCTGCCCGCGCTGGTGGCGCCGCAGGACGCGGGGCAACTGCGCGGCGCGATCACCGAACTCGTCGACCACGCACGCCCCTTCGACGTGCCCTTCCGTATCGACGCGCCAGGCGGGCTGCGGCACCTGCGGATCGTCGCGGAGGCGGTGACCGAGCCGGACGGCACGCCCGCCGAGGTGCACGGGTTCGTGCAGGATCTCACCGCCCAGCGCAGTGCCGAACTCGCGCTGGTGGAGAGCGAGCGGGCGATGCTGCTCCAGCGCGGGGTGCTCCAGGCCGAGCGGGCGCTGGCCGACCGGTTGCAGCACGCGCTGCTGCCGCTGCCCGCGGGGCCGGTGCGGCTGGCCGGGCTGCGCGTCGAAGTCACCTATCTGCCGGGCCAGTCGGGCATCCAGGTCGGCGGCGACTGGTTCAGTGCCGTCGAACTCTCCGACAACGCGGCGCTGTTCGTGGTCGGCGATGTGGCGGGGCATGGCATCGGGGCGGTCGCCACGATGGCCCAACTCCGGTTCACCGCCAAGGGCATGGTCGGTACGGGCTCCTCGCTGACCGGTGCGCTGACCCGCCTCAACACCCTGCTGCTGCACTCACGGGACGGCCGCTCCACCGCGACGATGGTCCTCGCCCGCTACGACCCCACTACCCGCGTCCTCGCCTGGGCCCAGGCCGGGCACCCGCCGCCGCTGCTGGTGCGCGGGGGCACGGCCCGCTTCCTCACCCGGCCCGTCGGCATGCTGCTCGGGGCGAGCGCGACCCCGGTCTTCGAGGCGGCCGAGGCCCGGTTGGAGCCCGGCGACCGGCTGTTGCTGTACACCGATGGTCTGGTCGAACGCCCCGGCGAGGACGTGCACGCGGGTTTCGCCCGGCTCGCGCACACCGTCCGCACGCACGGCGAGGACAGCCTGGAAACCCTGCTCGGCACGATGCTGGTGGACGAACACCGCGACGACGTATGTGTGGTGGACATCCGGCTGCCGGAGGAGTGAGGGTCACTCGGTGCCGGTGCGGGACTCCAGGGCGCGGCGGGTGTCATCGCCGTAGACACCGGTCTCGTCGCCCCGGATGCCGTACCAGAGCTGGAACCGGGCTACGGCGGCGGTGAGTTGGGGGTCGTAGGCGCCGGTGGCGGCACCGTCGTGGAAGACGTCGGGGATGCGCAGGAGGCGGCGGCGCAGGTCGGTGACCTGGGGGCCGGAGTCGCCCTGGCGGAGGGTGCCGGGGCCGTCGGGGTCGGTGGCCGAGGGTGCGGTGGTGGCGGGGGCCGCGGTGGCCTGGGCGGGTGGGGGTGCGGGGCGTGCGGTGGCTTCCTCACGGCCGGGGAGCAGGAGGGCGCCGCCGAAGCCGAGGAGGGTGGCCGCGGCCAGGCCGAGGCCGACCGCCCAGCGGCGGTGGACGGAGCCGGAGGGTGCGCGTGGGCCAGTGCGTGCGCGTGTTGCCGTGCCCGGGTCGTCGTCGGACGGTACCGGTGGCAGTTCCTCGGTGTCGGCGTCGGCCGGGGGCGCGGTGGGTGGTTCCTTCCGCACCCCGGCGCCCGGTTCCGGCATCAGCTCGCGCATCAGCTCCGCGAGGGCGTCGGTGGGGCGGGCCCGCAGGACGCGGATGGGTTCCACGACCCGGGCGGGGCGCGGGCGTTCGGGATCGGGGGGTGTCGGCACGCTGCTCTCCTTCCGTCCCTCGCCGGGAGATACGGAGCGCGGGGCGGCCTTGTTCAGCATGCCCCCGTCACGCCGGAGCCAGGGCTCCCGCCAGTACGAAACGGCTCAGGGACGCCGTGAGGGTGCCCACGAACGCGTCCTGCTCCTCCTCGCCGAGCACGTCCAGGGAGAGATAGGGGTTCAGGTCCTCCAGCTCGACCAGGAGCAGATCGCCCTCGAGGGTGCGGCACGCGTCGACGCGCTGGATGCCGTGGCCGAGTCCGTTCCAGTCGATGAAGCCGCGCGCGAACTCCAGGTCCGCGGCGGTCGCCCGGTACGGCTTCAGGGTCCAGCGGTCGCGGGGGTCGGGGGCGTAGAGGGCGTACTGGAAGTCGTCGTCCACGAAGTAGAAGGACACCTCGTGGACGAAGTCGATGTGCGGCTGGACCAGGACCGAGCCGTCCGCGACCGGGGCGTCGGCGACCCGGCTCGCCGGGACGGTGCGCAGGCCGAGGGAGTCCGCGCCGTAGGTCGGCTTGACCACGTAGCGGTCGGCGGCGGGCAGCCGGTGCAGGTTCTCGGCGCGGTCGACGGTGGGGATGACCGGGAGCCCGGCCTCGGTGAGGTCGAGCAGATACCCCTTGCCCGCCATGTCGGCCTTGCCGGTCAGCGGGTTGTAGACACGGGTTCCGGTCTCGAGCGCGCGGGCGCGGAACGCCTCGTACTCGGTGTGGTAGCCCAGCACGGGGCCGCTGTTGCGGACCACGACGGCGTCGAAGCCCGCCATCAGCGCGGCCGCGTCCATCGGATGGCACAGGGCGAGGTCGAAGTGGGCGCGCAGCCGGGAGGTGAGGAAGACGTCCTCGTCGCCGTAGCGGCGCCCGCGGGCCGGGTACGCCAGGTCGGTGACGTAGAGCAGGCGGGGGCGGGCGGAGGGCATACGGGATCTCCTCGTACGGGCCGGGTGCCGACAGGGTGGAGAAAGGTTACGTCGCAGCAGGTGGACGATGATCGCCGGGCCCGCGCGGAGCACTCGGTTCCCTCCTGAGGCCCTGTCGGCTGCACTCAGTGCCAGAGACGCGCCCCGGATGCTACGTTCCCGTCCATGAGCACCAGCAGTGCGGCGCCGCCCGCGAAGCCGCCGATGCGCGATGCCCTGGTGGCGGCCGCCTTCCAGCTCTTCCTGGAGCGCGGGTACGAGCAGACCACGGTGGACGACATCGTGGCGCTGGCGGAGGTCGGACGGCGGTCGTTCTTCCGCTACTTCCCCTCCAAGGAGGACGTGGTCTTCCCCGACCACGAGAGCTGCCTGGCCGACATGACCGCGTTCCTCGCGGCGGGCGAGGGCGACGAGGAGCCGGTGCGGCGGGTGTGCGACGCGGCACGGCTGGTGCTGCGGATGTACGCGGAGAACCCGGCGTTCTCGGTGCAGCGTTACCGGCTGACGCGCCGGGTGCCGGGGCTGCGGGCGTACGAGCTGTCGGTCGTCTGGCGCTACGAGCGCGCGCTCGCCGCGTATCTGCGCGGCCGGTTCGCGGGCCGTACGGACGGCACGCTGCGGGCGGACGTGATCGCGGCCGCGGTGGTCGCCGCGCACAACAACGCCCTGCGCTCCTGGCTGCGTTCGGACGGCAAGGGCGACGCGGAGGCGGCCGTGGACCACGCGCTGGGCTGCGTCCAGACGGCGTTCGCCGACACCCCGACCCGGCCAGCGCCCTCTCCCTTCCCGCCCGAGTCGCCGCGCCCCGATGACGTGGTGGTCCTGGTGGCCCGCCGGGACGCTCCCCTCTGGGAGGTGGTCCGGCAGTTCGAGGCGGCGCAGTGCGAGAGCCCGTAAATAAGGGTACGCAGTGCCTTTACGAGTGACACTGAGTGCCATACGCTGTCGCTCGTGCACGGTGGCACGGCATCGGGCACGAGCGGATTCCGGCCCAGTGCAGGGAGTTGACGAGCGTGTACCACCACTCAAGCGGAACGGCCCAGCCGGTGGCAGGCTCGGCCGGCCTCCTCACCGAGCGCCCCGCCGACTCCATCGAGTACCAGCGCTGCGGCTGGTGCGGCACCGCGATGTACCACCGCCTCCTCTGTCCGGTCTGCCAGGGCAGCGACCTGCGCACCGAGCGCAGCGAGGGCATCGGCACGATCCGCCACTCCACGATCGTCCACCGCAACACCCCCGCCGCCCGCAACGTCTCCCTGGTCGAACTGGCCGAGGGCTTCGTCGTACGCGGCCGCGTCATGGGCCCCCCGGTCGGCATCCACAGCGGCGACCGAGTCCGCCTGTCCACGGCCAAGGACCCGGTACGCGGCGAACCGGTTTTCCAACTCCTGGACGAGACGTGCCGGGCGTGGACCTGAGGCGGTCAGCCGACTAGGCCGGGAACGTCACCCGAATCCCCACCGTGCCCTCTGTCCCCCGCCGGAGTCTGCTGCCCAGCAAGGTGAGGCGGCCGAGGATGCCGTACTTGCGGGCGATCAGGGTGCGGTAGCGGGCCGTGGTGGTGGGGTCGGCGATCTCAGCCTGCGCGGGGTGCGGGGCGCCGGTGGGGCGGCCGCGCATGTCGCAGGGGCCCACGAGGACGTCGGCGCGGCGGCGGACGCGCTTGACCTTGTAGCTGTCGGCGGCCGTCCAGACGCCGAGGGCGTCGCCGTCGGGCACGACCCAGACCGGGGTGGCCACCGGGGTGCCGTCCTTGCGGTAGCTGGTGACCAGCAGATACTTGCCCGAGCCGAGCCGGGACACAAGCGCGTCGTCCATGCCCCGAGTCTACGAGGCGGGCCGCTGCGGACCCCGGCCGACACCCCCCAATGCCGCGGACCTGAGGCGAGGATCAACTCCGGCGTCTAGATTGCGTCTTGACCGGTACCTCTCGCATCAGGCACCCCAGGAGCTGACCCCCGTGACCGACAACCCGGCCGCCACCAACGACGTGGCCGTGTCGCTGCGCGCCCGCATCAACACCGGCCAGCCGCACACCGCCCGGATCTGGAACTACTGGCTCGGCGGCAAGGACAACTACGAGGTCGACCGCGCGGCAGGCGACCAGATCCGCCAACTGCACCCCGGCATCGGGGAGTACGCCCGCCACGACCGTCTCTTCCTGGGCCGTGCCGTGCGTCATCTGGTCGGCGAGGTCGGCATACGGCAGTTCCTGGACATCGGCACCGGCCTGCCCACCGCCGACAACACGCACGAGGTCGCGCAGAGCCTGGCCCCGGAGACGCGGGTCGTCTACGTCGACAACGACCCGCTGGTCCTCACGCACGCCCGCGCCCTGCTCACCAGCACCCCCGAGGGCCGTACCGACTATCTGGACGAGGATCTGCGCAACGTCGACGCGATCTTCGAACACGCCGCGAAGACCCTGGACTTCAGCCGGCCGGTGGCCCTGATGCTGCTCGGCGTGGTCATCTTCATCGGCGACGACGAGGACCCGTACCGCCTGGTCCGGCAGCTGCTGGAGCGGCTGCCCGCGGGCAGCCACCTGGTGCTGTCGCACACCGTCACCAGCCCCTCGATGCCGGACGTAGACGACGCGGTGAAGTTCTGGAACGAGCACGGCACCCCGAAGCTCACCCAGCGCACCCCCGAGGACGTGACCCGCTTCTTCGACGGTCTGGAGCTGCTGGAGCCGGGCGTGGTGTCCTGCTCGCGCTGGCGCCCCGAGGAGACCGGAGACACCGAGCCCGAGGAGGTCGCCATGTTCGGCGGGGTGGCCCGCAAGAACTGACCCCGCCGACCGGGCGGAATCATGCCGTCCGGTGAACACTCCCGGCCCCGGCCCCGTACTGACGGGGGGCGCTCATGACCGGAGGGCCCCGTGCCGCCGGTACGGGCGGCGCGCGCTCGGGGTTCGGGAGTCTGGCATGAGGCACGCACGACGGCGGGTCGTCCGGCGAGTGACACGGCTGGCGGCGGTCGGCGGACTCCTCCTGGGAGGAGGGATGGTCGCGCAGGCGGCCATGGCGAGCGAGACCCCGGCCGCGCCCGCGACGACGTTCAGCGCGGCCGGTACGGCCGGGGACAAGGGCGCGGCACTCGCGGCGAAGCTCGGCACGGCCCGCTCGGCGGGCAACTGGGTGGACGCCGAGGGCCGTCCGGTCGTCGCGGTGACCGACGAACGGGCGGCGGCCGAGGTGCGCCATGCGGGGGCGCAGGCGAAGGTCGTCGGGCACAGCATGAACGAACTCAAGTCGGCCACCGGAGCGCTGCGTTCGGCGCCCCGTGTGACCGGCACCGCGTGGGCGGTGGACTACCGCACCAACCGGATCGTGGTGAGCGGGGACCGTACGGTGTCGTCCGGCGACTGGACGAGGATGACCCAGGTCGCCTCACGCATCGGGAACTTCGTGACCATGCAGCGGACCGAGGGCAGGTTCACCACTCGCCTCAACGGCGCCCAGCCGATCCTGTCGACCGGCGGCCGCTGCTCGGCGGGGTTCAACGTGACCGACGGGCAACGGGAGTTCATCCTCACGGCCGGGCACTGCGGGCCGACCGGCTCCATCTGGTTCGCCGACGGCCAGGGCACCCGGCAACTGGGCGCGACGGTCAACAGCAGCTTCCCCGGCGGTGACTTCTCCCTCGTCCAGTACGACACCGGCAAGGCCGGGGAGGGTGCCGACGTGGTCGCGGTCGGCGGCGGCAAGGGGGTGCGGATCACCGGGGCGGCCGACGCGGCGGTGGGCCAGCGGGTGTTCCGCAGCGGCAGCACCAGCGGGCTGCGCGACGGCCAGGTGACCGCACTCAACGCCACCGTGAACTACCCCGAGGGCACGGTCACCGGGCTGATCCAGACCAATGTGTGCGCCGAACCCGGCGACAGCGGCGGCCCGATGTTCTCCGAGGGCATCGCGCTGGGCATCACCTCGGGCGGCAACGGCGACTGCACCACCGGGGGTACGACGTTCTTCCAGCCGGTGACCAAGGCGCTCGCCGCGCTGAACGTCCGGCTCATCACCGCCACCCCGTCCCCGGGCGCCGCCCAGAGCGCCGCCCCCACCCCCGCGACCGAGGCCGGGCAGAGCGGCATGACGCCGAGCGCGGCCCAGCCCGGCTTCTCGGCGCCGGTGACCGGGGTCGAGGGGGAGACGCTGCTGGCCCGGCTCACCGACCCCCGGAACGTCGGCCCCGGACTGCTGGTGATCGCGGGCAGCGTCATCGCGCTGATCGCCACCCGGTACATCCGCGCCGAGCAGGACCGCAAGGCGTACCAGCGGTACTACTCCGCGACCTGGGGCTGACCCCGGCCCCCGGCGGGCACGACAAGGACGGCACGGCAAGGAGGGCACCCGGTCATGGGTGCCCTCTCGGCGGTACGACGGTGGCTGCGGGGTCCGGTCAGACCGAGCGGCGCGGCATGGGGGCCGCGGCGGCCCACTCCATCACGAGGCGTTGGTACTCCGTGCGCTGCTCGCTGGTCAGGATGCCACCCGACCGGCGCCACAGGGCCCGGATCTCCTCGTTGACCTCCGCGGCCGAACGCCCGCAGGAGGCTTCAGCAGTGGTGGACATGGTGTGAAGCATATGCCGGTCCCCGTGAAGGCAGCGTGAATAAGTACGTGCTATTCGGGCATTTCGGACCGTGTTGCTCATCACGTCAAGAAGCAGCGCGGAAGGGCGAGTTCGACTTCACCGCTCGCCCCGCCCGTCCGCGCGCGGGTCGGGCTCAGGTGCCGGGCTTGCGGCCGTAGACGAAGACGTCGTCGCCGTTCTTCAGCAGTGACCAGTACTTCTTCGCGTCCTTGGTGGTCATGTTCACGCAGCCGTGGGAGCCCGGCGGGTTCCACATGCTGAGACCCACGGAGTGGAACGCCTGCCCGCCGTCGAAGAACTGGCTGTAGGGCATCGGCACGTCGTAGAGGTTGGAGACGTGGTCGATGTCACGCCAGTAGACCTTCTTCAGGCCGGTGCGGGTCTCGTACTTGTCGCGGCCGGTGCGCACCGGGACGGGGCCGTAGATCAGCTTCTTGCCGTCCTGGACCCAGCTGAGCTGGAGGGTGAGGTTCACGCAGGCGATGCGGCCCTTGTTCACCGGGCACTTGCCGTCCTTGTTGGGGTTCTTCCCCACGGCCTTCTGCCGGTTCATGAGGTCCATCACACCCCAGGTGACCGGCCCTGCGTAGCCGATGTTCGGGGTGATGCCGTGCTTGTTCTGGAAGCTGCGGATGGCCGAGCAGTCCCCCGAGGACTGCTTGCCGTCCACCGTACGGCCGAGGAACCGCTCGACCTGCTTCTGGTACGGGCCCGCCGTGGTGGTGCAGCTCGCGGCCTGGGCCGGAGTGGCGGTGGCGGCGATGGTGAGCGGCGCGACCAGCGCGCCGACCCCGAGTGCGACGGCTCCCCGTCTGCGTATGTCGCCCATGGTCGGCCCCATCCCTTCTCCCCTGCGGGTCCCGGGGACCTCCCCCGGGCGGTCGCCTCGTGCGTTCCGAGGCTTCGGCCTACTAGACCGGCTCATCGGCCGGATGGTTGTGTTTCCGGCATGCTGTGACGAAACGGTGAACTTTACCCCGGCCCGGTGCGGCCCCCGTCCAGCGCGGTCCGGAACCCGGTGTGCACCGAGGTCAGGCCGCCGTCGACGACGAGGGTGGTGCCGGTGATCCAGGCGGCGTCGCGGGAGGCGAGGAAGGCGACGGCCGCCGCGATGTCCTCGGGCTCGCCGACCCGGCCGAGCGGATAGCAGTCGCGCACGGCGTCCAGGTCGTCGTCCCGCCCCTCCCAGGCGGAGGTGCGCACGGTGCCCGGCGCGACCAGGTTCACCCGCACCCCGCGGGCGGCCGCGTGCCCGGCGAGGGTGCGGGTGAGGGAGCCGAGACCGGCCTTGGCGGCGCTGTAGGCGTGGTTGCCGAAGTCCATCAGGCCGTTGACCGAGCCGATGCTGACGATGGCGCCGCGTCCGGAGGCGGCGAGGTGGGGCAGCGCGGCCTGGCTGCAGCGCCGGACGCCACCGAGGGTGATGTCGAGATCACGGGCCCAGGAGTCGTCCGGGTCGTCCTCGAACGCCGGGCCGTCCGGGGAGCAGTGGGCGGCGCAGTTCACCAGCACGTCCAGCGAGCCGAACGTCCCGACCGCGTGGGCGACGGCCGCCTCCACCGAGGTCCGGTCGGCCACGTCGCACTTCCACGCCGCCGCGGTGAGCCCCTGTCGGCACAGCTCGGCGGCGACGCGTTCCGCCTCGGGTGCGTCCTGGTCGGTCACCAGGACCTGGGCGCCCTCCTGGGCGAGACGCCGGGCGACGGCCGCGCCGATGCCCCGGCCCGCGCCCGTGACGAGGGCGCCGTGGCCCGTGAAGCGGTGGGTGAGATCGGTCATGGGCCGACGGTAGGGCAGCGAAGACCGCCGCGACAGAGGCTGTTCGGCCGCGGCGGTCCCCTATCGGGTCGCACGGCTCAGTGGCCGCGCTCGATCCACTCCTGGAGGTGGCCCGACTCCTCGCCGATCGTCGTCGGGTCGCCGTGGCCGGTGAGCACCTTGGTCTCCGGGGGGAGGCTGAGCAGCCGGTCGCGGATCGAGTCGATGATCGTCGGGAAGTGCGAGTACGAGCGCCCGGTGGCGCCGGGGCCGCCCTGGAAGAGGGTGTCGCCGCTGAACACCGCGCCGAGACCGGGGTCGTAGAGGCAGACGGCGCCGGGGGCGTGGCCGGGGGTGTGCAGCACGGTCAGGTCGGCTCCGGCGGCCTCCAGGACCTGGCCGTCGACCAGATGCTCGTCGGGCTCGCGGTCGGGGTGGGTGAGCTGCCACAGCGGCAGGTCGTCCGGGTGGAGCCAGATGGGGGCGCCGGTGCGGTCGGCGAGGGCGGGGGCCGCGTTGACGTGGTCGTTGTGCGCGTGGGTGCACACGATCGCGGTGAGCCTGCGGTCTCCGACGGCCGCGAGGATGGCGTCGGCGTCGTGGGCCGGGTCGATGACGACGGCCTCGTGGTCGTCGCCGACGATCCACACGTTGTTGTCGACGTCCCAGCTGCCCCCGTCGAGGGTGAACTGGCCGGAGGTGACGAGGCGTTCGATACGGGCGGTCATCAGAACTCCACCACCGAGCGCAGCACGTCGCCGTGGTGCATCCGCTCGAACGCCTGCTCCACCTCGTCCAGTTGGATGGTCTCGGTGACGAACGCGTCCAGCGGCAGGCGCCCCTGGAGGTGCAGGTCGATCAGCATCGGGAAGTCCCGCGAGGGCAGACAGTCGCCGTACCAGGAGGACTTGAGGGAGCCGCCGCGGCCGAACACGTCCAGCAGGGGCAGTTCGAGCTTCATCTCGGGCGTGGGCACGCCGACGAGGACGACGGTGCCGGCCAGGTCGCGGGCGTAGAACGCCTGCCGGTAGGTCTCCGGGCGGCCGACGGCGTCGATCACCACGTCGGCGCCGAAGCCTCCGGTGAGTTCGCGGATCGCCTCGACCGGGTCGGTCTCCTTGGAGTTGACCGTGTCGGTGGCGCCCAGCGTGCGCGCGGTCTCCAGCTTGCGGTCGTCGATGTCGACGGCGATGATCTTCGCGGCCCCGGCCAGCGCCGCTCCGGCGATGGCCGCGTCCCCGACACCGCCGCAGCCGATGACGGCGACGGAGTCACCGCGGCCGACGGCGCCGGTGTTGATGGCCGCGCCGATGCCCGCCATCACACCGCAGCCGAGCAGTCCGGCCACGGCCGGGGAGACGGACGGGTCGACCTTGGTGCACTGGCCCGCCGCGACGAGCGTCTTGTCGGCGAAGGCGCCGATACCGAGCGCGGGGGTGAGTTCCTGGCCGGTGGAGGCGAGGGTCATCTTCTGCTTCGCGTTGTGGGTGTTGAAGCAGTACCAGGGGCGGCCACGCAGACAGGCCCGGCAATTGCCGCACACCGCACGCCAGTTGAGGATCACGAAGTCACCGGGCGCCACCTCGGTGACGCCCTCCCCCACCGACTCCACGACACCGGCGGCCTCATGGCCGAGCAGGAAGGGGTAGTCGTCGGAGATGCCGCCCTGCTTGTAGTGCAGATCGGTGTGGCAGACACCGCACGCCTGGATGTCGACGACGACCTCGCCCGGGCCCGGATCGGGGATCACGATGGTCTCGATCCGTACCGGCTCGTCCTTCCCCGGTGCGACGACGCCGCGTACTTCCTGCGCCATGGTCAGGCCCCTTTCCGTCGGTGTTCCTATCGTCCCGACCCTACGCCACCGGGGGCCGCCGGGAGGGCTCCGCGAGGGCGTGGACCAGCGGGTTTTCCGAGCAGGGGAGAGGGCCGCCCGGTCACGGACGGCCCTCCTGAGTAAGGCTGTTCAGATCTGGCGCGCCGACCCGGCCTAGAGGCCGGGGAGCAGTCCGGTGACGGGGGCGGCGAGGTCGGTGACCTGGTGCAGTTCGTTGAGCCGGTTCAGCTCGCTCACCTGGTTCAGGCCGCGCAACTGCTCGCCGACGCGCGGGACCTGGCTCTGGGCCTGGGGCGGGAGTTCGCTGACGGCGGCGTCGTCCAGCACGGTCATCGGGTTGAGCTGGCCGCCCGCCGGTGCGGTCGCGTCGGCCGCGTTCGCCATGGGTACGGCAAGGCCCGTGACACCGACGGCCAGACCGACGGCGGCGACGATGCGTCGTGTTGAGATCATGCCTTGAGCAACGCCCGTACCCCGTCGCCGGACACGGGCGGTGGCCGTCGCTCACCCGACAGGCGGACCCGTTCGCTTGCGTTTGCCGTGTCCGCCGGGGCGGAGGAGTCTCGGATGTGGGCCCCTGCGGCCCGCCGCCCGCCGGGCCGCGGGCGTACCGAGGAGGTCACCATGGGCAGCAAGCAGGACTCCGCCTTCACCACCGAGGCGTTGCGCGAGGCCATCGAGGCGGACTCCGGAGAGGGTCTGCTCGCGCTGTACGAGGACGACGCGCAGATCCGCGTCATCGACCACGCCGACCAGCCGAGCCACCCCAAGGTGCTGCGCGGCCGGGGCGAGATCGAGGAGATGCTCGCCGACATCTACAGCCGCGAGATGATCCACCGGCTCGACCAGTGCGTCATCGACGGCGACCACGCGGCGTTCACCGAGTCGTGCCAGTACCCCGACGGCAACAAGGTGTACGCCGAGTCGATGGTCACACTGCGCGACGGCCGGATCTCCGACCAGATCATCATCCAGGCATGGGACGAGTAGGCGCGAGGCTCGCGCGGTCCAGGTCGGCTCCCGGCTGACCTGGACCTTCTCGGCTCGGCGCTGAGCGGATCAGGTGGTGAGGACCATCCGGAAGCGGGCCTTGCCCGCGAGCATCTTCTGGAAGGCCGAGTCGACGTCGTCCAGCGGCACGGACTCGCTCATCGGGCGGATGCCGTGCAGCGCGCTGAACTCCATGGTGTCCTGCACGTCCTGGGAGGTGCCGGAGGGGTGGCCCTTGACCTCGCGGCCGACCATCAGGAGCTGGACCGGGCTGATGTCGAGCGGCTCCATGGTGGCGCCGATGACGACGAGCTGGCCGCGCGGGGCGAGGCCGTCCACGGTGGCCGACATGGCACCGGAGTTTCCGGCGGTGGCCAGTACCACCTTGGCGCCGCCGAGCGCCTGGAGCGCCTCGGCGACGGGGGTCCCCGCGGTGCTGTCGATGTAGTGGTGCGCGCCCAGTTCGCGCGCGAAGTCGGCCTTCTCGGCGCCGCGTGCGATGGCCACGGTCTCGAAGCCCATGGCGGCCGCGTACTGCACGCCGAGGTGGCCGAGCCCGCCGATCCCGAGGACGGCGACCAGGTCGCCGCCGGGCCGGGCGTCGGTGTGCCGCAGGGCGTTGAAGGTGGTGACGCCCGCGCAGGCCATGGGCCCGGCGTCGGCGGCGTCGAGGCCCTCGGGGATGCGGGCGAGCGCGTCGACGGGGACGATCACCTGCTCGGCGAAGCCGCCGTCGTAGGCCCAGCCGGGCACCTGGAGGCGGACGCAGGTGATGAAGTCGCCCTCGCGGCAGGGCTTGCACCAGCCGCAGCTGCCGCCGAACCAGCCGACCGCGACCCGGTCGCCGACCTTCCAGTCCCGCTCCGCCGTGCCCTCGCCCAGCTCGGCGATCCGCCCGGCGATCTCGTGTCCGGGGACCTCGGGGAAGGAGATGCCGGGCAGTCCGCCCTCGACGAACATGGCGTCGCTGTGGCAGATCCCGCACGCCTCCACGGCGATCCGCACATGGCCGGGGCCCGGCCGCCGCACCTCCCGCTCGACCAGCTCGAAGCCGCCGCCGGGTTCCGTCACCTGCGCCACTCGATAGGTACTCATACGCCTCTCCGGAGAACGTCACGAAAGCCCGCGAGGGCCCTCGCTCCAGCAGACCAGCCGTACTCCGATCGCGCGCGTCGACGCGGGGGGGGGCTACGGCAGGGTGTGCGTGGTGACGTCGGTCAGGGCGCCGTCCGCCACGGTGGCGGTCAGGTACGTGCAATGCGGCTGGCGTCGGCGGTCGGTCGGGGAGCCGGGGTTGAGCAGGCGGAGGCCGCCGGGGGCGGTGGTGTCCCAGGGGATGTGGCTGTGCCCGAAGACCAGGACGTCCAGGTCGGGGAAGCGGGCGGCGCAGCGGGCCTCGCGGCCGGTGGCCTGGCCGGTCTCGTGGACCACGCCGAAGCGCAGGCCGCCCAGCTCGGCGTACGCCACCTCGGGGAGGCGGGCGCGCAGGTCGGGGCCGTCGTTGTTGCCGTACACGCCGATCAGGCGGCGGCTCCGGGACTCCAGCAGGTCGAGGGTGGCGGTGTCCACCCAGTCCCCGGCGTGGAACACCACGTCCGCGTGCGGGAGTTCGGCGAGCAGGCGGTCCGGGAGCCGCTTGGCCCGCTTCGGGAGGTGGGTGTCGGACATCAGGAGGAGGCGCACGGTCCCAGCGTAGGGAAGCGCAATGGACAGGTAAAACTGAACAGTCTCAACTGGACAGGCTGGGCTGACGCTCCCTACGGTGGCGGGCATGGTCCACATCTCCGGCTCGGCCGCCCGCGCGGCACGCGATCTCCGCGTGGTGTTCAGCAGGCTGCGGCGCCGCATCCGTGAGGTGGCGCGGGACGCCGATCTCACGCCGCCGCAGGAGTCCGCGCTCTCCCTGGTCGGCAAGCACGGCGCGGCCACGGCGAGCGCCCTCGCGGCGGCGGAGGGCGTACGGCCGCAGTCCATGGCGGCCACGCTCGCCGCGCTGGACGGCCACGGGCTGATCCGCCGCGCCCCCGACCCGGACGACGGCCGCCGTCAGCTGGTCACGCTCACCGAGGCGGGCCGGGCCCGGGTGGAGGGCAACCGGCAGCTGCGCGAGGAGTGGCTGGCCCGCGCCTTCCAGGACCAGTTCACCGAGGAGGAGCGGGAGACGGTGCTGACCGCGCTGGAGCTGCTGGAACGGCTGTCCCGCCCCTGAACACCGGGCCCCTCCCCCATCCCCCACCCTTTTCGAAAGGCCCCCGCATGTCCGTCACCACGCTCGACCCCCGTACCGCCCTCGTCGTGATCGACCTCCAGGCCGGGATCACCGCGATGCCCGTCCAGCCGCACTCCGCCGCCGACGTGGTGGCCCGCAGCGCCGAGCTGGCCGACGCCTTCCGCGCCCGTGACCTGCCGGTGGTGCTGGTCCGGGTGTCCTTCGCCGCCGACGGCGCGGACGCCGTGCCCGGCCGTACCGAGCGTCAGGCGCGCGGCCTGTCCTTCCCGGAGGGCTGGGACGTGGTCGTGGACGAGCTGACCGGGCACGCCGGTGACGTCCTGGTCACCAAGCACAACTGGAGCGCCCTGTTCGGCACCGACCTGGAGGTGCAGCTGCGCCGCCGGGGCGTCACCCAGATCGTGCTGACCGGCATCGCCACCAGCATCGGCGTCGAGTCCACCGCCCGTGACGCGTACGCGGCCGGATACCACGTCACCCTGGCCACGGACGCCATGTCCGACGCCGACGCCGACGCGCACACCAACAGCGTCGAGCGGATCTTCCCCCGCCTCGGTGAGAGCGGTACGACGGCGGAGATCCTGGACCTGCTGGCCAAGACCCACGCCTGAGCGTGCCAGGGCGGCCCGGAACCCACACGGGTGCCGGGCCGTTCCATCACGGTCGTCCGGTCAGTCCCCGGCGGCCGCCGCCCGTTCGACCTCGGCCTCGACCTCGGCGCGGGCCCGCCCGGTCTCGCGGGCGTAGTCGCTCAGCGCGGTCTGCGCGTCGCGGGCCAGGTCACGCCAGGCGCGCAGGGCGGTCTCGTACGTCCCGGACTGCGCGCCGGTCATCGCCCGCTCGGCCGGGGGCCCGTAGGTGTCCCGCAGCTCGTCCACCATGGCGTGGGCCGCGGCGGCCGCGCGCTGCTTCTGGACCAGTTCTTCGAAGGTGTGTGCCACACCAACCGACCCTAGGCACGCGGGGCGAACGCGCCACTCGGGGCCGCCGTCCGCGCCGTTCGCCGGGGTCCGTTCCGCCGCGCCGTCGCCCGCCTCGTCAAGGTCGCTCATCCCCCACCCGTCCCTCACGCCTCGTCCGTCATCAGCTCCGCCCAGACCTGTTTGCCGCCGCTGACCGGGACGGTGCCCCAGGCGCTGGAGACCGCCTCGACCAGCAGGATGCCCCGGCCGCCGGTGGCCTCCCAGCCGACGCTGGTCGGTTTGAGGGGGCCGCGCGGCGAGGAGTCGGTCACCGCGATGCGCAGCCGGTCGCCGACCAGGCTCAGGTCGAGCCGTACCTGCCCCTCGGTGTGCACGAGGGCGTTGGTGACCAGCTCGGACACGATCAGCAGCGCGGTGTCGGCGGTGTCCCTCGGCAGCTCCCAGACCCGCAGGGTGCGGCGGACGAAGCGGCGGGCGTGCCGGACCGCCTCCGGGACCCGCCACACGCTCCAGCTCTCGCGCCGCGGGCGTACGGCCATGCCGTCGTAGCGCACCAGCAGCAGGGCCACGTCGTCACCCCGGTGGGCGCCCGCTAGCAGGGCGTCGGCGGCCCGGCCGAGGTGGGCGGGGTCGGCGGCGGCGAGGTCGCGGGCGAGCCGGTCCATGCCGGTGTCGAGGTCGGTGCCGGTGGATTCGACCAGGCCGTCGGTGGTGAGCGCGAGGACCGTGCCGGGCTTCAGTCTCAGCGGGGTCATCGGATACTCCGCACGGGTGAGCACCCCGAGCGGCGGTCCACCCTCGGCCTGCACGATCTCGGTGCTGCCGTCGGGGTGGCGCAGCACCGGCTGCGGATGCCCGGCGCGTACGCACAGCGCGGTGCCCTGCTCCATGTCGATGTCGACGTACACACAGGTGGCGAAGAGGTCGCTCTCCATGTCCAGCAGCAGCCGGTTGGCGTGGGCGGCGACCACGTCGGGCGGGTGGCCCTCGGCGGCGTAGGCGCGCAGGGCGGTGCGCATCTGGCCCATGAGGGTGGCGGCGCCCGCGTTGTGGCCCTGGACGTCGCCGATGACGAAGGCCACGTGGTTGTCGGCGAGCGGGATCACGTCGTACCAGTCGCCGCCGACCTCCAGCCCCTCGGTGGCGGGCAGATAGCGGGCCACCGCCTTGGCGCCGGGGAGGCGGGGCAGTCGGCGGGGCAGCAGGGTGCGCTGGAGCATGCCGACGAGTTCGTGCTCGGCGTCGAAGGCGTGGGCGCGGCGCAGGGCCTGTCCGGCGAGGGCGGCGCAGGCGGTGAGCAGGGCGCGTTCGTCGGGGGCGAACTCGTGCGGGCGGTCCCAGCCGATCAGGCAGGCCCCGGCCATCCGGCCGCCCGCGGGCAGCGGCAGCACGGCGAGCCCGCCGGGTCCGACTCCGGCGAGGCCGGGCTCCAGGACGGAGCCCGCGGGCCAGACGTGGGCGCGGCCGTCGCTCAGCGCGGCGGCGAGGGCGGGCATGGCGCGCACGGGCGCGTCAGGCCATTCGCCGCGCCACTCGGCCCGCCAGAGTTCGGGCCACGCCTCGGGTTCCGGCGGGTCGAGGACGGTGACGACGAGCCGGTCGTTCTCCAGTTCGGCCAGGGCGATGCGGTCGGCGCGCAGGGGTTTGCGCAGGGCGTCGACGACGGCCTGGCCGACGTCCTTGACGGTACCCGCGGTGGCGAGGTCGGCGGCGAGGCGCTGGACGCGGGCCACGTCGGTGACATCGGAGCGCAGCTTGGTGGCGTCCGCGACGGTGCCGACGAGCCGGGCGGGACGCCCTTCGCCACCGGCCACCGTGCGGCCGCGCAGCCGGAGCCAGCGGGGTACGCCGGAGGGCTGGCGGACGCGGAACTCCAGCTCGCGTTCGGCGAGGGAGTCGAGGGACATGTGGTCGGGTTCGACCACGGACATCAGCGCGGGCAGGTCCTCGGGCACGGTGAGCCCGAGCAGCGTCTCCACCTTGCCGTCGAAGTCGTCGCGCGCGATGCCGAACAGCCGCAGGATCTCGTCGCCGACCTCGACCCGTCCGGTGTCCATGGCGAGGCTGAAGGCGTCGGCGGCGGGTTCGCGGGAGTCGGCCGGGCCGGACTCGGGGACGGCGATGGCGCGGGAGATCAGTTCCAGCGTGGCGCGTTCGCCGGGGTCGAAGCCGCCGGGCCGTTCCGCGACCGCGAGCAGGCACCCGCTGCCGGGCCCGGCGAGCGGCAGCACGGCCAGGGAGAAGTCCGGGGACGGGGTACGGCGGGACTCGGCGCGGTCGGCCAGCTCGTCCGGGCCGAGCCAGTGGGGGCGGCCGGTGCGGCTCGCCTCGGCGACCGGCGCGCCGCTGTCGGCGGGGTAGCCGTCGCGCAGCCCGTAGAGCGTGCGGGGCAGACCGGCGGACTCGGCGAGCCGCAGCACGGCGGGGTCGTCGCCGGGGACGTACACCCCGGCGAACGCGGCCCCGGCGAGGACGAGCGCCTGTTCCAGGACGCGGCGGAGCCGGTCCGGGGAGGCGGGTGCGGCCATGAGTGTGGCGAGGACGTGCTCGGCCCGCCCGGCTCCCGTCCTGCGCACCGCAGCACCCTCACTCGCCACGTTGGCCATTACAGCGCGTGCGGGCGCGCGGCGCAGCCCCTGTGCACCGACCACGCGCGGTTTTTCCCTACCTCGCGATCGCCGTAAAAGCCCTGAAGGGGCACGCACCCGCCTTTTCCGTGCCCGGCATGAGCCGTGTCCGGACGGGGTACTCGGACGACTCCCCAGATCCGGGACTCGCCCGCAGGCCAGGGCGCGAGGGGCCGTACGAGGAGGTGGTCGGCGTGTCCGACACGCCGGACCCCGCGCGGGAGCCCTCGGGGGCCGGGCGCCCCCTGCTCTCGGTCGCCCTGACCGCGATGATGGAGGACGTGGGCGCGCACTCCGGCGCGGTCTACCTGCTGCGGCCGGATGTGCCGGTGCTGGAGATGGCGGTGATGGCGGGCCTGCCGCGGGCGTTCGCGGCGCCCTGGGAGCGGGTCGGGGTGAGCGCGCCGATCCCGGTCGCGGAGGCCGTGCGGCAGCGGCGGCCGGTGTGGGTCGCGGGCGGGGAGGAGATGGCGCGCCGGTTCCCGCGCATCGCGGTGGTGCTGCCGTACCCGTTCGCGCTGGCGGCGCTGCCGCTGGCGACGGAGGACACCGTGCACGGCTCGGTGTTCGTGACCTGGCCGGCCGGGCACGGCCCGGAGCTGTCCGAGCGGGAGCGGACGCTGCTGGCGGCGGGGTGCGAGCGGCTGACCCGGCTGCTGGAGCGGGCCACGGCCGAGAACCGCACGCTGGGCCCCGAGCGCGATCTGGTGGCGGCGCCGGACGCGGCCGTCGCGGACACCCTGGGCCCGGTGGAGGCGGCGCGGATGGTGGCCCGGCTGCCGTACGGGCTGGTGTCGCTGGACCTGTACGGCCGGATCGGCCATGTCAACGCGGCCGCCGCCGAACTCCTCGGCCGCCCCGCCGCCGAACTGCTGGGCACGCTGCCCTGGGTGTCGGTGCCGTGGCTCAACGACCCGCTGTACGAGGACCGTTACCGGGCCGCGCTGATCAGCCGCCGCCCGACCTCGTTCGTGGCGCTGCGGCCGCCCGGCCACTGGCTGTCCTTCCGGCTCTATCCGGGCAGCACCGGGCTGAGCGTGCGCATCACCCGGGTCCGGGTGCTGACGGAGCCCGCGAACGGGCCCGCCGGGGCGCGGCCGCACCGGCTGGTGACGATCTCCCGGCTGCTGAGCCTGACGGGGGCGCTGACCGAGGCGGTGGCGGTGGACGACCTGGTCCAGCTGGTCGCGGGCGAGGTGGGACCGGCGGTCGGCAGCCATGCGCTGATGCTGCTCGCCGCCGAGGAGGGGCGGATGCGGGTGCTCGGACACCGGGGCTATCCGGACGAGCGGGTGGCCGGGTGGTTCGACGGCATGCCGCTGAGCGAACGGACTCCGGGCACCCAGGCGCTGAGCAGTGGGGTGCCCGCGTTCTTCGAGTCGATGGAGCATCTGGAACGGCTGTATCCCGTCCGGCGCGAGACCCGTGACGGCTTCGCGGCCTGGGCCTTCCTGCCGCTGATCGCGTCCGGGCGCCAGGTGGGGACATGTGTGCTGGCGTACGCGGAGCCGCACTCCTTCCCCGCCGAGGAGCGGGCGGTGCTGACCAGCCTCGGCGGGCTGATCGCCCAGGCGCTGGAGCGGACGCTGCTGTACGACGCCAAGCACCGGCTGGCGCACGGGCTCCAGGAGGCGCTGCTGCCGCACTCGCTGACCCCGCCGCCCGGCATCGAGGCGGCCGCGCGCTATCTCCCGGCGACGCGGGGCATGGACATCGGCGGCGACTTCTACGACCTGGTGCCGACCCGGCCGCGGGCGTCCGCCGTGATCGGCGACGTCCAGGGGCACAACGTGACGGCGGCCGCGCTGATGGGCCAGATCCGTACCGGTGTCCGCGCGTTCAGCGCGGTGGGGCAGGCGCCGGGCGAGGTGATGAGCAGCATCAACCGGCTGCTGATCGACCTCGGCACCGAACTGTTCGCCAGCTGCCTCTATCTCCGCCTCGACCCGGCGCACGGCCGGGCCGTGATGGCGCGGGCCGGGCATCCGCCGCCGCTGCTCAGGCGTCCGGACGGCCGGGTACGGGTGCTGGACCTGGCCGGGGGCCCGTTGCTCGGCATCGACTCGGAGGCGGCGTACCCGACGACGGACGTGACGCTGGCGCCGGGCTCGGTGCTCGCCCTCTATACGGACGGACTCGTGGAATCGCCCGGGGTGGACATCGAGGACGCGCTGATCGACCTGGGCGCGCTGTTCTCCGAGGCGGGCGACGGGCCGCTGGAGGAAGTGGCGGACGCGCTGGTCCGGCACGGCACGGCCGACCGGGAGCGGGTGGACGACGTGGCGATGCTGCTGCTCCGGGCGCGGGACGGGAGATGAGCCCCGGTACACAGATGGTCCGGCCCTCCCGCCGGAGGGCCGGACCGTCCCCGC
The DNA here is from genome assembly GCF_044903645.1 of Streptomyces sp. NPDC002176. Taxonomy (NCBI): domain Bacteria; kingdom Bacillati; phylum Actinomycetota; class Actinomycetes; order Kitasatosporales; family Streptomycetaceae; genus Streptomyces; species Streptomyces sp. NPDC002176. The sequence continues at coordinate 339,696 of NZ_JBJDQW010000001.1, forward strand.
CCGGCACCCTCGTGCGGCCGGGCGGGGGGCTGGAGTGCGGCTCAGCGGAGCCGCGGTGGGTCAGTTGGAGCCGGTGAGGGACGAGGTCCCGCCGCGCTGACCGTTGCGGTGGTGGTGCTTGGTGCCCTTCTCCTCGGCGGCACCGGCGCCCGCGCCCGCCTGGTCGTCGGCACCGGCACCCGCGCCCGCACCGGCCTGGTCGTCGGCACCCGCGCCCGCACCGGCACCGGCACCGGCACCGGCTTGGTCGTCCGCACCCGCACCGGCCTGGTCGCCGCCCGCCTGGTCGCCCGCACCGGCTTCGTCACCGGCGCCCGCCTGGTCGTCACCGGCACCCGCACCGGCACCGGCACCCGCACCCGTGTCGCCGAGGGTGGCGCCCGTGGCCGCGAGGGCGGCGGTGACCGGCTGGAAGAAGGTCTCGCCGCCGCTGGTGCAGTCGCCGCTGCCGCCGGAGGTCAGGCCGATCGCCGCGCCCTCCTGGGTGAACAGCGAGCCGCCGCTGTCGCCGGGCTCGGCGCACACGTCGGTCTGGATGAGTCCGGTGACGGTGTCGACGCCGTTCGGGTCGGTCTCGCTCTGGAAGTTGACGGTGGCGTCGAGGCCGGTGACCTGGCCGTCGTGCAGTCCGGTGGTGGAGCCCATGCGGAACACGGTGGAGCCGACGGTGGCCTCGGCGGCCTGGGTGATCGCCACGGTCTGCCCGTTGCCCGCGTCGACCTCGCTGGGCGCCTGGGTCGCCGGGTCGTCGTACTTGACGAGCGAGAAGTCGCCCTCGCCGGGGAAGGTGGCCTGGTCGACGGTGGCGATCGGCTGGCCGGTCTCGGAGTCGGACCACTGCTTGGCCGCGACCCCGCAGTGCCCGGCGGTGAGGAAGGCGGGGCTGCCGTCGGCGGCGGTGACGTTGAAGCCCAGGGAGCAGCGGACGTTGCCGCCCTGCACCTGGGAGAAGATCGCGTCGCCGCCGGAGACGAAGGTCTTGAAGGTGCCGCCGGTCTTCTTCAGCGTGGCCGTGCCGGAGCCGAGACCGTCGACGGTGGACTCCAGCCGGTCCCACTTGGCGCCGGTCACCGTGGAGTCGGCGCTGACGATCACCTTGTTGGTGCGCGGGTCGACGGCCCAGGCGGTACCGGGGATGGACGCCTTGGTCCGCAGCGTCTTCGCGGCGGACTGAAGGTCGGCGGTGCTGTTCTCCACCTGCCGTACGACGGCGCCCGCACTCTTCGCACGTGCGACGGCGGCACCGTCACCGACCGCGTTGACGACGAGCTGCTTCCTGGCGCTGTCGTAGTAGGCACCGGCGAACTGGCCGCCGAGGGACTGCTTCAACTGGGCGGCGAGCGTGCTCGCGTCGGTGGTCTTGAGGGTCCTCGCGGTGCCCGCCGCGGCCGCCCCCTGGTCCTGGGAGTTGTCCTGGGAGGCCATGGCGTTGGGCAGCAGCAGGGCCGCGGCTCCGAGCGCCGCTACACCGCCCACCGCTATCGCGGCCTTCCTCTTGGGCATGCGCTTGTGACTCAACTTCTCGACCTCCTGGGTACGGGGGTCTGCCGCTGTCGGGCAGTTCGATGGGGGGTGCCGGCTGGCTACAGGTACGGGCGTTCGGCTCGGCGCGTTCAATTCCATTTGCCAACTTCGTTGTGTGGGTGGGGAATCAGCCACGACCCAGCCACGACCGCGCCCGGCCTGACACACCGCCACCTCGATCACCACGAGTCACGAGCAGGTCGCCCTGCGTCGAACACGCGGAGCGGAACCCCCGCTTCAGGGAATCTGCACATCCCGCACCCAGGCAGGTCACGGACCGTGAGGTTTGCGCACCGGTACGGGTGTCCCGGACACGCCTTTGGAGAGGTGTGCCGGATTCGCGTTACCGCCGGTAGTGGAGACGGCGCGACGACGGCGGGGGGAATGTGAAGGAGAACCGTCCACGTCGTGCGCGCCTCTGCACGAATGAACCTCACCCTGGGCCGAACTCGCTGGTGAGAGCCCTGCACAAGTGGAATCGGGCGCGGCGGGCGTGCTTTGATCCATCGCATCGCAGGAACCGCCCCATGGCTGCCGGAGACGGCGGCCGGAAGGTCTGGAACTCCTAGCGGTCGCGGCCGTCATCTGTCCCCAGAGGGGGCCGCTCCCCCCTTGTGAAGACCTATACGAAGGGAAGTTCTCCCATGAACTCCACCCCCCGTGTCGAGACCGTCGAGATCTCGGACGCCGAGCTGGACAACGTTTCCGGCGGCCTGTCCGTGAACGCCCTCTCCACCGTGACCGGCGCCGTCAACGGCATCGCCCCGGTTTCCGGCCTGGTGGACACCGCCGTCGGCACCGTCGAGGGTGTCACCGGCCTCAACACGGCCCCGGTCACCGGCCTGGTCGCCGGTCTCTGACCGCACCTCGGTGTCACCGAGAGTCCCGGACCCCCTCGCGGGTCCGGGACTCTCGGGCGTCCCGAAACTTTTTCCGTGACATCGTCTCTCCTCGGGTGAGGGAAGTTCCGTGCAGTTCCGCCAACAGGCCCTCGCCAAGCTCCAGTCACCGGAGGATCTCGACCTCCCGGTGCGGCTGGCACGCCCGCAGGGATGGCTCGTGCTGGGCATCACCGTCGTCGTGATGGCGGCCGCCTCGGTGTGGGCGGTGACCGGTACGGTCGCCTCCACCGTGAGCGCCCCGGCCATCCTCAACCACGGGCAGGGCAGTTACGTCCTGCAGAGCCCCGTGGCCGGTCAGGTCACCGGCGTGCTCGCCAGGCAGGGGCAGCGGCTGCCCGCGAACGCCCCCGTGCTCAAAGTCCGTACCGCGCAAGGCGATTCCGTGATCCGGACCGTCGCCGCGGGCCGCGTCACCGCGCTGGCCGCGACCATCGGCCAGATCGTGCAGACCGGCGCCGACGTGGCCGCCGTGGAGAAGGTCGCGCACGACTCGGACCCCCTGTACGCGACGGTGTACGTCCCCGCGGAGAACGCCGCCTCGATCCCCGCGCACGCCACCGTGGACCTGACCCTGTCCTCCGTACCGGCCGAGCGCTACGGCGTGCTGCGCGGCCGGGTGAAGTCGGTGGACCGTACGGCGCAGTCCGCGCAGTCGGTCGGCGCGTTCCTCGGCGACAGCCAGCTCGGACAGCAGTTCACGCGCAAGGGACGTCCGGTCGCCGTCCTCGTCGCCCTCGACAAGTCGACGTCCGCGAAGAGCGGTTACCGCTGGTCGACGGCCGGAGGGCCGCCGTTCGGGCTCGACTCCATGACCCTGGCCTCCGGTTCGGTCCATCTGACCGACCAGCGCCCGATCGATTGGCTGCTCCCGTGACCACCCCGACCGACACCGCGCAGGAGAACCGCGGCCGCAGACGGGCCGCACCGGCCCGCCGCCCGGTGCCCAAACCCCGTGGCGGCACGGTCCGTACGCCCACCGTGCTCCAGATGGAGGCCGTCGAGTGCGGCGCCGCCTCCCTCGCCATGGTGCTCGGCCACTACGGCCGCCATGTCCCGCTGGAGGAACTCCGCATCGCCTGCGGTGTCTCCCGCGACGGCTCACGCGCGAGCAACCTGCTGAAGGCGGCCCGGAGTTACGGGCTGACCGCCAAGGGCATGCAGATGGACCTGGCGGCGCTCGCCGAGGTGCGCGCCCCGGCCATCCTGTTCTGGGAGTTCAACCACTACGTCGTCTACGACGGCATGGGCCGCCGCTTCGGACGGCGCGGGGTGTACATCAACGACCCCGCCAAGGGCCGCCGCTTCGTGCCCATGGAGGAGTTCGACGGCAGCTTCACCGGTGTGGTGCTGGTGCTGGAGCCCGGCGACGGTTTCAGCAAGGGCGGCCGCAAGCCCGGTGTCCTCGGCGCGATGCCCGCCCGCCTGCGCGGCACGGCGGGCACCCTGCCCGCGGCGGTGCTGGCGAGCCTGCTGCTGGTCGCGGTGGGCGCGGCGATACCCGCGCTCAGCCGTACCTATATCGACATGTTCCTGATCGGCGGCCAGACCTCGCTGCTCGGCGTGCTGTTCGCGTCGATGGCGACCTGTGTGGCGCTGACCCTGGTGCTGACCTGGCTCCAGCAGGCCAATCTGCTGCACGGCCGGATCATCTCCTCCACGCTGTCCAGCGCCCGCTTCCTGCGGCATCTGCTGCGGCTGCCGGTCACCTTCTTCTCCCAGCGCTCCCCCGCCGACCTGGTGCAGCGCCTGCAGTCCAACGACCAGGTCGCCGAGACCCTGGCCCGCGACCTCGCGGCGGCGGGCGTGGACGCGATCGTGGTCGTGCTGTACGCGGTGCTGCTCTACACCTACGACCCGCAGCTGACCTTCGTCGGTATCGGCGTGGCGCTGCTGAACATCGTGGCGATGCGGCTGGTGATCCGGCTGCGCGCGACCCGTACCGCCAAGCTGCGGGCCGACACCGCGCGGCTGACCAACACCTCGTACACCGGGCTGCAGCTCATCGAGACGATGAAGGCGACCGGCGGGGAGGACGGCTACTTCCGCAAGTGGGCCGGGCAGCACGCGGCGACGTTGGAGGAGCAGCAGAAGCTCGGGGTGCCGAGCGCCTGGCTGGGTGTGGTCGCGCCGACGCTGGCCACCTTCAACAGCGCGCTGATCCTGTGGATCGGCGGTCTGAGGGCGGTCGAGGGGCACATCTCGGTCGGTCTGCTGGTGGCGTTCCAGGCGCTGGTGGCCCGATTCACCGCGCCGCTCACCCGGCTCAACGGCGTGGCGGGCCGCATCCAGGACTTCGCGGCCGACGTGGCCCGGCTGAAGGACGTGGAGAACTTCCAGGCCGACCCGCTGTACGCGCGCCCCGGCGGCGCCGACGACACGCGCAGGCTGCGCGGGCATGTCGAGCTGGAGGGTGTCACCTTCGGCTACAGCCCGCTGGACAAGCCGCTGCTGACCGACTTCGACCTCACGGTGGGGCCGGGGCAGCAGGTGGCGCTGGTGGGCGGTTCGGGCAGCGGCAAGTCGACGGTGTCCCGGCTGATCTCGGGGCTGTACGCGCCCTGGGAGGGCGTGATCCGGATCGACGACCGCCGCCTGGAGGACATCCCGCGCGGCGCGCTCGCCGCCTCGGTGTCCTTCGTGGACCAGGACGTGTTCCTCTTCGAGGGCTCGGTCCGCGACAACGTGGCGCTGTGGGACCCCTCGATCCCGGACGAGGCCGTGGAGGAGGCGCTGCGGGACGCGGCGCTGTACGACGTGGTGGCGCGCAGGCCGGGCGGGGTGCACAGCAAGGTCGAGCAGGACGGCCGGAACTTCTCCGGCGGCCAGCGGCAGCGGCTGGAGATCGCGCGGGCGCTGGTGCGTCGTCCCAGTGTCCTGGTGCTGGACGAGGTGACCAGCGCGCTGGACGCGGAGACCGAGCTGACCGTGATGGACAACCTGCGCAGGCGCGGCTGCGCCTGTGTGGTGATCGCCCACCGGCTCAGCACGGTCCGGGACAGCGACGAGATCGTGGTGCTCCAGCACGGCACGGTCGTGGAGCGGGGCAGGCACGAGGAGCTGGTGGCGCGCGGTGGCGCGTACGCGGCGCTGGTCAGGGAGCGGTGAGATGACGTCCACGCACGATGGTGATCTGGTGCTGGGTGCCCTCGGCTCGCTCGGTACGCGGGTCGACTGCGCCGGGCTGAACCGGCTGGATCTCGAAGGTCCGCAGGTGCTCTGGCTGGTGGCGGCGGGCGCCCTCGACCTGTTCGCGGTGGACGCCGCCGAGCAGGGCCACTGGCACCACCTGGGCCGGGTGGAGGCGGGCGCGCTGCTGCTCGGCCCGGTCGCGGGACCCCAGCACACCCTGGTGGCCCGCCCGGTGCGGGACTGTGTGGTGCACCGGGTGAACCTGCGCGAGCTGTACCAGGGCGCGCACACCGAGACCTGGTCGTACGACGAGTACGGCAACCCGCAGTACGTCCCGCCCTCCTCCAGCCCGCTGGAGTACGCCCTCGCGCTGGGCGTCGGCCGCGGTCTGTCGGTGCTGTTCCAGGCGCCGCTGGCCGAGGACCGGTCGGTGGCGCCGTCGGACGACGACGTGTTCTGGATGCAGGTGCCGCCGGGCAGCGCCCAGTACGGCTCGATGTACGGCGCGGAGGCGGCCGCCGACCTGCTGATGGACCCGGCGCTGTGGCAGAGCCTGGTCGACCAGCAGTACCGGCTGCTGACCGCGCTGGACCGGTGGATCGAGCAGCTGGAACGCACCCACGAGACCCGGGCGGCGGCCGGTATCAAGGCGGGTGAGGCGGTACGCGCCCACGCCGACCAGACGCTGCTCGCCTCCATCGGCAAGCGCTCGGCGCGGCGGACGACGGCCGCCGACGCGGACGCCGGGTACGCGGCCTGCAAGCTGGTCGCGCGGGCGGCCGGGATCACGCTGGCCGACCCGGCGCGCGGGATCGGCGAGAGCGAGCGCCTCGACCCGGTGGAACGGGTGGCGCTGGCCTCGCGGGTGCGGGTGCGGGCGGTGCGCCTGGAGGGCACCTGGTGGCGGGAGAACGTGGGCCCGCTGGTCGGCCATCGGGCGCTGTCCGGGGCGCCGGTGGCGCTGCTGTGGCGGCGCGGCGGCTATGTCGCGGTGCAGCCCGCGACCGGCCGGGAGACGCCGGTGGAGAAGGCGAACGCGGAGGAGTTCGAGCCGCGTGCGGTGATGTTCTACCGGCCGCTGCCCGAGAAGCGGCTCGGCCCGCTGGGCCTGCTCCGGTTCAGCCTGGGCGGGACCCGGAACGATCTGCTGAACCTGCTGCTGGCGGGGCTGGTGACGGTGGTGATCGGCGCGCTGGTGCCCATCGCAACCGGCAAGGTGCTCGGCGAGTACGTGCCGCAGGCGCGGGAGAACCTGATCGCGCAGGTGTGTCTCGCGGTGATGCTGAGCGGGGTGGTGTCGGCGGCGTTCACGCTGCTGGAGAACCTGACCATCCTGCGGCTGGAGGGCCGGATCGAGGGAGCGCTGCAACCGGCGGTCTGGGACCGGCTGCTGCGGCTGCCGACCCGGTTCTTCAGCGGGCGGTCCACCGGTGAGCTGGCGAGTGCCGCGATGGGCATCAGCTCGATCCGGCGGCTGCTGGCGGGCGTCGGCCCGGTGGTGGCGCAGTCGGTGACGATCGGCGCGATGAACGTCGGTCTGCTGCTGTACTACAGCGTGCCGATGGCGCTGGCCGCGATCGCGATGCTCCTGGTGATCGGCGCCGTCTTCACCGGGCTCGGGCTGTGGCAGGTGCGCTGGCAGCGGCGGCTGGTGACGCTCGGCAACAAGCTGAACAACCAGGCGTTCCAGACCCTGCGCGGGCTGCCCAAGCTGCGGGTGGCGTCGGCGGAGAACTACGCGTACGCCGCGTGGGCCGGTGAGTTCGCGCGCAGCCGGGAGCTCCAGCAGAAGGTCGGCCGGATCAAGAACATCAGCTCGGTGCTGGGCGCGGTGTATCTGCCGGTGTGCACGCTGGTGATGTTCATGCTGCTGGCGGGCCCGGCGAGGGGCGCGATGTCGGCGGCGTCGTTCCTCACCTTCAGCACGGCGGTCACGATGGTGCTGACCTCGGTCACCCAGCTCACCGGCGCCTTCGTGTCGGGCGTGGCGGCGCTGCCGCTGTTCGAGGAGATCCGCCCGGTGCTGGACGCCACCCCGGAGGTGCGGGCGGGGAGCACCCGGCCGGGCCCGCTGACCGGCGCGCTGGAGGCCCGGCGGCTGTCGTTCCGGTACTCCGACGACGGCCCGCTGGTCCTGGACGACGTGTCCTTCGCGGTACGGCCGGGCGAGTTCGTCGCGGTGGTCGGCCCGAGCGGCTGCGGCAAGTCCACCCTGCTGCGCCTGCTGATCGGCTTCGACAAGCCGGTCTCCGGCAGTGTGCTGTACGACGGCCAGGATCTCGGCGCGCTGGACCAGTCGGCGGTGCGGCGGCAGTGCGGGGTGGTGCTCCAGCACGCGCAGCCGTTCAACGGCTCCATCATGGACGTGGTCTGCGGCACCGAGCCGTACTCGCCGGAGGAGGTCATGGCGGCGATCGAGCTGGCGGGCCTGGCGGAGGACGTGCAGCGGATGCCGATGGGGCTGCACACCATCGTCGCCGGGAGCGGCGCGGTCTCCGGCGGGCAGCGCCAGCGGCTGATGATCGCCCAGGCGTTGATCCGCCGGCCGCGCATCCTCTTCTTCGACGAGGCGACCAGCGCCCTGGACAACGACACCCAGCGCACGGTCATCGAGTCGACCCGCAAGCTGAACGCCACCCGGATCGTGATCGCGCACCGGCTGTCCACCGTGATGGACGCGGACCGGGTGGTGGTGATGGAGGACGGCAAGGTGATCCAGCAGGGCACCCCCGCCGAACTGCTCGCCGACACCGGCGGCCGACTGCACGAACTGGTGCGCCGCCAGCTGGCGTAGACGTGGCTCAGGAGTGGATGTGCCGCTTCCCGGCGAGGCCCCCCACGGACCTGCCGGGAAGCGGCTTGGGGTCCGGAAGGCGGCGGCCCCACTCCGCCTCGCCCTCCCGGTACGGGATCGCCGGTCGCTCCGCTCCTGGGGGCCGCACTCCCCACTCGCGAAACCGGCCCGGTGGCACGGAGCCCGTGCGATCCCGGTCTCAGAACGCGAAGACGCTGCTGTCGAGCGCGTCCTTCGCGCAAGCGTTGCCGAACGTGCGCTCATAGGCGACCCGTTGGCCCTGCCAGACCCCCTGGACGGTGACGACCACCGGGTCGTACAGCCGTGTGCAGTGCACGTCGGGGCGGGCCTTGAGGGCGGTGAAGTCGCCTCTGACTCCGCGCAGTTCGGCGCAGGCGGCGGCAGCCGCGGGGTGGGTGCCGGTGGCCGTGGGCGCGCAGCTCAGGGTGACGGCGCGCTCCGGGGTGACCGTGGTCGCGCTGTCGCCGTGCCCGGTGGTGAGGATCAGTGCCGAGGGCGCGTACAGGGAGGCGGGCGCGGCTACGGAGGACCCGGTCAGGGGTCCGCAGACGGCGGCGGCGGCGAGGCCGAGGGCCCCGGCCCAGCGCGCGGTGTTCCGCATGGTGTGCATCCTTCCGCTCGATTCGAGGGTGTGCCGCCCGGTGCCCGGTGGGGCGCCGCGACGGCGAGCGCCACTCTGCCGAGTCCGCCGCCGGAACACACATCCCACCCATGACTTTCAGTAACATTGCGTATTGAATCAGTGGCGCGAAGTCACGGAATTCGAACAGGTCGACCCCGTAACGCCGGGCTTTCCGAACACGCGCGTCGGTCCGATGGCCGGAACTCACCGCCTGAGCAATCGGCCTGAAACATTCCGGTCCCCCGCGTCGGGGCCGCTTTCACGATCCGCCCGTGACACCTTCACGATTCCTCGCGTTCGCGCGGGTTTCGCCGGGCGAGAGGGGTGGGCGAACCCTCCATCGGGGCGGCCGAGGATGGATGAAACATCCCCTGGCCGCATGCTCCGATCCGGCCGTACGGTCGGCAGACCCCGTACCTGGAGCCCCAGTTGACCTCACAGCCCACCGACTCCCCCGCCGCGCCCTCGCTCACCGAGGTCGAGCCCTACGGTGTGGAGCGCATTCCGGACGCGGAACGCACCGCGACCCCGTTCGATCTGTTCCGGGTCGCCTTCGGCGGCGCCAACACCTTCTCCACCTGCGTGCTGGGCGCGTTCCCGATCCTGTTCGGGCTCTCCTTCTGGCAGGGCCTCGCGGCGACCGTGCTCGGGGTGCTCGCGGGCGCCCTGATCCTCTGTCCGATGGCGATGTTCGGCCCGGCGAACGGCACCAACAACGCGGTGTCCTCCTCCGCCCACCTGGGCGTGCACGGCCGCGTGGTGGGCTCCTTCCTCTCGCTGCTGACGGCGGTGGCGTTCTTCTCCATCTCGGTGTGGAGTTCCGGCGACGCCCTGGTCGGCGGCGCGCACCGGCTGTTCGGCCTCGGGCGCGGCACGCTGTCGTACGTCGTCGCGTACGCGCTGTTCGCCGGGCTGGTGCTCGCGGTGTGCGTGTACGGGTTCCGGTTCATGCTGTTCGTCAACAAGATCGCGGTGACCTCGGCGACGGTGCTCTTCCTGCTGGGCGCGGTCGCGTTCGGCGGCGACTTCGACCCGTCGTACGCGGGCTCGTTCACCGCCTCGGCGGACCCGGCCACGCAGGCGATGTTCTGGCCGTCGTTCATCGGCGCGGCGCTGATCGTGCTGTCGAACCCGGTGTCGTTCGGGGCGTTCCTGGGCGACTGGTCGCGGTACATCCCGGCGGACGCCCCGCGTCGGCGGGTGGTCGGCGCCGCGTTCCTCTCCCAGCTCGCCACGCTGCTGCCGTTCGTGTTCGGGCTGGCGACGGCGAGCATCATCGCCACCAAGGCACCGAAGTACGTCGACCCGGCCGCGCCCGACTTCGTGGGCGGGCTGCTGGCGATCTCGCCGAGCTGGTTCTTCCTGCCGGTGTGTCTGCTGGCCCTGATCGGCGGCATGTCCACCGGCACGACGGCGCTGTACGGCACCGGCCTCGACTTCTCCTCGGTGTTCCCCCGGCTGTCGCGGGTACGGGCGACGCTGCTGGTCGGCGTGGTGTCGATCGCGTTCATCTTCATCGGCCGGTTCGCGCTGGACCTGGTGCAGTCGATCTCCACCTTCGCCACGATGATCATCACCTGCACCACCCCGTGGATGGTGGTGATGATCCTGGGCTTCTTCACCCGTCGCGGCTGGTACGACCCGGACGCCCTCCAGGTCTTCAACCGCCGCCAGCGGGGCGGCCGTTACTGGTTCACCCACGGCTGGAACTGGCGTGGGATGACCGCGTGGTGGGTGTCGGCGCTGCTGGGCGTGCTCTTCACGAACATCCCCGGTCAGTTCGTCGGCCCGCTGGGCGACCTGGCGAACGGGGTCGACATCAGCCTGCCGCTGTCGCTGGCCGTGGCGGCGGTGCTGTACCTGACCCTGCTGTGGCTGTTCCCGGAGCCTCGCGCGGCCTATGGACCGGAGGGCGCGCGCTGGGTACCCACGCGGGAGCTGCCGGTGCCGCCGATCACGGAGGCGCCCACCCTGACCACCGTGTGACCTGCGCCACAACCCGGTCACTTTCCTCTAGGTACCTACTGTCCCCGCGACAGTAACGTCGCCGTGCACGAGGCAAGTCGGACTCGGGACGGAGAACAACATGATCGTGGTGACCGGAGCGACGGGGAACGTCGGACAGCCCCTGGTGCGGGCGCTCCTGGCGGCGGGCGAGCGGGTGACGGCGGTGTCCCGGCACGGCTCCGACCGGCTCCCGGAGCAGGTGCGGCAGCACCGGGCCGACCTGGCCGACCCGAAGAGCCTCGCCCCCGCGCTGGACGGGACCGAGGCGCTGTTCCTGCTGACGTCGGGCGACTTCGCGGCCACCGAGGGCGCGTTGAGCGGCCTGCTGGAGGTGGTCCGGGGCGGGGGCGTCCAGCGGATCGTCCTGCTGTCCTCGCAGGGGGTCGGCACGGGCGACCATCCGTCCGGCCCGGAGGACGCGGTCCGCGCCTCGGGGCTCGGCTGGACCGTGCTGCGGGCGGGCGGCTTCCACACCAACACCCTGCGGTGGGCGGACGCGGTGCGCGCGGAGCGGACGGTGACGGCGCCGTTCGGGGACGTCGGGCTGCCGACCGTCGACCCGGCCGACCTCGCGGAGGTGGCCGCGGTGGCGCTGCGGGACGCCACCCATGCCGGGCGCGTCTACGAGCTGACGGGACCGGCCCCGGTGTCGCCGCGCGAGCAGACCGCCGCGATCGGGGAGGCGCTGGGTGAGCCGGTGCGGTTCGTGGAGCAGACGCGGGAGGAGGCGAAGGCGGTGATGACGCGGTTCATGCCCGAGCAGGCCGTGGAGAGCACGCTCGACATCCTCGGGTCGCCGTCGGCCGGTCTGCGGCGGGTGAGCCCCAATGTCGAGAAGCTGCTGGGCCGGGCACCCCGATCCTACGGCGAGTGGGCGGTACGCCATGCGGCCGCCTTCCGCTGAGCGCGGTCAGTCCGGCTTGCTCAGCAGCCGGGTCACCTCCTCCCCCGTCGCCGGGGTGAGTCGGCCCGCGCATTCCAGGCCGAGCGCCTGGGCCAGGTCCTTGCCGTGGAGGTCCACCAGTGCCTCCGCGAGTTCCGCGAAGGACGCCGCCGCCGTGCGGCCGCGTACGGCTCCGGTCGCCGCCGTGACCACGCCGACCAGCGCGGCGGGCCACCACCAGGCGCCGAGCAGGAGGTAGGCCAGGCCCCAGGCGGTGAGCCGGGCGGCGGCGCTCAACGCGGCGCGGGCGGAGCCCAGTTCGGCCCGTGTGCTGTCGGGGGCGAGGAGCCAGAGGTGGGGCCAGGCGACGGTCAGGTCCAGACGGTAGGCCCGCCAGACACGCCGGTCCGGGGTGGTGACCCGGTCGCCGGTCCAGAACGGGTGGCGGGGTGCGACGAGGCCGCCCTCGTTGCGGCGGGCGTACCGCGCCTCCGCCTCGTCCGCGAGCGCGTCGGCGTCGGCAGCGCCGCCCAGCCGGGCCCGCCCGGCCGCGACCAGCGCCGTACGGTAGGCGTCGTCGGCCGCCCGCCACCGGCGCAGCCGCCGTGCCGTCAGCCACCGGGTCACCGGCCCGCGCGGCCCGGTCAGCCAGATCCGCTCGACCAGCGCGCCCACCGCCTGCACACCGGTGCCCGTCAGCGCGGCCCCGGCCAGCACACCGACCGCCACCACCGCGAGCACGCCCGCGCTGTGCGCTCCCGGCGCGGCCGCGAGGGTGTCCAGGCGCTCCCGCAGCCGCCCGGTGTCCTGCCAGTGCCGCTGGCCGAGGGTGACGGCGAGGGCCAGGGCGACGACGTACACCAGGCCGGGGATGGCCAGCAGGGCGAGCCAGCGTTCGGCCAGCTTGCCGCCGAGCGCGTTGAGGAACGCGGTCACGGGCGCAGCCCGATCTCCCTCAGCGGCTCTCCGAAGATCCGGCACCGCGCGGCCGGGCCGCCCTCCGGCGCGGGCGCCTCGACGCGGGCGCAGCAGCCGCCCGGACAGGCCAGTACACGCAGCAGGGGGTGCCCGGCGCCGGAGAGCCGCCGATAGACGGGTGGCGTGTCCGTCCGGTACGAGCCGAGGCCCGCGCTGAACCCGGCGGCCAGCAACAGATCCTCCAACTCGTCGAAGGAGTCCTCCAGTTCCTCCGGCGAGCGGCCACCCCGCACCTCGGCGGTGATGTGGTCGATCAACCGGTGCCCCTCCGGCCCGAGTTCCGGCACCCGGGAGGCCGCGCCGAGCCGGTGGCACAGCGCCGCCAGCCGCTCGTGGCCCGGCCCGTCGTGGCCGTCATCGCCGTCATCGCCGTCGACGTGGCTCATCCCCGTACCTCCCTGTACCGGCCGACAGACGACTCAGCATAACGAGAGCCTCCGGTGGACCAGTTGGGTAAAATCGGGCTCAGGGACTCCCGTGGGGCACGCCACGGGCGGGAGCCCACGGCGAGACATACGGGGGCCGTCATGGCGGACGCGCACGGAGCCGTCAACGACGCGCTCCGCCAAGTCGCCGCCCTGATCAGCGAGTTCGACCGCACGGGTGAACGCCATGCGCTGGACCGCGCGGTCGGCGTCTGCCGGGACGCCCTGCGGACGACACCGACGGACGACCGCGGGCGCACCGCGTTGCGGGCGGGACTGCGCACCACCCTCGTGATGCGCTGGTCGGCGCTCCACGACCGGCGCGACCTGGACGAGTCGATCACACTGGGCCGACTGCTCGCCGAGGGCCCGGCACCCGACGAGCAGGACCTCCGCCTGCTGGGCCACATGCTGGCCGAACGCCACGAACTCAGCGGTGATCCGGCCGACTTGGCAGCGGGGATCACCGCGTTACGGCGCGCGGCCGAACTGCCCATGCGCGGCTGGGACAACCGGCCGTTCATCCTCGACACGCTCGGCGGTCTGCTGGAGAAGCGCGGCGGGGCGACGGGCGACGGCGCCGACCTGGTGGAGGCGGCGCGGCTGCGCCGGGTGGCCCTGACCCTGCTGTCCGAGGACTCCCCGGAGCTGCCGACCGTACGGAACAACCTGGCGGCGACCCTCCGCCACGCCGCCGAGCTGCACCGGAACCCGGACCAGGCGCGGGAGGCCGTGGAGCTGCTGGGCGCGGCCCTCACCGGCACCCCGCCCGACTCGCCGCGCCGTCCGCAGGCGCTGCTCAACCTGGCCACGGCCTGGCAGACGAAGGCCGAACTGACCTCCCGGGCCGCCGACGTCGAGGCCATGGTCGCCGCACACCGCGCGGCCCACGCCGAGACCCCCAGGGGGCACCCCCTACGGGTGCGGACCCTGACCGGGCTGGGCGTGGCGCTCCGGCTGGCGGCCGAGCACACCGAGGACACCGGTCAGCTGCGGGAAGCCGTGGCCCTGCTGACCGAGGCCGTACGGGAGACACCGCAGGGTAGTCGGCCGCTCCCGCACCGGCTGAACAGTCTCGGCAACGCCCTGCACCGGCTCGGGGAACGCATCGGCGACGCCGCCCTGCTGGACGAGTCGGTACGCGTCCTGCGCGCGGCCATCGCGGAGCCCTCGCCCCAGGAGGAGGGCCACTTCGAGCGGGTGGCGAACCTCGCGCTGGCCCTGCGCGAGCGCTACCACCAGACGAGCGACCTGGAGACGCTCCGCGAGGCCGCCGGGCTGGCCCGGCTGGCGCTGAACACGCCCCGTACGGCGCGCGACTCCGACACCCCGCTCGCCAACCTCGGGGTGATCCTCCAGACCTGGTCCGACCGGACGGGTGACGTGGACGCCGCCGACGAGGCCGTCGACGCGGCCCGCCGGGTGCTCGCCCGGACCCCGCCGGGCGGCACGAAGCGGGCCATGCGGCTGAACCACCTCGGCAACGCCCTGTTCAAGCGGTTCGAGTCCGGGGGCGCCCCGGCCGACCTGGCGGAGTCGGTCGCGATGCTGACCGAGGCCGTGGAACGGACGGCGTACGGCACGCCGGAGCACGCCGACCATCTGCACAACCTGGGTCTGGCCCAGCTCACCGGAGCCCGCGCGGCCGAGGACCCGGCGCTGCTGAACCAGGCGGTGACCACGCTGGGCCGGGCGGTGTGGGCGTCGGCCCCCGGCGCGGCGCACATCGCCAACCGCCTCCAGTCGTACGCGTCCGCGCTGCGCACCCTGCACGAGGTGACCGAGGACCCGGCCGTGCTGCTCGCGGCGGAGGACGCCTACCGGCAGGTCGCCCGGATCACGACGCTGCCCGCCGCGCAGCGCGTCCGGGCCGCGTACTCCTGGGGCATCGCGGCGGGGGACGCGGGCCGCTGGGAGCAGGCCCTCGAGGGGTTCGAACTCGCCCTCGCCCTGCTGCCGTTCAGCATCACCAGACGGCTGAACCGCAGCGACCAGGAACACGGGCTGACCAGTGTGCAGGGGCTGGCCGCCGATGCCGCGGCGTGTGCCGTGCACCTGGGCCGACTCGACCACGCGGTGCTGCTGCTGGAGCAGGGGCGCGGGGTGCTGATCGGGCAGACGATCACGGCGCGTGCCGAACTGGAGCGGCTGCGGGCCGCGTATCCGGAGGCCGCCGACCGTTTCCTGGGGCTGCGCGATCTCATCGAGGCGCTGGACTCTACGGAGGGGGAGAACACCGACGAACGGCACGCGCTCGCGGCCCGGTGGGAGCGGCTGGTCACCGAGATCCGCGCGCTGCCGGGCTTCGGCGGCTTCCTGGGCGGTCCGAGCACCGCCGAAGTGCGGGCGTGTGCCGGGCGGGGGCCGGTGGTCGTGGTGTACGCGAGTCCGTACCGCAGCGACGCGCTGGTGCTGCTGCCGGACCGGGTGCTCCTGGTCCCGCTGCCGGACGCGGCACTTCCGGCCGTGGAGAGGCAGGTGGGACACCTGACCGCGGCGCTCGCCGAGGCGGCCGCCCCGGACGGGGAGCGGGCCGCGCAGGAGGCGGTCGCGGGGGTGCTCGCCTGGACGTGGGACCACGTCACCGGGCCGGTCCTGGACGCGCTGGGGCTGTCCGCTCCGCCCCCGGACGGCGCCTGGCCGAGGGTGTGGTGGTCGCCGGGCGGGCCGCTCGCCGCGCTGCCGCTGCACGCGGCCGGTCACCACGGCGACCCCACGCGTACGGTGCTGGATCTCGCGGTCTCCTCCTACACGCCGACCGTCCGCGCCCTCGCCTACGCCCGTGCCCGCGCGGCGGGCCCTCCGCCGACCGGGCGCCTGCTCGCGGTGGTCGTCCCGGACGCCCCCGGTGCCCGCAGGCTCGACGGGGTGCGCCGGGAGGTGCGGGAGCTGAGCGCGCTGCTGCCGACCGAGGTGGTCGCGGGGCCGCGTGCCACGTTCGCCGGGGTGATGGCGGCGCTCCCCGCGCATCCGTACGTGCACTTCGCCTGCCACGGGGTGAGCGAGCCGGACGACCCGTCCCGGGCGCGGCTGCTGGTGCACGACCACCGGGAGCATCCGCTGACGGTACGTCACATCTCGCGCCTCGAACTGCCTGACGCCCGGCTGGCCGTGCTGTCGGCCTGCGAGACCGCGCGGGGCTCGGAGCGGCTGGCGGACGAGGCGATCCACATCACCTCGGCGTTCCAGATCGCCGGGTACCCGCACGCGATCGGCACCCTCTGGCCGGTGCACGACGCGGTGGCGGTACGGGTGACCCGGAGCCTGTACCGGGGGCTGCGCGGCGAACCCCGCACCGACTCGGTGGAGTTGGACGCCGAACGGGCGGCCCTCGCGCTGCACCACGCCGTCCGGGAGTGCCGGACGGCCTTCCCCGGCAGCCCCAGCCTGTGGGCGGCCCATGTGCACTCCGGGGCGTGAAGCCCCAGACCCGGACGAGGAGAGGAGGGGGTCGCGACATGGCCCTCGGATGGCGCAAGAAGCGCGAGGACGACGAGCAACGGGACGCGCCGGAACCGGAACTGCCCCCGGCCGCCGACCTGGTCTTCACGCTGCTCAACGACGACGGCAGCGAGCAGGAGATCTCCCGTGTCGGCCTGCCCCCGCACGAGTACTACGGCATGCGGGCCAACGCGGCCCATCAGCGGCTCGGCCCCGAACACCCGGAGACTCTGCTGGCGTTCCGCGACTACGCCCGCGTGCTGACCCATATGGAGGGCCGCCAGGAGGAGGCGCGCGAGCGGCTGTGGGACCTGGTGCGCACCCAGTCCCTCACCATCGGCTACGTCCACGAGGACACTCTGACGACCGCCGCCGACCTGGCCGGTCTGATGCACGTCACGGGCGAACTGGGCAAGTCCGAGGAGGTGTGGCGCAGCGTGTGGACCAGCCGCGCCGAACTCCTCGGCCCGGACCACCCGCACACCCTGGACAGCGCGTCGTCGCTGGCCTCGGTGCTGGAGGACCTGCGCCGGGAGGCGGAGGCGGCCGCGCTGCGCCGGGATGTGCTGGAGCGCCGGAAGCGGCTGCTCGGCCCGGACGACCCGGTGGTCCTCTCCGCCACCGGCAGCCATGCGGCGGCACTGGTCAAGGCGGGCCACTGGGCCGAGGCGGAGCGCGAACTGCGCCTGCTGGTGGCCCGGTTGGAGCGACGGAACCTCCAGGACGACGACATCGGTCTGGCCGCGCGGGCCAACCTGGGCGCCGCGCTGTGCCGACTGGGCCGTCTCGACGAGGCGGAGGCGGTGATGCGTTCCGTGCTCACCGCCCAGCAGCGCGCCAAGGGCCCGGACCACGACGACACCCTCTCCACCCGCAACAACCTCGCCGCCGTGCTCCACGCCCGCGAGCGCTACGCGGAGTCGGCCCACGTCCTGCGCGAGGTCCTGTCCCTGGTGTCCCGCCGCAGGGGCGAGGCCCATCCCGACACCCTGCACGCCCGCGACAACCTGGCCAACGTCCTCATCGACAACGGCGACCACCGGGAGGCCGCCACCCTCCTCACCCGCTGCCAGGCCGACTACGCCCGGGTCTTCGGCCCCCACCACCCCCTGACCCGCACAGCGGCGGAACGACTGGCCTGGCTACGGGACAACTCGCCCTGAGGCACACTGAGCTGAGTGTGACACCGTAGAGAGGGAGCGGCGGCGTGGGCGCACGGTGGGCCGATTTTCAGTACGAGATCTACCTGAACGGGATGAACGGGACGGTGCCCCGGCTGCCCACCGATCTGACCCGGCTGGAGGAGCTGGCGGAGCACCGGCTCGGGCCGGGGCCGGTCGGGTATGTCGCGGGGAGCGCCGGGGACGGAAGCACCGAGCGGGCCAACCGGGCCGCGCTGGAACGGCGTCGGATCGTGCCGCGCATGCTGCGGGACGTCTCGGAGCGGGACCTTTCCGTGCGGGTGCTGGGCCGTGAGCTGCCCGCGCCGCTGGCCCTCGCGCCCGTAGGCGTACTGTCGATCATGCATCCGGACGCGGAGTGCGCGGCCGCGCGGGCCGCCGCCGCGCAGGGCGTGCCGTACATCCTGTCGTCGGCGTCGAGCACGCCGCTGGAGACCGTCGCGGAGGCGATGGGGGACGCCGAGCGGTGGTTCCAGCTGTACTGGGGCAGCGACCGCGAGGTGACCCGGAGTTTCCTGGGCCGGGCGAAGGCGGCCGGGTTCTCGGTACTGGTCGTCACGCTGGACACCCCGCTGCTGTCCTGGCGCCCCCGCGACCTGGACCGGGCGTATCTGCCGTTCCTGCACGGGGTCGGCACCGCGAACTACTTCACCGACCCCGCCTTCCGGGCCGGGCTGGCCAAGCCGGTGGAGGAGGACCCGAACGCGGCCGTCCTGCACTTCCTCGGCCTGTTCGGGGACGCCGGGCACACCTGGCCGGACCTGGCGTTCCTCCGGGAGCACTGGGACGGCCCCATCGTCCTGAAGGGCATCCTGCACCCGGACGACGCCCGCGCGGCCGCCGACGCCGGGATGGACGGGGTGGTGGTCTCCAACCACGGGGGCCGCCAGGTCGCCGGTTCGCTCGCGGCCGCGGACGCGCTGCCGGGGGTCGTGGACGCGGTCGGCGACCGGCTGGACGTGCTGTTCGACAGCGGCATCCGCACCGGCGACGACATCGCCAAGGTGCTCGCCCTGGGCGCCCGCGCGGTCCTGCTCGGCCGCCCCTACGCGTACGGGCTCGGGCTGGACGGGCAGGCGGGCGTCGCGCACGTCATCCGCTCCATCCTGGCCGAACTCGACCTGACCCTGGCCCTCTCCGGCCACGCCACCCCGGCCACCCTGGACCCGTCCGTCCTCACGGAGCAGCCGGGCTAGGCACCCTGTTCCGGCGCCTCTGCCTGACGGGCCGGAGCCTCGGGGGTCTCCGCTATCGACAGCGAGCCGGGGGTGGCCGACGGGGTGTCGGTCAGCCAGTGCTGGGCCGACGAGCGGTCCCGGAGCGAGACCACGATGTCGGCGCCGGGACGCGCGTCGGCCGACGACAGGGCGAGCGTCTCGTCCCAGAGAGGCAGCAACTCGCCCTGCACGGTGAGGTCGTAGCGCACGTCGTTCCCCCGCTCGGTGCCCGCGTCGTCGCAGGTGCCGAGGATGACGACGGCGGCGTCCGCGTGCGAGTCCAGGCAGAGCTGGGGGTCGGCCTGGCTGTGCAGGAGGCCGTCGGCGTCGTAGGTCCACTGCTGGGTGAGGGCGTCGGAGCACAGCGCCAGCGTCACCAGCGCGCCGCGCTCGGGCTCGCCCTTGATGCCCAGGCAGAGCCCGGCCGCGACGTTGCGCAGCCGCGTCGGCCGCCCCGCGAGCGGCAGGGCGGGCGTGGAGGCGGCCGTCGAGGGCCGCGCGGTACGGGGGTCGGCGGCGGGCGCGGCCCCGGCGGAGACCACCGGGGTGCGCCCGCCGTCGTCCTCGGGCCATACGGCGACGGCCAGGCCGGTCACCAGCAGCCCGGCCGAGACGAAGCCCGCCCCGGTCCGCAGCGACCAGCCGGTGCCGCGCCCGCGCCCGGACCGGGCACCACGGGCCGGTGCCCCCCGCTTGCCGCCGCGCCTGCGCCCGCCGGAGCGCGGGGCGACCTCGGCCTGAGTGACGGCCTGCCCCCGGCCGGGGCGGGAGTCGAGGTAGCGGCGGGCGCCCCAGCCGAGGACCGCCTCGGCGAGCAGCAGCCCGGGGCCGGTGTCGATCTGGCCGAGCTGCTCGGCGGCGTACCGGCAGTACGAGCAGGCGTCCAGGTGCTGGCGGACATCGGGCAGCACGGCCCCGCCCCGGCGCACGGGCACGTCGAGCAGCCGGTTGTAGTGGCGGCACTCCCCACTGGGAGCCAGCTCACGGTGTGCGCGCAGCACACCCGCGCGGAGCTTCTCCCGGCTCTGTTCCAGCGCGGCGGCCGCGCCCACCGGGTCCACGCCGAGCAGCGCGGCGGGGACGGTCACGGGCTCGGCCTCCACCTCGGTGTGCCACAGCAGCGCCTGTTCGAGCCGGGGCAGCAGGTGGAAGGCCCGCTCGGCGAGGGCGCGGTTCTCCGGGGTGAGCGAGTTCGCGGCGCGCATGCCACGCCCTCCGGCGGGCTTGCCGAGGCCGGGCAGGGCGGCGGTGACCCGGTCGGTGGCCGCCCAGTCGAGGACCGTGTCCCGTACGGCCACCAGCAGCCGGGGCCGCAGCGCCTCGGCGGGCTCGCCGAGGGTGAGCCGGTCCAGGGCCTGGTGGAAGACGGCGGCGGTGACCATCTGGGCCAGTGGTCCGGGGCCCGCGAGGCAGATGACGGCGTAGTCGGCGGCTGGCTGCCAGTGCCGGGCCATCAGCAGGGCGGCGGCCCGGGACGCCTCCACGTCCGAACCGGCGCGCAGCGAGGCGGCCGTGGACTCGTCGGACTCCCCCGCCGCCATGCCGGGCAGGTAGGGGGGAAGAGGCGGCTGAGGGGTGGTCACTGAGCGGATTCCTTTGGCGCGTGCGGAGCGTCGGAGCGGACCTCCGGGAGGCGCACGGGGAGCGGGGACCCTTGAGGCCCACGATCGGCGTGGCTCCGGCCCGGCCGTCCAACTGCCGAATCGGTCCCGGACTTCACCCCCCGCACGGGAGTGTCACCCTCGCACAACATCTCCACACGCAACAAGGAGCACGTCCCACATCGACGGGTTTGCAGGGAAGTCGGAGTCGGGCGCGCGGTGTCAGATCCGCCAGGACCGCAGCCGGTCGGCCGCGCCGTACACGTCGGCGCGGCCGGCGGTCACGTCGCGGACGAGGTCGACGAGGGCGCCGTACGGCGGGTCGATGCCCGCGCCGCTGATGTGCAGGTAGGCGACGGCGGTGGCGCAGGCGAAGCGGGCGTTGGCCGCGGGCAGCGGGCGGAGCACGGCGAGGGTGTGCAGCAGGGCGGCGGCCCGCCAGGCGGGGTCGGAGTCGACGCCCAGCCGGGGCGGGTCCACGCGGTGCCGGGCGACGGCGGCGACCAGGGCGGAGAAGTCGTCCACCGAGGGCTGGTCGGGCAGCACGTCCTCATGGCGCTGGAGCAGCCAGGGGACGTCGATGTGGATGACGGGGGGCATCGCCGCTCAGGCGGCCTCGCCCCTGGCCGGGGCTGCCTCGTCGTCGGGGAACGCGGCGGCGAACTCCGCGGCGTGCGCGGTGAAGAAGGCCCGGAACGTCTCCGCGCCCTCCTTCAGCGCCCGGTGCCGGGCGATGTCCGCCGCGGCCGCCTCCCGGACCAGGGCCTTCATCGACGTACCGCGTTCCTTGGCGATCTGCCGCAGGTCCGCGAGTTCGCGCTCGCTGAACTCCACGTTGAGAGCTGGCATGCCCTCACGGTACCGCGAGGGTACTCACCCGTAAATCGAGCCAGATCAGCCGTCCGCACGCCCGGTACCCGGCGTCTCGGACATCTCGCCGGGCCGACACCAGCAGACGCGCCGCCCTCAGATCCATCACATATGAGCACAAAAAGTGTCTTATTTCCTTCATGCATACACCTTCGCGGCGTACTCTCCTCCGCGTCCCGCTCGCTGCCGCGGGCGCGGGACTCCTGGCCGCCTGCTCCGACTCGGGCCCCCGGCCCCGGCCCGGACCGCGCGGCACGATGATGGCGGCGGGGAACTTCGTCCCGCCGGGGCCCGCGGGTTACGTGGAACCGTCGGGTCCGGAGGTCCGGGCCGCCGAGCGTCGGCGCGGCTCGGGCCGGGTGCGCATGGTCACGCTGACGGCCGGTGAGACCACGCTGGACCTGGGCGGCCGGTCCGTGCGCACCTGGGCGTACCAGGACGCGCTGCCCGGACCGCTGGTGCGGGCCACCGCCGGTGACGTGCTGAGCATCACGCTCGCCAACCGGCTGCCGGAGACCACCACGCTCCACTCGCACGGGGTCCGGCTGCGCTGCGACATGGACGGCGCGCCGGGCCTCACCCAGGACTCCATCCCGGCCGGGATGGACTTCAACTACCGCTTCACCGTCGCCGACCCCGGCACCTACCTGCTGCACAGTCACGTCGGCATGCAGCCGGACCGGGGCCTGTACGCGCCGCTCGTGGTGGACGACCCCAGGGAGCCGCTGAAGTACGACAAGGAGTGGGTGCTCGTCCTCGACGACTGGGTGGACGGCGTCGACGGCTCCACCCCGGAGAAGGTGCTGCGGCAGCTCAAGCCGGGCGGCGGCATGGCGATGATGGGCCCCGAGCACCCGGCCCGCCCGACCGCCCACCCGCACGAGCACCCGATGTCGGCCATGCCCCACCCGCCGAAGAACACCGGCCCCGACCGCATGCTGCACGGGCCGAAGAGCCGCATCCTGGACGGGGTCGGCGGCAATGTCGCGTACCCCATCTACCTGATCAACGGGCGCAGGCCGGGCGCGCCGACCTCGTTCAAGTGCCGTCCCGGCGAGCGGGTGCGGCTGCGCATCATCAACGCGGGTTCGGACACCGCCTTCCGGGTGGCGCTCGGCGGCCACAAGCTGACGGTGACCCACACCGACGGCTACCCGGTCGAGCACCGGGAGACGGACGCCCTGCTGGTCGGCATGGCGGAGCGGTACGACGTGCTGATCACGGCCAAGGACGGGGTGTTCCCGCTGGTCGCGCTGGCCGAGGGCAAGGCCGGGCAGGCGCTGGCGGTGCTCCGTACCGACAACAGCAGAACCGTTCCTCCAGCCGATGTGAAGCTGCCCGAGCTGGACCGCGAGCTGGTCCCCGCGCGCCGTCTGCGACCCGCCGACTCCGCGGCCCTGGACCACCGGGAGCCGGACCGCGAGATGCGCATCAGAGTCACCGGCACCATGGAGAAGTACGACTGGGGCTTCGACCACAAGCAGTACGACGTGCGCGAGCGGTACGCGGTGCGGGCGGGCGAGCGGGTCCGGATGACCCTGATCAACGCCACCGACATGTGGCACCCGCTGCATCTGCACGGCCACACCTTCGCGCTGACCGGGATCGACGCGGTGGGCGCCCGCAAGGACACCGCCGTGGTGCTGCCGCACCGCAAGCTGGTCATCGACTTCGACGCCGACAACCCCGGCCTGTGGATGCTGCACTGCCACAACCAGTACCACTCGGAGAGCGGCATGATGGCGATCGTCGGCTACAAGAAGTGAGCCGGTGACACGCGTCCCCGGACCCGCCCCAGCGGCGGGTCAGTGGGCGCGCAGCCAGGGCCGCACCCGCTTGCGGGCCTCGTGCAGCCGGGACTTCAGGGTGCCGAGCGGGATGCCCGCGCGTTCGGCGGCCTCGGCGTAGTCCAGACTGCACAGGTCTCGGTAGACCAACGGCGCGACCAGGTGCGGGTGTTCGCGCTCCAGCCGGTCCAGCGCGTCCAGCAGGTCGAGCCGGGAGCCCGCGATGACGCTGGTGGTGCGCGGGTCCACGGGCTCCGGCACCTCGGCGGGGGCGGGCTGTTCGGCGGCCCGCCGCTTCAGCTCGCGGTACTTCTGGCGGCAGCAGTTGGCGACGACCGTGTACAGCCAGGTGCTGAAGCGGCTGCGGCCCTCGAAGCCGCCGATGTGCCGGGCGACCTGGAGCAATACGTCCTGGGCGGCCTCCTCGGCGTCCTCCCTGCAGGGCAGGAAGCGCCCGCAGCGGCGCACCACCTCCGGCCGCAGCTCGGTCAGCAACCGGTCCAGGGCCGCCCGGTCGCCCGCCGCCGCCAGGCGGGCCAGCTCTTCGGCCCTCGCCGCGTCCGGCACGTCCGCTCCCCCCTCGGAGTCGATCTCAGGGCAGGCATGATAGTCGTATGCACCCCCCGGAGCGGATCGGCCGGTACCGCCTTCAACAGCGCCTGGGCAGTGGCGCCTTCGCCACCGTGTGGCTCGCCCACGACGACGAACTCGACGCCCTGGTGGCGGTCAAGGTCCTCGCCGACAACTGGTCCCACCGCCTCGATGTGCGCGAGCGTTTCCTGTCCGAGGCGCGGCTGCTGCGCCGGGCCGGGTCCAGCCGGGTGGTGCAGGTCTACGACATCGGCGAACTGGACGACGGCAGACCGTACTTCGTCATGGAGTACGCCGACGGCGGCACCGTCGCCGACCTGCTCGCCGCGGGTCCGCTGCCGGTCGCCGAGGCGCTGGAGCTGACGGCGCTGGCCGCGCGGGGTGCCGCCGCGCTGCACGAGGCCGGGATCGTGCACCGGGACGTCAAGCCGACCAACCTGCTGCTGCGCACCGCCCCGGACGGCGGGCGGCGGCTGCTGCTGGCCGACCTGGGGCTGGCCAAGAGCCTCGCGCAGGCGTCCGCGCTCACCCTCGCGGCGGGTTCGGCGGGCTATCAGCCCCCGGAGCAGGCCGAGCCCAACGCGGGCATCGACGAGCGCGCCGACGTCTACAGCCTGGGCGCGGTGGGCTACGAACTGCTCACCGGGACGGTGCCGGGCGCGCCGGGCAAGGTGGTGCCGCCCGCCCGGCTGCGGCCGGAGCTGGACACCGGCGTGGAGCGGGCCGTGCTGCGGGCGCTGGAGCCGGACCGGGAGCGGCGCTGGCCGTCCGCGCGGGCGTTCGCGGACGAGCTGGACCGGCTGGCGGCGGGCCCCGGCCGGGCAGGCTCGTCCGGGGCGGTGCGGGGCAGGCGCGCGGTGCTCGCGGTGGCCGCCGCGGTGGGTCTGGTGGCCGCCGGGAGCGCGGCGGCGCTGGTACTGCACCGGCCCGCCGGGAGCGCCGCGGAGGCGGCGCGGGTACGGGACGCGTCCGGCCGGATCGCGGTGGAGGTGCCCCCGGACTGGGACCGGGAGCTGCGCGACTCCGGGTGGGACCCGCGGGCGCTCGGGCTGGCGGCCGGGCGGGAACCGGGGCTGGTGGTGGCCGACGACCTGTCCCGCTGGTCCGACCTCCGCGCGCCGGTGAACGGCGTGTTCGTGGGCGTCGGCGAGGGGGATCTCACCGGCCGGGTGGACGCGCTGGCGCACTCCGGCTGCCGGAGCGCGGACCGGCGCGCGTTCACGGGGTCCGGCTGGCGGGGCACGGTCCGGGTATGGAGCGGCTGCGCGGGCGGCGGCTCGGTCACCGAGACCGCGCTGCGCCCCTCGGACGGCGCGCACGGCCCGCAGGTGTACGTGCAGGTGCGCCAGCACGGCGACCCGGCCGCCACCGACGGCATACTCCGCTCGCTGCGGGTCACCTGATCGGGGGGAACCCTCGTCCGGCGTGGCGGGGAGGCCCCGGTGAGCGGAGACTTCTTCGGGCGCGGAGGTTTTTTCGCCGCGTCCCGAACTTTTCCGCCGGACGGCGCATCGGAAGGTGTGACGGCGCATCGGGCGCCGACGGCACGCGGCCCCCGTGTGCCGTGGATTTCAGGGAGGCATGTGCGACATGGCGAACTCATCCCCGGCCAGGCGGCGCGGGACCCTGCTCGTGGGCACCGCCGCCGTACTGGGCCTCCTGACCGCCTGCGGCAACGGCGACGTGGGCGCGGCACCGGCGAAGACGGTGTCCGGTTCGGCGGCGCCCGCGACCGAGACCTCGGCCCCGCCCGAGTCCACCGGCTCGCCCGACCCCGCCGACACCCCCTCTCCGGTGACCCAGAGCGGCGGCACTTCGACCCCCAGCTCGGCGCCGGACACGGCGACGAGGACCGTCAAGCCCGACAGCGCGAAGAGCACCCGCTGCCACACCTCGGAGCTGCGGGCCGCCGTGGGCCGCGTGGACCCGGGCGCCGGGCAGGAGAACTTCCCCGTCGTCCTCACCAACAAGTCGTCCCGCACCTGCACCCTGCGCGGCTATCCGGGCGCGGCCTTCGTGAACGCCTCCGGCACCCAGCTCGGCCGTGACCCGGAGCGCACCTCGGGCTCTCCGGTGACGGTCACGCTGCGCCCCGGCCAGAGCGCGTGGGCCGGGCTGACCTTCTCCAACCCGCAGATCAGCGGCGCGAAGACGGCGAAGCCGGCCTCGCTGGTGGTCACCCCGCCCGATGAGCGGGACCCGCTGAAGGTGACCTGGACGGGCGGCGCGGTGCCGGTCTCCGGGAACGCGTCCTCGGTCCGCCTGACCGTGTTCGCCCCCGGTTCGGGCGCCTGACCGGGCACGACGGCGCCGGGCCCCGGTCGGCCCGGCGCACCGGCGTCTGTTTTCATGAGCGGGCACATCACCCCAGGTCCGGAGGAACGCCCTGAACACCCCGCTCGCCGAGGCCCTGTCGGCCGTCCTGCTCGTCGCCGTGCTCGCCTGGGCGGTGGTACGGCCCTTCGGCTGGACGGAGGCGGTGCTCGCGGTGCCCGCCGCCGGTGTCGCCATCCTCACCGGCGCCATCTCCCTGGACCACGCCCGCGACGAGGTGGCCCGGCTGGGCCCGGTCGTGGGATTCCTGGCCGCGGTGCTGGTGCTGGCCCACTTCTGCGACGTGGAGGGCCTGTTCCGGGCCTGCGGGGCGTGGATGGCCCGCTGGTCGCGGGGGCGGCCGGTACGGCTGCTGACGGCGGTGTTCGCGCTGGCCTCGGTCATCACGGCCGTACTGAGTCTGGACGCGACGATCGTGCTGCTGACCCCGGTGGTGTTCGCCACGGCCGCCCGCTCCGGCGTGCGCCCCAAGCCGCATGTCTACGCGTGCACGCATCTGTCGAACACGGCGTCACTGCTGCTGCCGGTGTCCAATCTGACGAACCTGCTGGCGTTCGCGGCGAGCGGGCTGTCCTTCACCCGGTTCGCGGCGCTGATGGCGCTGCCCTGGCTGGCCGCGATCGGCGTGGAGTACGTGGTGTTCCGGCGCTTCTTCCGCCGCGACCTCTCGGCGGCGGCACCGGTCGCGCGGGACACCGGGGAGGAGCCGCCGCTGCCGGTGTTCGCGCTGGTCACCGTGGGCTGCACGCTCGCCGGGTTCGTGGTGGCGTCGGCGTTCGGTGTCGATCCGGCCTGGGCGGCGGCCGCGGGGGCGCTGGTGCTGGCCGGGCGGGCCGTGCTGCGGCGGCAGGCGACCCCGCTGTCCGTGGTGCGGGCGGCCGCGCCGCCGTTCCTGGCGTTCGTGCTGGCGCTGGGCGTGGTGGTGCGGGCGGTCGTGGACAACGGGCTCTCGGACGCGCTCGGGCAGCTGCTGCCGTCCGGGAGCGGGCTGCTCGCACTGCTGGGGATCGCCGCGCTGGCCGCCGTGCTGGCCAACCTGATCAACAACCTGCCCGCCGTGCTGGTGCTGCTGCCGCTGGCGGCGCCGGGCGGGGCGGGCGCGGTGCTGGCGGTGCTGCTGGGCGTGAACATCGGCCCGAACCTCACCTACGCCGGTTCGCTGGCCACCCTGCTGTGGCGGCGGATCGTGCACCAGCACGACGAGGGCGTGGACCTCGGGGAGTTCACCCGGCTGGGTCTGGTCGCCGTGCCCTCGGCGCTGGCGGTGTCGGTGGTGGCACTGTGGGGGGCGCTGCAGATCTTCTGACGGGATGGCGTGGAACGAGGAGGGCATCGGATGCGTGCGGTCGTCTGGCTCGTCGAGGGCACCTGGCCCGCCTGTGTGGACGCCGTGCGCGTGCACGCCCCGCACGCCCGTGAGGTGGTGCTGCTGCATGTGACGGGGCCCGAGGTGCCGGAGGTGGCGCACGGCGCGTTCGCGGGGCTGATGGGGCGGGGGCGGGCCTGGGGGCAGGGTCCGGCGGAGGGCTGGGAGGCCGATCCGGGTGACCGGCTGGAGGCACTCGGCGACGGCTCGGCGGCGGAGCTGCTGGACGCGGCCGCCGAGCGCCTGGGCCGCCCGTGCGTACGCGAGGAACGGTCGGGGCGGCCGGAGCGGGAGGTGGTCGCGGCGGCCGAGGGCGCGGGCCTGCTGGTGCTGGCCCGCGACGGCGACCGCTCCCGTCTCGGCCCGCACAGTCTGGGCCCGGCGGCCCGCTTCACGGTCGACCACGCCCCGTGCCCGGTCCTGCTGGTCTGGCCCGGAGAGGCCCCCGGCCTGAGCACGATCCCGCCCCCGCCGCACCATCACTGAGCCACGGCTCAGCGGTGCCGACCCCCGAAGCCGCCACCCCCGTACCGGTGTCCGCCTCCCCCGCCGTCCCTGCCGCAGCGGTCCCGGTACGAGGAGCAGGTGTCGTCGTCCGTCGCGCTGGGCGTGGGACTGGCGGTCGCCGTCGGGGTGGGGCTGCTGCTCGGGGCCGGTGCCGGACTCGTGGAGTGCTCGGCCGGGGTGGGCTTCGCAGAGGTCCTTCGGGCCGGGGGCTTGGTGGCTCCCTTGTCCCAGTTGACGACCTCCATCTGCGGATCGTTCCCGGCGGTGTCCACGACCCAGCGCTGGACGGCGGTCTCGGCGCGGTTCTTCAGCACCAGCGCCCCGGAGCCGTCGGTGGCGGCCGGGGTGAGGGCCAGGTTCTGGTCCCAGCGGGGTACGAGGGTGCCCTGGAGGGTGAAGTCGTAGCGGATGAAGCGGCCGTCGGTGCCGGTGGCCGAGCAGGGGGCGAGCCGGACCGAGTAGCCGAGCCGGGAGTCCAGGCAGAGGGCGGGCGCCGCGTCGCTGCGCAGCCTGCCGTCCGCCTCGTACCGCCAGCGCTGGCCGGGTGCCGAGGAGCAGGTGACGACCTCGGTCTCGGCGCCCTCGACGGCCTTCTGGCCGACGATGCCCACGCACCGCCCGGAGGCGACGTTGTGCAGTCGGCCGCGCACCGTGGGCCGGTTGCCGTCCGCGCCCGCCCAGGACGGCTGGGGCGCGGGCGTGGAGGTGCCCGGTGTCGGGGACGGGGTGGCGCCGTGGGCCGTGGCGGGGCCGTCGTCGGAGCCGAGCACGGCCCACAGGACGAGGGGCAGCGCGACCAGGGCGCTCACGGTGGTGACGGCCAGTGAGAGGTTGCGCCTGCGGGCCCGCCGGGCCGCGCGGTGGGCGGTACGGCCGCCGGGGGCCTCGTCGACCGTGACGGGTGCGGCGGCCGGGGGCGCGAAGTCCTCACCGCCGGACGGCAGGGGCATCGCGGGTACGGGCGGCGCGGCGCTGTCGTCGGCGCGGGCGGCGAGGTAGGCGGCGGCGCCCCAGCCGAGCACGGCCTCGGCGAGGGCGAGGCCGAGCCCCTCGTTGAAGCGGGCGAGCTGGTCCGCGGTGCGGCCGCAGTGGCCGCAGCCGTCGAGGTGGCCGCCCAGGTCCGGGTCCATGGCGAGCCCGCCGCCGCGCCGGAAGGTGACGTCCAGCATCCGCAGATAGCGGCCGCACTCGGCGTCGGGGGCCAGTTCGCGGTGCGTCTGGAGGCACTCCTCGCGCAACCGGTCGCGTGCGCGGCCGAGTTCGACGGCGGTGCTCTCCTCGTCCAGCCCCAGCAGCGCGGCGGGCACGGCGAGGGGTTCGCCCTCGACCTCGGTGTGCCAGAGCACCGCGCGGGAGGGCTGGGGCAGCCGCTGGAAGGCGCGCGCCAGCAGCCGCCTGCCGGGCGCCGGGAGCAGCCGGGCGGCGGCGCGCTCCCCGCTCGCCGGGTCGGGCCGCAGCGCGGGATGCAGGAGTTCCTGCCTGCCGTCGGTGTCCCATTCGGCGGCGATCCGCCGTACGGCGACGAGGAGTTGGGGGCGCCAGGCGGCGGACGGCCCGGCCTGGCGGAGCGACTCGCCGAAGAGCCGGGTGAACGCGGCGGTGGTCAGCATGCCCGCCGCGCGCGGTCCGTCGGCGCAGAGCCGGGCGTAGGTGAAGGCGGCGGCCCAGTGCCGGTCGAGGAGTTCACCCACGGGGTGCAGTCCCGGCGTCGTTCCCGTCCACTTCATGAGTTCCGCGCTGAGTTCGCCGTCGGATATCCCGAACGGCCTCGTGGAATCCTGGGAATTCGACAGCCCTTCGCCCTTCACGCTCTGTTCCTCCAGAATGCACCCGGAATCAGGTCCGTACCAATCGGCGGGAGGGTGGCCGAGCCGACATCAACTCCCGTTGGGTGAGGGACAATCACTCCCGTCACAGCGACGCACACTTTCGCACAGGGCGACAGTGGGGAACAAGAGATCTCCCGTCCGAAAACGGGTTCACGGGAGATCTTTGACCCATATTCAGGAGACACGAAATCGTTGACGCATCACAGAAAGCCCGGTGACGGGAGCCGAGCCGTTCTGCTCGCCCTCACCCTGCTCCTCACCGGCTGCGGCACCGGGCACGACCCGGCACCGCGGGCGCCCCGACTGCCGCCCCGGCACGCCGGGTTCGACTACCAGATCGGCGGCGCATACCCCCCGCCCGCAGGCGTCCGCGTTGTCACCCGCGACCGCGCCGACTCCCCCGCCGATGGCCTGTACACCGTCTGCTACGTCAACGCCTTCCAGGCCCAGCCGCAGGAGCGCGCCGACTGGCCGGCCGACCTGCTGCTGCGCGACCGCGCGGGCCGGGTCGTCGTCGACGAGGACTGGGACGAGCCCCTGCTCGACATCGGTACCCCGGCCAAGCGGGCCCGGATCGCCGACCGGGTGAACCGCTGGACCGACGGCTGCGCGGACAAGGGCTACGACGCGATCGAGCCCGACAACTACGACAGCTACACCCGCTCCCGCCACCTGCTCACCCCCGCCGACGCGACCGCCTTCATGCGCCTGCTCACCCGGCACGCCCACGCCCGCCACCTGGCCGTCGGCCAGAAGAACACCCCGGAACTGGCGGGCAAGCGCGAGAGCGCCGGTCTCGACTTCGCGGTGGCCGAGGAGTGCGGCCAGTACGACGAATGCGGAACCTACGCCCGCGCCTTCGACGACCGGGTGCTGGACATCGAGTACACCGACACGGGCCTCACCAAGGCGGTGTCCGCGTGGGGCTCGCGGCTCAGCATCGTCCGCCGCGACCTGGACGTCTCCCCACCGGGCGAGCCCGGGTACGTACGCCGGACGGGCTGACGCTCTCAGGGGCCGTCCAGCAGTTCCAGCCCGCGTATCCAGTCGAACGCGCCCGGCACCCGCCCCTCCCCGAAGCGGACGCCGAGACCGCGCAGCCGGGTCAGGCTCTCCTGGTAGGCGGGGTGGGCGGCCAGCGCCTCGCCCACGCTGGGCAGGACCGCGAGGGGCACGCCGAGCCCCAGCGCCTCGCAGAGGGTGCCGACGGCCAGGGTGTCCGCGATGCCCTGGGCCCATTTGTTGACGGTGTTGAAGGTCGCCGGGGCCACCACGACCGCGTCCGGTGGCGGAAAGGGGCGCGGGTCGGCCGGTGAGCGCCAGGCGGAGCGGACCGGGCGGCCGGTGCGGGACGCGGTGCCGGTCGCGTCGAAGAAGCCGTTCATCGCCGCCGGGGTGGCGATCACCCCCACCTCCCAGCCCCGCTCCTGGGCCTCGGCGATCAGCGTGCCGACGCCGAAGGCGACACCGGCGGCGCAGACGACGACGTAGAGAAAGGGCTTCCCGGTGGGTTCGGTCACCGGGAAACCCTATAAGCCCTGTTGAGCTATGGGCCCAACTGCGCGGCGGTCAGCTCTCGGTGACGGTGATCGCGCCGACCGGGCAGGCGCGGGCGGCCTCCCGGAGCATGGGGCTGCCCGCCCCGTCCTCGGCGCCGGGCAGCAGCGTGCTGTAGCCGTCGTCGTCCTGGGTGAAGACGCTCGGTGCTGCCAGCGTGCACTGGCCCGCGCCGATGCAGAGGTCCTTGTCGATCTCGATGTCGGTGTGCATGGCGAGAAGCCTCTTACCAGGTCACGGGGAGTTCCAGCATCCCCTGGATCGTGTCGCCGGGCTTGAACGGGATCTCCTCGGCCGGTACCGCGAGGCGCAGGCCGGGCAGCCGGGCGAGCAGGGTGCCGAGGGCGATCTCCAGCTCCGCGCGCGCCAGGTTCTGGCCCAGGCACTGGTGGATGCCGAAGCCGAAGGCGACGTGATGGCGGGCGGAGCGGTTCCAGTCGAGGGCGTCGGGGTCCGCGTACACGGAGTCGTCGCGGTTGATCACCGAGGTGGAGAACATCACCCCTTCCCCGGCGCGGATGGTGACGCCGTCGATCTCGATGTCGTCGACGGCGACCCGGACCAGGCCGTCCGCGATGGACAGCATCCGCATCAGCTCCTCGACGGCGGTCGGCAGCAGCGCGGGGTCGGCGCGCAGCTCGGCCAGCCGTTCGGGGTGCTGGAGCAGGGTGTAGGTGCCGAGCGAGATCATGTTGGCGGTGGTCTCGTGCCCGGCGACCAGCAGGATGACGGCGAGCGAGACGAGTTCGCGCCGGTCCAGCGCACCCTCGCTGAGCTGCTTGTGGACCAGGTCGTCCAGTACCCCTTCGCCCGGCTCGGGGTGGGCGGCCTTGGCGTCGATCAGGCCGCCGAGGTAGGTCTCCAGCTCCGTGCGGGCGTTCTGGCTGTCCTCGGCCGTCGGCCCGCGCAGCAGCTTGCGGGACTGCTCCTCGAAGAACTCGTGGTCGGCGTACGGCACCCCGAGCAGGCCGCAGATCACCATGGACGGCACCGGCAGCGCGAACGCCGACACCAGCTCGGCCGTCGGGCCCCGCGCGATCATGGCGTCCAGGAGGTCGTCGACGATCTCCTGGATGGCGGGCCGCATCGCCGCGGCGCGTTTGACCGTGAACGACGGGATCATCATCCGCCGCTGGATCTGATGCTCGGGGTCGTCCAGGCCGAGGAGGGCGACCCGGCGGTCCCGGACGCCCGCGAACCGGGCGGTGGGGATCGGGAACTCCGGGCGGCACCGGTCGCTGGACAGCCGGGGGTCGGCGAGCAGCGCGCGGGCCGCGCCGTGCCCGGTGACGGCCCAGACCTCCCGGCCGTCGTACAGGGTGACGCGGGAGACCGGCCGCCCCTCGCGCAGCGGGCCGTACCCGGTGGGCGGGTGGTAGGGACAGGTGCGGTCCTGCGGGAAGGCGACGGGGTCTGCCGCCTTCGCGGGGCCGGTGGTGTCCGTCAGTTCCGTCATGGGTGGACCTCGCAGACGAAGAAGTACCTCGAACCGATCTTCATTAGATGCCCCGGGCACCTATGGGGCGACGCCAAGTTCGGCCAGATCGGCGACCCGTCGGATCTGGCCGAAGAAGCGCGTCCGCCTGAGGTGTCCAGGTACCGGAATCCGGTCGTCCGACGCACATCGGTCCTCCCAGTGTCGTCGCCCGCGCCCCTTTTCGGCCACCCCCGGCCGGGAACGGCCGGAGAGATCCGGCTATTCACCCGCGTGGCCCAGAGATTGCGCGGTACGGATGATTCCGGCGGCCCCCCGTGTTGCGGTGGAGCGCAGGCGTGAAGCCGTCGGCACGAGGAAACACGACGAAGGGGAGAAGCCATGCCTCTTGAGGGCGAGTACGAGCCGAGCCCGGAGCAATGGGTACGCGATCAGGTCGAGCAGTACGAGAGGTCCGGCGGGACGGAGGGGACGACGCTGCGGGACACCGGGATGCCGGTGATCATCCTGACCACGCGCGGCAACCGCAGCGGCAAGATCCGCAAGACGCCGCTGATGCGGGTGGAGCACGACGGGACGTACGCGGCGGTCGCGTCCCTGGGCGGCGCGCCCAAGCATCCGGTCTGGTACTTCAATGTCCAGGCCGATCCGGCGGTCGAGCTCCAGGACGGGCCGGTCAAGCGGGAGATGCGGGCCCGCGAGGTCACGGGCGACGAGAAGGCGAAGTGGTGGGAGCGGGCCGTCGCCGCCTATCCGCCGTACGCCGACTATCAGGAGAAGACCGACCGGGAGATCCCGCTCTTCGTGCTGGAGCCCGCCGACGCGAGCTGAACGGCCGCCGGGGGACGGTTCGCGCACCTCGCGGGTGTGAACCGTCCCCCGGCGGGCACGCGAAGGTCAGGCCCCGCCGCGCTCCCCCGTCGCGGCGGGGCTTTCGCGCGCCTCGCCCGGCGGGCGGTCGCTCGCGTCGCGGTCGGTCACGTCGAGGAAGATCTGTCCGGCGTCGGGGAACATCTCGGCGACGGACCGCTTGATGCGTACGGCGACCTCCTCGACCTCCTCGCTGTCCATCCCCGGCACCAGGTCGACGCGGGCGGCCACGAGGGCGGAGTCGATGCCGGTCTTCATCGTGAACAGCGCCTCCACGCTGTCGATCTCCGGCTGGGCCCGCAACAGTTCCCGTATCCGCCCGGTCAGCTCGGGGTCGGCGGCCTCGCCGATGAGCTGGTCGCGGGCGTCGCGGCCGAGCCGGTAGGCGACGTAGACCAGCAGGGCGCCGATCAGGATCGACGCGCAGCCCTCCCAGAGGGCCTGGCCGGTGAGCATGTGCAGCACCATGCCGATGGCGGCGAAGGTGACACCGAGCACCGCGGTGCCGTCCTCGGCGAGCACGGTACGCAGCGCGGGGTCCTCCACGTCCCCCACGCTCACGCCCTGGCGGTGCGCCTGGCGCACGGCCCGAAACAGGGACAGGCCCTCGGCGACGAACGCGACGCCGAGCACGATGAGACCGGCGATGTAGCCGCTGAACTTCTCCTCGGCGCCGCTCGTGATCGCCTCGAAGCCCTGGAAGAAGGAGAAGCAGCCGCCCATGACGAAGATCCCGACCGCGGCGAGCAGGGACCAGAAGAACCGTTCCTTGCCGTAGCCGAAGGGGTGGCGGGCGTCCGGCGGGCGGCGGCTGCGGCGCAGCGCGGCCAGCAGGAACACCTCGTTCAGGCTGTCGGCGACCGAGTGCGCGGCCTCCGACAGCAGGGCGGGCGAGCCCGCGAAGATCCCGCCGACGGCCTTGGCGACCGCGATCACCAGGTTCGCGCCGAGTGCCACGAGGACGGTGACACGGGTATGACTGTCGGTCTTGGCGGCCTCCTGGCCGTCTCTGTCGTCGGTCTTCGTGTCCGGCTGCTGTTCCGAAGTAGCGCTCACCTGTCGCCGACTGCCCCGGGCGGGGAGGATCACACGGGCCCGGACGGGGGAGGTCGGGGGCTGTCGGGAGAGGACCCGGGCCCGGTGAGGAAGGAGTGACACATGGCGAAGAAGAACAAGAACATCAGCAAGATCAAGGCGCCCCTCCTCCACAAACCGGTCGGCTTCGCGATCAGCTGGGCGGGCGGTGCGCTGGCCGGGCTGGCGTTCCGGAAGGCGTGGATGGTGATCCGGCACGAGGAGGAGGCGCCCGACCCGCTGGACCAGGACCGCCGCTGGGGCGAGATCCTGCTGGCGGCGGCGATGCAGGGCGCGATCTTCGCGGTGGCCCGCAGCGTGGTGGACCGCACGCGGGCCAAGGCGGTCATGCGCTCCACGGGCACCTGGCCGGCTGGTCGATAGCTAGCCGACGGGCGGCCGGTAGCTGGCCGATCACAAACGCACAGATTCGAACCAGCTACGTCAAACTCGAAGACATATGTCAAGCGAACATGCTCAAATTCCTCCTGTCGAGCTAGGTTGCCGGGCGGCGCGATGCGTCGCGGGCGCGGGTGGGAGGGGGTGCCGTCGTGCGGGAGGAACCCACCCCGCCCACCCGGCATCTGCGCGTGCACGAGGACCGCGGGTACACCGTGCTGGAGTTACGGGGTGAGATCGACATCGCTTCGGCGGCGGAGATCTCGCCCCTGCTGGACCGGCTCACCGGCCGCGAACACGCCCGTGTCGTACTGGATCTGCGCCCCGTGGAGTTCTTCGACTGCTCGGGGCTGCGCCTGGTGAACCGGGCCCGGCGCCGCGTCCTGGAACGCGGCGGCCACCTCCAGTTGGTCTGCGTCCACCCCCTTACCCTCCGCGTCCTCGGGGCCACGGGCCTGACCAGCATCCTGCCCCCGCACCCGACCCTGGAGTCGGCCCTGCGGGCCGCGGACCCCCGCTAAGCCTCCGCGGGCTGCTCGAACAGCGCGCTCACCGATTCCCCGTCGTGGATGCGCCGTACCGCCTCGGCGAGCGCGGGGGCGATGGACAGGACGCGGAGCTTGTCGGAGTGCTCGTCCTCCGGCACCGGGACGGTGTTGGTGCAGACGATCTCCAGGACGTCCGGCTGTTCGCCCAGCCGCTTCAGGGCACCCGCGGCGAACAGACCGTGGGTGCAGGCGATCCGGATCGAGCGTGGCTCCAACTCCCGCAGCCGGTCCACAAGTTCGAGCACCGTGCTGCCCTTGGCGATCTCGTCGTCCAGCACGATCACGTCCCGGCCGGTGATGTCGCCGATCACCGAGCTGATGCTGACCCGGTCGTCCGCGAACCGCTGTTTGGCCCCGGCCGCGACCCGGGCGCCGATCAGCCGGGCGAAGGCGGCGGCCTCCTTGGCGTTGCCGAGGTCCGGGGAGACGACGGTGGTGCGGGACAGGTCGTACTGCCGGAAGTGCGCGGCGAGTTCGCGCAGCGCGTGCAGGTGGTCGACCGGCACCGAGAAGAAGCCGTGCACCTGCGGGGCGTGCAGGGTCATGGTCAGCACCCGACTGGCGCCCGCCGCCACCAGCAGGTCCGCGACCAGGCGGCCGCCGAGCGAGATGCGGGGCGTGTCCTTCTTGTCGGAGCGGGCGTAGGAGTAGTGCGGCATGACGACGGTGATCCGGGCCGCGGAGGCGCCGCGGGCCGCGTCGCACATCATCAGCAGCTCCACCAGGTGCTCCTGCACCGGCCGCACCAGCGGCTGGAGCAGGAAGACGTCCCGTTCCCGACAGTTGGCCCGGAGCTGGACCTCCAGGCAGTCGTTGGCGAACCTGCTGACCCGTGCCGGACTGAGGGCGACGCCCAGGTGCGCGCACACCTCCTCGGCCAGCCGGGGGTGGGCGCTGCCGCTGAAGACGGCGATGTCTCGCACGATCCCGCTCCTCGCATGATCGGTACGGGCTGGGCGGCCATGCTATCGGCCCTCCCCCGCCCGGCCCGGACGCCTGGCGTGGCGGGTCTCGTACGGGAGCGGCAGGGGTACGTACGTCAGCGGCGGGGGATGGTCAACTCGCTTGCCTGTTCGCTTACTTGGTGGGCATCCGAGGAGGGGGAAGGGAGAACCGTGGAGAAGACGACTACGGCCGGTGAGGCGACTACGGTCCAGCAGCGGCCCCGGCGGCGGACGCCGCTCTGGGTCAAGGTGCTGGCGGGCATCGCCCTGGTGCTGGTGCTGCTGTTCGCCGGGATACGGCTGGCCGTGCTGCCCGGCATCAAGGACCTGTTCGGCACCGAGTCCCGCGACCGCTCGGGCCCGGCGCTGCTGCAGTCCATCCAGGACATGAGCCGCTACCAGGCCGCCTCGGGCAACTTCCAGGTCGTCGTGGACCTGGAGAAGAACGCCAAGTATCTGCCCGACGCGCTGCGCGGCACCCGCACGCTGTACGTCGGCGCGGGCACCGTGGACGCCTATGTGGACCTCGGCAAGGTCGGCGAGCAGGACGTGACGGTCAACGACGACCGCACCTCCGCCGTCCTGAAGCTGCCGCACGCCCAGCTCGGCAAGCCCGCGCTGGACCCGGACCGCTCGTACGCCGTATCCAAGCAGCGCGGTCTGCTCGACCGGCTCGGCGATCTGTTCTCGGACAACCCCAATGGCGAGCAGGCGGTGCAGAAGCTTGCCGTCAAGCACATCGGCGAGGCCGCGCAGGACAGCGAGCTGACCACACGCGCCGAGTCCAACACCACCGGCATGCTCCAGGGCCTGCTGCGCTCCCTCGGCTTCAAGGACGTACGCGTGTCGTACGGCTCCTGAAGCTTCGCCCGGACCGGCATCACCGGCCGGTTACCGGGCACTCGCTGCTTCTCACGGGGATGTTCACGACTGGAGGACCACCGCATGGCCCGTACCGCCCTTCGCCTGCCGACCGTACTGCGCACCCCTTTGCGGCGGGGGCGCCTGGAGAAGACCGAGCCCGCGCCGGTCGAGCCGGAGCCGGTCACCGAGCCCGCCCCGGTGGTGGCGGAGCGCAGGCCGCTGCCGCTGCCGATCCGGCTACCGATCATGCTGCTGGCGTTCATCTTCATGGTGGCGTTCGCCATCGCGCTGGCCCGGATCACGCTGGAGCCGTCGCCCGCGTCGGAGGCGCTGACGCACAGCAACATGCACCCGGGCAACTCCCTGAAGGCGTACTTCGAGTACGGGACGGTGCGCGACACCCTGAAGCAGATCGGCGGCAACGTCCTGCTGGGCGTGCCGTTCGGCGTGCTGGTGCCGGTGCTGGCTCCGCGGGCGCGGGGCGTCCTCCAAGTCCTGTTCCTCACCGCGCTGGTGATGCTGATGGTGGAGCTGACCCAGGGCGCGCTGATCACCGGGCGCGCCTTCGACATCGACGACGTCATCCTCAACACCACGGGTGCGCTGCTGGGTTGGCTGCTACTGGGGCGCCGACTGGGGCGGGCGGTGCACGCGCGGCGGCCCAAGGTGGTGGAGGACTGAGCGTCCTCCACCGGTTTGTCCGAGCCGTCGATCACTGGTCTGTACCAAGGTATTGACGGCCCCGGTCCCGATCTCTACAACAAGAGGCGTCACTCCCCCCATGTGAAACGGAGAGTCATGGCATCCCCACGCCTGCTCCGCAGATGCCTCCTTGCCGCTCTCTCCGCCGCGCTGGTCGGTTCGGCGGCCGTCGGTCCCGCGAGGGCCGATACGGCCGCCGCCCCGGCCGTCGCGGCGGCGACGTTCTCGGACTCCTTCGACGGCCCGGCGGGTTCGGCCGTGGACGGCTCCAAGTGGACGCTGGAGACCGGAGACAACGTCAACAACCACGAGCGGCAGTACTACACCTCGGGCACCAAGAACGCGGCGCTGGACGGCCAGGGCCACCTGGTCATCACCGCCAAGCGTGAGAACCCCGCGAACTACCAGTGCTGGTACGGCAGTTGCCAGTACACCTCGGCCCGGCTGAACACCTCGGGCAAGTTCAACGCGCAGTACGGGCATGTCGAGGCCCGGATGAAGATCCCGCGCGGGCAGGGCATGTGGCCCGCGTTCTGGATGCTGGGCACGCCGGTGAACTGGCCGGACTCGGGCGAGATCGACGTGATGGAGAACGTCGGCTTCGAGCCCTCCACCGTGCACGGCACCATCCACGGCCCCGGCTACTCCGGCTCGGGCGGCATCGGCGCGGGCTACTCGCTGCCGAACGGGCAGGCGTTCGCGGACGCCTTCCACACCTACGCGGTCGACTGGGCCCCGGACTCCATCACCTGGACCGTGGACGGCAACGTCTACCAGCGGCGCACCCCGGCCGACCTGGGCGGGAAGACCTGGGTGTTCAACAAGCCGTTCTTCCTGATCCTGAACCTCGCGGTCGGCGGCTACTGGCCCGGCGACCCGGACGGCTCGACCCAGTTCCCGGCGCAGCTCGTCGTGGACTCGGTGTCGGTGACCACGAGCGGCGGCTCGACGGGCGGCAAGGCCATCCGCGGCCTGGCGGGCAAGTGCGCGGACGTGGCGGCGGCGAACTCCGCCAACGGCACCCCCGTACAGCTCTACGACTGCAACGGCTCGGCCGCCCAGCAGTGGACCGTCGGCTCGGACGGCACGATACGGGCGCTCGGCAAGTGCCTGGACCTGAAGGACAACGGAACGGCGGACGGTACGCCCCTGCAACTGTGGGACTGCGCGGGCAGCGCCAACCAGAAGTGGGTCGTCTCCTCGGCCAACGACATCGTCAATCCCCAGGCCAACAAGTGCCTGGACGTGACGGGCGCCAATTCGGCCAACGGCACCCGGCTCCAGCTGTACACCTGCAACGGCACCGCCGCCCAGAAGTGGACCGTGGGCTAGTCACCCCTCGCCTCGGCGGATGCCGCGCACCCGCCAGGTGAACTTGTCGCCGCCGACCCAGCGGACCACGTCGGGGTCGTCCAGATCGTGGATGACGATGCCGCGGGCGGCGGCGGCCTCCAGCACGCCGGTGATCGACGTGACCTCGCCGATCACCTCGCCGTCGATCTCCATGATCCGGAAGGGCGGCGACCCCGGCTTGCCCTGACAGACCCCGAGCACCCGGATGCGCGGATTGGACATGTACGGAGCTGATTGTTCGGTCATGTCTCCGAGCGTAGAACGCGAGGCGCGGGGACGGCTCGTCCGCACGGGCCGTCCGGGCCGCCACCGTGCGGAGACCGCGCCGGTGGGCAACCCTGGAGGTCCGTGCGGAGCCGGGAGGTGGCCATGGAACCCGTCGCGGCGCTGGACCGGATCGCCTTCCTGCTGGAACGCTCGCTCGCGCCCACCTACCGGGTGCGGGCCTTTCGCACCGCCGCCCGCGTGCTGAAGGACATGCCCGAGGACGAGATCGCCCGGCGGGTCTCCACGGGCACGCTCCAGACCCTGAAGGGCATCGGGCCGAAGACCGCGAAGGTGGTCGAGGAGGCGCTGACCGGGGACACGCCCGCGTATCTGCGCTCGCTGGAGGAGGACGCCGGGGGCCCGCTGACGGCGGACGGCGGCGAGGAGCTGCGGGCGCTGCTGCGCGGGGACTGCCACACCCACTCGGACTGGTCGGACGGCGGCAGCGGAATCGAGGAGATGGGCTGGGCGGCGGCCGAGCTGGGCCATGAGTGGACCGCGCTCACCGACCACTCCCCCCGCCTCACCGTGGCCCGCGGCCTCTCCCCCGAGCGGCTGCGCGAGCAGCTCGACCTGGTCGAGGCGCTGAACGCGCGCTGGGCACCGTTCCGGCTGCTCACCGGCATCGAGTGCGACATCCTGGACGACGGCTCGCTGGACCAGGAGCCGGAGCTGCTGGAGCGGCTGGACGTCGTGGTGGTGTCGGTGCACTCCAAGCTGAAGATGGACGCCGCCGCGATGACCCGCCGGATGGTGGCCGCCGTCTCCGATCCGCACGCCGACGTGCTGGGCCACTGCACCGGTCGGCTGCTCACCGGGCGCGGGCGGCCCGAGTCGGCGTTCCACCCGGACGAGGTGTTCGCCGCGTGCGCCGAGTCCGGCACCGCCGTGGAGATCAACAGCCGTCCGGAGCGGCTGGACCCGCCGAAACGGCTGCTGCGCAAGGCAGTGGACGCCGGGACGCTGTTCTCCATCGACACCGACGCGCACGCGCCGGGCCAGCTGGACTGGCAGATCCTGGGCTGTGCCCGCGCCGAGGAGTGCGGGGTGCCCGCCGGGCGGGTGGTGAACACCTGGACGGCTGACGAGTTGCTGGACTGGACCCGCGAGGGGCGGGTGCCCACGCCCTGACCAGGTTCCCGCGTTCTGACCAGGCGTTTCATCGCGTGACCCGGATCACCTCGCCGGGCGGGAACGCCACCCCGTGGTTGTCCGTTGAACCGTACGTGGACGCGGGCCCGCCCTGACCTGGACCCCGTCCGCGATGGACCGCCCCGGCCGTGATTCCCCCGTCACGGCCGGGGCATCTTCGTGTCCGGGCTCAGCGGGGGGTGCGCTCGTCCAGCGCGGCCCGCCAGGCGGGCGGCCGGTCCTCGGGGGCGGGTTCGGCACGACGGCCGCCCCGGCCGAAGAAGTCGGCCAGCGGCAGGATGGCCGCGCCTACGGTGACCGCGTCGGGCCCGAGCCGCCCCAGCTCGATGGTGACCTGGTCCGCCGGGTATCTGAGCGCGTAGGTGGCCGCGTGATGGCGTACGGCGGGCAGGAAGCGGGTGCCGAGCTGGAGCCCGGCCCAGCCGCCGATGAGGATGCGCTCGGGCTGGAAGAGGTTGATCAGGTCGGAGAGGCCCGCGCCCAGGTACTCGGCGGTCTCCTCCAGCACGGCGAGCGCGACCGGGTCGGGTTCCGCGTCCCCGGCCGGGTAGGCGGCGGCGAGCATCGCGGTGAGCGCGGTCTCCTCGTCGGTGCCCTCGGGCGGGCGTCCGCCCTCCTCGCGCCAGCGGGCCAGCAGCGATTCGGCGCCCGCGTACGCCTCCAGGCAGCCCGGCGCCCCGCAGCGGCAGCGGCGCCCGCGCACCCGTACCGTCAGATGCCCCCACTCCACCGCGCGGCCATTTTCCACCTCGGGCGTGACCAGGCAGGCGCCGACGCCG
This sequence comes from Streptomyces sp. NPDC002176, assembly GCF_044903645.1. NCBI lineage: Bacteria > Bacillati > Actinomycetota > Actinomycetes > Kitasatosporales > Streptomycetaceae > Streptomyces > Streptomyces sp. NPDC002176. The sequence continues at coordinate 381,649 of NZ_JBJDQW010000001.1, forward strand.
GAGCCGAAGAGGACCACCAGGGCGTTGCGGGCGCCGCGCCCGGCGCCGAACCACATCTCGGCCTGACCGAGCGTCTTGGCGCCGTTGTCGATGAAGTACGGCACGCTCTCGGGGAGCCCGGAGGTCGCCCGGAGCAGCCGCTCCAGCGGGACGGCGTCCCAGCCGATGGTCTGGCCGTGCACCACGGCGCCCCGGTCGGCGGTGTGCTCAACGATGCCGGGCACGCCCACCCCGACCCCGAGCAGCCGCTCGGGTCGGGCGCCCTCGGCGGCCAGCACCTCGGCGACGCCGTCCCGGATGTGGCCGGTGATGTCGTCCACGTCGTAGCCGGGTCGGGTCAACGGGCGCTCGGCGCGGGCGAGTTCGGTCAGGGCGAGGTCGAACAGCTCGACGCGGACGCGGGTCTCGCCGACGTCCACGCCGATCATCTGGCCGCTGTGCGGGGCGACGCGGAGCAGGGTGCGGGGGCGGCCGCCGTCGGAGTCGACGCTGCCCGCCTCCTCCACGAGTCCGTCCGCGATCAGGTCGGCGACGACATTGCTCACCGAGCCGGAGCTGAGCCCGGTGGCCGGGCCCAGTTCGAAGCGGCTGAGGGGGCCGTCGAAGTACAGCCTGTGCAGCACGGCCGTGCGGTTGCCCCGCCTCAGATCGCGTACCGTGCGCCCGTTCCGCCCCGCCATGTGGCCCCTTCCGAACCGTGCCCGACCTGCAACATACCCTTCGGCGCAGGCCGGACACGACTTCACGGGCCCCCTTATTTCATGCTGTGAGATTTCCAGGGGGTGCGGGTGGGGCGGGTGCGGCTCAGCCAGCCGCGTACACGTCCTCCACATAGCGGCCCGCGCCGACCAGCTCGTCCAGCCAGCGCGCCGCCGACGCCTCGTCCGCGCCGGGGGTGCGGTCGCGGTACAGGGTGCGGAACGCCTCGCGGACGCCGGGTGCCATACGGGCGCCGTCGCCGCAGACGTAGACGCGCGCCCCGGCGCCGAGCAGCCCCCAGACCTCGTCGGCCTCGGCGGCGATCCGGTGCTGGACGAACTGCGCGCCGTCGACCGGGGCCGCGCTGAAGGCGGGACGCAGCGAGACGGCTCCGGCGCTCTCGGCGGCGCCCAGTTCGGCCGCGTGGAGGTAGTCGGCGTCGGGGGCGTCACAGCCGAAGTAGAGCAGTGCGGGCGGGAGTTCGGCGCCCTCGGCGCGGGCGGCAGCCCGGTCCATGACCACACCGCGGAACGGGGCGAGCCCGGTACCGGCCGCGATCAGCACGACAGGGGTGGAGGTGTCGGTGCGGAACGCCTCGCGGCAGGGCTGGACCCGGGCGTACACCGTGTCGCCGGGCTTCACGCCCGCCAGGTGGCCCGAACCGGTGCCCCGGTAGCGGCCGTTGCCCGAGCGTGCGGGGGCGTCCAGCACCGAGACCATGAGGTCGGCGTGGCGCGGGTCGGCGGCCGGGGACGAGGAGATGGAGTAGTGCCGCGGGCGCAGCGGGGTGAGCAGGTCGAGCAGGCGGGGCCAGTCGAGGGCCTCGCGCAGGGCGGGGTGGTCCTCGATCAGTTCCAGCAGGGTGCGCGGGTCGTCGCCGGTGAGGGCGGCGAGGGCAGCGCGCTCGGGCGGGCAGGGGTTGGCCGCGGCGAGCAGTTCGCGCTGGCGCGCGGTGGGCCGTTCCTGCAACTCGACGTGCCGGGTGAGGAGTTCGCGCACGGTGAGCGGGCGGTCCACGGCGAGTCCGTCGCGGCGCGGGCGGGTGGCGCGGATGTCGAGCACCGTGTACGGGTCGGCGCCGAGCGCGGCGAGGGCCCGTTCCACGGTCTCGGGGGCGTTGCCGGGCAGCACGGTGAGGTGGTCGGCGGTGCGGTAGGTGACGCCGTCGGGCAAGGCGACGCGCAGGAACCGCTTGACGCGGGGGTGTCCGGGCGCGGTGAGGTCGTACGCCTCGGTGACGGTCATCGGGACCAGCTCGTGCCGCTCGGTGAGGGCGTCGAGCGGGCCGCCGGTCAGGGCGCGGACCTCGTAGGCGGTCTCGGGCTCGTCGGCGGGGGTGGTGGCGTCGGGGTCGCCGTACTCGGTGAGCAGGGCGGTGCGCAGTGCGGTGGTGTAGTCGCGGACGGCGCCGGTGAGGTCGCCGGAGGCGTCGGCGGCGGCGCGCGGGGTGAGCCGGGTGGCGCCCAGCTCGGCGAGGCGGGCGTCGATGCGGGTCGGCATGTGCTGGTAGGTGGCGGCCCAGTTGCGGTCGCCGACACCGAGCACGGTGTAGGTGACGCCGGTGAGGTCGTGGTCGCCCTCCAGCCAGGCGGCGAAGGCGACGGCGTCGTCGGTGGGGCGGCCGTTGTAGGAGGCGGCGGCGATGACGACGGGCCGGTCGGTGGGCAGGCCGTCGGCGTAGGCGTCCAGCGGGGCGACCTCGGTGGCGGCGCCGAGGGCGGCGGCCTCGTCGGCGAGCTGTCCGGCGAACTCGCGGCAGGTGCCGTAGTTGCTGCCGTGCAGGAACAGGGCGGCGGTGCCGGGGCGGACGCGGGCGGAGAGGCCCTGCGCGCCGGTGTCCTCGGCGGCGGTCACGGCGGCGGCGCCGGGCAGCGGGGAGTGGACGCGGTCGGCGTCGGTGCGCGGGGTCAGGGTGAGGGTGAAGCCCTCGGGCTTGAGGGTGAGGGTCTCCTTGATGTCCAGCGCGTAGTCGGCGTGGTCGTGCAGCCGGTAGCGGTGGACCAGCATGGCGAGCAGCATGGTCGCCTCGTGCAGCGCGAACTGCCGTCCGATGCAGGCGCGTTCGCCGGTGCCGAAGGGCTTGAAGGCGTGTACGGGACGCTCCGCCTCGGCTTCGGCGGTGAAGCGGTCCGGGTCGAACAGCTCGGGGTTGTCGCCCCAGACGGGCTGGCGGTGCAGCATCGGCACCAGCACGCTGACCGCCTGCCCGGCGCGCAGCGGCACGCGTCCGCCGAGCAGGGTGTCCTCGCGGGCCTCCCGGCTGAACGCGGCGGCGGTCGGCCACAGCCGGAGCGCTTCGTTGAGCACCTGGCGGGTGTAGGTGAGCTTGCCGATGTCGTCGTAGGACGGCTCGGGGTCGGCGGTGTCGCCCCACAGGGCGTCGGCCTCGCGCTGGACCAGGCGGAGCACGGCGGGGTGCTTGGCCAGGTAGTACAGGGCGAAGGACATCGCGCCGGAGGTGGTCTCGTGCCCGGCGATGAGGAAGGTGATGACCTGGTTGCGGATGTTCGCGAGGTCCAGGGTGGTGCCGTCGGCGGGGTGCTGGGCGGTGAGCATCAGCCCGAGCAGGTCGGCGGCCTCGCTCTGGTCGGTGCCGGTGCGGGCGGCGATGACCTCGTCCACGACCCCGGCGAGATAGTCGGCGTCCTCGCGGAAGGCGGCGTCGGCCTCGGTGTAGTCGCCGCCGGGCACGCGGGCCAGGCGGGTCATGCTCCACTGGAGGCAACGCACCATCGACTCGACGAAGGGGTGCGGCTCGGGGCGCTCGAAGGAACCGAAGTCGTAGTCGAACCCGGCGAGGCCGATGGTGTCGAGCGTCATCCGGGTCATGTCGTCGGGCACGTTCACCGGCTGACCGGCGCGGGCGGAGCGGTCCCATGCCTCGATGAGCCGCTGGGCCACCTTCAGCATCACCGGGTGGTAGGCGCGCATGGAGCCGAGCGCGAAGGCGGGCATCAGGATGTCGTGGGCCTTGGCCCAGTTCGGCTCGTCGTTGTACGCGGTGAAGAGGCCGTCGGCGGCGAAGGCGCGCACGTTCTCCAGCGCGGGCCCGATGTGCTTGGCGAACCGGTCCTCGTCGGCGAGGTCGGCGATCAGGTCGGCGTCGGCGACAAAGAGGGCGTCGCGCCCGTGCAGGCGGCGCACCAGCACCGGCCCGTGGGTCCGCATCAGCTCCATGACCTGCTGGATCGGGGTGCGGGTCGGCCCGGTGGCGGTGATGTCGACGACCGGCACGCCGGTGAGTGCGGGGGGCTCGGGGTGCGGTGCGGTGGGGGGCATGGCGCGGCAACTGCCTTTCGCGGGGCGGGACTAGCGTTTCGCGTGGGGGCTGGCGTCTTCCAGCGTGCTCCAGCGGCGGGGCGCGCCCAGGCACGGGCACTACACGAACGTGCAGTGAAAAGTGGGCGTGACCCCTTGCGCGCTGCCTGCGAAGTTGCCGCTGACCTGGGTTTTCGTCTTGGATGGTGGGGACGGTTCGGCACCTGGGAGGCTGGCGTGGAGTGGGGGCTGGCGGATGCCGTGGTGTGGCGCAACCGGGCCCTGATGCTCTTCGACCGGGTCGCGGTGCCGGTCGCGGTCTGTGACGTGTACGGCAATGTGCTGATGGCCAACCCGGCGATGGCCGCCGAGTGCGGCACGTCACCGGGGCAGCTGCGCGGCCGTGACGTGCTGGAACTGTTCCGGCCGCAGGAGGCCGGTCAGGTCGAGCGGATCGCCCAGGCGCTGCGGCTGCGGCACCGCTCCCGCTACCAGGTGTCGGTGAGCTGGAGCGGGCCCGGCGGATCGGAGCGGCACGGGGAGCTGACCGCCGACCCGGTGAGCGACTCCACGGACGAGACCCCGGCACTGCTGGTGATGCTCCGGGTGCTCGGGGAGACCGAGCCGGAACCCGCCCCCGAGCCCGCGCCGGTCACCCCGGTGGAGGGCGCGGTGCTGGCGCTGCTGGCCGGGGGCGCCACGACCGGCCGGGCCGCCCGTGAGCTGGGCCTGAGCCGGGACGGCGTCACCTATCACCTGCGTCGGCTGTCCGCCCGCTGGCACGCGGCCAACCGGACGGAACTGGTCGCCCGCGCCTACGCCCTGGGCGTGCTCGCGCCGGGCGTCTGGCCGCCGAGGGTCCGGGAAGCCGAAGCCGACGAGTAGCCGACGAGCGAGGGGGCGCGCGGAAAACCGCTTGGCCCGGCCCGCCGGACTTCTATACCCTCGTAAACCTAGACCCCCTAGGCTAATGGCTACAACAGAAGGAAAACTCCGATGCGCCCCCTCACCGAGCAGGACATCCGCGCCTCCTTCGTCAACTGCTCCAAAGGTGACGCCAAGCGGCTGGCGGTCCCCCGCGACCTGGGCGAACGTCCCTGGGACGACCTCGACTTCCTGGGCTGGCGCGATCCGGGCGCGCCCGACCGCGGCTATCTGGTGCTCGAACGCGGTGAGGACGTCGTCGGCCTCGCACTGCGCTCCCCCACGGTCCGGCGCGGGTTCCAGCACCGCAGCATGTGCTCGGTGTGTCTGACGACCCATCGTGGCGGCGGGGTCTCCCTCATGACCGCCCGCAAGGTGGGCCCGGCGGGCCGCGACGGCAACTCCGTCGGCGTGTACATGTGCTCCGACCTGGCGTGTTCCCTGTATCTGAGGGGGAAGAAGGTGCCGGAGTCGGGGAGCAGGTTCGAGGAGAGCCTGACGACGGAGGAGCAGATCGCCCGCGCGGGCGGCAACCTGACGGCCTTCGTCGATCAGCTGTACGCCTGAGGGGGAGCCCTTTCGCGTACACGGTGCTCGAACGGCCCCGTTCGACGCGGTGACGGAAAGGGAAGACGCCAAAGGATGCCAGACGTACGGAAGTGGATGGACGCGTCGCAGCGACGCAAGGGGGCCGACGCGCTGCGGCGCCTGCTCGCGCGCCGCCGGGAGCCGGTGGTCGTCCAGACACTCAGGTCGGCCGCGGCGGCCACGGTCGCCTATGTGATCGCGCTGCGGCTCAGCCCGGAACCGGCGCCGCTGACCGCGCCCCTGACGGCCCTGCTGGTCGTCCAGGTCACCTTCTTCGCCACCCTCACCAACGGCATCCGCCGGGTGAACGCGGTGGTGACCGGCGTCCTGGTCGCGATCGTGTTCAGCCTCCTGGTCGGCCTGACCTGGTGGAGCCTGGCGCTGCTGCTGGTGGCCGCGCTGAGCATCGGTCACCTGGTGCGCGTGCACGAGTACGTGAACGAGGTGGCGATCAGCGCGATGCTCGTGCTCGGCGTCACCACGGTCGGCTACACCGCGTGGGCGCGGATCGTGGAGACCCTGATCGGCGCCATCATCGGCATGGCCTGCAATCTGCTGCTGCCGCCCCCGGTGTGGGTGGACGCGGCCGGGCGCTCCATCGAGTGGCTGGCCCGCCGGGTGCGTCAGCTGATGCTCCGTATGGGTGAGGAGGCGGCGGGCACCATCCCCTGGCAGCGGGCGGCCGAGCGGCTGCACGAGGCGCGTCGGCTGGACCACGACATCATCCAGGTGGACGCGGCCCTGCGACAGGCCGAGGAGAGCCTCCGGCTCAACCCGCGCGTCAAGGAGGGCCTGCTGCACCGGGTGGTGCTGCGCACCGGCCTGGACACGCTGGAGATCTGCACGGTCGTCCTGCGGGTACTGGCCCGCTCCTTCACCGACCTGGCGAAGTCACGGGGCGCCAAGGAGCTGTTCCCGCCGCCGATCGGGGCGACCGTCGAGCAGGTGCTGTCCGAGATCGCGGACGCGGTGGTGAGCTTCGCGGTGCTGGTGACCACCGATCTGAGCGCGAACGCCGAGTCGGCCGAGTCCCGGCTGACCGCCGAGCTGCACATGGCCGCCGCCACCCGCGACCGGCTCGCGGAACAGCTCAAGGAGCATGTCGAGGAGGACTTCGAGGACTGGCAGCTGCTCGGCGCGGTCCTGACCGAGGTCAGCCGGATCATCGACGAGCTGGACACCGAGCACCGCAGCCACCGTCTGCTGGAGGAACTGGACCGGGTGTCCCGCCAGCAGCGCGCGAAGATGCCCCGGATCAACCGGCTGCGCCAGCGCCTCGGCGTCCAGGAGGACCTGTGGCGGAACCGTGCGGGGGTCGGCGGGCGTTCTGGGTGACGGGACACCGGACAGCACCGGTGCCGGAACTTCGAGGGGGCGGGCCGATGGCCGAGCGGGCCGGGGTACGGATCGACGGAAACACCCTGCGGCTGGGCGGCTGGGTGGTGGTGCGGTTCGTGCGCACCCTGCGGCTGCCCGAGCGGGGTACGCATCCGCTGCCGCCGGGGCTGGGCGAGTTCCCGCTGCGCCGGGTCGCGGACTACGCCGACCGGGTGCCGGAGGCGTGGCGGGCGCGCGGCGGGGTGCTGCTGCCGATGTACCTGCGCGAGGCGATGTGGCTCAGCTTCGCCGGGACGACGGAACCGGCCGCCCTCCAGGTCGGCGTCGGCAAGGTGTGCGCGGTCTCCGGCAAGCCCTGGCAGGGGAGGCTGGCGCGGGACCCGCAGAACTACGTCACGCTCCCCCGGCAGCCCTGGCTGGACGGCATCAACTCCGGCAAGGGCACCGTCCGCCAGTTCGTCGCCGTACCCCTCGGTCTCGGCGCCACCGTGGAGGGGCAGGTGACCGGCGAGGAGACCTGGGGCGGGGTGCAGTTGCAGGCGTTCGGGCTGCGCCCGGAGGTGCTTGAGCGGTGGCGGGCGGCCGAGCGGGCCAGGAGCGCGCCGCTGGCCGGGGGTTATGGCGCCGCGCCCGCCTTCGCCGCCCCGGCGCCCGGCGGTCCCCCGCCCGCGGGCGCTGCTCCCCGGCAGGCGGCGGCGATGGGGCTGGGCGTGGGCGGCTCGATGCGCCAGGAGGTCTACCGGGACGAACGCCCCGCGTCGGACTGGTCCGACACCCCGTCCGGCCGGGTCTTCGTCCACCTGGTCACCCCGCCGGAGTGGCGCCGCATCACCGGCGAGGAGCCCCCGCCCTCCCCCGTGGACCGGGCCGCGTACACCAGGGCGGGCCTGCCCTGGTTCGAGCACTACGACGACGAGGCCGACGACCTCTCCCCTGCCGACCCCCTGAAGCCGGTGCGCCCGGTGGGCGACTGGCTGGGCGACGACCTGGACCCGTGGCAGCAGCCGACACCGGGTCAGGTGGTCCCGCTGAAGGACGCGCCGGGCAAGCCGGTGGCGGACGGGGACTGGTGACCACGCGTCCCGCCTTGCCTTGGGCGGCCGGTCCGCGACAGGGTGGCCACGGTGACGGGTGAGCACTCGAGGGGCGGTAGGGACATGGACGCGCGGACGGACCGGGACGGCTGGAGCAGGCGGCGCTTCGTCGGCGCCATGGCGGGCACGGCCGCCGTCGTGACGGTGCCCGCGCCCGCCGCGCCGCCCCCGGACCCCGCCCCCGCACCACGCCGTCATCGGGCCGAACCGGGGCCCCGCCCGCTCTACCTGGGCACCTACACCTCCGTGGAGGGCGGCGGGAAGGGCGTGTCCGTGGCCCGGTACGACCCGGTGTCGGGCGCGGTCACCGACGCGGAGCCGCTGGCCGAGATCCCCGACCCGTCGTACGTCACGGTCCACCCGGACGGGCACACGCTGTACGCGGTCGACGAGCGGGAGGACGGCGCGGTGACCGCCGTGCGGCTCTCCGACCGCGAGGTGCTGGGCAGTCGGAGCACGGGTGGTTCGGGGCCGTGTCATCTCTCGGTGCATCCGGGCGGCCGCTGGCTGCTGAGCGCGAACTACGGCTCGGGCAGTGTCGCCGTGCACCCCGTCGACGCCTCGGGCGCCCTCGGCGAGCGCACCGCGCTGGTCACGCACGCGAGCCCGGCGCCGGGTCCGGGTCAACAGGGCCCGCACGCCCACCAGTTCATCACCAGTCCGGACGGCGGCCATGTCCTCTCCGTGGACCTGGGCACCGACACCGTCTACACCTACCGGCTGGACGCCGAGCACGGCACGCTGACCGAGGTGTCCCAGGCACACACCCGGCCGGGCGCGGGCCCGCGCCATCTGACGTTCCATCCGAACGGGCGGTACGCGTACCTGGCCAACGAGGTGGACGACACGGTGGCCGTCTGCGCGTACGACCCCGCGACCGGTCGGCTGGCCGTGGGCGAGCCGCAGTCCTCGGGGGCGAGCGGGGACGCCACCAACTATCCGGCGCAGTTCGTGGTGACGCCGGACGGCGCCTACGCGTTCCTCGCGAATCGGGGGCACGACAGTGTCGCCCGGTACGCCGTCGAGGAGGACGGCGCCCGGCTGCGGCTGCTGGGCACGGTGCCGGTGGGCGGGGACTTCCCCCGCCAGTGCGCGCTCTCGCCGGACGGCCGCCTGCTGTTCACGGCGAACCAGCGCTCCGGCACGGTGAGCGTGTTCCACGTCGACACCGGCACCGGAGCGCTCGAGCGGGCGGGTGAGCCGTTCGTGTCACCCGTCGCCGTCTGCGCGGTGCCGCTGTAGGGCGCGCGGGCAGGCGGCGGCGCTGGCCTGGGTGAGCAGCGCGTGCATGCGCTCGGTGAGCTGGGAGACGTCGTCGGCGGGCGTGTGGAACGCCAGCCGTACGTCGCCGTGCGCGCGGGTGCGCTCGATGCGCAGGGTGAGCCCGTGCCGGTCGACGGCGACCGGGGCCACGCGGGTCACGGCGTGCAGGCTCTCCGGCCGGACCAGCCGGGTGAGCCGCTCCACGGCGTCCGGGTGGGAGTCGGCGAGGTGGGTCAGCAGTTGCGCCTCGGCGGTGGCCAGCGGGTCGGGCCGGGCGGCCGCGAACTCCTCCAGGCCGATCAGTACCGCCCCCGAGGGCTGGCGCAGCACCACCCGGGTGGGCTGGAACAGCAGCCGGGCGCCGCGCTGGGTGAACCAGCCGGCGAGCCACAGCCGGGCCCGGATGCGCTGGCGCACCGGTACCGGGGACACGTCGGCGAACTCCAGCACGGCGGTGGGCTCGCCGCGCGGGGCGCACAGCGCGGCGGCGAACAGGGCGCTGTCCTCGGGGACGTCGAGCAGCACCCCGCCGTCCCCGGTCACGGTGTGCGCGCCGACGTACTCCTCGCGGGCGCCGTCCGCCGTCACCGCGCACGACCACGCGGCGGCAAGGACCGACCGCGCCCGCTCCGCCGCTCCGGGTCCTGCCGCCCAGTCCTGCGTGTCACCCATCCCGAGTCCTCCTTAGGTAAGCCTTGCCTAACCTACCGAAGATCCGGGCATACGCCAACCACGCCCCGCCGAACGGGTGACACACCGCGGAGGAAACGCCCCGTCAGGCGATGGCGCCGAGCAGCGCCCGCGCGCACAGCTCCCGCACCTGGTCCCGGCCCGGCTCGCCCTCGCGCAGCCACTCCAGGCAGACGGCGGTGGTGAAGGCGAGCCAGCCGCGCACGGCCAGCCGGGCCTGCGGGGCACCCTCGAAGGCGGGCCCGAACTCGGGGTCGGCCGCCAGCGCGGCGAGGATCTGCCGCTCCTGCGCGGCCAGCGCCCGCTGATAGACCCGGCGTACGGCCTGGTCACCGGCCGCGTCGGCACGGTGGAAGGCGCGGAAGCCGTGGGCGTGCGCCTCGACGTACCCGAGATAGGCGTCGAGCCCGGCGCCGAGCTGCTCGCGCACCGGCACGTCGGGGACGGCCGCGGTCATCCGGAGCATGCGCTCGCTCTCCCGCTCCACCACGGCGGCGAAGAAGTCCCGCTTCGTCGGGAAGTAGTGGTACAGCAGCCCCCGTGAGACCCCGGCGATCTCGGCGACCCGCTCGATCCACACGTCGTCGTACGGGCTCTCGGAGAACAACCGCGCCCCGACCGCCAGCAGTTGCTCGCGGCGCTCCTCGGTGCTCAGTCGGCGCCGGGCGCGTTCCCCCTGGTTGGCGGCCATGCCGTCACCCTACTGGACGTGTTGCTTGACGTCGGTTCCGTAGGCGGACCAGACTGCCAGCACTATTGAACTCGCGTTCAACACGCGGGTGGTGGACGCACAACAGGCCACCGGATCAAGGGAGATCGCGTCATGGCCGAGACGACGGGGGCGGGGCTGCCCAAGGGGTTCCGCGGTGCCGAGCAGGGCTGGCCGGAGCTGGACCGCATCCCGCGTCCGCCGCGCAGGCTGCCCCTGCTCGGCGATGTGCTGGGCGTCGACCGGCGCACCCCGCTCCAGGACTCGATGCGCCTGGCGCGCGAACTGGGTCCGATCTTCCGACGCCGGGTGCTCGACCGGGAGTTCGTGTTCCTGTGGGGCGCGAAGCTGGCCGCCGACATGGCGGACGAGACCCGGTTCGCCAAGCATGTCGGCCTCGGGGTGGCCAACCTGCGTCCGGTCGCCGGGGACGGGCTGTTCACGGCGTACAACCACGAGCCCAACTGGCAGTTGGCGCACGACGTGCTCGCGCCGGGCTTAAGCCGCGAGGCGATGGCCGGGTACCACGCGATGATGCTGGCGGTCGCCGGGCGGCTGACCGGTCACTGGGACCGCGAACTGGCCGCCGGGCGCACGGTGGACGTGCCCGGCGACATGACCCGGCTGACCCTGGAGACCATCGCCCGCACCGGCTTCGGACACGACTTCGGCTCCTTCGAGCGCGACCGGCCGCACCCCTTCATCACCGCCATGGTCGGCACCCTCGCGTACGCCCAGCGGCTCAACAGCCTGCCCATGCCGCCGCTGCTCCAACGGCGGGCCGCCCGGCGCAACGCCGCCGACATCGCCTACCTCGACGACACGGTCGACGCGCTGGTGGCCGAGCGCCGCCGCTCCGGACGCGGGGACGGCGACCTGCTGGACCGCATGCTGGAGACGGCCCATCCCGAGACCGGGGAGCGGCTGTCGGCGGAGAACGTCCGCAAACAGGTGATCACCTTCCTGGTGGCGGGCCACGAGACCACCTCCGGCGCCCTGTCGTTCGCCCTGTACTACCTGGCGAAGCATCCCGAGGTCGCCGCCCGGGCCCGCGCCGAGGTGGACCGTGTCTGGGGCGACACCCCGGAGCCCGGCTACGACCAGGTGGCCCGGCTGCGCTATCTGCGCCGGGTGCTGGACGAGTCGCTGCGGCTCTGGCCGACCGCGCCCGCCTTCGCCCGCGAGGCCACGGAGGACACCGTGCTCGCCGGGGAGCATCCGATGCGCCGGGGCGGCTGGGCGCTGGTGCTCACCCCGATGCTGCACCGCGACCCCGAGGTGTGGGGCGAGGACGCCGAACGGTTCGACCCGGACCGCTTCGACGCCAAGGCGGTACGGGCCCGCGCACCGCACACCTTCAAGCCGTTCGGCACGGGCGCCCGAGCCTGCGTGGGACGCCAGTTCGCCCTGCACGAGGCCACCTTGGTGCTGGGCCTGCTGCTGCGCCGCTACGAGCTGATCCCCGACCCCGGCTACCGGCTGAAGGTCACCGAGCGCCTGACGCTGATGCCGGACGGCCTGCGCCTCGGCCTGGAGCGCCGGAAGGCCCCCGCCGCCGCGCCGGTGGATGCCCCCGAGCCGGACACCGGTTCAGCGGGACGCTGTCCAGTGCGCGGGGTGGACGAGTGAGCCCGGCAGCCGGGTGCCGGGTCCCCCTCGGGCGGCGTTGACCTGCGGCTGGGTGAGGAAGAGCGCGCCGGTGAGGTCGGCGTCGGTCAGATCGGCGCCCCGTAGATCCGCCCCGATGAGGTCGGCCTGCCGCAGGTCGGCGCCGGTCAGGTCGGCGCCGATGAGGCAGGCGCCGCGCAGGCTGACCCCGCGCAGGTCGGCTTGATTGAGGCGCGCGCCCGCCAGGTCCGCGCCCCGCCGGTCCCGGCCCTTATTCCGGCCTTTGCGGGCCAACTCCGAAGCCTGGAGCAGGAGTTCCGCCACCTCGTGCCAGTGCTCGGCCGGGTCAAGCACGGCCAGCTCCTCGGGCTCCTGTGAGGCGAGCCGCTCGGTGTGCTCCAGCGCGCGGCGCAGCTCCGGGTGGAGAGTACGCGCGGCGTCCAGGGCGAGCGCCTCGGTGAGGTACCGGAGCAGCTCGTGCAGGCGCCGGACGACCGGGAACACCTCGAACATCAGCCGGGCGTGCTTCTTGCCACCGGTACGCCAGTCACGGCCGCCGAAGGTGACCTGGGAGACGCGCTGGCCCGCGCCGAAGCAGTCGTACACCGTGCACCCGGCGTAGCCCTTGGCGCGCAGCTCGGTGTGGATGCCGCAGCGGTGGTCCTCGCGCAGGTTGGCGCAGGGCTTCCCGGCGGGCTTGTCGTGCGCGAAGTCGGCGGAGCGGGCGAAGGGCAGGGCGACACAGCAGAGGCCGAAGCAGTTGGCGCAGTCGGCGCTGAGGACGGGTATGTGATCAGGCATCGCGGCAAGGGTACGGGCTCTGGCTACGCTGCCCCCTGTCCGATCTTCGAGGCCGAGGAGCCGCGATGCGTGTGGCCCTGTTCCTGACCTGTGTCAACGACACGCTCTACCCGGACACCGGCCGCGCCGTGGTGAGACTGCTGAAGCGCCTCGGGGTCGACGTCGACTTCCCCCTGGCACAGACCTGCTGCGGGCAGGCCCACTACAACACCGGCTACCGGCACGAGACGGAACCCCTGGCCCGGCACTTCGCGGACGTCTTCGGGGAGTACGACGCGATCGTCACCCCGTCCGGTTCGTGCGCGGCGATGGTGCGGGAGCTGTATCCGAGGCTGGGCGAGCGGGCCCGCGCGGAGGGGCGCGGGGAAGACCTGGCCGACGTGCTGGCGCCGGTGGTGCCGAAGACGTACGAGCTGACGGAGTTCCTGGTGGACGTGCTGGGCGTCACCGATGTCGGCGCCGCCTACCCGCACAAGGTCACCTACCACCCCACCTGTCACGGCCTGCGCTCCCTCGGCCTCGGCGACCGGCCGCGCCGCCTGCTGGAGGAGGTGCGGGGGCTGGAACTGGTCGAGCTGCCCGGCGCCGACGAGTGCTGCGGGTTCGGCGGCACCTTCGCGGTCAAGAACGCCGGGGTGTCGGCGGCGATGGGCGCGGACAAGATGCGCAACGCGGAGTCGACCGGCGCGGAGGTGCTGTGCGCGGCCGACAACTCGTGCCTGATGCACCTGGGTGGCACGATGAGCCGGGCGGGCTCCGTGGTGCGGCCGGTGCACATCGCGGAGATCCTGGCCAGCACGGAGGAGGAACCGGCCCGGTGAACGAGACGACCTTCGTCGGAATGCCCGCCTTCCCCGAGGCGGCAGGGGAAGCGCTGGACGACAGCACCCTGCGCGGCAATCTGCGGCACGCCACCCACACCATCCGCGCCAAGCGCGCGGCGGCCGTGGCGGAGGTGTCCGACTGGGCGGAGCTGCGCGAGGCGGGCAGCCGGATCAAGGAGCACACGCTCCGCCATCTCGACCGGTATCTGGAGCAGTTGGAGGAGTCGGTCACCGCTGCGGGCGGCACCGTCCACTGGGCGGCGGACGCGGCGGAGGCCAACCGGATCGTCACCCAACTCGTCCATGACACGGGTGAGTCGGAGGTCGTGAAGGTCAAGTCGATGGCCACGCAGGAGATCGGGCTCAACCAGGCGCTTGAGGCGGCGGGCATCCGGGCCTACGAGACCGATCTCGCCGAGCTGATCGTGCAGTTGGGCGAGGACCGCCCCTCGCACATCCTGGTCCCGGCCATCCATCGCAACCGGGCCGAGATCCGGGACATCTTCCGTACCGCGATGGCCGGTTGGGGCCGCCCGGCGCCCGAGGGGCTGTCCGACAGTCCGGCCGAGCTGGCGGAGGCGGCGCGGCTGCATCTGCGGGAGAAGTTCCTGCGGGCCGAGGTGGGGGTGTCCGGGGCCAACTTCATGGTCGCGGAGACCGGCACGATGGTGGTCGTGGAGTCCGAGGGCAATGGGCGGATGTGCCTGACCCTGCCGGAGACCCTGATCTCGGTGGTCGGCATCGAGAAGGTCGTCCCCACCTGGCGTGACCTGGAGGTCTTCCTGCAGACCCTCCCCCGCTCCTCCACCGCCGAGCGCATGAACCCGTACACCAGCATGTGGACCGGCACGACCGACGGCGACGGGCCCAGCGCCTTCCACCTGGTGCTGCTGGACAACGGCCGCACCGACACCCTCGCCGACGAGGTCGGCCGCCAGGCACTGCGCTGCATCCGCTGCTCGGCCTGCCTCAACGTCTGCCCGGTCTACGAGCGCGCGGGCGGCCACGCCTACGGCTCGGTCTACCCCGGCCCGATCGGCGCCATCCTCAGCCCCCAACTGCGCGGCACGGCAAGCGAGATCGACACCTCGCTGCCGTACGCGTCCTCGCTGTGCGGGGCCTGCTACGAGGTGTGCCCGGTCGCCATCGACATCCCCGAGGTGCTGGTCCGGCTGCGCGAGCGGGTCGTGGAGGGCGGTCCAGCGGTGCGCGAGGGCAACCGGGTGGTGCTGAGGCCCGCCAAGGGGCACGCGGCGGAACGGGCGGCCATGCGGGCGGCCCGCTGGACCTTCACCCGGCCGACGGCCCTGCGCACCGGCCAGCGCCTCGCCTCCCGTACCCGCCGCCTCCGCCCGCGCACCCTGCCGGGGCCCGGCGCGGCGTGGACCCGGACGCGCGATCTGCCGGAGGTACCGGCCGAGCCGTTCCGGGACTGGTGGGTACGCACCCGAGGCGGCGAGGAGGAGACGAAGTGAGCGACCGGGAACGCGTCCTGGGCCGGGTCCGGCGCGCGCTGGCCGACGTATCCGAGGACGACACGCCGTACGACCGGGCGGTCCCGCGTGACTACGCGCGCGAGCACGGCGAGCGCACCGCCGAGGAGACGGTGGAGCTGCTGGCGGCGAACCTGGCCGACTACCGGGCCGTGGTGCACCGGTGCGCGGAGGCGGACCTGCCCGCGCTGATCGCCCGGCTGCTGGCGGCTCGGGGTGCTCGGAAGGTACTCGTGCCGGACGGCCTCCCGTCGACGTGGCTCTCGGACACCGACCTCGTACCCGTGCCCGACCGCGCGGAGAGCACCCCGTACGAGCTGGACGCCGTGGACAGCGTGGTGACCGGCTGCGCGGTGGCCGTCGCCGAGACCGGCACCCTTGTGCTGGACGGCGGGCCCGGTCAGGGCCGCCGCCGGATCACTCTCGTGCCCGACCATCACATCTGCGTGGTCCGGGTGCCCGAGCAGGTCGTGGCGTCCGTGCCGCGGGCCCTCGAACGCCTCTCCCCCACCCGCCCGTTGACCTGGATCTCCGGCCCCTCGGCCACCAGCGACATCGAGCTGGACCGGGTGGAAGGGGTGCACGGGCCGCGCACGCTGGAGGTCGTGCTCGCCGGGGTCATCCCTTCGGTCGGCGGGACCGGGCGGCCGGACGGGACCCCGGCTAGCGTGGAGGAATGATCCGGTTCGAGCAGGTCAGCAAGCGCTACCCGGACGGTACGACGGCCGTGGACGACCTGTCCTTCGAGGTGTCCGAGGGCGAACTCGTCACGCTGGTCGGCCCCTCGGGCTGCGGCAAGACGACCACCATGATGATGGTGAACCGGCTGATCGAGCCCACCGCGGGCCGGATCGTCGTGGACGGCGAGGACATCGCGCGCGTCGACCCGGTCCGGCTGCGCCGCCGGATCGGGTACGTCATCCAGCAGGTCGGCCTCTTCCCGCACCGCACGGTGCTGGACAACACGGCGACCGTGCCGTCCCTGCTCGGCTGGAAGCGGGCCAAGGCGCGGGCGCGCGCCGCCGAGCTGTTGGACCTGGTGGGCCTGGACCCGGGGACGTTCGGCGCGCGCTACCCGGAGCAGCTGTCCGGCGGCCAGCGGCAGCGCGTAGGGGTTGCGCGGGCACTCGCGGCGGACCCGCCAGTGCTGCTGATGGACGAGCCGTTCGGCGCGGTCGACCCGGTGGTGCGCGAGCAGTTGCAGGACGAGTTCCTGCGCATGCAGCAGGCCGTGCGCAAGACGGTGCTGCTGGTCACGCACGACATCGAGGAGGCGGTCCGCCTCGGCGACCGGATCGCGGTGTACGGCGAGGGCCGCATCGAGCAGTACGACACCCCGGGCGCGGTCCTGGGCGCCCCCGCGACCCCGTACGTCGCCGGGTTCGTCGGCGCCGACCGGGGCCTGAAACGGCTGTCGGTGACCGCGATCGAGCCGGACGACCTGGAACAGCCCCCGGTGGCCCGCCCGGACGAGCCCGCCGGGTCGGCGGCACGGCGGCTGCGCGAGGAGGGCGCGCGCTGGGCGGTCGTCCTGGACGCGGACGGCGACCTGCACGGCTGGGTCGGTCTGGAGGAGTTGGCGGCGGGCGGCACGGTCGGTGAGCTGGCCCACCGGATGACGGCGTGGGTGCCGGTGGGCGCCCCGCTGAAGCAGGCGTTCGGCGTGATGCTCCAGTACGACGCCGGGTGGGTCGCGGTGCTGGACGGCTCCCGCCTGCTGGGCGTGCTGACCCCGGCCAAGCTGCATGAGGCGCTGCGCCGGTCGGTGGACGCGGACGTGCTGGGGGTGGCGCGGGGTCAGGTGCCGTTCGACTCGGTGTCGGACGCGTAGGTCACTCGGCGTCGGACGCGTAGGTCACTTGATGAGGCCGTGGTCCTTCAGGTAGGTGCGGGCCACGTCGGCGGGCAGCCGACGCCAGCTGTCGACCTGCTGGTTCATGTCGGCGAGGTCCTGCGTGGTGAGCACGTCGTTGAGCTTGCCGAGCGCCTTGGCGACGCGCTCGCTCCCGGCGCGGGCGCGGTTGACGACGGGGACGATGTAGTCGGCGTTCTGCAGGTGCTTGTCGTCGGCGAGCAGGACCAGGCCGAAGGAGCCGAGGGTGGCGTCCGTGGTGGTGGTCAGCACCATCTGGTCGCGCCCGGACTGCACGGCCTGCTTGGCCGGGGTGGTGCCGACGCCCTTGGGATCGACGGCGGTGATGTCGATCCCGTACACCTTCTTCAGGCCGGGGGCGCAGTACGGCCGCTTCACGCACTCGTCGCCCGCCGCGAGGCGCACCTTGAGCCCGGAGGCGCCGAGGTCGCTGAGGGTCTTGAGGTGGTGGCGGCGGGCGTAGGAGGCGCTGACCGCGAAGGCGTTCTGGTCGACGGCCCGGCCCGGCGGGAGGACGGTGAGTCCGCGCGGGGCGGCCAGGGCGCGCAGGTTCTTCATGGTCTTGGCGAGGTCGGGCGAGCCCGCCGGGGGTGCGTCGGCGCCGTGCGCCTTGACGTTGAGCCAGTCGGCGAAGGTGGCGGCGTACTCGGGGGCGACGTCGATCTGCCCGGACTCCAGGGCAGGTTCGTACAGCTCCCGGTTGGCGACGGTGATGAGGGAGGTCTGGTATCCGGCCTGGTCGAGGAGCTGGGCGTAGAGCTGGGCGAGCAGGTCGCTCTCGGTGAAGCCCGCCGAGCCGATGACGAGGTGGTGGCTGTCGCCGGGCGGCGCGGTGACGGCGCCCTGGTTCTCCAGGGAGGGACCGGAGCCGCAGGCGGTGAGCAGGCAGAGGAGTGCGACCGCGAGCGCCGCGCGCGCCTTCACCGGCCGCCCCTCGCCCAGGCGGGGCCGAGCCGCTCCACGACCTCGAAGACGCCCTCGACCAGCAGCGCGAACAGGGCGACCAGGATGGCGCCCGCGACGACCTGCGGGGTGCTGGCCAGGTTGAAGCCCGCGGTGATGATCCGGCCGAGGCCGCCGCCGCCCGCGAGCGCGGCGATGGTGGCGGTGGCGACGAGCTGGACGGCGGCGATCCGTACCCCGTTGAGGATCATCGGCAACGCGAGCGGCACCTCGACCCGGGTCAGCGTCTGCCGCCCGGTCATCCCCATCCCGCGCGCGGCCCGCACCACGCCCCGGTCGACCTCGCGCATGCCGACGTAGGCGTTGGTGAGCAGCGGCGGCACGGCGAACAGCACCAGGGCGACGACGGTGGGCCCCTCCCCCCACTTACCCACCGGGGTCAGCAGGAGCAGCACCAGCACGGCGAAGGTGGGCACGGCCCGGCCGACGTTGGAGATGTTGACGGCGAGCGCACCGCCCTTGCCGAGGTGCCCGAGGACCAGCGCGACGGGCAACGCGATCAGGCAGCTGACGATCAGGCAGACCACGGTGAGCAGCAGGTGCTGCAGCAGCCGGTGCCAGACGCCGTCGTCGCCGGACCAGTGGGCGGGGTCGGCGAGCCAGTCCCAGGTGGAGCCGAGCACGTTCATGTACGGCCCTTCCTCGCCCACGGGGTGAGCAGCCACTGCACGCCCAGCAGGAGCAGGTCGGCGGCGACGGCGATGAGCACGCACAGCACGGACGCGGTGAGGACCTGTGCCTTGAAGTAGGTGTTCATGCCCGCGTAGATCAGATTGCCGAGCCCGCCGAAGCCGACGATCGCGCCGATCGTGACCAGAGAGACCGCCGACACGGTGGCGATGCGCAGCCCGGCCATCGCGGCGGGCAGCGCGAGCGGCAGCTCCACGGCGAGCAGCAGCCGTACGGGCCCGAAGCCGAGCCCGCGCGCGGCCTGCCGGGTCTCCTCGGGGACGGCGCGCAGCCCGGCGAGGATGTTCCGGACCAGCAGCGTGAGCGAGTACAGCACCAGCCCGGCGACGACGAGGGTGGCGGACAGCCCGTAGACGGGGAGCAGCAGGGAGAACATCGCCAGGGACGGGATGGTGTAGAGCACGGTGGTGACGGCGAGCACCGGCCCGGCGGCCCACCCCCAGCGGCGGGCGAGCACGGCGAGCGGCAGGGCGATGACGAGCCCGATCAGCACGGACAGCGCGGTCAGCTCCAGGTGCTGCCCGACCGCGTCGAGAAGGATCTGGCGGCGGGTGCTCAAATAATCGCCGCAGATCCACTCGTTGCGCGCGAGGCAGTCGTCCGGAGCGGCGGTCACCCGTCCATTGCACCGGCCGGGGCAGCGGGTCGGCGCGTTGTGGTGACCCGTACGGGGGCCGGAACGCCCCTTTTGGTATCACTTCTGGCATCCGAAGCGAGGAGTGTGGCGGCTGTGGAACGAATCGTCGTCGTCGGCGCCGGGCACATGGGGTCGGTCATCGTACGCGGGCTGCTGGACGGGGTGCCGGGGGTCGAGGTGGTGGTCGTGGAACCCTCGGCCGACCGCCGGAGGTCCCCCGACGCCCGCGCGGAGCTGACGTCGGCGTACGACCCCCGCCCGGACGACCTCCTGATCCTCGCCATTCCGCCCCAGGCGTTCGACTCCTTCGCGGACAGCCTGCCGCCGGGCGCGTGCGCGCGAGCGACGGTCGTCTCGATCATGGCGGGGGTACGGCTGGAGACCCTGGCGTCGGCGCTGGGCACGCGGACGGTACTGCGCGCGATGCCGAACCTCGCCGCGCGGGTGGGACAGAGCATGACGGTGCTGTGCCCTGGGGACCAGGTGCCGCGAGGCGGGGTGGAGCGGGCGAAGCGTGCGCTGTCGGTGATCGGCAAGGTGCTGGTGGTCCAGGACGAGTCCCTGCTCGACGCCGCGACGGCGGTCGCGGGCAGCGGCCCGGCCCTGGTGGCGTACCTGGCGCGGTCGTTCACGGACTTCGCGCGAGGGGCAGGTTTCGACGCCGCTGACGCCCTGCTGCTGACCAGCCAGGTGCTACGAGGCACGGCGGACGTCCTCGCCGAGCCGGGCGTGACCCCGGAGTCCCTGTACCAACAGGCCAGCACCCCGAACGGCACGACAGCGAAGGGCATCGCCACGCTGCGGGAGCACCGGGTGGGGGAATCGGTGGGGGCGGCGCTGGAGGCGACGATGGAGAGGGCGCGGGAACTGGCGGGGTGAAGGGGTTCGGCGGGCCGGGCGCTAGGGGGTGTCTTGTCGGTCAGGCCGGATCAGGGAGCGGCGTCTGGTGCCGCGCATCGCAAGGCGGAGGAGGGAGTCGATGCGGAGCATCGGCGAGTGACGACAACGCGGCGAGGTGCGGTGCCAGACGCCGCGAGCCCGGCATGATCGACAAGACATCCCCTAGGTTGGCCGTATGAGCAACCTTGACCTCGCGCCGGAGCCGAGCGCATGCGGTGGCCGTGGCTTCGTCGTCGCCGAACCGGTCCGCGAA
Organism: Streptomyces sp. NPDC002176; assembly: GCF_044903645.1. Classification (NCBI taxonomy): domain Bacteria; kingdom Bacillati; phylum Actinomycetota; class Actinomycetes; order Kitasatosporales; family Streptomycetaceae; genus Streptomyces; species Streptomyces sp. NPDC002176. The sequence continues at coordinate 402,254 of NZ_JBJDQW010000001.1, forward strand.
CTGCTGAGCCCCCGTACGGTGAAGCTCGGGGAGTCCACCGAAGTCCGCCGCCTGCTGCCGAACCTGGGCCGCCGCATGATCGGCGCGTGGGCTTTCGTAGATCATTACGGGCCCGACGACATCGCGGACGAGCCCGGCATGCAGGTACCCCCGCACCCGCACATCGGCCTGCAGACGGTGAGCTGGCTGCACGAGGGCGAGGTGCTGCACCGGGACTCCACGGGCAGCCGCCAGACCATCCGCCCGCGAGAGCTGGGCCTGATGACGGCGGGCCGGGCGATCAGCCACTCAGAGGAGAGCCCGCGGTCGCACGCGCGCTACCTGCACGGAGCGCAGCTGTGGGTGGCCCTCCCGGACGAACACCGCCACACCGACCCGCACTTCGAGTACCACGCGGACCTGCCGACGGTGACCGCCCCCGGCCTGACGGCCACGGTGATCCTGGGCACCCTGGACGGCACGACGTCCCCCGGCACGACGTACACCCCCCTGATCGGCGCCGACCTCACCCTCACCGAGGGCACCCGAACCCACCTCCCCCTCGACCCCGACTTCGAGTACGGCGTCCTCGCGATGTCGGGCTCCGTCCACGTGGACGGCGTCCCCGTCACCCCGGGCTCCATGCTCTACCTCGGCTGCGGCCGCCGTTCCCTCCCCCTCCACGCGGACTCCGACGCCTCGATCATGCTGCTGGGCGGCGAGCCGTTCGCGGAGGAGCTGATCATGTGGTGGAACTTTGTCGGGCGTACGCAGGACGATATCAGTCGGGCTCGGGAGGACTGGATGAGGGGTTCACGATTTGGGGAAGTGAAGGGGTATGACGGCGACCGACTGACGGCCCCTCAACTCCCTTCCGTGCCGCTGAAGCCGCGAGGGAGAGCACGTTGAGCTGTCTCTTTCTCATCCGCCCTCATCGCGACTACACCTGCCCGAAAACTCCCCGTCACCGTCCACTGGATCACTACAGCAAACGACCTCAGGTCAGCCAGATTCACCCTGCCGTGAAGTGCGCGCTTCGCCAAACGTAGTCAGCTTTGGCCGGACTGATGCTGACCCTATGCTGACTTTCCTGACGAACAGTCAGGTCGATGACTGGACATCGCTCACACTTTCACCCTCGGTCCCGCCTGCCGACGGCGCCGTCCACGCCTGATACTTCAGCGGGCCATCACGCCCGTGAGGCACCCGACCGTTTCGCCTGCATCCCGGCAGAGATGACAGCAGCGCCACAGTTGTGAGGTCTCGACAAACACCCGCAACGAGAGAGCGCACATCCGTGACCTCCTCCCCGACCAACCGTCATCAAGGAGCACGGCCCGGCCCCCGAGCTGCCGGTCACCCTCGACATGCCGGGCAAGGTCGCCGACTTCCTCCGCACCATCGAGTTGGAGGCCGCCGAGCGGGCCGCGCTCGACCAGGGGGGTGACCGTACGGCGCGGCCAGGGCTACACCTTGCGCGTGACAGCCGTCCCAGTGGTGCACCAGCAACTCCTCGCCCTCTGCCAGCCTGTCGACGGCGCTCAAGGCGTCCCAGCAGTACCAGCTCAGCGCAAGGCCCGCCGTGAGTATGAGAGCCGGGTCAGCGCACTCACACCTGCCCGTGATCGTTCTCAGCGGCCAACCGCTGTACCGATGTTCTCCGAGGCCGATCCCCGCGCAGGTGAGGAGCAGTCGACGAGCGCGGCGATTTCCTCCATCAGATTGGGGCCATCCCCGCACGTGTAGGAAGCAGCTTCTGCGCTCTCAAGCTGATGGCCCGTCGGCGATCGGTAACGATCGCACACCATGGGGGCGGTGACTCAATCGCCCATGTGATGATCTTGCGATGACGAGTGAAGAAACCTCAATGCAAGACAAGGGTCCGAACCGGGCGCTTTTTCCCGAGGCACCTTTGGCGGCTTCGAAGCACATTCGTAAGCTACCAACAACCGTGCTGGCACCCACCGTGTTGCTGTCCCTCGCCCTTGGCGCCGGCATCGGTTACACCGTTGCGCACTCATCCACCTCTACAGGGGCCTCAACGACCGGAGAGGCTCCGACCATCTCCGGCATCAGCAAGAAGAACGTCTGCAAGCTCGTGAGCGAAGCAATGCAGCGAGATCTCAGCATCAGAGCGGCGTCTCCCATGGCTGAGGACCAGGGTGGCGCCTCCTGCTATCTCTCGATGACTGAAGACGACGCGGCCGAACCGGCCGGGTTCGTTGTCGCCTTCTATCCCACCTCAAAGTCCCTGCAGCAGACGGTAGACGGCACAGACGTGATACCGGAGAAGGCGGAGCCGCTGCTGGTCCATGGACGAGCCGCCGCCCGTCAGGTTCTCTACGGCGACACCTGGAAGGCGCAGCTCACGCTTGACGTCGGCAAGGGCGCAGTGCTGTACGTCGAGCGCTACGGTCCCAAGGATTCACTGTCCGAACGAGAACTCCGACGCTCCGTCGACGATCTTGCCGCGAGTGTCCTAGAAGATCACAAAGCATAAGGCCAAGCGGCCACCCCCTGATCAGAAGCTCTTACGAAACGCTGCGGTCGCGCACACCTGCGGCGGAGACCATCCCCCGCGTGCGAGGAGCAAATCAGCGACGGCCTCGGCGCCGGGAAGACCACGGGAACATCCCCGCGCGTGCGGGGATCCGGGTCGGCCGGTCGGCGTTCTCGGCCTCGCCAGCGACACGCGGCCGACCGGACGACGGGCTGAAGGTCACAAGTCCCTCAGCCTCAAGGTCTCGGAGAGCAAGGAATGCCCGCTCGACTGATGCCTCCGAGCAGCCTGCTTCGACGGCGATGCGACGGGCAGACAGCCATGACCCTGCGGGGTGCTCACCCTTCTTGATCGCCTGCCGTAAGTGATCAGCGATTGCGTCGGCTCGCGGGCCGGGCCGCTCGTAAAACCCTGGCTGCCTATCTCTGTCGCTCCGCCTGTCGCGGCTCGGCGGAACTCACACCAGGTCTCCTGCCCCCGCTGCCCCAGGCGTCGGCCAAGGTTTGAACAAGGAGGAGCCCGCGGCCAGAGGTGTCGTCAGGCCCCACCTGCCTCAACACCGCTGGGGCGGGGTTCTTGTCGATCACGGAGACCAGGACGAGGTCCTCGGCGATGTGGATCGTCAGCTTGACGACACCCCGTCCGTGCCCGATCGCGTTGGTCACGAGTTCCGACACCGCCAGGACCACGTTGCCGATCAGCCATCGCGGTAGCCCCACCCGCCGCAGGACAGCCGCCGTCGACACCCGCATTTCCGTGACCATGGACAGATTGGGCCGGAACACCGCTTGAAAGACGTGCTCCTCCAGCGGCACATCGGCGTCAGCGCGCCGAGGGCAAGGACGGGGGTCCAAGGGCTCCGTGGGCTTCGAGTCCAAGGTGGCGGTGCTCTGGCTCATGGTGGCCTCGGCTTCATGGGGATGGCAGACCGGATCTCACCAGCCCGGGGTGCTTCACCCGAAGGCGGCGAGTGGAGATCAAGGTTTCCCCTGGGGAGCCAGCCCCGCCATGTCACGCGGGGTATCACCTGCACCTCGTCGGGTGACACAGGTATCACCGGCATGTCATCTGGACCCCAATTGCCTCCAAGATCTCAACCCATGGCCGAAGTTGGGCGATTGCTGGTTGGCAAGGCTTACTCAGGCCGAAGAGGCATCGTTCGTTAACTCCGGCTGGAAGGGAGTCGTTGGAGATGAGAGAGCGGGCACGGACGCTGCTCCGACTGCTGGTCTGGGAACGCGGCTGGACATACGACAGGTTCAACCGGGAGTACGAGAAGGCGGCGCGGGAATTAGCCGCCGCGGCCGGCGAACCCCCTTCCACGGCGACGGTGGAAGAGCAGACGTTCCGCCGGGTGGACAGTCGAGGTGTTCACCAGTGAAGCATCGGCGAACCGGCTCGGATCCACTTCCCCCCTGGCCATCGAGGGTTGATCGTCAGCGGCCCAACTCGGCAAGAATTTCTGCCTCCTTCTCGGCAGAGATCCCATGTTCGGCCCAACGAGGGTGCTCGACGGGCGTACCGCCAGACTGCATCCACTCCCACGTGTCGCGGACGGTCTGCGCAAGAGGTCGTCATCCGAGCCCTGCCGCCTGCGCGCCCGAGGAGTCGACGTTCCAAACGCCCGCGTGGGTGCGCCAGAGCGGGAGCTCGGTCCAGTGCTGCACCCCGTGAGCCACGAGCATGTCATCAGGCGCCCAGACAAGTTCACCGGCACTCCCGGTTGCATCGCCGCAGGCACCGAGAAGGCCGCCCATGGTGTCGTGGCCCAACGGTGCGGTCACGTTGAACTCACCCCCGCTTGACGAAGCAGCCTGGTCCAGCGCGAAGGTTGCCACGTCCCGCACGTCCACCGGTTGGATCGTCTTGCTCGAGAGGCCAGGCGCAAGGATCGCGCCACCCTTTGAAGCGCGTCGCAGCCACCAAGGAAGACGGCCCACGTATTCGCCGGGCCCCAAGATGACGCCAGGCCGCAGGACCGAGACACGGGGCGCCCCGAACGCCTCCTTCGCCGCGCGCTCAGCACCGGCCTTCTGTCGACCGTAGTACCAGTCCGGGCCGTCCCAATACGTCGGAAGGCGCCCATAGTTCACGTCGGCATCTGCCGGTGCGTCCAGCAACTCCGAGAACTCTGTTAGCGGCTAGTCCGGCCAGCCACGGTAGGCGTTCACGGTCGAGATATAGACGTACTTCCGCGCCACGGGCTCCAGGGCCCGTGCTCCCTCAAGCACGTCGCGCGGGGCAAGCTCGGAGGCCGTGGTGTAGATCACGGCGCCCCAAGGCCCCTGCTGCCCCAATCGCGCCAGGTCTTCGCGCACGGTGCGATCTCCGTGATTCTCGTGCGTTCCGTCCGGCGCAGTGCCGGACCTTCCCCTGTTGAAGGCGTCCGCGGACCACCCGCGATCGAGTGCGGCCTGGGCAACTGCTCCTCCGAGAAATCAGATTCCGCCCAGTACCAGAATCTTCATGACGCTGATCCTGCCCGCCCACTCGCCCTCCGTGCCACCACCTCGGTACAACACGGGCCAGCTCAAGTGATCGCGCCCGTTACACGACCCGCGTCGTCTCCTCAGCGACCCACGCGAGGTTTGCCTCCGACCCGCCCGTAATCGGCAGAGTGATCCATTGGGGAACGTCGTACGGGTGCCGCTCGTGCAGCCAGGCTTCCAGTTCAGGCAGCCGGTCTGTCGTCGTCATGTACGAGATCCGCCACTCCCTCGCCGTCTCGACCTGATCCTTCCACCAGTAGAAGCGGTGATCGGGGCGTCGACGTGAACGCCTGCCGCCAACTTCCTCTCGACCGCCCCCCGCGCCAGCGCCCTTGCCTGACCCTCGTCGTCGCTGGTCGTCTGCGCGATCACGATGTCCGCCATGCCCTTGCCTCTCCAGCTCGGTGTTCTCCGAACCGACCCGGCTGGCAGGCAGGCAGGCACCGCCGTCGCTCTGACTCATCGCTGGTTACGCCCTACGAGTGAGGCCACCGCGCCACTCGGCTGCCTCCCGAGAAACGGGAGCTAGCGTGCCGACGTCGCGTCTGCCGACACGTACGCCCCTGCCCCAGGAGGGTGTTCCATGCGTGCTGCATTCATCGGAATTGCCTTGCTGTGCACGGCCTCGTCCGTCGCGAGTGGTTCTGCTGTCGCCGCGGGACACGGCTCGTATCGCGTGGTGCCCAAACCTCCAGGCTGGGATTGCGGCGGCTTCGATTGCCGGGCAGAGGACGGCCCTGGGGCGGCAAGGGTCGTCCACTGGTTCAAAGGGGCGGGCTTTGGCGGTTCCCTGCTGCGAGAGGGGAGCTCGAAGTTCGGCTACAAGCACATCGCCAAAGGCGGCAGCACCAACAACAAGACGAACCACCCCGTGGACGCCGCCGCGGTGAAGCTGTGGGGCAAAGCACTCAACAACCTCAGCCGGGGCAGCACCTCATTCCCGTATCCCGGTGGCGGTCAGGGACTTTCAGTTCCTGAGGTTCTTCAGCGCCGACGTTCCGCCGAAGACCCGGTCCAGGGCCCGGTCGGGCAGCAGCCTGGACAGTACCCGGCTGCCGGTTGCGTCGCGGCCGACGGTGTACCGGGTCCTGGGCCGCTCGGCGACCAGTGCGCGGAAGATCACCCGGGCGACGTCCTCGACGGTCGTGCGGCTGCTGCGGGCCGAGGTCTCATTGGCCTCCATGAAGCCGAGGAACGAATCGCGGTAGAGCTCCCGGACCAGTTCGGGCGCGCCCTCCAGAGCCCGGTTGCCCATGTCGGACATCTTGGACCAGAGGGGGGTCAGGACGGCGCCGGGCTGGATCACCACGACGGGGATGCCCTGGGGGGCGAGCTCGCGGCGGAGCGCGTCACTGAGGGCCTCCTTGGCGAACTGCGAGGCGGCGTAGGCGCCGAGGTAGGGCAGGGCGACGTTCCCGAGGCCCGAGGAGACGTTGACGATCCGGCCGGTGCCGACCCGCAACAGCGGCAGGAAGCTCTGCACCATCTGCACCTGGCCGATCACGTTGATGTCCAACTGCCGACGCATCTGCTCCATGGGAACGCATTCCAGGGGAGCCGTGACCGCGATGCCCGCGTTGTTGACGAGCCCCCACAGCCCGGCTCCGTCGAGCAGCTCCGTCACCTCGTCCGCGGCCGCCCGGACCGACTTCTCGTCCGTCACGTCGACGACCACCGGGGTCAGTCGGCCGACCGCCGCCGTGCGAAGCCGTTCCCCGTCCACGGAGCGGCGGACCCCGGCGAGAACGTGGAAGCCGACCCGGGACATGTGGAGCGCGCAGGCTTCCCCCAAGCCGGAGGAGGTCCCGGTGATGAGTACGGCCCGGCCTGCGGGCGATGTCGGACTCGACGATTTCAACACGTGTTCACTCCGGTTGAGGACTGGGAGAAGGGCTGGAAGACGGACGGGGCCGTGCTCTGCGGGACGGGCTGGCGGGGCTTTCCGCCCCGTTGCCCTGGTGGCATCGGTGGCGTGAGCAGCGAATCCGGCAACCGGAGCCGACGACAACACCCGGCGCACATGCACGGCGTTCCGCTCCCGTGGGCCGGACTTCAGTATGCGCAGCGGCCCCTACCGAACGCACTCCTACGGGTGGCCCGCCTGACCCAAAAGAGTGGAAGACGAGGATGAGCACTTTTGTGCGGAATGTACCTCGCGCAAGGGTGCTCGTGTACCCCCCTTCGTCCCCAAGGAGGACACGTGACCGCCGCAGTACAGGACGTCATCACCACCAAGCTCGAGCGCACCTTCGACACCATGGACGCCAACAACGACGGCTACCTGGACTGGTCGGACTACCAGAAGCTCGCCGACCGCTACATCCAGGCGTACGGCCTCGACAAGAACGACCGCCGGGCCAGGGCGCTGCAGACCTTCTGCCAGATCTACTGGCTGGAGCTTCTGCGCCACGCGGGCGTGGACGGCGACCGGCTGACGAAGGACCAGTTCGTCACCGCCAACCGACTCGCCGTCGTCGACACCAGCCGTCTCAACGTGACCGAGGGCGGCGGTCACGCGATCTTCGACGTCATCGACGTCGACGGCGACAACGAGATCAGCAAGGACGAGTTCGCACGCTTCCTGCGGGACGTGTGGAAGAGCGAAGCGCCCGACGCGATGGACATGTTCACGAAGCTGGACACCGACGGCGACGGCGCCATCTCGCGCCACGAGTTCATCCGCGCCGTCCGTGAGCACTTCCTGTCGAACGACCCGGAGGCGCCGGGCAGCCTGTTCTTCGGGCGCGTCTGAGCTGATCCGGTCGGTCCGTACGGGCCGACGGCGTGACCGCACCCACCGCATCCCACCGCATCCGTTCCGCCGGGCACGGCCTCGCACCCACCCTTTGTGAGGGTGAGTGCGGGCGTGCCCGGCGGGCGTGTGTACCGGGGACGCCTTTCTCCGCCCGACGACGGCCCCTCACGGCTCCCTCCGCGGCTCCCCCGTCGGCCGTTGCGCCGGACAGGTGAGACCGCGTCCCCGAAACGGTGAAATCGCAGCTCATCCGCCGCATTCAGGCCGACGCGCTTGGCACCATCGACACGCTCCCCACCTCCCGGAGGGCCGTTCGCGCAGGCTGGCCAGACCCCTCCCCAGCCACGGCGCGTGGCTCGACCACCCTGAAAGGTCTCCCTCATGCTGACGCAGAACCCTCATACGTCCGGCGACGTGGGGACCTTCTACGACCGCCACACGGACGTCTACGACCACGCCCTCGGCGGCAACATCCACGTCGGCTACTGGGAGGACGACGCGGATGACAGCTCCATGCGGGAGGCGACCGACCGGCTGACGGACCTCGTCACCGAACGCCTCGCCCCGGCCGAGGGCCAGCACCTGCTCGACGTGGGTTGCGGCCACGGCAGCACCGCGGCGCGCATCATCGCCCGCCATGCCGTGCAGATCACCGGCATCAGCGTCAGTGACTACCAGGTGGACCTCGCCAGCAGCCGCCCCCTGCCGCCGACCCTTCCGGGACGGGCAACGTTCCGGCTGGCCGACGCCATGGAGAACCCCTTCGAGGACGGGACCTTCGACGGCGCGTACGCCATCGAGTCCCTGATGCACATGAAGGACAAGAAGGCGGCCCTCGGACACATCGCACGGGTCCTCCGTCCCGGTGGACGGCTGGTCATCGCCGAGCACAGCCTCGCGGGTGAGCTCGCCGGGCCGGACGCATCCCGCATGGCCGACGCGTACGCCTACTTCAAGTTCTCGCTGACCACCGACATGTACGGGGAGCTGCTGCGGGAGGCCGGCCTGGAGGTGGTGGACCACACCGACATCACCGAGAACGTCCAGCGCTGCTACGGCAGCATGATCAGCGGCTGGCGGGACGCCGCGGACAACTCCAGCGGCGAGACGTCGCGCGAGTGGGCGGCGGCGGCCGACCTCGGCCACTGGTTCTTCTTCGACGTACCGGAACTCCGCTACGGACTCCTGACCGCCGTCCGCCCCTGAGCGCCGAGCACCGACTACCACCGCCGAGGTCGTACGCCATGTCCTCCCCTCCCTCCCGCGCCCGCGACAGCTGCCCCTACCGCCTGGACGGCAGCGCCGCGGACATCCACGGCGAAGCCGGGGCACTGCGCACCCTGGGGCCGGCCGCCCGGGTCGAACTGCCCGGCGGCGTACCGGCGTGGTCGGTGACCGACCCGGGACTCGTCCGGCGATTACTGGTCCACCCGCGGGTCTCCAAGGACGCCCACCAGCACTGGCCCGCATTCGTCAACGGCGACCTCCCCACCGACTGGCCCCTGCGGATCTGGGTCGACATCCGCACCGTCCAGACCGCTCACGGACCCGACCACACCCGGTTGCGTCATCCCCTGGTGCCCGCGTTCGCCGCCCGCCGCGTGCGGGCGCTCGCCCCGTGGATCGAGGAGACCACCGCCGTACTCCTCGACGATCTCGCGCGGGAGGCGGCCCTCGCTCCCGACGGGGTCGTGGACCTGCGGAAGCGGTTCGCCACGCGGTTGCCGTGGCGGACGGTCACCACGCTGGTCGGCCTGCCGGAATCGATGCACGACGGCTTCCAGGCCATCAACGACATGGTCTTCACCACCGACCTGAGCGCGAAGCAGGCGAGTGACACCGAGGCGGAGGCCGCGCGACTCCTCGCGGAGCTGATCGTGCTCAAGTCCGAGCAGCCCGGCGACGACATCGCCACCGCACTGGTCGACGCGCACCGCGAGGGCCTGCTCGACGAGCGTGAGGTGGGCGACAACATCTGGATGGTCCTCGGCGCCGGTTACGGAACCACGGCGAACCTGCTCGACCACGCCGTGGTCAACCTGCTCACCCATCCGGAACAGCGGGACCTGGCCGTGTCGGGGCAAGTCGGCTGGGATCGGGTCGTGGAGGAGACGCTGCGCCACCAGGCCCCGGTGGCCAGCTTCATGATGCGCTTCCCCACCGAGGACCTCCACGACGAACCGACGGGGCTGACGTTCGAGCGGGGCGACGCCCTCGTCATCAACTACGCCGCGGTCGGCCGCGATCCCGGAGTCCACGGCCAGGGGGCCGACCTCTTCGACGTCACCCGTCCCACCGTCCGCGAGCATCTGGCCTTCAGCCACGGCCCCACCTACTGCCTGGGGGCCGAACTCGCCCGGCTGGAAGGCCGTATCGTGCTGTCCGCGCTCTTCTCCCGGTTCCCCGGCCTCGGACTCGCCGTCGGTCCCGACCGTCTTGCCCCGCTCCCCTCCCTCATCTTCAACGGCCACCGGGAGATCCCGGTACGGCTCGAAGGAAACCCACACAGTTGAGCACCCACCCCGGATCACCGCACCCGTTGACGTCGTACCAGCGAGACATCTGGTCCGTCGGATCCCGAACGCCGGAATCACCGCAGTTCAACTGCGTGCTCCACGAGCGTCTGCACGGCGGCGTCGACCACCTCAGGCTCGCCGCCTGCGCGGAGCACGTGCTGCACCGGCACGAGACCTTCCGGCTGCGGTTCGCCGACAGCGCAGGCGTCCCCTTCCAGCGGGTGGCGCCGGAGACGATCCCGGTCACCGTGGTCGACCTCTCGAACGCGCCCGAACCGGAGACGGCCCGCGCCGAGTGGATGCGTACGTCGATGGGGCGCGCCCTGCCCATGGAAGGCGGCCCCCTGGTCGAGGCCACGGTCCTCCTGGAGGGCGCGGACGTCACGCACCTTCACATCAAGGCGCACCACATCGTCGCCGACGGCTGGACCCTCGACCGGCTGGGCCACGAGATCCTGCGGGAATACGCCCACGCCCCGGAAGACGACCGACGGAAGACCGACGCGGAAGCCCCGTCCTATCTTTCGTTCGTCGAAGAGGACGCCACCTACCTCACGGGTCCCGACGGCGACCGCGACCGCGCCTTCTACCGCGAGTACCTCGCGGGCGTGACACCCGCGTTGTTCACCCGTACGACGAGCGACGGCCCGCGCGAGCGAGGGCGGCACTCGTTCGTCGTCGATGGTGCCCTGGTGGATCGCGTCCGCGCCGCGGGCCATTGGCCCTCCACCTACGTCGCGGCCATGCTCGGCGTGTGGCTGACGCGCCTGCACCGCAGCGAGGAGGCGGTGCTCGGCATCCCCTTCCTCAACCGTCCGATGAAGCGGCACAGGGACGTGCTCGGCCAGTTCGCCAACACCCTTCCCCTGCGGATCGCGGCACCGGGCGGGTTGACTGTCCGGGACCTCCTCGCCGAGGTCCGGGACACGACCCGTCGGCTCCGGCGCCACGAGCGGCTCCCGCTCGGCGAGATCCTGCGCGAGGCGTCCCCGGCGACCGGGGGCCCGCGGCAGCTCTTCGACGTGACGCTGTCCTCCGTGAACTGGTCCCGGCCGGAGGTCCCGGGGGTCGTCCGGCGCAGTGCACTGATGGCCCCCTCGCACGACCAGGCGGCACTGAGCGTCCTGGTCTCCGCCTTCGACGACACGTCCGACATCCGTGTCGATCTGGATCATGCCCGCGACGTCTTCGACGAGGACCTCCCCGTCACCGCCGCGGCCGGTCAGCTCAGGGCACTCCTCGAGCACGGGGTGGACCTGCTGGACCGGCCGATCCGCGACGTCTCCATGCTGGCCCCGGCCGAGTACCGGGACCTCACCGCCGGACGCGCGCACGGCCCCCGGGCGCCCTATGCGGACGAGGCCACCCTGCACGGGTTGTTCGAGGCCCGGGCCGCCGCTCACCCGGAACGACCCGCCGTCATCACGGCGTCCGGCGGAACGCTGACCTACGCCGAGCTCGACGAGCGGGCCAACCGCGTAGCCCGCGCGCTGCGGGCGGACGGCGTCGGCCCGGACGACCGCGTCGCGGTGATGATGGAGCGAGGGCCGCGGCTGCCGGTCGCGCTGCTCGGCATCCTGAAGGCCGGCGGCGCCTACGTACCCGTGGACCCCGACCACCCGGCCGAGCGCGTGGATTTCCTGCTGCGCGACAGCCGCGCCAAAGCGGTGATCGTCGACGGCGAGCCCGTCGGCCTCCCCCCACATGTGGCAGCTCGACCGATCGACGACTTGCTGACCGGCGGCGGAGCCCCGGTCGAGCCGGTCGCCACCTCCCGGAACCTTGCCTACGTCATCTACACCTCCGGCTCCACCGGGCGGCCCAAGGGCGTCATGGTCGAGCATCACAGCGTGGTCAACCGCCTCGCGTGGATGCAGCGCCGCTACCCGCTCGGAGAAGGGGACGTGCTCCTGCAGAAGACGCCGGTCTCCTTCGACGTCTCGGTGTGGGAGCTGTTCTGGTGGGCCGTCGAGGGCGCGGCCGTGGCTCTGCTGCCGCCCGGCGGCCAGCGCGACCCGCGCGAGGTGCTCCAAGCGGTCCGCGAGCACCGGATCACCGCCGTGCACTTCGTCCCCTCGATGCTCGGCCCGTTCCTCGACCTGCTGGAGGAGTCGCCGGAGGCACGTCAGGGCATCGCGTCCCTGCGCCACGTCCACTGCAGCGGCGAGGCCCTGCCCGGGGCACAGGTCGAGCGGTTCAACCGCCTCATCGACTGGTGCCGCCGTGAGAGCGGCGCCGAGCGATCGGCCAGGCTCGTGAACCTGTACGGCCCGACCGAAGCGACGGTCGACGTCTCGTACTACGAATGCCCGACCGACCCCGCCCGCCCCGTCGCACGGGTCCCCATCGGCCGGCCGATCGACAACACCAGGCTGTACGTGCTGGGCGCCGATGACCAGCCACAGCCGGTCGGCGTCGGCGGCGAGTTGTGCATCGGCGGAGTCGGCGTCGCCCGGGGGTACCTCGACCGCCCGGAACTGACCGCCGAGAAGTTCGGCGACGACCCGTTCGTGCCGGGCGGCCGCCTCTACCGCAGCGGCGACCTGGCCCGGTGGCTCGCGGACGGCACCCTGGAGTACCTCGGACGGATCGACGACCAGGTCAAGATTCGAGGCCAGCGCGTCGAGCCCGGCGAGGTGGCGGCCGCCCTTCGCGCGGTCCCCGGCGTGCGCGACGCCGTCGTGGTGGGACGCGCCACCGCCGACCGGGGACTCGTCCTGGTCGGCTACTACGTCGCCGAGACCGCGGTCGCCGTCGACACGGCGCTGTTGCGCGAGCGGCTCGGGCGGACGCTGCCGACGTCCATGGTCCCGACGTTCTTCACCCGGATCGACGCGATCCCTCTGTCCCCCAACGGCAAGGCCGATCGCCGCGCCCTCCCCCCGCCGGACGACACCACCGGGACCGCCGCCGGAACCTGCGGGGGCGAGCATCCACGCAACCGGACCGAGGCGCTCCTCGCCGAGGTCTGGGCCCACGTTCTGGGCCACGACGCCGTGGGGGTGCACGACGACTACTTCGCCCTCGGCGGTGACTCGATCACCATGCTCAGGGTGCGCGCCGAGGCAGAGGCCCGGGGCCTGCGCCTCTCCCTCACCGACATCCTGCGGAACCCGACGGTGGCGGGCCTTGCCCCGTACGCCGAGGAGTGCGACGCGTCCGGCGCCGAGGCCGACCCGGCTCCGTTCGCCCTCGTGGCCGACGTGGACCGGGCCCGGCTCCAGGACGCCGAGGACGCCCATCCGCTGACCAGCCTTCAGCTCGGCCTGCTCTACCACAGCCGTCGGCACGAGTCGTCGGCCAGGTACCGGGATGTCTTCCGGTACACCTTGGAGATGCCGTGGGACGAGGAGAAGTTCCGCCGTGCCTTCGGCCGACTGGTGGCCCGGCACCCGGCGCTGCGGTCGGCCTTCGACCTGAACGGCACCGAACCGCTGCAGGTCGTTATGCCCCGGGCGCGCGGCGGCCTAGAAGTCACCGACCTGCGTCCCCTGGACGACGCGGCGGCCGAGGCCGAGGTGGCCGCGCACGTCGAGGAACGCCGTCGTCACCCCTACGCGTTCGACCGGCCGCCGCTGTACCTGTTCCGCGCCCACCTGCGTCCCGCAGCGGTCGACCTGGTCCTCAGCTTCCACCACGCACTCCTCGACGGCGGCAGCGTCGCGACCCTGCTCCAGGAACTGCTCCAGGACTACGCACACGGCCTCGGCCTGGACACCGGTCCCGTACCCGGATCGGTACCCCCCTCGCCTGCTGCCCACGTGCGACTGGAGCGAACCGCCCTGCGTTCGCCGGAGTCCCGGCGGTACTGGCGCGAGAAGCTGACCGGCTGCGATCCCCTGCCGGTCGAGTCGTTCTCGCCCCACCTGCCCGGCACCGGACACCGTCCGGCCTCCCACCGGGTCGACCTGCCCACCGACCTCGTCGAGCGGGTGCGGAGCCTCGCGGCCGAACACTCCCTGCCCGTCAAGTCCGTGCTCTTCGCGGCACACTCCCTGACGCTGGCGGCACTCGCCGGCACCCGTGACATCACCACGGGCCTCATCACCCACGGCCGCCCGGGGACAGCCGGTGCGGAGCGCACCGCCGGACTCTTCCTGAACACCCTGCCCGTGCGCCTGGACACCGCGCGGGACAGCTGGCTGGAGGTGGCACGCGCGAGCTTCCGTCAGGAACAGGAGGACCATCCCCACCGCCACTACCCGCTGAGCGCGATCCAGGAGGACCACGGCGGCCCCGTGCTGGACACCGCCTTCAACTACGTGCACTTCCGCCAGCTTTCCCGCGTACTCAGCCTGCCCGGTCTGCGCCTCATGAGTTTCCGCACCTGGGAAGAGAACGACTTCCGCCTCCTGGTGAACGCGATCACCGAACCGGACGGCACCGGCACATGGCTGCGGATCGACTGCGACGGGGAGACCTTCCCGGCCGAGCAGGGCGGCCTCTACGCGGACTGCTACCTGGGCATCCTGCACCGTCTGGTGGAACAGCCGTACGAAGCACCGGACTTCGCCTTCCTCGCCCCCCGCCCCGTCCTCGCCCCTCCGGTGGAGCACCCCACGGTCGTCTCCCGCTTCGCCGAGCAGGCGGCCCGCACCCCGGACGCGACCGCCGTGGTGGCGGGCGCGGAGCGGTGGAGCTACACCCAGCTGGCCGAGGCCGCCGAGAACGTGGCCGGGCAACTGTACGCGCTCGGCGCACCGGCGAACGCCCGGATCGGGGTCGCCATGAACCGGTCCCCGCTGACCATGGCGGTGCTTCTGGGCGTCATGCGCGCCGGATGCGCGGTCGTCCCGATGGACGTCGGCTATCCGCCGGCCCGGCTGGCCACCATGGTGGAGCAGGCCCGGCCCTTCCGCGTCGTGGCCGAGGCCGCGCACGCCCACCTCGCAGGCGACCCGGCACTGCTGCTGCCGGCCGAGTCGGTCGCCCTGCCGGGGCCGGGCGGGTCGGCGGGAGGCGGCCCGAACTCACTGGCGGAGGGCGGACCGGGCGGCAAGGACACCGCGTACGTCCTGTTCACCTCGGGCTCCACCGGAACCCCCAAGGGTGTCGTCATGCCACACCGCACCCTGGCCGCCCTGGTGGCCTGGCAGGCGACGGCGCCCAGCACCGTCCCCGGCGGCGTCACGCTCCAGTTCGCGCCGCTGAGCTTCGACATCTCTTTTCAGGAGATCTTCTCCACCCTGTGTTCCGGTGGCACCCTGTGCCTGGCCGACGACGCGCAGCGGCGCGACATGGCCGCCCTGCTGCGCCTGCTCGACCGCGAGCGTGTCGAGCAGGTCTTCCTCCCCCCGGTGGCCCTCCAGCAACTCGCGGAATCCGCAGGAGCGCTGGGCATCACACCATCAACCTTGCGGGCGGTCATCACCTGCGGCGAGCAGCTGCGCGTCACCCCGGAGATCCAAGCGTTCTGCGCCGGGCTGCCAGGGGTCGTCCTGGAAAACCACTACGGCCCCACCGAGACGCACGTGGTCACCGCGTTCACCATGACCGGGGACCCGGCGACCTTCCCAGCCCTGCCGCCGATCGGCCGCGCCCTCGACGGGGCCGAGGTGCACGTCCTGGACAAGCGGATGCGCCCGGTGCCGACCGGGGCCAGGGGCGACGTCTACCTGGGCGGCAACTTCCTGGCCGACGGCTACGAGGGCCGACCGGACCTGACCAAGGAGCGTTTCCTCCCGCACCCGTTCGCGGACGGGGGCCACCGGCTCTACTACACGGGCGACGTCGGCATGGTGCTTCCAGGCGGCGACGTCGTCTTCCTCGGACGTGACGACGCGCAGGTGAAGGTACGAGGCTTCCGCGTGGAACCGGCCGAGGTGGAGCTGGCCGTCACCGGCCTGGCGCACGGCTGTCCCGGCCTGCGCGACGCCGCGGTCGTGGCCCGAGAGCGGGCGGACGGCGAGACCTTCCTCGCCGCCTTCCTCCTCGGCGAGGGCACGGACGACGACCTGACCGGAATCCGCGAGCGGTTGCGCACCGTCCTGCCCGCCCACATGGTCCCCTCCCACCTGCAATGGGTCTCCCGGTGGCCCCTGACACCCAGCGGCAAGCGCGACGACGCCGCACTGCGCCGCACCCCGCTGGCTGCCCCCGGCCGCGCCCCCGACAGCGGACCGCGCGACACGTACGAGCGCACGCTCGCCGAGATGATGGCGGACACCCTGGGTCTGGACGCGGTGGGGACGAACGACAGCCTCTTCGACCTCGGCGGCACCTCGCTGACCGCGATGCGGCTGGTGGTCCGGATCGAACAGCTCTACCGGGTGCACCTCCCGCTGGCCGACTTCGTCGCGACGCCCACCCCCGCCGGGCTCGCTGCCCGGCTGCGCGACGGCGGGGCGCAGGCCGCGTTCGACCCCTTGGTGCCGCTCCGCCCGCAGGGCACTCGCCCGCCGCTGTTCATGGTCCACCCGATGGGGGGCACCGTGCTGTGCTACGTGGCGTTCGCCCGGCACTTCCCGGCCGACCGGCCGCTGTACGCGTTCCAGGCCGCCGGAGCCGATCCCGGCACGACGCCACTGCGCACGGTGGAGGACCTCGCGGGCAGCTACCTCACCGCGCTGCGCAAGGTGCGCCCGCACGGCCCGTACACCATCGGCGGGTGGTCCTTCGGCGGCTTCGTCGCCTTCGAGATCGCCCGCCGACTGCGGGCGCAGGGCGAGCGGGTGACCCTGCTGGTGGTGGACACCACCGCCCTGGAGCAGGGACCACGCAGCCCGCACGACGACGAGGCCATGCTGGAGTGGTTCTTCCACGAACTGCTCTGGCCGCGCGACGGCGGCACGGCGCCCCCTCCCGCCGTCCCCGGCGGGTCCGGCTCGCCGGAGGAGAGGTTCGCGTCCATGGCCCGCGTGGCGAGCGAGCGGGGCATCCTGCCGGGCGGCAGCACCGGGTCCGTCGTCCGTCGCCTGTTCGACGTCTACCGGGCGAACTGGCACGCGACGCTGGCCTATCGCCCCCCGCGCGAGGACCAGGACCTCACGCTGATCCGGGCCGCCGAGGTACTGCCCACCTCCCTGGCCGCCATGCACGGCGCCGCCCGCACCCGCCACGAGGACCCCTGCAACGGCTGGAGCGCCGTGACCGGCGGACAGATCCGCACGGTCCGGGTCCCCGGGGACCACCTCACGATGATGGAAGAACCGCACGTGGCCCGTCTGGCAAGCACCCTCGCCGAGCTACTGGAATCATCCGACCGCGACCACGGGGTGGGCTGACGCCATGCCATCGGGACGTCCTCCTAAAGTCCTCGTCATCGGCGCCGGCATCGGCGGTCTGACGTGCGCGGTCGCACTCAGGCGCGTCGGCGTCGACGTCGAGGTGTACGAACGCGCCACCGAGCTGCGTGAGGTCGGCTCCGGCCTGTCGGTCATGAGCAACGCCGTCACCGCTCTGGCCGGCCTCGGCATCGACCTGGGCCTGGACAAGCACGGCCGGACCGTGGAGTCGTTCAGGATCATGGACCGGCGCGGTCGGCTCATCAGGGACCTGCCGTTCGGGGAAGCATGTGAGCGGGCGGGGGCGCGGAGCTTCTGCCTCAGCCGTGCGGACCTCCAGGAGGCCCTGCTGACCGAAGTCGGCGACTGCCCGGTCCACCTGGGGGCGACCGCCACCGGATTCGACACCGCGGGTCCGGGGGTCACCGTCCGCTTCGCGGACGGCCGTTCGGCGACCGGTGATGTCCTCGTCGGCGCCGACGGGTTCCACTCGGCTGTACGGCGCCACCTCGTCGGGCCCGAGCAGCCACGGGACTGTGACCATCTCTTCCGGCTCGGCATCGTCCCCTTCCGGCACCCGCGTCTCACCGAGGGAGCCGTACGCCACTACTGGGGTCGCGGGCAGCGCTTCGGCCTGATCGACATCGGCCACGGCCGGTGCTACTGGTGGGCCGCCATGAGCACCGACCCCGGTACACCCGCCCCGGAGCGCGTCAAGGACGCCGTCCGACGGGCGTACGAGGGGTGGGCCGACGAGGTGCGGGCGGTGATCGAGGCCACCCCCGAGGCGGACATCCTCACCGTCCCCTCGCGCGACCGGGCCTTCCTGGAGCGGTGGGGCGACGGACCCCTCACCCTCCTCGGCGACGCCGCCCATCCCATGCTGACCACGCTCGCCCAGGGCGCGGGCACCGCCATGGAGGACGCCGTCGTCCTGGCCCGGGCACTGGCCGACCCGACGACCGGCGACGACCCGGTACGGGCCCTGCGCGTATATGAGGACCTGCGCCGCGACCGCGCGCGGGCGATGGTGGTCGGCTCCCGCGACATGAACAGGCTGACCCAGGGCGCCCGGCCGCACCGGCGTCTGCTCCGCGACGCCTACTTCCGGCTGGTGCCCCGCCGCGTTCTCGTCCGGCAGACCGCGCAGGCCCTCACCTACCCGGGCGGGCAGGTCGCGGGACCTGGCGACGTGCGCCGGGACCTGAGTCCTCTGGAGCGGTTGTACTGGATCGCAGACCAGACCTCGCCGCTCAACGTCATCGCCCGCGCCCGGGTCCACGGACGCCTGTCCCCGTCGCTGCACCGCCGCGCCCTGGACGTCCTGCAGCTACGACACCCCCTGCTGCGCGTCGCGGTCACCGACGACGGCACCGGCTCACGCCCCGCCTTCGTCCCCCTGGACGGACGACAGATCCCGCTCCGCCACGTCCGCGTACGCCCGGACGACCCGGCCGCCGACACCCGGTGGCAGTACGAGGTCGACCGCCACGAACTCGCGGAGGGCCTGGACTGGCGGGCCGGGCCACTGCTGCGCGCGGTGGTGATCACCTCGGGAGGTACGGAGGGCGAAGGGGATTTCCACGATCTGCTGCTGACGGTCTCGCACGTCGTCGCCGACGGCAAGACGTGCCTGTCCCTGGTCCGTGAGTGGATCGAGATCGCCGCACAACTGGACCGCGAGGCAAGGCCGCAGACAGATTCCCGGCGGGTCCTCCCCGCGACGGACGACCTGCTCCCGCGTCGCCACCGGGGCGCGGCAGGCGCCGCCGGGTTCCGGGCCATGACGCGCCGGGAGGAACGAGCGTCCCTGACCCGCCCCGCCCAGCGGATCGTCCCCGACGAGCACATCCCGTTCGAGCGGCGGCGCACCCGGATGACGCACCGGTCCCTCACAGCCGACCAGTTGGAGCGTCTGGTGCGGGCCGCCAAGCGACACGGCACCACGGTCCACGGGGCCTTGGCAGCCGCGATGGTGTCGGCGGTCGCCCGGGACGCGGACACCCCGGCCGCCACGCACTTCTCGATCGGTTCGCCGATCGACTTCCGCGCCGATCTCGAACCGCCCGTACTCCCCGACGAGGTCGGCACCTACGTGGCCACGGTCCCCACCCGCGTCCGGTACGAGCCGGGTGGGTCGCTGTGGACCATGGCGCGGGACATCAGCCAGGACCTGGTGCGGCGCCGGAAGCAGCAGGACCATCTGGCCACGATCAGCCTGCCGCGCGTGGCGGGTCCCGGGTCGCTGGCGGACGGCGAGTCGTTCATGCGGTTCATGGACGAGAAGGGGCCGATCAATCTGTGTCTGTCCAACGTCGGCCGCTACGACTTCCCCGATCGGGCAGGATCCTGGCGGATCGACGGCGCCCAGTTCCTCACGGGCGTCTCGGTCATGGGTGCCGTCGTGGCGACGGCGACCACCGTGCACGGCCGGCTCGCGTGGAACTTCGGCTATGTCGAAGGTCTGGTCACGCAATCGCGCGCACGGCGCATCGCCGACGACTCCGTACACGTCGTGCTGTCCGCCCTCTCCGAGTGACCGGCCGGACCGGACGCGCGCCGGTCTCGTGGAACCCCGCGATCCCCTCCTCCGCCTCCTCCCTTCCGAAAGGTTCCGTTCCGATGACCAGTACTCCCGACCGAACGCCGACACGACGCCGCGTCCTGCCCGCAGGCGAGAACGGTTCGCTGTGGGAGGCCCGGCCCTCGTGCGGGATCTTCGAGTTCCGCGGTACGCGTCTGCGGCTCATGGTGGAAGACCCCTCGGAAGTCCTGTTCCCGACCGACTGTGGACTGAGCCTGCTCAGCGCCCTCGACAGCGCCGGGGCTCCCGTGCTGGAAGGCGTCAACGCCCTGGACATCGGGGCCGGTTCCGGCCTCTACAGCGTCGCCCTGCTCGCGGCCGGTGCCGAGCGGGTGACCGCCCTGGACATCAACCCCGCCTCCGCCACCCAGACCTTGGCCAACGTGACGGCGAACGGGCTCGACCACGCACGGCTGACGTGTGTGACATCGCCGCTGGAGGAGTACGCGCCCGATGAGCGGTTCGACCTGGTGATCACCAACCCGCCGCACCTCCCCCACGATCCGAGCTACGCCAGGACGGATGGGCTGGAGACGGCCCTCGTCGCCCGCAGGGGCGGACGCGCGGTGTACGACGCCGTCGTCGACCGCATCGACGGACTCCTGGCGCCGGGCGGCTCCCTGCTCATGGCGCACTCCTCGCTCGCCGATATCCCCCGAACCGTCACGGAGCTCACCGCACGCGGCTACGGGGTCGAGACGCTGGAGGTCTTCGAGATGGACATCCCTCTCCTGGCGTACGCCGACCACCGGGAGACCCTGCAGCTCCGTCTGAAGGAACTGCGGTCGGAGGGCCGGGCGGAGTTCGACGGATCGCGTTTCACGGTGCATGCCCTCCTGTTCCGGCGCTCCTAGGCCGTGTATCGAAAAGGCTGGTCAGGACCATTGAGTCGTCGGCAACCAGGACTAGGACCAGCGCCCGATGGCACGCAGTCGCTTAATCTCTAAGCTCACTGCTGTCCAAGCCCACGGACACAGCCACTGGTTCATGCTGGGCCTGCCCCTATCACGAGGTAGAACGATGTCGGCCGACGCCGCAGCTCACATCCGCATAGCCCGACCCTCACACGACCTCCGAGCGGCTGAACGCTTCTGGGTTTCAGGTCTCGGCCTCGACGTCCTGTATCAGCATGCGGCGGACGGCACCCCGGGCCGGAGCTCGCTCCTGATGGTCGGCTGGCCCGGGGCCGGCTGGCATCTGGAACTCGTTCACGATCCTGCTGCTCCTTTCGAACCGCGGCCAACCGTTGAAGACCTGCTGGTCATCTACCTCGGCGAACCAGTGCCCGACTCTCTCGTGGAGCAGCTCGAGCGGCACGGCGGGAAGCGAGTGGCCGCCCATAATCCGTACTGGGACACCTGGGGCATGACTTTTCAGGACCCCGACGGCTATCTGTTGGTGCTGTCCACTCGCGACTGGTCCAACTCGTAGACCTCACAAACATGCATGTCAAAGCCACTCGTTGATGGCAGCGACCAGCACGGTCGCCTCGAAGCGGACCGCGAGCTTGTCGTATCGCGTGGCGACGGCTCGGTGTCTCTTGAGCCGGTTGACCCCGCACTCGACCGCATGGCGCTCGCGGTAGTCGGCCGGGTCGAAGCGCGGCGGCCGACCGCCGCGGGAGCCGAGCTTTCGGCGGTTGCGTGCCTGGTCAGCCTTCTCCGGGATGGTGCAGCGGATCCCGCGGCGGCGCAGGTAGGCGCGGTTCCTGCGGGACGCGTACGCCTTGTCGGCCCGCACGCGGTCGGGACGGACACGCGGCCGGCCCACCCCGATGCGGGGCACACGGACCTTTGCCAGCACGGGTTCGAACTGCGGCGAGTCCCCGCACTGTCCTGCCGTTACCACGATCGCCATGGGCTTTTGACCCTGCTCGACGGCGAGATGCAGCTTGGTGGTGAAGCCGCCTCGCGACCGTCCCAGCCCGTGATCATGAGGCTCGATGAACACGCCGCCTGGTGGCTCCTTCTGCAGGTCGCCCTGCTTGCGGGCCCCGGCCGCATGCTGGTGGGCGCGGCAGACCGTGGAGTCGACGTTCAGGTCCCACGTGATCGCACCCCTCGCATCGGCCAGGGATTGGAGCTGGGTGAGGATCCGGTGCCAGGTGCCGTTCCGCTGCCATCGGCGGAACAGGTCGTAGATCCGGCCCCACGGCCCGTACTCGGCAGGTACATCCCGCCACGGAACACCGGTACGTACCCGGAACCGTATGCCGTCGAGCAACCGCCGCCGGGGCCACACCGGCGGCCGCCCCACCCTGGCGCCCTCCGGCAACAACGGCTCCAGCACTGCCCACTGCTCGTCCGTGAGATCTCCCCGACCCATGAACTGAGATCATTCACAGCCCAAGATCCACTTTCGGCACGCGGCCTAGGACGCCGCCCACCCTTGACACCCCCCGCGGGTACGGTCGGCAGGTTTCAGACCGACGCGTCCTGCCTGTTCTGCTCGTCCTGCATCAGCCGTGCGATCTCGGCGACGCTGCCCGCCTCCGAGAGTTCGTCGAAGCCGACCTTCAGCCCGGCCTCCTCCTCCAGCACGAAGGACAGCTCCACCGCGAACAGCGAGTCCAGTCCGAGGGCCGGCGGGGTGGCCTCGGGGGTCACCAGCTCGGGCCGCACCTGGAACCTGCCGGTCAGAATGCCGACCAGGGTGTCGTACATGCCGTTCCTCCTCAATGAGCGGGACGAGTCAGTGCGGGCGTGCGAGGCACGGCCACACCAGGGTGGTGGCGCCCCAGGCCAGACCGCCGCCGAAGGCGGTGAGCAGGACCCGGTGTCCGGGTTCGAGGTCTCCCGCGCGGTCGGCGCGGTCGAGCAGGATCGGAATCGAGGCGGCCGAGGTGTTGCCGACCCGCTCGATGTCGGACAGCACGCGGTCCGCCGCGACGCCCAGCCGCTGCGCGAGCACGGCCAGGATCCGCGCGTTCGCCTGGTGCGCGACGATCCGGTCCGCCTCCTCCGGCTTCCACAGCGCGGCGTCCAGCGCCGCGCGTGAGGCGGAACTCATGTGCTCCACGGCCCGCCAGAACACCTCGCGCCCCTCAAGGCGCAGGTACGGGTCCGCGGGGGTGCCACCGGCCGCCGAGCGTTCCTCGGCCCCTCCGCCCCGTACGGTGATCAGGTCGCGCCCGCCGCCGTCACTGCCCAGGATGCACGTCCCGAGGGCGCCGAACTCCTCGCCTCGGCCCGCACGCAGGACGACGGCGCCTGCACCATCTCCGAAGAGCATGCTCGTGGGGTCGTCCGGGGCGACGTTGAGCGAGAGCGTGTCCGTGCCGACGACCAGGACGCTGTCGGCCGTACCCGCAGCGATCAGGCCCTGAGCGACCCCGAGTCCGTAGACGAAGCCGGCGCACACGGCCTGGACGTCCAGCGCTGTCACCCCGGTCATCCCGAGGCGCGAGGCGACGCTCGGGGCGGTGCCGGGGCACGGTCTGTCCGGCGTCGTGGTGGCGACGACCACGGCCGCGACATCGCCGATCGCCGCCCGGGAGAGGGCCTCGCGGCCGGCCGCGACGGCCAGGTCACCGCTGGTGGTGCCCGGTTCCACGACGTGCCGGGACCTGATGCCGGAGCGTTGGAAGATCCATTCGGGTGACCGCCCCAAGCGCTCCGCAAGCTCCTCATTGGCCACCTCGCGGGCCGGTACGTACGACCCGACTCCCGCCAGTACGGACGCCGGAACCACTCGGTTCCTCACTTCTCCCGCTCTCACTCCGAAAGGCCGAACGGTGATCTTGCCGCGACCACCGCTCCCCCCGTCGACAGATTCCGATCGAATTCCCACGTAACGACATGTACGCAAAAATCACTCGTTGGGAATATTCCTACCACGCCCACAATCCCAGTGATCTGAGTGACTCGCTGTGTTGGGCGACCCAGACCACCAGCGGGCAGTCGGAAGCAGCCGTCCCCAGGTCCACGGGGTCTGAGGAACGTCGGTCCCGGATCGGGCGCTAAGGGTTTCCCGGACCGGTTGGGGCTTTGGACCTGGGGTGATTGAGCGCCAGAGCCCTCGAGGGTCGATGTTGTCGATCTCCGGAAAGCTGTTGTGGTGGACGAGTTCCTGACAGACGAGCAGGCGGCCCGGTAGGGGGTCGTTTTAAGGTGGCCTCGTGGCGAAGCTGGAGAGGTACTTCGCGCGGTGCCCCGAACTTGGTCAGGGCACCGCTCCGCGGCAGCCGCTTCCTATGACCGCGGTGCTGCCCTCGGCGCGGATGTCCGCACGCCAGGCAGGCCATCGGTGATGACCAGGCCAGGCTAGGCGGTGTCCCGCTTGGTGGGCTCTCACGTTCTGGTATGTCATCCGTCGGTAAGAACTCACCGCACGACACCTTCGTCGGCGCACCTACCCGACCGCCGTCTGGTCGGGGTCCCGTGGCGTCGCGGCCTCCAGGACGCCGTCCGCTGCGCGGCCCAGCTTGGGCGGCGAGCGCGGGGTGAGCTCCGCCACCGGCTGGCCCCGGCAATGACGATCTTCAGATGGCCCCCGCGCGGGTGAACTCGTCGGCTCTCTTGGTCACTTCTCGGTCCGGCCGGTTCGACGCTCCAGGGGTGCCGGCTTCGCCGAACCGCACGCGGGCGACCGGGCCGTCCTGCTCGTGTGGGTGTCGCATTTGCCTTGGAGTGCACTCAAGGCGAGAGGATCTGCAACGCGGGTCAGGCACAGCCCAGGGCCATCGGGTCCACGGGCGGACCCGTTCACTACTGCTCCGAAGAATGCGAGTTCTCGACATGCCCGGCAAGACCGTTCTGATCACCGGTACATCCACAGGCATCGGCCTGCAGACGGCTCTCGCGGCCGCACGCGCCAACTGGCAGGTGATCGCCACCATGCGGAACATCTCCAAGGCCGGTGCTCTTGAGGAGGCCGCCGTCGCGGCGGGAGTGGCCGAGCGGATCGAGGTCCGGAAACTGGACGTCACCGACCCCGCCTCCGTGCGGGAGTGCCTGGAAGCGGTCGTGGCCGAGCACGGCACACTGCACGCCCTGATCAACAACGCCGGTTCCGGACACGTCGGCACGCTGGAGACGGACGGGGTCGAGGCCGCCCGCCGCGTCATGGAGGTCAACTTCTTCGGTGTCCTGAACACGACCTCCGCCGCACTTCCCCATCTGCGGGCGAGCGGAGGGCGGGTCCTCGCCGTCTCCAGCGTCGGCGGAATCGTCGGGCAGCCCTTCAACGAGGCGTACTGCGCGGCCAAGTTCGCCGTCGAGGGCTACCTCGAGTCACTCGCCCCCGTAGCCGCCACCGTCGGAGTGGGCGTCACCCTTGTCGAGCCCGGTGCGGTGGCGAGCGAATTCGTCGCCAACGTCGGCATCCCCGACGACAGGGCCGCCCTCGCGGAGCGCATGGGCCCGTACGCCCCGGCGATGGACGCCTACCTGACCCGCACCGCCGGAGCGTTCGCCGCCGCCCAGTCCGCGCAGGACGCCGCCGCGGTCGTGGTCGCGGCGCTCGACGCCGAGCAGCCGCCACTACGTGTTCAGACCTCCGACGGCGCCCGGGCCTTCGTCGCAGCCAAGCTGGCCGACCCTGACGGCGCGAAGGTGATCGGCATGACCAGCACCTGGGTCGCCTCCTAGGGGAAGGTGCGCACCTGTCGGGGAGAGGGAGGTGCAGCAGGTGGCGGGAGACTCAGGCCGTGAGTCGCTGCCGCCTCCCGCTCCACCGCCTCTTCGCGTCCTCCGCGTCTCACTGAAGTCGTGATCGCGATTCCCGCCGCCGGGATTCCGCCTGTCTACGGAACGACCGCTCCCGTTTCCGGGTGATGTGGTGTCAGGCTCCCGGGCGGCGCCTGGCGGTCGTCGCCGCTCACCTCTTCGGGCACCTTCAGGAACATGGTCAGGACAGCGGCCAGGACGTACAGGGCGGCGAAGACGATCACCACGCCGCCCGCCCCGAGCGGTCCGAGCAGGACGCTGACGATGGCCGGGCCGATGAACGCGGCGCCGCCCGCCCCCAGGTTGAGCAGTGCCATCGCGCCGCCCCTGTTCTCCGGGGCCAGCGCCGGGATGAGCGCCGAGATCGGCACGAATCCGGCCAGCGCGATGCCGTAGAGCATGCCGACCACGACCGCCACCCAGTAGTGGCTGCCGGCGGCCAGGGGGACGAAGTAGAGCAGAAGCGTGGTGAGGGCGCAGCCGAGCCCGCCGAACAGGGCGATCGTCCGGCGCCAGCCGAAGCGATCCCCCACCGCTCCGAAGAGCAGGTTGGCGAAGACGTTGGTGCCGTAGATGACCGCCAGCAGCGTCAGCCAGCGGCCTTCTCCGAAGCCGAGGCGCTCGCCGAAGAAGGTGGGCAGGAAGACGAGGAAGCCGAACTCCGGTGCGGTGTTGATGATGCGCACCAGGCATCCGACCGCCACCCGGGGACGCTGCCAGGCGATGGAGAGGCTGGAGACCAGGGACTGGACGGGCCTGACGTCCGGCTCCGCGAGCCGTCCAAACCCTGTGCGCTCCCGTACGCCGAGCAGGCAGCACGCGCCGCCCAGCGTGATGATGCCGAGCGCCACCCACAGCGTCCCGAACTCGCCGAGCAGGGGGTTGGTGACGCTCGCCACGAGTGAACCGAGCGTGGGCAGGCCGCCGGTGAACGCCACGTAGAACCAGCCCACCGCCGTTCCCATGCGGGCCGCCGGCGCGGTGGCAGTGATCCACACCAGGAAGCCGAAGGCGAACAGGGGATAGCCGAAGCCCCGCAGGCCGTAGAAGACCAGCATCAGCCCGTAGTTCCCGGGTGCCAGCGCGAGGGCCAGGTACAGGACGTCGAAGACGATCCAGACGGCGAGACCGAGCTGCATCACCCGCCGAGGCCCCCAGAGTTGGGACAGGGCACCGGACAGCCACGAGGCCAGCATGACGGTGACGCCATAGGCCGTGATCACGTACGAGGCGCGGATCTCCGTACCCGCGCCGTGGTCGGCCATGTAGGGCGCGATGAACCCGGACTCGACCCCGTCGCCGACCATGAACAGCAGTACGCCGAGGTAGCCGTAGACCAGGGCCCGGGGGATGCCGAGGCGTTCCAGCAGCGGTGCCTGGGGTGGGGGTGCTCCGACCGGGAAAGAAGGGGACGCCACGTCGCTGCTCCTTCGGTGCGAGGTGCGAGATGCCAGGGGCCTGAGAGTCCTGCGCATCATGGAGGATGTGAACTTCTCATTTCAAGACGCGGTCATGAGATTTTGAGAAGTTCAGATGACCTGTCCCTCCGGGACGGAGCACATGCGTCAAACATCCAGTTCAGAAGGCTAGATGCCTGGCCTGTCAGGCAAAGTCCAGGCCGCCGAGGGGGTGACATGACGATGATCGCCGTATTAAATGAAACAGAGTTATCACAGCGACGGCACATGGGAGTGAGACGTGATGACCCCATCGACCCGAGGGCTCGGCTACGACCCGGACACCTTCCGTGAAGACTGGATCGAGGGCCTGACGGGCGCGTACGCCCGCACGGTGCGCCGGGTGCCCGATGCTTACGGAGTGATCGACCGGCACGCGCCGAGGGCGGGCTCCGTGGCCGTCGTCATCGGCGGGGGCTCGGGCCACTATCCGGCGTTCGCGGGGCTGGTCGGCCCCGGCCTCGCCAGCGCCGCCGCCGTGGGCGAGGTCTTCGCCAGTCCCAGTGCCGAGCAGATATACCGCACCGCGCGCGCCGCGGACGGGGGTGCGGGCATCCTGCTCGCCTGCGGCAACTACAGCGGTGACGTCATGCACTTCGGACTCGCCGCGCGCCGCCTGGCCGCTGAGGGGATCGAGAGCCGTTTCGTCGTGGTCACGGACGACGTGGCGAGCGGTCGGCCCCCGGCAGGCGAGGGACCGGTGGACCCGTCGCTCGACCGACGGGGCGTGGCGGGCGGCTTCTTCGTCTTCAAGGTGGCCGGTGCCGCGGCCGAGCGCGGTGACGACCTCGACACTGTCGCCGGTCTCGCCGCCCGCGCCAACAGCATGACCAGGACCTTCGGCGCCGCCTTCGCCGGCTGCACCCTTCCCGGCGCGGCAGAGCCTCTTTTCGAGGTCGCTGACGGAACCATGGAGTGGGGCATGGGCATCCACGGCGAACCGGGCCTGCGCACCGGTCCCCGCAGCGGTCCGCGCGGCGTCGCCGACGCGCTGGTCGACCGGCTGCTGCCCGAACTGCCGCTGTCCGGGGGCTCGGACAGGGTGGCGGTCCTGCTGAACGGGCTGGGCGCGACCAAGGGGGAGCAGCTCTTCGCCTGTTACGCGCAGGTGGCCCGTCGGCTGGCGGAGGCTGGTCTGCGACCGTACCTGCCCGAGGTCGGCGAGTACGTCACGTCCTTCGACATGGCCGGGATATCGCTGTCGCTGATGGCCCTCGACGACGAACTCGCCGAGTTGTACGGGGCACCCTGCGACACGCCCGCCTATCGGCTCGCCCCAGGCACCGACGCCGAGCGCGGCCCAGTCCCGCGACAGCCGCCCCGAGCGGGCTCGGCCGCGGCCGCGGAAGACACCGGCCCCGGCACCGCCGACGCCGCCCCTGCCGCGGAGGACGGCCCGGTCACCCGCCTGCTGCGCGCGGCGCTCGATTCCGTCCGCGAGCACGAGGAGCACCTCGGCCGCCTCGACGCGGTGGCCGGTGACGGCGACCACGGCCGCGGCATCGTCCGCGGGCTCGGCGCCGCCGTGGCCCGCGCACGCGAGACCGAGACCGCGCCGCTCGGCACCGACTCCGCTGGGCGCACCCTGCTCGCGGCCGGCCTCGCCCTTGCCGACGCCTCCGGCGGAGCCTCCGGGGCACTGTACGGCGCGCTGCTGACCGAGACCGGCGCGACCCTGACCCGTGCCGCACGTACCGGCACGACCCGGATCACCGTGAGTCTCCTCGCCGACGCCGCGGACGCCGCGATGGAAGCCGTCTCCGCGCTCGGCGGCGCCCGGGTCGGTGACAAGACCATGCTCGACGCGCTCGGCCCGTTCAGCGCCGAACTCCGCGTGCACGCGGGAGCGGACGGCGACGGCTCGCCGGGAGCTGCCTGGCGGGCAGCCGCGGCGGCCGCCACCCGTGGCGCCGAGGCCAGCGCCGACCTGAAGCCCGTGCGGGGACGCGCGGCCCGGATGGGCTCGCTCGGGCACGGTCACCCCGACGCCGGGGCCACGTCCCTCGCCCTGGTCCTGACCGCGATCGGTGCCGCACCGGTCCACCGGGAGCCCGCCGCCCGATGACCCGCCCTCCCTTCCCCGGCCCCTCCGGGCAGCCCGTCGTCGGCGTCTCCCTCAAGCTGTACATGGGCGTGGCCCGCACCGCGGCGTGGCTCGCGGATGTCGCCGCCCTCGCCCGCTCACGCCCCGCGCACACCGAACTCTTCGTACTCCCCTCCTACATCTGCCTGCCGGACGCGCGCGACCTGCTGGCGGGTACCCCCGTCGGCTACGGAAGCCAGCACGTGCACTGGGCGGGGGAGGGTCCCTGGACGGGCGAGGTCTCCGCCGCCCAGCTCGCCGAACTGGGTTGTACGTACGCCGAGATCGGGCATGCGGAGCGCCGCCGCCACTTCGGGGAGACCGACGCGACCGTGCAGGCCCGGACCACCGCGGCGCTGGAGCACGGCCTGGTGCCGGTGATCT
This sequence comes from Streptomyces sp. NPDC002176, assembly GCF_044903645.1. Lineage (NCBI taxonomy): Bacteria > Bacillati > Actinomycetota > Actinomycetes > Kitasatosporales > Streptomycetaceae > Streptomyces > Streptomyces sp. NPDC002176. Next base: position 431,890 of record NZ_JBJDQW010000001.1, read on the forward strand.
GCGTCGGTGACGACGCGGAGCACGACGCCGACCTGGCGATCGCCCAGACGCTCCGTCAGGTGCGGGCGGCCGTCGCGGGAGCCGCGCCCGGCAGCGACATCCTCGTCGCCTACGAACCCGTCTGGGCCATCGGCGCCGACCGGCCCGCCCCGGCGGCCCGCGTCCGGACCGTCACCAGGGCCGTGGCCGAGTACCTGACCGGCTCCGGCGTGCGCGGCCGCATCCTCTACGGCGGCTCGGCAGGCCCCGGCACCTACCGCGACCTGCTCGACGCGGGCGCGCCCGTCGACGGACTCTTCCTGGGCCGCCGGGCGCACGATCCCGCGGCCCTCGCCGCCGTACTCGACGAGGTAGAGGCAGCGGCCCTCTCCCCCGTCGGCCACCCGACCCCGTCCCCCTCCCCCACAGCGAAGGACCAGTCATGACCACCGCCTCCCCGCAGAGCCCGGCTCACCTCCCCATCGCTGTAGGCGCCGACGAGGTGGGCGCCGCTCTCAAGGACACCCTCGCGCAGCACCTGCGCGATCTCGGCCACGAAGTCGTCGACCTGTCCGCCTCCCCCGCCGAGGACTACCCGGAGGTCGCCGCCCGGGTCGCCGAGGCCGTCGCGGCCGGTACCTACGAGCGCGCCGTGCTCGTGTGCGGCACCGGCATCGGCATGGCCATCACCGCGAACAAGGTGCCCGGCGTGCGGGCCGCGCAGATCCCCGACACCTACAGCGCCGAGCGGGCCCGCAAGTCCAACGACGCCCAGATCGCCTGCTTCGGGCACCGCACGATGGGCGTGGAGAGTGCCAAGCAGTGCCTGGAGCACTGGCTCGGCTCGGAGTTCGCCGGGGGCGGCTCCGCGCCCAAGGTGGAGAAGATCAAGCGCGTGGAGGCCCGCTTCCTCGGCGCGGCCTGAACATCCGCCGAAGTCAGCACACCTGCGGTACGGCCACGGGGCGGCCGCCGTCAGAAGTCCCGCACATCCGCCAACAGAACCGCTGAGGAGAACCACATGCGCGCCGTCGTCATCCAGGCACCCGGACAGCTCGACGTCACGACCAGGCCCGACCCGGTCGCGGGCCCCGAGGACGTCATCGTGAAGGTACGGGCGGTCGGCCTGTGCGGTACCGATGTGCACATGCTGGCGGGAGAGTTCGGACCCACCGTCTACCCGGTCGTGCCGGGCCACGAGTTCTCCGGCGAGATCGTCGAGGTCGGCAGGTCCGTGTCGGGCCTCGCGGTCGGTGACCGCGTGGCCGCCGACCCGGCGATCTACTGCGGCTCCTGCCACTTCTGCGCCATCGGGCGCGGCAACCTCTGCGAGAGCTGGCGGACCATCGGCATCACGCAGGACGGCGCGGCCGCCGAATACGTCAAGGTTCCGGCCGCCAACATCCATCGCCTGCCCGAGGATCTCGACCTCGACCACGCGCCGCTGATCGAGCCGCTCTCCACCATCGTGCACGGCATCGACGTGGTGGCTCCCGCCGTCGGGGACCACTTCCTGATCTACGGCGCGGGCACCATGGGCCTGCTCTACCTGCAGACCGCTCTGCGTAACGGTGCCGCGTCCGTCTCGGTCGTGGACCTGAACGCGGACCGGCTCGCCGTCGCGAGTCGGCTCGGCGCCGACCGGACGGCGACCTCCGCCGACGCACTCCCGCGCGTCGGCAAGGGCTGGGAGGTGGTCGTCGACTGCACCGGAGCCGTCCCGGCCATCGAGGACGCGTTCACCCGCGTGCGGCGCGGCGGGACCTTCCAGCAGTTCGGCTGCGCCCCGGACCAGGATGTCGCCAAGTTCTCGCCGTTCCGCATCTACAACGACGAGATACGCATCGTCGGCAGCATGGCCATCCTGCACAGCTACGGCCGCGCCGTCGATCTGCTGGGCCAGGGGTGGATCGACTGCGACACAATGATCACCCACCGGTTCGGACTGGACGGCTACCAGGAAGCCCTGGACACCTTCTCCAAGGGCTCCGGACGCAAGATCCAGATCGTCCCCGGCCTCACCGGCGACAGGTAAACTCGCACGGCTGACCGCGCGGGCGAGCGAAGGAGGACAGTGAGCGAGCACGGTGGAAAGGCAGGCCCCAGGGCCCGGAGGTCCGGCATCGCGGACCTGGTGCTCCAGCAGGGCCAGGCCAGCATCGACGAACTGGTCTCCGCCTTCGGCGTGAGCCAGATGACCATTCACCGTGATCTGGACGAGCTGGAGCGGGAGGGCTGGCTGCGCAAGGTGCGCGGCGGCGCCACCGCCGCGCCCAGTGCCGTCTTCGAGTCCAACGCCCGCTGGCGCGGCAGCACCATGCTCGCCGAGAAGCGTCAGATCTGTGCTGCCGCCCTGCTCACGGCCGAACCCGGCCAGGTGGTCATCGTGGACGACTCCAGCACGGCGATGCCGTTCGCGAAGGGCCTCCCCGAGCGGGGGGCCTTCACGGTCATCACCAACTCGCTGCAGGTGATCAACGAGTTGACGGGTGCGCCGGAGATCCAGGTGATCGGCCTCGGCGGGGTGTACCAGGCGTCCTTCAACGCCTTCGTCGGCATGTTCACCGCCGACATGGCCCGGTCGCTGCGCGCGGACGTCGCGTACATCTCCGCATCGGCGGTCGACAACGGCCAGTGCTACCACCAGTCCCAGGAAGAGGTCCTGGTGAAGCGGGCGTTCCTGGAGTCGGCCCGCAAGCGGGTGCTGCTGGTGGACCACAGCAAGTTCGGCCGCCAGGCCCTCTACCGGCTCGCCCCACTCACCGACTTCGACCTCGTCATCTCCGACTCCGGGCTCCCGGAGGCCGAGTCGCAGGCCCTGCGCGCCGCCGGAATCCGCGTCGAGCTGGCGCCCGGCGACTGAGCGGAACTCCCGCTCGTCCCGCTGAAGCCATGGGGTCGAGTGCGAGGACCGTCGGCCCGTACGCAGCGACCGATCAGGCGACCGGGGGATGTCAGTGCACGAGGACACTGGCATCGTCCGGCTCGGTCTCCAGAGCCGAGCGATGGAACAGCAGCAAGCCGACGAAGAAGAGCCCACCCACCACGAGCAGGCCCACCACGATCAGCACGGGAACAAGCGCCTCAGCCGGCGACACCAACACGAACAGAGACACGAGCGTCCACAGCAGGGCGCAGACCGCGACCGGCATCTCGAACCGCCCGAGGTCGAACGCGCCCTTCCTGCGGTCGAGACGGCGGCGCACCGCCAGATACAGGACGATCGTCGCCCCGTAGATGATCGCCGGAAGAATCGTGGACGCCGTGATCAGCTTCAGCAGCGCGGCGCCCGGCAGCGCGACCATCAGAGCGAGGCCCACGACGAGGATCAGCACCGTCGCGGGGACCGGCGTCTGCGTGCGAGGGCTGACCCGGCGCATGAGCCGGTGGGCAGGGAAACGCCCGTCGCGCGACATGGCGAAGACCATCCGGGAGCACGCCGTCATCACCACCGTCCCGGCGCCGAAGAAGGCGATCGCGACGGCCGCCAGGAGCACTCTCTCCATCGGCGGCCCCAGTCGCTCACGCATGATCGCCGCAACGGGCGACTCGCTCGCGGTGATCCTGGGGATGTCCTCGATCGCCACGGTGAGGCAGATCAGGAACACCATGCCCAGCACACCGGCCGCCAGGACGGACCCCACGATCGCGCGCGGGACGCTGCGGAAGGGGTCCTTGGCCTCCTCGGCCAGGTTCGCCGCGGAATCGAAGCCGACCAGCGTGGCGAGCCCCATGATCATCGCGATCATCAACCCGCCACCGACGTCGAAGTAGTGCGGGGCATGCTCGGTGACGCCGCGTGAGACCAAATTGCCGGCCGCGCCGCGACCGGTGACCGCCACCACGATGGCAAGGACGAGCGCCACCACCACGACCAACGCCAGCTCCAGCCCCACCGCGGTGGTGTTGATCAGGCTGACGAGACGCGTGGAAGCCACCACGACCGCGGCCTGAACCAGCAGGATCACCAGGGTGATCACACGCGCCGTGCCCTCGTCCGGACCGATACCGGCGAGAGGCATGAACGCCTGACTCGCGAGTGCGTTGTCCACCGCCACCACCGCGACGGCCAGGTAGCAGAAGCTCAGCCAGCCGAACCCCCAACCGACCTTCGGGTTGGCCAGCCGTGAGGCCCACTGGTACGACGAGCCGCTGAGCGGGATACGCCCGGCAAGCTGCGCCACGACCAGGGCGACCAGCACCTGACCCACCGTCGCGACGCCCCACAGCCAGATCCCCACCGGCCCCGCGTTCCGCAGCACGTCGTCGTACGTCGAGAAGATGCCGACCGCCACCGAGATGAACGCGAACGAGATCGCGAAGACCTGAAAGGAGCCGAGCGTCCGCTTCAGCTCCTGCTGATAGGCCCCTGGGGCAGCGGCGTCCTCCTTGCCCTCGGAGCCCGGCGAAGCCGCTTCCACCACTTCGGCACCCTCTTCCGTCACGCCTGCCCGGCCGACACCCTCGCACCCCGCTCTCACGGGCCAGGGCCCCGGCTTCCATCCGTGCCCTTGGCGTTCATATAAGACATAGGTACTGCACTTGCGCACCCGGAAGATCAGTACCGTCACCCACACAGCACCGAAGCGAGTACGTCGCTCACGTCCGTGCGAGTGACCACTCGAACCCGGCGTCGCACCTGCGTTCTTGACCGTCAGAGGCAGCATCCCGCCGCACGCCGCTCTCATCACCTACCGGCGGCCATGAGCACCACCGCGCAGAGCGGCCCACGCTCCGGTGCGACCCTGCCAGTACGGGCGGAACAGCACCTCGGCAGACAGGGCAAGCAGTCACCCCCGGAGCGCCGTACTGGGTCGACGGCCGAGCTGCCGGCAGGCGGCGCACCACTCCCGGATCGCGGCCACGAGATCATCGGGGAGATTGCCCATATCTGCATTAGAGCACGTGTTCGATGTTCGGTCTCACGGTGACCGCCGTCCGGGAGCTTGTGGTGCGACGACGGCTCCGGGAGCGTCGGCGCGCGAACCACCCTGAGCTGGAGTGGGCATCATGACCCGGGCGACGCGATGCGGACGCGTTGGGAACCAGGTACCGGGAGACCTGTCGGCAGTCTCGACGGGCAACTTCGTCGGAGTACTGTCATTCGTGCGTGTGATGCCTCTCTGACGCCCGGTACGAGAAGATTGACCCTCTCGCCCTGCCTTTGGAAGAGGGTTGCATGATCCATGCACGTACCGTGAAGCGACGTCTGTCCCGAGTCTCCGTCGCCTTGTTCTGCGCCTGCGCTCTCGGCGTCACGCAGGCCGCACAGGCCCACGCTGCCAGCCGGACGGTGAACTTCAACTACAGCCACCTCTGGGTGACACCCGAGTTCAAGACCGGCGGCGGGGCTGTGCACTTCACCGTCAAGAACTGCAACTATCCCAAGCGGGACATGACCGTGCTGCTACGGGCAACCGACGGAATCAACACCGACATCGGCACCAGGACGATCAAGTGCCGTACGAGTGAGAAGGCCGTCATCGGTGCGGGGCTCAAGCCGGGGACGTTCGAACTCGAACTCGGGAAGCTCGACGACGGCAAGTACTTCAAGGGAACGGGCACCATCTCGTTCACGGCCCCCAAGTAGCCACCTGTCACCCACGGCCCGTGCAGCCGATCGCGTGGGTGGGCAGCGCACCCGACGACTCATGAGTGGCGGGTGAGACCAGTCGGCGGGGGCTGCTGCGCGGGGGCGCGGCGATGGGGGCCGTCGCGGTCGTGGGTGGCACGGCGTCGGCGGCCAGGGCCGCGGGCACGGGCGTCAATCCGTCCGTCACGGGTGAGGCCGCCCACGTCCGGGCGCTGCGCAAGGCGCTGGACGACGCGGCGGCGGGCGTCATCGGCCCCGACGGCGTCGACGCCAAGGGCCGGATCATCGTGAAGGCCGGATACACGGGCGTTCCCACCTACACGCTGCTGGACACGCTGGTCATCGGCGGCAACACGGTCCTGGACGCCACCGGGGCGCGGTTCGTCGCCAAGTTCCCCACCGTGACACGGAAGTACACCCTGGACCGGACGAACCAGCACTCGCCCACTCCCGAGTACGCCACGGACAGCCAGGGGGCGTTCAGCGCGCCCGCGGTCAGCGGCGCCAAGGCCGCGACCATGCTGCTCAACCATGTCCCGGCCGGTACGAAGGGCTACGCGGCCCCGGGCAACATCATGGTCAAGGGTGGCGAGTGGGACCCCATCTCCGCGTGGGTGTGGGAGGACTCCGGGGCGGAGCGGGCGCGTGCCGACAAGGCCCCGCCGATGAACGTGCTGACCTTCACCCACACCCAGGACGTGGAGGTCCAGGGCGTGACGGTCTGGAACGTGAAGTGGTGGCACGGGGTCGAGCTCAACGCCGTGCGCCGCGGCACGGTCCGGGACTGTTTCTTCAAGGGCTGGGTCGAGAACCCGACATGGGGCCTGTGGCAGGGCGAGGCCGTCCAGCTCGACCTGCCGCTGGCCAACAACACCTGGGCCGGAGCCTCCGACGGCACCCCGACCGTGGACGTACAGGTCCTGAACAACTACGCGGGCAAGTCCGGCTCCCAGCCGTCCTGGGCGAAGCTCGTCGGATCGCACACCGGCGGCGAGAAGGTCGGCCAGGTGCACGCGCGTGTGCTGATCGAGGGCAACACCGTGGACGAGGCCAAGTGGGACGCGGTGGGTGCGATGAACACCACCGAGATCACCATCCGCGGCAACACGATCAACAACAGCGTCGGCGGGGTCTACGTCAGCTCCATGTCCGCCAGGACGCTCGCCCAGCCGCCGGTCCAGGTCGGGGCGAACCCCATCTCCGGGGTCGACATCGTCGACAACCAGGTGACGCTGGTGGCAGGCGTGTCGGGGGCCCTGCGCAACGCCGTCCGCGTCAGCGCGGACACGGTCGGGAACGTCTCCCCGGTGAGCGATGTCGCGGTCACCGGCAACCAGGTCAGCGGCGGAGGCTTCTACTACACCCCGAACGTCACCTTCCGTCCGGGCACCACACCCCAGCGCTGACCCCCGAACCGGCGGCGCTCCAGAACCGTGAAGGCCCAGGTCAGATGGTGTCTGTCCTGGGCCTTACCGGAGCCCCAGAGGTGACTCGACCCTCGGACCCACCCGGCGCCGCAGCGGTCAGGCTCGCCCGTCGAAAGGGCGGGTCAACGCGCCGTCCGGGTCCAGGCGTTGGAGGACGGCGTCGGCGATGCCCGCGAGTTGGTCCAGTTGTTCCGGGGTCAGGGCGTCGATGACGTTGTACCGGGCGGTGGCCACGTGCCCCGGGGCGGCGGCGGCGAGCTTCTCGCGGCCGGCCTCGGTGAGGCGGGCGTCGGTGGCCCGCTTGTCCTCCGGACAGGGGAAGCGGGCCACCAGACCCCGTTCCTCCAGCCTGCGCACCACGTGGGAGAGCCGCGGGAGCGTGGCGTTGGTGCGCTCGGCCAGGGCCGTCATGCGCAGTTGCCCCTCGGACGCCTGGGAGAGCACGACGAGGACGTGGTAGTCGAAGTGGGTCAGCTCCGCGTCGCGGCGCAACTGGGCGTCGAGCACCCCGGGAAGCAGTTCCAGGACAGCGATCAGGCGCACCCACGCGCGCATCTCCTGTGAGTCCAGCCATCGAGTGCTCATGAGGCCATCCTAGCCAAGAGGTTGACGCTACAACCTTCCCCCTCCTACTCTTTTACTTGTAGCAACAACCTTCAACGGAAGTGAGCTCATGTCGAACCGCGAGATCGTCAGCCCCGTCACCGACGGCGTGCAGCCCTGCGCGTCCTCCCCCGACGAGGCCCGCGCAGCCGGTCGTACCCCCTACGAGAAGCCCACCCCGCAGAACAGCGTCATGCTGCTGATCGACCATCAGATCGGCCTCATGACCAGCATCCGGGACTTCCAGTCGCTCGCCACACTGCGGGCCAACGTCCTGGGACTCGGCCGGATCGCCAAGGCCCTCGGCATCCCCGTCCTGCTCAGCTCCTCCAACGCCCAGTGGCAGAACGGCGACACGATCCCGGAGCTGAAGGAGCTCTTCCCCGACGAGCCGATCTACCGCCGCACCGGCATCATCAACTGCTACGAGGACCCGAGCTTCCGCTCCGCCCTCGAGGAGCTGATGGCCCGGACCGGGCGTACGCACGTGATCATCGCCGGGATCACCATGGGCACCTGCACGGCGATGCCGACCCTGTCCATGCTGAACGACGGCTACCGCGTCCTCCCCGTCGTCGACGCCTGCGGCGCCTGGAACCAGTACGAGGCCCAGGCGGCGATGTCCCGCATGGCGAACGCCGGGGCCGAACTGGTCACCACCTTCGCCCTGGGCTGCGAACTCCAGGCCGACTGGAAGCTGCCCAGCGCGGAGGCCATGTTCGACCCGTTCCTGAAGGAGCTGCCCGAGTACGGCTACCTCATCCAGAACTTCTGGAACAACGCCAACACCCACACCGTCGAGGACCCCTTCGGCCAGGTGAAGTAAGCGGCACACGGCCATCGGCCCGGTGCGCGTCCCCGGTTCCAAGACCGGGGACGCGCACCGAAGGGGTCTGTGGCGGTCGGAGTCCAGAGCTGGGGTGCCCGCGCGGAGCGGGGTCAGTCACGCGAGACTGGTAAGAGCACCGGATCGGGTGATGAGAGATGCGAAAGCGGCCTCGAGATGAACCGATCGGCAGATGACAGCCGCCCCCTCGGCGGTACGGGCCAGGCGGCACAGGAGCGGGCTTCTCTTCTGATCGATACCGCGGGCACTGTCGTGGGGTGGAGTGCGGCAGCCGAAGAACTGCTCGGCTACCCGGCGGAACTCGTTGTCGGCCGACCTCTCGCGGAGTTGCTCGGTGAAGGCCCTGCTGCCGCCGACGACGTCCTGGTCAGGCACCGGGATGGCGGCCTCATCGGCTGCCGCATCCGGTTGCGCCGCGAGGAGGTGAAGCCGGAAGGGGCGTACGTGAAGGTGGAACTACTGCCGGGCCGCGAGGACACGTCCGCCGTCGACCGGGCTCTGCTGGACGCCCTGTTCAACCGCTCCCCCATCGGGCTGTGCCTTCTTGATCCCGAGCTGCGCCTGACCCGGTTCAACACCGCCGCTGACGGAATGCAGGGCATCACCGCGACCCACGGACTGGGACTGCGGCCCACGGAAGCGTGGCCCACCTTCAGCGCGAAGCATGCCGAGCAGGTGCTGACCACCGTGCTGGAAACGGGCGAACCCGTCCTCGGCTTCGAGAAGACCGGTCGACCGCCGGGCGACCCCGACACCGAGCACATCTACTCCGCGGCGGCGTTCCGGCTGGAGGACGAGGACGGGCGCGTCCTGGGAGTGGCCGACACCATCGTCGACGTCACCGAACACCACCGCGCCCAGCAGAGGCTGGCCCTGACCGCTGAAGCCGGAACCCGGATCGGGACGACGCTGGACGGCTTGCGTACCGCCACGGAACTCGCGGAGATGGCGGTGCCCCGGCTCGCCGACAGTGTGACCGTAGACCTTCTCGAGCCGGTTCTCACCGGGCAGGACATGTCCCCCTCCCCCGGACAGCCAGCATGGTCCCTGCGTCGTGCCGCGTCACGGTGCAGGTCGGCCGGTGCCGAGCCCAGGGTCTACGCGCCCGGCGAGGCCGACGACGTCCCCGGCGCCGCACCGGCCGCCCAGGCGCTCATCGACCGTCGGCCACGCCTGGTGCGGGAGGTCGACCAGGACAGTGCCTGGGTCCACGGCGATCCCGGGCGGGGTCCGGGGACGCGGGACGAGAAGGTTCGCTCGCTGATGGTGGTCCCGCTCGTCGTGCGGGACTCCGTACTGGGGCTGGTCACCCTGTACCGCTGGTCCCCCGGTCGGCCCTTCGACGAGGAGGACCTCGCCCTGGCGCAGGACCTGGCCGTGCGCGCTGCCATCGCGCTGGACAACGCCCGCCTGCACCTGCGTGAGCACAACGCGGTGCTCACGCTGCAGCGCGGCCTGCTACCGCGGGACCTGCCCGCTCCCGGGGCGGTGGAGGCGGGGCATCACATGGTGCTCTCCGGGGCGGGCGGCGACTGGACCGATGTCATCGCCCTTCCCGGAGCCCGTGTCGCGCTCGTGGTGGGCCGTACGCCGGGCCGTGGCATGGGCACCGCAGCCACCATGGGCAGACTACGGACGGCTGTGCACACGCTCGCCGCCCTGGACCTCGCACCGGACGAGGTCATGGCCCGGCTCGACGACCACGTACGGCAGATGGACGCGGAGAGCGCCGATCCGGCGGCTGCCAGCCCCGTCGGTACGACCTGCCTGTACCTGGTCTACGACCCGGTGACCTGCCGGTGCACCTTGGCGGCGGCCGGGCAGGCGGGGCTGGCCGTGCTCCGCCCGGACGGTACGGTGGCGTTCCCGGAGCTTCCGGCGGCGGAGCCTCTGGGTCGGCCGGGCCCGCCGTTCGCCAGAGTCGAGCGGCATCTGCCGCAGGGCAGCCGTCTGGCGCTCTTCACACCGGGACTGCTGCAGGCTTTCGCCGACGACACCGGACGCGCCGCCCTCGCGCAGGTGCTGGCGTCCACCGATTCCGTCCAGAGCGCGAGCCTGACGCTCACCGAGCAACTGGTACCGGCCGATCCACCGGAAGACGCGGCCGTCCTGATCGCCCGGACCCGGTCCCTGGACCCGTCGTCCGTGGGCGAGTGGGAGCTGCCCTCGGACCCGGCGGCCGTCGCCACCGCCCGTTCCCTGGCCACCCGGCAACTCGACGCCTGGGGTCTGACGGAGGAACTGTTCGCCACGGAACTCATCGTCAGCGAACTGGTCACCAACGCCATCCGCTACGCCCGGCCGCCGGTACACCTGCGCCTCATCAACGACCGCCACCTGACCTGCGAAGTCTCCGACGGCAGCAGCTCGGCCCCCCACCTGCGCCACGCCCGCACCACCGACGAGGGCGGCCGCGGCCTCCTCCTGGTCTCCCAGCTGGCCGAGCGCTGGGGCGCCCGGTACGAGAACGTAGGCAAGATCATCTGGGCCGAGCAGCCGCTCGGTGCCGTGGCCTGAGGGGCGGGTCAGCTGGTTCGCTGCTGTCCGGACCGCACCTCGTCCAGCATCTGTTGCTGGTGGCGGTAGCCGATCGTCTCGTATCCGATCACGGTGACGTAGGGGGCGAGCATGACCACGAGCAGGCACACCGCGACGGAGACTCCTGCAGCCGACAGCAGTGCCGCCGCCGCGAGTACGGCGAGGGTGAGGGCGATGAGGAGGAGGTGGAAGCGGTCTGCCGCCGACAGGAGCAGGGTGTGGAGGAGGTAGACCATGAGCAGGTAGAGGCCGGTCGGCAGGGCCAGGGACAGTACGACGGCGGTGGGGCCGAGGTGTGCGTGGTGTTCGATGTACAGACCGGCCACGTGGAGTCCTGCTCCGACGCCCGCGATGCCGGTGAACAGGGGGATGTGCCCGTAGCCGAAGAGGTATCCGCGGCTGCGGCGGTGGACGAGGATGTCGCCGAAGGGGGTGGAGAAGTAGACCCACCACATCCCGAAGGTCAGTCCGACACCGGCGACGATGACGGCGATGGCGTTGCCGGTCCACTGCGTGCCGTCGCCGCCGAGGAGGTCGCCGGAGGACGCCGCGGTGCCGACGACGCTCTCGCCCAGCACGATGATCGCGAACAGGCTGTAGCGCTCGGCGACATGGTGCGGGTGCCAGGGCGTGGTGTCGGCGCCGCCCTGGGCGAGCACCGGCAGCAGCAACTCCAGGGTTCCGATCACGATGACGCAGACGATGACCGCAACCAGTGGCAGATGGGCGAATCCGATCACGGTCCAGCCGACCTGGGCGACCAGGGTCCAGACGATGTTGGCCCGGGCCACCTTGCGGAACGCGGGGGACTGCCGGGACACGCGCCACCACTGGAGCACCACGGCGACGCGCATCACGATGTAGCCGACGACCATCACCCGCAGTTCCAGGTGACCGCCTTCCTCGACGGAGTGGAACATCGCGGGGATGCCGAGCGCGAAGATGACGACCCCGGTCATCTGCACCATCGTCAGTGCCCGGTACAGCCAGTCGTCCGTGCCGAACGCGGAGGCGAACCAGCTGAAGCTGATCCAGGCGACGCAGATCGCGAACATGGCGAGGAGGAACGCGACGACGGCCTGCGCCGGATGCCCGGCGGCGAGCAGCTCGGCGTACCGGGAGGCCGCGGTGCCGACCGCGACGACGAACGTCAGGTCGAACAGCAGCTCCAGCGGTGTGGCGACCCGGTGGGCCTCCTCCGGGTCGCGTCCGGTCATCGGCATGAGCCGGTGCGCGAGCCTGCCTCTGCCGATCCTGCTGGTGCTTCGGGATGCGCTCATGCGGATCATGTTCCCGTGAGGAGGCGGTGACGTCTCGGCCTGAAATCCGATGAGGGGGGTGCGAGGGGCGCCTGGGTGCCGGCCAGGCGCCCGCCGGTTCAGGCGCCGTGCGGGAGGAACACGCCGCGGAAGCGCATCTTGCCCGAGGCGAGACGGTCGTACGCCTCGGTGGCCTGGTCGAGGGAGAAGGTCTCGATGATCGGCTTGACCTTGCCCTGCCCGGCGAGGTCGACGACCTCGGACAGGTAGTGCTGGCCGCCGTGGGTGGAGCCGATGACCTTCTGGCGCATCATGTGGAACGGGATGCCCTCGGAGGAGATGGAGAACGGCCGGGTGAAGTCCAGACCGCTCAAGACCACACGACCGCCGGGCCGCAGGCCCGCCATCGCCTCTTCCGCCGCCTCGAAGGCGTTGGTGGTGACGAGCAGGACGTCCGCGCCGCCCAGGTCGTGCAGCTCCTTGCCGCCCGCGACGACGTGGTCGGCTCCCAGCTCGACGGCCAGATCGTGCTTGTCGGGAGAGTGCGTGACCGCGATGGTCTCGAAGCCCGACGCCTTGGCGAGCTGCAGGGCCACGTGCCCCAGCCCGCCGATGCCCACGACGGCGATCCTCTCCCCCGGCTGCGGGTCGGCGTCCCGCAGGGCGCTCCATGTGGTGTACCCGGCGCACATCATCGGCGCCGCGTCCTCGAACGACAGGTCGTCGGGCAGCAGCACCGTGCCCCCGGCCGCGATGGCGATGTACTCGGCGTGGCCGCCCTGCGCCGCGAAGCCGGTGGTGCGCGGTGCGACGCAGTTCATCGCGGTCTGGCCGGTCAACGGCAGGTTCTTGCGGCAGTAGTCGCAGCGGCCGCACGCCGACTGCACCCAGGTCGTGCCGACCCGGTCACCGACCTCACGCCCATGCACACCGTCGCCCACCGCGACGATCTCCCCGACGACCTCGTGGCCCGGGGTCTGCGGGTAGATGTCCCCGCCATAACCCTGCGTGGCCCACACGTCGGTGAAACACATGCCCGACGCGCGGACCTTCACCAGTACCTGACCGGGCTCGGCCACGGGGGTCGGGACCTCCTGGACCTCCCACGGCTGGTTCGCACCGGTCATCACAACAGCCTTCATGATCTCGCTCCTGGCTTTATGGGGTAGGGCGCCGAAGCGTCCTCTGTCACGGGGCCCGCCTGCGCCTCGGAGGGCTGGCGAGCCACGTCCACCAGAGGTAACCAACTGGATAGGTACAACGTAGCACGGGGTCATGAGGCCCACGAATGGTCCGATTCGTGCACAGGTGGACGGTGCGGTTACGCAACGCACTAACCTGTACCCATGCCGCCGGATGCCACCGCCACCAAGAAGCGCCTGCTCAAAGCCGCGTACGACGAGTTCGCCCAGTTCGGGCTCGCGGGTGGCCGCGTGGACCGCATAGCCGAGGCCGCCCAGGCGAACAAGCGCATGATCTACGTGCACTTCGGCAACAAGGACGACCTCTTCGACCTCGTCGTCGCCAACAGCCTGGCGGACCTCGCTCAGGCCGTACCGTTCACCGCCGACGACCTCCCCGGCTACGCGGGCAGGCTCTTCGACTACCTCCTGGAACACCCCCAGGTACTGCGTCTGACCGGCTGGGCCCAACTGGAGCGCCCCGACGCCGTACCGGCTCAGGTGGACGCCTACGTGCCCAAGATCGACGCCATCGCGAGCGCTCAGCAGCGGAACATCGTCACCGGGACGGTCACCCCCGCCGACATCCTGGCCCTTCTGCTCGGACTCACCACCGCATGGGCCTATGCCTCACCAGCCCTGCGGTCACTGGCGGACCAACCGCCGTGGGACGGGGAACGCCTGCGGATTCACCGCGCCGCGATGATCGCCGCGGTGCAGGCACTCACCACGCTGCCGCCGTCCGCCGGTGAAGAGCAGAGCGCGGGGCAACTGCGCACGGCCTCCACGCCTAACTGATCATCTCCAACTGGGAGTTGATGATCCGCCTCCCCCGTGTTCGGGTGTTGGCCTTGGTCCGTCACCGGTCAGGGTTGCGCCTTTTGTCGGGCGGTTCGCTGCTGTCGACATAGACGACCAGTGTCTGCTCCGGCTGTTCGGCCGGGTGGAAAGCGGTGTACGCGTAATCGACCGCTCCCCGCTGGGGATGCCGTAGCCGTTTTCGACCGCTGTGGCGGGCCTGCACCTCGTACTGGGGCCACAGTCCCGCATCTCCGGGCTGCCGTTTTCAGGGGGCGCAAGGGCAACCGGTGCTTGTCAGGGGGCGCAAGGGGCCGTGCTTTTAGGGGCGCGGGGAACTGCGCGACAAGCCTCAGCGGACCCGCACCCGAAAAGCACCCACCTCGGCCGGGAGCGGCTCGCGTTCCTCGGCCTCGGGCGCGGGCGCGTGACCGGCGAGCTGGAGAAGGTGATCGCGCTCGTGCCGGTCGAGCCGCAGCGCCACGGCGAGGGCGTTGAGCACCTGTTCGGAGACGCGGATCTTTCGCCCCTGCTCCAGGTATCTGTACCAGGTGGCGCTGATCCCGGCCAGCAGTGCCAGTTCCTCTCGGCAAAGTCCCGGAGTCCGACGGCGGCTGGTCCGGGGCAAGCCGACCTCGTCAGGGGGTGTGGCGCTCTCTCCGGTCGCGCGGGAACTCACTTGGCTGACGGCGTTGGTCCGGCTGCGTGGCCATGACGGATGGCACCTTCAGTACCAGGATAAATGCCGTCTGGATACCAGGCTAAGCCCCTCGCAGACTGGTGTGCGAGCACGGGCCGCGGCATGACCGACGGCCGCACACGGTCACACCGGCACCCGGCCCCGGTGCCGAAGAGGGAGAGGGCGACTCATGTCCGGAATCAACGGCAAAGTGGTGGCGATCACGGGAGCCAGCAGCGGCATCGGCGAGGCGACCGCGCTGCTCCTCGCCGAACGCGGCGCGCGACTCGTCCTCGGTGCGCGCCGGTCCGAACGCCTGGCGGAGCTGGTGGCCCGGATCGAGAAGGCGGGTGGCACGGCCGTACAGATTCGCACCGACGTGACCCGGCGGGAAGACCTGCGCGCCCTGGTCGCGTTGGCCGGTGAGCGCTTCGGCCGACTCGACGTACTCGTCAGCAATGCCGGAGTCGGCACCATCTCGCCTCTCGACGATCTGCGCGTCGAGGAGTGGGACCACATGGTCGACGTCAACGTGAAGGGCGTGCTGCACGGGATCGGCGCCGCGCTGCCGGTCTTCCGGGCGCAGGGAAGCGGCCACTTCATCACCACCGCCTCCACGGCCGCGTTCCGCATCGTGCCGACCATGGCCGTCTACGCAGGCACCAAGTTCGCGGTCCGGGCCATCTGCGAGGGACTGCGCCAGGAAGCGGGCGGCTCCTTGCGGGTGACCACCGTCTCGCCTGGTGCGACCGCGACCGACTTCGCCGAGGCGTCGACCAACAGCCAGGTCAGAGCGGAGATCACGAAGATGCGGGACGACATCGCGATCCCGCCCGACGCGATCGCCCGGGCCATCGCGTTCGCGATCGAACAGCCTGCCGAGGTCGACGTGAACGAAATCGTCGTTCGGCCCACCGCCCAGAGCTGACCTCCTCCGCCCTGCGTATGCCGGAGGCACGGCAAGCTACTGGATGCTCCAGCGGTGGGGATGCTCGGGGTCGTCAGGACAGGCGAATACGTTGAGCTCACCCCAGCGGCCCACAGTGACCTCCGTGGGAGTGGCACAACGGTGCGTGGGCTGGTCCTGGTCCTCCAGTGGTTTCCAGCTGCCGCTGCCGCCGTCCCATTCCGAGCTGTCGATGGTCAGCAGCAGCCGCATCGGTGTCGTGCAGGTCGGACAATCCATGGGACAGGGGTCAGTCGCGTGCCAGGAGGCGAAGCCGCCCACGCGCCAGCCTGGCGGGATCGACAAGTCGTAGTGGTAGCCGAGCGGTTCGGACGTGCTGTCGTCCGCCGACTGCTCAGCTTCCTCTTCAAGGGCTTCCTCCCAGGCGTCGATCCGGGCGCACAGTTCCTCCGGCAGAAGGCCGGCGAACGGGTAGGTGGACACCTGCTCCGGGTGCAGCACACAGGGCTCGGGCACGAAGCCATCGGAGCCGACGACCAGCGGCTGCGGCGGTACGGTCAGCACCTCGCCAACCTCCCACGAGCGTCGCCAGCGCAGGTGCAGCGCCAGGTCGTACCCGCCCGGACCGTGCGCGTCGAAGGGACACCAGAACACTTGAAGCAGATTGCAGTCGGCCGGCCCCGCCAGCAGGTCTGGCACATCCCGCCGGTACAGCTGCGCGAGGCCGATCATCGGCAGCGGGTCGGTCTCGGGTGCTCCGGGAATCCGGTGCTCCCGGTGCAGTTCGTCCAGGAGCTTCCGTTCGTCATCCGTCGGGCCGGGAGCCTGCTCGCGGGCCCATGCGGAGGCCAGAACCTGCCGGTAGCGGTGGATGTCAGCCGGGCGTCGACCACGCCCACGGCCGTGTGCCTCGCCGCACACCGGCCAAGGCTCGTCCACCGGCCACAACAGCGGACCGCCCACGGAACTGACCGAAGGGTCTGGCCTGCCCGGCCGCGGATGGAGCCGAGTCGTCGTTCCCCGAAAGGTGGCCAACTCCGGGAAGAGTGCTTCGACATCCAGCGGCCGTGCGGGAGTGGTCCTCGTCATGGACGCGACCCTAGACGCATCAAAGCCCCGGCCATCGGGCACCCCTGGCAGCCACACCCTCGATCTGTCGACCGTGGGTAAGTGTCCTCGGGGACAGGGAACCTTCGACTGTTGCAGCCCCCAGCTCTCCGCTTCAGTTCCGACAGGAATCCAGCAGCAGGCCGTCCACCAGGGACCGGAGACCGTCCCGATACGTGTCCTCGGCGGTCAGTGGAGCCCAACGGTCCGCGGCCTGTGTCAGGCGGGGTAGCTCGTTCGGGTCGAGGTCGGCGAAGACCTGCTCACGGTAGGTCGCACGGTCATCGTCCGCGCGCCGTCGGGCCGCTGTCGTCCTGACCACGATCTCTCCGGCGGTGTAGTACCAGATCGCACGGTAGCCGTGCACGGCCCGGTCGAGGGAGAGGCCGCATTCGACCAGGCCGTCGACGATCTGCTCGACGAACCACAGCGCGCTCGTGGACAGCAGGTCGTCGGCGGTCAGCACCTCCACGATCCAGGGACAGGCGGCGAGCGCCTCGTGGATGGCGGTGGCGGCCACGATGATCCGCTCGCGGGGGTGGGCGGGCAGTTCCGGTCTGCGCAGGGTCCGGGCGGCGTAGTCGTCCAGCAGGAGTACGAGCAACTCCTCCTTGTCGCGGACGTGGTGGTAGAGCGCCATCGGCGTACTGCCGACCTCCGCGGCCAGTCGGCGCATGGTCAGCCGGGCCACGCCTCCCTCGTCCACGATCCGGCGGGCTGTCTCGATGATCTCCTCGCGAGAGATACGGGGAGGTCGACCCGGGGACTTACGCGGTACGGACGGCTGCGGCATGCCGCCCATCATTCCCCAGCTGTCGACAACGGCGAACCTCGGCACTATGTTTTCTTACATGTATAGAAACTCTCGCGGGAGGCCCGGAGTGGTGCTGGCGGCAGCTGCCGTCGCCCAGTTCGTCGTCGCCCTGGACATGTCCGTGGTCAACGTCGCGTTACCCGCGATCCGCACGGCGCTGGGGTTCGCGCCGCTCGACCTGTCATGGGTCGTGCACGTGTACGCGCTCACGTTCGGCGGGTTCCTGCTGCTGGGGGGACGCGCTTGCGATCTGTACGGCCGACGCCGGATGTTCGTGCTGGGGCTGAGCGTCTTCGGGCTGTGCTCCCTGGTGGGCGGCCTGGCCCAGGCCCCCTGGCAGCTGATCGCCGCGCGCGCCGGTCAGGGCCTGGGCGCCGCCGCGGTGGCACCGGCCGCGCTCGCGATGCTCACCACCACCTTCACCGAAGGCCCGCGGCGGGTACGGGCGTTGGGGGTGTGGAGCGCGGTGAACGCCGCGGGCGGCGCGCTGGGCGTGCTGGCGGGTGGACTGCTGACCGAGTACGCGAGCTGGCGCTGGGTCATGCTGATCAACCTGCCCATCGTCGCGGCGGCTCTCGCCTTCATCCCCGCGGGGGTGTCCGCCGGAGCACCTGAACCTGCCCGGCGCGAGAGGCTGGACGCACTGGGCGCCGTCCTGGCGACAGGCGGAGTCGGGCTGTTGGTGCTCGGCGTCGTCCGCACCGACACCCTGGGCTGGGGCTCCCCCACCACCTGGGCGACGCTCGCCGCCGCAGCGGTGCTGCTGGGCAGCTTCGTCTTCGCCGAGACGAGGGTCGTCGCACCGCTGTTGCGCCTCGGGCTGCTGCACAGCCGCTGGGTCGCGGGCGCAAACGTACTGGTGCTCCTGGCCGCGGCCGGGCAATTCGCGGCGTTCTACTTCGTGTCCCTGTACATGCAGCAGGTCCTGGGCATGGGCGCGGCGGCGACCGGCACCGCGTTCCTGCCCTTCTCCCTGGGGCTGGTCGCGGGAACCGTGGTCGCCACCCGCGTCACGGCCTCCCGTACCCCCCGCGCGGCCTTGGCGCCCGGCGCGTTGCTGGCCGCCGCGGGCCTGGCCTGGTTCGCCCTCATCAGCGCCGACGGCAGCTTCGTCACCGACGTGCTCGGCCCGTCCCTCGTCACCAGCTTCGGCACCGGGCTGGTCCTTGCTCCGGTGGCCGCAGCCGCCACCACCGGCGTCGCTCCGCGGGAGGCGGGCATGGCCGGTGGCCTCATGAACAGCTCCCGCCAACTCGGCGGCTGCATCGGCCTGGCCGCCCTGGCCACCATCGCCGCACGCCACTCCGGCTCGACCGCCACCCCCGTCGCGCTCAACGACGGCTACGCCCTGGGCCTGGCCATCGCTGCCGCCCTGTACGTGCTCGCGGCGGTCGTGGCCATCGGCGTACTGCCACGCCGCCGAGCCGCCACCACTGTCCCCCGATCCACCGATCCCGCAGAGAACCAGCTGGAAGGAACTCCGTCATGACGACCACCACCGTCGACCTGTTCGCCTCGGCGCTGCGATTCCACCATGACGGCGAAGTCCGAGCCGTCGAACGACAGATGACGAGCAGCGGCTCCGGCACCTGGCAGCTCGCCACGTTCCACGTCGAGACCGACGCCGACGTTCACGCCGACCACTGGGAGATGCACCCTGAGGCGGACGAAGCGGTGTGCTGCCTGACCGGCGGCATGCGCCTCTACTTCCGTCCCGACGCGCCCGGCGGGGCCGAGGGCATGGTGCGACTGCGGGCAGGCGCCGCCGTGATCATCCCTCGCGGCCGCTGGCACCGCCTGGAACTGGACGCCCCCAGCGACCTGATGTCGATCACCCTCCGCCAGGGCACCCGGCTCGAAAGGCGGGCCGAAGCCGACTGATCGCACGGTACCGGGAATCCAGGACGTGGGGCCCTACCTGGCCACGAGAAGCGTCCTGTCCCTGGTGGCCGGGCTGGCCCTGTACGAGCGGATCATGGGACCGATCGGGGACTCGTCCGGGTAGTCCTGGCACGGTTACGCCGACGCCGCGGTCGAGTCGCTTCTCGCTGAGGTGTCCGCCGCGATCGAGCCGATACCGCCAGCCTGAACACGCCCCAGGCAGCGCCGCCGCGCTCGACGGTATCTTCGCTCCTGGGGACTCGAGGGGAACAGCCATGATCAAGCCCGAGCTGATGGACGAGTTGATCGCCAAGCACGGAGAGGACGCCTACAAGTTCGCGGCGAAGATCTTAGAAGAGGATCAGAAGACCTGGCCCGAGTTGCCGCCCGGCGACTACACCATGGACGAGGCCGACTTCGGATTCCCTCCGGTCCCCTACTGATCCCCTGCGGTGTCCGCGCCGCCCACCGAACCTCGCACCACACCCTCGGGACGGCGCGGAGGTACGAACCCTCGCACTTCGGACCGCCGTGCCTACTGTGTACCGAAAACTCTCTTTTAGTTCCTTCACGCCACCCAACGCACCGAATTGCAACCGTCATTTGATCCCCCACACCATGACGAGAGACACTACCCAGCGGGTGCGTGTTCCCCGACCGAGCGGGACTCGCTCCGGCCTCCTCCGCGCAGGTCTCTGGAGGCCATTTACCCACCGATTACCGGGCAGTTGACCTCACGGTTTCGTGGTAGCGTCCTCTTTCTGAGGGATAGAGCAACCTGAAAGGGAAATCGTGAACACGGAGAAGATCGCCGCTCGCCGCCTCTCATTGGAAGAGGTGACGAAGCTCGACGTGAAGGACAAGCTCTTCGTTTCCGCCAACACGGCAGAACTCAAGCTTCCCGGCTGCTATGTCCCTGCTTTTCTGACCAAGCCCGGTGAGAATTTCGAGGGTGGTGCGATAACAGCGCGAACCATATTCCAGGAAGAGGTCTCCTGCCTCCCTGACGACGAGACCGAAGCCGGAATCTACGTGGCCGACGAGAACGGCTCGGCGACCATCGAGGTCCTCCAGTCCGCCGGTGTCGTGCTGGACCTGGCCCTGTTCGTTCCCAGCGGGGACAAGGGGGCCCTCTCGGCCCTTTACGCCGCTGCCCGGCAGGCGTTCGGCGCCGACGTTGTGCAGATCTGGCGCCAGGGCCTCAAGGAGGTGCCCGACGTCAAGGTCGACATCTTCGAGGAGCAGGTTCCCCGCGGGCGCAAGGGGGGCGACACCCCCAAGCGTGACCGTCGCGCGATCGACACCTACCCCACCCGTGCGGACTTCATCGAGTTCACCGCGGGCTGGAAGCCGGTCGTCGAGATCCACCGGCCGGTTGTCGACGACACCCCGACCATCTGAGGCAACGTCGCCTCTCACCCTCGCGCTTGAGGGAACGTCGAAGCACCGTTGCGCTCGATGCCCCCCCGAGACAAGCCGAGCGCTCGTCCCAGGTGCGGGGGGGGGCAACGCCGCCAGTGGTGCGAATGGGTGCCCCCGCGGTCTCGAGCCCGATCTGCCCTCTCGCCCGTAAGGCACGCCCCTCGGGGGCGCCCCGTCACCCCCTGGACGGGGCGCCCCCCTTCGGACAGGATTCGCGGTGCTGGCGCTGGCAAAACGCGCCGGACGAAACGCAGCACCGTGCTCCACCGGGGGAAAAGAACAAGGGCATGCTGAGAGCCGGAACGACCTGCACCGACGCCATCGACTTCCTGGAGAACGAGCTCCTGGCCGGGAGCCTCAACGACGTCTCCAACCGGATTCCTCCCGCGGTGAGGACCGGCGCGGAAGCCGAGGCCGAGATGCGGGCCGTGCGCAAGCGGTACGACGAGTGGACCTGGCTGGCCGCCGAGGAGCTCAACCGGCGGTTCAGCGACCGGGAGATCGCGGGACAACTCCGCGCGGGCCGCTACCGGGCGATCCTCACCGCGCCGCTGGACGAGGCCCGGCTGATGATGTACTCGGAAATCACCGAGCTCCGGGACTACTTCAGATCCGTGGCGAACCGGGTACGTGCCCTGCAGGAGCGATACGGGCCCGCCGATTCCGTGCGCTACGCGGTGCTGGACACGAACACCACACTGCACTTCACGCGGTTCGACAAGATCCCCTGGCAGAAGGTGCTCGGGAAGGGCACCACGGTCATGGTCCCGCACGTCGTGGTCGACGAGATCGACACCAAGAGCTACCAGACCGGAGACAGGAAGATCTCCCGACGGGCGCGCGGCGTGTTCCGGCTGCTGGAAACGGTGCTGGAAGCGGGGCCCGAGAAAGCGGCCGCGGACGACGGAACCCCCGTGTTCATCGCGGCCGATGAGCCCGGACACGCTCGCCTTCCTGTGCCGGACGATGAATTGGTGGCTGCGGCGCTGCGTCTACGCCAGGCCGTCGCTCCCGCGGAGGTGATCGTCGTCAGCCGTGACATCGGCGTGCGGACCCGCGCCGGCACCTGGGGGCTTCCGGCACAGCCCCTGCCCGACACGTACCTGATCGAGGGCGGCGAACTGCGCCGACAGGAACTGGAGCAGGCGGCCGCCGAGCTCGTTCCGGGCGGAGGCGTACCGCAGCAGTCCGAGTCGAAGGAGTCCGCCGTAGGCCCGGCGGAACGTCAGACGGGGAGCGGCTCGTGAACGAAGATGACGGGCAGGACGACCAGGGCCGCCAAGAGCGGGCGGACGCGGTGGATCGCGAGATGGCCGCGCGCCCGCTGCCCGATTCCGCGGTGCGGGCGTTGGGTCGCTGGTGGGAGGTGAACGCGTCGGTCTACGCGGACGGGACGCCCGGTGCGCACACGGTCCGGTACACGCCCGGTCGGTGGGCGCGGATCGCTCCGTGGCCGGGCGCGCTGGCGCCCACCTCCGTAGGCGATGACGCGGCGGTCAGCCGGGCGGAGGTGGCCGCGGCCGTCGGCGACGCGCTGCGGCGGGAGGCGTTCGGGGAAGCGCTGGTCGCAACGTATGTGTGGGGCAAAGGCAAACGTGGCACTCCCGGCGGTAGCGGACCGGCCACCCTCCACAAGATCCTGGCCTTCGACGGCCTCGACGCGGCGCTGGCCACGGCGGTCACCGCGCTGCGCGAGCACGGTGCACCCCAGGCGTACGCCGCGCTCCGGAGGCAGGTGCCCGGGCTCGGGCCGGCCTTCTTCACCAAGTTCCTCTACTTCACCGGCGCCGCTGTTCCACCTGCCCAGGGACCGCGCCCCCTCATCCTCGACCGCGTACTGGCCAGACGCCTGCGGCAGTTGGCCGCCGCGGTCGGCTACGAGAGCGGCCTCGACAAGGACGGCTCGGTCGCCGCCTGGGTCTGGTCGGACAGCAACTGGACGCCCCACCGCTACCAGGTCTATCTCTCCTTCATGCAGGCCGCCACCAACCAGTTGGTGCAGGGCGATAGTTGGCCGTCCGGCGCCACCCCCGACCTCCTCGAATGCGCGCTGTTCACCACCAATTGGGAGCCAACAGACTGACCGCCGGTACGGGGCGCGAAGAACAGCCACGTAGCGGAAGGGCTCATACCGCCTCAACTCATCGCCTAAAGAGATAGATTGACCCGACCAACAGCACGGGGGCGGGGTGGGCATGGGGGGTGCCGGGGGCATCTCGGACCGTGAGTTCGAGGTCCTCAAGACGGACTACGAGATGGCGCGGGAGGACGAGCGCACCTTCGCCACCATCCAGGCGGCGGTCGCCGGGATCGTCGTCGCGCTGCTGGCGGCCCTGGCCACCGTGCTCACCCAGACCTGCCAGCTCAACCACCGGGCGAAGACCTGCACCGAGGCCCCCGCCCTGTTCCTGGCTATCGCGCCCGCGATCCCCTTCGCCGCCCTGGCGTTGCTGCAACTTCTTGGTCTGGTCGCCACGTTGCGCAGCTACTATCTGCGGGCTGTGGAGGCGGAGCTGCGCCGGGTGGCCGCCGTCCCCCTCGGCGAGCTGGCCGGTGTCGGCCTCAGCTCCCCCTCGTACGCCGCGCTGATCGCCGAGGCGTCCACGATGCGCCGCGGCCGCTCCCGGTACCGGATGCTCAGCATCCTGATCCTGCTCATCACCCTGTCGGTGTTCTCCGGTCTGACGGCCTTCATCGCGGTGAGCCTCGGCGGCCGCACCGGGCTCATCATGGCGATCGGCTACGGCTGGGCCTTCCTGCTCCTCGTCGCCGACGTCACCTCCGCCACCATCGGGGGCCGCTCAGCCTTCCTGCGCCTGGCCGAGCAGCTCGCCGTCCGGCAAGGCACCGGCCTCCTCGCCGGGAGCCCACCGCGCGGCCCACGCCGACGCGGCCTGCTCTCCTACCTCGTGCTGCCCCGGCCCGAGGACTGGGTCAAATGGCTGCTGATTCCCCTGGCGTTCACCGTCGTCGTCCTCGCCCGCGATCTGACGCCGCAGTGGGGGCGGCTGCTCCTGGCGATGCTCCTCGTCGAGTACCTGGTCTATGCCGCCCGCTACCAGGTCAACGACATCCGCGGCTACGCCGAGGACGCCGCCCACCCCGAGGCCGCCGCGCGCATGCGCCTGCCCCACCCGGCCGACCCGGCGGCACGGCGTCTGGTCGTGGTGTGCAGCGCGCTGGTCGCCGCGCTACGCGTCGTCACGGCCTTCGGCATCGCCGCCGCCACCGGGCTGACCCGCGGCCTCCTAGCCGTAACCGCCGTCATCGCCGTGGCCGGGATGCTCTACGAGTACCTGCGCACCGCCGAGGCCCGCCCGGGCAGCGCACGGCGTGCCGCCGCCGTGGGCCTGTGGCTCCTGGTGGGCACCGGGTACGCCCTGCGCTACGCGGTGGGCGCGCACGCCGCCGGGCTGCCGTTCGGCGACCCGCTGGTGTGGACGGGCGCCCTCTACGCCTACGGCCTGGGCGTGATGTTCGTCCTGCTCACCTGGGTCCTGGAAGCGAGCGCGTACTGCGGCGCCCCGCGCCCGCGCCGCTGGTACGCGTCGCCCGCGCTGCGCGCCAAGCCGCATCTGCTGCTCCTCCTGCGGCACGTGCGGGGCATCACCCTGATGCCGGGGCCGCCACCCGTCGGGAACCCGGCCCACGCGGGCTGCGGGGAGGTTCCCGTACTACGCGGCCGGTGTGCCCCGGCAGCGCCGTGGAACCTCGCGTACTGGGCCACCGTCACGGCCGCCGCCCCGCTCGCCCTGCGGCTGACCGGCCTCACCCCCGGCGACGCCGCCGGAGTGTGGGTTCTGGCCGCCTCGGTACCGGCCGCCGCGCTGCTGCCGCTGGCGGGCGGCCCGGCGGCGCGGGCGCTGCTCCTCGCGGCGGGCACCGTGCTGCCCGCCGTCGGCGTGGCGCTGCTCGCGGGTCCCGGAGCGGCCCTGTTCACGGCGCTGCCCTTCGCGGTGTGCGGCGGCCTGTACACCTCCTTCCGGCAGCAGTCCTACCGCGACCTGAAGCACTTCCTCCCCGACCTGACCACCGCCACCCGCCACACCGCCGCCCGCGCGCTCCGCGTCCTGGTCGGCCGCGCCACCTGGGACGATCTGACCCATTGAGCGCGCCCCTACTCATCTACGACGGCTCGCGGCACGAGCAGGAAGTCTGGCTCCAGAAGGTCGAGGACGTCTGGTGGATCAACATGGGCGCATGCGGGGATCGGGTTTTGATCCCTGCGGGGCCTCGCCGAACGACTGACCCCTTACCCGCCCTCCTCTGGGCGGACATATCCCGGTCGCCCGGAAGGATTTCGGCGTGAGAGCCTCACCACCGTGGCTACCGAGAACCAGGTGGGAGAGCTGTTGCACAAGCGCGGCTGGCGCGCGGCCTTCACGGTCGCTGAAAGGGTGAACGCGTGGGCCGCCCTGGTGAGCGCCATCGAGCGCGGCTACGGCGACGAGATCTACGAGTACACCAACGACCTTTACTGCCGAAACTGGCTGCACGAGGCGTGGCTCCTGCTGGACGACCACATCGTCCAGCTCTGGACTCCGCAGATCAAAGCTCTGGACGACCGGTACAAGGCCGCGACCGTAGACGACGACGGCATGGCACTCGACCAGTTCCACAGGCTTCCCGGCCCCAGTCTGTGGTGGTGGCGGCGTCACCCTCGCATCCTCACCGGGGACCTCGGGAGTTCACTTCGCTCGGCCGGTGCCATCGGCGCCGACCCGGACACGGCATGACCCTCAGTCACACGAGGTTATGGGACAGCTCTCAGCGTTTTCCATCTGAGGTGATATGCCGGGTGCGACGATGGGTCACCCGTGGTCGAGCATAGGGAAGTGACACACGCATGACCTACCCAGCAGCCCTTGACGGCGAGGGTCTCCTCGCTCCGGCCGCCATTCTGGAATTCTCCGACGACCTCCGCAGGGCCGACCTTCGCCCGCTCCGGGACTTTCTCGCCGCACGACTGAGGGAACTCGCCCTCGCCCAGCCGGTGGACAGCGACGCCCACTGGGCCGCCGAGCACCTCGCCCAGACCGTGGACGCGTCCTGCCGCGACCTCTGCGACGCGCTGGTCTCGTGGGAGATCGAGCTCACGGAGGGAAACATCAACCGTCCAGGTCTCGTTCAGAGCCTGCGGCAGAGCCTGGGAATCGACTGGAACCGGCTCATCACCACCGCCCGGCGCTTCGCCGACCACCCCGACTACCTTCCCCGCTGGCGCCCCCTGCGCTATTGCTGCGTAGAGCACGCCGAGTTCATCGAACACGCCCTCGGCGACCAGGCCGACGGCGGCATCCTGCACTCCCCCGACCCGTTGTAGCCACTGTCGAAACGCCCCGTCCAGAGAATCCGGGCGGGGCGTGTTCCGTCTCCATCGCCGCGGCGCTCGCCCCCGGCCTTCCTGTGCCGCTGTCGGGCTGGTCCGTCCTGGAGGGGCTCGGCGCCTTGGACGCGCTGTTCGTCGCGTCGAGCATCACGACACGGCAGCCCCGGTCGGCGCGAGCGCGCGAGAGCCGTTGACCACGGGCGAGGCAAGGACGCGGGGAAGGCTTGGGCGCTGAGCAGCATCGCCTCGAAAGCGGCTGGCCGTTCCAGAGGTGGTCTGACCGGGAGGCCCGGGGCCTCCCCGCAGGCTCGGGAGTGTTCCGCGACCTCCAGATCGACGGCACACTTCCCTCACGTACCAACCGTACCGCGTCAGATGGAGTCCCGCATGCCCGACACCACCCCGACCACCCTCAGCACTCCCACCCTCGGCGGATACATCCAGCACCACGCCCACGGATCTTCCCTCCACGTGTGGTGTTCCTGGTGCTGCCAGTGGCACGAGCACGGCCTGGCCGGCGCGAAGGTCGGCGACATCGTGCATCGAATCGCGCACTGCTACGCCGACGACAGCACCTACCGGAGGACTGGCTACCGCATCGTGATCGTCAAGACTCCGTTCTCCGAGGTCTCCAAGTCCATGCGCACGGCGACGTCCTCACAGCGTCAGGCGATACAGGACGGGCGGAGCAGCGAGGCCGTGCGGAAGCTCCGCGATCAGCGGCTGCCCATCATCTAGGCGCGTCTGTCCCTCGTACGCCCTGGTGCCTTCGGGCGCTGGGGCGCGGCTGCGTCAGGCACCACTTGGGCGTGCCCGCTCACGCCGCAGTGCCCGGTCCGGCTTCCCTCGGGTCCCCGATCGGCCGGGTCGCTCCCTCGTCCACTTGTCGCCGACGGTCGCGGTCGGTCTCGTCCAGCTCCCAGTGATGCCGGCACTCCTCGCACCGGACGCCGTCCACGAGTTCGGTCTCGCCGTTGGGGCAGTCGGTGCCGTCTCCGCGTCCCGTGCACGCTTCCGTGGTGTCTGCCATGGGGTCGACGGTGCGACGGCCGTCCGAGGCCGCGGGAGGGGGCGTGGTGGGGCGCACGGGCGCTCGTCGCGGGCAGGACGGCACAGCTGCCGCCAGCAGCCCCACCAGCCCTCACAAGCGGTTGACAAGGGGTGGGCGGGTCAGGCGTAGGGGTCGACCTCGGGGTGGGTGAACCGGGTGGGCTTGCCCAGGGAGCGGGCGTAGGCGATTTCGGCTCGGGTGCTGTCTCCGATGTAGTCGCCGACCACGAGCACCTCGTCGGCGAGCCGGATCTTCGCTCGGTGCAGATCGTCGAGTCGAGCCTTCAGGGCCTCGGCTTCGGCCGGGTCGGACCAGAGTTCGTGCGGCGACTTCAGGTCGCAACCCGGCTTGACGACGATCCTGCCGGCTGACGTCTCTCGCAGATCGGCCTCGGTCATCTCGGCCATGAAACGGGTGGAGCCGCAGATCACGACGATACGCGGGAGGCTCAGCCGCTTCTTCGCGTCGGCGAGGTTCTCCTCGGGGGTGAGCGGTCGCGGGTATGACACGGGTTCCTCCTGCGGAGACGTTTGATGTGGTCGTCACGGCAACGCGAGCACCTCGTCGATCGCGGACCGGATCTCCTCGTGCTGCAGGAAGGCCCGGTAGTCCCAGTGCGCCGAGAGGCGTCGGTCGGATCTGCGGACCGTGCGCAGGGTTGCCCGCGCCGCCGGGGAGACGGTGCCGATCCTGGCGAGGGCGCGCAGCGCGTCGAGGAACGTGCCGTAGGCGTCCCCACCAGCGGCGACGGGGAGCAGGTGCTCCTCCAGGACGGAGACGGTCGGTTCCGGCTCGCCGGTCATCGACCACAGTGCGACCGCCGCGTCGAGGCGCAGCCAGCTGTCACCGTGCTCCAGGACATGCCGCACCCGGTCCGCGTAGGGTGCGGCCGCCGTTCCGAAGTCGCCCAGGAGGCGGACGGCGCCGGGCGGCGGTTCCTCCTCGGTCAGTATCGCCTCGCCGATGAGCCGTAGCGCCGCGTCGCGGTCACCGCCCAGGCGCCAGGTCGCCCAGGTCACTCTGAGATGGTTACCGGGGACCGCGCAGCCGCGTACGGCGGGCTCGGCCGACTTCGCGGCAGGCCCCATCGCCACCAGCGCGTCGACCGCGTTCCACGTGTACCGGGGGTCGTCCAGCAGAGCCACCACTTCCGGCAGCGCGGGCGCCGCGGCCGGGCCCCACGCCCTGAGGACTTTCAGGAAGCGGCAGGTCAGCGGGGAGCCTTGGCCGTCGTCACGGAGCAGTTTCCGCACCGCGGGCAGCAGAGCCTCCGCGTGCGCTCCCAGCGGGGTCAGGACGTCATCGACCTCCGGCAGGTGCGGGTCGCCCGCGACGTACCCGCGGGACCACGCGCCCTCATACGGCGCGTGCAGCCGCTCGACCAGCCCCGGCAGGGCGCGCTCGTCGCCGATGCGGCTCAGCGCCCAGCGGGCGTGGTCGCCCACGGTGCCCTCGAGGAACTCGGCCTCACCCGGGTCGTCGAGGAGGGTGGCCAACTCGTCGGCGTACGGCGCCGCGCGCGACCCCAGCACGGCCAGCAGGTGGGCGGCCCGGTACCGTACGCCGTCGTCCGAATCGGCGAGCAGCGCGCCCGCGAGCGGCAACAGGGACGATGCCGCGACCGGCTGGACCACCAACAGCCGCCATGCCTCGTCCAGCGCGGCGCGGCACAGCAGGGTGTCCCCGTTCCGGCGGGCCGCGTCGACGAGCCGGACGACGAAGGCGAGCGCTGTCCGCGGCGCGCCCTCGAGCAGGTGGGCCGTCCAGGAGATGACGTCCTCACGGGTGAAGGCACTTTCGACATCCGGTTCGTACCAGATCGCCTCGAACCGCGGACGCACGGCCGGGTCGGAGAGGATCTCCACCAGCCGGTCCAGCTCACGGACCGGCGCCCGGGGATCGAACGCGGCCCAGGCGTGCACGGCCGCGACCCGCATGACGGGATCGTCCGTACGGAGCACCTCTGCCACCACCGTCCTCACCTGGTCCACCGGCCCGGCTGGGGCGGAGCGGGCCGCGGCGGTCCCCAGCGCGAGCAGCAGCGGCAGCCGCACCGTCGGGTCCTTCTCCGCCTGCCACCGCTCCAGCAGCACGTCGACATCCTCCGCGAGCGGCAGGGCTTCTCTCCGCACCTCGGGCAGGGGGTCCGCGAGCAGGGCCCGGAGCCGGGGGCGTTGGGCCCGCCATGCCTCGCGCCATCCCGCGTCCAACAGGGCCGGGTCCGCTTCGGCCGCCGTCTTGGACAAGCTCGCCAGCAGCTGGACGAGCGTGGTCCGGGCGCCCATCTCCGCATCGTGGGCGAGTGCGACGACGAACGGCAGCGCGGCGGTCACGACGGGGGCTATGCGTCCGGTGCCCGGTGCGCAGCAGTCGAACAGCGGATTGCAGTCTTCCTCGGTCGCCGAGGCGCCCTTGAGCGCCAGGCGACGCAGCGTTCGCCCCATCTTCTCGGCCGGATGGTGCCCGAGCGTCGACTCCAGCCCCTCCCACGGCACTTCATCCAGCGCCTCGAGGACTGTCTGCGCCACCCATGCCCCCCGTGACCTCGCGAATCGGCTCCCCGCCGGACATCCTGTCACCGAAAGCCGACTTGTGGGACCGGTGGGGTCGGGTCCGCAGGGGGGCCACCCGCGTGAAATCCCGTACGGGAATCCGGGCGGCAGGAATCGACGCGGGGCGGTGGGTCGTTGGCTACGGCATGAAGGCCATCACCGTCGCCGCTCCGGGCGACACACCGCAGCTCACCGAACAGCCCGAGCCCAAGGTCGGCCCGGACACCGTCCTCGTGCGCGTCAAGGTCGCCGGGGTGAACCCGGTGGACTGGAAGGTCGCGGCGGGCCGCCTCGACCCGGTCCTGTACGTCTACCTCCCGTTGATCCCCGGCTGGGACGTGGCGGGGGTCGTGGAGAAGGTCGGCCCAGCCGTGACGGAGTTCGCGCCCGGGGACGAGGTGATCGCCTACGCCCGGCCGGACACCGCGCAGCACGGCACGTACGCCGAGCTGGTGCCCGCGCCCGTCCGTTCGGTCGCTCGCAAGCCCGCCTCGCTCACCTGGCAGCAGGCGGGCGGACTGCCGCTGGCCGGGCTGACCGCCTACCAGTCGCTGCGGGCCGCGGACGCCAGGAAGGGCGACACCGTGCTGGTGAACAACGCGGCGGGCGGCGTCGGTTCCTTCGCCCTCCAGATCGCGGCGGCCGAGGGAATCCGCGTCATCGGTACGGCGAGCGAGGCCAAGGCCGACTACCTGCGCTCGCTGGGCGCGGAGCCCGTGACATACGGGGAGGGGCTCGCCGAGCGCGTACGGGCGCTGGCACCCGAAGGAGTGGACGCGTCCCTCGACTTCTACGGCGGCGACGCCACGGCCGTGTCCTTCGAGGTGGCCAAGTCCCCGTCCAGGGTGGTGTCCATCGCCGATCCCGCCATCCGCGAGCGGGGCGGCCGCTACGTCTTCGCGTATCCCGACCACGCCGCGCTGACCGAGCTGGGCGACCTCGCGGACGCCGGGAAGCTCACGGTCCACGTCGCCCGGGAACTGCCGCTGGCGGAGGTCGCCCAGGCATGGCAGCTCAGCCAGGAGGGCCACACCACGGGTAAGATCGTCCTGCGAGTCTCCTGACGCGGACACCGGTTCGGGGCGGCCGGGGCGGGTGATGCAACGGTCGGACGGCTTCGGGCTCGAGGCCGAAGTAGCCGCCAACCGGTAGGCGCCCACTCGTCACGGTCGCTCGACGCCGGTGCCGTCTCAGTCGGCGGGCCGTGAGTCGCCGGGCCGGTCCGGCTCCGGCCCGTTCCGGTGGGGGCCGACCAGGCCCGCGTCGTGGGCGAGGAGGCCGGCCTGGGTGCGGTTGACGCAGTCCAGTTTGTCCAGCGTGCGTGAAACGTAGCCTTTGACGGTGGCCTCGGAGAGGAACAGCCGGGCCGCGATGCGGGCGTTGGACAGGCCCTCGCCGAGGCCGCTCAGGACCTCGGCCTCGCGCTCGGTCAGCGAGGCGACCAGTTCGCGGGCGCGGTCGCGGGCCGAGAGGCCGTCCGTCGACGCGGCGATGAGCCGACGCGCGGCGGACGGCGAGAGGACGGTGTGGCCCTGGGCGGCCGTCCGTACCAGCCCGATCAGCTCGTCCGGCGGGGTCGACTTGACCAGGAAGCCGGTCGCCCCGGCCCGCAGGGCCCGTAGCACGTACTGGTCGGCGTCGAAGGTCGTCAGCACCACGATGTTCGGCGGGTCCGCGAGCGCGTTGATGTGTTCGATCGCGGTCAGCCCGTCCATGCCCGGCATGCGCAGGTCCATCAGGACGACGTCGGGGTGGCCGCGCCGGACGGCCTCGATGGCGGCCGCGCCGTCGTGGGCCTCGTCGACGACCTCGATGTCCTCGGCCGAGTCGAGGATGGTGCGCAGGAACACGCACACCATGGGCTCGTCGTCCACCACCACTACCCGGGCCACCGCTCACACCGCCGATTCCGTGGTCGGGACGTACGCGGGCAGCGTCGCCTCCACGCTGAAGCCCCCGTCGGGGGACGGTCCGGCACGGAGGCTACCGTGCACGAGTTCGATGCGCTGGCGCAGTTGGGCGATGCCCAGGCCGGAGCCGGTGCCCGCGAGGGCGCCGCCCAGTCTGGCTTCGCCGTGCGGGGGTGCGTTGTGGACCGTGAGCCGTACCCGGGCCTCGGCGTACTCCACCCGTACGGTCACCCGGGCGCCGGGCGCGTGCTTGCGCACGTTGGTCAGCGCCTCGCGCAGCACACGGTAGGCGGTGCGTCCGACCACCGGGGAGGCGAGGGCCGGGTCGCCGTCCTCGATCAACTCCGTCGGGATGCCGACCGCCACCGATTCGGCGACCAGGGCGGCGAATCCGCCCACCGAGGGCGCGTGGTCACCCTCGGGCGCGGTGCGCAGAATGCCCACCAGGTCCCGCAGTTCCTCCAGCGCCTGGCAGCCCGCGGCGCGCAGTTCCTCCGCCGCACGCCGGGTCCGCTCGTCCGGCGCGGTCACCCGCAGGGCTCCGGCCTGCAGCACCATCAGGCTGACCCGGTGCGTGACGATGTCGTGCATCTCCCCGGCGAGCCGGGCGCGTTCCTCGGTACGGGCCTGCTCGGCGAGCAGATGGCGTTCCCGCTCGGCCCGCTCGGCGCGTTCGCGGAGGGTGAGGATCACGCGCCGACGAGCGTCGAGGTACAGCCCCAGCAGCGGCCCGACCGCGGTGCGCAGCAGCCCGACCGTCATGACCGTCACCGAGGGTTCCCAGGGACGCATGATGACGAGGGTGAAGGCGGCGAGCACGAGGAACGCCGTCCGGCGGTCGCGTCGGCAGAAGAACGGGCCGGAGAGGGCCACCACCGTCGCGTAGGGCGCCCACACGTTGGTGTCATGAGCGGGCGTCAGCGCGCCGACGGGTGAGATCAGCAGCGTCACGGCGACCGTGAACGCGCCGAGCACCCCGACGACGGCGAGCGGCGCGACGCGGCGGACGGCCAGCGAGGCGCAGGCCAGGGCCTGCAGGCCGAGCATGACCCAGGCGAGGGTGTCCGGACGGTCCGGCCACCAGCTGGCGCCGACCACCGTGGCGCCGGTGTCGAGCAGCACGAAGGCGGCCGCGATCGCCACGTCCACGGCCACCCGGTGTCGACGGTGCCACGGTCCGTCAGTCATGACGCTCACCGTAGGGCATCCGCGCCGCCACCGGCCCGGGCCGGGAGCACCCCCGTACCTCCGTCTCTTACGGACCCTACGAAAGTCGCATGGCGGCCGCGAGGACCAGCCGTTGGTCGCTCGCGGAACCGACCGCTCGCCCTGCCGCGCGAGGGGTCCGCTGCCGTGGAATGGAGGCATGGATGCGAAAGGCGACACCAACACGACGACGCCCCGGCTCGGTCGCTACGCGATCGACCCGGCGGGTTCGTCCATCACGTTCACGACCAGACATCTCTTCGGACTCCTGCCCGTGCGCGGCACGTTCGCGATCCGGGGCGGCACCGTCGACGTGGCCGAGCCGCTGGCGGAGTCGCGCCTGCGGGTGGAGATCGACTCGGCGAGCTTCAGCACCGGCAACCGCCGCCGGGACGGCGAGGTGCGGTCGGCGAAGTTCCTCGACACCGGGCGGCACCCGCTGATCACGTTCGTCTCCGAGCGGGTGGACGCCACCCAGGTCTCCGGCACGCTCACCGCGTGCGGCATCGCCCGGCCCGCGAGCCTGTCGGTCGTGCGCGCGGAGGTGCGCGCGGACTCGTTCACCGTGCGCGCCACCACCCGGGTCGACCGTACCGAGTTCGGGGTGACCGCGTCCCGAGGGATGGCCGGGCGCCGTCTCGACCTGACGCTGGAGGTCACGTGCGTCCGCGCCTGACGCCGCCGCGGGTACCCGGGTCCGCGGCGGTCGTGGTCGAGGACCTGCGCAAGAGCTACGGCACAGTGCGGGCCGTGGACGGGGCGGGCTTCACCGTGGAGCACGGGGAGATCTTCGCGCTGCTCGGCCGCAACGGCGCGGGCAAGACCACCACCATGGAGATCCTCGAGGGCTTCCGGGCCCGGGACGGCGGACGCGTCGCCGTGCTCGGCCTCGACCCGGGCGACCGGTCCACGGCACGCACCCTGCGCGAGCGGATCGGGCTGGTACTGCAGGACATCGCGGTCGAGCCGTACCTCACGGTCCGCGAGACCGTCACCCGTAACGCGGGCTACTACCCGGCGCCGCGTGATGTCGACGAGGTGATCGGCCTGGTCGACCTCGCCGGGCAGGCGAGGCAGAAGGTCCGCAGCCTCTCCGGCGGCCAGAAGCGGCGCCTGGACCTGGCGCTGGGGATGATCGGGAATCCGGGCCTGCTGTTCCTCGACGAACCGACCACCGGCTTCGATCCGAACGCGCGCCGCGGCGCCTGGCAGCTCGTACGGAACCTGCGCGACGCGGGCACCACGATCCTCCTCACCACGCACTACATGGAGGAGGCGCAGGCGCTGGCCGACCGGGTGGCCGTGATCTCCGCCGGGCGCATCGTCGCCGAGGGCACCCCGACGACCCTCGGGGGGCGCGACAGCGCGCTGACCCGTATCCGCTTCGCGCTGCCGCCCGGCCGTACGGTCGCCGAGCTGCCGGTGGCCGCCGAGCCGGACGCGGACGGCCTGGTCACCGTGGAGTCCGCGGAGCCGACCGGCATCCTGCACCGGCTCACCGGCTGGGCGCTCGACCGCGGCACCGTACTCGCCGGACTCACCGTCGACCGGCCGAGCCTGGAGGACGTCTACCTGCGCCTGACGCGCACGCCGGAAAAGAGAGTGTCGTGAGCGGCCGCCGAGGCCGTCCCGCCCTGCTGTGGCATCAGATCCGCTACGAGCAGCTCACGTTCTGGCGCAATCCGCAGAGCGCGTTCTTCACGTTCGTCTTCCCGGTCGTCGTCATCACGATCTTCGGCGCGCTGTTCGGCGGCATCGGCACGAGCGAGTTCTACTACGGCCGGTCCGCGCTGCAGTACTACGTCTCGACGATCGCCGCGGTGTCCGTACTGGGCTCCTGCTACAGCCAGTTGGCCATCGTGCTCGCCGCACGGCGCCAGAACGGCATCCTGAAGCGGGTACGGGCGACGCCTCTGCCCGCGTCCGTGTACTTCGTGGGTCTGCTGGCGCACTGCGTCGTGGTGAGCGTGGTCGACGTCCTGCTCATCACCGTGGTCGGGCGGCTCTACGGCGTCCCGCTGCCCGCCGCCCCGCACCTGCCCGCGCTGGCCCTGACGCTCGTCCTCGGCGCCGCCGCCTTCTGCGCGCTGGGGGTCGCGGTGGCGTCGCTGATCCGCAACGCGGAGGCCGCGCCTTCGGTCGTGCAGTTCGTCCTGTTCCCGCTGGTGTTCGTCTCGGGCACCTACATGCCGATCCACTCCAGCCTGCTGAACGGCATCTCCGACGCACTGCCGGTGAAGCCGTTCAACGACGCCCTGCTCACCTCGTTCACCACGGACGACGCCGGTCTCCCCTGGCGGAGCCTCGGGGTCCTGCTCCTGTGGGGCGCGCTCGGTGCGGTGGTGGCGGTGCGACGGTTCCGCTGGGACCCGCGCGCGGAGTGACCCGGTCTCGTCGGGGCTGGTCCGTGGCCCGGCTGCGGCGGGCGTACGCGCGGGCGGCACGGGCGCGGTCGCCGCAGCGGGTGGAGCACCAGTGCCGCCTGCCGTGGGTGAGCAGCAGGAACCGGTCGCAGGGGGCGGAGCCGCAGGAGGCGAGGATGTCGGCGTCGGGGCCGGTGAGCAGGTCGGCGGCGCCGGCGGCCAGGGTCGCCAGCGCGTGGTTGACGGCCCGGTCGGTTGGACACCGCCATCCCGTTCGCCGGTGCGCCTCGCTTCCCCGTGCTGTTCGACGGCGGGCTGCTCGTCCTGGACAGCACGGAGGCCGCCGAGGCCGCCCGCATCCTCGACGCCCGCCGTGTCGTCCCGGCCCACCACGACAGCTGGGCCCACTTCACCGAGGGCCGCGAGGACCTGGAGGCGGTCTTCACCGCGGCCGGTCTGGCCGACCGCCTGGACCCGGACTGGACGCGCCCGCTCCGCCCGCCGAGTCACAGGAACTCGCTCCGGTAGGTCGAGGCCAACTCGGCGGCGCGGCGGCGTCGTTCGGCGCGTTCGTCCTCCGACAGCGGCGGGGGCGGCGCGTCCTTTCCCGTGACGACGTCACCGATGCGCAGGAAGTACTCGTCCTGCCCGGCCGGGGTGCACATGCACAGCATGCGGGCCGAAGCACCGGACACGTTGCGGAAGTTGTGCGGCGCGTTGGCCGGGATGTTGATCGTGGACCCGGCCCGTACGGTGTGCTTCTCGCCGCGGAAGGTGAACTCGAGCTCACCCTCGAGGATCGTGAACATCTCCTCGAAGTCGTGCCGGTGCGGCGGCGGGCCTCCGCCGTCGGGGACGTGCATGTCGATCAGGCAGTAGCGGCCGTCGGTCTGCTCGCCGGTGACCAGCATGCCGTAGGTGTTGCCCACCAGGGAGACGTACGTCGTGCCGGGGTCGTCGGGGTGCGCCACGGTCAGCGAGCGCGATGGATCGTCGTCGGGGATCATCGTG
Source organism: Streptomyces sp. NPDC002176 (assembly GCF_044903645.1). NCBI lineage: Bacteria > Bacillati > Actinomycetota > Actinomycetes > Kitasatosporales > Streptomycetaceae > Streptomyces > Streptomyces sp. NPDC002176. The sequence goes on from NZ_JBJDQW010000001.1 coordinate 468,347, forward strand.
GTCTTCTCCTTCACGGATCGGTCAGACGGGCGTGACGACGATCTTGCCGTTGGGCAGGGTGCCCGCGGCGGCGTCGGCGTGCAGAGCGGGCAGCTCGGCCAGCGGCACCCGCCGCGCGACCTCGACGCGCAGCCCGGCGCCGTCGACCAGCTCCACCAGGTGCGCCAACTGCTCCGCGTCACTGCGTACGAACAGGTCGATGCCACGCACGTCACGCTGCTCGTCGCTCGGCGCGGGCATCCACACGGTGGTGTTGACCAGGACACCACCGGGGCGGATCAGGCCGAGGAGGGCGGCCAGTTGTGCCGGTTCGACCGGTGCGAGGTTGAGGACGACGTCGACCGGCTGGTTCACCGCCGCGATGACGTCGGTGGTGGTGTGGTCGATGACTTCGTCCGCGCCCGCCTCTGCGACGCGTGTGTTGCTGCGCGGACCGGCCGTGGCGAACACGAAGGCGCCCGCCTGCTTGGCCAGTTGCACGGCGTAGCCGCCGACCGCGCCGCCCGCGCCGTTGACCAGTACGCGCTGCCCAGCGGTCAGCCCGGCGTGCTCGAAGAGCGCCTGCCACGCGGTCAGACCCACCAGCGGCAGCGCGGCCGCGTCGGCCAGCGCGATGCTCTTGGGCGCCGGTGTCAGGGCCTCGGCCGGTGCCAGGACGTACTCCGCGGCGGCGCCGGGCTCCCCCATCGGCAGGAAGCCGATGACCTGGTCCCCGGCCCGGAGGCCGGTCACGCCCTCGCCGAGCGCGTCGACCGTGCCCGCGACGTCGATGCCGGGCGTGTGCGGCAGCGTCACCGGGATGGGGCCCTGCATGAATCCGGCGCGGATGTTCGCGTCGACCGGGTTGAACGACGTCGCCGCGACCCGGACCAGCACCTGCCCGGCGCCCGGAACGGGCTGCTCCACGTCCTCGTGGCGCAGGACGTCGGGGTCGCCGTACTGGTGGTAACGCACTGCCTTCATGGTTCTTCTCTCTTTTGGGGAGGTCGAAGCGCCTGCCCAGCGTAGGAACAGGAGTACGGACGAGGGGTGTACCTTCGCGACACGGGATGGGATCGCGGCGACATCCTCATCGGGCTCATGGGGCTCATCGGGGCGGAGGACAGATGGTGAGCGGGCGGCAGTTACCCGGCCCGGTCGGCAAGGTGGGCAACGTGGGCACGTTCGCGGTCGACGCCGACTCCACGGGCACCGGCCGGGGAACCTGGGAGCCGTTCATCGACACCTGGAACGACCGGATGGGCGACCTGTACCCCCTGCCGGAGTTCAGCGCCTCCACGGTCGACGGCTTCCAGGGAACGATGCGCTCGGTCGCCCTGGCGGACACCGCCGTCAACGAACTCTGGGCCTCCTCACCCGTGAGCACCCGAGCGGTCGGTACGCACGAGCACGACCAGGTCAGACTGTACGTCGGACTGCGCGGCGCGGTGGCTCTGCAGGACCCGCACGACCAGGGCGGTGACGCGGACGTCGTGTCCGGCACCTATTTCATGCACCACGTCGTGACGGAGAACCACTTCCACACCACGCCCGTGATCGGCACCCGCATCTTCATCTTCCCCGGCGACGCCCTGCGGTCCCTGGTCGCCGGGAAACCGCGCACCGGCCAGGCGACGTCGCCCGCCGCGCAGATCCTCATGGCACACACCAGCATGGTGCAGCGGACCGTGAGCGACCTCGGCCCGGCTGGAGCCCACGCCTCCCGCAACGCCCTGCTCGAACTCGCCAGAGGGCTGGTCCTCGACCACTTCGACGACCGCGAGCCCACCTTCACCCCGGCCCTGGCCCAGGCCGCCAGGAACCTGGCCGATGCCCAGCTCACCGACGCCGAGTTGTCGCCCACCACGATCGCCGGTCAACTGCACGTATCGGTACGCACGTTGCAGCGGGCCTTCGCCACTCTGGACGAGTCCTTCAGCGCCTACATCCGCCGCCGACGCCTGGAGGCAGCGGCCGAGGCCCTCACCGCCCCCGGATCACGGCTCAGCGTCTCCGAGGCCGCCGCCCTCTGGCACTTCACCGACAGCAGCCACTTCATCCGCGCCTTCAAGAAGCAGTACGGCGCGACCCCGGCGCAGTTCGCCCGCCGGGTGCCGTGAGGACTCCACCGGCCCCCCTCCCGCGCTCCGGTCTAGGGTCGCCCGCATGACCGAGCCCTCCTTCCTGACCGCCGTCCGCGAGTCGTACGACACGGTCGCCGCCGACTACGTCCAACGCGTCCCGTCTCCCGCCGAGTTGGACCCGCTGTCGCGAGCGATGCTGACGGGCTTCGCGGAACTGGTGCGGACGGCCGGGCCGGGGCCGGTCGCGGACCTGGGATGCGGGCCGGGCCGGGTGACGGCGCACCTGGCCGGGCTAGGGGTTCCGCCTTCGGCGTCGACCTGTCGCCGGAGATGATCGGGCTGGCCCGCCGCGCCTATCCGGACCTGCGGTTCACCGTGGGCTCGATGACCGCGCTGGAGACGGGCGACGACGAGCTGGGCGGCATCCTGGCCTGGTACTCCACCCACCACACTCCCCCACGGTGGCTGCCGGGGGTGTTCGCCGAGTTCCACCGCACGCTCGCGCCCGGCGGGTACCTGCTCTGGGGAGACTACGTCGACGAACGGCTGCGGCCGACCCACGGTTATGGCCGCCCGGTGTCCTACGAGTCGTATCTCCTGCCCCTGGAGCGCACGGTCGGCCTGCTGGAGCAGGCCGGGCTCGTCGTCACCGCGAGGCTGGAGCAGGAGCCCGGCGGGCGGGTGAACCGACCGCACGCCTGCCTGCTGGCCCGTAAGCCGGGCTAGGGCGTGTCTTTCGGATCATCTTGCTGACCAGATGTGGATACCTCGCCACCGCAGTTCGCAGCGGATCGCGCGGGACGAGTAAGCCTTGTCCGCCAGGACCGTCTCCGGTGTGGTTCTCGGCCTGCCGACCGCTCGTGGCACCCGTAACCGGACCATGACCTCAGCGAACGCGGGCGCGTCACCGGCTTGTCCGGGCGTGAGCACGAACGCGAGCGGGCGGCAGTGACTGTCTGCGGCGAGGTGGATCTTCGTGGCCAGTCCGCCGCGGGACCGTCCCAGGGCAGGGCGGTCAGGAGACGTTCCCAGGTGCCATCGGCGGCCCAGGTCCGCAGCCTGTTGTGCACACCCTTCTCGGACCCGAGGCACTCGGGCAGGTCCATCCACCGTGTCCCCGTGCGGTACTTGAACGCGACCGCGTCGATCACCTGCCGGTGATCACGCCAGCGCCCCGCCCCGCTTCGGCGTCCGGTCCGGACTCTGGAGCCGCAGCTGCTGTTGTGCGGGCTTCGGGTGAGCGTCGAAACCATCACCCTTCGGTGATCAACATGATCCTGCGGACGGGCTACGTCATCAACTCGATGTGCGGGTGCTCAAGCTCTGCCGGGCAGACGAACAGGTGCTGCCGGTAGCCGCTGCCTATCTGGACCCCGGTCGCGTTGAAGCCGCGGTGGCCGGGGTACGGTCCGGCACCTGGGTGGGGGTGCGGGGACCAACTGTTCCCGGTGTCGTCCCCTTCCTCGAACGTGGCGACGGTCATCAGGACCTCCATGCCGGTGCCGCACTCGGAGCAGGGCCGCGGGCGGGGGTCGGTGGAGTTCCAAGCGGGCCAGCCGCCGACCTTCCAGCCGGGTGCGTTGGACAGCACGCAGTCGTAGTACGTGGCCGGGTCCATGTCTTCCTCCGCCGCCTGCGGCACACTCCACTGCTCGAGCTGCTCCCGCAGTTCTTCGCTCAGCTCCAGATGGTCGGGGTACTCGGTGATCTGCTCCGGTTCGAGCACGCACGGCTCCGGTAGATAGCCGTGGAACTGCACTGCGGGCGGCTCGGGGGGCGTGTCGAGGATGTCGGTGACGGCGGCTGCCGAACGCCAGAAGAGCAGGGTCCTGGGCATGATCGGATGATCGAAGGGGCACCAAAGAACCTGCAGAAGGTCCTTGCCCTCCGGCGGGCTCAGATCGGGCACATCCCGTGCGTACAGCTGCGCGACGGGCAGCATCGCTATGGGGTCGTCGTACGACCGGTCCGTCGGCCTGGAAGGATATGTCCGAGGGGGCCGGAGCCGCTCGAGAGTCTCCCGTTCCTCCGGAGTCAGGTCCCGACCGTACGAGACGGTGGAGATCCGTCGCTTCAGCCGCAGATCCGCCGGGGACAGGGCTGGGTTGATGCCGTCCACCTCATGCGGTTCCTCGCAGTGCGGCCACGGCTCCTCGGCAGGCCACAGCAGCGGGCCGCCGATCGAGCTGTCGTGCCGCGTCGGCGCCCCGGGGCGGGGGTGCAGGCGGGTCGCCGTACGGGCCAGCGGGGCCAGTTGGGGAAAGACCGCGACCACGTCGATCGGCCGTGGCGGAGTGACAGGAGTGACGTTCATGGCCGCAATCCTGCCAATCGCCTCTGACAACGGCCCTCGTTCATCGGTCAGGGCATGCATGCAGATCCGCCGGACAGGCCCTGGGGCGAGTCGGCCGATGAGGCCGAACAGCGGGCCCGGTCGTCCAGATGTCGCTACCTCGGTCGCGGGAACTGGACCGCGACAAGCTGGTCGTGGAAGGCGACCGCGCAGGGGTGGGGGTCGCGGCGCGGGGTGATCGTGTAGAGGCCACGGGTCGGGGGGTCCACGAGGTTGACCGTGACGACGTCGGCGCGGAGTGCGCGCGTCAGTGCGGCGGGGATCAGGGCGATGGCGTGACCCGTGGCGACCAGGGCCAGCTTGCCGGGCAGGTCGGCCGCGGTGAGGTCGATGTGGGCGGTGACACCGGCGCGGGCGGCGTGCTGGCGCAGTAGCGCCGCCGAGCCCTCGTTGTCCTCGGCCCAGATCTGGTCGGCCAGCGCCTGGATGGGGACGGGGCCGTGCCCGGCCTGGGGATGGCCTGCGGGGAGGACGACGACCATCTCGTCCAGCCCGAGGAACCGGCGTTCGACCCTCGGGTCCGCGGCCAGTCCCGGTGGTGCGTCGGTGACCACGGCGATGTCGAGGTCACCGGCGATCACCCGGTTGTGCAGTTGTGCGCTGAGCGCCGGGAGCAGGCTCCACCGGACGGGTCCGGCCTGGTTCAGCAGGCTCCGGACAGCCTCGGGGACGATGCCCGCCGCGAGAGAGGGCGTGGCGCCGATGGCCAGGGGTCGGTCGGCCACCCCGTCTCGCACGTCCCGTACCGCGCGAACGGCACGGTCGGCTTCAGTGAGCGTCGCCAGGGCGTGGCGCCGGAACACCTCACCGGCCGGTGTCGGGCGTACGCCCCGTGCGTGACGCTCCATCAGGGGCGCACCGAGCTGCCGTTCCAGCCCGGCGATCTGCCGGGAAACGGCGGACTGGGTGTGGTTCAGCTCGGCCGCCGCCGCCGAAAGAGACCCGACCCGGCACACCGTCACGAAAGCGCGCCACACGTTCAGATCCATGGCGGCAGTATGGCCTGCCGGTATGCGGTTGTCGCAGGGCTGGTGCGCGAAGTCTGCGCTTGTCGCACCGCTGGTGGTGCACCAGTGTGGCGGACATGATCACACCGCATTCGATCGCCGTCCTCGGCCAGGGGCGCATGGGCGGCGCCATCGCGACACGACTGGCGGCCGGGGGTGGGGACGTCGTCGGCTGGAGTCGCTCAGGGCGCACGTCGAGCACCGTCAGGACGACCGGTGACCCGAACAAGGCCGTGGCGGGGGCCGACCTCGTCCTCCTGTCGCTGTTCGACGGCCCGGCCTGCCGACAGGTCCTGGACGACGTGAGCGACTCGTTGAGAGCGGACACGATCGTGCTCAACACCAGCACGATCGCGCCCGCCGAAGCAGCAGCGCTGGCACGGCGGTTCGGCACCTCCTACGTCCACGCGCCCGTGCTCGGCTCGGTGCCCGCGGCCGCTTCCGGCACACTGCGGGTCCTCGCCGCCGCCGACCAAGGCGTATTCGACCGGGTCCGGCCGGTGCTCCAAGCGCTGGGCAGCGTCCGGCGCGTGGACGACGCCCCCACCGCAGCCGTGCTCAAGCTGATCGCCAACAGCGGCCTCACCGGCGCCGTCCTGGCCCTGCGCGACTCGCTGCGGCAGGCCGACGCCCTCGGCGTGAGCCGCGCGCAGGCGCTGGACATCCTCGAACTCGGCCAGCTCGGCGGGCTCGTGGCCCGCAAGCGCCCCTTCCTCCTCGGCGAACCGGACGCGACCACGGCCGAGTTCACCATCGGCGCGCTGGCCAAGGACATGGCGCTGCTGACCACCGCATCAGCCCTCCCCCTGCGCGGCGCTTCGAGCCTGTCCGGCGCTCCCGAGGCCGACATCGCCTCGGCCGCCACGGTCGCCGCCGTGGAGGACTCCCTGCTCGCACCCCTCCGCGCCTACATACGCGGACACGCCACCGGGGACCCCACCCACTTCCGCGACGCGTTCCTGCCCACCGCCCACATCGAGGGCATCCGGGACGGCACCTTCGTCTCCTGGCGCCTGGACGAGTACTGCGCCCTCTTCCCGGGCCGCCCCGCCCCGGACGAGCCGACCCGCAGCCGCCGCGTCGACACCGTCGACGTCCACGGCACCGTAGCGACCGCCACCATGACGCTCTCGCACCGCGCGGACACGTTTACCGACATCTTCCTGCTGGTCCGCCAGGGCGACGGCTGGCGGATCGCCAACAAGGTCTATCACCGAGCCACGACGAGGACGTCATCCCCTGCGACGGCATGACCGTGGGACGCCGCTGCCCCCGCACCTCGCGTCTCGCCCCGCCGCAGGCGGTCTGTCGGGGGCGGCGGCCTTCTGCGACGATCCAACCGTGACCTACGACGTCAACGCACTGCGCGCCCAGTTCCCCGCACTCCGAGCCGGTATCGCGCACTTCGACGGCCCCGGCGGCACCCAGACACCGACGCCCGTCATCGAGGCCATCGCGGGCGCCCTCGGCAGCCCCCTGTCGGTCCGGGGCACGGTCGCCCCCGGCGAGATCAACGCCGAGCGGATCGTGGGCGACTTCCGGTGCGCGATGGCCGACCTGCTGGGCGCCGATCCGGCCGGGATCGTCTTCGGCCGCAGCGCCACCCAGCTGACCTACGATCTCGCCCGCACCCTCGCCGCCCGGTGGAGGGCGGGTGACGAGGTGATCGTCTCCCGGCTCGACCACGACGCCAACATCCGGCCGTGGGTGCAGGCCGCGGAACGGGTCGGCGCGGTCGTCCGCTGGGCGGAGTTCGACCCGGCCACGGGTGAGCTGCCACCGGAGGCCGTCGGCGCGCTGCTCACCCCGCGCACGCGGCTGGTCGCCGTGACCGGCGCGTCCAACCTGATCGGGACCCGGCCCGACGTCCCGGCCATCGCGTCCCTCGTGCACGAGGCCGGGGCGCTGCTCCATGTCGACGCCGTCCACCTCGCCGCGCACGCCCGCGTCGACGTGCGTGACCTCGGTGCCGACTTCGTGGTCTGCTCCCCGTACAAGTTCTTCGGCCCCCATCACGGCGTGCTCGCGGCCGATCCCGCGCTCCTGGCCACCCTGCGCCCGGACAAGCTCGCCCCGTCCAGCGACGCGGTCCCCGAGCGCTTCGAACTGGGCACCCTGCCGTACGAGGCGCTGGCCGGGAGCACCGCGGCCGTGGACTTCCTCGCGGGCCTCGCCCCGAGCCGGGAGGGCGGCAGGCGGGACCGGCTCCGGGCGGCGTACGCGGCGATCGAGACGCACGAGAACGCCCTGCGGGAGACCGCAGAGGACGGCCTGTACGCGCTGGACGGAGTGACGGCGTACTCACGGGCGGCGGACCGGACCCCCACCCTCCTGCTGACCTTCCGGGACCGCCCCGCCGTGGACGCCTACCACTTCCTCGCCACGCTCGGCGTGCACGCCCCGGCAGGCTCCTTCTACGCCCTCGAAGCCTCCCGGCACCTGGGTCTCGGCGACACCGGCGGTCTGCGCGTGGGGCTGTCGCCCTACACCCACGCGGAGGACGTGGAACGCCTGGTCGCGGGGTTGGCCACGTTCCTGAAGAGCTGAGCGGCGGCGCCGTTCACCCGGTGGAAAGCGGGTACCCGGCAGGGAACGCGGACACGAGGAGACGAGGTGCGTTCCATGCCCACCACCGATGGCCAAGGCGCGGCCCGCGCCGCCGTGTTCGATGTGGACGGCACGCTCGTGGACACGAACTACCTGCATGTCACGGCGTGGTGGGAGGCGCTGCGGCAGGCCGGGCAGGATGTGCCGACGCAGGCGATCCACCGGGCCATCGGTCTCGGTTCGCGTGATCTCGTGGCCCATCTGCTGGGCGAGGACCGGGCCCGCGAGGAGGCGGAGGCGCTGGGTGCCGCCCACAAGACGCTCTACGGACAGTACTTCGGGCGTCTGACGGCTCTCCCGGAGGCCGGGCGGCTGCTGCGGCGCCTGGCGGACGACGGCTGGAAGGTCGTCCTGGCCACGTCGGCGGGCGGCCAGGAGCTGTCCGCGCTGCGGACCGCGCTCGACGCCGACGACGCGATCTCCGGCATGGCGAGCGCCGACGACGTCTCGGAGGGCAAGCCCGCCCCCGAGCCGGTCGAGCGGGCGCTCGAGCTGGCGGGGGCGGTACCGGAGGGATCGGTGTTCGTCGGCGACACCGTGTGGGACATGCGGGCGGGCAGCCGGGCCGGGGTCACCTGCGTGGGGCTGCTCTGCGGCGGGATTCCCCGCGAGGACCTCGAGAAGGCGGGCGCGGACACGGTGTACGACGACCCGGGCCACCTGCTCGCCTCACTCGCCCGGAGCCCGCTGGGCCACCGCCCCTGAGCCCTCCCGAGTTCGGAGTTTCAGCCGGTCCGGCAGAACCCGCTGTCCCGCTCGGACAGTCGCGTCCGGGGACCGGCCGAGCGCAGGACGACGTCCAGGACCCGGTCGGGGTCGGCGGCGTAGCAGTTGCTGAACCAGGCCATGTTCGCCTCGACCACCGCCCATTGCCCGGCGGCGCCGTGCTCGGGCGCGGTGAGGAGCCCGACGTCCAGCACCACCGCGCTGGGCAGGCCGTCGCCGCACGTGGTCAGGAGATCGTCCGCGAACTCCCGGACGGCGTCCTCGTACCGGTGCCCGTGCAGCGGCTCGGCGTCGAGACGGCCGAAGGTGGTGTACTGCGAACCCGTACGGACCTCGCCGTCCAGGATGTGCAGGCGGAACTCCGCCGCCCAGGTCACCACGTCGCTGATCAGCACCGGCACGTCCGGCGACAGCTCCGGTCCGGTCGGGAGGCGGGTGCCGTCGGCGTAGACGGCGGCCGGGAAGCTCTTTTCGCGGGGCGGCTTGACGAACGCGGGCCGGGTCAGACCGCGCGCCTCGCCCAGGGTCGCCATGGCGATGTGTCGCCCGGTGTACTGGCGGGGCAGCGTGGCCAGCCAGTCGTCGGACGGCTCCAGGAGCGCGACCTCGAGGTCGTCCGCGACGCGTGCCGCGAAGGCGGGGCCGCCGTAGTAGTGGCCGCCCGTCCTCCGTACGGCGGTGGGCGTGAGGACGTCCACGTCCATCCCCCGCCGCCGCGCCGACGTCGAGAGCAGCTCGGATGTCGTGGTGTACTGCGGCGCCAGCGCCAGAAAACCCTGCTTCGTCACGGTCACCGACGATGCCATCCACCCGGCCGCGTGGTCCACAGCGTTCCCGCCGGGGTCACGCGCTCATCCGGCGCGTGATCAGCTCCAGCAGCCGCATGACGGCCGCGTCGGCGTCCGGGCGGCGGATGGCGACGAGGGTGGTCTCCAGGTACGGCGACGTCTCCGCGAAGGGGACGAAGGCGACCTCGGCGACATGGAAGTCGCGGAGCCGCTCGGGCAGGAGGCTGACGCAGAGTCCGGAGGCGACGTAGCTGAACAGGCCGGTCAGGTCGTCCGAGACGGCGCGGCTGCGCGGGGTGAAACCCGCCTCGCGGCAGGCGAGTTGGACCTGATGGGCGAGGGTGGGCAGCGCGGTGGGGTCCGGGAGGACGAAGTCCTCGTCGCGCAGGTCGCCCAGCTCGATCGACCCGGCGTCCGCCAGCGGATGGTGGCGCGGTACCGCCGCGGCGATGCGCTCCACCGCGAAGTCGAGGCTGACGAGGTCGGCCGACAGGGGTGAGGGGTCGCGCAGGAAGGCCAGGTCGAGCGTGCCCGCGCGGATCATCTCGGCCAGGGCCACGGCCGAGTCCTGGTGCAGGTGGACACGGAGGCCGGGGAGTTCCTCCGCCGCCGCCCGGAGCAGGCCCGGCAGGTAGTGGTGGCTGAGGATGCTCACGTAGCCCACCCGGACATCGCCCTCCAGACCGGCGGCGACGCGTCGGGCGCGCTCGATGGCCGCGGACTGGGAGTCGAGGAGGCGGCGCGCGTCCACGGCGAAGACCTCGCCCGCCGCGGTCAGCGTCACCCCGCCGGGGCCGCGGTCGAACAGGCGCACCCCCAGTCCGCGTTCCAGTCGCTGGATGGACTGGCTGAGCGGCGGCTGGCTCATGCCGAGGCGCTCGGCCGCGTGCCCGAAGTGCCGCTCGTCGGCCACCACCAGAAACTGTTCCAACAGCCTCCTGGTGAGCTGAATATCCTCAAGCATATCGCTCATGACCACACCATATATTGGACGGACAGGGGTGAAGAGGTGTCCACTGGAACATGAGCGTCACCGGAACAGCGTGTCGCACTTCCCCCCACGGCCCTCTCCCTGGAGGCCCCCATGCGCAAGCAGGACGTCGCGCGGCTCTTCACCACCCCGGTGGACTCCCCCGCCTACGCTCCCACCCGGTACCGCTTCACCGACCGCGAGTACCTCAACATCTACTACCGCACCGACCCCGAGGCGCTGCGCCGTCTGGTGCCCGAGCCGCTGACGGTCACCGACCCGGTCGTCCGCTTCGAGATGATGCGGATGCCCGACACCACCGGGCTCGGCGACTACACCGAGGCCGGGCAGCTCATCGCCGTCGAGCACGAGGGCGAGCGGGGTGAGTTCAACCTCGCCATGTACGTGGACAGCGTGCCCGCGATCTCCAGCGGCCGCGAGTACAGCGCGTACCCGAAGAAGGGCGGCTCCCCCCGCCTCTACGTCGACTCGGACACGGTGGTCGGCACGCTCGACTACGGCACCCTGCGCGTGGCGACCGCCACCATGGGCTACAAGCACCACACGCTGGACGCGGACGAGGCCCGGGCGGAGATCAGTACCCCGAACTTCATGGTCAAGACGGTCCCGAACTACGACGGCACCCCGCGCATCTGCGAGCTGGTCCGCACCCGGATCACCGACGTCACCGTCAAGAGCGCCTTCACCGCCCCGGCCCGGCTGCAGCTGTTCGCCCACGTCATGGCGCCGCTCGCCGACCTGCCGGTGCTGGAGATCGTCCGGGCCAGCCACATCGTCACCGACCTGACGCTCGCGCCGGTCGAGCCGGTCTTCGACTACCTCGCCGCGGCCTGAGCGCCACCCGATCGAGAAAGCCACCGAACCATGACCTCTCCCACCGACCCCGCCCTGACCTCCTACCGGCGTGCCGCGATCATCGGCGGCGGCGTGATCGGGATCTCCTGGGCCGGTCTCCTCCTGGCCCGCGGTGTCGACGTGGTGATCAGCGACCCGCGCGAGGACATCGAGGACCTCGTCCGTGCGGGCCTCGCCGAGATCACCCCGGCCCTGGCCGAGCTGGGCCTGCCGACGGAGAACCTCACCGAGGGGCTGTCCTTCGAGGCCGACCTCGCCACCGCCGTGGCGGACGTGGACGTCGTCCAGGAGAACGGCCCCGAGCGGCTGGACGTCAAGCAGCGGATCTGGCGGACCATCGAGGACGCGGCTCCGGCGCACGCGCTGCTGGCCACCTCGACCTCCGGCATCCCGGCGAGCGCCATCGCCACCGCGCTGCGGCAGCCCGAGCGGCTCGTCGTCGGGCACCCCTTCAACCCGCCGCACCTGGTGCCGCTGGTGGAGATCGTGCCGGGCGAGAAGACGTCCGCGGAGACGGTCGAGCGGGCCAGGGCGTTCTACACCGCTCTGGGCAAGAAGCCCCAGGTGCTGCACAAGGAGATCCCCGGCTTCGTCGCCAACCGTCTGCAGTCCGCGCTGTTCCGCGAGTGTGTGCACCTCGTCGCCGAGGGCGTGGTGACCGAGGCGGAGCTGGACGAGATCGTCACCTCCTCCATCGGGCTGCGCTGGGCGGTCGCCGGACCGTTCCGCACCTTCCATCTGGGCGGGGGCCCCGGCGGACTCCCCCACTTCATCGAGCACCTGGGCCGCGCCATGGAGGACAGCATGTGGCCGGTCCTGGGCAACCCCACCTTCGACGAGGCCACCGTCACCACGCTCGTCGACCAGGCCGACGAGGCGTTCGGCGGGCACTCGGTCGAGGAGCTGGCCGCCGAGCGCGACCGGGCGCAGATCACGCTGATGCGCGCCCTCGGCGAGACGCCCGGCTCCGGCAGCACGCACGCCTGAACCACCGATAACGCACATAAGAGGCGAAGAAGCATGGACCTCACCCAGAAGATCAAGAAGTCGATCGCCGCCCCGGCCACCGACGACGCGTTCGACGTGTACGCCGAGGCGGAGGAGGTGCTCGCGGGCATCGGTCTGAAGCCGGGCGACACCGGCGGTGACCTCACCTTCGAGGGCGCCGACCCGGTCGTGCCCAGCACCCTGCGGCTCGGCGCGGCCTCCGGGATCGCGCTGGTCGCCAAGTCGGCCGCCGTCGCCGCGCTGTGGAAGGACCGCACCGGCCGCGGCCAGGACATCCACATGGACCTGCGCAAGGGCCCGCACCGGCTCTGCCCGTTCTACGAGCGGAAGTGGGAGCTGCTCAACGGCTATCCGGGCGGCACCCCGTCGCTGATCAACATGGCGTTCGTCAACAACTTCTACCGCAGCGCGGACGGCCGTTGGATGATGCCGTTCAACATCTATCCCAACATCAAGGTCGCCGCGCAGCGCCTGCTCGGTGTCGGTGATGTGCCCGAGCACGTCGAGGCCGCGATCTCGAAGTGGGACGCGCGGGACCTGGAGCGGGCGGGCGCCGAGGCCGGGTGCGTGATGCCGATGGTGCGCACGCCCCAGGAGATCCTGGACGAGGAGCAGTACCGGCAGGTGCTGTCCAAGCTGCCGCTGGTGGAGATCACCCGCATCGGTGACAGCGACCCCGAGCCGCTGCCCGCGGACCCGGTCGCGCCGCTCGACGGGGTGCGCGCGCTCGGCATGGGCCACATCATCGCCGGTGCCGGGGCCGGACGCGCCATGGCGCTGCACGGCGCGGACGTGCTGAACCTGTGGCGGCCGACCGAGCTGGAGCACGACGTCACGTACAACTCGACCGGTGTGGGCGTGCGTTCCGCGACGGTGAGTCCGTACACCGAGGAGGGTCTCGCCCTCATCCACCGGCTCCAGTCGGAGGCCGACGTCTTCTACGCCAACCGGCGCCCCGGCTTCCTGGACCGCATCGGCATGTCGGAGGAAGAGGCGATCGAGCGCCGCCCCGGCCTGATCTACGCCACCGTCTCCCTGAACGGGCGGACCGGTCCGTGGAAGGACTACCTCGGCTTCGACCAGACGGCGGGCGCGCTCACCGGTCTGCTGCACCTGGAGGGCGACGGCGACAAGCCCGCGCTGCCTCCCATCACGGTGGTCAACGACTACCTGGTCTCCTGGTTCATGACCGCGGGTATCGTCGAGGCACTGCGGCGCCGTGCCGTGGACGGCGGCAGCTACCGCGTCCACGTCTCGCTGTCCCGCGTGGCCCTCTGGATTCTCTCCATGGGCATCTTCGACCAGGAGTACGCGAAGCAGATCGCGGGCACCGGCGACCTCCACGCCTACCCGGACCCCGACGTCTTCACCGCCGAGACCCCCCTCGGCCACTACCAGGGCATCACCGACCAGGTGCAGATGTCCGACACCCCCGGCGCCTACCGCCAGATCCTCGTCCCCCGCGGCTCCCAGCGCCCGGAGTGGCTCCCGGCCGCCTGACGCACCGCGCCGGGACGGTCACGGCCGTCCCGGCACGGGCCGACCCGACGGACTCCGGGAGCGCCTCAGCGGACGGCGGCCAGGGCTGTCAGTACGAAGGCGCCGACGGCGAACAGTGTCCGTACGGTGTGCAGGACCCGCCATCGGCTCTCGAACGCGGTGCGGGCGGCCCGCTCGTCGCCCTGCCCCCGCGACGACTCCAGCGCGTTGTTCAGCGGGATGTTGCCGACCGCGGTGATCGTGTGGCCGACCAGCGCGGAGGTGGCGGCCGCGCTCAGGAGAACCGTGGCACCGCCGCCGCGTCCGTCCGGTGCGATGAAGCAGGAAGCGACGGGGAAGGCCAGGGAGCCGAGGAAGAGGAGCAGGAAGAGCGGGCCGGGCACCTTCCGGTTCACCGCCCTCATCACCAGGGTGAACGACGCGTCGTCCGCCTCCCTGAGCGCGGGCATGACGCCGGACTGGAACGCGATCATGTATCCGGCGTACAGACCGGTGCAGCACAGGGCGAGGATCTCGATCGCTTCCGACATGGCGATCATCATCGCGGCTCGGGAACGACGCACACAGGTCTGGTTTCGGACGCGCCATGGGCTGCGAGGCCGATTCTCGACGCGGTGGTGCCGGGGTCGTGGAGGTTCACGACCCCGGCGGGGGTACTCAGGTCAGTTGACGCCCACCGAGAAGCTGGTGACCGCCAACCCCGCGCCGTTCTCCCAGGGTTCGAACCCCGCCTGCACGCTGGTGAGGTACCAGTCCGGGGTGGCGAGGCCCTGGGAGACGGTGTGGTCGATGAACTCCTTGATGTTGAAGTTCAGTCCGGTCAGGGACGCGGGGGCGACGTAGGAGATCACGTCGTTCGAGCCGTTGCTGCCCCGCCACACGTCCCAGGTGTGCCCGGCGAGGGAGACGGTGCCGGTGACGGAGCCGATCGGCTGGATGGGCCCGGTCCGGTTGAGCCAGATCATGATCTCGGTCTTGTTGACGCCGTCCGTCTTCGGCGTCGGGTCCAGCCAGATGTCGTACGCGGCGTCGTACACCGCGCCGCCGACGTACTGGTACGCGATGCTGCTGGGCACGCTGCCGATGCTCCCGATCCGCTTGGGGAGGTTCGTGCCCGGCGAGCAGTTGGTGTAGTGGCAGCCCGCGAAGATCGAGGGGTACGACTTCGGGGCGCCGTTGGTGGGCACGGAGCCGTCGGCGCGGGTGAGCTGGAAGCCGTCGCCGACCTGGGTCACGCACTGCGGGGCGGAGGTGCCCCAGGCGTTGTTCTGCACGACGTAGCCGCCGGGCGTGGTGACCGAGCCGAACTGGTCGCAGACCTGCGCGTCCGCCTGGGCCGAGCCGGAGGTGGCGGTGAGGGCGGTGACCGACCCTGCGGCCAGGACGAGCGCGGCCGCGAGGGGGCGTAACTTGCGGGACTTCAGGTGCATGGGGGGGTCCTTCCGTACGTGCGTGGGGGGAGAAGTGACCGCGCTCTACGGCTCGACGCCCCAGGCGAGCGTGCCGTTGACGTAGACGGTCACCTTGGGGGCGTCGGCGTACGACGTGCCCGTGCCCCGGCTGTAGTCGTCGGACTCGTCGAAGTTCGACCAGTCCGACTTGGCGAGCCGCAGCTGGAGATCGCCCGTGCTCGCACCCGCGGCCAGCGAGCCCGAGGTGAAGGTGACGTCGAGGGTGCGGTCGGCGCCGGTGCGGGCGGCCGGGAGGGACGTGACGGACGTCTTCACGGCGGAGCAGCCGAGCTGGGCGTAGTCGCACCACGTCTGGTAGCCCGCGGCGGCGGACTCGCCGGTGAACCAGTACCGCACGGTCACCTTCGACAGATCGACGGCGCCGGAACCGGAGTTGACGAGCTGGATGCCGGGCCTGATCTGGTTGTCGGCGGCCGAGGAGTCGTTGTTCTTGTACTGCGCCTTCAGCCCGGTCGAGCCGCCTCCCCCACCGGACGCCTTGGTGGTCGCGGAGAGGGCCGCCGAGGCCGCCGAGACGTTCCCGGCCGCGTCCTTGGCCTTGACCGTGTAGGTGTAGGCGGTGGCGGCGGACAGGCCCGTGTCGGTGTACGAGGTGCCGGTGACGCTGCCGACCCTGGTGGCGCCGCGGTAGACGTCGTACCCGGTCACGCCGGTGTTGTCGGTGGCCGCGCGCCAGCTGAGGGAGACGCTGTCGGCCGTCGTGGCCGTGGCGGCCAGTCCGGTGGGCGCGGTCGGCGCCTGGGTGTCGCCGCCTCCGCCGCCCGAACCGCTCAGCGGCGGGTAGGCGTTGGCGAGCAGCTGCCGGAACTCCGCCGAGAACCAGTGCCCGGCCAGCGGGGAGTTGGGCAGCGCCCCGGTCGGGTTGTTGCCGTTGCGCCCGTTCCCGGCGTACGTGGGGTCGCACATCCGGTCGAAGCCCTTGCCCTCGTCGTTGTCGAGGGGCTTGCTGGCGCCGTCGGACTCGCCCGGCGGCTTGGCCCAGACATACGCGTCGATGCCCGTGTCGGGCGCGGTCGCCGGGCGTTCGCCGATTCCGGCACCGCTCTGGTTGCACCAGTTCCCGGCGTGGATGCGCCGGTCGATGCGGCCGCCGTCGACATAGGCGTCCACGCTGGTCGAGGGGCCCGGACCGGTCGGCCGGGCGGAGCCGCCCCAGCCGTTGCGGGAGGTGTCGATCAGCATGCCGATGCCGCTGTCGAAGCCTTGGGCGACGAGGGCGGAGCGCAGCCCTTGGGCGAACGTCGTCTCGTCGTCGTACTGGTTCCAGTCGATCCACTTCGACTGGCGCACGGTGGTGCCGTTGACCGTGTCGGTGATCTTGACGTGGGGTTCGCGGGTGGCCGAGTAGTTGGCCGTGTTGACGATGAACCCCGTCACGTCGCTCACGGTGGCACCGCTGGTCGTGGCGGCCTTCTTGAACTCCTGGGCGGACGGGACCAGGTTGGAGTCCCAGCCGAGCCAGCCGTGGTGTCCGGCGTCGATGTAGTTGTAGGCGTTGGGCAGGGCGCCGAGCTTGTGCAGGGCGTAGCCGACGCCCTTCTCGTAGTTGCCGTTGGCCTTCATCGTGGCGCACTGGGGCGTGGAGCCCGCCGTGCCGCCCGCGTTGGTGACGAGGTTGGGCAGCGAGTCGGGCTCGATGAGGTTGACGATGCGCAGGCTCGCGTACGCCGGGTCGGCGAGGACGGCCGCGATCGGGTCGATGTAGTCGGTCTGGTAGCGGCCCAGTTCGTCGGCGCCCAGCTCGCCGTTGGAGGCGAGGGCGGCGCAGTCCCGGCCCGGCAGGTCGTAGATCACGAGCTGGACGAGGTTGGCGCCCTGCGCCTTCGCCGCGTCGAGGTGGGCCTTGAGGCCGCGCGCCTCCGAGGTGCCCTTGATCGCGGCGATCCGGTCCAGCCATACGAAGGTCGGCTGGTTCGACACCGCCGAACCACCGGGCTCCGCGGCCGCCTTGGCCGACCAGTCGGGGTTCACGTACGGCTTGGCGCCCACGTACGGGTTGTCCAGCTTGGCGGCGGCCGAGGCGGTCTGCGGCAGGGCGCTCAGGGAGAGCGTGCCGAGGAGCGCGGCGGCGGCCAGTACGGCGGCTCGTCTCGGGGCGTGCGGGTGTGCGGCTCTACGGGAGGACATGAGGGTCTCCTGAAGGTCACGGTGAGCGGGGTGGGGGTACGGCATCGCGCTGACGGTGCCCGGCAACGCGCCGTGCACCTACCTTGGGAGCGCTCCCACCGTGCGACCGCCCGACGGAACTGTCAACACCTGATGCTCGAACTCGGTTTGCCGGCAGCCCCTTTGGCGGCTTCAGGCCCCCCGCGTGGGCTCCGGCACGGCGATGGTCCCCTGTGCCACCGCGCAGAGGGTTTCCTGGCCCGTTCCGTCCACGACCGACAGGTCACAGCGGCATACGACACGGGACCGGCCCGCCCTCACGACCTGGGCATGGGCCCGCAGCAGCACGCCGTCGGCGGGGCGCAGGTAGTCGATGGTGAACCCGGCGGTGAGCAGCCGTGCGCCGACGGCGGCTCCGGCGGCGAACGTCAGGGTGTTGTCCGCCGCGTAGGCGAGCACGCCACCGTGCAGAAAGCCGTTCTGCTGGCGCAGATCGTCACGGATGTCCAGCTCCAGCGTCGCCTCGCCCTCTCCGAAGGCCACCAGGCGGGCGCCGAGCAGATTGCTGAACGGCTGTGCCGCCAGCACCTTCTGCGCGAGGGTCAGGTCCAGGGCATCCGTCATGTCACACCTTTCCTCCGCGTACGCCCCGTCGACCGGTCGCACGACGCGCCGCCTCGGGGCCTGGAGGACCGACGTCCTCCAGGCCCTCACGGCCTGAGGCTACTTCACGGTGCCCAAGGGCCGTCCAAGTTCCAACTGCTGTCCGCCGTCAGGGTCTGCGGGCGGTTGTAGCCGCTGCCCGCGGTTCCGGCGGCGATGTACACCTGGGCCTCGAAGTGGCGGAGGTAGGAGCCGGGCAGGTTGAGCGACTCGAAGGTGACGCCGGTGCCGCTCAGGCCCGGCCGGGCGCAGAAGGTGGCGTCGGCGCGGAAGAGGGCCGAGCCGTCGTCGGGCGAGTTGCGGGCCCGGCTGTCGGCGTGCCGGAGGAACTGGCCGGGGAAGTTGACCGACTCGAAGGAGTAGCAGGAGGAGTCGGCGAGCCCCCGGCGCACCGTGTAGGTGGCGTCCTGCTTGAGCTGGGCGCTGCTGCCCGCGTCCACGACCTCGGTGTAGGCGAGGCTGTCGGCGTGGCGTAGATAGCGGTTGGTGAAGCCCCAGGTGGTCACCTGGAGGGAGCGCCGTACGTCGGTGGGCAGGAGCACGGAGCTGCGCCACAGCGCGGGCTGGCCCACGTTCCAGGTGGCGTCGGCGGCGAAGGAGGTCGCGGTGTCCCAGGCGTTGGGGCCGCCGCTGCGGGCGAGGTACACGTTGTCGGCGTAGTGCCGCAGGTAGGAGCCGGGGAAGTTGGCCGACTCGAAGGAGGTGCCGCCGGAGGCGAGTCCGGGCCGGGCGCACCAGGTGGCGTCGGCGGCGAAGGAGCCGCCGGTGTCGGAGTCGATACGGACGCGGCCCGAGGCGTGGCGCAGGTAGCGGCCGGGGAAGTTGACCGACTCGAAGGAGTAGCAGCGCGGGTCGGACAGGCCGGTCACGGTACGGAACGAGGCGTCCTGGCGGGCACCGTCGGCCGAGGAACCGCTGAGCACGTCGGTGCGGGCCAGCGAGTCGGAGTGGCGGAGGTAGCGGTCGGTGAAGCCGGGCGTGGTGACCTTGAAGGACCGTACGTGCCCGAGGGTGAGCGGGGCGGGCGAGTTGAGGTTGCGGGAGGCGGCGATCAGGTCGCGGTGGGCGGTGCGGACCCGGCCGGTGTCGACCTTCTGCACCCGCCGGTCGTAGCTGAACAGCCCGTTGTACTCGCCCTCCACGTCGGTGATCTCGGTGTAGACGTACGCGGAGACCCCCTTGGTGGTCATGAGCTGCTGCACGTCGCGGACCATGCCGGTGTAGCGGTCGTCGAGCTGGGCGCCGCTGGAGACCTGCTCGTAGGCGAAGAACTGGCCGTTGGGGCTGTACTCGTGGCCGGGGGTGCGCAGTCCGATGCCGCCGAACTCGCCGAGCACGGAGACCCGGGTGTCGGACGGTTTCGGTGCGTCGGGCCCGGTGTAGACATGCCAGTCGATGATGTCCCCGGTGCCCGGATCGCCTTTGGACTGGCAGCAGTTGTAGCCGCTGTGGGCGTCGACCAGGCGGGAGGTGTCGTAGTTCTTCAGGTCGGTGGTGACGCGCCGGGTGGCGTTCAGGTCCCATTCGCCCCAGCCCTCGTTGAAGGGGACGTAGGTGACCACGGCCGGGGAGAAGCGGTGTTCGTCGATGATCTCGCGGGCCTCCGACTCGAACTCGGCGGTCTGCGCGGAGGTCCGGTTCTGGTCGGCGGCGGTGGTGGAGGGGATGTCCTGCCACACCAGGAGCCCGAGCCGGTCGGCGTGGTAGTACCAGCGGGCGGGTTCGACCTTGATGTGCTTGCGGACCATGTTGAAGCCGAGATCCTTGTGCTTCTGGATGTCGGAGGCGAGGGCCGCGTCGGTGGGCGCGGTGTACAGGCCGTCCGGCCAGAACCCCTGGTCGAGGGTGCCGATCTGGAAGACGAACTCCCCGTTGAGGGTGGGCCGCAGCACCCCGTTCAGCATCTTCTTGCCGATCTCGCGCATGCCGAAGTAGCTGGTGACGCTGTCGACGGCGGAGCCGGAGGCGTTGCGCAGGGTGACCTTCAGGTCGTAGAGGAACGGGTCGTCGGGCGACCACCGCCGGGCGTTCGGCACGGGTACGGAGAACTCGGTGAAGCCGCCGGTGGCGCTGCCCACCACGGTGGTGCCGTTCAGCGCCTCGGCGCGCACGGTGTGCCCGGTGACATCGCCGCGGGTGAAGACCTTCACGCGGGCGGTGTTGGTGGCGAGGTCGGCGCGGATGTCGACCGAGTAGATGGAGGAGGCCGGGGTGGGCTCCAGCCACACGGTCTGCCAGATGCCGGAGGTGGGGGTGTAGAAGATGCCGCTCGGGTTGGCGACCTGCTTGCCGACGGGCTGCTTCTCCCCGCGCCCGTCGGTGGGGTCGTAGACCCGTACGACGATCTCATTGGTGCCGCCGCCCAGCCGCGCGGTGATGTCGGTCTCGAAGCGGTCGTAGCCGCCGCGGTGGGTGGCGACCTGGGTGCCGTTGACCCAGACGGTGGCCTCGTAGTCGACGGCGCCGAAGTGCAGTTGGACGTGGCGCCCGTTCCAGCTCTGGGGGACGGTGAAGGTGCGCCGGTAGAACATCAGGTCGCGGTTGTCGTTGCGCATGATGCCGGACAGCGCGGACTCGACCGGGTACGGGACGAGGATGCGCTCGGGGAGGGTCTGGCCGAGGGGCGGGGCGGCGTTCCGGTTGACGTTGCCCGCGCCGTCGGTGGGCGGGTTCAGGAACTCCCACTCGCCGTTGAGGGACTGCCAGTCGGGGCGGGTCATCTGCGGGCGCGGGTACTCGGGCAGCGGGTTGGTGGTGGACACCTGGCTGGTCCACGGGGTGGTGAGCGGTGGCGTCTTGGGGACGACGGCGGCGGCCGCGGTGCCGGTGGTGCCGACGAGGA
This sequence comes from Streptomyces sp. NPDC002176, assembly GCF_044903645.1. Lineage (NCBI taxonomy): Bacteria > Bacillati > Actinomycetota > Actinomycetes > Kitasatosporales > Streptomycetaceae > Streptomyces > Streptomyces sp. NPDC002176. Next base: position 489,328 of record NZ_JBJDQW010000001.1, read on the forward strand.
TTCCGCCGACGGCCATCAACAGGGCCGCCAAACAGGCGATCAGGCGACGCATCGAACTCCTCCAGGGCAGAGCTGGACGGGGCAGGACGGTGCGCGGATTCCGTCGCGCTGACCATCGTGCGGGGCGGGAACGGGAGTCCGTGCGGTGGGACGGGCGGCGCGTGAACGGGGACGAACCCCGCACCCCGGCGCGGGCGTTGGCCCGGCGGCGAGGTGCGGGGAACGTAGCACGGAACATTCTTCAACGGAATCACTCAGGACCGATCAGAAATCAAACCCGTTCGCCCACAGGGGGTGTGGGTCAGGCTCCGAGGTGGCCGAGCACTCGGCGCATGGTCTCCCGTATGACCGAACGCGCCTCCTCGGTGTGGTCCACCGTCTCGAAGCCGTGACGGCAGTGCGGGGCGACGATGACCTCCACCTTGGCGCCGCACTGACCGGCGGCGTCCAGGAAGCGCTCCACGGTCGCGTCGAGCATCGGGTCCTCGAGACCGACGCGGGTGAGCACGATCGGCAGGTCCCCCGCGCCGCGCACCGCCGCCGCCGGACGGAACCGGTCGCCGTCCGTGCCGTGCCCCGGAATCGGTTCCAGCAGTGGGTAGTTGGCCGCGAGGCACCGCAGCCACGGCGGCGGCGCGGAGAGCCACGGTGCCGCCATCGGACTGGCGCCGGAGAAGAACCAGAGGGCCACTCGGTCTCCGTCGACCCGGGGATGCGCGCGGATGAGGTCGACGGCCGCGGACACGTCCTCGGCGGCGCGTACGAGGTCGTCCGGCGCGTGCAGCCGGTGATCCAACGTGACGCCGACGACGCCGAGTTGGGCGGCGAGACTGGCGTACCCCGTGAAGGTCGGCCAGTCCCGTGGCGTCGGTCGCATACCGGCGGGCAGCGGGCCGCCGTGCACGAACAGCACCGCGGGGCGCGGCCCTTGGTCGTCGGGCAGATAGAGGTCGACACGCTCCCCGCGCTCCCGCGCCCGTTCCGGCACCTCCACGGCGAACGGCCGCAGGTGGTCCGGTACGTGGTCCGCGGGGAGCGCGAGGCTCTCCCCCTCACCCGCCGCCGCCTGCCGCAGGGCCTTGGCCAGCAGGTCCGGCTCGGACAGCATCGGCCAGTGTCCGGTGGGTACTTCGAGGAAGGTGTTGCCCGGCTCGGTGAGCAGGCTCAGCCGCGGGTCGCCGAGGGACGCCATCCAGCGCAGCCGCTCGATGGTCGAGCCGTCCGCCGGGCACAGGACTCCGGTCCTCGGGATGCGGGCGGCGCCCTCGGAGAGCCGGAGCGGCTGGGTGAGCGTGGCGGCGGGCTGCGGCAGGGCCCGTACGGTGAGCTTGTCGAGTACGGCGTGGGTGAGCCCCTCGGTGCTGCCCAGCCGCTGCCACTCCTCGCGCGTCGGCGGCGGCACCTCGGTCGCGCCGCTCGCGGGTCGCGGCAGGGCGGGGAGTACGTCGAGGGCGGTGTCGCCGTCCCCGGGCAGCCCGGCCGCGTCCAGGTGGACGACCCGGACCACCCGGTCCCGGCGCCGGTCGGCGGCGCCCAGCGCCGGAAGCAGGCCGTAGCCGTGCCCGACGACCACCACGCGCTCCCCCGCCGCGTCGACCTGGCGGATCACGTCCGCGATGTGCGTCTCCAAGTCGGCCGAGCCATCGCGACTGTCCGCGGAGAGCGTCGCGCAGAGCACCCGCGCCCCCGCCCGCCGCAGCACCGCCGCCACCCGATCCCACACCCAGTCCCCCGTGTGCGCCTCCGGCACCAGGACGAACGCGGCCTCGGCCCCTGTGTCCACTGTCATCCCCGACTCCTCCCATTGATCCGGCGCGGCCCTGTCGTCGGCCGCGCGCCGCTACCGTAGGAACTCCCCCTGGAGGAGGTTCAAGGCGTGACCGGCAGTACTTCGTGGAGCATCGGGGAACTCGCCGCGCAGGCGGGCGTCACCGTGAAGACCGTCCGCTTCTACTCCGACCAGGGGCTCCTGCCCGAGACCGGACGCAGCTCCGGCGGCCACCGCCGCTACGGCCGGGAAGCACTGGGCCGACTGCGGATGATCCGCTCCCTGCGCACCCTCGACCTCCCGGTACCGGACGTGGGCCGGGCCCTGGACCGGGACGACGCGCTGGAGGGACTGGTCGCGGACCGCCTGCGCGAACTGCGGCCCCAACTCACCGCGCTGCGCTGGCGGGAAGCCGCGCTCCACCTCCTCACGGACTGCGCGCCGGACGAGCGAGCCCGGCGGCTGGACCTCATCGGCGCCATGGGCCTTCCGCCCGACACCGACGTCCTGGCCCGCTTCTGGCGACGGTGGCTCTTCCCGGCCCGACTGCCCGCACCCCTGCTGGCCGGGATCGTCGACACCGCGGTACCCGCACCGTCCCACGACCCCACTCCGGCGCAGGTGCTGGCCTTCGGGCGGCTGCGGGCGATCGCCACGGCGCCCTGTCCGCCGGACCGCCTGGCCCGCCCGCCCGCGCCGAAGCGGTTCGGAGACGGCTTCCGCCCCGCCGTCCTCTACTCCGGGCTCAAGGAGGCGTACGACCTCGCCGCCCCGGAGCTGCGGGCCGGGCGTGCCCCGGCCGGGGGTGAGGCGCTGGACCGGTTCGTCGGGGCCTGGGCGGAAGCCGGGGGCGCCCGTGACAGCGAAACGTTCCGGCACCGGCTGACCGGCGTCCTCGCCGACGAGCCCCGCCTCGACCACTACTGGGACGTCGTGTCCGAGCTGGCGACCCCGTCCGGCGCCGCGCCGGAGCCCACGCCGGGCGCGGCCGAGGCATGGCTGCGCGAGGCGCTCACGAGCACCGCTGGAGACCCGGAAGAAGACCTCCGGGTGCGATCGGACTAGGGACGCGGCTGCGGGGAGGACGGGGCTTTGCGGTCCACGTCGCACTCCTTCTCGGTCAGGGGGCGCCGGTCGCCCGCGCGGCGGGAGCAGAGGACGGTGCGGTCGTAGTGGGCGCCGCCGGTGTTGGCGACGCGGACGAGGGAGATGGCGTAGTTGTCGCGAGTGCCCGGTTCGAGGCCCTGGTCGTGGGCGTTGTCCTGGGTGACGGCGGTGAAGTCGATGCGGCCGGTGGCGAGGTTGTCGATGTTGGTGCGCAGCAGGCCGGACCATGCCTCCGCCCGGCCGCGCGGCTGTCCGTCGCCGGTCGCGGCGCGGTAGAGCACCTCGGTGGCGTCGTGCATGAGCATCGTCTGGCCGTCGCTGAGCGCGCTGTCGGTCTGCGGGGTCGCCGCGCTCAGGCCGAGGATCTTCTCCTGGTCGGGGCCGAGCTTGCGGAGGTTGTTGACGAAGATGGTGCCCTGGTTCTTGGTGCCGGGGGCGGTGAGGACCAGGTGGTAGAGGGTGACGTTGGCGGCGACGCTGCTGCGCTCGGAGTCGAAGCCCGCCTGGGAGAGGTCGTCCCCGGCGAGGACCGCGATCTGCTTGCCGTTGCAGCCGGGCTCGGAGGTGATGCCGTCCATCAGGGCGTTGACGTCCTCGGTGCGGCCCGCGAAGTAGACGACCCGGGGCACCTCGCCCTCCTGGCAGATCTGGTCGACCTGGCGGCCGAGGACCGGGCGGCCGTTACTCAGTTCGTACCGTTCCAGCCGGTCGACGCGGTAGCCCACGTCGGTGAGCATCCGGGCGCCGTGGTCCATCTGTTCGCGGGTGTAGCGGTCGTGGGTGACGGGGCTGCGGCCGAGGACGACGGCACGGCCTGCGGTGCCGTAGCCCTGGGTGCCCGGCGCGCGCAACTGCTGCGCCAATAGCCTGAGTTGCTGTACCTGCCACTGGTCCGTGGCGGCCAGGTTGAAGAAGTTGGGCTTGTCGAGCAGCCAGGTGCCGGAGTTGGTGCCGGAGACGACGGGGAGTTCGGCCTGCCGCAGGGTCTCCAGCACCTTGTCGGTGTCGGTCATGTCGCGGCCTATGCCGACCACACCGACGATCGTACGGTCCCGGCGTGCCACCTCCACGATCCGCTCGGCCATGGTGAGCTGATTGGCCATGTCCGTGCCGCCGTTGGCGACCAGCAGGCGCAGCTTCACCGGCTGGGAGGCGTTGTTGGCGTGCTGGGCGATGTAGGCGCCGCGCAACTCCTCGAATCCCTTGACCAGTTGGTCGTCGTTCTTGCCCTCCGGGTCGGGTCCGCTGAGTGGACCCGCGTAGACCAGCGTGACGTAGCTGCTGTTGCCGATCGACGCGTTCTCCTCGCGGATGAGTTCCTGGAGCTGCCGTGCGACCGGGAAGGTGACCCCGCCGGTCGCCACGCCGACGCACTCGGCGCCCTTGCCGCTCGACGCCTCGACGCGGCGGGTGTCCTGGTTGGCGCCACGCAGGTCGCTGGAGCAGTACTGGCTGGTCAGCCGGTGGTCGCGGACGCCGAGCCCGAGCCCGGTGGCGGCGAGGACGAGGGCCAGCGCGGGCAGTGACCACAGCCAGGTCCAGCGGGGGCGCCCGGTGGCCAGCCGGGAGCGGCGCGGGGAGCCGACGCCGAGGTCGGGGTGGAGCAGCAGCCCCTCCGGCAGAGGGACTCGCAGCACCCACGGCAGGGTGCTGCCCTCCAGGCTGGGCGACTGGCTGACCCGGCGGGCGCGGTTCCAGCTCGCGTACCAGGCGGGCAGGTCGGCGCCGGAGCCGTTGAGGTGGCTCGCGGCGGGCTCGGCCGCGTAACTGCGCTGCAGCAGGCCGATGTCGTCGTGCCGTACGGCGGCGACGACCAGCAGGGGGTCGAGTTCGCTGCGGATGCTGCGGATGTCGCTGATGGCGCGCAGGAGTTCGATCAGGCCGTTGTCGGCGGTGGCGTCGGGGAGGACGAGCACGGGCGGGGTGGGGCGCTTGCGTCCGCGCAGGTCCAGCGACCAGGCGCGGTGTGCGTCGCGCAGGTCCTCGCGCAGGGCGTGCACCCGCAGCTGGAGGTGGCGGCGCTGGGCGTCGTCGTCGCCGCTGCCGGTGCGGTGCTCGTCGAGGAGGCCGCCGTCCTGGATGTCCCGCGCCACGGCGGCGACCCGCTGGCGCACCGCGCCCGGCGGCCAGAGCCGCAGCAGACGCCAGGTGAGGCCCTCGCCGCGGTCGGCGCGCGGGCCCTGGTTGAGGTAGGTGGTGCTGAGGAACCAGCGGACCTCGCGGCGCAGCCCGAGGAACACGGGCGCGCGTCCCGGCAGGATGCTCAGGGCGAGCAGCGCGGCCATCACCACGGCGAGGAACAGCAGCGTCACGTACCAGGGCTTGTCGGTGATGAGGACCGCGACGACCGCGATGAGCAGGGCGGGGACGGTCCGGGAGGCGTCGGTGGCGGCGTCGCGCAGCCTGGCGGTCCACTGGATGCCGTCGGGCCGCCAGCCGGTGCGGTTCAGTCCGTGCAGCAGCTCGTCCGGTTCGGCGTCGGGCCCGGCCTCCCGGACGACGTTCTCTATGGCGAGGAGCAGCTCGCTGCGCGGGAAGGTGTACTGGCCGTACTGGCGTCGGCCGCCGCGCCAGGCGTGCGGCTCCACGTACGGCTCGCTCCCGGACCGGGCGGGCCGGCCGCCCAGGGCTTGGACGACCCGCAGGGCGCGCACCATGGGGCTGCCGCCGTCGGTGGGGTCGACGAGCGCGGACTGCCGGACGGCGGCGAACGGCACGCCCCGCGAACGCAGTTCCTGCCGCAGCTCGGCGAGGCTGCCGCGTACGGCCTCGTCGCCCTCCGGTGATCCGCCCTCCGCGTAGAGCACGAACTCCGGCAGCGCCATGGGGCTGCGGCGCCGGAACGCCTGGAAGATCGCGTCGAGCATCTCGATGAGGTGCGGGGTGGTCGCGTAGTGCCGTCGGCTGTCTGCGCTGCCCGGGCGGGTCTGCAACTCGTGCTCCTCAGGGTCGACTTCGTACTCCGTTCGGACAAGGAGTGCTGTGCAGTCTGCCCAGCCGGTGTGCCGTGCGAGGGAGAGTGGCACAAATGTGACCAGCTCGCAGCGGGACGGGCATCGGAGGACGGAAGCGGGCGATCGGCGGGTGGCTTTGCCATCATTGCCCTTTCGCCGATCGAAAAGGGTGGGTCTCGGATGGACGAGGACTGGTTGTCCCAGCGTGTGCGCAGCGCGGAGGCGTCCGTCGCGGGCGGCTTCGACCTGTCGGCGTGCGTGACCGAGCGGATTCATCTGCTGGGCGGGGTGCAGTCGTACGGCACCCTGCTGGCGGTGGACGCGGCGACCGGTGTGGTGGACACCGCCGCCGAGAACACCGGCGCGCTGCTCGGGGTGGACGCGGCGGAGCTGGTGGGGCGGCCGGTGACGGCGGTGCTGGACGCGGAGGACTGGGCGGAGGCGGTGGAGTCGGCCGTCGAGGGCGATTCGGTGGCCGTGGCGTTCCCGGTGACCGCGGGCACGGAGCCGGTCCGGTCGGCGTTCGACCTCGGGGTGCACCGCCGGGACGGTCTGGTGATGCTGGAGTTCGAGCCGCGGGAACCGGGCGACACGCTCCGCTTCGCCGGTTTCTACCAGGGTGTCCGGCGGGCGCTGCGGCGGCTGCGGTCGGCCACCACCGTGCTGGACTGCTGCCGGGCGGCGGCCCGCGAGGTGCGGGCGCTGACGGGCTACGACCGGGTGGTCGCGTACCGCTTCGACGGGACCGACGGGCCCGGCGAGGTCGTCGCCGAGGACCTCGCCGAGGGGCGCGAGCCGTGGCTCGGGCTGTGGTTCCCGGCGACGGACATCCCGCCGCAGGCCCGGCGGCTGTACGAGGAGAACTGGATCAGGGTGATCGCGGACGTGGACGACCCGACCGCCCGCCTGCTGCCCCCGGTCCGTCCGGCCACGGGTGAGCCGCTGGATCTGTCGGGGGCGGCGCTGCGTACCGTCTCGGAGTTCCATCTGGAGTATCTGCGCAACATCGGGGTGCGGTCCTCGATGTCGGTGTCGCTGCTGCGGGAGGGGCGGCTGTGGGGGCTGATCGCCTGCCACGGGGACACCCCGACCCGGCTGGCGCCCGAGGTGCGCTCCGCGTGCGAGCTGTTCGGGGTGGCGTTCTCCATGCAGCTGGCCGCCATCGAGGAGCGGGAGCGGGCCGACGCGCTGGCCCGGTCCGGGCGGGACGCGGCGGCGGTGGCCGAGCTGCTGGACGCCGACGTGGACGGTTCGCTGCTGCGGCACGAGGCGGAGCTGCGGCGGCTGGTGGACGCCGACGGCGTGCTGCTGGTGCGTGGCGGGCGGGCGTCCGGGGCGGGCCTGGCGGTCCCCTCGGAGCTGGCCGCCGCGCTCGGCCGGTACGCGGTACGGCTGCGGTCCGGCGAGGTGTGGGCGACGGACCGGCTGGGCGAGCTGCTGGCCGAGGACGGGGTGGACGTGCCCCTCACGGCGGACGGCCCGGCCGGGGCGCTGATGCTGCCGCTGGGCCCGGACGGGGACTTTCTGGCGTGGCTGCGCGCGGAGCGCCCGCTCCCCCGCGCCTGGGCGGCGGACCCGGCCCGGCCGGTGCTGGTGGGCCCGCGCGGCGAGCGGCTGACCCCGCGCGGCTCGGGGGCGGTCTTCCGGTCGATGATGCGGGGCCGCAGCCTGCCGTGGAGCACCCACGACGAGGCCGCCGCGCTCGAGATGGGCCGGTTGTTCACCCGGCTGGTGCTCCGGCACGCGGATGAACTGGCCGCGCTGAACGACGAGTTGCGGCTGACCAACCTGGACCTGGACTCCTTCGCGCATGTCGCCGCGCATGACCTCAAGGAGCCGCTGCGGGGCATCGCCAACGCCGTCACCTTCACCCTGGAGGACGCGGCGGACGGCCTGGACGCGACCAGCGTGCGTCGGCTGGAGACGATGCGGCGGCTGGCCGCGCGCATGGACGACCTGCTCAACTCCCTGCTGCACTACGCCCGGATGGGCCGGGCGGGGCTGCGCCGCACCGACGTGTCCCTGGACGAGATCCTGGACCGCGCGCTGGAGGTGGCGGGCCCCCGGCTGGCCGAGGAGGGCGTGGCGGTGCTGCGTCCCGAGCCGCTGCCCCGGGTGAGCGCCGACGCGGACCGGGTCTACGAGATCCTGCTGAACCTCCTGGTCAACGCCGCGAAGTACGCCGCCGACCGGCCCGACCGCACAGTGGAGATCACCATGGAGGACGCGGTGCCGCCCGGTACGGACTCCCCGGTGCCCTCGGTGGTGGTGCGTGACAACGGGATCGGTATCGCGGCGGAGCTGCACGAGGAGGTGTTCGACCTGTTCCGGCGGCTGCACGCCCCGCAGGAGCACGGCGGCGGCACGGGCGTGGGCCTCGCCGTGGTCAAGCGCATCGTGGAGCGCCACGAGGGACGGCTCTGGCTGCGCAGCGCGCCCGGCGAGGGCACCGCGTTCTACTTCACCCTGGGCGAGGACCGGCCCGCCGACTGACCCTTGTTCTGCTGCCAGTAGTCCAGGGCGCCCTTGAGGACGGTACGGAAGAGGTCGAAGTTGAGCGGCTTGTAGATGTAGCTGTCCGCCCCGGCCGCGTAGCAGGCGTCGACCTCGGCCGGGGCGGTGGAGGAGGTGAAGACCACCACGGTCATCTCCGCCAGCTCCGGCCGGGCGCGCAGCGACTTCAGCACCGCGAAGCCGTTCATGCCGGGCATGTTGAGGTCGAGCAGCACGATGCCGGGCACCTCGGGGGCGGCCAGCAGCCGGTCGACCAGGCCCTCGCCCTGCGAGCTGAACTCCAGCCGCAGGTGCGGGTGGGTCCGGGACACGGCGCGCTCGATGGCCTCCGCGTCCTCCTGCGAGTCCTCCAGGACGAGGACGCGCTCCATGTCGAGCGGCTTCAGGGGTACGTGGTCCGGTGTCATCGCTGTCCTCTCACCCGTGCGATCAGCACGGCCGTGTCGTCGTCGCCCCGGTGCCGGAACGCCGAGGCGGCGGCCACGATCCCGGCGGCCGGTTCGGCACCGCCCGCCAACTCCCTTACGGCGGCGGGCAGATGTTCCTCGAAGTGGGTTCCGTCGGCCGACCGGGCCTCGATCAGCCCGTCGGTGAACATCATCACGGCGTCCCCCTCGCCGAGGCGGCCCCGTACGGGCTCGTACGTGGTGCCGGGGACCACCCCGAGGAGCAGGCCGTGCGCGGGCACCTCGGTGACCTCGCCGTCGGCACGGCGGAGCAGCGGGAAGGGGTGGCCCGCGGCGGCGACCTCGGTGTCCCAGCCGCCGTCGGCGGGGGTGAGGACCATGACCAGGGCGGTGACGAAGCGCGAGGCCCGCTCGTCGGTCAGGACCCGGTTCAGCCGGGTCAGCGCGGGGCCCGGCGCGGTGCCGTCCTCCAGCAGCGTGCGCAGGGTGTGCCGGGCCAGGGAGGTGAAGGCGGCCGCCTCCGCGCCGCGCCCGCACACGTCGCCGATGAACAGGGCGACCTTGCCGCCCGTCGCCACCACGTCGTAGAAGTCGCCGCCGACGTCGAGGCTGGTGTCGCCCACCTCGTAGGCGGCGCTCAGTTCGAGTCCGTCGACCTCGGGCAGGGCGCGGGGCAGCAGATGGTGCTGCAACAGCCTCACGTGCTCCCGCCGTTGGGCGTAGAGGGTGGTGGTGTCGATGGCGAGGGCGGCGCGTCCGGCCAGGTTCTCCAGGGTGCGCGGGTCGGCGATGCCGTCGTCCTCGCCGCCGTAGAGGAAGGTGAGGGTGCCCAGGGTGCGGCCACGGGCGCGCAGCGGGCTGACGCTGAGAGCGGACACGGCGAAGGGGGCGTCGGCAGTGTCCGGGGCGAAGGGGCCGCCCGCCAGGTCGGCGCCGCGCAGCACCACGCTGTGCCGACCGGCCGCGGCGGCGCACAGGGTGGTGTCCAGCCAGGTGTCGTCGTGCGCGATCCGGGCGAGCCGTTCCTGTGCGGTGACCGCCACATGGGCCACGGCCACCGGTTCGAGCCGCCCGTCGGGGCGGAACAGGTGCACCGCGCATCCCTCGGCCACCGCGGGCACGGCGAGCCGGGCCACCCGGCCGAGGGTCTCCTGCACATCGAGGCTGGCGTCCATCTGGAGCGACGCCTCGGCCAGGAACGCGTCCCGGGCCTGCCGTCGCTCGTCGGAACGCGCCGCCAGGATGCGCTCGTTGCTGGCCATCAGCACGTCGGCCACCTGCGTGAGCTGTTCGCCGAGCCGCTCGACGGTCACCGGGTCGGGCAGGTTCTCCAGCCCGACCCAGAGTCCGGCGGTGTCGCCGGTGGCCAGCGGGAAGACGCACTCCAGCACGACGGCGGCCTTGGAGTCGAGCAGCGGCCCCTCCACCAGGGGCAGGTGCGCGCGGTCCGGCCCGGCCAGGTCGTACAGGCGGGACAGGGGCTCGTCGCCCGCGTCGGCCGAAGGCGGAAGCGTGGGACCGCCGGGCCAGTCGGGTGCCGTGGGGAGCCAGGTGACGGGGTCCTCGCCACCCGCGGCCAGCATCCGCATGTACTGGGGTTCGCGGACGCCCCAGCGGGCCCCCACCACGACGACCGCGCCGGGCAGCTGGATCAGTGCGCGGTACACCTGGTCCGCGATCCCCGTGACGTCCTCGACAGCCATGGCGTGCAGCCACAGCTGGTGCAGCCATTGCCACCAGGCGCCGGGCGCCGGGGGCGACGGACTGGCCGGAGTGTTCACGCGGGTCTCTCCATGGGTCCCCATGCTAGGCGCAGCGGCCGGGAAGACACCGGACGGGGTGCTCGCCCGCGGAACGCGACGAATTCGCCGGGGAAATACTCTGGGCGGAGAATGGACTGGCGTCACGATTTCACACCACCGTCGGTGACGAACGGGAAACGATTTCGGAATTCTGTATTCTGTGGCACGAAAGAACGGCGCGCGGCGGAACCTCGCACCTCGATCGGTGCCGGTTCCGCCGCACGCCGTTCGTCCGGAGCGGGCCGCCGGATCAGTCCTTGGCGGCGTCCTTGAGCTTCTCCTTGGCCTGGCGGGCGTCGCCCGTGGCCTGCTCGGCGCGGCCTTCGGCGGTCAGCTTCTCGTTGCCCACCCCGCGGCCCGCGGCCTCCTTGACCTTGCCGCTCGCCTGCTCGGTCGTGGCCTTGGCCTTCTCGCTGGCGCTCATGCCGCTCACCTTTCGCTGTGCCGCTGTTGCCTGACGAGATGGCGGATGGCCACTTCTCCGGTTCGTAAACCCCGTGAACCGGATGTGATTCAGGTGTGTGTGCGGCGAGGATGCGGGCATTCGGCGGCCAGGAGGTCGATAAAAATGGTTCCCCTGATTCTGGTTCTTCTGCTGGCTCTGATTCTTTTCGGTGCGGGCTTCGCGCTCAAGGCGCTGTGGTGGATCGCGGTGATCGTGCTCGTCGTGTGGCTGCTCGGCTTCATCGTGCGGCCCGCCGGGAGCGGCGGCCGCAAGGGTCGCTGGTACCGCTGGTAGAGCGCGCCCGCGTAGCGAAGTGGCCCGGCCGGAATCGGCCGGGCCGCTTCGTCATGTCCGGGATCGGGCGTATCGCCGCCCTTGCCGGGGTACCAGGGAGTACGTCGGCCCCGCGGGGGGCCGCAGGGGAACCCTGCACCTCCTACCCCCGCGGGGCCGACCCGCGCCCGCCGTGCCTCTCTCCCCCGCTCGGCGTCACTCGTTTGCCCGACACCGGGTGCGCCCCGCACGGCCGCCACGGAACGTGGTGCAGGTGTCGTCCAACCCGTGAGGGAGAGTCATGATCATCAAGTTCCTGTACGACAAGGGTCTGCGCAGCGAGCACGCCAACACGGTGGCCTGTGCGGCCATCGGCCTGTCCATCGCCTCCTGGTTCACCTCGCGCAAGGTGGAGGGGCAGGGTCTGGAGCGGGCCGACCGCTGGGGCATATTCGTCGCCACCTGGCCCGCGACCTGGTTCGGCCTCGGCCAGGCCCTGCACCAGTACGAGCGGAGCGTCCTCGCCTTCGGGCGCTGACGGCGACGCGTCCCTGTCGCGGCCGGTAGCCCCGGCCCGGCCATGAGCGGCGGCGCCCGGTGTTCTCCACCGGGCGCCGCCGTCCGGCGTTGTTCAGCGGGTCGAACTCGACAGGTTCTCCCGGACCTTGGCGATGGCGAACCCCCAGCCCTGCTGGACGGTCGTCTTGCCGGGGACGGCGATCTCGTCGGGGTTGGTGAGCACGTCCAGCAGGACGGGTCCCGGCTCGGCGAAGGCGCGCTTCACCGCGTCGGCCAGCTCCTCGGGCCGGGTGACCCGGATGCCGGTGATGCCGAGGGCCTGGGCGACGGCCGCGAAGTCCGGGTTGTCGAGGACCGTGCCGAACTCCGGCAGCCCCGCCTGCTCCTGCTCCAGCTTGACCATGCCGAGGCGCTGGTTGTCGAAGACGACGAGCTTGACCGGCAGCCGCTCGGTACGGATGGTCATCAGGTCGCCCAGCAGCATGGACAGCCCGCCGTCGCCGCAGAAGGCGACGACCTGCCGGTCCTTGTCGAGCATCTGCGCGCCGATCGCCTGCGGCATGGCGTTGGCCATCGAGCCCAGGTTGTAGGAGCCGAGCAGACGGCGGTCGCCGCGCATCTCCACGAACCGGGAGAGCCATACGGTGGCCATGCCGGTGTCGGAGGTGAAGATGGCGTCCTCGTCCGCGGCGGCGTCCACGGCGGCGGCCAGCGCCTCGGGCCGTACGAGGTGCGAGCGGTTGTCGAACTTGGAGCGGACCTTGCCGAGGAGTCCCCTGTCGTGGCCGGGCGAGGCGAGGTCGCGCTGTCCGTCCTGCCACTTGGTGAACTTCTCGCGCGCCGAGTCGAGATGGTCCCGGTCCGTGCGCTGCTCGACGCGCTCCAGCAGTCCGCGCACGGTCGGGCCGACGTCCGCCGCGAGTCCGACGTCCACCGGCACCCGGCGCCCGATGTGCTCGGCGACCCGGTCGATCTGGATCACCTTCTTCCCCTCCGGATACCAGTCGCGGTACGGGAAGTCGGTGCCCAGCAGGACCAGGGTGTCGGCGTGGTCCATCGCGTGGGCGGCGGCCGGGTTGCCGATGAGGCCGGTCTGGCCGACCTGGTACGGGTTGTCGCCCTCGAAGCCCTCCTTGGCCTTGAGGGTGATCACCATCGGCGCGGCCAGCCGCTCGGCCAGCGCGAGCACCTCCGTACGGCAGCCGCGCGCTCCCCGGCCGACGAGCAGGGTGACCTTGCCGCCGTCGTCGATCACGGAGGCGGCCTCGTCCAGCGCGGGGTCGTCCGGCCGGTTGGCGGAGCCGGTCAGCGACAGCCGGACCGGCCGGTCATCGGGCAGCTCCTGGTCGCCGATGTCGCCGGGCACGGTGAGTACGGCGACACCACGGCGCCCGACGGCGGTGCGCACCGCGACCTCCAGCAGCGCGGGCAGCTGCGCGGGCGAGGTGACGGTGGCGCGGAAGACGGCGACGTCCTTGAAGAGCAGGTCGTTGTCGACCTCCTGGAAGTAGTCGGTGCCGATCTCCGCCTGCGGGACCTGTCCGGTGATGGCCAGGACCGGCGTGCCGCTCTTCGCGGCGTCGTAGAGGCCGTTCAGCAGGTGGACCGAGCCGGGACCGACCGTGCCCATGCAGACCCCGAGCGTGTCGGTCAGCTGGGACTGGGCACCGGCCGCGAAGGCCGCCGCCTCCTCGTGGCGGCAGCCCACCCAGGACACCGCATCGGAGGTGCGGATGGCGTCAGTGAAGGGGTTGAGCGCGTCGCCGACGACGCCGAACACCTGGCGTACGCCGAGTTCCTCCAGCGTGTCGACGAACAGACGGGCGACGGTGCGGGCCATGGGGTGTGTCCTCTCCACGGGCCCTCGCGGCCCGCTGCGGTCGTACGGCGGACGGTGTGCCGCCGTACCGGTACGAGTGCCTGCGGTTCAGCCGGCGAAACGGTCCGGGTCGGCTGCTTTCCAGTCGGCGGCCCAGGCGGCGGGCGGCCGCTCGATCAGCTCGCCGGGGGCCAGCCAGTCGTAGAGCCCGGCGTAGGAGCGGAAGTCGCCGGTCGGGGTGTCGCGGCGGCGCAGCATCTCCGGGCGCAGGTCCTTCGGGTCGGTGACGCCCATCGCGGCCATGATCTGCTGGGCGCTGCGGACGGTCGCCTCCTGGTAGCGGCGGACCCGGTCGGACTTGTCGGGGACGTCGAGGGCGCGGGCGCGGCGCGGGTCCTGGGTGGTGACGCCGGTGGGGCAGCGGTTGGTGTGGCAGCGCTGGGCCTGGATGCAGCCGACGGCGAACATCATGCTGCGGGCCGCGTTGGTGTAGTCGGCGCCCATGAGCAGCCGCTTGACGAGGTCCGCGCCGGTGGCGACCTTGCCGCTGGCGCCGACCCGGATGCGGTCGCGCAGTCCGGCGCCGGTCAGGGCGTTGTGGACGGTGATCAGCCCTTCGGTGAGGGGCATGCCGAGGTGGTCGGCGAACTCCAGCGGCGCGGCGCCCGTACCGCCCTCGGCGCCGTCGACCACGATGAAGTCGGGGGTGATCCCCTCGGCCAGCATGGCCTTGCAGACGGCGAGGAACTGGGTGCGCGAGCCCGGACAGAGCTTGAACCCGACCGGCTTGCCACCCGCCAGCTCCCGCATCCGAGCGAGGAAGCGGACCAGCTCGCGCGGGGTGTGGAACGCGCGGTGGTACGGCGGTGAGATCACCGTCTCCCCCTGCGGGACCCCGCGCACCTCGGCTATCTCGGCGTTCACCTTGCTGCCGGGCAGGACGCCGCCGATGCCGGGCTTGGCGCCCTGGGAGAGCTTGAGCGAGACGCACTTGACCGAGGGGTGGGCCGCCTTCTCGGCGAACTTCTCGGCGTCGAAGCCGCCGTCCTCGGTACGGCAGCCGAAGTAGCCCGTGCCGATCTCCCACACGAGGTCGCCGCCGGGGCGCAGGTGGTACTCGGAGAGGCCGCCTTCGCCGGTGTCCTGGGCGAAACCGCCGCGCGCGGCACCGGTGTTGAGGGCGAGGACCGCGTTGGCGGAGAGGGAGCCGAAGCTCATGGCGGAGACGTTGAGCAGGGCCATGTCGTAGGGCTGGGCGCAGTCGGGGCCGCCGATCCGGACCCTGGGCGGTGTGTCCGGGGTGTCCACGGGGGCCATCGACGGGACCAGGAACTCGTAGCCCTGCTGGTACATGTCGCGCTCGCTGCCGAAGGGTTCCTCGGCGTCGATGCCCTTGGCCCGCTCGTACACGATGTTGCGGGTGTCGCGGTCGTAGGGGCGGCCGTCGAAGTTGCGCTCGACGAAGTACTGCTGGAGCTCCGGGCGGATCGCTTCGAGGAGGTAGCGGGCGTGGCCGAGCACGGGGTAGTTCCGCAGCACCGTGTGACGGCACTGGAGGAGGTCGTAGCCGCCCAGCAGGCCCAGGGCCCCGAGGACGCCCGCGGCGAACCACCACCAGGGGGACGCGAAGACAGCGGCGGCGGCCGCGGCCGCGGCACCGATCAGAAGGAGACCCACGGCCCCGAAACGCACCATGTGCTTCCCGGTAACCGCTGCCGCCGCGCTCATGCAGTGACCGGGTAAGGAACGCACATGAGTTCGGCATGGCCGCGCCGGGCGGCCGAGTCACCGCTCGACCGCCCGGCGCGGAGGTTTCAGCGTCTGCGGCCGCGGGTGTTCCAGCCCGCGCCGATGCCCGCGACGTGCAGCGCCAGCACGGCGAGGCCGATCAGCATGATGTTGGTCGAGCTGAAGACGTCGTTGGTGGAGATGTCCGCCGCGTTGATGAGGAAGGCGATGAAGAAGAGGACCGCCGAGATGATGGCCAGCACGATGTGCTCCCGTTCGGGTGAGTGAGGTCTTCCGGAACACAGACCTGATGCCCGTGAAGGGGTGCGCCAGTCACCTCGGCGGCACTGCCTTTCACCGCTCGATGTGTCCGGCCTTCCGGCACGCCTCGGCGCCCTCGCATTTCTGAAGATCCGTCAATGTCTTGTGCAGCGCGTCCTGTTGGGCCTTGGACAGCGAGGACGCCCGGTTGTGCAGCTGGTCCGGGTCGCTCTTGGTGTCGTAGTACTCGCGCTCGCCGTCCGCGTACTCGACCCACAGCGCGTCCGGGGTGCGGATGGCCTCGTACGAGGGCGGGTTGCCGCTGTTGTCGTCCGCCGCGTCGGGGTCGTCCTTCTTGGAGGCGGGGTGATGGTGTTCGATCAGCACCGCCTGGCGCCAGTCGGTCACCTGCTCGCCGCGCAGGAGCGGAGCGAGGCTGTCGCCGTCGGTCGTCCCGCTCGGTTTCACCCCGGCGAGGTCCTGGAAGGTGGGGCTGAGGTCGACGTTCGCGGCGGGCTGGGTGATCTTCTTGCCCGCGGCCACGCCCGGTCCCGCGACGACGAGCGGCACCCGGATGTCGGTGTCGTACGCGGTCTGCTTGCCGGGGCGCAGCCGGTGCTCGCCCATGTGGAAGCCGTTGTCGGAGCTGAACACGATGTACGTGTTGTCCGCGAGCCCCTTCGCCTTCAGCTCGTCCCGTACGCGCCCGATCATGTCGTCCACGGCCTGCACGGAGCGGGCCCGCTTGGCGAACTTCTGGTCGATGGAGCGCTGTTCGTCGGCGGAGAGGGGCTTGAGGCCGCTCTGCCACTGGGGCGTGGGCTCGGAGGGTTTGTCGTAGGCGGGGGTGCGGGGTGCCTTGAGGCCGGGGAAGTCCTTCTCGTCGCGGGGCGCGGGGGTGGAGGGGCCGTGCGGGGCGAAGGTGGCCAGTTCGAGCACGAAGGGCTTCTTGGCCGCCGCCGAGGAGTCGATGAAGTTGGTCGCCTTCTTCGACACCACGTCGGTGAGGTAGTCCTCGGGGTCGTGGCCGTACTTCACGACCTTGCCGTTCTCGTTCAGGCTGTAGTTGAACTCGGGGTAGCCGTTGCCCGCCACGTCCCACTCGTCCCAGCCCGGCGGGACGTAGGGCTTGTCGGTGCCGTGCTGGTCGGCGGGGAGGTAGCCGTTGAGGTACTTGCCCATGAAGCCGGTGCGGTAGCCGGCCTTCCGCAGGGCCGGGCCGTAGCAGTCCTTCTCGTTGCCGTTGCGGTTGTAGGCCCCGTATCCCCCGTCGTCACCGTTGTTGGTGAACACCCCGGTGTTGTGGGGGTACTTGCCGGTCAGGATCGAGGAACGGGACGGGCAGCACAGGGAGTCGGTGACGAAGTAGTCGGTGAACGAGGTGCCGTCCTGCTGTAACTGCTTCACGTTCGGCATGTACTGCACGAGGTTGGTGGCCAGGTCGTCGGTGAGCACGAAGACGATGTTGGGCTTCTTCAGGGCGGTGGCCGTGTCGCCGCGCGCCTCGGTGCTTCCCGGTGCGCCGCAGGCGGCGAGCAAGAGGGCCGCGGCCCCCAGGGCGCCGAGCAGCCGATGTCGCTTCATCGTGGTGAGACCTCCGGTCGGGGATGGGAGGGCAGCACCGTAGGAACCGACTCTGTCGAAACTCTGTGGAGGCCCGTCACTCCGGGAAATCGGCGTCGAGCCCCGCGAGTCCCTCCTCCCACCGCCGACGCCGCCGCTCCCCGGACTCCACCCACCACGGCGTCCCCCGCTCCCCCAGCGCGACCTTGGCCCGCTGCACGCGGGCGCGCGCCGCACGCTCGGCGTCCTGGTCCCCGGCCGCGCGGACGGCCCGCCGCGCCGCCATGAGATGCCGACGCAGCCGGGCCGCGATGTCCTCGGGCACGTCCGGGTCCGTCGCCCGCCAGCGCCGTCCGCCGATGACGACGAAGTGCCCGTCGGGCGTCTTCTCGGGCGGGGTGTGTGCGGGCATGCCCCGATTCTCACCACTACGGGCCGCGGCGGCGACCGGGGCACGCCCGCGGGAGTCGGCTCAGTGCTGCGGCAGCAGCATCGCGTCGCCGCGCTCCTTGGCGGCGGCGTAGCGCTTCGCCACGTCCTGCCAGTTGACGACCTGCCACATGGCCTCGATGAAGTCCACCTTCTGGTTCTTGTACTGGAGATAGAAGGCGTGCTCCCAGGCGTCGAAGACCAGCACCGGGACGGAGCCCTGACCCACGTTGCCCTGGTGGTCGTAGATCTGCTCGACGATCAGGCGGCCGCTGAGCGGCTCGTACGCCATCACGCCCCAGCCCGAGCCCTGTGTGGTGCCTGCGGCCTTGGTCAGCTGGGTCTTGAAGCCCTCGAACGTGCCGAAGGACTCGGCGATCGCGTCGGCGAGGTCGCCCAGGCCGTCCTGCGCCAGGGGCTCTCCGCCGCCCTCGTGCGGGGCGGTCATGTTCTGCCAGTAGATGCTGTGCAGGACATGGCCGGAGAGGTTGAACGCGAGGTTTTTCTCCAGACCGTTGGTGCAGCCCCAGGAGTCCGTGTCCCGGGCCTCGGCGAGCTGTTCCACCGCGGTGTTCGCGCCCTTGACGTAGGCGGCGTGGTGCTTGTCGTGGTGCAGCTCGATGATCTCGGGGCTGATCACCGGGGCGAGCGCCGCGTAGTCGTACGGCAGTTCCGGGAGCGTGTACAGCGCCATTGCGAACGTCCTCCGCTGTTATTGCCTGTGATATGCAAATGCACGTTAACAGCAACAACCGGACAGAACGCCGAAGACGGACGACACCTCCCCCACGTGTCGAGAGGGAGGTGCCGTCCGCCGTACGCCCGTGCGGGTCAGGGCGCGAGCAGCAGGCTGTCGCCGCGCTCCTTGGCGGCGGCGTAGCGCTTGGCCACGTCCTGCCAGTTGACGACCTCCCACATGGCCTCGATGAAGTCCACCTTCTGGTTCTTGTACTGCAGGTAGAAGGCGTGCTCCCAGGCGTCGAACACCAGGACCGGGGTGGAGCCCTGGCCGACGTTGCCCTGGTGGTCGTAGATCTGCTCGACTATGAGGCGCCCGCTGAGCGGCTCGTAGGCGAGGACGCCCCAGCCGGAACCCTGCGTCGTCGCGGACGCCTTGGTGAGCTGGGCCTTGAAGTTCTGGAACGAGCCGAAGGACTCGGCGAGGGCGTCCGCGAGTTCGCCGACGCCGTCCTTGTCGAGCGGCTCGCCGCCGCCCTGGCCCGTCATGTTGTGCCAGTAGATCGAGTGCAGGATGTGGCCCGACAGATGAAAGGCCAGGTTCTTCTCCAGGCCGTTGATCGAGCCCCAGGACTCCTTGTCCCGCGCCTCCGCCAGCTGCTCCAGCGTGTCGTTCGCACCCTTGACGTACGCCGCGTGGTGCTTGTCGTGGTGCAGCTCGATGATCTCGGGGCTGATCACCGGGGCGAGCGCCGCGTAGTCGTACGGGAGCTCTGGGAGCGTGTACACCGCCATGGCCGATGTCCTCCGATGTAATTGCAAGGGATGTGCAGTTGCACGCTATCAGCGACAAGTTGCCCCGCTGATCGGGCATCAGTCCTAGGACCGGAGGCCGACCTCCGGTCGCGGGTGGGGGCGTGGGTATGCTCACCGCCAGGTCCGGGGCTGCGGGGACGACCTCCCGAGTCACCAGCCGGACGGCAGCGGCGAGAAAGGCAGCGCGGCACGGTGAGTCCCCACGTCTACGAGAAGAACGGGGCGGCCATCTACCGCCAGTCCTTCGCCACCATCCGCGCGGAAGCGGACCTCACGGGTCTTCCCGCCGACGTCAGCCAGGTCGCGGTCCGCATGATCCACGCCTGCGGAATGACCGACCTCGTCCGGGACTTGGCGTACACGCCTCAGGTGGTGGCCCGCGCCCGCGAGGCGCTGCGCGCCGGGGCACCGATCCTCTGCGACGTGCGGATGGTGGCCAGCGGGGTGACCCGCAAGCGGCTGCCCGCCGACAACGAGGTGCTCTGCACCCTGTCGGACCCGGCCGTTCCGGAACTGGCCGCGAAGCTCGGCACCACGCGCAGCGCGGCCGCGCTGGAGCTGTGGCGCGACCGGCTCGAGGGCGCGGTCGTGGCCGTCGGCAACGCGCCCACCGCGCTCTTCCGGCTGCTGGAGATGATCGAGGAGGGCGCCCCCCGCCCCGCCGCCGTCATCGGCGTCCCCGTCGGCTTCGTGGGCGCCGCGGAGTCGAAGGACGCCCTGGCCGGGCATCCGGCGGGCCTGGAGCACCTGATCATCCGCGGTCGGCGCGGGGGCAGCGCCATGGCCGCCGCCGCGCTCAACGCGATCGCGAGCGAGGAGGAGTAAGGCCCGGAGGCTGCGACGCTTCCCCGCACCTCGCGGCCGTACGCACGGCCGTGTTCACGTCGGGGGCGTTCTTATTGCACACTACTTGCAATAGCTTACGCAGCGCAGAAGGGAACGGCCGTGGGCTCTCCGATCGTGCTCGGGATCGAGTCGTCGTGCGACGAGACCGGGGCGGGGCTCGTCCGTGACGGGCGCCTGCTGGGACATGCGGTGGCGTCGAGCATGGACGAGCACGCCCGCTACGGCGGAGTGGTGCCGGAGATCGCTTCCCGCGCCCATCTGCACGCACTGCGCGCCGTCGTCCGCCAGGCGCTGGACGACGGCGGACTGCGGCTCGGCGACATCGGTGCCGTCGCCGTCACCACGGGTCCCGGGCTGTCCGGCGCCCTCCAGGTGGGGCTGGCCGGTGCGAAGGGGATCGCGTACGCGCTCGGAGTGCCGCTGTACGGGGTGCACCATCTCGCCGGGCACGTGGCCGCCGACACCCTGGAGCACGGGCCGCTGCCGGACCCCTGCATGGTGCTGATCGTCTCCGGCGGCCACACCTCGCTCCTCCTGGTGCGCGATCTGGCGCGGGACCCGATCCTCCACCTGGGCGACACCCTCGACGACGCCGCCGGAGAGTGCTTCGACAAGGTCGCCCGCGTCTTCGGGCTGCCCTATCCCGGCGGTCCCGCCGTCGACCGGGCCGCCCGCGACGGAGATCCGCGCGCCGTGTCCTTCCCGCGCCCGCTGCCCGGCTCGTACGACTTCTCGTTCTCCGGGCTGAAGACCGCGGCCGCGCGCTGGGCGGAGAGCCATGCGGACCGTGAGCTGCCGGTGGCCGACGGCGCGGCCTCCCTCCAGGAGGCCATCGCCGACGTGCTGACCCGCAAGGCGGTGGCCGCCTGCGCCGAGCACGGTGTGAACACACTTGTCGTGGTGGGCGGCGTCGCGGCCAATTCACGGGTGCGTTCACTCGCCGAGGAGCGCTGCCGGGCGGCCGGGATCGAGCTGCGCGTGCCACCGCTCCGGCTGTGCACCGACAACGGCGCGATGATCGCCGCCGTGGGCGACCTCCTCGTACGGGCCGGGGCGCGCCCGGCGCCGCTCGACATGTCGATCGACCCGTCGGCGCCGCTGGAGTACGCCGCGCTGCATCCCGGCTCGGCCCTGGCGGGTGCGGGGCGATGAGCATCCGGGTGTACGCGGGGGCCGAACTCCTCGAACTGGGACCGGCCCTGCGGTCGGCCTATCTGGACACCTTCAGCGCACCTCCCTGGTACGAGGGCGAGGCGGAGGCGGACGCCTTCGCGGCGCGGCTCGTCACGAACGTCGAGCGTCCGGGGTTCGTCGCGGCGGTGGCCGGGGAGGAGGTCACCGGCTTCGCCACCGCCTGGACCACCCCCGCGCCGTTCCCCACCGACCGCTCCTACGCGCAGGCCGCGGCCGCACTCGGCCCGGACCGGACCAGCGCCTGGCTGTGCGGCGCGCTCGAGATCGACGAACTGGCCCTGCGCCCGTCCGCCCAGGGCACCGGCCTGGGCGCCCGCCTCCTCGACGCCGTCACGCGGGACTGTCCGGAGGGCAGGGCCTGGCTGCTGACCTCCCAGCGGTCCGCGCGCGCCATGTCGTTCTACCGCCACCTGGGCTGGCACCAGGCCAGCCACCCCTGCGCCGACGGTGACGGCCTCGTCGTCTTCCTCGGCCCCCGTCATCCCGCCCGGCATCTGACCGTCCAGCCCCTGTAGTCACCCGGAGGACGCGGCTCACGTTCACGACGTGGGCGGCACGAAGGTGACCGGTGCCCGGAAGCGGGCTCTGCGTGCCGCTCGGCGGAAGGTGGTGAGGACGGCGGGGCCCGCGAGCAGGACGCAGACGAAGTTGGTGACGGCGCGGCCGGTGTCCCAGCCGAGCGAGGTGGCCAGGTCGAAGGCGACGTAGCGGTGCCACTGCTCGGTGAAGGGCAGGCCGGGCAGGTAGGCGATGGAGCTGTTCGGGTCGAGGGAGAACGGCCAGAAGGACAGATTGAGCAGGAAGCCGAAGAGGTAGCCCGAGACCGACCCGTATCCGGCCAGGAGAAGGACCTCCCGGCGGCCGGTGGCCCTGGGCAGGAACCCCGCGAGCATCCCGACGAACGCGCAGCCGAACATCTGGTACGGCATCCAGGGGCCGACTCCGCCGGTGATGAGGGCCGACGCGAACAGGGAGGTGCAGCCCAGGGTGAACCCGAAGCCGGGGCCGTAGACGCGTCCGGCCAGGACGAGGACGAAGAAGACCGTCTCGATACCGGCGGTCCCGGCGCCGAGGGGCCGCAGCGCCGCGTTGACGGCGGACAGGACGCCCAGCATGGCCAGCGCCTTGGAGTCGATGCCTCCCTCCG
The DNA here is from genome assembly GCF_044903645.1 of Streptomyces sp. NPDC002176. Classification (NCBI taxonomy): domain Bacteria; kingdom Bacillati; phylum Actinomycetota; class Actinomycetes; order Kitasatosporales; family Streptomycetaceae; genus Streptomyces; species Streptomyces sp. NPDC002176. The sequence goes on from NZ_JBJDQW010000001.1 coordinate 511,598, forward strand.
CGATCTCGGACAGCACGACGCACAGCACCAGGACGAGCAGCACGCCGAAGATCAGTGGTGGCGCGAAGTGGGAGCCGAACGTGCCGGGGGCCACGACGAACGGCCAGAAGAAGGCGACGGCGCCCAGGAACGCGGCCAGGGCGATGACGACGCCGACGCGGGGCGTGAGCCGGATGGCGGCGTTCATGGCGTCGCCCCCTCGTGTTCCGCGCCGTCGAGCGCTGCGGTGACCTGGCCGACGGTGAGGAACGGCAGCGGCGCCAGGATCTTCGCGGTCTGCGGCGCGAAGACCGGCGAGGCCACGATCACCTCGGCGGTGGGGCCGTCCGCGACGATGTCTCCCTCGGCCATCACCACGACCCGGTCGGCGGCGCGGGCGGCGAACTCCACGTCGTGGGTGGAGACGACGACGGTACGTCCCTCGGCGGCCAAGGCGTCCACCACAGCGATGAGTTCGCTCTTCGCCCGGTAGTCGAGGCCGCGGGTCGGCTCGTCGAGGAACAGGACCTTCGGCGCGGCGGTGAGCTGGATGGCGAGCACCAGGGCGAGCTTCTGCCCCTCGGAGAGGTCCCGTGGGTGGGTGGCGTCGTCGATGCCCGGCGCGAGCCGGTCGAGGACGGCCCGTGCGCTCACCCCGGTCGCGGACTCGGCCTCCGCCTGGCCGAGTTCGTCTCCCACGCTCTCCAGGTACAGCAGATCCGCCGGGGTCTGCGGGACGAGACCGACGAGCTGCCGGGCGTCGGCGGCGCGCAGTTCGTGCGGGTCCGCCGTGCCCGCGCCCCGCGTGACGGCGACCGTTCCGGCGCGGCGCGGACCGGTGCCCTGCAGGGCCCACAGCAGGGACGACTTGCCCGAGCCGTTGCGTCCCATCAGGGCGGTCACCTCGCCCGCGCGCAGCACGAGGTCCACCTCACGCACGGCGGGCACGCCCTGGTACGCGACGGTCACCTTGCGGGCGGTGAGCAGCGCGGGCCGGTCAGCGCGAGGGGCGGGGCGCACGGGTGCCGGTGCGGTGAGCCGTGACCGCAGCGGGGCGGCCTTCCTGCGGGCGTCGCGGATGGACAGCGGCAGGGGCTCCCACCCGGCCGCACGGCCGAGGTCGACGATCGGCGGTGCGATGGACGAGGTACGCAGGATCTCGGCGGGTGCGCCGATGCGGGCGTGGCCGTCGCCGGGGAGGTGGATGATGCGGTCGGCGTACTGGACGACGCGTTCGAGCCGGTGCTCGGCCATGAGGACGGTGACGCCGAGGTCGTGCACGAGGCGGGTGACGGCGGCGAGGACCTCCTCGGCGGCGGTCGGGTCGAGCGCGGAGGTCGGTTCGTCCAGCACCAGCACGCGGGGGTGGGCGGTGAGGACGGAGCCGATGGCGACGCGTTGCTGCTGTCCGCCGGAGAGTTCGTGCAGGGCGCGGTGGCGCAGCTCGGCGAGGCCCAGCAGGTCGAGGGTCTCCTCGACCCGCTTGCGCATGGTGCCGGGCGGGATCGCCAACTGCTCCATGGCGTAGGCGAGTTCCTCCTCGACGGTGTCGGTGACGAAGCCGTCCAGCGGGTCCTGGCCCACCACGCCCACGACGTCGGCCAGTTCGCGGGGCGGATGGTGCGCGGTGTCGCGTCCGTCGACGGTGACCCTGCCGTACAGGGTGCCGCCGGTGAAGTGCGGGACGAGACCGTTCACCGCGCCGAGAAGGGTGGACTTGCCGACCCCCGTGTGCCCGACGACCAGGCACAACTCACCTTCCTCGACGGTGAGATCGACATCGCGCAGGGCCGGTGCGGGGGCTTCGTCGTAGGCGACGGTGACATGTTCGAAGGTGATCACGCGGCGGCGGCTTCCGGTTCGGTGCGAGGGGCGTGCGGTGGCGGTGCCAGGAAGGCCGCCGTCCCGGCGAGCAGGATGGCCGCGGTCGGTACCAGCGGCAGTTCGGGCCAGGTCAGCGGATAGAAGGTCGGGTTGAGCTGGGCCGCGTCGTAGCCGAGGTGGGTGAGGAGCAGGACGGCGGAGAGCAGTCCGCTGCCCGCCACCGTCCACTCGGGCAGCAGCCAGGGGTCGGGGCGGTAGGTCGTGCGGGTGACGCGGCGGCCGCCGATCCGCAGTCCGGCGACGCACAGCGCCGCGCCCACCATCATGGCGGGCAGGCCCAGGAAGGCGGGCGCGGTCGCGTCGAGGAGCCCGTAGGCCCCCGCGCACAGTCCGCACATGCCCAGCAGCATGAGGGCGCCGGTGATCCGCCGGGACCGGCGGGTGGCGGTGCCCGCGCGCCCGTAGCCGCGGGAGTCCATGGCGGCCGCCAGCCGCAGCGAGCGCTCCAGGGCGTCTTCGAGGACGGGTACGACGATGCCGCGCAGCGCCCGCAGCCCTCGGGTACGTCCGGCGCGCAACTTCCGTGCCCGTGAGACCCGTTGGACGCTCTGCACCAGTTGCGGCGCCACGCTGATGGCGACGGTGACGGCGACGCCGAGTTCGTACAGGGCGCCGGGCAGCACGCGCAGGGCCCGTTTGGGGTTGGCGAGGGTGTTCGCGGCGCCGATGCAGCACATCATGCAGGCCAGGCGGAGCCCGTCCGTCGCGGAGGAGAGCACGGCCTCCAGCGAGACGGGACCACCGATCTGGATGCCCGCGTACCAGTCGGGGGTGGGGAGGTGCGGCAGGGCGAACAGGAAGTGGTCGTGCGGGGTGATGCCGGTGGCGAAGACGGCGCGGAACACGACCCGGACGGCCACGACCGTGAGCGCCAGGTACAGGTAGTACTTGAAGCCGCGGGCCCAGGGTGCGGTGGTGCGGCGGGCCGTGACGACATGGCCGAGGACGGCCAGGACGAGGAACAGCAGCAGCGGGTTGGCGGTGCGGCTGACGGCGGTGGCCAGGGCGAGGGCCCAGATCCACCAGGCGAGCGGATGCAGGGTGCGGGGCAGGCGACGGCCGCCCTGGTCGGTCCTCGGACCGGTCCGGGCGGCCGTCGTGTCCACGGAGGTCTGGGCCACGGGCGTCACTCGTGCGGTCTGCGGCGTGCCGAGTACACGCCCGCGCCCACGATCATCAGGACGAGGGCCGCGCCCGCGACCACGGGCAGCACGGAGCCGGTGTCGTGCGGGGCGTCGGCGGCGGGCTTGGCGTCGAGTACCTGGGGCGTACGGCTGGTCGTGGGCGAGGGGGTGACGCTCACCGTCCCGGTGGGGCTGGGGGACGCCGAAGCGGACGGCGAAGGACTCGGTTCCGGCTTCTTGGACGGCTTCGGCTTCGTGGTCGCGGGCGTGGGCTTCTTCGCCTCCTCGGTGGGAGGCCGTTCCGGTGCCGGGCCGGTGTCCACGCCCGGTGGCGGCTGGTGGGCCTTGGCGGTGGAGGCGGGACGGCCGGTGCCGCTCGGCCTCGCGTTGTGCGCGCGCAGCTGGTCCGGGGTGACCGTCGGGCGGCCCTGGGTGCCCTCGATGTTGGTGCCGCCGAAGATCCACAGGTCGACGCTGCCGGGCCTGGGCTTGTAGAGCATCGCGCCGAGCTGGCTGTACGTCCAGGTCGTGGCGCCGGGGTCGGCGTGCCAGTACGACCAGTACGCGGATGCGGGCGGGGTGAGCACGCAGTCGTCCTGGGCGGCGGTCGGGTACTGCCTGCCGCTCTGGTAACCGCTGTAACCGATGCGGCAGATGAACGCCGGGCCGTCGTGACCGGTGCCGGTGGTGCGCCAGCCGCCCTGGTTGAGCAGCTCGTAGCCGGTGGTCGGTGTGGTGCCGCACGACCGGTAGACGGGACCGCCCCAGTGGCTGAAGTCCACGGCGAGGACGACCCCGGAGGTGGTGGTGCAGCGGCCCATCGCCTGCGGGTCGGCCCCCGCCGGAGCAGCGGTCGCACCGAGCCCGGCGACGGTCAGGCCGAGCGCGGCCACCAGCCGGGCCGTCGCGCGCGTGAACCGTCGGGTGCTCATCGCTTCTCCAGGGCGTCGGTACGTCGCCGTGCGAGGACGACGGTGCGCCAGCCAACGCCACACAGCAGCGCGGCGACCCCGGCGAGCGCCCCCGCCTGTACGCCGGTCGAGGCGAGGACACCGTCACCCGTGCCGCCGTTCGCGTCCACGGTGTTCGGCGCGTCCGTACCGCCCGTCGTGTCTCCGGGCGTGACGATCTCCGGCGCACCGCCGCCACCGCCGCCGGCCGTCGGGGTGGGCTGCGCCGACGTGCCGTCCAGGCTCCGCTTCAGCGTGCCGAAGGAGATGCCGGTGGCACCGCCGACGGCCTGGGTGGAGGCCCGCAGGTCGGAGCCGCGTTGGCCCTCCTTGGCGACGTTGAAGCCGCCGTCGGGGTTCTGCTGCGAGGCGAGGAACTTCAGGGCCCGGGAGATCTCGTCCCCGTACTCCGCCTTGTCCAGGGACAGGCCCTGTACGGCGAGCGCGGCCGAGTTCACCGAGTCTCCGGCCGCGCCGGGGAAGCCGCCGTCGGCCAACTGCTTCGAGGCGAGCCACTTCAGTGCCTTGTCGACGGCCTTGTCGGCCTGGTCGCCGCCCGCGAGATCGAGAGCCATCGCGGCGATGGCGGTGGAGTCGACGTCCGCGTCACCGGTCGGCGGGATCAGGCTGGGCCAGGCGCCGTCGTCCCGCTGGAGGCTCTCCAGGTAGGTGATCGGGGACCGGGCGGCCTCCGCCTCCCCGGCGCGCAGCTGGGCCATGACGTCGAGGGCCTGGGAGAAGACCGAAGGGGCGTAGGTATAGGCGCCCTTGGCGGCGCAGGAGCGGTCCGGCGCCGTGCTGGGCGCCGCGCATACGGCCTTGTCGAGGGCGGCGATCAGGTCGTGTCCGGCGAAGTCGCGCGGGTCGCGGCCCACGGCCTCGGCGAGCAGCGCGGTCTTGCCGATCGAGCCGCCGCCCGCGTACCGGGTTCCGATGCCCGTCCAGTCGTCGACGGTGCGGCCTTCGCCGTCCTTGCCGCGCTGGTCCAGGAAGTCGACGATGCCGCGCAGCCTGGCGTTGTCCAGTCCGGTGGCGGCGAGTGCGTAGGCGCCGTCGATGGTGAGGCCGAAGTCGGCGCGGCCGGAGCCGGTGCCGGTCGGGTAGTACCGGCCCTGGGCGAGCCGGGTGGCGCCGGTGAGGTAGGCGACGCCCTTCTCGAGGTCCGGCCCCTTCTCCGGTGCCGGGGTGTGGCTCGGGGTGGTGGTGGCGGGCGGGGTGGGCTCGGCCTTCTTGGTGGTGAGTGCCGTGAGGTCGGTGCGGGCGCCCGCGAGGACGGCCACCGGGGTGGCGTAGAGGGTGGAGTCGGTGGCGGCCTGGTCGAAGCCGAAGCCGCCGTCCTTCAACTGGGCGCGGGACAGCCAGCCTTCGGCGGCGTTCGCCCGCTTGGTCAGGCCGAGGGCGCGCAGGGCCTGGGCGGCGTAGGAGGTGGCGATCACATCGCCGGTGTCCGATCCGGTCCAGCCGGGGAAGGCGCCGTCGTCCCGCTGGTTCTTCGCCAGGTAGTCGCGGGCCTTCGTCACCGCGGCGGTGTGGCCGCCCGCCGTGTTCAGGGCGAGGGCGACCAGGCCGGTGGTGGCGGCGTCGCCGTCGCAGTTCTCGCCCGGCTGGATCAGGATGCTGGTGACGCCGCCGTCCCCGCACTGCACCTGGGTGAGCCGGTCCAGCGTCTCAGCTGGGGGTTTCTGGCCCGCCCGGACCAGCGCGATGACCGCGCGGGCCTGTTCGTCGGCGTAGCCGATGCCGCGGATGTCGCCGCGCGCGGTGCAGCCGTCGGCGGGTGCGGCGGCGGTGCACACACGCGCGGTGAGGTCGGCGATCAGGTCGCGTCCGCCGAAGGCGCGCGGGTCGCCCCCGGTGGACTCCGCGAGCAGGCCCAGCCGGGCGGCGGCCGCCGTCTCGGGCGCCTGGCCGTTGCCGCCCGGGGTCACATAGTCCTCGACGTGTCGCGCCAGGAAGGACGTGACCTTGTCCAGGGCGGTGCCCTTGCCGTCGGCGGCGGCCAGCGCGTAGGCGCTTTCCACGGTGAGCGGGTAGTCCGGGCTTTCGGCGCCGTCGTCGACGACGCGTTCGCCGTCGGTCAGGCGCCCCTTGAGCCAGGTGGCGGCGGCGGCCACGCCGACCGTGCCGGGAGCCCCGGTGGGTTCGCCGCCGGGGTCGGGCGTGGTCGTGCCACCGGCGCGTACGTCGTCCGGCGTGAAGGCGGGCCTGCCGCTGGTGCCGCCGATGTCGGTGCCGCCGTAGACCCAGGCGTCGACGTCACCGTCCTTGAGCTTGCGGTCCATCGCGCCGTACTGGCTGTACGTCCAGTCGTGCTGGCCGGGCGACGCGGTCCAGTAGGACCAGTAGGCGGTGGCCTGCGGGGTCAGCACGCAGGATTCCCGGTCCGGGGTCGGGTACGGGGTGCCCGAGTCGAAGGTGCCGAAGCCGATGCGGCAGATGAAGGCGGGGCCGTCGTGCTGGGTGCCGGTGGTGGTGAAACCGCCGTCGTGGAGGAGCGCGTAGCCGGTGGTGGGGCTGGTGTCGCAGCCTCGCTCGACCTTGCCGCCGAAGGGCTTGAAGTCGACGGCGACGACGGCGCCCTTGCTCGCGGTGCAGTCGCCGAGCGGGTCGGCGGCGGCGGGCGGAGCGGTGGACAGGAAGGCGAGGCTGGCGGCGGCCGTGACGAGCATCGCGGACAGCGCGGCCGTCACAGCTCTCGGCCGTCTTCGTGCGTGTGCGTCCGTGCTCCCCATGGTCCTCACCACGGCCCCCTCGGTGTGTGGCCGAGGCGGGGGAACGAACACGTGGCGCACGCCTCGCGCCGGGACGAGGCACCGGGCGGCGGAGCGGGTCGCACCACGCCGTAGTCCGCGACGGCGTCTGTTGCTGTGGATCACGCTCCAGGCATTCCGGCTCGCCCGACGAATCGGGCCCACGGTTGCGGGTCAGCGCCGGAATTCGACCGGCTTCCCCTGGAACTGCGTTGCGTATCAGGCGGATTGGAACACGGGTTCACAGAACCCGTCAAGGCGTTCGCACTGTGGCGGGATCGGGCGCGCGTCGGGTACTGTCCCGCCCTGCCGAGTGGGGGAACCCGGTGGGAATCCGGGGCTGACGCGCAGCGGTGTGGGGACGACTGGTCGTCGCCGAGCCCGAATGCCCAGACGGCACAGGTTGGTTGGAAGTCGGTCCACGCGTCCCGGACGGCGGCCATGTCCCGCCGCGTGCACCCGTCAGGGACCCGCTCGGGCCGGTCGGCGTCCCCCTATTCCTGGAGCACGCCATGCCCCGTCCCCTGTCCGTCCGCCGCGTCGCGTTCACCGCGGCCGCCGCCTGCGGCGCCTTCGCCCTGACCGTGCTGCCCGCCGCGGCCACCGCCACCCCGGCCCAGATCGCCACCTCGAAGACCAACGGCGTCGCGTACCTCAAGTCGCTTCAGGCGTCGGACGGTTCGTACGCGGGCTCGGGCCTGTCCAACGAGTGGGCGTTCAGCGCCTTCGCCGCGGCCGGGACCGCCGCGGTGGACGTCACTCCGGGCGGTGACACGACGAAGAACGCGAGAACGGTCTACAGAAACCTGCTGGCCACCGGCACCTGGCCGTCCGCCTCCCCCGTGGTCACCGACTACGAGCGCGCCACCCTCAACGCCTACGCGGCCGGGATCGACCCCGCACGTGTCTCCGCCTCCCGCAATCTGATCGCCGACGTCTACCGGTACTGGCAGACCGCCGAACCCGGCTACTTCGGCCCCTCCGCCAACTTCAACGGGACCGTCTTCGCCGCCCTCGCCCTGGGCGGCGCGAAGACCACGTCCGCCCAGCCTCGCGTCCCCCAGGCGCTGCGCGACTCCCTGATCACCCGGCTACGCGCCAACCAGCACGACGACGGCGGCTGGAACTACGGCAAGGCCGAGGGCGACCCGTCCCAGCTGGCCACCGCGAGCGACATCGACATGACCGGCGCCGCGATGGCCGCGCTCTGTGTCTCCGGCGTGCCGAACACGGACACGGACATCGCGCAGGCCAAGGCGTTCCTCAAGGGCAAGCTGATCGCCAACACCGGTGCGTTCAACGCCATGTTCGGCGTCAACACCGACTCCAACGGCTGGGCCGTCTCCGGCCTCAACGCCTGCGGCGTCAACCCACAGACCGGCGACTTCCTCACCTCCAAGGGCAAGACCCCGGTCGACTTCCTGATCAGCCAGCAGTTCAACCCGGGCGGCGGCTTCAAGTACCTGCCGAGCGACACCTCGCCGCAGGCGTACGCCTCCATCGACGGTCTGCGCGCGGTCGCCGGAGGCGGCTTCACCGCCACTCCCCCGGTGCCGGTCACCTCGGGCGCTTCGCAGTGGGTCGCGCAGGGGTCGCTGACCGCGGGGACGGCCACCTCGTTCGCGCTCACCGTGGACGACGGTTCCGGAAACCTGAAGGTCTGCTCCGTCGCCCTCACCCCGACCGGCACCACGACCACCCTCGGCGCGGTCCTCGACGCGGCGACCGGTGCGGCGACCCCCTCCGGCTGCGTCAGCGGTGTGACGCCGTCGTCCGGCACGGGTCAGATCACCTCGCTCAACGGCAAGGCCAACAGCGGCTCCAACACCTGGAAGGTGAGCGTCGACGGTTCGTCGTTCGCCTCGGCCACCCGTGGCAAGAGCATCGCGGTGGGCGACACGATCGCCGTGCGCTGGGGCGCCTGAGAACCCGCCGGGGGCAGGGCCTGCTGCCTACGGCGGCCCTGTCCCCGGTCTCAGCCGGTCTCCTCGACCACCGGATACGGGACGAACGTGCTGGCGTTCTGGTCGATCAGCAGCTCGCGCCCGAGCGGCGGGGCGGCCCGCTGGGGGCAGTCGAGGCGTTCGCAGACCCGGCAGCCCATGCCGATGGGGGTGACGGCGGAGCCGCTGGCGAGGTCCAGGCCGTCGGAGTAGACGAGCCGGTGGGCGTGGCGGATCTCGCAGCCCAGCCCGATGGCGAAGGTCTTGCCGGGTTCGCCCCAGCCGCCCCGGTGCCGGGTGAGTGCGCGTGCGGTCCACAAGTAACGCTGTCCGTCGGGCATTTCGGCGAGCTGGACATGGATGCGGCCGGGCGCGGCGAACGCCTCGTACACGTTCCACAGCGGGCAGGTGCCACCCGCCCGGGAGAAGTGGAAGCCGGTGGCGGACTGCCGTTTGGACATGTTGCCCGCGCGGTCCACCCGGACGAAGGAGAACGGCACCCCGCGCAGCCGGGGGCGCTGGAGGGTGCTCAGGCGGTGGCAGACGGTCTCGTAGCCGAGGCCGTAGCGGTCGGTGAGGCGCTCGATGTCGTAGCGCGCCTCCTCGGCGGCGGTGTGGAAGGCGCGGTACGGCAGGACCAGCGCGGCGGCGAAGTAGTTCGCGATGCCGATGCGGGCCAGGGCGTGGGCGGGAGTGCCGGGGGCGAAGTCCTCGGCGGCGAGGCGGTCGAGGCCGTCGGCGTGCTCCAGCAGGGCGAGCTGGGTGGCGAGGCGGAACGCGCGCTGGCCGGGGCGGAGCCGGGTGGAGAGGTGGAGGGTGCGGGTCGGCTCGTCGTAGTGGTGCAGCCGGTCGCCGGGGTCGCCGGTGAGGCGGACGCCGTGCTGGTCGGCGAGGCGGGCGGTGAGGGCACGTTCGACCTCGCCGGGGCGGATGCCGATGCGTGCGGCGAGGTCCTCGGCCGCGAGGTCGGTGTCGTGCAGGTAGTTGCGGCGGCGGTAGAAGAAGTCGCGGATCTCCTCATGGGGTGAGCGCGGCTGGTCGGGGTCCGGGGCGCGGCCGTCCGTGGCTCCGGTGAGGCGTTCCGCGAGCCGCTGATTGCGGCGGCCCAGGCTGATGAGGGTCTCGGCCACGGCCGGGGTGCGCCCGGCGAGTTCGGCCAGTTCGGCGGCGGAGACGCGGCCCTCGGCCAGTTCCCCGGCCAGCGCTTCCCGGAGGTCCGCTACGAGGCGGGTGGTGTCGCGCTCGGAGAAGAACCCCGGATCGACGCCGAACGCCTCGGTCAGCCTCAGCAGCACCGGCACGGTGAGTGGGCGGGAGTCGTGCTCCATCTGGTTGAGATAGCTGGGCGAGATGGCCAGCACCCGGGCCAGCTCCGCCTGGCTCATCCGGCGTTCCTCGCGCAGTCGGCGCAGCCGCGCCCCCGCGTACGTCTTGCCCACCTCGTGCGCTCCTCCCGTTGCGACCGCGCTCAGCGTAGGTGATCCACGGGCGCCGGGACCCTTCGCAACCTTGGCAGAAGGCGGCCCGAAGATTCACAGAAGTTGGCAATCGTCCACGGTTGTTGGCACTCAGTGCCAGTGCCAGAGTCGTAGTGCGGCCCGCCGGATACCGGCAATGTTGCTCACACCGCCCCATGTCAACGGCGAGCCGCACCTTCTTCAGCGACACACAGTGCCACCCCCGCTCGCGACGACGACGGGATTGGCAGACAGCGCAGACAGCACACGCAGCGCAGGCAGCACAGACAGCACAGCCAGCAAGGAACGGACCCGAGGAGACGGTGACAGTCATGGCAGAGGCGAGGACACAGGCGGCTGAGGAACTCGCGCGGCGCTGGGCCACCGACCCCCGGTGGCAGGGCATCGAGCGCACCTTCGGCGCCGAGGACGTGGTCCGGCTCTCCGGGAGCGTGCGTGAGGAGCACACTCTGGCCCGGCGCGGCGCCGAGCGGCTGTGGCGTCAGCTGCACGAGCTGGACTACGTCCACGCGCTCGGCGCGCTGACCGGCGGCCAGGCCGTGCAGCAGGTGAAGGCGGGGCTGCAGGCGATCTACCTGTCCGGCTGGCAGGTGGCCGCCGACGCCAATCAGGCCGGGCACACCTACCCGGACCAGAGCCTGTACCCGGCCAACTCCGTTCCCCAGGTGGTCCGTCGGATCAACAACGCCCTGCTGCGCGCCGACCAGATCGCCACCGCCGAGGGCGCCGGTGACTCAACGGACTGGCTGGCGCCGGTCGTCGCCGACGCGGAGGCCGGGTTCGGCGGCCCGCTGAACGCGTTCGAGCTGACCAAGGCGATGATCGCGGCCGGGGCGGCGGGCATCCACTACGAGGACCAGCTCGCCTCGGAGAAGAAGTGCGGCCACCTCGGCGGCAAGGTGCTGGTCCCCACCTCCCAGCACATCCGCACCCTGAACGCGGCCCGCCTCGCGGCCGACATCGCGGACGTGCCGACGGTGATCGTCGCCCGTACCGACGCCCTCGCCGCCAACCTGCTGACCAGCGACGTCGACGAGCGCGACGCCGAGTTCGTGACCGGCGAGCGCACGGCGGAGGGCTTCTACCGCGTGCGCAACGGCATGGCCCCGGTGATCGCCCGCGGACTGGCCTACGCCCCGTACGCCGACCTCATCTGGGTGGAGACCGGCACCCCGGATCTGGCGCAGGCCCGCGAGTTCGCCGAGGCGATCCACGCCGAGTACCCGGACCAGATGCTGGCCTACAACTGCTCGCCCTCCTTCAACTGGAAGGCCGCCCTGGACGACGACCAGATCGCCAAGTTCCAGCGCGAACTCGGCGCGATGGGCTACAAGTTCCAGTTCATCACCCTGGCCGGGTTCCACTCCCTCAACCACGGCATGTTCGACCTGGCTCGTGGCTACGCGGACCACGGCATGACCGCGTACGTCGACCTCCAGGAGCGGGAGTTCGCGGCGCAGGAGCACGGCTTCACCGCCGTGAAGCACCAACGCGAGGTCGGCACGGGCTACTTCGACCTGGTCTCCACGGCCGTGAACCCGGCCTCCTCCACCACCGCACTCTCCGGCTCCACGGAGGAGGAGCAGTTCCACTAGGCCGACCTCCGGGCGGGGGTGCCGCGCCTCCGCCCCACCCTCTCAGGAGACCCGAGATGTCCACCCGTGAACTGACCCACCACGTCCGTGTACTGGCTCCGCGGGCCGACCGGCACGACGAGATCCTCACCCCGGCCGCCCTGGACTTCATCGGCCGACTGGCCGCCGAATTCGAGCCCCGACGGCGGGAGTTGCTCAAGGAGCGGAAGCGGCAGGCGCTCCGGCTGGCCGCCGGTGCCCCGCTCGACTTCCCCATGGTCACCTCCGCCATCCGCGGCGACCCCGACTGGCGGGTGGCTCCGCCCGCGCCTGGCCTGACCGACCGCCGGGTGGAGATCACCGGCCCGCCAGAGCGCCGTATGGCGGTGCACGCCCTCAACTCCGGTGCCCGCGTGTGGATGGCCGACTTCGAGGACGCCACCGCGCCCACCTGGGCCAATGTCATCGCCGGGCAGCTCACCCTGCTCGACGCCATCGAGCGCCGTATCGACTTCACCACCGAGGACGGCAGGGAGTATCGGCTCGGCGACGATCCGGCCACCATCGTCGTGCGGCCACGCGGCTGGCATCTGGACGAGGAGCACCTGGAGTTCGACGGCCGCCCGGTCCCGGCCGCGCTGGTCGACTTCGGCCTCTACTTCTTCCACTGCGCCCGGCGCCAGATCGACGCCGGACACGGCCCGTACTTCTACCTGCCAAGCTGGAGAACCGCTACGAGGCCCGGCTGTGGAACGACATCTTCGTCCGGGCCCAGGAGTTGCTGGACATCCCACGCGGCACCGTCCGGGCCACCGTGCTCATCGAGACGATCACGGCCGCGTTCGAGATGGAGGAGATCCTCTACGAGCTGCGGGAACACAGCGCCGGGCTCAACGCGGGCCGCTGGGACTACCTGTTCAGCCTGATCAAGACCTTCGGCCACCGCACCGACTTCCTGCTCCCGGACCGCGCGAAGGTCACCATGACCGCGCCGTTCATGCGGGCGTACACCGAACTACTCGTCCGCACCTGCCACCAGCGGGGCGCGCACGCGATCGGCGGCATGGCCGCGCAGGTGCCCGGCAGGGAACCGGAGGCCCGCGAGGCCACGTTCGCCAAGGTGCGCCTGGACAAGGAGCGAGAGGCCGAGGACGGCTTCGACGGCTCCTGGGTGGCCCATCCGGCGCTCGTCCCGGTCTGCCGCGAGGTCTTCGACGGGGTGCTCGGCGAGCGGCCCCACCAACTCGACCGTACGCGGGACGACGTGGCGGTGACGGCGGCCGACCTGCTGTCCGTGCGCCGGATCAGCGGGCCGCCCACGGAGGAGGGGGTGCGCACCGACATCGCGGTGGCGCTGCGCTACTTCGCCGCCTGGCTACGCGGGCAGGGCGCGGTCGCGCTGTACGGCCTCATGGAGGACGCGGCCACCGCAGAGATCGCCCGGGTGCAGGTCTGGCAGTGGCTGCGGCACCGGGTGGTCGACCGGGAGACGGTGCTGCGGCTGCTGGACGAGGAGACGGCCGCGCTCGGCGCCGAGTATCCGTTCGCGCCGGTGGACGAGGTGCGCGCGCTGTTCGAGCGGACCGCGATGGCCATGGAGCTGCCGTTGTTCTTCACCCCCGACGCCTACGCCCGTCACCTGGTGCGGCGCGCGGACTGAGAAGCGGCCGGGTTCGAGGGAGCCCGGGCCCCGCGCGCACCGGTTGAGGGACCGGTTGGGCGCGGACAGGGGAAGGGCGGGAGACGCGCGCCGCGTCTCCCGCCCTCGGTGTTCCCGTACCGTGCGCAGGCCGGTCAGCGTTCGGGCGTGCCGTCGCTCCCGGTCGTGCCGTGGCTTCCGGCGGTGCCCTCGCTGCCGTAGGAGCGGCGGATGGCGTCGGCGGCCTTGTCGGTCTGGGAGTCGTACTTGTTGCCCGTACGCTCGTCGATCAGTCGTTCGGCACTCTCCACGCCCTTGTCGGCCTGGTCAGGGTGGCCCTTGGCCAGGTCCTTGGCCTTGTTCGCCAGATCCCCGAACTTGCTCATGGGAAGCCTCCTGCGTTTCGGTGCGTACGTCGTTCCCGGCTACGCCTACCCGCCGATTACGCCCTGAATCAGGGCGCTTTGAACAGCGTGGGGAAGCGGGGTGCGAGCCAGGGCTTGCGGCCCCAGGCGAGCACGCCTCCGCGGGCCATGGCCTGCCAGGGGCCGAGGCGGCCCAGCGCGATGAGGAGGAAGGTGACCGGCTCGGTCAGGATGGTGCAGTCGGAGCGCTCCGGCGGGCCGGGGAGCACCTCGACCGTGCCGTCGGTGAAGGTGACGCCGAACGTCTCGCCGCCCCGGACGCGCAGGGTGTAACGGGCCGTCAGCGTGGCGGGGGCGACGGCGACGCGCGGCATAGCCGCCTTCAGGAACGGCAGGCACAGTCCGACCCGCGCCGGATCGATCATGTGCGGGCGGCCCACCCCGCGGGCGAGGTCCCAGCCGTGGCCCAGCATGTGGGTCAGCAGGTACGAGGCGAGCACGTCGTTGCCCATGGGCCCGAGCGGGGTCAGCGGCGTCCGGTCCGGCTCGGCCCGGCCCACCGCGTCGAGGAACGCCTCGGCCTGCTCCACGATCATCGCGGCCAGCGGTTCCGCCGCGCGCTCGGGGAACGCCGTGAGGCTCCGCGCGTTGGCCGCCGCGAGGCTCTGCGGTGTGCCGTCGCCGTAGGGGCGTTCCTGTCCGGCCGCGAGTTCGGCCATCAGGCCGTTGGCCAGGGCCAGATGGGCCGCGGTCTCACCTACGGTCCAGTCCAGCCCAGGTACCGGGGCGCTCGGGTCCGTCGCGCCGTCCAGGAGGGCGGCGATGGCCCCGGCCGTCTCCCGAATCGCCCGGCCGAGCCCCTCGGGCAGGGAATCCCTGGTGCCGCTCTCCGTTCCCCGCTCCACGCCGTCCGCTCTCCTCATGTCCGCGTGATCATGTACTCGTCGCGCGGTACGAAACCAGACCCGCCTGCTCAGGACAAGGGGCGCGGCACCGGCAGCGGCGGTGGGACCGACCCTCGCTCCTGGGCCGGTCCCACCGCTCGCCGGGTCAGTGCCTTCCGGGAATCCTGCCGAACAGGCCCCGCCGCGCCCTGACTTGGCGCGTGGCGGCGATCCGGCGCAGGACGTCGTCCCGCGAGGCCGGGTGGGGCGCCGAGGGCGCGGCGCGGGGGCCCGTCGGGCCGTTCTCGTCGTTCGTGGTCATACGGTCCCCCTGTCGGTCCGTCGGTCCCGGTGAAGCGGACCCGCCCAGGCCGTCGGCAGCCTGGGCGGGAGCATGTCCGTCCAGGTCAGCTCTTGGGCATCAGGACGGTGTCGACGATGTACACGTTGGCGTTGGCGGTCTTCACGTTGCCGCAGACGACCTTCGAGGAGCCGTTGACGGTGTACGACTCGCCCATGCCGGAGGTCATGACCTTCGACTTCTCCAGCGTGTCGAAGGAGCCCTTCTCCAGGTCCTTCGGCGCGAGCTTCTGGCCGACGACGTGGTAGGTCAGGATCTTCGTCAGCTGGGCCTTGTCGCTGAGGACCTTGTCCAGGGTCGCCTTCGGGATCTTGTTGAAGGCGTCGTTGGTCGGCGCGAACACCGTGATGTTCTGCGCGTTGTTCAGCGTGTCGACCAGACCGGCCTTCTTCACCGCCGTGACCAGGGTGGAGAGCGCCGGGTTGTTGGAGGCGGCCGTGGCGACCGGGTCCTTGGCCATGCCGTCGAAGGAACCGGCACCGTCCTTCGGCACCGACGAACAGGCCGGGCCGAAGGGCTGGTCCATGCTGCTCATGCCCTCGCTGGCCGCCGGGGCGGACGCCGACGCCGACGCCTTGGAGTCGGACTTCGCCGAGTCGCTGTCGCTGTCGCTGCCGGAGCAGGCGCTGAGCGCGAGGGGCAGCATGACGGCGGCCGAGACAAGACCGGCGGTGCGACGGATGCGAGCGTTCATTGTTTTCTCCTGTGAGGGAAAGGCAGCAACGGGCTGCGTTGTGTGGGGTGTTGGTCAGGGGGCGGGGAGCCGGTCCGGGCTCACTCCGCGGTCACCACGACGGAGTGCCAGCCGCTGGCGCCGTCGGGGATGGTCCGTGCGCGCTTCTCCGTCTGCACGCTTCCGGTGCGGTCGGTGGCGCGCACGGTGAGGGTGTGGGACCCCGTGGTGGCCTGCCAGGGGAAGGACCACTGGCGCCAGGTGTCACGGGTGTCCTCGTCGGCGAGGTGTGCCTGCTGCCAGGGGCCGTCGTCCACCCGGACCTCGACCTTGTCGATGCCCCGGTGCTGGGCCCACGCGACACCGGCCACCATCACGGTCCCGGTCTTCGGCCGGGCGAACGGCTTGGGCGTGTCGATCCGGGACTGCGTCTTGATCGGCGCCTTCCTCGCCCAGCCGCGCTTGACCCAGTAGGGGTCGTAGGAGTCGAACGTGGTGAGTTCGATGTCCTTGATCCACTTGCAGGCGGAGACGTAGCCGTACAGGCCGGGGACGAGCATGCGGACCGGGAAGCCGTGCTCGAAGGGCAGCGGTTCGCCGTTCATGCCGACGGCGAGCATGGCGTCGCGGCCGTCCATGATGTCCTCGACGGGCGTGCCGATGGTCATGCCGTCCACCGAGCGGGCCACCAGCTGGTCGGCCGGGCCGCCGCGCGAGGGAGCCTTGACCCCGCATTCGGCGAGCAGGTCGGCCAGGCGGACGCCTGTCCAGCGGGCGTTGCCCACGTACGGGCCGCCGACCTCGTTCGACACGCAGGTCAGGGTGATGGTGCGCTCGATCAGCCGTCGGCGCAGCAGGTCGTCGAAGGTGAAGGTGGTCGGCCGGGTCACGCCCTTGCCGTGGACGCGGAGTTGCCAGGCGGTGGCGTCCACCTTGGGCACCACCAGGGCGGTGTCGACGCGGTAGAAGCTCTTGTTGGGCGTGACGTACGAGCTGACACCGTCGACCCGCAGGGCCGCTCGCTTCGGTGTCGGCCTGGCGGGCGAGCCGGGGCTGGGCAGGACGACCTGCTTGCGGGAGGCGACGGCGTCCCCGGCCCGGTTGCCGCTCAGTGTCCGGCCGACCCCGCCCACGACGGCGGACGCGGCGGCCGCGGAGGTGGCCGCGATGACGAAGCCACGCCGGTCCCAGGTGCCGGGTTCGCTGTCGGGGACCGGTACAGGAGTGATGAGGCGTCCGGCCAGGAAGTACAGGAGCAGCGCCCCAACGACGGCCCCGATCAGGGACGGCAACGCGTCCGTGAAGCCCCGGTAGTCCGGGCGGGTGAAGGCGGCCGTCGCGCCGATGGCGCCGAACAGCAGGACACCGGCCGCTCCGGCGACCCGGTGGCGGACCGCCAGTGCGCCCAGGCCCAGGGCGAGCAGTGCGAGGACGACGAGGATGCCGAGCTGGAGCACCAGCTTGTCGTTGGTGCCGAAGTGCCGGATCGCCCAGTCCTTGACGGCCGCCGGGGTCTGGTCGATGGAGGCTCCGCCGACCACGACCACCGGACTGGCCTGCGGACGTACCCCCGCCGCCACCAGCTCGGCCACCGCCAGCGCGGCGAACCCGGCCAGCAGGCCGCTCAGCGCCCCCAGCGCTGTCCGCACCGGGCCCTGTGATGTCCTGGGGTCCCTCTGTTCCTCGCTCACGGGGGGAATCCGGGGCCGGGAGGGGGGCCGGATTGGTGACTTCCTCAGATCGGAGGAAGACGCATCTCACACCAATCCGGGGGCCGTTCGGCGACGGATCATCTGGTCAACGAGTGCTCGCGCCCCTCCCCACGACCTGCCCGAACATCTCCTCCATCGACGCCTGCGCCGGGCGGTACCGCACACCCAGCTCGCGGCGGCTCTTCATGGTGTCCACACGGAGGTCGTAGCCGATGTTCCGCCGCAGGTAACCGCGTTCGAGCCCCGCCGCCGGGGCGAGGGCGACCGCCACGGGCTTGGGAAGCTCGCCGCGTGGCAGCGGGTACGTGCCGTAGACCGGCAGCAGGCGCCGGGCGAGGTCGACGATGTCGGTCGACTCCGCCACGAGGAGGTGGCGTCCCTCCGCCTCGGGCCGGAACGCGGCGGCGAGGTGGGCGTAGGCGACTTCGCGCACGTCCACGACGGTCAGCGCGACACGCGGTGCGCCCAGGCGCATCCGGCCGCTCGCCATCTGCCGGGCGATGCTGAAACTCTCGCTGGTCGGGGCGGAGTTGAGCGCGGGACCGATGACCAGCCCCGGATTGACGGTGACCAGGCGCCAGCGGTCCTGCTCCTGCGCGATCCGCCATGCCTCCAGCTCCGCCAGGGTCTTGGAGTAGCTGTAGGGCTCGCGGGTCAGCGAGGAGGTCGTGTTCCAGCTCTCCTCGGTCACGGTCCGGCCGGGGAGCGCGAGGATGTCCTTCGCGTCCCCGATCATCGCGGCGACGGAACTGGTCAGCACCACCCGCTCGACCCCGCCCACCTCGCCCGCGGTGCGGAGCACGTTCCGGGTGCCCTGCACGGCCGGGTCGACCAGGTCCCGCTGGGGGTCCCGTACGGACCGGACGAACGGGGAGGCGGTGTGCAGCACGGTCCGGCACCCGCGCATGGCCTCCGTGTACGAGCCCTCGCGCAGCAGGTCGGAGGCGAACAGGCGCAGTGTTCCGGGCGAGGCGTCGGCGGCGGCCAGCAGGTGCCCGACCTTCTTCGCGTCGCCCGGATCGCGGACGGCGGCGTGCACGGTGACCCCGGCGTCGAGCAGGGCCTGCACGATCCAGCCCGCGACGTAGCCCGTGGCACCGGTGACCAGGACCGGGGCGCTCGTGTCGACGGGCAGGTCACCGAGATCGACGTGGGTGTCCATGGGGTGCTCCCTCGCGCTACTCGTTCACCAGGAGGATCTTGCCGACGTGGCCGCCCGCCTCCATCAGCCGGTGTGCCTCGGCGGCCTCGGACATGGGCAGGCGCTGGTCGATCACGAGGCGTACCGCGCCGCTCTCGATCATCGGCCAGACCGCGTCCCGCACCTGGGCGATGATCTCGGCCTTCTGCTCCTTGGACCGCGTGCGCAGGGTGGTGCCGTGCACGGACAGGCGCTTGAAGACCAGCTCCGCCAGGTTGAGGTTGGCCTCCAGGCCGTCCTGGAGGCCGATGAGCACCAGGCGTCCGTCGGGGGCGAGGGAGCGCACGTTGCGCTCGAGATAGCTGCCGCCGACGACGTCCAGGATCACGTCGTAGGGGCCGTGTTCGGTGAAGTCCTCGGTGCGGTAGTCGATCGTGACGTCGGCGCCCAACTCCTTTGCGCGGGCGGCCTTCTCGGGACCGCCTGCCGTGGTGACGACGCGGGCCCCCAGCGCCTTGGCGATCTGGAGGGCGAAGGTGCCGACGCCGCCGGCGCCGCCGTGCACGAGGAGGGTCTCACCCTTCTTCAGGTGGGCGGTCATGACGATGTTGGACCAGACGGTGGCCACCGCTTCGGGCAGACCGGCCGCCTCGACCAGGCCGATGCCCTCGGGCACGGGGAGCAACTGCCCTTCCGGGACGGCGACCTTCTGCGCATAGCCGCCTCCCGTGAGCAGCGCGCAGACCTCGTCGCCCACCTGCCAGCCGGTCACGCCCTCGCCGAGGGCGCTGATCCGGCCCGAGACCTCCAGACCGGGGTACGGGGAGGTGCCCGGCTGGAGGGGGTACAGGCCGTAACGCTGCATGACGTCCGCGCGGTTGAGGGCGCTGGCGACGACGTCGACGACGACTTCACCGGCGGCGGGCGGCGGGTCCTCGACGTCCACCCACTCCAGGACCTCGGGACCGCCGGGCTCCTTGATCGACACTGCCTTCATGACGCTCCGTTCATCGAACCGCGGGCACCCGGGCCCGCATGTTTACAGCACACACATTAGGCAGCGAGTGTGTGCACTGTCAACATGACCTCGGCCCCTACCCGGCCGCCGACACGCTGAACAGCGCCTGCACCGCCGCGCGGACCTGGGTGTCCACCACCTCCGGCGTCGAGGAGTCGAGCTTGCCGTCCAGGTGCAGGAAGGCCAGGCCGTGGACGAGTGCCCACACCGTGGTCGCCAACGCGTCCGGGTCGGCGCCCGGGAAGGCGGCCTGCACGATCCCGCGGACGTAACCCGAGATGGCGGCGGTCGCCGCGACCCGCTCCTCGCTGTTCGGATCGCACGGCTCCGCGAACATCACCCGGAACATCGCGGGCCGGTCCAGCGCGAACCGCACGTACGCGACGGCGACCGAAGCCAGTTCGTCCGGGGTCCGGGGGTCGGGGTGGGCGGCGGCCAGGGACTCGGCGAGTTCGCGGTACCCCTCGGCGGCCACCGCGGAGACCAGGGCGTCGCGGTCCGCGTAGTGACGGTAGGGGGCCGTGGCCGACACGCCCGCCCGGCGCGCCACCGCGCGCAGCGACAGCCCGGCGCTGCCGTCCTCCTCCAGCAGCTCCCGCGCGGCACGCAGGCAGGCCGCGCGCAGATCGCCGTGGTGATACGAGCTGCTCGCTTGCGGCATAGGTCACACTCCTTGAAGTTTACGGCGCTTACATTCCTGACCTAATGTGAACGCTGCACACATTGTAAGCGATGGAGATCGAGAGGGGAAAGCAGGATGACCAGCGAACTGTTCTCGCCGTTGTCCCTGCGCTCCGGGCAGGTACTGCGCAACCGGATCGCCAAGGCGGCCATGGAGGAGAACATGGCGGCCGACGGCCAGTTGCCCGGAGCCGAGTTGTTCGGGCTGTACCGGCGCTGGGCCGAGGGCGGTGCCGGACTGCTGATCACGGGCAACGTCATGGTCCACGCCGAGGCGCTGACCGGTCCGGCCGGTGTCGTCCTCGACGAGGCCGCGCCGCTGGAGCCGTTCACCGAGTGGGCGAAGGCCGGAAAGGCGGGAGGCGGGGCGATCTGGATGCAGATCAACCATCCCGGCCGCCAGATCGGCTCCGACATGCCCGGCGTCGTTTGGGGACCGTCCGCGGTCGGCGTCGACCTGGGCAAGCACAGCGGCCGCTTCGGCCGCCCGGTCGCCATGACCGCCCGGCAGATCGAGGAGACGGTCACCCGGTACGCGGTGACCGCCCAGCGCGCCGAGCGGGCGGGCTTCGACGGGGTGGAGGTGCACGCGGCGCACGGCTATCTGCTCTCGCAGTTCCTCTCCCCCCTGGTCAACAAGCGCACCGACCAGTGGGGCGGCTCGCTGGAGAACCGGGCCCGGATGCTGCTGGACGTGGTCCGCGCCGTACGGGGTGCCGTGTCGCCCTCCTTCGCGGTGGCGGTCAAGCTCAACTCGGCCGACTTCCAGCGCGGGGGCTTCGACGCGGACGACGCGCGCCAGGTGATCGAGATGCTCGCGCCGCTCGGGGTCGACCTGGTCGAGCTGTCCGGCGGCAGCTACGAGAGTCCGGCGATGTCCGGCCGGGCCGCCGACGCGCGTACCCAGGCCCGTGAGGCGTACTTCCTGGACCTGGCGAAGGACCTGGTCGGGTCCAGCCCGGTGCCGCTGATGCTGACCGGTGGCATCACCCGGCGCGAGACCGCCGAGCGCGTCCTCGACAGCGGGGTGGCGGTCATCGGCATGGGCACCGCCCTCGCGGTCACCCCGGACCTGCCCGAGCGCTGGCGCACCGGCGGCGAGGCCGAGCGGCAGCTCCGGCCGGTGACCTGGTCGGACAAGGCGCTCGCCTCGGCCGCGAGCATGGCGCAGGTCCGCCACCAGATGCGCCGGATAGCGCGCGGCAGCCGCCCCACGCCCGGCACCCACCCGGCGGTCGCCCTCCTCGCCGAGCGCGGCAAGCAGCGCAAGGCGCTGCGCCGCTACCGCACCTGGCTGAGCACGGAACGGCTCGCCGCGTAACGCGGACCGCACAGCACAAGGCGGCGCGGCTCCCACCGGAGCCGCGCCGCCTTGTCGTCGGTTCAGCGGGAGCCGACCGCCTTCAGCACCTTCAGCGCGCCGGTCAGCAGCGCCGCCCAGGTCTCGGGCGGGATGCTCCTCGGCGGGGTGAACCCCTGGACGCGCTGGTGGGCGACGTTCTGGGCCTCGGTGTACTTGAGGATGCCCTCGGCGCCGTGCCGCCGACCGAGCCCGGAGTCCCCCATGCCGCCCATCGGCGCGTCGACACTGCCCCACGCGGCGGCGAACGCCTCGTTGACGTTGACGGTGCCCGAGTGCAGCCGCGCGGCCACAGCGCGACCCCGGGAGGCGCTGCGGGACCAGACGCTGGCGTTGAGGCCGTACGGCGTGGCGTTGGCCCGCGCGATGGCCTCGCTGTCGTCGCGGACGGGGTAGACGGACACGACCGGCCCGAACGTCTCGTGCTCGTACAGCGTCATGTCCGGGGTGACACCGGCGAGGATGGTCGGCTCGTGGAACAGCGGTCCCAGGTCGGGGCGCGCCCTGCCGCCCGCGAGGACCTTGGCGCCCTTGGCCACGGCGTCGCCGACGTGCTCGGTGACGGTCTTGAGCTGGGCGGCCGTGGTGAGGCTGCCGACGTCGCAGCTGAAGTCGTACGCGCCGCCGACCTCGAGCCGCTCGGTACGGGCGACGAAGGCGTCCACGAACTGGTCGTGGACCGATTCCGCCACGTAGAGACGCTCGATGGAGACGCAGAGCTGCCCGGCCGAGGGGAAACAGGCGGCGACGGCACCTTCGGCGGCCTTCTCGATGTCGGCGTCGTCCAGGACCAACATGGCGTTCTTGCCGCCGAGTTCGAGGGAGGAGCCGATGAGCCGCTCCCCCGCGTCCCGGGCGATCTTCCGGCCGCTGGCGGTGGAGCCGGTGAACATCATGTAGTCGGCGTTGTCCATCAGCGCGCCGCCGATGGAGCTGCCCCGCCCGATCACCATCTGCCAGACACCGGAGGGCAGTCCGGCCTCCCGCATCAGCTCCAGCGACCACAGCGCGGTCAGCGCGGTCTGGGTGTCCGGCTTCTGGACGACGGCGTTGCCCGCCATCAGCGCCGCGATCGCGTCGCTGGCAGCCATGCTCAGCGGGTAGTTCCAGGGCGAGACGACCGCGACGACGCCCTTGGGGTGCCGCAGTTCGGTGGTGTGGGTGAGCAGCGGGATCGCGCCCCGGCGCCGCTTGGGCGCGAGGTAGCGGGCGCCGTTGCGGGCGTAGTAGCGGGACACGATGGCGATGTCCACGACTTCGAGGAACGCGTCCCGGCGGGTCTTGCCGTTCTCGGCCTGCATCAGGTCCAGCGCCTCGTCCTGGCGGGCGAGGACGAGGTCGTGGAAGCGGAGCAGGATCTGCTTGCGGCGGCGCAGCGGGGTGGCGGCCCAGTTCCGTTGGGCGATCCTGGCGCGGGCGAAGGCGTCCTCGACGTCGCCGGGCGTGGAGACCGGCAGGTCGGCCAGGGGCGCGCCGGTGTAGGGGGCGGTGGTGGTCACGCGTACGGCGTCGGGCGCCGCGCTGACGCGTGCCGCCAGCCGCTCGATCCGGGCCGGTGTCAGGGACGCGGGCAGCGGGGCGTGGGTGGCTTGGGCGGTGGCCATGGCGGGGCTCCTCTCTACCGCGTACGGACCGAGGTCGGGACCGGCATGTGCAGGGCGAGCTGCCCCTCGGTCACGACGTCGAACTGGATGGTCCGCATCGGCTTGAGGGCGCGCAGATCGTCGGCCATGCGCCCCTGTCCGACCGTGAGCTGGAGGTCGCGCGGCAGGAGCGCGGTACCGGCCGAGAGCACGTTGGTCTGGCTCAGGGTGGAGTGCCAGGCGCCGTCGATCGCGGTGTACGAGGTGAGCGACGAGACGCGCTTGCCGCTCGGGAAGCTGTTCTGGGCCGGGGTCGGCGCGGAGAGCGCGAGGTCGGTCCCGCCCGCGTCGTTGGCCACCCGGGCGGTGGTGCGGTGGGCGTCGATGTCGACGTCCAGGCCGGTCACCCACTTGGGGAAGCCGTAGCCGTCGTGGCCGCGCACCTGGGCGATCTCCGTGCTGACCGGCAGGGAGAGCACGTAGGAGTCGAGGTGGTCGTTCTTCAGCGCGGCGACGAGGTCGAAGAAGCCGAGCTTGCCGTGGCGGGCGGGCTTCACCGCGATGCCGACGGCGGCCTCGGTGTAGAAGTCGATGTCGCACACGTCGTACCGGAAGAACATCGCCGAGACCAGGCCGAGCCCGGGCGCGACCTCCAGCGGGGCCAGGTCGCGGGGCAGCCGGGAGCGGATGGCGCGGGTGGGCGCGAGCATCGTGAGCCGGGCGGTGGAGACGCGGTAGTAGAAGTTCGGGGTCAGCGTGGGGCCGATCGGGGAGTCGACCCTGGTCTTCGGCAGCTTGCGGAAGAAATCCACGCCGCTGACGCGGGGGTCGCGGGCGACCTCGTCGAGGTCGGTCTCCATCCGGTACCGGTCGTACAGGCCCCCCTTGGGGACCGTGACCGAGCGGCCGCCGAGGTCGACCTTGACGGTGTCGTGCTGGGGCTGGGGCTGGGACGAGGGCATGACGCGGCTCCTGGCAACGCATGTTGACGGTGATTACATCAGCGTAGCCACCGATGTAAGCACCGTCAACACATAGCCGCGGGGGCTGCCTCAGTCGTCCTGGTGCAGCGCCGATCCGAGGAAGTCGATGGCGATCTTGCGGGCGATGTTGGCCGCCCGGGTGTCGCGCAGGCTGTCCAGGAGCAGGAAGTCGTGGACCATGCCCGCGACCCGGACCGAGGTGACGTCGTTGCCCGCCTCGCGGAGCTTGTTGGCGTACTCCTCGCCCTCGTCGCGCAGCACGTCCGCCTCGTCGGTGATGACCAGCGTCGGCGGCAGGCCCTTCAGCTCCTCCAGCGACGCCTGGAGCGGGGCGGCGTACTTCTCGGAGCGCTGGGACGGGTCGGAGTAGGCGTCCCAGAACCACTTCATGCCGTCACGGGTGAGGTAGTAGCCCTCGGCGAACTGCTCGTAGGACGGCGTGTCGAAGCCCGCGTCGGCCACCGGGTACAGCAGGCACTGGGCCTTCAGGTCGATCCCGCCGCGGTCCTTGTTCATCAGCGCGAACACCGCCGACATGCAGCCGCCGACGGACTCGCCGGTGACGGCGATGTTCGAGGTGTCGAGGCCGTGCTCCGCGCCGTGCTCGAGGACCCACTGGCCCACGGCGTAGTTCTGCTCCACCTGGGTGGGGTACTTCGCCTCCGGCGCCCGGTCGTAGACCGGGAAGACGCCCGCCGCGCCCGCGCCGACGGTGAGTTCACGGAAGAGCCGGTCGTGGGTCTTGTCGTCGCCGAAGACCCAGCCCGCGCCGTGGATGTAGATCAGCACCGGCAGCGGGCCGGAGACACCCTTGGGCCGGATGATGCGGGTGCGGACCGTCCCCCACTTCCCCGCGTCCACGTCGACCCACTCCTCGTCGACGTCCGGCCGGGGCACGCTGGTGTCGCTCTGCAGGTCGGCGAGGATGGCCCGGCCCTGCTCCGGCGGGACCTCGTAGATCCGGGGGTGCGGATCGGTCGCCTCGGTCAGCTCCTTGGCGGCGGGTTCGAGGTACGGGGTGACGGGCGGCGGGATTTCGGTCATGGCCACTCCTTGGGCTGGGCACGCGAGTGCCTCGTCGCGCGGCCGGTCCGGCCGCTGGTGGTGACGGCTACCCCGAGTCGAGGATCACCCACGCGCGGGTCCGCGCCGCAGGTCCCCTCGTCCATGTTTGGGGGCCCCGCCGAGGAGCGCAACCGGCCACCACGGGCCCCGCCCGGCTCAGGCGTGCGGGACGCGCACGAAGCCGAACACCTCACCGACGAGAACGGCCAGCGACCGGTCCTCCTCGTCCTCGGCCCAGTTCTCCAGGGCTACGTCGAAGCAGGCGAGGGCGGTGTTGACCATGGTCTGCGCCTTCAGCCGGGCGACCGGGCCGCCGGGCTCGGTCCGTGCGGCGAGCTCCGGCACGAGCATCCCGGTCCACGCGAGGTGCTTCTCCAGGTACCGGGCACGCAGGGCAGGGGTCCGGCAGATGACGCGGGTCGCCCGCTTCCAGCGCCCCGCGTCGGCGTCCATCTGCTCGGCCGCGACGACGAAGGTGTCACGCAGGGCGTCCCAGGGCGTGTTCCCGGCGAGATGGCGGCACAGCTCGTCGCGGACCTCCTCGGCGGTGGGGACGCGGTCACCGAAGACCACGTCCTCCTTGTTGCCGAAGTAGCGGAAGAAGCTGCGCGGGGAGATGCCCGCCGCCCGCGCGATGTCGGCGACGGTCACCTGGTCGAAGCCGGACGCGTCGAACAGCTCCAGGGCCGTGTCGGCCAGCGCCTCCGTGACGAGTCGGCGGGTCCTCAGTCGCAGCCCGGGCGTGGCGGTCTCCTTCATACCCGAGAGGCTAGCAGTGCCATAGCTGTCACACTGTGCCAGAAATGGCGTACGGTGCTACGCGTTGACGATGAAGGTTGGCGATGAAGGGAGAACCAGCCATGACCAAGGTCCTCTTCGTCGTGTCGGCGGCCCATCACTGGACGCTGAACGACGGAACCAAGCACCCCTCGGGCTACTGGGGCGAGGAGTTGGCGATGCCGCACAAGATCTTCAACGAGGCGGGCTGGGAGATCACGATCGCCACACCGGGCGGCAAGCCCCCGACGCTGGACCGGCTGAGCATGTCCCGCACGGCGGGCCTGCCCGGCAAGCTCCGCGAGGTGGGCCGGTATCTGGAGTCGATCCAGGCCGAGTTGGACAGCCCGCTGCCACTGGACGGCGTGCACCCGGCCGAGTACGACCTGGTCTTCTACCCCGGCGGGCACGGCCCCATGGAGGACCTGGCCCACGACGAGGTCTCGGGCGCGCTGCTCACCCGAGTCCTGCACTCCGGCAAGCCGCTGGCCCTGCTGTGCCACGCCCCGGCCGCCACCCTGGCCTCCCGGAACACGGACGGCTCGTGGCCGTTCGCCGGGTACCGGATGACGGGCCTGTCCAACACCGAGGAGAAGCTCAACAGCTTCGGCCGCAAGGCACCTTGGCTGCTGGAGGACCGTCTGCGCGAGCTGGGCGCGGACTACGGCAAGGCCCGGCTGCCGCTGCTGCCGTACGTGGTCGTCGACCGCAATCTGTACACCGGCCAGAACCCGGTCTCCTCCGAACGCCTGGCCAAGCGGCTGGTGTCCGACCTGAGCGGAAGCTGAGCCGTGGCTTCTACGGAGAACAGCCGCATCTTCCTTCTGGGTGCCACGGGCTACACGGGCGGTCTCGTCCTGGCCGCCCTCCTGCGCCGGGGCGCCCGCCCGGTCCTGGCAGGCCGCAATGCCACCGCCCTGGCAGCCCTCGCCGAACGCCACGGCGGCCTGGACCACGTGGTGGTGGACGCCACCCAACCCGGCTCCCTCCAGCGGCACTTGAGGCGTGGCGACGTACTCGTCACCACCGTCGGCCCCTTCGAGCGCCTCGGGTACCCGGTCGCCGAGGCCGCCGCCGAGGTGGGCGCCCACTACATCGACTCCACCGGCGAGGTCGGCTTCGTCCGCGCGGTGCGCGACCGGTACGACGAGCGCGCCCGGGAGACCGGCGCCGTCATGCTCCCGGCCTTCGGCTACGACTACGTCCCCGGCATCCTCGCCGGAACCCTCGCCGCCCGCCGCGCCGGTGACGCCGTACGCGCCCTGGACATCGGCTACTTCGCCACCGGCCCGCTGTGGCGCGGCATCAGCCACGGCACGCGTACGACCATGCGCGACGGCCTCACCCTCCCCTCCCCCACCTGGCGCGGGCACCGCCTGGTGGACGAACGCACGGCGTCCCGCGTACGCGGCTTCGACCTGCGCGGCCACCGGAAGTCCGCCTTCCTGGTCTCCGGCACCGAAGTCCTCTTCCTCCCCTCGGACTTCCCGTCCCTGACCGAACTCACCGTGTACAACGGCTGGTTCCCCACCTTGAGCCGCCCCCTCTCCCTGATCTCGGCTGCGGCGAACACCCTGGTACACCTCCCCGGCGGCCGCGGTCTGACCGACGCCCTCACCCTCCCCCTGACGTGGGGCCCGACAGGCGGCCCGGACCCCACGGAACGGGCCCGCACCCGGTCCTACGTCGTGGCCGTCGCCTCAACCGGCACTCCGGGCCAACCGCCGCTTGCCGAGGTCCACTTGGAGGGGCCGAGCGCGTACACCCTGACCGGGGAGCTGATGGCTTGGGCCGCGGAGTCACTCGTCGGGCGGTCCGGCGGGGCGGCGGGGGTGGTGGGGCCGGTGGAGGCATTTGGGCTGGAGACGCTGCGAGAGGCTTGCGCGGGGATGGGGTTGGCGGCTGTGTGAACGCGCCTTCGGCGTGTCACCGCCCTCGACGGCGAGATCGCCGGGGCCGTGGACCTCAGCGGGCCCAGGCCGGACCGTTCGCCTCTGTATGCAGAACCGCCGCCTCGTCGTACCGGCGCAGTACCAGTTCCGCGACCGACGGATGCGTGCCCAGAGGGGACGAGGTCCAGCGGGCGGGGGTGTTGGTCAGGGTGTGGGCGAAGTGGCCGGGGGCCAGGAGGTGGGTGGCCAGGGAGACGTCCGGGTGGCCCGAGCTGTGCCAGGCGGCTATCGCCTCGGCGGGGGTCGGGCCTTCGCCGGAGGCGAAGGACGCCGTTACCGGGGCGTTCAGGTGGGTGGACAGGAGGCGGGCGGACTCCGTGGTGTCCGCTCGTGCGCGGGGGTCGGAGGAGCCGGTGGCGGCGAGGACGACGGGGGACGCGTTCGGTGGGCGGCCTGCTTCCGCAAGGCGGGACGCCAGGGCGTCGGCGAGCAGGGGGGACGGGCCCAGGGCCGGGGTCACGCGTACCGTGCCGGGGTCCGCGGCCGCCAGCAGGGCCGGGAGGTCGGACCGTACGTGGTAGCCGCTGGCCAGGAGGAGGGGGACGGCCACGACCGGGCCGGACAGCGACGCCAGCGCCTGCGGCACGGAGGGTTCGACCAGGCCCAGCCAGGCGAGCCGCACCCGTAGGCCGGGGCGCAGGCGGCGGACCTCGTCCAGCAGGGCGCGTACCGTGCGGACGCCCGCCGGGTCGCGGGTGCCGTGGGCGACGGCGAGCAGCGTGGCGTTCATCGGGGGCATCCGTCCGGTTCCGTCGCCAGGCGGTAGCCGCGTTTGGGGACCGTGCGGATCAGGCTGGCGTAGGGGCCGAGGGCCGCGCGCAGGCGGGTCACCGCGGCCTCGACGGCGTGTTCGTCCGCGCCCCGGCCCGGCCATACCCGGCGCAGCAGTTCGGGGCGGCCGACCACCCAGCCGGGGCGTTCGGCGAGGGCCCGGAGCACCCGTGCCGAGCCGGGCGTCAGCCAGACCGCCTCCGCCTGGGCGTCATCGCCCAGGAGCAGCGCGTTGCCCTGGAGGATCAGCGTGCGGTCGCCTGCCGGGACCGGGTGGCGGTCGCGGCCGGGGAGCGTGGCGGTGAGCAGGTGGACCATTGCTCCCAGTCTGCCTCGCCCGGGCCAGACCGGCTCCGCGCCCACCTCCAGCAGCGGCCGGGCGCACACCGGTCCGACGCACAGGGCCAGCACGTCCGTACGCAGCCGCTCCAGGACGGTGTCGTACCGGCCCGCCGCCTCCGCGTGCTCCAGGAAGGAGGTGATGGCGGGCGCCGAGGTGAACAGCAGGGCGTGCACGTCACCGCGCGCGGTGGCCTCCGCGAGCCGTCGTACCGGCTCGGGGTCCTGGGGTGGCGCCCAGCGGTACACCGGGACCTCCACCACCTCCGCGCCCCGCTCCCGCAGCGCCGCCGCGAGGCCCGGCAGCGGCGCCCCGTGTTCCTGGACCGCGACCCGCCGCCCCCGGAGATCCCGGGCGAGCAGCCAGGTGCGGAGTTCGTCCACCGCCTCCGAGGCGGGCGAGTACGTCTCGGTCGTGCCGCAGGCCCGTACCGCGCCCGTCGCCTTCGGGCCCCGCGAGAGCACCTCGGCGTCGCGGCAGGCGGCGGTGAGGGCGGCGCCGTACCCCCAGCCCTCGGCGGCGCTCATCCAGCCCCGCCAGCCGACGCCGGTGGTCGCCACCACGTAGTCCAGCGGGGCGGCGAGGCACCGTTCGGTGGCCGCGCGCAGTGCCGCGTCGTCCTCGAGCGGCACGATGCGCAGCGCGGGCGCCTCCATCACCCGTGCTCCGCGTCGGCGCAGCAGCGCCGTCAGCTCCTCACGCCTGCGTGCCGCCGTGACGCCCACCGTGAAACCGGTGAGTTCGGCGGCCGTCTCCCTGGTACCGGCCTTCATGCACCGAGGCTCCGTGGGCGCGATTTCCCCGCCGTTGCCCGCCGGTCACGTCGTGGTTACCTCAACGGGCGTGCGTGTTACGGAAGATGTCTTCCCCCGCACACCGCTCCGGCGGGGCTGTGCGCGTCCCGTTCCGCACGGGCAACGCGGCCGAGCGCGGACGGTAACGGGGGCGCGCCAGCCTCGTCGCCATGACCGACACTCACTGCCCGTACTGCTCCCTCCAGTGCGGCATGCGGCTCCGTCCGAGCCCCGCCGGAGGGGTGCCCGAGGTCTCCGGGCGCGACGACTTCCCGGTGAACCGGGGCGCGTTGTGCGGGAAGGGGCAGACCTCGGCCGCGCTGCTGGCGCCCGGTGTGCGGCTGACCGCGCCGCTGGTGCGCGACGCGGACGGTCTGCGCGAGGCGTCGTGGGCGGAGGCGCTGGACCGGGTCGCCACGGCGCTGCTCGCCACCGCCGACGCCCATGGGCCGGACGCGAACGGGGTGTTCGGCGGGGGCGGGCTCACCAACGAAAAGGCTTATCTGCTCGGCAAGTTCGCCCGTGTGGCGCTGCGTACCCGCTCGATCGACTACAACGGCCGTTTCTGCATGTCCTCCGCGGCCGCCGCCTCGCGCGCCGCCTTCGGCCTCGACCGCGGTCTGCCCTTCCCGCTCGCGGACGTGGCCCGCACCGGCTGCGTGATCCTGGTCGGCGCCAACCCGGCCGAGACGATGCCGCCCGCCGTGCGATACCTGCGCGAACTACGGGAGAACGGCGGCACCTTGGTCGTCGTCGACCCGCGCCGGACCCGTACCGCCGAACTGGCCGACCTCCACCTCCAGCCCCTCCCCGGCACCGACCTGGCCCTGGCGCTCGGGCTGCTCCATCTCGCCATCGCCGAGGGGCACGTGGACGAAGAGTTCATCGCGGCCCGTACGACGGGATGGGCCGAGGCCCGCGCCGCCGCCATGGCCCACTGGCCTGAGCGCGTGGAGGCGCTGACCGGGGTTCCCGTGCCCCAACTGCGCCAAGCCATCGCCCTGTTCACGCGCACCCCGCACTCCATGGTGCTCACCGCGCGCGGTCCCGAGCAGCAGAGCAAGGGCACGGCGACCGTCGGCGCCTGGATCGACCTGTGTCTGGCCACCGGCCGGGCGGGGCGGCCGCTGAGCGGCTACGGCTGCCTCACCGGGCAGGGCAACGGCCAGGGCGGCCGCGAGCACGGGCAGAAGGCGGACCAACTCCCCGGCTACCGCTCGCTGGAGGACCCCGAGGCGCGGGCGCGGGTCGCCGCCGTCTGGGGCGTCGACCCCGACTCCCTGCCCCAATCGGGGCCATCGGCGTACGAGTTGCTGGACTCCCTCGGCCGGCCCGGCGGGGTCCGCTCGCTGCTCGTCATGGGGTCCAACCCGGTGGTCTCCGCCCCGGACGCCGCCCGCGTCACCCGGCGGCTGGCCGCGCTGGACCACCTCGCGGTGTGTGACGTGGTGCTGTCCGAGACGGCGCTGCTGGCCGATGTCGTGCTGCCGGTGACCCAGTGGGCCGAGGAGACCGGCACCCTGACCAACCTGGAGGGCCGGGTCCTGCTGCGGCGGGCCGCCGTCACGCCGCCGCCCGGCGTCCGCGGCGACCTGGCCGTACTGCACGGTCTCGCCCGACGCCTCGGTCACGCGACGGGGTTCCCCGACGCCCCCGAGGAGGTCTTCGCCGAACTGCGCCGGGCCACCGCCGGGGCGCCCGCCGACTACTCCGGCATCACCTACGACCGCATCACGGCCGAGGACGGCGTCTTCTGGCCCTGCCCGGCACCCGGCCACCCCGGCACCCCGCGTCTCTTCCTCGACCGCTTCGCCCACCCCGACGGCCGGGCCCGCTTCGCCGCGCCCTCGCACCGGCCCGCCGCCGAAGAACCCGACGACGCGTATCCGCTGTACCTGACGACCGGGCGCACCGTCACCCATTACCAGAGCGGCGCCCAGACCCGCCGGGTACCGGAACTCGCGGCCGCCGCGCCGGGACCGTACGTCGAGCTGCACCCGGATCTCGCCACCGGTCTCGGCGTGCGGGACGGGGACCTGCTCACCGTCACCAGCCGCCGGGGCACCGTCACCGCCCCGGCCCGGCTCACCCCCGCCATCCGGTCCGACACGGTCTTCATGCCGTTCCACTGGCCCGGCGAGGGCCGCGCCAACCTGCTCACCAACCCGGCGCTCGATCCCGTGTCGCGGATGCCGGAGTTCAAGGTGTGCGCGGTGCGGGTCGAGAAGGCCGTCCTCCCCCGGGTCGCCGCACCCGCCACGCCGGTGGCGGTCACCGCGTGATGTCCCGCCGTATCGCCGTGGTCGGCGCGGGGATGGCCGCCGCGCGCCTCGCCCAGCAGCTCGCTGCCCACGCCGGGCCCACGGAGACGACCCTCTACGGCGCCGAACCCCACGCCCCTTACAACCGCGCCCTGTTGGCCGATGCCCTCGCCGGGCGCTTCCGGGCCGACGCCCTCACCCTGCCCACCGGGGACGCGAAGGTCCGCACCGGGACCGAGGTGGTCGCCGTCGACGTCCGGGGCCGCGCCCTCACCCTCGCCGACGGCAGCCGCGAGACCTACGACGACCTGGTCCTCGCCACCGGCGCCGAGCCGGTGCTGCCGCGACTGCCCGGTCTCAAGGGCGTGAAGGGCGTGCACACGCTGCGCTCCCTCGCCGACCACGCCCGCCTGTCGCACCACGCGGACACCGCCACCCGCGCCGTGGTGATCGGCGGCGGTGCGCTCGGCGTCGGCGCCGCCTGGGCCCTCGCCGCCCAGGGTCTGCCGGTGGACCTCGTCCACCGGGGCGCGCACCTGGTGGAGCGGCAGCTCGACAGCCTGGCCGGTGCGGCCCTGCGCACCACGCTGGCCGGTCTCGGCGTCACGGTCCACCTCGGCGAACACGCCCCGGCCCTGGACGGCGGCTCCGGCGTCATCCTGACGAGCGGGCACCGCCTCGACGCCGACCTCGTGGTCCTCACCTGCGGGGTGAGCCCCCGCACCGGCCTCGCCCGCGCCGCCGGACTGCCCGTACGGCGTGGCGTCCTCGTCGACGACACCCTGGCCTGCGCCCCGCACACCTACGCCCTCGGGGACTGTGCCGAACACCGCGCCGCGCCGTACGCCCTCGCCACGACCGCCTGGGAGCAGGCCGACGTACTCGCGGCCCGCCTCTCCGGCGCCGATCCCGAGGCGCGTTACACCGGTTCCCCGCCGATGACCCGGCTCACCGCGGGCCCGGTGGAGTACGCCGCGTTCGGCGCGTGCGACGACGCCGCCGAGGAGGGCGCCGACGTGGTGCGCATCGGGGACGCCACGCGCGGCGCGTACAAGAAGCTCGTGCTGCGCGGCGACCGGATCGTCGGCGCCCTCCTCGTCGGCGACCTCGCCACCGCGGGCACCCTCACCCGCGCCTGGCTCACCGGCCGCCCCGTCGGCCCGGACCCGTTGTCCCTGCTCACCGTCCCGCCGTCCGCCCGAGTCCGCGAGGAGTCACGCCCATGACCGACCCCACCACCCGGCCCCCGAGGGAGCTGGTGCTCATCGGCCACGGCATGGTCGGCCAGCGCTTCCTGGAGGCGCTGTACGAGCAGCCCGGCGCCGACGCCTGGCACGTCACGGTCCTCGCCGAGGAGCCCCGGCCCGCCTACGACCGGGTCCATCTGACCAGCTGGTTCTCCGGCACCACCGCCGGGGAACTGAGCCTGGTGCCCGACGGGTTCATGGTCCGGCACGGCATCACCCTGCACCTGGGGGACCCCGCGACCGCCGTCGACCGCGCCGCCCGCACCGTCACCAGCGCCTCCGGCCGCGTCCTGCGCTACGACGCGCTGGTGCTGGCCACCGGCTCGTACCCCTTCGTGCCGCCCGTGCCCGGCCACGACACCCCCGGCTGCCATGTGTACCGCACGCTCGAGGACGTCGGCGCCATCCGCGAGGACGCCGTGCGCGCCCGTACCGGGGTCGTCGTCGGCGGCGGGCTGCTCGGGCTGGAGGCGGCCGGTGCCCTGCGCGCCCTCGGGCTGGAGACACATGTGGTGGAGTTCGCCCCGCGGCTGATGGCGCTCCAAGTCGACGAAGGCGGCGGCGCGGTGCTGCGCCGGAAGATCGAGGAGCTGGGCGTGCGCGTGCACACCGGCGCCGGTACCTCTGCCGTCGACGCGGGCGCCGACGGACGGGTCCGCGCGGTCCGGCTGTCCGACGGCACCGAACTCCTCGCCGAACTGGTGGTGTTCTCGGCCGGTGTCCGCGCCCGCGACCAGCTGGCCCGTGACTGCGGCCTGCCGGTGGGAGAGCGCGGCGGCATCACCGTCGACGCCTCCTGCCGCACCGCCGACCCGCGTGTCTGGGCGATCGGCGAGTGCGCCCAGGCGGCCGACGGCCGGGTCTACGGACTGGTCGCGCCCGGCTACGCGATGGCCGAGACCGCTGCCCGCCGACTGTGCGGCGAGAAGGGCGAGTTCACCGGCGCCGACCTCTCCACCAAGCTGAAGCTGCTCGGCGTGGACGTGGCCAGCTTCGGCGACCCGCACGGCACCGCCGACGGCTCCCTGGACGTCACCTTCACCGACAGCCGCTCCGGCGTCTACAAGAAGCTCGTCATCGGCGCCGAAGACACCCTCCTCGGCGGCGTCCTGGTGGGCGACACCGAGGCGTACGGCCTGCTGCGGCCCCTCGCGCTCGCCGGAAAACCACTCACCGTGCCACCGGAACAGCTGGTGCTGCCCGCCACGCAAGGCGGCGCCGTCACACCGGAGTTGCCGGACGACGCGGTGCTCTGCTCCTGCCACCACGTCACCGGGGGCGCCGTCCGCACCGCCGTGCGGGAACAGGGGCTCACCGAGGTCGCGGAGGTCAAGAAGTGCACTAAGGCCGGTACCGGCTGCGGCAGCTGCCTGAAGGCGCTCACCACCGTGGTGCGGGACGAACTCGCCGCTTCCGGAGCCGAGTTGTCCCGCGATCTGTGCGAGCACTTCGCGCATACCCGCGCCGAGCTGTACGAGATCGTCCGGGTCCGGGGCATCAGCGACTTCAGCACGCTCCTCGACCACCACGGCACCGGGGAGGGCTGCGAGGTCTGCAAGCCGGTGGTCGCCTCGATCCTGGCGAGCCTGGGCAACGGCCATGTCCTGGACGGCGAACAGGCCGCCCTTCAGGACACCAACGACCACCATCTCGCCAACATCCAACGCAACGGCTCCTATTCGGTGGTGCCGCGGGTACCGGGCGGCGAGATCACGCCGGAGAAGCTCATCGTCATCGGAGAGGTGGCCCGCGACTTCGGCCTCTACACCAAGATCACGGGCGGTCAGCGCATCGACCTGTTCGGCGCCCGGGTCGACCAACTCCCGGCCGTCTGGCGCCGCCTGGTCGACGCCGGTTTCGAGTCCGGCCACGCCTACGGCAAGTCCCTGCGCACCGTGAAGTCCTGCGTCGGGCGGACCTGGTGCCGCTACGGCGTACAGGACTCCACCTCGCTCGCCATCGAACTGGAGCTGCGCTACCGGGGGTTGCGGGCCCCGCACAAGCTGAAGTCCGCCGTCTCCGGCTGCGCCCGCGAATGCGCGGAGGCCCAGTCCAAGGACTTCGGGATCATCGCCACCTCCATCGGCTGGAATCTCTACGTCGGCGGCAACGGCGGCACCACCCCGCGCCACGCCGACCTGCTCGCCACCGACCTGGACAAGGCGACGCTGGTGCGCACCATCGACCGGTTCCTGATGTTCTACATCCGCACCGCCGACCGCCTGGAGCGCACCGCGCCCTGGCTGGAGCGGCTGGAGGGCGGCCTGGACCATCTGCGGGCCGTCGTGCTGGACGACTCGCTGGGCATCGCCGCCGACCTGGACGCCCAGATGGCCCGCCATGTCTCCGGCTACACGGACGAGTGGGCCGCCGTCCTGGACGACCCCGACCGGCTGCGCCGCTTCACCTCCTTCGCCAACGCCCCGGACGTGCCCGACCCCACGGTCACCTTCGTCCCCGAACGCGACCAGATACGCCCCGCCCGGCCCGGCGAACCGGGACGCCCGCTGCGGGACCTCGTCCTCGTCCCCGCCCAGGAGGCCGGCCGATGACGGACGTCCTGGTCGAGGTGTGGCACGGCGCCCGCTGGGTCCCCGTCCTGCGGTACGCCGATCTCGTCCCCGGCCGGGGCGTGGCCGTACTCCTCGGCGACGATCAGGTCGCCCTCTTCCGCGGCCGGGACGGACATCTCCACGCGGTGGGCAACCGCGATCCGTTCAGCGGCGCCCATGTCATGTCCCGTGGCCTGCTCGGCAGTCGGGGGGCCACGCGAGTCGTCTCGTCCCCCATGTACAAGCAGGTCTTCGACCTCGGCACCGGCACCTGTCTCGACGAACCCACCGCACCCGACGGCACGCCCGCCCGGCTGCCCGTGTGGCAGGTGCGCACCACTCACCACGAAGGCGGCCTCGCATGCCCGTGACCCACCCCACCAGCTCCCCCGACCTCCATGAGACCGCCCCGCGCAGGCTGCTCCCCGGCCGACGCCGCGAACTCACCGACTGGCGCCCCGAGGACCCCGCGTTCTGGCAGGCGGGCGGCGCCAAAATCGCCCGCCGCAACCTGCTGTGGTCCGTCGTCGCCGAACACGTCGGCTTCTCGGTCTGGAGCCTGTGGTCCGTCCTCGTCCTCTTCCTCGGCCCCGCGTACGGCATCGA
Organism: Streptomyces sp. NPDC002176; assembly: GCF_044903645.1. Lineage (NCBI taxonomy): Bacteria > Bacillati > Actinomycetota > Actinomycetes > Kitasatosporales > Streptomycetaceae > Streptomyces > Streptomyces sp. NPDC002176. Next base: position 548,045 of record NZ_JBJDQW010000001.1, read on the forward strand.
CCCGGCGGGCAAGTTCCTCCTCACCGCCCTGCCGACCGCGCTCGGCGCACTGCTGCGCGTGCCGTACGCCCGCGCCGTGGGCGTCTTCGGCGGGCGCACCTGGACCGTGGTCAGCGCGCTGCTCCTGCTCGTCCCCACGGTGGCGACCGCCGTCGTACTGAAGCCCGGCGCCTCGTACGGCACCCTGCTGCTCACCGCGTGCCTCGCGGGGGTCGGCGGCGGCAACTTCGCCTCCTCCATGGCCAACATCAACGCGTACTACCCACAGGCCCTCAAGGGCTGGGCCCTCGGCGTCAACGCGGGCGGGGGCAACCTCGGTGTGCCAGCAGTGCAGTTGGCGGGGCTCGCCGTCCTCGCCACGGTCGGCGCCGGGCATCCCCGGCTACTGGTGCTGCTCTACGTGCCGCTCATCGTCGCCGCCGCGGTGTGCGCGTTCCTCCGCATGGACGACCTGCGCCTGCCCCGGCCGCCCGGTCGGCTGGGTGTCCTGCTCAGGTGGCGGCACACCTGGCTGATCTCGCTCCTGTACGTGGGCACCTTCGGGTCGTTCATCGGCTTCTCGTTCGCCTTCGGGCAGGTGCTCCAGGTGCAGTTCGCGGACCGGTTCGCCACGCCGGTCAGCGCCGCGTACCTGACCTTCCTCGGCCCGCTGCTCGGGTCGCTCGTGCGTCCGGTGGGCGGCCGCCTCGCCGACCGCTTCGGCGGGGCACGGGTGAGTCTGGCGGCCTTCGCGGCGATGGCGGGCGGCGCCCTGCTGGCGCTGGCCGCCTCCCGGGTCCACTCGCTCCCCCTGTTCGTGACGGCGTTCACCGCCCTGTTCGTCCTCAGCGGCCTCGGCAACGGCTCGACCTACAAGATGATCCCGACCCTGTGCCGCGCCACCCCCGACGCCGAGTCCCGCACCCCGGCCCTCATCGGCTTCGCCGGGGCCGTCGGCGCCTTCGGCGGAGTGCTGGTCAACATCGCCTTCCGCCAGTCGTTCCTCGCGGTCGGGAACGGCGACGGGGCGTACGTCGCGTTCGTCGCCGCGTACGTGGTGTGCGCGGGCGTGACCTGGACGGCGTACGTCCGCCGGTCGGGCTGACGGTGCCGCGGTTCAGGAGAGTTCCTCCACCTCCGGCACGTCGAACGCCTCGAGCCCGGTCTCCGCGCCCAGTCGCTGCTCGGACCAGATCGTCTTGTCCTGGTGGCTGTGCCGGACGCCCCAATGGGTGCTGAGGCGCATGACGATGTACAGGCCGCGCCCGCCCTCGTCGCTGTCGCGGGCGTGGCGCAGGTGGGGGCTGGTGCTGTTGGCGTCGGTGACCTCGGCCAGAAGCCGTCCGCTGTCGTGGATGAGGCGCAGCTGGATGGGCCCGGTGCCGTAGCGGATGGCGTTGGTGACGAGTTCGCTCACGATGAGCCCGGTGGTGTACGCCGCCCCCTCCAGGTGCCAGACGGCGAGCTGCTGCTCCACGAGCCGCCGCGCCGTGCTCACCACGGACGGCTCGGCGGGCAGCGTCCAGTCCGCGACGTTCTCCTTGGCCAGGGTGTGGGTGCGGGCGAGCAGGAGGACGGCGTCGTCGTCGCGGGAGGGTGCCAGGCGGTACACGGCGTCGTCGCACAGTTCCCGCAGGGGCCGCGCGGGAGAGGCGAGGGTCTGTGCGAGCCTGCGCCGGGCGGCGGCCGGGTCGTGGGCGTGGGCGCCGAGGAGGCCGTTGGTGTAGTGCGCGAGCAGGGTCCCGGCGGGCAGGTCGATCAGCGCCGGGGTGAAGACCCGCCCGCCCCCTGCGCCGAGCGGTGGCCCGAGCGGTACGTCCACGGGGACGGGCGAGCCGTGGGGGTCGACGATCACCGGCGCCGGATGGCCCGCCCGCACCATGGCGCAGCGGCGCGAGACGGGGTTGTAGACGGTGACCGCGCAGGTCGCCACGTACGCGTCCGAGGGGTCCGCGAGCTGGGCGGCGACCTCGTCCAGGTGGGTCAGCAGCTCGTCGGTCTCCAGGTCCTGGAGGGCGAGGGTGCGCAGGGCGATGCGGAGCTGGCCCATCGTGGCCGCCGCCTCGATGCCGTGCCCGGCGACATCGCCGACGACGAGCGCGACACGCGTACCGGACAGGGGGATGACGTCGTACCAGTCGCCGCCCGCGCTCTCGGGCAGATACATGTGGGCGGTCTCCACCGCAGAGAGGCGCGGGGTGGTGCTGGGCTGGAGCTTGCGCTGCAGAGTGGAGGCCACGGTGTGCTCGCGGCGGTAGCTGCGGGCGTTGTCCAGGTGGGCGGCGGTGGTGGCGGCCGCTTGCCGGGCCACGTCGAGGTCGGCCTCGTCGAAGGGGTCGGTGCGGTGCCGGTACAGGGTGAGCAGGCCGAGCACGGTGTTCCGCACGGTGAGCGGTACGACGATCATGGAGTGCACGTTCGCCCTGAGCAGCGGCTCGAACATGTCCGGGTCGGTGGCCAGCCAGGGCGCGTCCGGCGTGACCTGGACGATCCGGGCCTCGGTGTCGTTGAGCGCCTGGGTGTACGGCGTGGGGAAGGGGAAGGGACGGCTGTCTCCCTCCTTCCTGGCGGTCACGGTGTCCGACGGGACGAAGGAGATCCGGCGCAGCGGAACCCCCGACGTCAGGGGGCCGAAAGCGGGGCCGTCGTCCACCAGGTCGACGCTCGCCCCGTCGGCGAACGCCGGGACCAGGGCCCGCACCAGCTCGTCGGCGGTGGTCCGTACGTCCAGCGTGGAACCGACGGTCCTGTGCACCTTGCTGAGGACGGCGAGCCGGTCCGCCGCGGCCTGCCTCTCGGTCACGTCCTCGACCACGCCCACCAGCGCGGGGGCGCCGTCGTGCGCGTCGGGCAGCGGGAAGAGCGACACCTCGAGCGCGAGCGTCCGGCGCGGGTCCGACGGCGACAGCCCGCGGATCAGGCGGCGCCGCAGCGGAACGCCACCGGCGAACGCCTCGTCCATCAGGGCCCTCAGCTCACCCGGGTCGAAACCGGGCGAGAAGTCCTCGGGGTCATGCCCGACGACCTCCTCGGCGGCCAGCTTCCGCACCCCTCGTCCGGACGGGTTGTAGCGCGTGACCTTCCGCTCGGAGTCGAAGACGAACAGCCCTTGCGGAGAGTTGCCGAACAGCGCGTTCAGCACCGCGGAATCGTCGATGGGATCGCTCGCCACCCCACGCTCCCTTCCCGGACGTCCCTCCTCACCTTCTCGCATCGACGGGTCCCAGCAACTCGACCGGAGCGCGGCGACCTGTCTCACTTCTCAGCCGACTCGTTCCGCCACACTGGACTCCCGGCCGCTGCGGCCGCGCCCACTCCGGTCCGGCGTGCCGGAGGTGGGCCGCGCCGACCGGCTCTGAGCGGCACAGGCGAGTGCGCCGCAAGTGAGGCCGACGGCTGTGGTCAGGTCGAGGGGCGCGCCCTGCAGGCCCCAGGCCGCGATCACGGCGGCCGCCGGGATGAGGGCGAACAGGATCGACGCCCCTCGCGCTCCCCTGCTCCGTACGCAGGCCGCGTAGCAGACCATGCCCACCGCGCTGGCCAGTACGAGCAGCAGGAGCAGGGCGACGGCGGGCAGAGGGTCGGTGAGGTGCTGCGGGGTGGTGAGGGCGAGCGCGGCGGCCGGGAGTACGGAGACGGTGACGCCGATCGCGGTGAACACGAAGGGGTCGACCGCCCGCAGCTTCCGTTCCTGGAGGAGGGAGCCGCCGGACAGTCCGCCGAGCGCGATCAGGACGGTGATCAGTCCCGGTCCGACGGACGGGTCGGCCAGCAGCCGTGGCAGGCAGGCCGCCACCACGCCCACCGTGCCGAGGGCGAGCGCGACGAGTCCCCAGGAGTTCTCGCGCCGACCCAGCACCAGCCGGGCGAGGACCGCGGTGGTGACGGGGTTCATCGCGATCACCAGCGCCGCGACGCCCGGGCCCACCCCGTGCGCCATGCCCCAGTAGAGACCGAGGAACTGCATCCCCTGCACCAGCAGTCCGCCGGTGACCGTCCAGGCGAGCAGACGTCCGCGCGGCAGCGGCGTCCGCCGCACGGCCACTACGGTCCACATCAGCACGGCACTGATCAGGAAGCGCAGCAGGATGAGGAGGAACGGCGTGACATGGCCGAGGGTGAGCGCGCCCAGGGGATAGCCGAGGGCGTACAGCAGAACGGTCAAGGCCGGGAGAAGTCGCTGGAACATGCTTCGACCTCAGCACCGGCACCGGCCGCCGTGCGTGACCGATCGTGATTCGTGAACGATCCTCCTTCCATACCTCGTCCACCGGTGACAATGAGGCATGGCGACCCTCGACATCACCTGTCTGCGCAGCCTGGTCAGCGTGGCCTCCTTCGGCGGGGTCCGCAGGGCCGCCGAGGTCCTGCATCTGTCACAGGCGGGGGTCAGCGGTCATCTGCGCCGCCTGGAGGCGGAGCTGGGCTTCCCCGTCGTGACCCGGCAGGGCCGGAACATCGCCTTCACCTCCCGGGGCGAGGACGTGCTGCGGGAGGCGTACCGGCTGCTCGGTGAGCACGACGACGCGCTGCACCGCCTGCTGGGCCGCACGAGCGGGGAGTTGCTGGTCGTGTCCACCGAGCACGCGACCGAGGCGCTGCTGCGCGCGGTCGCGCGTGTCCTCTCGCGAGACCACCCGGACCGGCCCGTCCGTTTCCGGTTCCACCGCAGCGCCCGCGTACGCGAGTTCGTGCACGACCACTCGGCGGACGTGGCGCTGGGCATCGGGGACCTCGGTCACGGCACCCGGCACATCACCGATCTGCCTCTCACCTGGGTCGGCCCGTCGGACCGCGCTCCGGACACGGGCGCGCTGGTCACCTTCACCGCCCCCTGCACCGTCCGGGACCACATCCTGGCGTCCGAAGCGGCGGCGGGCGGATCAGTGGTCCGGGAATGCGCCGATCTGGTCAGTCTCCTTTCCGCCGTCAAAGCAACCGGGGGCATCACGGCTCTACCGCAAGCCCGGATGACCGAGCCCGGTCTGCTGACGATCGACTCCCTGCCGCCTCTCCCCTCCATCCCCCTGACGCTGGTCACCAGCAACCGTCTGGCCTCCCGGACCAGGGACGGCATCATCGCCGCGCTTCTCTCGACCGCCTGAGAGCCCATCGGTCAGCCCGGCAGCGTGCTGAGTTCTCCTCCGTCCGCGTACAGGATCGCCCCGTTCATGTAACTGCTCGCCGGGCTGACCAGGAAGCCGACTATCTCGGCGATCTCGCTCGGCTCGCCCACCCGGCCGCGGGCGTTGACCTGGTCCAGGACGGCGGTGCGGTCGCCGAATATCGCGGTGACGCCCTCGGTGCGGACGGGGCCTGGGGAGACGGTGTTGACGCGGACTCCGTGGGGGCCGTACTCGGTGGCCCAGTAGCGGGTGAGGATCTCGACGCCGGCCTTGGAGGCGCCGTAGGCGGCGCCGATGGGGGCCGGGAGGCGGGCGGCGCTGGAGCCGATCGTGACGATCGAGCCGTGGCCGCGCTCGGCCATCGCGGGAGCGAGCGCGCCGACCAGGAGGAAGGGGGCGCGGGTGTTCACCGCGACATGGCGGTCGAACGCGGCGGCGTCGGTCGCCGCGGTGGGAGCGAAGTCGTAGACACCCGCGCTGTTGACGAGGATGTCCACCTCGCCCGCCTCGGCCGCCAGCCGGAGGACCTCCTCGGCGTCGGTGAGGTCCGCCGCGATGAAGCGGGCGGCTCCTATGCCCCGCGCCAGCGCCTCACCTCGGGCACGGTTCCGGCCGTGCAGGATCACCTTCGCACCGCGGGCGGCCAGGCTCTCCGCCACGGCGCGGCCGATGCCAGAGGTGGCGCCGGTGACCAGGGCGGTACTGCCGTGCAGGTCGTTGCTGTCGTTCGTCATGGCGCGGTTCTCATTCCTGCTCTGCGTCTCGTTCGTGCGCCGCGCATGCGGGCATCGGTTGGCCGGTCTCGGGTCCCGTCGCCGGGGCCTCACAAAAACTATGCACCACAGATGTTCTGTCCGCAAGACTATCTGTGCATCCGCAGGAATCTGCGCTACATTGGTCCGGTGACCGCTTCAGACACCGCCGCCACCGACGACTCGGGCCTCGAGACCGACCTGGGCTGGGCCATCCGCCAGGTCTCCTCGGCGTTCCGCCGGATCGCCACCAGCTCGGTCGCCGACCTGCCCGGAGGTCCGCGCGGCTACCTGGTGCTGGTCGCCCTGGCGACAGGCGAGCCGCCGTCCCAGCTCGCCCTGGCCCAGCAGGTCAGCCTGGACCGCACAGTGATGACGTATCTGCTGGACGATCTGGAGAAGCGCGGACTGATCACCCGTCGCCCCGACCCCCGCGACCGCCGCGCCCGGCAGGTCCTCATAACCGAGGAGGGCCGGGCGGAGCTGGAGCGCAGCCGCCGCCAGCTCTCCACCGCCGAGGCCCACCTCCTGGCCGATCTCGACGAGCACGACGAGGGCCAGCTCCGCCGTCTCCTGACCCGCGTCGCCCAGACCACCCAGCGCGACGACTCCCCCGGCACCACCCCCGACTGCTGACGCACGCCCGCGGGCAGGCGGAACAGCCCCACCGGAGTGGGCTGCCGGGAGGGCACCGAGCCGCCACTCCTCACCCCCGCACACCCCGTACCGCTGGAGCCGCCGTGTCCCCGACCTCCTCCCCCGCCTCCGGCGACCCCGACGCCCTCTTCGGGCTGACCGAGCTGCTGGGCGCCGAGGACCACACCGAGGAACAGGAACCGGAGCCGGACGCCACCCCCGAGCAGGTGTCCCGGCTGCTCGACGTGCGGGAGATCTACGCCGAACCCGCCGCCGCCCTCTCCCCGCGCGGCCGCCAGGTCATCGCCCGCTTCCCCAAGGCGCGCGTACTGGAGGTCGGCTCTCACTGGAACATCCCCCACCTGCACGGCAACGAGGGAAACGCCGACCGCTGGGTGCGGGTCAAGCGGCAGACGCTCGTCCTCGGCGTGCGCAAGTCACTGACCGTGCGGCCCAACGGACGCTCGGCCGACTGGATCGCCCCCGGCGCCTCCAACGGCTGCGCGATGTCCTGCGCGTACTGCTACGTCCCGCGCCGCAAGGGGTACGCCAACCCGATCACCGTCTTCACCAACATCGGGGACGTCGTCGGCGCCCTGGAGAGGCACATCACCTCCCTCGGCCCGAAGCAGGAGCCCACGCAGTGCGACGAGGAGCGCTGGGTGTACGACACGGGGGAGAACGGGGACTGCTCGGTGGACGCGCTGATCAGCGACAACACCGCCGACCTCATCGCGGCCTTCCGGCGGTGGCCCACCGCGATGGCCTCCTTCGCGACCAAGTACGTCAACCGGGATCTGCTCGCCCTGGACCCGCGCGGCTCGACCCGTATCCGCTTCTCGCTGATGCCGCCCGGCGACTCCCGGCTGCTGGATGTGCGGACCAGCCCGGTGGCCGAGCGGATCGCCGCCGCCGGGGACTTCCTGGACGCGGGCTACGAGGTGCACTTCAACCTCTCCCCCGTCGTACTGCGCCCCGGCTGGGAGGAGGACTGGGCGGAGCTGCTGCGCCACCTCGACGACGTACTGCCCGCGCGGGTGAAGGCGCAGGCGGCGGCCGAGGTCATCATGCTGACGCACAACCGCCAGTTGCACGACGTCAACCTGCGCTGGCACCCGCGCGCCGAGGACGTGCTGTGGCGGCCGGAGATCCAGCAGGCCAAGCGCTCGGAGAACGGCGCGCTGAACGTGCGGTACCGCAACGACGTCAAACGGCAGGGCGTACAGCGACTGACCGAGCTGGTCGCGGCGCACGCGCCCTGGCTGCGGGTGCGGTACGCGTTCTGAGCGGCGCGCGTGCCCGCGAATCGACGGACCGAGGGAAACCGAGGGGAGCGCCGCCAGGGAATCCATGGCTCCTGCACCTTGTTACCCGAGTCGGTCCGCCGCCGCCACGGTGGGCCGCCATGCCGACCCACGACCCCCGGGAGCCCCGCGTGAGCGTCCTGTTCGAACCGCTGTCCCTCCGCTCGCTGACCGTGCGGAACCGCCTGTGGATGGCGCCGATGTGCCAGTACTCCGCCGCGCCCGAGGGCCCGGAGACCGGCGCGCCGAACGACTGGCACTTCCAGCACCTCGCGGCACGCGCGGCGGGCGGCACCGGCCTGATCCTCACCGAGGCCACCGCCGTCAGCCCGGAGGGCCGTATCAGCCCGTACGACCTGGGGCTGTGGAACGACACCCAGCAGGCCGCGTTCGCGCGCATCACCCGCTTCCTCAAGTCCCAGGGCACCGTCCCCGGTATCCAGATCGCGCACGCCGGTCGCAAGGCGTCGACCGAGCGGACCTGGGTGGACCGGGGCGCCCCGATCGCGCCCGGTGACGGCTACGGCTGGCAGCCCGCCTCCGCCAGCGCACTCCCCTTTGACGACGGGTACACCACCCCCGCCGAGCTGACCACCGCCGAGATCGACGCGATCGTGGAGGAGTTCGCCGCCACCGCCCGGCGCGCGCTCGCCGCGGGCTTCGAGGTCGCCGAGATCCACGGGGCCCACGGCTACCTCGTCCACCAGTTCCTCTCGCCGTACTCCAACCACCGCACCGACGCCTACGGCGGTTCCTACGAGGGGCGTGCCCGGTTCGCGCTGCGGGTCGCGGAGGCGGTCCGCGCGGTGTGGCCCGACGAACTCCCCCTGTTCTTCCGGGTGTCGGCCACCGACTGGCTCACCGAGGACGAGAGCGACGACCGTACGGGCTGGACCGCGGACGACACAGTCCGGCTCGCGGCCGACCTCGGCCATCGGGGCGTCGACCTGATCGACGTCTCCAGCGGCGGCATCGCGCCCCGCGCCCGCATCGAGACCGGCCCCGGTTACCAGGTGCCCTTCGCCGAGCGGGTACGCCGTGAGACCGGACTGCCGGTCGCCGCGGTGGGGCTCGTCACGGAGGCGCGCCAGGCCGAGAAGATCGTCACCGACGGTCAGGCCGACGCCGTCCTGCTCGGCCGTGAGCTGCTCCGCGACCCCTACTTCGCGCTCCACGCCGCCCGCGAACTCGGCGCCGAGCCGTACGTCCCGCAGCCGTACCACCGGGCGTTCTGACCGGGCGCCGGGTCACTCCAACTCCATTCGTACGGGTGCCTGTTCCGGCCGCGCGGGCAACCTGAGTCCGTCGCGGCCGGGGGTGAGCGAGCCGAGGACGCTCGGATGGCGGGCGCCCGTGCTGACGGGGTCCGTCCCGGCGAGGCCGTGCAGGGTGAGGAAGCCCAGGACGGCGAAGGCGTGCGCCTCCTTGGCGGCCGAGGGGAGGCCCAGCTCGTCGGAGACGCGGACCGGGATGCCGGGGAGTGCGGCACCCAGGGCCCGCATCAGCGCGGGGTTCCGCGTGCCGCCGCCGGAGGCGATGACCTCCGTGGCGGCGACCGACCGCACGGCGTCCGCGATCGTGCGGGCCGTCAGCTCGGTGAGGGTGGCGAGGGTGTCCTCGGCCGAGACACCGGCCAGCGAGTCGGCAGCCGTCGCCCGGAGATAGCCGGGGTGGAAGAGTTCCTTGCCCGTCGTCTTGGGGGCGGGGCGCGCGTAGTACGGGTCGGCCGACAGCCTTTGCAGCAGCGGGGGATGGACCCGGCCGCGAGCGGCCAGCGCGCCGTCGGCGTCGTACGCCAGTCGGCCCCCGCTGAACTCCCGCGCCGCCGCGTCCACCAGGGCGCACCCCGGACCGGTGTCGAAAGCCGTCCCGTCCGGCGCGGTGAGGTTGGCGATGCCGCCGATGTTCAGCGCGACGGGCGTTCCCGGCCTGCCGCGCAGCCAGAGCAGGTCGACGAGGCTGACCAGCGGCGCGCCCTGGCCGCCCGCGGCCACGTCACGGGGCCGGAAGTCGGCGACGACGGGCAGCCCGGTCGCCTCGGCGATCCAGGCGGGCTGCCCGAGCTGCAGAGTGCCGTGGACCCGGTCGCCGTCCACCCAGTGGTAGACCGTCTGCCCGTGCGAGGCAATCAACTCGGCCGATCCGCCGCACAGTTCGGAGTCGGCCCGAGCGGCGGCCGCCGCGAACGCCTGCCCGATCCGGGTGTCGAGACGGCACACGTCGGCCACCGGTACGGCCGCCGGGGGCAGCGCTCCGGCAAGCAGCTCCCGCAGCCCGTCGTCGTACGGCTCGCTCACCATCCCGAGCGGCTTCAGCAGGAGCGTGTCCCCGGCGAGGCGCAGCTCGGCCGCCGCCGCGTCAATCCCGTCGTACGACGTTCCCGACATCAGGCCGATCACCAGCATCCGCCCCACCCGCCTTTCCCGAAGTACCCTTGAAAGAAGTGCCCTTGAAAGAAGTGCCGTTGAACGCGGTGCTCTTGAAGAGGGCGAGCATGCTCAGCGCGCAGGCCGCCGCCGCGTAGTAGGCGGGTACGTCCACGTTCCCGGTCCGCTTCACGGCCTCCGTGATGATGAGCCCCGCGCAGCCCGAGAACACGGCATTGGACAGGGCGTAGGCGAGTCCGAGGCCCGTGCAGCGCACCCGCGTGGGGAACATCTCGGCGAGCAGCGCGGGGCCCGGCCCGGCCATCAGCCCGACGATCGCGCCCGCGAGCAGCACGGCCAGCCCCTTGAGCGGTGTCGAAGTGCCGTCGCTCTGCAGGAGGTTGAGGAGGGGAACCGCCAGGACCACGACCAGGGCCGCCCCTGTCAGCATCACGGGCCGCCGCCCGATCCGGTCGCTGAGCAGGCCCGCCGGGATGATGGTGGCGGCGAAGCCGAGGTTGGCCAGTACGGTCGCGGTCAGCGCTTCCCGGAAGGTGGCGTGCAGGGCCGTCTGGAGGTACGAGGGCAGCACGACCAGGAAGGCGTACCCGGCCGCCGCCCAGCCCATCACCCGTCCGGCACCCAGCGCGACGGCCCACACCACCTGCCGGGTGGGCAGGGACTCGGTGGGCTCCTGTTCCCGGAAGGTCGGCGTCTCGTCCAGCCGCAACCGGAGCCACAGCGCGCCCAGCCCCATCGGCAGCGCCAGCAGGAACGGCAACCGCCAGCCCCACGAGTGCAGTTGGGCCTCGCTCAGCGCGCTCGCCAGCGCCGCCGCGACCCCCGCCCCGCCCAGCAGCCCGAGCGCCACGGTGAACGACTGCCACGCCCCGTACAGTCCCCGCCTGCCCGGCGGCGCGAACTCGGTCATCACCGCGACCGCGCCCCCGAACTCCCCTCCCGCGGAGAGCCCTTGGAGCACGCGGAGCAAGGTCAGCAGCCAGGGTGCCAGGACGCCCACCGTGGCGTAGGTCGGCAGCGCGCCGATCAGCGCCGTGGTCACCGTCATCAGCGAGATGACCAGGATCAGCACCGGGCGCCGCCCCATCCGGTCCCCGAGCCGACCGAACAGGGCCGCGCCGACCGGGCGGAAGAAGAACGCGAGCGCGAAGGCGGCGTACGCCTTGACCAGGCCCTCGACCGTGCCGCCCCCGGCCGGGGTGAAGAAGCGTTCCGCGATCACCGTGGCGAAGTAGCCGTAGACTCCGAACTCGTACCACTCGATGAAATTGCCCACCGACCCGGCGGCCAGCGCCCGTACCGACGGCCCGCGGCCCGCGGTCGCCCGCTCCTCTTGGTCCAGCTCCATGGCAGCGCCCTCGCCCGTCGTCGCTCCCCTCGCGCCCGGCACACGGCCGGACCATCCGACCCGCCCGCACCTCCGGCCACCCGTCAGGGCCATGCGTGCCCAGCCGGGCCCCCGCTTACCCGGGCGGAGAGCAGGGCCTATCGCGCGGGCCCCTCCCCCGGCTGCTCCTGGTACGAGTAGCGCTGCTCCCGCCAGGGGTCGCCGATGTTGTGGTAGCCGCGTTCCTCCCAGAAGCCGCGGCGGTCCTCGGTGAGGTACTCGATGGCGCGCAGCCATTTGGGGCTCTTGTAGCCGTAGAGGTGGGGGACGACCAGGCGGAGCGGGAAGCCGTGTTCGGCGGTGAGGGGTTCGCCGTTGTGGTGCGTGGCCAGGATGGTGTCGGGGGTGTCGAAGTCGGACAGGCGCATGTTGGTCGCGTAGCCGTACTCCGCCCAGGCCATCACATGGGTGACGCCGGGTGCCGGTGGGACCAGGGCGAGGAGGGCGCGGGCCGGAATGCCGTACCACTCGTGGTCGGTGGAGGTGGTGCCCGTCGCGCAGTGCAGGTCGGCGACGACCGTGCCGTGCGGGAGGGCCGTCAGCTCGTCGAAGAGCCATATTCGCTCCTCGGCGTCGGCGGTGGCGCCGATGACGCGGAGGTTCCAGCGTGCGGGGCGGAAGCGGGGCACGGAGCCGTAGTGCGAGACGGGCCAGCCGTTGACGCGGCGCTGGCCGGGCGGGAGGCGTCCGGGCAGGTCGGCGATGGTGCCGGTGGTGTCCTGTCGGTTACCGGCCACGTGGGAGCCCCTCTCCGCCGGTCCACGGCTCGGATGTCTTCCCTTGCAGCGTATGTGCCCCCGCGCGGACGGGCGCGGCCCGGGGTCGGCACGCGCCCGCCGCGCGAGCCGGTCACCGGGCTCTACACGGCCCCGTCGGGCCCTACACGGTCGCCAGCGACACCTCGGTCGACTTGATCAGGACGACGACGGGTGAGCCCGCCGTCAGGTTGAGGTCGGTCACCGCGTCCCGGGTGACGGCCGCGGTGAGCGTGCCGCCGTCGACGGTGACGGTCACCGTCGCCATGGCTCCGCCGAGGGCGACGGAGCTGACCGTGCCGGGCAGCTGGTTGCGGATGGACAGCCCCCGCACCCGCTCGGTGGCGAGCGCCACCTCGGTGGCCTTCATCAGCGCGCGGACGGCGGAGCCCTCGGCCAGTCCGAGGTCCTTGACGGACTCCAGGGTGATCGCGGCGGTGAGGTCGTGGCCGCCGTCGAGGCGCACCTTCACGGTCGCCATCACCTCACCGTGGGCGATGTCGGTGACGGTACCGGCGATCTGGTTGCGGATGCTCAGGCTCATGGCGCTCCTCGCGGGACGAGACGTCTGTTGGCTGTGCGCGTTCGGCTGTGCGCGTTCGGCTGTGCGCGTTCAAAGTAGTCGCGGCGACCGCGCCCGCCGCGACCCCCGTCGCATCCGCCACCCGCCGTCCCGTACCGGGCTGGCAAACCAGAGGATCACCCGCGATACGGACCGGGCGCCTCCGCAAAACGCCTGCCGATCAGCGCACGACCAGCGTGTATTCCCCCGCGGGCACCAGTTCCCCGACGACCGGCGCCCCCGGCACCTCCCCGGCGACGAGCAGCCCGCCGGAGGTCTGCGCGTCGGCGAGGAGCAGCCGGGTCAGCTCGGCGGTGTCCCCGAAGTCCGTGTGCGGGGCGACCCAGTCGAGGTTCCGGCGCGTCCCGCCGCTGATGTACCCGTCGCGCGCGGCCTCCTCCGCGCCGTCGAGGTACGGGACGGCGGCGGCGTCGATCACCGCGGTCACGCCCGAGGCGCGCGCCATCTTGTACAGGTGGCCCAGCAGGCCGAAGCCGGTGACATCGGTGGCACAGACCGCGCCCGCCGCGAGCGCGGCCAGTGCCGCGTCCCGGTTGAGCGCCACCATGGTCTCCACCGCCTGCGGGAAGACCTCGCCGGTCGTCTTGTGCCGGTTGTTGAGCACGCCGAGCCCGAGCGGCTTGGTCAGCGACAGCGGGACCCCCGGCCGTCCGGCGTCGTTGCGCAGCAGGCGGTCCGGGTCGACGGTGCCGGTGACGGCCATGCCGTACTTGGGTTCCGGGTCGTCCACGCTGTGCCCGCCCGCCACCGCGCAGCCCGCCCCGGCTGCGACGTCCAGGCCGCCGCGCAGCACCTCGCGCGCGAGGTCGAACGGCAGCACGTCGCGCGGCCAGCACAGCAGGTTGACGGCGACCAGGGGTGTGCCGCCCATGGCGTAGACGTCGGAGAGGGCGTTGGCGGCGGCGATCCGGCCCCAGTCGTACGGGTCGTCGACCACGGGCGTGAAGAAGTCGGCGGTGGCGACGGCGGCGGGCAGGCCGGGGCCGCCGGGCAGCCGGACGACCGCGGCGTCGTCGCCGTGGTCGAGGCCGATGATCAATTCACCGGCGGCTCCGGTGAGGACGGGCCGGGCGAGTCCCGCGACCATCTCCTCCAGCTCGCCCGGTGGGATCTTGCAGGCGCAGCCGCCGCCGTGCGCGTACTGCGTGAGGCGCACGGCCTCGGGTCCGTGCGCCGGTCCGGCATCGGTCCGCGTGTCCGTCATGGCTGTATCAGTCCTCGTCAGCTGGGGGTGGACGCCGTGTGGCGCGTTGACTCGGGTGGGGAGGCGGCGGTTCCATGGCGGTATGGCCGCCGCGTTCCCAGGACGGTCGTCGGGGAGGCGTAAGGGTGCCTGGTGGCCCTCCCGGTCTTCAAAACCGAGGTGTCCGAGCAACTCGGGCAGGCGGGTTCGATTCCCGTCCGTCTCCGCCACCTCTTCCCGTACCTCATAGCGTGTCCCGGCAGCGGCGCAGCGTGCCGTCCAGGCGTTCGGTGTGGCCGTGCCGGTCGAGGTACTCCAGCAGCGGGATGACCACCCGGCGCGTGGTGTCCAGCGCGCGGCGAGCCTGGCTGGCGGTGAAGGGCTGCTCCAGTCGGGCGAGGACGGCGGCGGCCTGGGCGTCCGCACCGGGCAGCAGCACGATCCCCCGGTCGATCCGCAGCAGGGCCCCGGCCGCCTCGGCGGCGGCCAACACCTTCGCGTCCAGGTCGAGTTCGGCCAGCCGCTCGGCCTCGGGGGCGCGGAAGGGCTGCCGGGCGAGGTCCGCGCGTACGGCCTCCACGGCGGCCTCGATCCTGGGCGGCAGCGTGGGCCGCGCGTGACTGCCGTAGAGGCGGCCCTCGCTGTACCGCAGCTCGGGCGACCGCGCCAACAGGGCTTCCACCAGGCTCCGTTCGGGCAGGTCGAGCGCCCGGCGGGCCGACTCCAGGGGCAGGCCGGGCTCCAGCGGGTGCCGGGCGGCGTGTTCCTCGACCACGGCGCCGAGGCGCTCGCGCAGGGCGGCCCAGTGGTCCGGGTCGGCCAGCCAGTCCCCGGCGACCGGTTCGGCGGGCGGGGTGACGCCCATGGCGAGCAGCTCCGCGCGGCGGATCAGCCCGCGCCGCCGCAACTCGGCGGCGCCGTCCGCCTCCCGCAGCTCCTCGTCCCGTGCGGCGGCCGCGCCGCGCCGGGTCAGCCGGGGCGGGCGTACGTCCAGCACGGTGACGCCCGCCGGGATGCGGTGCCGACCGGGGTCGCGCAGCAGCGCGCCGTCTCCGACGCGCAGCGGGAGGGCGGCACCGAGCCGCAGCCGTGCGGTGTCCTCGCCCAGTGGGCGGACGGTCACCGGTACCGCCGCCGAACCCATGTGCAGGGTGAGTTCGCGGGGCAGGTCCCCGGCCGGTTCGCCGCGCAGCCGTACGTCCACGGTGTCGGTGGTCAGCCACCGGTCCGGGGTGAGCAGCGCGTCCCCCCGGCCGAGTGTCGCGGCGCCCGGCCCGCTGATGTTGACCGCCACCCGGGCGACCGCGGCGGCCTCCTGCCGTGACTCCTTGAGGCACTCGAGACCGCGCACCCTCAACAGCGCTCCATCGCGGGCGAGTTGCAGCCGGTCGCCGACGCGCAGGGTGCCCGCGCCGAGGGTGCCGGTGACGACCGTGCCGTGGCCGCGCACGGTGAACGCCCGGTCCACCCACAGCCGTACGTCCGCCTCGTGGTCGGGCATCGGCAGCTCACCGGCGAGCAGGACCAGCGCGTCGCGCAGTGCGTCGAGTCCCTGTCCGGTCACCGAGCTGACGTCGACGCCCGGCACCTTCCCGAGGGAGGACTCGGCGATCCGGGCGAGGGCCTCGGCGCGGGCCGCGTCCGGTGCGGCGAGGTCGCTGCGGGTGACGGCGAGGACGCCGTGCCGTACGCCGAGCGCGTCCAGGATGGCCAGGTGCTCCTCGGACTGCGGCTGCCAGCCCTGGTCGGCGGCGACGACGAACAGCACGGCGGGGACGGGTCCGGCCCCGGCGAGCATGTTGCCGACGAGGCGTTCGTGTCCGGGTACGTCCACGAAGGCGACGTCTCCGGCGGCGGGCAGCCGGGTCCAGACGAAGCCGAGGTCGATGGTCATGCCCCGGCGCCGTTCCTCGGCCCAGCGGTCGGGTTCCATGCCGGTGAGGGCGCGCAGCAGCGCGGACTTGCCGTGGTCGACGTGGCCCGCGGTGGCGATGACGTGCACGGTCAGCTCCCCGTCCCCGGCGCGACCCGGCGCACGGCCCGCGCCAGCTCGGCGTCGGCGTCCTCCGGTACGGCCCGCAGGTCCAGCAGACAGCGGCCGTCCTCGACGCGGGCCATCACCGCCGGGTCGGTGCCGCGCAGGAGGGCCGCGTACGCGACGGGCAGGGAGACCGCGGCGCTGGGCAGTGCCACCCCCGGCGCGCCGCCCCCGCCGACCACCGCCTCGGTGTCGACGGCGTGGCTGTCCAGCCCGTCGGCGCGCAGGGACGCGGCCAGCCGGTCGGCGCGCTCGCGCAGCGCCTCCGGGTCGGCGCGCAGCGCGGTCAGGGTCGGCGGCAGCGGGCCCCGTACCGTCGCCTCCAGGGCGGCGAGGGTCAGTTTGTCGACGCGGAGGGCGCGGGCCAGCGGATGCCGGGCCAGGGTCCGTACGAGGTCGGCGTCGCCGAGCAGCAGCCCGCACTGGGGGCCGCCGAGGAGCTTGTCGCCGCTGGCGGTGACCAGGGAGGCTCCGGCGCGCAGCCAGGTCGTCGCGTCGGGCTCGTCGGGCAGCGCCGGTTCCGGGGTGAGCAGTCCCGAGCCGATGTCCGCGACCACGGGCACACCGAGCGGGGCGAGTTCGGCGACGGACGCCTCCCGGGTGAAGCCGGTGACCTGGAAGTTGGAGGGGTGGACCTTCAGGATGAAGCCGGTGTCCGGGCCGACGGCGGCGGCGTAGTCGGCGGGGGTGGTGCGGTTGGTGGTGCCGACCTCGCGCAGCCGGGCGCCGGTGGAGACCAGCAGGTCGGGCAGGCGGAAGCCGTCCCCGATCTCCACCATCTCGCCCCGGCTGACGATGATCTCCCGGCCCCGAGCGAGCGCGGTGGCGGCCAGCACGAGGGCGGCCGCGCCGTTGTTGACGACATGGGCGGCCTCGGCGGCGGGTACGGCCCGCAGCAGCGCGTCGAGCGCGGAGCGGCCGCGCCGGGCGCGCACGCCGGTGGCGAGGTCGAGTTCCACGTCCGTGGTGCCGGACGCGGCGAGCACGGCGTCCCGGGCGGCCTCGGAGAGCGCGGCGCGGCCCAGGTTGGTGTGGAGCAGCACGCCGGTGGCGTTGATGACGGGGCGCAGCGCGGACGCGGTGGCGGGCAGGGCGGCGACGGCGCGGTCGGCGATCTCGGCGACGGGCACCTCGCCGGTGCGGGCCTGGGCCTGCACCCCGGCGACCACGTCCTTGACCAGCCCCCGCCCCAGCCGGAGCGCGGCGGCGTCCAGCCGTGGATCGGCCAGCAGCGCATCGGTACGCGGCAGCCGCCGCCGCTCGTCAGCGGGCGGGGCGGTGGAGGTGTGGTCGCGGTCCATCTCGGGCACCCTCGTTCCGGCCGTGCCGACGGAAAATCCCCTCTGCCAGGCTACGACCGCCCCGCTCCCCGGTGCCCGCGCCACACCGGGGTGCTCCGGGGGTCACCGCTCGTCCTGCTCCGCCCCCGACTCCCGCACCCGCCGCGCCGCCTGCTCCTCCTGCTCCCGGCGGCGGGCGTCGAGGCGTTCGCGCTGCGGCTTCACCACGTAGATCGGGTCCTTGGTGGACTCCACGCCCGCCTCGAAGGTGCCGAACCGCTGGAACCCGCTGCCCGCGAGGAGGGCGAGGCCGCCGAGGACGGCCGCGATCCGGCTGCGCCGGGCGAGGGTGACGGCGGCGAGCGCGCCGCCGATGGTGAGGTACTCGGAGATCTTGCGCAGGTGGTGCGGCTCGCCGTGGGTGTACGTCGTCAGCTCGAACTCCGGCTTGCGGTCGATGCGCAGGGCCGCCGCGATCTCGATCGCCGCGCCGACGACCGCGAGCCGCCGGGCCGGGGCCGCCTCGGACACCGGTGCGCAGACCATCCCCAGCCCGGCTCCGCTGGCGGCGGCGGAGCCGGTGAACACGAACGGCAGTTCCCGGTACGCCTCGTGCCAGGCGGGCACCGCCGTGTCGGCGAGCAGGACGGCCGTGTACGAGGCGAGCGCGGGCGCGATCACGGCGGCGGAGATGCCGCTCACCCGTGCCGTCCACTTCACGATGCCGCCGATCTTCCCCTGCGTCCGCCATGCCTTCGGCAGCAGCTCGGCCATCCCGGCCAGCGAACAGCCCGGACCGTACGACATGAGAATCCAGGTGCCCATCGACATCGGGGAGGTCGGCTTGGCCACCCGCATCATGTGGTGGAAGCGCAGCGGCCGTCCGAGGTCGCCGATGAGCAGGTAGCTGCTGGCGAGCAGCGCGCCGAAGCTGCCGATCCGGCAGGACCGGCACAGGGCGGGCCGCTTGGTCACGTCGGCGCCGACCGACAGCAGGATGGCGCCCGCCGACAGCCCGCCGGTGAGGAGGTAGGCGGGGACCATCCACTCCCACACCGGGGGCTTGAGGACGGGCCGTCCGTAGTACGACTTGAAGTCGGCGTCGGGGACCATCGACTCCTCTCCGCCGCCCTTGTGGCCCTTGCGCTTCTTGCCTCCGTTGCCCTGCGGGGAGAACCCGGCGGGGGACCGCAGCTCGTGCCGCTGCTCGTCGCGTGCGCCGTCGCCCTCGCTCATCGGCGGCCTCCCTTGAAGAACACGGCGGCGGTCGCGGCCACCATGAGCGCACCGGCTACACCCGCGTGCTTCCACATGGAGACCACGTCCCGGGTGGTGACGATCGGGTCTGGCGGCAGTCCGTAGACCTCGGGCTCGTCCAGGAGCAGGAAGAAGGCGCCGTCGCCGCCCACGCCGTCGTCGGGGTCGCGGCCGTACAGCTGGGCGGAGGGGAAGCCCGCTTCCTGGAGGTCGACCAGGCGGCGGTCCGCCCGCTCGCGGAGTTCGTCGACCTCGCCGAACTGGATGGAGTCGGTGGGGCACGCCTTGGCGCAGGCCGGTTCCATGCCGTCCTTGAGCCGGTCGTAGCAGAGGGTGCACTTGAAGGCGCGGCCGTCGTCGGGGCGCCGGTCGATGACGCCGTAGGGGCAGGCGGAGACGCAGTAGCCGCAGCCGTTGCAGATGTCGGGCTGGACGACCACGGTGCCGAACTCCGTGCGGAACAGGGCGCCGGTGGGGCAGACGTCGAGGCAGCCCGCGTGGGTGCAGTGCTTGCACACGTCGGACTCCATCAGCCAGCGGAAGTCCTGCCGGGTCTCCTCGCCGCTCCCCGCGCCGGGCAGGTCGAAGCTGGGGAAGCCCAGGTCGACCGGCTCGGTGCCGAGTTCGCCTCCGGCGCGGTGGCCCTTGCTGATGGCCCCGGCGACCGTCTCGGCGGCCGTGTCGGTGCCGGACGGCCCGGTGGGCAGCCCCACCAGACCGGCGTCCTGGCTGCCCAGTCTCAGGTCCTGCTCGATGAAGGCGACATGCCGCCAACTGCTGGCGCCGAGCGAGCCGGTGTTGTCGTAGGACATGCCGAGGAGTTCGTAGCCGTCGGTGGGGACGGCGTTCCACTCCTTGCAGGCCACCTCGCACGCCTTGCAGCCGATGCAGATGGAGGTGTCGGTGAAGAACCCCATCCTGGGCGGATGGTCCTCGGGGTAACCGGCGTTCCCGGACGGGTCGGCGAGCGGGCCGAAGAGGCTGTTCTCGCTGTCGTCGACGCCGTCGCCGAGGGGCGTCCTGTCGTCTTCGATGGTCATGAGGAGTCCTCCGACCCGTGTCCGTCCGTGCCTTCGGCCGTCGGGACACCGTCGATGGTCAGCTCGTGCGTGCCGGTGTCGAGGGTGATCCCGGCGCGCTGCCGGTAGCCCGCGACGTAGTCCAGGAGTTCGGGGCCGCGCGGCCGCCGACCGGGCTGGATGTCGCAGGTGATCACCTTGCTCTCCTGGATCAGCACGTTGGCGTCGAGCACCACGCCGATCAGGTCGTTGGTGACGTCGCCCGTGGTGATCCCGAGGTTGCCCCAGTGGATGGGCATCCAGAGCTGGTGGACCTTGCGGCCCTCCAGCCTCAGTGGCGCCAGCCGGTCGGTGACGACCACCTTGGCCTCCACCGCGGTACGGCTGGTGATGACGTGCGCCCAGCCCATGTGGTGCAGACCCCGCTCGGCGGCCAGTTCCGGGGAGACCTCCACGGTCAGGCCCGGCTGCAGCTCCGAGAGGTAGGGCAGGGTACGGCTCATCGCACCGGCCGTGTGGTGCTCGGTGTACCGCGAGGCGGTGAACACGAACGGGAACACCTGGTCGTGCGGCTGGGGCGGCGAGGGGTTGTACGGGTTGTAGGTCTTGGCGTAGATCTTCCGCGTCGGGTTGGACTGCTGGGGGTAGAGCGGGTTGCGGACCGGGGACTCCTCCGGCTCGTAGTGGGTGGGCATCGGCCCGTCCACCAGGCCGGTCGGGGTGAACAGCGCCGCCTTGCCGTCGCCCATCATGATGAAGGCGTCGTCGCCGGTCAGCGCCTCGGGTCCGGCCGAGTCCGGTGGTGGCTCGTAGTGCGGCGGCTTGTGCCGCTGGAAGTCGGGCTTGTCGCCGCCGACCCACTCCTGGTTCGCCTCGTCCCACCAGATGAGGGCCTTGCGCTGGCTCCAGGGTTTCCCGTCGGGGTCGGCCGACGCCCGGTTGTAGAGGATTCTCCGGTTCAGCGGCCAGACGAAGCCCCACTCGCCGTCCGAGATCGGGTGCTCGAAGCGGGAGTTGCGGCGGCGGGCGTAGTTGTACTCGTTGGCGTAGACGCCGGTGTAGATCCAGCAGCCGCACGCGGTGGTGCCGTCCGCCTTCAGGTCCTCGTAGGTGCTGACGGTGCGTCCGGTGGTCAGGTCGATGCCGTTGATGTGGCGCAGGACGTCCGCGGCGGAGGGCTCGTCCCCCTCTTCCATGGCGTAGTCCCAGGCCACCTCGAGGATGGGCCGGTCGCGCGGGTCCTCGGAGTCCTCCAGCTTGGCCCGGATGATCCGGCCGAGGTGGTAGAAGAACCACAGGTCGGAGCGGCGGTCCTCGATCGGCTCCACGGCCTGGTCGCGCCACTGGATCATGCGCTGGGTCTGGGTGAAGGTGCCGGACTTCTCCACGTGCGAGCAGGCGGGGAAGAAGAACACCTCGGTGGGGCAGGTCTCGGTGGAGATCTCTCCCCGCTCGATCTCCGGCGAGTCCTTCCAGACCGACGCGCTCTCGATCATGGCGAGGTCGCGGACGACCAGCCACTCCAGCTTGGACAGGGCGAGCCGCTGCAGCTGCCCGTGCGCGGAGCCGACGGCGGGGTTCTGGCCGACCAGGAAGTAGCCGTAGACCTTGCCCGCGAGCATGTCCATGGTGGTCTGGTACGTGCCGTGGTCGCCGTTGATGCGGGGCAGGTAGTCGTAGCAGTAGTCGTTCTCGGCGGTGGCCGCGTCGCCCCAGTACTCCTTGAGCAGCGAGATCATGTAGGTGTCGGCGTTGTCCCAGTAGCCCCTGCGCATCACATGGCGCACGTCGTCCAGGAACATGTCGAGGGTCTCGTGGGTGACGTTGGGCATGGGCAGGTAGCCGGGCAGCAGGTTGTACAGGGTCGGGATGTCCGTGGAGCCCTGGATGCTGGCGTGGCCGCGCAGCGCGAGGATGCCGCTGCCGGGCCGCCCGAGGTTGCCGAGCAGCATCTGCACGATGGCCCCGGCCCGGATGTACTGCGCGCCGACGGTGTGCTGGGTCCAGCCGACGCTGTAGATCAGCGCGGTGGTCTTGTCCCGGCCCGAGTTCTCGGTCCAGGCACGGCACACGTCGAGGAACTGCTTCTGGGTGATGCCGCAGACCTCCTCGACGATCTCCGGGGTGTACCGGGAGAAGTGCCGCTTGAGGACCTGGAGCACACAGCGCGGGTGCTCCATCGTCGGGTCGGTGGCGATGCGTCCGGGCGGGCCGGGAGGGGACTCGTGGCCGCCGTCGGACTGGGCCGGGGTCGCGGAGATCAGCGTGCTGCCCTGCCGGCCGTCGTGGCTCGGGTCCTCGGTCTCGTACGCCCAGCTCGTACTGTTGTACTTCCCGGTCTCCGCGTTGTACCCGCTGAACAGGCCCTCCAGGTCCTCGGTGTCCTTGAAGTCCTCGTTCACCAGGAAGGTGGCGTTGGTGTACGCCCGCACGTACTCCTCGAAGTGGAGGTTGTGGGACAGGATGTAGTTGACGACGCCGCCGAGGAAGGCGATGTCGGAACCCACCCTGATCCGTACGTGCTGGTTGGCGTGGGCGCTGGTGCGGGTGAAGCGGGGGTCGATGTGGATGACCCGGGTGCCGCGCACCTTGGCCTCGGTGACCCACTGGAAGGCCACCGGATGGGCTTCGGCCATGTTGGAGCCCATGAGGATGATGCAGTCAGAGTTGGTGAGGTCCTCCGGATAGTTCGTCGCGCCGCCACGTCCGACCGAGGTTCCCAGACCGGGAACGGTGGCGGAGTGTCAAATGCGGGCCTGGTTCTCGATCTGGAGTGCGCCGAGTGCGGTGAACAACTTCTTGATGAGGTAGTTCTCCTCGTTGTCCAGCGCGGCGCCGCCCAGACCGGCGAAGCCCATGGTGCGGCGCAGGGTCCTGCCCTGCTCGTCCTTGTCCTGCCAGCCCCGGCGCCGGGCGTCCAGCACCCGGTCGGCCACCATGTCCATGGCCGTGTCGAGATCGAGGTGCTGCCACTCGGTGCCGTACGGCGGCCGGTAGAGCACCTTGTCCTCACGCTGCGGCCCGTTGACGAGCTGCTCGCTGCAGGACCCCTTGGGGCACAGCCTGCCCCGGGAGACCGGGCTGTTGGGGTTGCCCTCGATCTGGATGACCTTCTCGTCCTTGACGAAGACGTTCTGCGCGCAGCCGACGGCGCAGTACGGGCACACCGAGTGCGTGACCCAGTCCGCTTCCTGGGTACGGGGCTTCAGGTTCCGCGACCGTTTCGACTGGACGGCCAGACCACGTCCCAGCGGGTCGGGCCCGGTGAGCTGCCGGTACACGGGCCACATGTCCAGAAACCGCTTGATGCCCATCGCAGGCTCCTTCGCGCGGGGGTCCCCACTCTGTCGACGCTACCGCCTCGCAGACGCGCCGCAAGTCCTGGCCATCGGGTCGCAAATCAGCGGGCCGCCGGAGCGAGCGCGTGCACGGCGCCGACCAAGATCCCGGCGGCCCGGTCGACGTCCGCCGCCGTGGTCCAGCGGCCGAGCGAGAGCCGTACGGCGCCCAGTGCGCGGGCGTCGTCCAGGCCCATCGCGCTCAGCACGGGCGAGGGGGTGGCGGCCCCGCTGTGGCAGGCGGAGCCGGTGGAGGCGGCGAGGCCCGGCGCGGCGGCCAGCAGCTCGTGACCGGTGGTGCCGTCGATGCTGATGTTGAGGGTGCCGGGCAGCCGGTGGTGTCCGGCGCCGTTGAGGTGCGTCCGGCCGGGCAGGGCCTGGGCGAGCGCGCGGTGCAGGCGGTCGCGCAACTCCCGAAGGCGCTGGGCGCCGCCGTCCGCCAGTTCCGAGGCGGCGAGTTCGGCGGCGGTGCCGAGCGCCGCGGCGAGGGCGACGTTCTCGGTACCGGCACGCAGCCCGCCCTCCTGGCCGCCGCCGTACACCAGGGGTTCGAGGCGGACGCCGTCGCGTACGTACAGCGCGGCGATGCCCTTCGGGGCGTACATCTTGTGTCCCACCAGGGTCAGCAGGTCCACGCCGAGCGCGGTGACGTCCACCGGGATCTTGCCCGCCGCCTGGGCCGCGTCGCAGTGGAAGAGGGCGCCATGGTCGTGGGCGAGGCGGGCCAGCTCGGCAACGGGCTGGAGCGTGCCGGTCTCGTTGTTGGCGGCCATGACGGAGACGACGGCCGTCCGGTCGTCCAGCGCTTCGGCGAGGTCGGCGGGGTCGACCCGTCCCGTCCCGTCGACGGGCAGATACGTGATGTCGACCCCGTGCAGCCGGTGCAGCGCCCGGCAGGTCTCCAGTACGGCCGGGTGCTCGGTGACCTGGGTGATCACGCGCCGTCTGCCGTCCCCGGCGGCGAGTACGGCGCCACGCAGGGCGAGATTGTCCGCCTCGGAACCGGAGCCGGTGAAGACGATCTGCCCCGGCTCCGCCCCGATGAGGGCGGCGACCTGGCGGCGGGCCCGGTCCATGCCCTCGCGGGGTGCGCTGCCGTGGGCGTGAGAGCTGGAGGGATTCCCGAAGTCGTCCGTGAGGTAGCGGATCATCGCCTTGACCACGTCGGGGTCGACGGGGGTGGTGGCGTTGTGGTCGAGGTACACCACCGGGTGGCCGGTCGGGGACGGGCCGGGAGCGGCGGTGTGCGGTGCGGTCACGGCGGGCGCCTCACATGAAGTTACGGGTGTGCAGGGCGGACAGGGCGGCCGCCTCGTCGTCGGAGAAGCCCAGGCGGGAGAGGCGGTGGCGGCGCCCTTCGTCCATGTCGAGCTGGAGCCGCCGCACCGCCTCCCAGCCGTGCGCGATGTCCTCGGGCTCCCAGGACCCGGCGGCCAGCAGCACCAGGGAGTCGAACACGTCCTGGTTGAGGCCCGCCGTACCGGTCAGCGCGTCATGGCGCCGCTCCACCGCTGCCCGCAGCCGCCCGTGCAGCAGCGGGTCGACCGTCGCCCGGTGCTCCAGGTGCCCGACCCCGAACGCGACGTGCCGGGCCTCGTCCTGCCGGACCAGATGGCAGATGCGGCGGGTGACCGGGTCGGGGGCGTGCCGCTCCAGGAACGACAGCAGGTTGAGGAAGCTGCCCTCGCCGAGCACGGACAGCAGGAAGGACGCGATGGAGAAGTCCGGCTCGGTCAGCAGCGTCGCCAGCGAGGCCCGGCCGCCCGCCGAGGAGGTACCCATCTCCCCGCCCCGCAGCAGCGCCCGCCGGGTGAAGACCTCCACGTGCCGGGCCTCGTCGGCGGCCTGCACGGCGAGCAGTTGGAGCACCTCGCGGAAGTGCGGGTGGACCTGGATCAGCAGCCGCCCCGGCACCACCAGCGCGGCCTGCTCGTTCTCCACCAGGTACGTCATGACCTGGACGACGGCATCCTCGATCTCGTCGGCCAGCTCGAACTCCGCGTCCCACTCCACCGCCCCCAGCGGGTCCCACTGCGAGGCGGTCGCCTGCCGGTACAGCCGGGGCGCGAGGTCGGTCCAGGCCACGTCCCGGTCGACCACGGCGAAGGGCACGTCCGGACCGCCCGCCTCCACCAGCGCCCCGCGCGCCGCGAGCCCCCAGTGCAGCGGCGCCCGGTCGGCCAGCTGCCCGGCGGGCGGGCCCCCGGCGCGCTCGGCGCCGAAGAGTCGTCCCTCGGCCACGGGCCCCGGCCGTACCCGTGCCACCACGGGCGTCTCCCACGGCTCGGCGGGCTCCAGTTCGTGCCCCTGGTGTCGGCACCAGGCGGTGAGGTGGGTGAGCAGCGCGGGATCGGTCCCGGCCACCTCGACCCGGTCGCCGTGCGGCGCCCGCGCCAGGGCGCGGCTCAGCAGCAGCCGCGCCCCCTGCTCGAAGCCGAGCGGGCCGAGGTCGACCGGGACGGTGGTCATGGCCGGTAGTCCGCCGCGGTGACCCGGCCCTGGGGGTCGTAGAAGCCGGTGGTGTCGATCGCGGCGGTCAGCGGGCCGAAGCCGGTCTCCCGGCCCGGCATCCAGCGGGTGAGCCCCTCCAGGTCCAGCAGGTGCCGCACCTCCGGGTCGCTGTACGACATGGACAGCAGCAGTTCCGTGAACCGGTCCCCCAGCTCCGGGTCGAGGGAGGGCCCGGCGGCCAGGACGCAGTGGTCGAAGGGTGCGGTGCGGGAGAGCAGCCGGGTGCCGCCGGGCGGGAGGGTGCCCTCCTGGCCGAACAGCAGATGGTTGCTGTCGATCATGCAGGCGGCGTCGGCCTCGCCCGCCATCAGGGCGCGGGCCGCGTCCCGCTCACCGCCGATGTGGTCGCCGTGCAGGCCGACCCCGGTGTCGTGGCGCAGCACCTCGAAGTCGGTGCCCGCGACCAGGCCGAGGTCGGCCAGGTGCTGGAGCGGGATCAGGGTCGACTGCGGCGAGTCGACCGCGCCGACGGCGACCTTCTTGCCCTTGAGGTCGGCGGGCTCCCGGATCGTGCTGTCGGTGCGGACCACGACGACCGAGGTCAGATCGCGGTCGGTGTCCCGCATGACGAGCGGCCGCACCTCGACCCCCCGGGCGGCGGCGAGCCTGCGGGTGCGCAGCCAGGCCAACGGGGAGTCCCAGGCGGCGTCGATCCGCCCGTCGACCAGGTCCTCGGCCTGGCGTTCGTAGTGGGCGTAGAGCACGAAGTCGAAGGGGAGGCCCTGGTCGCGCAGCCAGGCACGGAAGCCGGACCAGATGGTCACGACCTTGGGGTCGTACGCGACGGCTCCGAGGACCAGCTCCGTCATCACGCCTCCTCGAAGAGCGGCAGGCCCAGCTCCACCCGGCCGCAGAAGTCGTGCAGGGCCTCGGTGGTGGGCGCCATCACCCGCGCCGCGAGCGCGTCGCGGAAGCGCCGCTCCACCCCGGTCTCGCGGCGGAAGGCGGAGCCGCCGCACAGCCGCATCGCGCCGTCCGCGACCTCGGCGGCGGTCTCGGCGGCGAGCGCCTTGATCTGGAGCACCCGCAGTGTGGCGTCCGGACGCCCGCTCTCGATCGCGGTCAGCGTCTCCTCCAACATGGCACGCAGGGCGTCGGCACGCAGCCGCAGTCCGGCGAAGTGCAGGCGCGCGGTGGGCTGCTGGGCCAGCGTCTGGTCCAGGTGCTCGAGCCGGGTCTTCTTCAGGTGCTCGGCGGTGATGTCGAGCAGTGCCTCGGTCACCCCGAGCGAGAAGGCCGCGTTCAGCACCAGGAAGTACGGCAGCACCTCCTGGAGGGCGGTGCTGAGTCCTTCCCCGTCGGTGCCGAGCAGCGCGGTGCGGGGCACCGAGACGGCTTTCCCGGAGACGGGGCTGGAGGCGTTGCCGCGCAGTCCGAACCCGTCGTAGTCGCCGCGTACGTCGAGGCCGGTGCTGTCGCTGGGCACCAGCCAGAGCGACATCACGCCGTCCGTCTCGAGCGGCTTGCTGGACCAGACATAGCTGTCGGCCTCACCGGCCGAGGTGATCCAGGACTTCTGCGCGTCCAGGCGTACGACGTCGTCGCCCTCGGGGGTGGCGGTGCCGACCGGGGCCCAGAAGTGGCTGCGGGAGCCGCGCTCGGAGAACGCCAGCGTGCTCAGGTGGCGGCCTTCGGCGATCTCGCGCCGTACGTCGTCGGAGGCGTGCCGGTCCAGGACGGCGACGGCCGCGTAGTGCATGAGCAGCACCATGGCCGTCGATCCGCACGCGCCCGCGAGCCGCTCGATCACCTGGGCGCCCTCGCGCAGCCCGCCGCCCGAGCCGCCGCTCTCCCGCGAGCTGAGCAGCCCCAGCAGCCCGGCCTCGCCCAGGGCCTGCATCGCCTCCCTGGGGAAGCGGCCCACCCGGTCCACCTCGTCGGCGAGCGGCTCGATGATGTCGCTGACCACGGTTTCGAACTGCACAATGCGCACCTTGTCAGGAAATAGTTACTGAACAGCGGATTTATTTTTCAGTGAAGCACTCGGTACGGCGGGATGGAAGCCTGCTTCACCCGGTTGGAGCATCTGCGTCCCGAACAAGCTGCATGACGCCGCACGTACGTCTCCGCTGGCCACTTCACCTTGCATATGCGAGGGGGCTCGCCTGTGTTCTCGGCCACACAGAAGGCTTGCCCATGGCTCTGCCGAGTGGGCACGCGGACGCCCATCGCCAGATGCAGCTCACCCTCAACTGCGGTTACTCAAAAGCCCGTTCACTCAATCCCCCTGCCGTCGGCAGCCGTAGCACCCGCACCAGGAGGCAACCAGAGGCCCCCCTCATAGGCAGCTCCTATCAGGCGGTTGAATTCCCCTCTTTGACCCCGCTGCCCGGACGGGGGGAGTGTGGTTTTCGGAACGGAAACCGGTAAGGAATTCCGGGGTTATTCCGTCATTCCAGAGGAGGAAATCGTGGCTAAGATTGTCTGCGTCCTTTACCCGGACCCGGTCGACGGATTCCCGCCCCGGTACGCCCGGACGAGTCTGCCGAAGATCGAGGGCTATCCCGGCGGGCAGACCCTGCCCAGCCCGCAGGGCATCGACTTCACCCCCGGTGAGCTGCTGGGCAGTGTCTCCGGCGAGCTGGGCCTGCGCGAGTTCCTCGAGTCCCGCGGCCACACCCTGGTCGTCACCTCCGACAAGGAGGGCCCGGACTCGGTCCTGGACCGTGAGCTGCCGGACGCGGATGTGGTGATCTCCCAGCCGTTCTGGCCCGCCTACCTCACCCCGGAGCGGATCGCGAAGGCGCCGAAGCTGAAGCTGGCGCTGACCGCGGGTATCGGCTCCGACCACGTCGACCTGGACGCCGCGATCGCCCGGGGCATCACCGTCGCCGAGGTCACCTACTCCAACTCCATCAGCGTCGCCGAACACGCCGTGATGATGGTGCTCTCCCTGGTGCGGAACTACCTCCCCTCGCACAAGATCGCGGCCGAGGGCGGCTGGAACATCGCCGACTGCGTCTCCCACTCCTACGACCTCGAGGGCATGGACGTCGGCGTCATCGCCGCCGGCCGCATCGGCGTCGCCGTGCTGCGCCGCCTCAAGCCCTTCGATGTCAAGCTGCACTACACCGACAAGCGGCGCCTGCCCAAGGAGGTTGAGGAAGAGCTGAACCTCACCTTCCACGCCACCGCGCAGGACCTGGCGAAGAACGTCGACGTGGTCTCCATCCACGCCCCCCTCCACCCCGAGACGCAGAACCTGTTCGACGAGAACCTGCTGAACAGCATGCGCAAGGGCTCCTACATCGTGAACACCGCCCGCGCCCAGATCGTCGACCGCGACGCCGTCGTCCGCGCCCTGGAATCCGGCCAGCTCGGCGGCTACGCGGGCGACGTCTGGTACCCCCAGCCCGCCCCCGCCGACCACCCCTGGCGCACCATGCCCTTCAACGGCATGACCCCCCACATCTCCGGCACCTCCCTGACCGCCCAGGCCCGCTACGCCGCAGGCACCCGCGAAATCCTCGAAGACTTCTTCGACAACAAGCCCATCCGCGACGAATACCTCATCGTCGACGGCGGAAAGCTCGCCGGCACCGGCGCCGCCTCCTACACCGCAGGCGACAAGAAGTAATAGGGATTCGTCTCACCGGAACACATTGCGGAAGGCCGTTTTATCCAGCGAAGAAACACCGGATAAAGCGGCCTTCCGCAGTTCTCCCGAGCCCTCTCATAAGCATCACCTATCTACACCAAGAGAACCAAGAGAGTCGACGTGCCCATTCCCCTTCCCGACGCCCTGGACGAGCAGGCCACCGCGGCGCGGGCCAAGGTGTCCCAGCTCCGCCGTCCCGGCCGCTACCTCCTGCTCTCCTGCCTCGCGGGCGCCTTCATCGGCGTGGCCGGGGTGCTCCTGATCACGGTGACCGGGCCGCTCAGCGCGGCGCACTCGCCGTGGACCAAGCTGATCCAGGGCGTGGTCTTCGGGGTGGCGCTGATCCTCGTGGTCTTCGCAGGCGCCGAGCTGTGCACCGGCAACGTCCTGACCATGACCCAGGGCCTCGCCCGGCGGCGGGTGTCGGCCCTCGGCGCGGCCGGGGTCATCGGCGTCTCCTTCCTCGGCAACCTGATCGGCTCGGTCGTCTTCGCCTGGATCGTGCACCGCGCCGGAGTGCTGGACATCGTGGCCGTCCCCGGGAAGCCCGCCCCCGGCTCCACGCTGCTGACCGGCATGCTCACCGCCAAGACGCACGAGAGCGCCGAAGCCCTGTTCTTCCGCGGGGTGTTGTGCAACTTCCTGGTCTGCCTGGCCCTGTGGATGGCCGGCCGGACCCGTTCCGACGGCGCGAAGATCGCCCTGGTCTTCTGGTGCCTGCTGGCCTTCATCGGCTCCGGCTTCGAGCACGTCGTCGCGAACATGACCTACTTCTCCCTCGGCCTGTTCGCCCACGTCCCCGGCGTGACGATCGCCGCCTACGCCCGCGACCTGCTCTTCGTCGGACTCGGCAACCTCGTCGGCGGCGGACTCCTGGTCGGTGCGGCATACGCCGTCGTCGCCCGCCCCGCCAAGGCCGCCTGACGCCCCACGGCCGGGATGAAGCACAGGGCGTGGCCATCGTGTTCGGCCGGTACCGGCTCAAGGGGCGTCCGGCCTGGTGGTTCCACCGGCGACCGGAGCAACGCCCTGTCCTGACCGGCCGGGCCGGGGGTGGGTGCGAGTTAGGTTAGCCTTCCTTCATGTTCAATCGTTCGATTTTCCCGGCCCGCGGGAGCCGTCTCGTGGCAGGTGCCCTGGCCGTCGCCGCTTCTCTCGTGGTCGCGGGCTGCTCTTCCGGCTCCGGTGAGGGCGAGAGCGCGCCCGGCGCGGTCGCCAAGGGGAACTTCCCCGCCAAGGTCGCCACCAAGTTCGGCGAGGTCACCGTCGAGAAGCAGCCGAAGCGCGTGGTGGCCCTCGGCTGGGGTGACGCGGAGACCGCGCTCGCCCTCGGCGTCGAGCCCGTCGGCGCCAGCGACTGGCTCGCCTTCGGCGGCGACGGGGTCGGCCCGTGGGCCAAGGGCAAGTACCGGAAGAGCCCCACGAAGATCGGCACGATGGAGCCCGCCTACGAGAAGATCGCGGCTCTCCAGCCCGACCTGATCCTCGACACCAAGTCGAGCGGCGACCAGAAGCGCTACGACACTCTCAGCAAGATCGCGCCGACGGTCGGCGTGCCCAAGGGCGGCGACCAGTACCTGACCGACTGGCAGGACCAGACCGAGATGGTCGCGGACGCGCTCGGCCTGCACGACAAGGGCCAGCAGCTCATCGCCCGCACCAAGGCCAAGTTCGCCGCGGCGGCCAAGGCCCACCCCGAGTTCAAGGGCCGGACGGTGACCTCCGGGTCCCGTACCTCCGAGGGCTACGGCGCCTACGTCCAGGGCAGCGGCCGGGTGGACTTCCTCCAGCGGCTCGGCTTCACGAACAACCCGTGGGTCGACAAGCAGGGCGGCAGCAGCTTCTTCGTCAACGTCTCCCACGAGAACGTGAACAAGCTCGACGCCGACCTGGTCGTCATGGAGCCCATCGGCGTGGCCGCCTCGGACATCTCCGGCGACCCGCTGTTCAAGAAGCTGCCGGCCGTCCACGCGGGCCACGACGTGGTCTTCGACACCGACTCCGCGCTCGCCAAGGCGTTCGCCACCGACTCGGTGCTCTCGGTGAACTACGCCCTGGACAAGGTCGTGCCCGAGTTCGCCAAGGCGATGAAGTAGATCCAACTCGCGCACGACGCTGTGCCATTGGCCCGGCACGTCCCTATGCTCGGCTCCCCACCGCAGACGCCTGCGAAGCGAAGGAGCCGCACGTGCCCACTGTCGAGGTCAATGGCGCAGCGATCGCGTACACGGACACCGGCGCGCCTCCCGGAAAGCCGGACGCGCCCGCCGTTGTCTTCGGTCACGGGCTGCTCTTCAGCGGCTGGATGTTCCATCCGCAGATCGAGGTGCTCCGGG
This sequence comes from Streptomyces sp. NPDC002176, assembly GCF_044903645.1. Taxonomy (NCBI): domain Bacteria; kingdom Bacillati; phylum Actinomycetota; class Actinomycetes; order Kitasatosporales; family Streptomycetaceae; genus Streptomyces; species Streptomyces sp. NPDC002176. Next base: position 579,514 of record NZ_JBJDQW010000001.1, read on the forward strand.
AGCACTACCGCTGTGTGACCGTGGACTGGCGGGGCCAGGGCGACACCCCCGCCACACCGTCCGGGTACGACATGGACACCCTCACCGCCGACGCCGTCGCCCTGATCGGCCACCTCGGCCTAGGGCCCGTGCACTGGGTCGGCCTCTCCATGGGCGGCTTCGTCGGCCAGCGCATCGCGGCCCGGCACGGCGAACTCCTGCGCTCGCTCACGCTGTTGGACACCAGCGCGGACGGTGAGCCCGCGGACAAGGCGGGCGAGTACCGGCTGCTGGCCCGCGTCTACCGGTTCACCGGGGTCGGCCCGGTCCTCGGCAAGGTGAAGACCGCGATGTTCGGCCCCGGCTTCCTGGCCGACCCGGCGAGTGAGCCCGTCATCGACGAGTGGGTACGACGCCTGCGGCGCTGCGAGCGGGCGGGCATACGCAAGGCGGTGCTCGGCGTCATCGACCGGGCCCCCGTGCAAGCCGAGTTGGGCCGCGTCTCCGTACCCACGCTGGTCGCCGTCGGCGCCGACGACGTGGCCACTCCCCTGGCGGACGCGGAGCGGGTCGCGGCCGCCATCGAGGGGGCCCGGCTGGAAGTGGTGCCGGGGGCGGGGCACAGCAGCACGCTCGAACAGCCCGACGCGCTTACGGCGTTGATCGGCGACTTCCTGGCCTCGGTGGATGTCCGCCGCTGAACGGGGTGGGGCGGCGCCTTCGCTGAAGCCGCTGAGCGCCGAACTCGCTCCGGCCGTGCTGGCCTTCGAGCTGGCGAACCGGGACTACTTCGCGGCCGCCGTCTCCGACCGGGGCGACGAGTACTTCGCCCGCTTCACCGACCGGTACGACGCCCTGCTCGCCGAACAGGCCACCGGAGTCTGCGCGTTCTATGTGCTCGTCACCGAGGACGGCACGGTCCTGGGCCGCTTCAACCTCTACGACCTCCTGGACCGCACCGCCGACCTCGGCTACCGGGTCGCGGAGCACGCCACCGGGCAGGGTGTCGCGACTGCTGCCGTGCGGGAGTTGTGCGGTCTGGCGGTCACGCGGCATGCCCTGCACACCCTCCGGGCGGCCACCGGGCACGAGAACATCGCGTCCCAACGGGTGCTGCTCAAGGCCGGGTTCGTCCGGACCGGCCCGGCGGGTCCGGACGACCTCGGGGGCAGGTCGGGCAGCTGGTACCAGCTCGACCTGGCGTGGCGCGAGACGTCCGGGTGACTCACCACCCGGTCAGCAGAAGGCTGTTGAGCAGCAGGGCCAGGACTACCTGGGCGGTCAGCCACGCCCGGGGACGCGGAAGCAGGGCGCAGGCGGGCAGCAGCCACACCGCGAAGGGGAGCCAGATGCGTTCCGTCTCCGCCTTGCTCATGCCGGACAGGTCCGCGATCAGCAGCGCGGCCAGGGCTGCCGCGACGATCAGGGCCAGGCGGGTGGCGGGGCGGTCGGTCCGGTGGACGAGGGAGTCGGCGGTGCGCGGGAGGGCCGCTGCCGTCGCCGGGCCGGTGATGATGGCCGCGCAGGCGAGGTTGGCCCAGATCCAGTAGCCGTAGGGGCGGGTGCCGCCGACGCCCTGGTAGTAGCGGGTCACGAGGAGGTGGTAGGCGGTCCACCAGTTGAACCCGTACAGGGTGAACACGACGGGGACCACGGCCAGTCCGGCGAGGAACGGCAGCACCAACAGAGGGCGGGCCCGCAGGTCCGCGCGGGCGAGGACGACCACCGCGAGTGCGACGAGGGCGATCAAGGTGAGGCCGTAGGAGAGGTAGCCCGTCAGACCGGCCAGCAGGCCGGAGGCGCCCGCCCACAGCAGGGACCGCCGGGTGAGGGCGAGCGCCAGGCAGGCCAATGCCCAAGCAGCCACGGCCGCGAAGTAGGCGTCGGCCGAGGCACCCATCCAGACCGCGGCCGGTGCGAGGACCAGGAAGGGCGCCGCCCGCCGGGCGAGGCGCTCGTCCGCCAGCGCCCGCACGGCGACCACCACCGCGGCGGAGGCGGACGCGCCGAGCACCGCGCACCACGTCCCGGCCCAGCCGCCACCGCCCAGCCCGATCCGGTCCAGCAGGACGAAGGTGATCGTGGCCGCGGGGGGATGTCCGGCGACATGGGCGGGCCAGTTGCCGGGGACGCCCGCGAGGATGTGGTCGTCGAAGCCGCGCAGGGTGGCCGGGATGTCGTGGAAGCGGTCGATGACCTGGAGGTACTCGTTCGCGGTGGTCAGCCGGGTGGCGATGCCGTCGTGCCAGCCGTCGATCAGGGCGAGGGAGAAGATCCAGGCGGCCGACGCGGCCCAGGTAACCCAGGGCAGGGCATGCCAGGGCAGCCGGGCGGCGAGCGTAGGACCGTACGCCACTCCGGCGGCCGCGAGGATCAGCGCGGCCGGGGTGCCGGGGCCGAGGTGCGGGTCCCAGTCGGCGAAGAGCGGGGGCCAGTGCACGAACAGCGTGCGGTGGGCGTCCTGGATGTGACGGCCGACCAGGACGGCGGCGGTCACCAGCAGGACGGCTGCCGCTGCGGCGTACAGGTCACGGCGTGTGGTGTGGGGCTGGCGGTGGATCACACCGGCACGCTAGGCCGTAGGGGCGGCTCCGGTCCGCCTTCCGGGCCGGACGTCAGCGTTTCGTCATGGGTCGCACGCCCGTTTCGGGGTGTCGTCGGGCCTACGGTCGGATCATGCGCGACGATCCCCGGCTTCCCACCTCTCCCCGCTTCTGGCGCAGCCCCCTGCGCGGCACCTGGTTCACGGCGGTGCTCGGGCTGGTGCTGCTCGGCGGCATCAGCGTGCTGTTCGTGACCGGCCTCGTGTCGTACGCCGCCTACAACCCGGACCTCTCGCCGGTGAACGACACGACTCCGGACAAGGGGGTGCTCGGCTTCTACCTGTTCGACTGGCCGGCCGGGCCGTCCTGGCTGTACCGGCTGAGCCAGGGCGTCCACGTCACGCTGGGCGTCGTGCTGGTCCCGGTGCTGCTGGCCAAGCTCTGGTCGGTGGTGCCGAAGCTGTTCACGCTGCCACCGGCCCGATCGGTGGCGCACGCGCTGGAGCGGATCTCGCTGCTGCTCCTGGTCGGCGGCGCCCTGTTCCAGTTCGTCACCGGTCTGCTCAACATCCAACTGGAGTACGTGTTCCCCGGTTCGTTCTACCCCCTGCACTTCTACGGCGCCTGGGTCTTCATCGCCGCGTTCGTGGTCCACGCGGCGCTGCGGACCCCGATGGCGCTACGGGCCGTACGGGCGCGGCGGCGGGACGAGGCCGAGCTGACTGCCCCCGCCCCCGCACCACCCACCGTTTCCCGGCGTGGTGCGCTGTGGCTGGTCGGCGGTGGTTCGCTGCTGCTGTTCGTCACGACCGTGGGGCAGAGTCTCGGCGGCCCGTGGCGCCGTACCGCGCTGCTCGCGCCGCACGGCGGGTCCGATCCCGGAGGCGGTCCGAACGGTTTCCAGATCAACAAGACGGCCCGCTACGCCGGGATCACCGACGCGGACACCCATCCGGACGCCTGGCGACTGGTCGTCACCGGACCGGCAGGCACGGTACGGCTCAGCCGCGCCGACCTGCTCCGCCTGCCGCAGCACAGCTCGTCGCTGCCGATCGCGTGCGTGGAGGGCTGGTCCACGGCGGACCAGTGGTGGCGCGGGGTGCGGCTGCGCGACCTCGCGGGGCTGGCCGGGTACGACGGCGCTCCGCCCGACGTGCTCGTGGAGTCACTCCAGCGGCACGGGGCGTTCCGCAGTGCCGCGCTGCGCGCCAACCAGGTGTCCGACCCGCGTTCCCTGCTCGCCCTGTCCGTCAACGGCGAGGAGCTGTCCCTCGACCACGGCTATCCGGCGCGGATCATCGTGCCCGCCGCACCCGGCGTCCACAACACCAAGTGGGTGGGCCGCCTGACCTTCGGAGACCTGTGATGCGCGTACCGAGGTTCCGTGTCCCGCTCGGCAGCCCGCTGCAACTCCTGCTGCTGGTCTGCTCGTTCGCGCTCGTCGCCTATGCCGGTGTACGCCTGCTGAAGGACGACTGGCTCGGGGTGGCCCTCTGGTTCGTGGGCGCGGCACTGCTGCACGACCTGGTGCTGCTGCCGCTCTACTCCGCGCTCGACCGTGCGCTGCGGGCCGGGGCTCCCGCGCGGTGGACGCTGTACGTACGCGTGCCCGCCGTGCTGTCCGGGCTGGCGTTGCTGGTGTGGTCCCCGCTGATCCTCGGCCTGTCCGCCGACGGCTACCGGTCGGCGACCGGACTCGACCCGGACGTGTTCCTGCCCCGCTGGCTGCTCATCACGGCCGTACTCTTCGGCGGATCGGCCCTGCTGCTCGTCCTGCGGCTGCGCAGGGCCACGAAGCACCGCTCGCCGTCGGTCCACTGAACGGTCTCCGGCCAGCCCCCGCGCCGCGCGCGTTCCAGCAGCGCGGGGGTGCCGACGCGGGCCCAGGGGAAGGGCTCGCCCACCGCTCCCCCGCCGTGGGCCATGTCCACCACCCGTACGCGGGCCCGCTCGTCCACGTCTCCGGGCACCGTCTCGATGATCAACAGGCCGTCGGGGCAAAGAAGCTCACGCATCCGGTGCAGCAGAGCGGCCACGTCGCCGCCGATGCCCACATTGCCGTCCATGAGCAGCACCGTGCCCCAGCCGCCCTCGCCGGGCAGCGGGTCGAACACCGAGCGGTGCAGCGCCCGCCCACCGGCCGTGTGGGTACGGGCCACCGCGGCCTCGCTCACATCGACGCCGAGGGCGTGGCGGCCGCGCACGGCGAGTTCCGCCACCAGTCGGCCGGGTCCGCAGCCCACGTCGAGCACGGCCCCCTCGCAGCGGTCCAGCACCGCCCGGTCCACGGCGTCGGCGGCCGCGCACCAGCGCTCCACGTCCAGCGGCAGCAGCCAGCCGTCGCCCCGCCGCAGGAACAGGGGGCCCCGGCCGGTGCGCAGCGCGGTGGCGTACGGGTCGGAGGCCGCCCAGGCGGGCGCGGTCACGGTGCTCATGCTGCTCCGGGGTGGGTGAGGGCCGCCAGGCGCGCGGCGAAGGCGGTGTCCGGGGCGAGGGCGGCGACGGCGTGGGCGTCGGCCGCGGTGTCGACGTCCCGTAGCCGGGGCAGCTCGCGTACCCGCAGCCCGGCGGCGGCCAGCCGCTCGCGCTGCATGGTGCCCGTCTCGGGCACGGACATCGGTACCCCGCGCAGCAGCTCGGGCTCGGGGCGCGCCAGGCCGAGGGCCCAGAAGCCGCCGTCCTCGGCCGGGCCGAAGCGGGCGTCGCAGTCGGTGAAGTCCAGGGCCAGCAGGTCCGGGGTGATCTGCGGGGTGTCCATGCCGACCAGCAGTGCGGGTCCGGCGCAGCGGGAGAAGGCGTCGGCGAGCCGTTCGTCGAGGCCGCCCGCGCACTGCGGGACGACCTCGAAGCCGTCCGGCAGCCAGGGCCCAGGGCGTCCCTCCAGCACCAGTATCCGGCGGCGGGCCGGGGCGGCGGCCACCGCGCGCAGTGTGTCCGTGAGCGCGGCCTCGGCGAGCGCGGCGGCCTCAGCGGGCGTGAACGGCGGGGTGAGCCGGGTCTTGACCCTGCCGGGCCGGGGTTCCTTGGCGATCACGAGGAGAGTGGTCATGGGCGTTCTCCAGGTACCGCAGCGCCCGTGGGAGGCCCTGCCCTCACCGGGTACCCCCCGGCGCCGTCCGCTCCCGTTCCGCCGGGGGCGTGTCGCGCAGGACCCGGCTCATGTCGCGTACCGCCTGCCAGGTGCCGCGCCAGGTGCCGGTCACCTTGGAGGCGCCGGAGCGCGGCAGGTACGGCACGTCGTGCTCGGTGACCCGCCAGCCCGCGTCGGCCGCGCGGACCACCATCTCCAGGGGGTAGCCGCTGCGCCGGTCGGTGAGGCCGAGGGTGAGCAGCCGCTCCCGGCGGGCGGCGCGCAGCGGGCCCAGGTCGCGCAGGGTCAGGCCGGTACGGCGGCGCAGCAGCAGGGACAGCGCGAGGTTGCCCGCGCGGGCGTGCGCGGGCCAGCTCCCCCGCCCCTGCGGCCGACGGCGCCCGAGCACCAGGTCGGCCCCGCCCGCGCGCACCTCCTCGACGAAGGGCGTCAGCAGGCGTGGGTCGAGGGACGCGTCGCAGTCGCAGAAGCAGACCACGTCGGCGGTGGCGGCGAGCAGCCCCGCGTGGCAGGCGGCGCCGAACCCGCGCCGTTCCTCGCGTACGACGGTCGCGCCCAGGGCGCGGGCGACCTCGGCGGAGCCGTCGGTGGAACCGTTGTCCACGACGAGGGCGCGCCAGCCCGCCGGGATACGGGCCAGCACCCAGGGCAGGGCCTCGGCCTCGTCCAGGCAGGGCAGCACGACGTCCACGTCGGGAGCGGCGGAGAAGGGTGAGGTGGTCACTCCTTCACCCTACGAACCCGAACCGGTACGAACCGGACTCGCGCTCCTTACGAAACGCGGACGTCCGTGCTCCGCGGCGGTCCGGCCCCGGTCGTGGTGCCAGGCTGGGGGCATGCAGCAGCCATACACAGCACCGGCCACCGGCCGCGTCCTGGTCGTGGACGACGACCCGACCGTCGCGGAGGTCGTCGCCGGTTACCTGGCGCGCGCCGGGCACGAGGTGGACCGCGCCGCCGACGGCCCCTCCGCCCTCGCGCGCGCCGCCGGACACCGGCCCGACCTGGTGGTGCTCGACCTGATGCTGCCCGGCATGGACGGCCTGGAGGTGTGCGCGCGGCTGCGCGAGCGCGGCCCGGTTCCGGTCATCATGCTCACCGCGCGCGGCGACGAGGACGACCGCGTGCTCGGCCTGGAGGTCGGCGCGGACGACTATGTGACGAAGCCGTTCAGCCCGCGCGAGCTGGTGCTGCGCGTGGAGTCGGTGCTGCGCCGCACCCGCCCCGCCGAGCGGGCGTCGGCCGCCTCCGGACCGCTCGCGGCGGCGGGCCTGATCATCGACGCGGATGCCCGTCGGGCCACCAAGCACGGGACCGAACTCTCGCTGACGCTGCGGGAGTTCGATCTGCTGGCGTTCCTCCTGCGGCATCCGGGCCGTGCCTTCGGCCGCGAGGAGCTGATGCGGGAGGTGTGGGGCTGGGACTTCGGCGACCTGTCCACGGTGACCGTCCATGTCCGCAGGCTGCGCGGCAAGATCGAGGACGACCCGGCCCGGCCCCGGCTGATCCGGACCGTCTGGGGTGTCGGCTACCGGTTCGAACCGGACGCCTCCGCCGAGGAGTTGGCGGACCGGCATGCGTGACAACCTCCTCATCGCCCTCTACGCCTTCCTCGGTGCCGCCGCCTCCGGTCTGCTCGGCGCCGCCGTGCTGCGGCTGGTGCGGCGCCGCTCGCTGACCACCTCGCTCACCGTGGTGGCCGGGGTCGGTGTGTTCGCCATGCTGGCGGGCACCATCTCGGTGGCGTGGGCGATGTTCCTGTCCCCGCACGACCTGCGGGTGGTGACCACGGTCGTCGCCATGGCGGCGGTGGTCTCGCTGGCGAGCGCGCTCCTCCTGGGCCGCCGGGTGGTCGCCCGCAGCCGGGAACTGACCGACGCGGCAAGGAACTTCGGCGACGCCGGCGCCTTCGCCGCGCCCGTCGCACCGGCCACCGCCGAACTGGACGCCCTGAGCCGGGAACTGGCCGCGACCAGCGCCCGCCTGGCCGCCTCCCGTGAACGCGAACGTGCCCTGGAGGCGTCCCGGCGGGAACTCGTCGCCTGGATCTCGCACGATCTGCGGACCCCGCTGGCCGGTCTGCGCGCCATGTCGGAGGCGCTGGAGGACGGGGTGGCCGCCGATCCGGCGCGCTATCTCCGGCAGATCCGCACCGAGGTGGAACGCCTCGACGGCATGGTCGGGGACCTCTTCGAACTCTCCCGCATCCACGCCGGGACGCTCCCGCTCAGCCCCGCCCGGATCTCGCTGTACGACCTGGTGGGCGACGCCCTCGCCGGGGTCGGCCCGCTCGCCCGCGAGCACGGCGTACGGCTGGTGGGCGACGGGGTCCGGCCGGTGCCGGTCGAGGTGGACGGCAAGGAGATGAGCCGGGTCATCGCCAACCTGCTGGTCAACGCCATCCGCCGGACCCCGGCCGACGGCACGGTGGCCGTCGCGGCCCGGCGGGCGCCGGAGGGTGTGGTGCTGTCGGTGACGGACGGTTGCGGAGGCATCCCCGAGGAGGATCTGCCGCGCGTCTTCGACACCGGCTGGCGGGGCACGGACGCGCGGACGCCACCGGCGGGGGCGGGGCTCGGGCTGGCCATCGTGCGGGGCATCGTGGAGGCGCATCAGGGGCGGGCGAGCGTGCGGAACATCCCCGGCGGCTGCCGCTTCGAAGTGACGCTGCCCGCCCCGGCCTCCTGACTCAGCCGGACCCCGCGAACTCCGCCATCCCCTCGGCGAAGCCGACCCGGGGCCGCCAGTCCAGTTCGGCGCGCAGCCGGGCGGAGTCGGCGGTGATGTGCCGTACGTCGCCGAGCCGGTACTCGCCGGTGACCACCGGCTCCGGGCCGCCGTGCGCGGCGGCCAGCGCCTGCGCCAGTTCGCCGACCGTACGGGGCTCACCGCTGCCGGTGTTGTACGCGGTGAGCGTGCCGGGCCGGTCCGGTGCCCCGAGCGCGGCCAGGTTCGCCGCCGCCACGTCCCGCACATGGACGAAGTCGCGCCGCTGGCCTCCGTCCTCGAACACCCTGGGCGCCTCGCCCCGTTCCAGTGCCGAGCGGAAGAACGCGGCGACTCCGGCGTACGGGGTGTCGCGGGGCATGCGGGGGCCGTAGACGTTGTGGTAGCGCAGGGAGAGCGCGGTGCCGTCGGTGGCGCGGGCCCAGGCGGCGGCCAGGTGTTCCTGGGCCAGCTTGGTGGCGGCGTAGACGTTGCGCGGGTCGGCCGGGGCGTCCTCGCCGACCAGGCCGGGGACGAGCGCGGTGCCGCAGAGGGGGCAGGGCGGCTCGAAGCGGCCCGCCCTCAGGTCGGCCTCGGCGCGCGGACCGGGCCGTACGACGCCGTGAGCCGGGCATGCGTAGCGGCCCTCGCCGTACACCACCATCGACCCGGCCAGCACCAGCCGTCGTACGCCCGTCTCCGCCATCACGGCGAGGAGGACGGCGGTGCCGAGGTCGTTGCGGGAGACGTACTCGGCCGCGTCCCTCACCCCGTCGCCGAGGCCGACCATGGCCGCCTGGTGGCAGACGGCGTCCACGTCGGCGAGGGCGCGGGCCACGGCCGCGTGGTCGCGGACGTCGGCGGCGGGATCGTCACGGACGTCGAAGACCACGGCCTCGTGCCCGGACGCCCGGAGCGCGTCCACGACATGCGATCCGATGAACCCGGCACCGCCGGTGACCAATACACGCATGGCCCCAAACTAGGCCCGGCCTCGCCTGTTTCCCCGGTACACCGCCCCGACGTCACCACTCGGTAAGGTCCGCCTACCTCACCTGGAGCGAGTCGTCGCGGTGCAGCACGAAGAAGTACGGGGTGCGCAGGCCGCGCATGTCCATCAGGCCGATGACCGCGTCGTCGGAGAGGCGGCGGAAGACATCGTTGACGGGGACCTGGTCGTAGATCATCGTCGCGGTGTCCCTGCCACGGTGCCGGGTGGTGCGCAGCCGGGCCTTGGGCGACCGGGTGCGCAGGGCGGGCCGGAGGTTGCTGATCGGCGCGGCCATCGACCGGTTCCGCAACACCGGCAGTTTCCGGGTGAGCCCGAGCCCGAGGAACGCCTTGGCCGGGTCGAACGCCCACAGCGACCTGCCGTCCGCCGACGGGAAGAGCAGCGGGTGAACGGTCTCGGCGTCGACGAACTGCTTGCCCCACCATCCGCTGGCCCCGAGAAGCCCGTCCATCGGGTGCCCGGTGGGCAGTTCGTCGCCGTGCCACGTCCCGAGCATGAACTCCGGCTCGACCGTCCCGGCCGCGTCGAACACGTCCAGGGCCTCGGCGGCCGTACGCGGCACCTCGTCGAACAAGTCCTGCAGCATGCGTGCTCTCCTTCGTCCGGCGCCGTCGATCCGGTCAGTATGCCGGGCGCCCCCACACCCGCCGCTTTGGCAGTGGTTTGGCGTAGCTGCCCGTGCGGCTCGTGGTGAGGGACAGGGCGACGAGGGACTCGGCGAGTTTGACCGCTGCCGCCACTCCGTCGACGACCGGGAGGCCGAGTTTCTCGGAGAGGGTTCGCTGGAGGCCGGTCATGCCCGCGCAGCCGAGGACGAGGACTTCGGCTCCGGCCGCGTGGGCTCGTTCGGCGGCGGCGCGGAAGGCGGATTCGGTGCGGGTGGGGTCGGCGGTCAGGTCGAGGACGCCGAGGCCGGTGCCGACGACGGCGGCGCAGTTGCGGGCGACCCCCGCTGTCTCCAGGCTGTCCTCGATCTGGCCACGCGAGCGGTCGAGGGTGGTGACGACGCCGTAGCGGCGGCCGATGAGGCAGGCGAGGTGGGCGGCGGCCTCGGTGATGTCGACCACGGGTACGTCGACCAACTCCCGTACGCCTTCCCGCCCGTGTTCGCCGAACCCGGCCATGACGACGGCGTCGTACGGCGGTCCGTCGTAGGTGCGCAGGGTGTCGAGGACGGCGGCGGCCGAGAGGTGGCTGTCGAGCCAGCCCTCGGCGGACTCGGGTCCCCAGGCCGGGGTCAGGCCGGTCACCACGGTGCCCGGTGCGGCGGCGGCGCGGGCGCCCTGGACGATCTCCTCGGTCATCTCGGGGGTGGTGTTGCAGTTGGTGACGACGATCCGCACGGCCCTCACGCCTCCGCTCCGGTCCGGCTCCGGTTCAGCAGCCAGTAGAGACCCGCCCCGAGCGCCGTGCCGATGAACCAGGAGTACGGGGCGACGTCGCTGAAGTCCTTCACCAGCGCCAGCACGGCGGCGACGGCGGCCGAGGGGAGGAAAGCGCCGAGGGCCTTCAGGTTGACGCCCCGGTGGTAGTGGTAGCGGGAGCCGGGGGTGGCGTCGAAGAGTTCGTCCACGTTCACCCGGCCGCGCTTGACCGCGTAGTAGTCGACCATGATCACGCCGAACAGGGGGCCCAGGAAGGCGCCGAGGCCGCCGAGGAAGTAGTTGACGACGGTCGGGTTGGAGAAGAGGTTCCAGGGGGTGACGACCAGGGCGGCGACCGTGCTGATCATGCCGCCGACCTTGAAGGTGATCTTCTGCGGCCAGACGTTGGCGAGGTCGTACGCCGGGGAGACGAAGTTGGCGACGATGTTGACGCCCATCGTGGCGATGGCGAAGGTCAGCGCGGCGATCGCCAGGACCCAGGTGTTGCCGACCCGCGCGACCAGTTCCGCCGGGTCGGTGACGGCCTCGCCGAACACCTCCAGCGAACCGGCGGTGACGATGACCGAGAGGACGACGAACGCGGTCGAATTGACCGGCAGACCCCAGAAGTTGCCGCGCCGCACGGTCCGGTGGTCGGGTGCGAAGCGGGAGAAGTCGCAGAAGTTGAGCATCAGCGTCCCGTAGGTCGCGAGAATCAGCCCGATCGCGCCGAACCACTGCCGCCACTGCTCCCCCGTGGAGACCGGATGCAGGGTGGCGGTGAGCGAGATGGTCCAGTGGGCCTTGGCCAGCACCCACACGGCGAGCGCGATCATCACCAGCCAGATCGCGGGCCCGCAGAAGTCCTGGAACCGGCGTACGGACTCCATGCCCCGGCTGATGATCAGCGCCTGGACCAGCCACAGGGTCAGGAAGGAGATCCAGCCGAGGGCGTCCAGGCCGAGGAAGGAGTGGTGGGTCAGCGGCTCCAGGCCGGGCCAGGCGGCCAGCAGCATCACGTTGACGGCGACGGAGGCCAGGTAGGTCTGGATGCCGTACCACATGATGGCGATCAACGCCCGGATCAGGGCAGGGATGTTGGCGCCCCAGACGCCGAAGGCGATCCGGCTGACCACGGGGAACGGCACCCCGTGGCGCTGGCCGATGCGGCCCATCCAGTTCATCCCGATGAAGATCAGCACGAAGCCGACGAGGAGGGAGGTGAACACCTGCCAGACGTTCATGCCGAGCACCAACAGGCCAGCGGCGAAGGTGTAGTTGCCCAGGTTGTGGACGTCCGACATCCACAGCGCGAACAGGTCGAAGACCTTCCAGTTGCGCTGGGCGGCGGGGGCGAGGTCCTCGTTGGTCAGGCGTGGGTCGGGGGTGAACGCGGGTGCGCCCGCTGCTTCGGCGCGGTCGGCGAGGGACACGGGACCTCCAGGGGCGACGGGGGCGGAGGGGCGGAGGGCGACGGCCGTTTGGTATACCAAACTGCCGTCATGGTTCCGCCGTCAACCGTTCCGACCGATGTCGTCGCCGTTACGGCTCCGTAAAAGCACCACCCGGCAGCGAGGATGAGCCCATGAGCCCCCTTACGGCGAAGACCGAACCGCTCGGCTCGGTGCGCGAACGCGTCCTCGCGGCGCTGCGGCAGGACATCATCGCGGGCCGCCTCGGCCCCGGAGACCGGCTGGTGGAAAGGGAGTTGGCCGAGCGGTACGGCGTATCCCGGGTCCCGGTCCGCGAGGCGATCCGGGCGCTGGTCGGCGAGGGCTTCGTCCTGTTCGAGTCCGCCCGCCGCACGGTGGTGCGCCGACTGACCCCGGACGACGTACGTGAACTCTTTGAGCTGCGCGAGGCGTTGGAGGTGTACGCGGCCGGGCTGGCGGCAGCCCGGGCGACCCCGGAGGCGCTGGAGGAACTGCGGGAACTGCTCGCGGAGGCGGCGACGGCCACCACAGCGGGCGAGGCGGAGGCGATCACGGACGTCAACACCCGTTTCCACGACCGCATCCTGGCCATGGCGGGCAACGGGCTGCTCGTCTCGGTCCTGGAGCCGGTCGACGGCCGCCTGCGCTGGCTCACCCGGCGCAACGCCGAGTGGCCCCAGCTCCTCGCCGAGCACCACGAGCTGTACGAGGCCATCGCCTCCGGCGACCCGGACCGCGCCCGCGCCCACGCGCTGGACCACGTCCGCGCCAACTACCGCTCGACGGTGCGCCATCTGTTCGGCGAGGAGAGCGACGAGGCCGAGTGACCCGGCACTGCGCCACCCGCCCCACCGGTTCACCCGTCCGGATCAATCCACCCCGCCGCACCGTTACCGCCCCCCGCGCCGGGGCACAGCGGGACCATGGGTAACTACGACAACTCGATCACCGTGGCCGTCCCGGCGGACCGCCTCTTCGACTACCTCTCGGACGTGGAGAACCTCCCGTCCTACCTCCCCCGGCTGACCTCGGTCGAGCCGGAGGGCGGGGACCGGGTCACGGTCACCGCGCACATCGACCCGCCCGGCGAGCCGGAGCAGGACGTCACCAGCGAGGCGTGGGTCCATGTGCTGGAGGCGGGCAAGAGCCTGGAGTGGGGCGCGCCCGGCCCCGACGACTACCACGGCCGACTGCATGTGGCCGCGGGTGACGAGGCGGGCAGCTCGCGGCTGACCGTCGAGCTGCACACCGACAACGTCGAGGGCGAGCACGTCAGCCGCGGCCTGGAGGAGGCCCTGCACGGCATCAAGCGCGCCGCCGAGCAGTCCGCCCGCTAGCCCGCGGTTCCCCCCTTCCCCGGCGCGGGCAGGAAGCCCGTGCGCTGGAACCAGGTGAGGTAGCGGGCGAGGATCTCGTCGGTCAGCTCGGGCTGGTGGACGCCCAGGACGCCCACCGCCTTGGCCGTCTGGTGGGAGTCGAAGCGCCGCCGGTCCATCGCCTCGTGCCGGGTCTGCGGCTCGTCGCCGAGGAAGAGCTGGGCCGCGTTGCCGGGGTCGGCGGCGACGCGGGCCTGCCATTCCTCGACGGGTACGGTGCTCAGCTCATGGCCGAGCCGGGCGGCCGCCGCGAAGACGCGGCCCAGGTCCGGGGCGTCCGGGTTGGTGAAGTGATACACCTCGCCGCCCGGCTGCGCCGATTCGGTGAGCGCCACGACCGCCCGGCTGACGTGGTCCACCGGCACCCAGTCGGTGGAGCCGTACGGCAGGTCGGGCACCGCCCCGGCCTGGAGGCAGCCCTTGATGAGCTGCCAGAGCAGGTCCCGGTCCTGGCAGGCACCGGTGGCGGTGTCGCCGCTGATCCGGCCGGGCCGGTGCACGGTGACCGGCAGACCGCGTTCGGCGGCGAGTCCGACCAGGCCCTCCGCGACCCACTTGCTGCGGGCGTACCCGTCGGGCAGGTCGGCCGGGGGCCCGGTCGGGGTGGACTCGGTGATGACGACCGGGTCGGGTCCGGTCGCCGGGGCGAACACGCTGGTCGTCGAGATGTAGTGCATGCCGGGTGACGCCGAGTCGGCGAGCAGCCGCAGCAGCTCCTCGGTGCCCGCGACGTTGGGGGCGCGCAGATCCCCGTACCCGGCGGCGAAGTTGACGCGTGCGCCGTTGTGCAGGACCGGACCGAGGCGGCGGACCAGCGCGGCCCGGTCCTCCGGGGTCAGGCCGAGACCGGGGGCGGCGAGGTCGCCCGGCACCGCGTTGATCAGGGTGTCGTAGCGGGGCTGCCAGAGGCCGTAGTGCTCCAGGTTGGCGCGCAGTCGCTCGGCGGCCCGGCGGGGGTCCTCGGCGCGGACCAGGCAGTCGACCGGGCCGTCCGTGCTCTCGATGAGGTCCCGCAGGAGGAACGCGCCCAGGAACCCGGAGGCACCGGTGAGCAGCGGGCGTGCGCCGGGGCGGGCGCTCCTGCGGGCGGTGGCCGTGACGTCCGGTGCGAGGCGGACCTCGGCGGCGAGGTCGAGTCCGCCGCCGTACCCCTGCTCCCCCGGTGTCCGCTCCAGCAGGCGGGCGACGCCCTCCACCGTCGGCGCGGCGAAGAGGTCCCGCAGGGACAGGCGGCGGCCGCAGCGCTCCTCGATCCGCTGGGCGAGGGTGACGGCGAGCAGGGAGTGGCCGCCGAGGGCGAAGAAGTCGTCCTGGACGCCGACTTGGGGCACACCGAGGGTCTCGGCGAACGCCGTGCACAGCTCGCGTTCCAGGTCGGTGCGCGGGGCGATCCCCTCGCCGGGTGTCGTCCGCTCAGGGGCGGGCAGGGCCTGCCGGTCGGTCTTGCCGTTGGGGGTGAGAGGCAGGGCGTCGAGCGTGACGTAGGCCGCCGGGACCATGTGGTCGGGCAACGTCTCGGCGAGACGGGCGCGCAACTCGGCCGCTTCCGGCACCTGTTGGGCCTCCTCGGGCACGGTGTACGCCACCAGGCGCCGGTCGCCGGGCCGGTCCTCGCGGACCATCGCGCAGGCGGACCCGATGCCGGGCAGCGCCGTCAGGGCGGCCTCGATCTCGCCCAACTCGATCCGGAAGCCCCGCAGTTTGACCTGGTCGTCCACGCGGGAGACGTAGACGAGTTCGCCGTCGGCGGTCCAGCGGGCCAGGTCGCCGGTGCGGTACATCCGGCCGCCCGCGCGGTCGAAGGGGTCGGCCACGAACCGGGTCGCGGTCAGGGCGGCCCGCTCGTGGTAGCCGCGGGCGAGGCTGGCGCCGGAGACGTACAGCTCGCCGACCACGCCGGGCGGTACGGGGGCCAGCCGGTCGTCCAGGACGTGGACGCGGGTGCCGTCGACGGGGACGCCGATGGGCACGGTGCGGTCGGGGGCGAGGGGGCCGTCGGCGTGCTGGAAGGGGCTCATGGTGGCGCAGACGGTGGTCTCCGTGGGCCCGTACGCGTTGACGAGGTGCCGGTCGCGCGCCCAGGTGTGCACCAGGTGCGGCGGGCACGCCTCACCGGCGAGGACGATGGTGGTGCCCTCGGGCAGCGAGCCGGGCGGCATCACCGCGAGCGCGGCGGGCGGCAGGGTGAGGTGGGTGACACCGCGTTCCCGGACGGTGCCCGCGAGGGCGGGGCCGGGCAGCAGGGCGTCACGCTCGTCGATCTCCAGGCAGGCCCCGGTGAGCAGGCCCATGCACATCTCCCAGAACGCGGCGTCGAAGCTGACCGACGCCAGGTGCAGCGCCCGGTCGCCGGGGCCGACCCGCAGCCGCTCGGCATGCGTCCGGGCCAGCGCGCCGACCCCCTGGTGGGTGACGACGACGCCCTTGGGCAGCCCGGTCGAGCCGGAGGTGTAGATGACGTACGCCGGGTGCGCCGGGTCGGGGTCGCTGGAGGCGGGCGCCGTGCCCTGCGTGAGGTCCCGCACGTGGACGTACGGCACCGGCAGCTCGGGCAGCCGCTCGCGCACCTCGGGGGTGGTCAGCAGCAAGCGCGGCAGGGAGTCCCCGACCATGTGGGTGAGGCGGCGGGCCGGATAGTCGGGGTCGAGCGGGACGTACGCGGCTCCGGCCTTGAGGACGCCGAGCAGGGTGACCAGGAGTTCGCGGGTCCGGGGCAGGGCGACGGCGACCCGGTCCTCGGGGCCGATGCCGCGTGCGGCGAGACCGGCGGCGACGGAGTCCGCGAGGGCGTCCAGTTCGCGGTAGGTGAGCGTGGTGGTGGCGTCGCGGACGGCGGGGGCGTCCGGGGTGTCCCGGACCCGGCGCCGGAAGAGGGCCGGGACGCTCTCGGGCCGGTCGGCCTCGGGGCCGGTGCCCCAGGCGGTGACGCGGGCGCGGTCGGCGTCGGTCAGCACGTCGTAGGCGCGCAGCGGCAGGTCGGGGTCGGCGGTGACGGCGGTGAGCAGCCTGGTGAGGCGCTCGCCGAGGGCGTGCACGGTGGTGGCGTCGAAGAGTTCCGTCGCGTAGTCCACCGCGGCCCGCATGGCGCCCGGTGCGCCCTGGTCGTCGTGGGTCTCGGTGAAGGTGAAGGACAGGTCGAACTTGGCTACGTCCAGCTCGACCGGCACCGGGCTCACGGTGAGGCCGGGCAGTTCGACCGGGGCGGCGGGGCTGTGGTTCTGGAGGACCAGCATGGTCTGGAAGAGCGGGTGGTGGCTCTGCGAGCGGGCGGGGTTGAGGAGTTCGACCAGGCGCTCGAAGGGGAGGTCCTGGTGGGTGTAGGCGGAGAGGTCGAACTCCTTCACGCGGTCCAGGAGTTCGCGGAAGGTGGGGTCGCCGGACAGGTCGGTGCGCAGGACGAGGGTGTTGACGAAGAAGCCGACCAGATCGGTGGCGGCCTCGTCGGTGCGTCCGGCGACTGCGGTGCCGAGCGGGATGTCCTCGCCCGCGCCGTGCCGGGACAGCAGCAGGGACAGCGCGGCCTGGAGCACCATGAAGACGCTGCAGCCGCTGGTGCGGGCGAGGTCCGCGATCCGGCGGGCGGTGTCGGCGTCCAGGGTGAAGTCGTGGGTGGCGCCGATGTGCTGGGGCACGGCGGGGCGCGGCCGGTCCCACGGCAGGTCGATCAGCTCGGGCAGCCCGCCCAACGCCCGCTTCCAGTGGTCCAGTTGCCCGGACAGCACGCTGTCGGGGTCGTCCTCGTCGCCGAGGAGGGCCCGCTGCCACAGCGCGTGGTCCACGTGGTCGACCGGCGGCGCGCTCCACGCCGGGGCCTGACCGCCGACGCGGGCCCGGTAGGCGGTGCCGAGGTCGCGGGTGAGGGGCGCGAGGGAGGAGCCGTCGGCGGCGATGTGGTGGACGACGAGGGCCAGCACATGGGAGTCGTCGGTGAGTCGCAACAGCGTTGCCCGGAGCGGG
The DNA here is from genome assembly GCF_044903645.1 of Streptomyces sp. NPDC002176. NCBI lineage: Bacteria > Bacillati > Actinomycetota > Actinomycetes > Kitasatosporales > Streptomycetaceae > Streptomyces > Streptomyces sp. NPDC002176. The sequence goes on from NZ_JBJDQW010000001.1 coordinate 596,975, forward strand.
AGTTCGGTCTCGATATCGATGGCCTCGGCGGCGATCTCCGCCACGGCCGCGTCGAGGCGGTCCTCGTCGGCGTCCTGGACGGTGAACGGCACGCTCGCCGCGCCGGGTTCGGTGATGTGCTGGTGCGGCCCCTCCCCGTCGGCCGGGAAGAGGGTGCGCAGCGCGGAGTGCCGGGCCACCACGTCGTCGAGTGCGGCGCGCAGGGCCTCCTGGTCCAGCGGGCCGTCGAGGCGTACGGCGAAGGGGATGTTGTAGGTGGCCGAGGGGCCGTCGAGCCGGTGCAGGAACCACAGGCGCCGCTGGGCGTAGGACAGCGGCAGCACCTCGGGGCGCGGCTGCGGGACCAGGGCGGGGCGGGCCGGGCGGTCGCCGTCGGCGAGGACGGCGGCGAAGGACGCGACGGTCGGGTGCTCGAAGAGGGTGCGGATCTCGGTCTCGGTGCCCAGCGCGGTACGGACCCGGCCGACGAGCCGGGTGGCGAGCAGGGAGTGGCCGCCGAGGGCGAAGAAGTCGTCATCGACGCCGACCTGGGGAACGCCGAGGACGTCCGCGAACAGTCCGGCGACGATCTCCTCGTGCGCTCCGCGCGGCGCCCGCCCTGCGGCTTCCGGTCCGGTCGAAGCGGGCGCGGGCAGCGCGGCCCGGTCGATCTTGCCGTTGACGGTCAGCGGGAGGGCGTCGAGCGGCTGGATGGCGGACGGCACCATGTAGGAGGGCAGGTGGCGGCCGATGTGGGCGGCCAGCCGGTCGGGGTCCGGGGTGTGGCCGGGGGCGGGGACGACGTACGCGGTGAGGGTGCGGTCGCCGGGGAGGTCCTCGCGGACCAGGACGCAGGCGGCGCGCACGGACGGGTCGGTGCGCAGGACCGCCTCGATCTCGGCGGGCTCGATGCGGTGGCCGCGCAGCTTGATCTGCTGGTCGGCGCGGCTCACGTAGTGGATCAGGCCGTCGGTGTCCCGGCGGACCACGTCGCCGGTGCGGTACATCCGGGTGCCGTCGCCCTCGAAGGGGTCGGCGACGAACCGGGTGGCGGTGAGGTCGGGGCGCCCGAGGTAGCCGCGGGCGACTCCGGGGCCCGCGATGTACAGCTCGCCCTCGGCGCCGGGCGGTACCGGGCGCAGCGCCGCGTCCAGGACGTGGGCCCGCATGCCGTCCAGCGGGCGGCCGATCGGGGGCATGCCGGGCGGGGCGTCGGCCGGGACGTGGTGGAGGGTGGCGAAGGTGGTGGTCTCGGTGGGCCCGTAGGCGTTGAGGACCGTCGTGTCCGGGTGGGCGGTGGCCAGTTGCTGGAGCACACCCGGTGTGGCGGCCTCGCCTCCGGCGGCGGCCAGCCGGAGCAGGCCGAGGGCGCCGGGGTCGGTCTCGGCGATGACGTTGAACAGGGCGGTGGTCAGGAAGGCCGCGGTCACCCCGTGCCGGGCGACGAGGTCCCGGAGCGTCTCGGGCTGGAGCGTTCCCGACGGGGCGACGACGACCCGGCCGCCGCTGAGCAGGGGCGCCCAGATCTCGAAGGTGGCCGCGTCGAAGACGTACGCGGAGTGCATGAGTACGGCGTCGGCCACCCCGTCGGCCCAGGTGCGGTCGGCGGCGAGGGCGGTGATGTCGGCGTGGGTGACGCCGACGGCCTTGGGCAGGCCGGTGGAGCCGGAGGTGAACATGACGTAGGCGAGCCGGTCGCCGCCGGACAGGGCGGGCAGCGCGCCGGGGGCGAAGGGGCCGCCGCTGAGGACGCGTCCGGCGGGGTCCACGGTGAGGACGGGGATGTCGAGCCCCCGCACCCAGGGGTTGTCCCGCGTGGACTCGTCCACGACGAGGGCGCGCAGCGGGGCGGACTCGGTGACGCGGTCGAGGCGTTCGGCGGGCCAGCGCGGGTCGAGCGGGACGTAGGCGGCGCCCGCGCGCAGGACCGCGAGGGAGGCGGTGACCTGGGCGGAGGAGCGGCCGAGCAGGATGCCGACCCCGTCCTCGGCGCCGACCCCGGAGCCGGTCAGGGCCTGGGCCAGTCCGGTGGACAGCTCCTGGAGCTGCTCGTAGGTCAGCTCCTCGCCCGCCCCGGTGACGGCGACCGTGCCGGGGTGCCGCTCGGCCTGCCGGGCCACGGCCTCCGGGACGCTCAAGCTCCTTACGTTCAGCCGAAGTTCGTCGCCGCGCCCGAGCGCCAGCAGCCGTTCCCGCTCCCCCTCCAGCAGCAGCGGCACGTTGTCGGCCCGTACGTCGAGACCCTCCGCCATCCGGGACAGCAGGCGGTGCATGCGGGCCACGGTCTGCTCGATCTCGGCGCGGTCGAGCAGGGCGGCGCGGTAGCCGAAGGTGATGCGGAGGCTGTCCTCACCGGGGGCGATGGTGAGGGTGAGCGGATAGTGGGCGGCGTCGGTGCCGTCGATCCCGGCGACGGTGAGGCCGGACATGCCCTGCTGGGCGGTGCGCAGGGCCTCGGCGTCGAGCGGGTAGTTCTCGAAGACGGCGAGGGTGTCGAAGAGCCGGTCGAGTCCGGCGGTCCCGCAGATCTCGGTGAGGCCCACGTACTGGTGGCCCAGCAGCCTCGCCTGCTCCTCCTGGAGCCGGGTGAGCAGCGCGGCCAGACTCTCGCCGGGCTCGGGGCGCAGCCGTACCGGGACGGTGTTGATGAACAGGCCGACCATCGTCTCGATGCCGGGTATCTCCGGCGGCCGCCCGGAGACGGTGGTGCCGAACACCACGTCGGAGCGTCCGGTGAGGTGGGCCAGCACCAGGCCCCAGGCGCCCTGGACCAGGGTGTTCAGGGTGAGCCGGGAGGCGCGGGCCGTGTCGCGCAGCCGGTGTGTGGTGTCCCGGTCCAGCTCCAGCACGAGGGTCTCGGGCAGCTCGGCGGAGTCCGGCCCCTCGGGCGTGCCCCGCCCGGCGAGCAGGGTGGGCGTCTCCAGCCCGTCCAGCGCGTTCCGCCAGGTGTCCAGCGTGGCGGCCCGGTCCTGCGCGGCCAGCCAGGCGAGATAGGTGCGGTACGGGGTGACGCGGGGCAGCGTGAGGTCGTCGCCCTGACGCGCGTACAGCTCGAACAGCTCGCGCACCAGCAGGGGGACGGACCAGCCGTCGAAGAGGAGGTGGTGGCTGGTCATCACCAGGCGGTGCCGGCCGGGCCCGGTGTGGACGAGGGTGAACCGCATCAGGGGCGGGGTGGTGAGGTCGAACCGGCGGGTGCGGTCCTCGGCGAGGAACGCGTCCAGCGCCTCGGGACCACTCGCCGTGAGGTCCAACTCCTCCAGTGGTACGGGCACTTCGGCGGCGACCGCCTGGACGGGCTGGTCCAGGTCCTCGTGGAGGAAGCCGACCCGGAGGTTGGCGTGGCGGCGCAGCAGGGTGCCGATGGCGGAGCGCAGCCCGTAGACCCTGACGGTGCCTTCGAGGTCGAACACGAACTGGGTGGTGTAGACGTCCACGGCCTGGGAGTCGTAGAGCGAGTGGAAGAGCATGCCCGCCTGCAACGGCGTCAAGGGCAGTACGTCCTCCAGCTGGAACCCGGTCACTTGCGTCCACCCCACTTGTTCTGAAGTCGGTCGATCTGGGCCTGGTCGAGGGAGACCAGGGGAAGGTCGGACGGCGTGTAGCCGCCCGCGTCGGGCTGTTCGGCGTGCTCGGCGACGGCGCGCAGGGCGCGGGCGAAGGCGTCGGCCAGGTCGGCCACGTCCTCCTCCTTCAGGAGGTCGCCGGGCCACGCCCAGCGGGTGACGAGGACGGGCCCGTCGGGGCGGTCCTCGGTGTGCGCGTTGATGTCGATGACGTGGTGGACCGGCATGTCCGGGTCCTGGCTGCGCGGCTGGCCGCCGTCGAGCAGGACCTCCCAGTCGCCCGCGTCCTCGGCCGAACCGGCGTACCGGCCCAGGTAGTTGAAGCCGATCTGCGGGTCCGGGGCGGTGAGCCGGTCACGGGTGGCGGGGTTGAGGTGCCGCAGCATGCCGTAGCCGACGCCGTGGTCGGGTATCGCCCGCAGCTGTTCCTTGATCAGCTTCACGGCGCGGTCGATCAGGGTCGCGTCGAAGCGGGCGGGTTCGACGACCCGGCCGGGGCCGGGGTCGAGCCGGACGGGATAGAGGCTGGTGAACCAGCCGACGGTGCGGGAGAGGTCGATGTGGTCGGCGAGCTGTTCCCGGCCGTGGCCCTCCAGGTCGATCAGGACGGCGGTGTCGTCCGTGCGGCCGGTGCCCCGGTCCTCGCGCCAGGCGCGGATCGCCAGGGCGAGCGCGGTGAGCAGGACGTCGTCGACCCCGGCGTGGAAGGCGGCGGGCGCGGTGGTGAGCAGCGGGCCGGTCCAGCGGGCGTCCAGGTGGGTGGTGAGGGTGCGGGTGTGCTCGGCGGTGTCGCGCTCCGCGTCGAGCGGCCGGTGTCCGATGCGCGGGTCGGGGGTGTCCAGCACGCTTTCCCACAGCGGGAGTTCGCGTTCCCGCTCGGGGGTGCGGGCCTGGGTGGCGAGGAGGCGGGCCCAGCTCCGGTACGGCGTGGCGACGGACGGCAGTGCCGCGGGCGTGCCGGTGGCCGTCCGCCAGGCGGTGGCCAGGTCGGCGCCGAGCACCCGCCAGGAGACCGCGTCGACGGCCAGGTGGTGGACGACGATCAGCAGCCGGCCGGGCGTGCGCGGGCCCGCGTCGCCCCACACGGCCTCGATGACATGGCCGTCGGCGGGCCGCAGCCGGGCGCGGGCCTGTTCGCCCGCCTCGGTGAGCGCGGCGGTCGCGGCGGCGCTGTCGAGCCCGGTGATGTCGAGCCGGGTGAGGCGCTTGCGGGCCAGGACCGAGCCGGGCGGCTGGGCGTACAGGACCGGCTCCTCCTCGGTGGAGCGGGCGACCCGCATGCGGAGCATGTCGTGGTGGTCGATGAGGAGTTGGAGGGTGTCGACGAGGGATTCCTCGTCGGCGTCGGCCGGGGTGCGCAGGACCGCGGACTGGTTGTAGCCGTCCGTGGCGCCGGGCCGCTCCAGGAACCAGGCCGCGATGGGCGTGGGCGGCATCTCGCCGGTGCCCGCCTCGGCGGGTTCGGCGGAGTCCGCGGTCAGCACGGTGGCGACGGCCGCGATGGCCTCCGGCGTGCGGTGCACGAAGACGTCGCGCGGGGTGACGGCCAGCCCGGCCTGCCGGACCCGGCTGACGAGCTGGATGGACAGGATGCTGTCGCCGCCGAGTGCGAAGAAGTCGTCGTCGGTGCGCACGGCGTCCGCCCGCAGCACGGAGGCGAACACCTCGCACAGCACGCGTTCGCGCTCGGTACGCGGTTCCCCGCCCGGCCTGCTGCCGGTGGCGCGGGCCGGGGCGGGCAGGGCGCGCCGGTCGGTCTTGCCGTTGGTCATCAGCGGCAGCGCGTCCAGGTGCACGAAGACGGCGGGCGTCATGTAGGGCGGCAGCGCATCGGCCAGCCCCCGGCGCAGCGCGTCGTCGGCCACGTCCGCGCCCTCTCCCCCGCCGGGCACGACGTAGGCCACCAGGCGCCGTTCGCCGGGCTGGTCCTCGCGGACGAGGACGCAGGCGGCGGTGATGCCGGGCAGGGCGGTGAGCGCGGTCTCGATCTCGCCCAGCTCGATGCGGAAGCCGTTCAGCTTGACCTGGTCGTCGGCGCGCGAGACATAGCTGAGCAGGCCGTTCGGGTCGCGCCGGACGAGGTCGCCGGTGCGGTACATCCGGCTTCCGGCGGGGCCGTACGGGTCGGCGACGAAGCGGGTGGCGGTGAGCCCGGCCCGGCCCAGGTAGCCGCGCGCCAGGCCGTCGCCCGCGAGGTACAGCTCCCCGGTGACGCCGGGCGGCACGGGCTGGAGGCGGGCGTCGAGGACATGGGCGCGGGCGTTGTCGATGGGGCGCCCGAGCGGCACGCTCCCCTCGGCGGTGTCGGTGTCGTCGTCGGTGTGGTGGTGGGCGGTGGCGTCGATGGTGGTCTCGGTGGGCCCGTACAGGTTGTGCGGCTCGGCCCGCCAGGCGTCCCGGATACGCCGGGCCAGGGTGCGCGGCAGGGGTTCGCCGCCGCACAGGACGGCCCGCAGGGTGGTGGGCGCTTCCTCGCCCGCCGTCTCGGTGAGGACCAGTGAGAGGTGCGAGGGCACGAACTGGGCGATGGTGACGCCCAGTTCACGCGCCCGGCCTAGCAGTCCGGCGGGGTCGTGGTTGAGGGCGCCCGGTACCGGGCAGGTGGAGCCGCCGTGCAGCAGCGGCAGCCAGGTCTCCCACACCGAGGCGTCGAAGCTGGGCGAGGTCCGGGCGAGGACCCGGTCGTCGTCGGTGAGGGCCAGGTGGTCGGCCATCCACGCCATGTGGTTGGTGAGCGAGGCGTGGGTGACGACGACGCCCTTGGGTCGGCCGGTGGAGCCCGAGGTGTAGATGACGTACGCGGCGTCGCGCGGGTCGGGCGCGGTCGCGGGCGGGGCGATGTGGCCGGTGGACCAGGTGGTCCGGTCGTCCAGCGCGAGGAAGGGCAGGGGCAGTCGGCGCTGTTCGGCGCGGTGGGCGTGGGTGAGCAGGAGGACGGGGCGGGCGTCGGACAGGGTGTACGCGATGCGTGCCTCGGGGTGGTCCAGGTCGATCGGCAGGTAGGCGGCCCCGGCCTTGGTGACGGCGAGCATCGCCACCACCTGGTCCGGGGTGCCCTCCAGGGCGAGGGCGACGAGGTCGCCCCGGCCGATACCCCGGCCGCGCAGATGGTGCGCGAGGTCGTTGGAGAGCTGGTCGAGTTCGGTGAAGGTCAGACCGTGGTCGCCGCCGCGTACCGCGACGGCGCCGGGGGTGCGGGCGCACTGGGCGCGGAACGCCTCGGGTGCCGTGCGCGCGGACACCGGCCGGACCGGTCCGAGGGCCGCTTCCGCCAGCCGCTGCCGTTCGTCCGCACTCAGCACCTCGGTCTCGTGGACCCGCTGGCCGGGATCGGCGGCGAGGGAGGCGAGGAGGCGGGTCAGCCGGTCGGCGAGGGTGTACGCGGTCGCGTGGGTGAACAGTTCGGTGGAGAACTCCAGGACGCCGTCGAGCCCGGTGGGCCGCCCGGCGGTGTCCTCGGTCTCGGTGAAGGTGAAGGTGAGGTCGAACTTGCTGATGCCGGTGCGCACCGGCTGCTCCGAGACGGTGAGACCGGGCAGCTCGATGTCGGCGCCCGCCTGGTTCTGGAGCACCAGCATGGTCTGGAACAGCGGGTGGTGGTTCTGCGCCCGGTCCGGGCTGAGGGCGTCCACCAGCCGCTCGAAGGGCACGTCCTGGTGGTCGTAGGCGGCGAGGTCGAACTCCCGCACCCGGTCCAGTACTTCGTCGAAGGTGGGGTCGCCGGTGAGGTCGGTGCGCAGCACCAGGGTGTTGACGAAGAAGCCGACCAGGTCGTCCAGGGCCTCGTCGGTGCGTCCGGCGACGGCGGTACCGAGCGGGATGTCCTGCCCGGCGCCGTGCCGGGACAGCAGCACCGACAGGGCGGCCTGGAGCACCATGAAGAGGCTGCACCCGCGTGCGCGGGCCAGCGCGGCGAGGGCCTGGTGGGTGGCGGCGTCCACGGGGAAGGGGAACGCGTCCCCGCGGTGCTCGGTGACGGCGGGGCGCGGCCGGTCGGCGGGCAGCTCCAGCAGCTCGGGCGCTCCGGCCAACGCCGCGCGCCAGAAGGCGAGTTGCCCGGCGGCCCGGCTGTCCGGGTCCTGCTCGTCGCCGAGCAGCGCGTGCTGCCACAGCGTGTAGTCGGCGTACTGGACGGCGAGATCCGTCCAGCCGGGTTCCTCGTGCGCGAGGCGCGCCCGGTACGCCTCGCCGAGGTCGCGGGCGAGCGGGGCGAGCGAGGAGCCGTCGCCCGCGATGTGGTGCAGGACCAGTACGAGGACATGGGCCTCGGCGCCGAGCCGCACCAGCCGGGCCCGCACCGGTGCCTCGGCGCTCACGTCGAAGGTGTGAGCGACCTCGGCGGCGAGCACCTCGTCCAGGCGGCCGGGGTCGGTGTCGCGGGGCGTGAGGTCGAGGTCGGCCGCCCCGGCGTCGAGGATCAGCTGCCGCGGCACGCCGTCGGTGTCGGGGAAGACGGTACGCAGGCTCTCGTGGCGTCCGACCACGTCGGCCAGCGCGCTCTCCAGGGCCTCGGCGTCCAGCGGGCCGTCCAGCCGCAGCACGAGCGGCACGTTGTAGGTGTCGCTGGGGCCCTCGAACCGGTTGAGGAACCACAGCCTGCGCTGGGCGAAGGACAGCGGCAGCGGGTCCGCCCGGTGCCCGGCCCGCTCCAGCGGCAGCCGCGCCTCCTCGGCGCCGTCGAGCACGGCGGCCAGCGCGGCCGGTGCCGGGTGCTCGAACAGGGTCTTGACGGGGACCTCCACGCCGAGCGCGGCCCGGACCCGGGCGGTGAGCCGGGTGGCCAGCAGGGAGTGGCCGCCGAGCGCGAAGAAGTCGTCGTCGGGGCCGACCGCGTCGAGACCGAGCACGTCGGCGAAGAGTCCGCAGAGGATCTCCTCGCGGGCGCTGCGGGCGGGGCGTCCGCTCACCGGCGCGTGCTCGGGGACGGGCAGCGCGCGCCGGTCCACCTTGCCGTTGGGGGTGAGCGGGAGCGCGTCGAGCAGGACGAAGGCGCTGGGCACCATGTAGGCGGGCAGCGACCGGCCGACGGCGCGGGCGAGGTCGGCGGGGTCGGGGCTCGCGCCGCTCGCGGGGACCACGTAGGCCACGAGACGCCGGTCGCCCGGCGTGTCCTCGCGGACCACGGCGAAGGCGTCCGCGACCCCCTGGCAGGAGGCGAGGGTGTTCTCGATCTCGCCCAGCTCGATCCGGTAGCCGCGCAGCTTCACCTGGCCGTCGGACCGGCCGACGTAGGCGATCTGCCCGTCCGGGGTCCAGCGGACCAGGTCGCCGGTGCGGTACATCCGGCCGCCCGACGCGTCGAACGGGTCGGCGACGAAACGGGTGGCGGTCAGGCCGGGGCGGCCCGTGTAGCCACGCGACACCCCTTGTCCGGCGAGGTACAACTCGCCCACCACGCCCGGCGGTACGGGCCGCAGCGAGCCGTCGAGGACGTGCAGCCGCATGCCGTCCAGCGGGCGGCCGATGGGCGGCGGTCCGGCGGGCAGGTCGGCGGTCACCGGGTAGCGGGTGGCGAAGGTGGTGGTCTCGGTGGGGCCGTACACGTGCAGGACGCGGGTGTCGGGCGCGAGGACCGCGACCCGCTGCATGGCGTCCGGGGAGGCCAGTTCACCACCGGCGCACACCAGCCGCAGACCGGTGAAGGCGCCGGGGTCGGTCTCGGCGATCACGTTGAACAGGGCGGTCGTCATGAAGACGGCGGTCGCCCCGTGGGTGTGCACCGCGTCGTCGAGGGTGCGGGCGTCCAGGACGCCCTCGGGGGCGACGACGATCCGGCCGCCGTGCAGCAGCGGGGCCCAGATCTCGAAGGTGGAGGCGTCGAAGACGTACGCCGAGTGCATCAGCACGGCGTCGGCGGCGCCCTCCCGCCACGCGGAGTCGGCGGCCAGCGCGACCACGTCGGCGTGGGTGACGCCGACGCCCTTGGGCAGACCGGTCGAGCCGGAGGTGAACATCACGTAGGCCAGGGCGGCGGGGTCCGGTACGGCCACCGGGCGGCCGGGGTGCTCGGGGCCGCCCCGCAGGACGCGGCCGAGCCGGTCCAGTACGACGACCGGTGTCCGTGCGGCGGCCGCGCCCACCCAGGGTGACTCCCAGGCGGCCTCGTCGACCAGCAGGACCCGGACTCCGGCCGCCCCGGCGACCTGGTCGAGCCGCTCCTCGGGCCAGCGCGCGTCCAGCGGGACGTAGGCCCCGGCGGCGCGGACGGTGCCGAGCGAGGCCGTCACGACGGCCGGGGACCGGCCGAGCAGTACGCCGACTCCGGTCTCGGGGCCGACGCCGAGGCCCGCGAGGGTGTCGGCGAGTTCGGCGGAGAGGGTGTCCAGTTCGGCGTAGGTCAGGGTCGCGTCGGCGGCGGTGACGGCCGTCGCGTCCGGGGTGCGGGCCGCCTGGGCCGCGAACAGCGCGGGCAGCACGGCGGGCTCGTCGGTCGCGGGCAGGGCGCGGCCGGTGCCCCAGCGGGCGACAAGGGTGTGCTCGTCCGGGGTCATCAAGTCGTGCTCGGCGACCGGGCGTTCGGGGTCGTCCGCGACCCGCTCCAGCAGGCGCAGCAGCCGGGCCGTGAGGTTCTCGACGCTGCTCCGGTCGAACAGCGCGGTGGCGTACTCGACCCCGGCGCCGAGGCAGCCGTCGCGGTCCTCGGTGAAGGCGAAGGTGAGGTCGAACTTGCTCAGCCCGTTGTGCACGAGCCGGTCCTCGACGGTGAGGCCGGGCAGTTCGGGGCGGGCGCTGTCCTGGTTCTGGAGCACCACCATGGTCTGGAACAGCGGGTGGTGGTCGCGGGCCCGGACCGGGTTGAGGTGCTCCACCAGCCGCTCGAAGGGCACGTCCTGGTGCGCGTAGGCGGCGAGGTCGAACTCCCGCACCCGTACGAGCAGTTCACGGAAGGTGGGGCGGCCGGAGAGGTCGGTGCGCAGCACCAGGGTGTTGACGAAGAACCCGACCAGGTCCTCCAGCGCCTCGTCCGTGCGACCGGCGACGGGTGAGCCGAGCGGGATGTCGTCGCCCGCGCCGTGCCGGTGCAGCAGGGTGGCCACGGCCGCCTGGAGCACCATGAACAGGCTGCTGCCCGACTCCCGTGCCAGCCGCTTGAGCCGGGTGTGCAGCTCGGCGGGCACCTCGAAGGTGTGCGTCCCGCCCCGGGGGTCGACGGCGGCCGGGCGCGGCCGGTCCAGCGGGAGGTCGATCAGGCCGGGCATCCCGGCGAGCGCGGTGTGCCAGTGGTCGAGCTGGCCGCGCAGCACGCCGTCGTCCTCGGCGTCCCCCTCGCCGAGGAGGGCGCGCTGCCAGAGGGTGTAGTCGGCGTACTGGAGCGGGGTGCCGACGGTCAGCCCCGGCTCGGCGCCCTCCAGCCGGGCTCGGTAGGCGGTGCCGAGGTGGCGGGCGAGCGGGGCGAGGGACCAGCCGTCACCGGCGATGTGGTGGACGACGAGGACCAGCACATGGTGTTCGGGCGCGGAGCGCAGCAGCAGGGCGCGCAGCGGCAGGTCGGTGGTGACGTCGAACGTCTCTTGCACGGCGGCCAGCACGGTGGCGTCCATGTCGGCCGGTGCCGTGCTCACCACCAGCAGCGCGGGCGTGGCCGCCTCGGCGGGCAGCACCGTCTGGTGCGGTACGCCGTCCCGCTCGGGGAACAGCGTGCGCAGCGCCTCGTGCCGCTCGATGACATCACCGAGCGCGGCCCGCAGGGCGTCCGGGTCCAGGGCACCGTCGAGTTCGAGGACGAGCGGGATGTTGTACGTGGAGCTGGGCCCCTCCAGCCGGTTGAGGAACCACAGCCGCTGCTGGGCGTAGGACAGCGGCAGCGGCTCGGGGCGGTGCGTGGCGGCCAGGACGGCGGGGCGGGCCCGGCCGGGGGTGTCCAGGGCGCGGGCCAGTCCGGCGACGGTCGGGTGCTCGAAGAGGGTGCGCACCGCGACCTCCGCCCCGAGGACGGCGCGGACGCGGCTGACGACGCGCATGGCGAGCAGGGAGTGGCCGCCGAGGTCGAAGAAGCTGTCGTGCGGGCCGACGGCGGGGCGGTGCAGGACGTCGGCGAAGATCCCGGCGAGCAGCTCCTCCTGCGGGGTGCCCCGGCCGGGGGCCACCGAGGTCTCGGCCTCCGGCTCGGGCTCGGGTGCGGGCAGAGCGCGCCGGTTCACCTTGCCGTTGGGCAGCAGCGGCAGTTCGTCGAGGACGACGACGGCGCCGGGCACCATGTAGTGCGGCAGCGCCTCCGCGAGGTCGTCTCGCAGGGTGAGGGCGCGCGGCGCTCCTTCGGCGGTGACGGCGTAGGCCACCAGTCGGCGGGTGCCGGGGGTGTCCTCGCGGATGACGGCGCAGGCGGCGCTGACGCCGGGGCGGGCGAGGAGCGCGGCCTCGACCTCGCCCAGCTCGATGCGGAAGCCGCGCAGTTTGACCTGATCGTCGGCGCGGGCCACGTACTCGATGAGCCCGTGCCGGTTCCACCGTACGAGGTCGCCGGTGCGGTACATGCGGGCACCGTCGGGGTCGAACGGGTCGGCGACGAAGCGTTCGGCGGTCAGGCCGGGGCGGCCCAGGTAGCCGCCCGCGAGGTTGGGTCCGGTGAGGTACAGCTCCCCGGTGACCCCGGCCGGGACGGGCCGCAGCCGGGTGTCGAGGACGTAGGCGCGCATGGTGTCGACGGGACGGCCGATCGGCACGGTCTCGGACACCGGGCCCTCGCCGGTCGCGGGGACCCGGTGGGCGGTGGCGTCGATGGTGGCCTCGGTCGGGCCGTACAGGTTGTGCGCCTCGGCGTGCCAGGTGCGGGTGATGTCGTCGGCGAGGGCGCGGGGCAGCGGTTCGCCGCCGCACAGCACGGCGCGCAGCGCGGGCAGCGGCGCCGCGTCGGCGGCCTCGGCGAGGACGAGCGCGAGGTGGGAGGGCACGAACTGGGCGACGGTGACGGCGAACCGGTCCATCCAGCCGACCAGGGCGCGCGGGTCCTGGTTGGCGCCGTCAGGCAGCACGCACACCTCGGCGCCGTTCATCAGCGGCAGCCACAGCTCCCACACGGAGGCGTCGAAGCTGGTGGAGGTGCGGGCCAGGACCCGGTCGCCCCGGGTGAGGGACAGGTGCCGGGTCATCCAGGCCATGTGGTTGGCGAGCGCGCCGTGCGGCACGGTCACGCCCTTGGGGCGGCCGGTGGAGCCGGAGGTGTAGATGACGTAGGCCGGGTCGGCGGGGTGGAGCCGCTGCTCCGGCTCGCTTCCGCCGTCGCCCGGCAGACCGGGGTCGAGCCACGGTACGTCGGTGTGCGGCAGCGTCTCGTGGACGTCGCTCGTGGTGAGCAGGAGGACCGGGCGGGCGTCGGCGAACATGTGCCGGATGCGGGTGGCCGGGTAGCGCGGGTCCACGGGCAGGTAGGCGGCACCGGCGCGCAGGACGGCCAGCATGGCGACGACCGAGGTGACGGACGGGGGCAGGGCGAGCGCGACGAGCGTCTCGCGTCCCGCACCGCGTGCGCGCAGCACCCGGGCCAACGCGTCGGCCCGCGCGTTGAGTTCGGCGTAGGTGTAGTGGGTGTCCGCGTCCCGTACGGCGATCGCGTCGGGGGTGCGGGTGGCCCACTCGCGGACGGCTTCCGGTGCGCTCGTGGTGGGGAGCGGGCGGGCGGTGCCGTGTCCCTGGGCGAGCAGCCGGTCGCGTTCGCCGGGGCCGAGCGGGTCGAGGTCGCCGACGCGGCGGTCGGGGTGCTCGACGGCCTCGGTGAGGACGCGGGCGAACCGGTCGCACAGGGCGCGGGCGGTGGCCTCGTCGAAGAGGTCGGTGGCGTACTCGAGGTAGCCGCCGATGCCCTGGGCGGGCTCGGTACGGTCGGCGGACGCCGCGTTCTCGGTGAGCGAGAAGGTCAGGTCGAACTTGCTGATCCCGGTGTGCCCGGAGCGGTCGCGGCTGGTGATGCCGGGCAGGTCGATCCCGGCCCGCTCCTGGTTCTGGAGGACCAGCATGGTCTGGAAGAGCGGGTGGTGGTCGCCGGAGCGCTCGGGGTTGACCGCCTCCACGATCCGCTCGAACGGGATGTCGCCGTGGCTGAACGCGGCGAGGTCGAACTCCTTGACCCGGCCCAGGAGTTCCCGGAAGGTCGGGTCGCCGGACAGGTCGGTGCGCAGCACCAGCGTGTTGACGAAGAAGCCGACCAGGTCGTCCAGCGCCTCGTCGGCGCGTCCGGCGACGGCGGTGCCGAGCGGTATGTCCTCCCCCGCGCCATGGGCGCGCAGGGTCACCGCGAGGGCGGCCTGGAGCACCATGAACGGGGTGCAGCCGGCCGCACGGGCCAGCCCGGTCAGCGCGGTGTGCGCGTCGGCGGGCAGTTCGAAGGGCACCGCCCCGCCGCGGTGGCTCGGGACGGCCGGGCGGGGCCGGTCCAGCGGCAGTTCGAGCAGGTCCGGGGCGCCGTGCAGTGCCTGGCGCCAGTAGGCGAGCTGCCGTCCGGCGAGGCTGTCCGGGTCATCGTCCTCCCCGAGCAACTCCCGCTGCCACAGGGCGTAGTCGGCGTACTGCACCCGCAGCGCGGGCCAGTCGGGGGTGGCCTCCCCCGCCAGCCGGGCCCGGTAGGCGGCGCCGACGTCCCGGCTCAGCGGGGCGAGGGACCAGCCGTCGGCGACGACGTGGTGCGGGACCAGGACCAGGATGTGCCGGTCGACAGCGAGCCGCAGCAGCCCGGCGCGGAAGGCGACGCCCCCGGCCAGGTCGAAGGGGGCACCGGCCAGCCGGGCCACCGCCTCCTCGGCCCACGTCTCGGCGTCCGCCCCGGCCGGGGGCTCCTCCACGGCGAGCGGGACCAGATCGGCGGCGTGCGCGGCGGCCAGGACGACCTGGCGGGCCACCCCGTCCTCCTCCGCGAAGACGGTGCGCAGGCTCTCGTGCCGGACGACGACATCGGCGAGGGCGCCGCGCAGGGCGTCGGTGTCCAGCGGGCCTTCGAGGTCGAGGACGAGGGGGACGTTGTAGGTGTCGCCGGAGTCCTCGGCCTGGTTGAGGAACCACAGCCGCCGCTGGGCGAAGGACAGCGGCACCGTGTCGGGCCGGTCCTGCGGGACGAGCGCGGGGCGGGCCGCGCCGGAGGTGTCGAGCACGGCGGCGAGCGACGCGACCGTGGGGTGCTCGAAGAGGGTCCGCAGGTCGAGTTCGGCGCCGAGCGCGGTGCGTATCCGCCCGGTGAGCCGGGTGGCGAGCAGGGAGTGGCCGCCGAGGACGAAGAAGTCGTCGTCGACGCCGACCGTGTCCCGGCCGAGCACATCGGCGAACAGGCCCGCCAGCACCTCCTCGTGGGCGGTGCGCGGGGCACGCCCGGCGGCCGTGGTGGCCCGGGGTGCGGGCAGGGCCCGGTGGTCGAGCTTGCCGTTGGCGTTCAGCGGCAGCGCGTCGAGCAGCACGAACGCCGACGGCACCATGTAGGCGGGCAGCGTCCGGCCCACGGCACGCGCGAGCGCGGCGGCGTCCGGTGCGGTACCGGGCTCCGGCACGACGTAGCCGACGAGGCGCGGGTCGCCGGGCACGTCCTCGCGGACCAGGACGCGGGCGGAGCGTACGGCGGGGTCGGCGAGCAGGGTGTTCTCGATCTCGGCGGGCTCGATACGGAACCCGCGCAGCTTGACCTGCCCGTCGACGCGCCCGGCGTACTCGAGGTCGCCGTCGGCGGTCCAGCGGGCGAGGTCGCCGGTGCGGTACATACGGGCGCCGCTCGGCCCGTACGGGTCGGCGACGAAGCGGGTGGCGGTGAGCGCGGCACGCCCCTGGTAGCCGCGGGCCACGCCCCGGCCGCTCACGTACAGCTCACCCACCACGCCGGGCGGCACCGGGCGCAGCCGGTCGTCGAGGACGTACGCGTTCATGCCGTCCAGGGCCCGGCCGATCGGGGGCACGCCCGGCGTGTGCGCGGTGACCTGGTGGCGGGTGGCGAAGGTGGTGGTCTCGGTGGGCCCGTACACGTTCAGCACCCGGGTGCCGGGCGCCGCCTCCGCGACGCGCTGGGTCAGGCCGGGGGCGGCGGCCTCGCCGCCGGTGGAGACCAGCCGGAGCCCGGCGAAGGCGGCCGGGTCGGTCTCGGCCACGATGTTGAACAGGGAGGTCGTCAGGAACAGCGAGGTGACGCCGTACCGCTCGGTCATCTCCCGCAGGACGTGCGGCTCCAGGCCGCCGGGCGGCGCGACGACCACCCGGCCGCCGTTCAGCAGCGGCACCCAGATCTCGAAGGTGGAGGCGTCGAAGACGTACGCGGAGTGCAGCAGCACCGCGTCCGAGACCCCGTCCCGCCAGGCCGAGTCGGCGGCCAGCGCGAGCACGTCGGCGTGGGTGACGCCGACGCCCTTGGGCAGGCCGGTGGAGCCGGAGGTGAACATCACGTAGGCGAGGCGGTCGCCCCGCTCCACCTCGGCCGGGGTCCCGGGCCGCTCCGGGGCACCGCGCAGGAGGCGGCCGCGCTCGTCCACGACGAGGACGGGGAGCGTCCCGGCCGCCGCCGCGACCCAGTCCGCGTCGGCGTTGGCGGCGTCCACCACCAAGGCACGGACCCGGGCGGTCCCGGCGACCCGGTCCAGCCGTTCGGCGGGCCACGCGGCGTCCAGCGGTACGTACGCGGCGCCCGCGCCCACCGCGCCGAGCGTGGCCGTCACGACGGCGGCCGAGCGGTTCACCAGTACGCCGACGCCGTCCTCGGCGCCGACGCCCCAGCCGCTCAGCGCGCCGGACAGCTCGGCCGCGGTCTCGGCCAGCTCACGGTAGGTGAGGGTGTGCGCCCCGCTCACCACGGCCGGGGCGTCCGGCGTACGACGGACCTGCGCGGCGAACGCGCGCGGGAGGGCGGTGTCCATGGCGGGCAGTTCGGTGCCGCGCCCCCGCGCGAGCACGGCGGCGGTGGCGGTGTCGTCGAGCAACGACAGTTCGGAGAGCGGGGTTTCGGCGTCCGCACCGGCCAGGGCCGTCAGGAAGGAGACGACGGCGTGCTGGTGCAGCCGGACGTCGTCCGGGTGGTACAGCTCCGGGTTGGTGTCGAAGCCGATCAACGGCCCCTGTCCCTCGGAGCGTTCGGAGACGAAGAGGGACACGTCGTCCACCGGGCCGATGGACAGCAGCCGGGAGGTGGCGGGGCTGCCGCCGAAGTCGAGGCCGTACTCGAAGCCCATGATGTTGACGACGACGTCGGTGAGGCGGGCCCCGTCGTCGGCCATGCTCAGCTCGCGGGCGAGCTGTTCGCGGGAGAAGCGGCGGTGCCGCATCGCGCCGCGCATCTCGGTGGCGACGGCGCGGACCAGGGCGCCGACGGTCATGTCCGGGGTGACGGACAGGCGCAGCGGCAGGATGTTGGAGGTCATGCCGACGATGTGGCGCAGTCCGGCGTGCCGTCCGTGGGAGGCGAGTCCGACCCGGACGTCCTGGGTCCCGGTGACGCGGGCGACGTAGGCGGCGACCGCGCTGACGAGGACGGCGGTCCAGGTGGTGCGGCTGTCGCTCCCCAGGCGGCGCAGCTCGTCCAGGACGGTGACGGGGAGGGTCTCGCCGGAGTGCAGCTGGACCGGCGCGTCGGAGGTGGCGTCCGGGGCCGGGGTGTCGGTGCGGCGGCGGATGAGCGGGGTGGCGGCGCGGGTGTCCGCGTCGGCCTGCGGACCGTCCCCGGCGGGGGTGGTGAACCGGCCGGTCCAGTAGGCGCGGTCGGTCTCGGTGCGGCCGGAGGCGCGGTAGGCGGCTTCCTCGTCCACCAGGTCACGCAGGGGTGCGGCGGTGATCTCGGCGGGGTCCCCGCCCTGGACCGCGCGGGTGTAGAGGTCGGCGACGGTGCGGGCGAAGAGGGCGCCGCTGAGGCCGTCGACGGCTATGTGGTGGTACCGGATGTACCAGTAACGCAGCGTGGGGCTGAGGCGCAGCAGCGCGAAATGGTGCTGCGGACGCGTGAGTCGGTCGACGGTGGCCATGTCGTCGGCCATGTACCGTTCGGCCGCGGCGGTCGGGTCTTCCTCGCCGCTCAGATCGACCCGGTGCAGTCGGCTCGGGGCGTCCGGTCCGGGGCGGACCACCCGTTGGCGAATCGTTTCACCGTCAGTGACGAACTCCAGGTGAAAGCTGTCGTGGAGGAAGACCGCCCGGTCCACCGCGGCGGCGAATAACCCCTCGTCGAGGCCGCCACGGATCTCCAGGCATTCCCCGATGTTGTATTTGGGGCTGTCCGGATCGACCAGTTGCCCATACCACACACCCTGCTGGGCGATGGTGAGTTCGAACGGTTCTTCGGGCGTCACAGCGAACGCGTCCGAGCGGTTTTCACGCATGCGGGATCAACCTTTGGGGAGAGGTTCCGGGGACGGTAAGGAAAGCCCAGGGAGAACGCATGCGCGTGCAGCGATTCGCCCCATGGCGTTTCCGTGACGGTGAAAGAAAGAAAGTGCGTCTGCGAGATGTCGAAACGGCCGCGCCCATCCGCACTTCCGCTTACCGGCGCACGAGTGCCCGTCGTATCCACGCGCGTCGACCCCGCGGCCGGGCGGGCCGCCGGGACCTTGGCGAGCGGGAACGGGAACCGGCGCGAGCGTCTCGCCGGCGGTGACGGTCGTCCGGCGCGCCGACCGGGTGGCCCCCAGGGCGAGAGCGGCGCCCAGGGGATCACTTGGCGGCGAAATGCCGTGCGACCAGGCATGACACCCCGGACGGGCCGGGGTCGCGGGACGGCCTAGCCGTCGGCCGCCATCGCCCGCACCAGACTGGCGGGCCGCATGTCGGTCCAGTTGGCCTCGATCGCGTCCAGGCACTCCTGGCGCGACCCCTCCGGGCCCTCGGCGCGCCAGCCGCCCGGCACGGCGAGCGTCGCCGGCCAGAGCGAGTACTGACCCTCTTCGTTCACGAGCACGAGGAACTTGCCCGACTCATCGTCGAAAGGATTGACCACGACGCCCCCCTTGGCGGCACGTACATCAGCTTGTTTCTCCGAGCCGCCGCGCATTCCGTTTCCGCGGCTCCCGGACTGCTTGTCCGATCCGAACGGAGCGTCAGATCGAACGAAGGAGCGAATCGCTCCATCCCCGAGATGACAGTTCCCGTGCGGCCGGTCGGAACCAGACTGCCCGGACCCTGTTCATTCACACTCATCACACTAAGGGAAAGTCCACGATCGGAGGTACTCGTTCGATCGATTACCGATGGGTAATAGAGCACGCAATAATCATCTGTGCTGCCCCAGGCATATGCCTAACGGCGTTCATCACCCACCATTCGGCCAACAGGCGCCCCGAGTGCGGCAGTTCAGCCGCATATGACCCACGTCGATCCGGCCGATCCGGCGCATGTGCCGCCGCGCTCTCACTTGAGCGCACACGACTCCACCACACGCTCCCGTGCGCCGACCGTGCGCCCCGTTTTCGCCCCCGACACCCCGGCGGACCGACCAGATCAGGACATCGGAACCGAAGAACCGACCGCGCGCCCCGCTTTCGGCCGACCAGTATCCGGCCAAGGCGGGCACCGTGCCCCAGTCGAAGCCTTCAGGGGGTGTCATGGCTGACGAATGATCAATAACCTTACGGAACACGTCATTCCCGGTCCCGACGGAGCATCATGACCACTGCGGCACAGATACCCGACATCCTCTCGCCCGAGTTCGCGGCGAACCCCTACCCCGTGTACCGCCTCATGCGGGACACCTCGCCCCTCATCTGGCACGAGGCCACGCAGAGCTACATCATCTCGCGGTACGAAGACGTCGAGCGCGTCTTCAAGGACAAGGAAGGCGAGTTCACCACCGACAACTACGACTGGCAGATCGAGCCGGTGCACGGCAAGACGATCCTCCAGCTCAGCGGCCGTGAGCACGCCGTGCGCCGGGCCCTGGTCGCCCCCGCCTTCCGGGGCCGGGACCTCCAGGAGAAGTTCCTGCCCGTCATCGAGCGCAACTCGCGCGAACTGATCGACGCCTTCCGGCACACCGGCTCGGCCGACCTGGTCACGGACTACGCGACCCGCTTCCCGGTCAACGTGATCGCGGACATGCTGGGCCTGGACAAGTCCGACCACGCCCGCTTCCACCGCTGGTACACCACCGTCATCGCCTTCCTCGGCAACCTGTCCGGCGACCCGGAGGTGGCCGCCGCGGGCGACCGCACCCGGGTGGAGTTCGCCGAGTACATGCTGCCGATCATCAAGGAGCGCCGCGAGAACCTGGGCGACGACCTGCTGTCCGTGCTGTGCGCCGCCGAGGTCGACGGGGTGCGGATGAGCGACGAGGACATCAAGGCGTTCTGCAGCCTGCTGCTCGCGGCGGGCGGTGAGACCACCGACAAGGCGATCGCCAGCATCTTCGCCAACCTGCTGGCCCACCCCGACCAGTTGGCCGCCGTCCGGGCCGACCACAGCCTGATCCCGCGGGCGTTCGCCGAGACCCTGCGCTTCACCCCGCCGGTGCACATGATCATGCGGCAGTCCGCGACCGAGGTGCAGCTCAGCGGCGGCACCATCCCGGCCGGGGTCACCGTCACCTGCCTGATCGGCTCGGCCAACCGCGACGAGAACCGCTACCGCGAGCCCGACCGCTTCGACATCTTCCGCGAGGACCTCACCGCCACGAACGCCTTCTCGGCGGCCGCCGACCACCTGGCGTTCGCGCTGGGCCGGCACTTCTGCGTGGGCGCGCTGCTCGCCAAGGCCGAGGTCGAGATCGGCGTGGCCCAACTGCTGGACGCCATGCCGGACTTGCGGTTCGCGGACGGCTTCGACCCGGTCGAGCAGGGTGTGTTCACCCGTGGACCCCAGGCGCTGCCGGTGCGGTTCACCCCGGTGAACGCCTGACCGCCTTGCCAGCGCGGTACCGCTGGGCCCCGAGCGGGGCCCAGCGGCGACCGGCTAGCCGTCGACCGGGGTGAACCGCACCGGCAGGGTCGTCAGGCCCCGCATCCAGATCGACGACCGCCAGGTCAGCTGCTCCGGGTCCACCGCCAGCACCAGGTCGGGCAGCCGCTCCAGCAGCGTCTCCACGGCGGTACGCGCCATGACGTCCGCGAGCAGCGGGGCCGGGTAGGGGCACCGGTGCTCGCCGTTGCTGAACGACAGGTGCGCGGCGTTCTCCGCGCCCACATGGCCCTCCGGCCAGAGCCCCGGGTCGGTGTTGGCGGCCGCCAGCCCGAGGACCAGGCAGTCCCCGGCCTTGATCCGGCGGCCGCCGAGCTGGGTGTCCCGTACGGCCCAGCGGCCGATGAAGTTCTGCGTGGGCGTGTCCAGCCAGAGCACCTCGTTCAGCGCCTCGCCGACGCTGACCCGGCCGCCGGACACGCTGAGTTCGAACCGCTCGTCGGTCAGCAGCAGCCGCAGCGCGTTGCAGATCCAGTTCGCGGTCGGCTGCTGCGCGGCGGCGATGATCGAGATCAGGTCCTGGACGATCTCCTCGTCGGTGAGCCCCGCCGGGTGCAGCACCATCCGCGAGGTGACGTCCTTGCCGGGGTCGGCCCGCTTGTCCTGGACCAGCCGCACCAGCCGCTCACCCACACGCCCGTAGGCCGCCACCGGGTCGTCGCCCTCGGCCGCGTCCAGGGAGATCCGCAGGTCGTCCACGAGCTGCTCGGTGTCCGCGCCCGAGAGCGGCATGCCGCACACCTGCACCACGGCCCGCATCGGCAGCATGTGCGCGTACGAGGACATCAGCTCGGCCTGGCCGCTGCCCGCGAACCGGGCGATCAGCTCGTCGGCGATCAGCTCGCAGTCGCGGGACAGCTCGAACTGGTCCACCCCGGACAGCGCCTCGGTGATCACCCCGGCCCGGCGCCGGTGCTCCTCCCCCTCGGTGAACAGCACCGAGGGCTGGTAGCCGACGAAGGGCATCAGCGGCCAGTCCGGCGGGATGTTGTCCCACTGGTTCCAGCGCCGCGAGTCCCGCGCGAACAGGTCGTCGTGGGTGGTGACCTGGGCGACCTCGTGGTAGCCGAGCACCAGCCAGGCGGGGATGTCGCCGTCCAGCAGCACCGGCGCGACCGCACCGTGCTCGCGGCGCAGCGCCCGGTACATCTGCGACGGCGTCTGCTGGTACTCCAGGCCCGCGAGGCGCACCGCGTCGGTGTGGGCGGGGCAGCCGGGCGGCGGGGCCGGGTGCGCGGAGAAGGAGCCGGGGTCGGTCACGGGGTCGCCTCCTGGGCGGTGGCCAGTGTGTAGACATGGTCCACGAGGGTGATCAGCACGTCCTTGCCCGACTGCCGGAGCCGTGCGTCGCAGTCGATCATCGGCACGTGATCGGGCAGGGCGAGTGCCTGCCGGATCTCGTCCAGGGAGTGGTGGGTCGCGTCGTCGTCGAACCGGTTGACGGCCACCACGAAGGGTGTGCCGTGGTGTTCCAGCCGGTCTATCGCGTACCAGGAGTCGTCCATCCGGCGGGTGTCCACCAGGACGACGGCGCCGAGGGTGCCGGAGAAGAGCCGGTCCCACAGGAACCAGAAGCGCTTCTGGCCGGGCGCGCCGAACAGGTACAGCACCATGGTGTCGTTGAGGCTGATCCGGCCGAAGTCGAAGGCGACGGTGGTGGTCGACTTCGCGGCGACGCCGCTGGTCTCGTCGATGCCGACACCGGCCTCCGTCATCACCTCCTCGGTGTTCAGCGGCCGGATCTCGCTCACGGAGCGGACCAGCGTGGTCTTGCCCACGCCGAATCCGCCCACGACGACGATCTTCAGACCGATTTCCGCCGCGTCGGCCAGTGGCGTGCGGTGGGCGGGCAGCTCAGAGATTGCGGAGCCCATGGAGCACTTCCTTGAGAAGGGCGGGATCGGGGAGCGAGGGGTTCACGGGTGGGTGCCGTGCGGTGATGCGGCCGGTGTCGAGGAGGTCGGCCAGCAGAATCCGCACGACCATGATCGGCAGTTCCAGTTCGGCGGAGATCTCGACGACCGAGGTCGGGTGCTGGCAGAGGGTCAGGATGCGGGAGTGCTCGGACTGCATGCCCGTGGTCGGCTGGCACTCCGCGACGATCAGGGTGACCAGGTCCAGGGTGTCGTCGACGCTGCTGCGCCCGCCGGTGACCGTGTAGAGCCGGTCGGGGGCGCCGGTGTCCACCGGCTTGCGGGTCACGAGGGGGTACTCCCCTGGAACGGCTGCCGGGGCGCGGCCCGCAGATGCTCGCCGATCTTGTCGACCAGGCCGGTCATCTCCTCGCCGAGGCGGCCGGGGTCGGCGTCCTCGGCGGCGACGACGGCCAGGTGCGCGCCCTCACCGGCCCCCACGATGCACAGGAGGCCGCCGTGGAAGGCGGTCATGGAGTGGAGTACGCCGCCGGAGCCGTCCCCGAACTCCACGGACGCGCCGTGGGACAGGGCCTGCAGGCCGGAGCAGATCGCGGCGAGCTGGTCGGCCTGATCCGCGGCCAGGTCGGGGGTCCAGCACAGCTTGAGGCCGTCGCGTGACAGGACCAGGGCGTGCCGGGCACCGGGGGTCTGCTCCAGCAGGTTCTGCAGCAGCCAGACGAGGCTGTTGTCGGTGGTCTGCATGATGGGTGATGGGACGGTGGTGTCCGGCTGATCGGTCACCGACCCGTTCCTCCAATCTCATGGGCACGAGGGGGGCGTGGCTGCCGGGCGCGGGCCCGGTGGGGCTTGGGGGGCTAACCGGCGGTCGGCGGCTCGGGGTCGGGGCGGCCGCCGAGGGTGTCGCCCGAGGGCTTGCGCGAGCGGTGGAAGGCGCCGAAGCGGGAGCCCACGTCGTGCACGGGCCGCTTCCGGGGCGGGGTGGCCTCGGGGGCGGACCGCTGGCCGCGCTCGGCGTCGCTCATGGTGCGGCCGGGCCTTCGGACGGGGAGTCCGTTCGGGGTGGCGGAGGCGGGCGGCTCCTGCCGGGTCTGCCCGGGTACTTCCGGCGCGGTGACGGGCGGCTCGGGCCGGACGGGTGCCTCGGCGACGGGGGCCGGGGCGGGCGTCGGTGCCTTGGGGGCGGGGGCCTCGGGAGCGGGGGCCGCTTCGGGTGCTGGGACCGGGCGGGCGGTGGCCGGGCGGGCCGCCTCCCGCTGCGCGGGCCACGGGTCGCGCTGCTGCGCGATGAGGTGCCGGGGCAGCAGGACGACGACGCCGGTGCCGCCGCGGGAGGAGGGGCGGTAGCTGACGTTGATGCGGTACTTGAGCGCGAGCAGTCCGACCACGGCGAGGCCCAGCCGGGTGCCCTGGAGGGAGGCGAGGTCGGCCATGCTTCCGGCGACGGCGCCCTCGGCGTGCTTCATCGCCGCCTCGGACATGGTCAGTCCGCTGTCCTCGACGGTGACGACGATCCCGGCCCGGTGCTCCTCCACGTAGACGTGGACCTCGTCGGTGGGCGGGGAGAAGTTCGCCGCGTTGTCGACCAGTTCGGCGAGGAGGTGCATCACGCCCTCGGCGGCGAAGCCGGAGATCGCGGCCTGGGAGGTGAAGTGCAGCCGGACCCGCTGGTAGGCGGCGATGCGGCCGATGGCGCCCCGGAGGATGCTCTCCATCCGGATCGGCTTGTTCCAGGTGCGGCTGGTCTTGCCGCCCATGAGCAGCGCCAGCCGGTCGGCGATCAGCACGAGCTGGGAGGTCTTGTGGTCCAGCCGCATCAGGTCGCCGAGCATCTTGCCGTCGTGCTCGTCCTGCATCGCCCGCAGGTCGGCGAGCATGCTGACGGCCTTGGCCTGCACCCGGCTGAGCGCCTTGGTGGAGGCGATCCGGGTACCGCCCTGACGCCGCTCGCTGCGGGCCAGTTCGCTGACGAACCGCTCGCTCAGGTCCTGGAGCAACGGCACCTGGGGCAGCTTGAGTTCACCCAGGACCGTGTCGGCGGAGCGGCCCTCGGCGAGGCGGGCCACGGCGACGGGCAGCGTCTCCCGCGCGAGCCGGTCCACCTCGGACAGCACCTCGTTGAGCGCGTCCTGGGTCTGTCGGCACTCCTCGTCGGCGGCGGCCGCGCGGCCCACCGCCTCTTCCAGGGCACCGGCGGAGAGCTGGGCGACCCGACGCAGGTTCTGGTCGTTGGGCATCGACACGCCCGCGAGCGCGTCGGCGGCGCCGCTGCCGGTCAGCACCAGGTTGTGCAGGGAGGGCAGCGTCACGTTGACCAAGTGGCCGTTCTGCGCGGCCGTTTGCTGCGCCTGTGCGCGGAGCCGGTCGTTCTCGGCGGCCTGGGTGGCGGCGGCATGCCTGGCCCGGCGCAGGAGGAGGTGTCCGACGAGCACCGTCACGGCGACGCACGCCCAGCCCGCGCCCGCCACGACGAGCGTCCATCTGCGGGTGCCGGACGGTGCCGCTCCGACCGCGACGGCGGCCGCGACGGCGGTCACCGCCACCACGGCCGCGGGCACCGCCCACGAGCTGCGCCGGACGGCCGTCGAGCGGTGTTGAACGGACGGTGCAGGAACTGACATTCCGCGGTCCCTCGGTCTGCGAGCAGAAGAATCGGCGACCGAACGCTCGATCGCGGGTCCGGAAGCGGCCGCCCTAGGAGGAAGGCGATCTTCCAGCCGGTTACGCCCACATGCTAGTCACACCGGAGTGCGCCACGTTCCGAATGGCCCCTCCTGGGGCCCCGGACCTGAAGTCGTCGTGAAGCAACCATTGCGACGGCGGGCCGTGATAGAGGGCCACGCGGCCTCCACCGCTGGTGCCGGGCCCGGAAAAACCCCATGCGCCCCCGATGCCCCGCCACCGCGATAGCTGCCGCAAACCCCGCCCGAGGCGTCAACCCCCACGGGAAGGAGCCCTTTCCAGCCAACCAGCCACGGTCACCGGAAGAGGGCGATGACACCGATCACCCAGATCGCCAGAAATGCGAGCACCAGTACCAGACACCCGAGGGCCGCCGGAGTGCCCTCTCAGTGGCATGAGCAGATGATCGGCCGTGTGGTGGGTGGAGTCGAACGGGTTTCCACTCCTACGGGCGAACGTCGTCGCCAGGGGGGCGCGGGTACCGGGAGGTAGTGTCCGCAGCATTGCCCAATTCCGGGACATTCAAGAGAATTTCCGATAAGGGGCGAAGAAATGAGTAGTACGGACGACCGCTTCAAGGTGACGACCGGGATCGCCCGGCTGTGCGCGGTGCCCGGACTCGCCGGACCCGGTCGGCTCGGGCTGGTGACCAACCACACCTGTGTCCTGCCCGACCTGCGCCCGACGGCACCCGCGTTGTTGGAGGCGGGAGTGAACCTGGCCGCCCTGTTCGGCCCCGAGCACGGGCTGTACGGCACCGCCCAGGCGGGCGGGAGTGAGTCCCACGAGGTCGACCCGGCCACCGGGCTGCCGATCTACGACACGTACCGCCGCGACGGCGACCGGCTCGACAAGCTGCTGATCAACAGTGGCGTGGACGCGCTGGTGTACGACCTCCAGGACGTCGGGGCGCGCTTCTACACCTACGTCTGGACGATGTTCGACCTGATGGTCTCCGCCGCGCGCACCGGCGTGCGGTTCGTGGTGGCCGACCGGCCCAACCCCCTCGGCGGGCTCGTCAGCGAGGGCCCGGTGCTCGACCCGGCGTTCGCGAGCTTCGTCGGGCGGGCGCCGGTGCCGATCCGGCACGGGCTGACCTGCGGGGAACTGGCCTGGTGCGTCAACAGGTCGGCCGTGGCCGAAGTCGTCGGGAGACAGGCCGACTTGACGGTGATCAAGGCGGCCGGGTGGCGCCGGGAGATGGACGCGGAGGCCACCGGTCTCCCCTGGATCGCGCCCTCGCCCAACATGCCGACCTACGCCACCGCCGTCGTCTACCCCGGCACCTGCCTGTTCGAGGGCACCAACGTCTCCGAGGGCCGGGGCACCACCCAGCCCTTCGAGACCGTCGGCGCACCGTACGTCGACGCCCGCTTCGCCCCCGCGCTCGCCGAACTCGAGCTGCCCGGTGTGCACTTCAGGGAGGTGCGGTACGTGCCGACCTTCGACAAGCACGCCGGACGCCCCGTGCGCGGGGTCCAGCTCCACGTCACGGACCGCGAGGCGTTCGCCCCCGTACGCACCGCCGTCGCCATGCTCGGCACGCTGCGGCGGCTGTACCCGGACGACTTCGCCTGGTCCGGTGACTTCATCGACCGCCTCTGGGGCTCCGACGAACTGCGGCGTACGGTCGACGCGGGCGGGGACCCGCTGGCGCTGTGCGAGCCGCCCGCACCGCCCGGCCGGTGGGCCGGTGACGACGTACTCCTCTACCCCTGACACGGAAGGACGTCGATGACCGATCCCACGACGAGGGCCCGGACCCTGATCCGCGGGTTCCGGGCGGGTGACGGTCCGCCGCTGGTGGCGGCGTGGTGCCGGAGCGCGCCCGCCGACCCCATCACCGCGGACCGCTTCCGCTCCCTGGTGCTGCTCGACGCCAACTTCGACCCGGCCGGGCTCCGGGTGGCGGAGGAGGACGGGCACCTGGTCGGCGCGGCCTACGCGGTGCGTCGACTGACCCCGATGACCGGCACCGACCTGGAACCCGAACAGGGCTGGCTCCCCTTCTTCTTCGTCGACCCGGCCGCCCGAGGGCGCGGTGTGGGACGGGAGTTGCTCACCGACGCCCTGGACTGGCTGCTCGCCCACGGCCGCACCCGGGTCGACTTCGCCCCGTACACCCCGAACTACTTCCTCCCCGGTCTGGACGCCGGGACCTACCCGGAGGCGGCCGCTCTGATGGAGTCCCTGGGCTTCCGCACGGTGGACGAGGCGGTGGCGATGGACCGCTCGCTGACCGACTACGCCCTCCCGCCGGAGGTCGCACGGCGGGTCGGCGAACTGACCCGGCACGGCTATGAGTTCGACACCCCCACCGACGACGACCTGCCCGCGCTCCTCGCCCTCGCCGCCGTCCACTTCGTCCCCGACTGGGCGCGCGCGATCCGGGAATGCCTCCTGACCGGCGCCCCGCTGGACCGGATCGTCGTCGCCCGGGACCCCTCGGGCCGTCTGGTGGGCTGGGCGATGCACGGCACGTACGAGTCGGCCGTCGAGCGGTTCGGCCCGTTCGGGGTGCTGGACGAGATGCGCGGGACGGGGCTCGGCGGGGTGCTGCTGCACCTGGTCCTGGAGCGGATGCGGGCGCGGGGCGCGGGGTCGGCGTGGTTCCTGTGGACCGACCGGGAGTCGTCGGCGGCCCGGCTGTACCGCCGGACCGGATTCGGCACCACGCGGGTGTTCCGCGTGCTGCGCCGGGAGGCGGCCCGGTGATCGGGGCACCGCACGGGCTGAGCCGCCGCCGCTTCGCGCTCGCCGCGACCCTGCTCGCGGCGGGCTGTGCCGCCCCGCACCAGGGCACCGGACGGCCCGGCGACCCCATCGTCCTCACCGTGCTCTCCCACTATGCGAGCGGTGAGCTGAAGGCGGCCCTGCAGGGCCCGGTCGACGAGTGGAACGCCACCCACGACCGGGTGAAGGTGCGCACCAAGGCCGTCGAGTTCAACGACCTGCTGACCACCTTCATGGTCCGGCAGGCCGCGGGCCAGGGCGCCGACATCCTCCAGCCGTACTGCCTGTGGAACGGCCAGCTCGTCCGCGCCGGAGTTCTGCGGCCCGCCCCGCCCGAGGACGCGGCGGAGATCACCCGCGGCTACGGCGCGGCGGCGGTCGGCTCCGCGTCGGTGGACGGCCGGGTCTACGGCTACCCCACCGAGGCGCAGACCTACGCCCTCTACTACAACCGGCGCCTGCTCCGCGAGGCCGGTATCGCCCATCCCCCGCGCACCTGGCGGGAGTTGGAGGACACCGCGTACCGCACCACCCGACGCGACCGGTACGGCAACACCCTGGTCCAGGGCTTCGGCCTCTCCACCTACGACGACTCCACCACCGTCGGCCAGACCCTCGCCCTGCTCAACGCGTCCGGGGGCACCTTCATGTCCCGGGACGGCAGGAGCACCGCCATCGACTCTCCGTCCGGCCGGGCGGTGCTCGACCTGGAGCACCGTCTCGTCAGCCGGGGGGCGAGCGCGCCCGGCGTCAACGTCTACAAGGCGTTCCAGTCCGGGCAGGTGGCCATGGTGATCAGCGCTGGATGGTGGACCGGCAGCCTGAAGTCCCAGATGGGCGACGCCTATCGGGACGTGGCCGTGGCCCCGGTGCCCGTCCCGGAGCTGGGCGACAAGCCCGCCACCCTCGCCACCGGGTTCATGCTGGGCGTCAACACCTCCAGCCAACACCCGCGTGAGGCATGGGAGTTCCTGCGCTGGCTCAACACCGAGAAGGTGAGCCCGCGCAACGGGGCGGCCGCGACACGGATGAGCGCTCTCCAGGTGTCGGTGGGCTCCCTGACCGGCCGCGCCGACGACATGCGGACCCTGCTCGGCACGGGCGGCGACCCCAACCTGCGCCCGTTCCTCGACGCGTTGGGGTACGCGGTGCCGGAGCCGAACGTGCCGGGCGCGCAGCAGGCCAAGTCGCTGCTGCGCAAGAACATCGAGGCGTTGTGGACGGGCCAGCAGTCGGTCGAGCAGTCGCTGCGCACGATCCGCCGCCAGGTAGACCAGGAGGTGTCGCGCTCATGGTGAACGCCCTGACCCCGGAGACGACCGCCCGGCCACCGCGCCCGCGCTCCGTCGGCCCGGCCCGGACGGCCGTGGACCATCGCGGCCGGGCCCGCCGTCATCAGGCGGTCGTCGCCTATCTGTTCCTGGCGCCGGTACTGCTGTTCTTCGCCGTCTTCCTGATCCTGCCGCTCGGCTTCGCGCTGCTGCTGTCGATGTCCCGCTGGGCCGGGTTCGACCTCGGCGACATCCGGCCGGTCGGCCTGGACAACTTCACGAGCCTCTTCGCGGACGGCTCGACGTTCCTGACGCCGATCCTCACCAACACCCTGCTGTTCGCGCTGGGCACCGTGGCCCTCGCGCTGGCGGGCTCGGTGCTGGTCGCCACCTGCATCGACAACCTGCGCTTCCAGGGGCTGTGGCGCACCCTGTACCTGCTGCCGATCGTCACCACGGTGGTCGCCGTCGGCAATGTGTGGAAGTACATGTACGAGCCGGGCGGCCTGGTCAACGGCGCCCTGAACGCCGTCGGGCTGGACTCGGTGGCGTTCCTCCAGGACCCGGACACCGCGCTGCCCGCGGTGGTGGTCGTCCAGGCGTGGGCGTCGGTCGGCTCGGCGATCCTCATCCTGACCGCCGGGCTGAAGTCCATTCCGGGGTCGTACTACGAGGCGGCCGCGCTGGACGGGGCCGGTCCGGTGACCGTCTTCTGGCGGATCACGCTGCCGCTGCTGCGGCCGTCGCTGCTGTTCGTGTGCGTCACCCAGTTCATCACCGGGCTGCAGTCATTCGCGCTGATCATCGTGATGACCAAGGGCGGTCCCGGTGACGCGACCAACGTGGCCGCGCTGGAGATGTACCGGCAGGCGTTCTCCTACGGTGACTGGGGCACCGCGAGTGCCGCCGCCTTCGTGCTGTTCGTGGTGATCCTGCTGGTCACCCTGGTGCAGTTGTGGATCTTCCGGCGCAAGGGGGAGGACGCGTGATCCGCCGCCGTTTCCCGTGGCTGTCGTACCTGCTGG
This sequence comes from Streptomyces sp. NPDC002176, assembly GCF_044903645.1. NCBI lineage: Bacteria > Bacillati > Actinomycetota > Actinomycetes > Kitasatosporales > Streptomycetaceae > Streptomyces > Streptomyces sp. NPDC002176. The sequence continues at coordinate 626,941 of NZ_JBJDQW010000001.1, forward strand.
TCGTGACGGGCGCCGTGCTCACGGTAGTGCCGTTCCTCGACATGGTGATGACGTCGTTCAAGGGGCCGGGTGAGTCCGGCACGCTGCCGTACCGGTTCCTGCCCGAGGCGTTCGACCTGGGCAACTACCGGGCGGCGGTCGACCAGCTCGATCTGCCGGTGCTGTTCCGCAACAGCGTGATCGCCACGACCGTGATCAATGTGTCGGTGCTGCTGACGTCGTCGCTGGCGGGTTACGCGCTCGCCAAACTCCGCTTCCCCGGCCGGGACTTCATCTTCCGGCTGGTGCTGTCGACGATGATGTTCCCGCCGTTCCTCTTCTTCATCCCGCACTTCCTGATCCTGGTGCACTGGCCGCTGGCGGGCGGCAACGACCTGCTGGGGCGGGGCGGGGCCGGGCTGACCGTGAGCATCGTGGCGCTGGCGATGCCGTTCCTGGTCAACGGCTTCGGGATCTTCCTGATGCGCCAGTTCATGGTCTCGATCCCGGACGAGGTGCTGGAGGCCGCGCGGATCGACGGGGCCGGGGAGTTCGCGGTGTGGTGGCGGATCGTGGTGCCGCAGACCAAGCCGGTCATGGTGACGCTGGGGCTGCTGACGTTCGTCGACGCCTGGAACGAGTACATCTGGGCGCTGCTGGTGTCGACGGCGAACCCGGCCGTGATGACACTGCCGGTCGGCATCCAGCTGCTCCAGGACTACGTGGACCCGACGCGCACGATGCCGATCGTGATGGCGGGCCTGGTCCTGAGCATCTTGCCGGTGCTGGTCCTCTTCCTGCTGCTCCAGCGGCATTACATCAGGGGGATCATGCTCAGCGGCCTGAAGTGAGCGCGCCTCTCACAGGTCGACCATCCTGACCAGGAAGAACGCGGCGATGAGCGCGCAGCCGAGGAGGATGAGGAACAGCCACACCCGGGGGTGCTCGAAGGGGCCGCCGTCCGGCCGCTCGGGGTGGGCCTCGGCGGTCGATCCCTCGACAGGCGGGGTCTCGCCGGGCGGCTGCAATGAGTCGGGCATGGTTCACCTCTGTTCACCTGCGACGACGCCACCACCGGCGCCGGGCGACACATGGGTACTTCGCTCCGCCGGAGCCGCGCGGATGCGGCCCGGTCCCCCTTCTCAGGATGCCTCGGTCCCCAGGCCGCCGCTGCCGAGCAGCAGTGCCACGTCCAGCACCGCCACGGCGACCGCCGCCGCGAACGCCGCCCGCGCACGGCGGCGGCCCAGCACCGTCCCGGCCACCGCGATCAGCCCGGCGCCCGCCAGCGCGGCCAGCTGCCGCGCGCCGGGCCGTCCGGCGGGTCCGAGCGCCAGCAGGGCGGAGGCGGCGACCAGGGGCACCGGCAGCAGCAGTCGTACGCGCTCCGGGCCCAGCCGCTGCGGCCAGCCCCGTACGCCGGTCGCCAGGTCGTCCCGGATGTCCGGCAGCACATTGCCGAGGTGGGCCCCGACGCCCAGCAGCGCCCCGGCGGCGACGACCCACCACGCGGGCCACGGCCGTCCCGGCAGCCCCAGGGTGACGAAGGCCGGGAGCGCGGCGAACGCCACCGCGTAGGGCGCCCAGGACCAGCGGGTGGCCTTGAGCCGCAGGTCGTACGCCCAGGCCGCCGCGACGGCGGTGAGGTGCACGGCGCCCGCCGACCGTCCGCAGGCGAAGGAGAGGGGTACGCACAGGGCGAGGGCGGCGCACGCGGCCGTCCACACCTGCCCGGGCTCGATCGCGCCGTCGGCGACGGGTTTGCCCCGGCGGCCCACCGCGAGGTCCCGGCGCGCGTCGAAGGCGTCGTTGCACCAGCCGATGGACAGCTGCCCCGCCAGTACGGCGCCGGTGGTCAGCAGGCAGCGGCCCGGTTCCTGACCGGCGTTCACCGCCATCGCCGCCGTCAGCGCGGTGACCACCACCAGCGGGCCGGGATGGCAGGCCCCGGCCAGGGCGGAAACCGTGCGGACCGGGAACGTCGACTGCTCGGGAGTCACCACCCGGCGATCGTAGGAGCCCACCCGGCGCACCACGATCAGGAACCGCCGGACGGGCGATCTCTGGTGCCGGGGTACCGGTCGCGGGAAGGACTGCTGAGTCCACCCCGGGCCGGTCGACGTACGGGAGCCTCATGACGCGGATCGCCGCCGTGCACGGTGCCCTCGCGCCGTATCGCTTCGCCCAGTCCGAGATCACCGACATGGTGGCCCGTGCCTGTCTGCCCGAGGGCGCCGACCGCGAGCTGCTGGACCGGCTGCACCAGAACGCCGGGGTCCGCTCCCGCCACATGACCCTGCCGCTCGACCGGTACGAGACGCTGGACGGCTTCGGCGCCGCCAACGAGATCTTCATCGCCACCGCCACCGATCTGGGCGCCAGGGTGGTCCGGGAGGCGCTGCGAGAGGCCGGGCTGACGGCGGCCGACGTGGATCTGCTGGTCTTCACCTCGGTCACCGGTGTCGCCGTCCCGTCCGTCGACGCGCGGGTGGCGGGCCGCCTGGGACTGCGGCCGGACGTGCGGCGGGTGCCGCTGTTCGGGCTGGGCTGTGCCGGGGGCGCGGCCGGGCTGGCCCGCGTGCACGACTTCCTGCTGGGGCGGCCGGACCAGGTGGCGGTGCTGCTGTCGGTCGAGCTGTGCTCGCTCACCCTCCAGCGCGGCGACGCCTCGACGGCCAACCTGGTCGCCACCGGCCTCTTCGGCGACGGCGCCACCGCCGTGGTGGCCCGCGGCGCCGGTCGCGCGGACGGGTGCATGGGCCCCACGATCGTGGACGCCCGCAGCCGTCTGTACCCGGACGCCGGTGGCGCCCTGGGCTGGGACATCGGGGACTCCGGCTTCAAGGTCGTCCTCGACCCGGAGATCCCCCAGGTGCTGCGCCGCCATCTCGCCGACGACGTCGAGGAGTTCCTCGGCGACCACGGCCTGAAGCCACAGGACGTGACGGGCTGGGTCTGCCACCCCGGCGGCCCCCGCATCCTGGAGGCCGTCACCGACGTACTCGACCTCCCCACCGAGGAACTCGCCCTGAGCTGGCGCCACTTGGCGGAGGTCGGCAACCTCTCCTCGTCCTCCGTCCTCCACGTACTACGCGACACCCTCACCGACCGCCCCCCACCGTCCGGCACGCCGGGGCTGCTGCTGGCGATCGGGCCGGGGCTGGCCTGCGAGTTGGTGTTGTTGCGCTGGTGAGTGAGGGCAGCCCCCGGACTACCGCCCCGACACCCTCAGATTGATCGGCTTCCGGTCGCGGACCTCGCGGGAGGGGGGCGGTGTCGAGAGCGGCGGCTCGGGCTCCGCCGGGTCCGGGTCGACTCGAGTGGTCTGCTCGGGTTCCTCGGTGCGCTGGTCCAGGTCGAGATACAGCGGCCTGGTGTCGCCGGTCTCCTCCGGGAACAGCGGGGTCTGCAGCGCCTCCCTGCCATGGTCACTGAGGGCATGGAGCCACTCGCTCAGCACCGGCCGCGTACGGCGCGCCCCGGCCGCGTCGGAGAAGAGCCTGCGCACCGCGGCCTCCTGGTAGCGGTCCAGACTCTCGGGAACCGGGTCCAGGCCGTCGCCCGGTACGAGATAGGGGTTCTGGGCGATGATCCGGGTGACCGCGAGGGCGGTCTTGTAGGCATCGCTGTCGAAGTCGTGCTGGGACGGCGGGGTGAGCGGGTCACTCCAGTCCGGTGTGTCGGTCGCGGGCAGAACCGTCACACCGTCGACCGGACGGAAGCCGTCGCAGTCCAGGAAGAACACCCGGGGTTCCGGCCGCAGACTCCACAGCACGTTGGCGTGCGAGATGTCGCCCACGACCATTCCCCGGCGATGGAACCAGTCGACGACCCGCGCACAGGCCAGCGCCAGAGCGCGACGCTCCGGCGGCGTGGGCTGAGGGATCGTCCGGTAACCGACCTTGGACGGCCGGATCAGATACTGCAGTTCCAGCAGCTTGCTCGTCTCCTGCGGTGTCCGCCACGAGAACTCGCCCGGCGCACGACGCATCAGGAACCCCACACCGCGTCCCCGGTCGGTGACCCGGCTCAGCGGCCATGCCGCGATCGAGTCGAGGAACTCGCGCTCCACCGGCGCCAGGCGCTGACGGAACGCCGCGAGCACGGCGAGCGCCTCACCGTTGGTCCCCGCGGGGTCCCGGTATCTCTTGCACAGGACGTCGGTCCCGGCCAGCTCGAGTACCTGGCCCTGGCCTCCGCTGCCGACCAGACTTCCGAGGGGAAGGGAGGACAGCTCGATGTCCGCCCCGCCGTCAATCCGCATCGCCCGGTCCTCTCTCCCAGAGACACACGACCGTGCGGTCGTCGTCGTACGACTTCGCCCGAAGCTGCGCCTGCCACAGGAAGTCCGACGGCGCCGGGACCTCTCCCCTCCCCCAGTGACCGGCGAGCCGGTCGGCGAACTCGCGTTCCTGGTGCAGCGGCCCGGTCATCCCGTCGGTGGCCACCATCAGGACGTCCGCCGGGGACGAGGAGAACAGCAGCGTCTCCACGGTGTCGTAGGAGCCGGGCAGTGCGGCGGTCCGCGGGTCGAGAAGCGGCGCGGGCTCGGACTCCTGGTCGCCCCTCGTCCAGGCACCGCCGCGGCACACATGGAGGCCACCGTCTCCGACGCTCAGCAGGAGACGTTCCCGGATGGCGGCCAGGACCGGTACCAGCAGGACGTGGAGCGTGGTCGCGTGGTCCCGGTCGTGGTAGCGGTCGCCCGCCTGGGCCCGCCACTTGGGCCGGAGTTCCCCCACCGCCTGTCCGATGATCTTGTTGGCGAGGCCGTTGAGCTGGGGTTCGTCCCGTTCCCGCAAAGCCCGGTGTACGGTCTCCGCCTGCTCGTCCAGATTGGCGACCGTCTGGTGCACGAGATCCCGCGAGGCCACATGGGAGCGCCCGGCCGAGCTGACGCCGTCCGCGACGGCCAGCACCAGCATCTCCGTGTCGGGCGGGCCGATACGCGCGATCGCCATGGAGTCCTGCCGACACTGCCCTTCCCAGCGATGGGAATCTCCCCGCACCGAGACTCCCAGAGCTGTCAGCCGACCGACGGCTATCCCGTCCAGCAGCATGTCCGGTGCCAGCGCCGCGAGTCGGTCGCCGCTCCGCATCGACGGCTTGGCGCGCGGATACGGCGGATAGCTGGGGGGCCGCCTTCCGATGTGCTCGGCCACACCGCGCAGTACACCGGGTTCCGGCCCGGCGCTCTCCGCCACCGCCACGGCTCCCGCCGGGGAATCCGGCGCCGTGTGCTCACCCGGGGTCTCCCCGTCGGGCCTTGGACCGGCGTCCGGTCCCGTCGCCACCTCGGGAGCCGGATGCGCGGGCCTCGGCGCCGCCGCGGCGCGAGCCGGATTCCCGTCGCCGTGCTCGACGGCGCCGTTCACAGCTTGTCCAGGGAGAGAGAGCTGAAGCCGGGCACCTGGTCATCGACCTGGAGGGTGAATCCCCGGTTCTCACGGGACGAGACGCTGGCCGCCGAGGTGACGATGGACCGGGTGAGGCTGGTGGCGAACTCGCGCAGGGCCATGGCGGGGCGCACGGTCGGGTCCTGCTGGATGAACGCCTTGAAGTTGCCCACCTCGGCCAGAATGGCGGGGTCGGCGTCGCCGATGCCGAAGGCGATGATCTTCGGCGCGAAGGCGGCGGAGTTCAGGTCCCGGAGCGAGGTCTGCCAGTCCGGGTCCGTCGGCATACCGTCCGAGAGGAAGAACACGACCGGCCTGAAGACCTGATGCCCCTGGTTCTTCAGCAGGTTGACGTCCTGCTCGATCGTGTCCCTCAACAGCCGGAAGGCCGCGCCGTAGGAGGTGACGCCGCCGCCCGACAGCGAGGGCAGCGTCTCCAGTTCGCTGAGGTCGGTCAGCGGCTGCAGGACGGTGGCCTCAGTGGAGAAGGCCACCAGGCAGAACCTGGTCTTGTCCGCGACGCTGGGATTGGTACTGATCTCCGCATGCAGCTCGGGCAAGGAAGTGTTCAGGGTGTCCACGCCTTCGCCCATCATGGAACCGGACTCGTCGCACACGAGGTAGAAGGGAAGGAGCTGCATGGCCTGTCTCCCGAGTCGTAGCAGGTGACGACTGAGCCGTCGCCGACCGCTTTGGGTAACTCTCCTGTTTGACGTGACTCCATCGGCAATGATGCGTGAGCGGTGTCGCCGCGACCCACCGCGCACGGGCGTTCAGGCCAAGATACCGTGACATCTCGTGCCACGACCGGGCGTTGAACAGGTCCGCTTCTGTCGAGCGAGGCGATCGGGGCCGCCGACCCGGTCTCGTCCGACGGTCCGTCAGAACTCCGGACGCGCACGGTGGTTTCGCCTAACATGAGGGGATCTGGAGCGCACGCGGACCGGGCGGGGGAACGGGCATGCACATCAGGATCGTCTCGGACGAGGACGAGCAGGCACTCACGGACCTGCGGTCCTGGCTCCGCCGTGATCCGGCCACCCGCACGCTCGCCGTGACACCGGTCTCCGGGACCGGGCCGACGATGAACGCGCTGGAGGCGCTGGACATCGTCCTCGGGCACGCCGTGGACATCGCGAACTTCGCCATCGCCTACGCGACATGGCGATCGACGCGGGCAACCGGCGCGCGCACCGGGGCACGCACGCTCGCACACGGCGGCTCGGCCAACGACATCGGCGACCTCACCGCCGAGCAGCTCACCGAACTGATCCGCGCGCTGGAACGCGAGGCCGCGAGCAGGGAGGCGGACGATCCCGACGAGGACCTTGCTCCGTCATGACGGAGGGCGGGGCATCCGCTTGCCGGGCGGTTCTCCTCGGTGTCGACACCTACGACCACTTCGGCGACCTGGGCGGCATCCGGAACAACGTCCCCGCACTGAGCGCCCAGCTCACCGACGCGGTGGTCGGCGGCATCCCCCGGGAGCACTGCGCATGCCTCCCGGCCGACAGTTCGCAGAGCGCCGTCCTCGACGCCGTGCAGCGGGCCGCCGAGGAGGCCGAGGACCTGCTGCTGGTCTACTACGCGGGCCACGGTCATCTGCACCGCGACGGCGAGAGCCTGCTGCTGTCCACGAGGACCTCGCACCACAACAGCCCGCACCGGTCCGTCCCTTACGCCGAGATCCGCGCCCATGTGACCGCCTCGCCCGCACGGCGCAAGGTCGTCGTCATCGACAGTTGCTTCAGCGGACACGCGCTGCACATGGACGGCTCCCCCGCCGTGCCGAAGACACAGCTCGCGATCGCCGGTGCCTGCGTCATCACCTCGGCCGCGGAGACGCAGCGGTCGCTGTGCACGCCGGAGGGCAGCGTCTTCACGCTGGAGCTGGTCAAGCTGCTCCGGCACGGGCTCACGGGCCCGTTGTCCGACGACCGCCGAGGGGAGGACCAGTCACATCTGACCACGGCGGACATCTACGAGGCACTGCGCGACCGTCTTCGCGGCAAGAAGGTGGACGGCCGGGCCGTTCCGGAACCCCATATGGCCACCCTCGACGGCGGCCACGGCATCCCGCTCGTCCGTAACCGCGCGTACCGCGAAGCACCGGTGGGACCTCCCGGCCCGGCGCGGGGGTCGCACACGGCGTTCGCGCCCAGCCCGCACTTCACGGGCCGCGAGGAGGAGATCAGCGAGCTGATCCGAAGAGCCTCCACGCCTCCGGCCATCTGTCTGATCCACGGTCGCAGCGGACAGGGCAAGTCCGAGTTGCTGCGCGCCACGGCGGCCCGCATCGCCCACCTGTTCCCGGCGGGCTGCATCGAGGTCGATCTGCGCGGCTGGACGGAGGGCGAGCAGCCCCGAGATCCGTACGACGTCATCGGCGAGCAGCTTCAGCACATCGGCTACGAGCCGGAGCGCATCCCCCGGGACCGCACCGCGCGTACGGAGGCATGGCGGCTCTTTCTGAAGAACCGCCGCCTGCTGCTGCTTCTCGACAACGTCCGTGACGCGGTCCAGCTCCGGCCCCTGCTACCGGGAGCCGGAGCGCAGAGCGTGCTGTTCGTCTCCAGCCGCAACGAGCTCACCGACCTGACCGTCGACTGGAGCCACGCGCTGGCCCGGCTGCCGGGAGCGGACTGTGTGGCGGTCTGGCGCAAGATGGGGGTCACCCAGGACGGGCCGCGTCTCGTCGAGTTGGCGGAGCGTATCCACGGCAGCCCGTACGCCCTGGGGGCCCTCGCCACGGCGCTCAAGCGCGGCGCCGCCCCCCGCTCCCTCCTCGCCTCACTGACCGGGGCCACTCCGTTCCGGCTGTATCCGGAACTCGACGCCATCGAACTGGCGGCCTTCACCAGCGCCTACGACGCGCTCGATCCCGAGCTGCGTGAACTCGTCCATCACTGCGCCTGGCATCCGGGGCCCGACTTCGGTCCGGACGGGATCGCCGCGATGGCGGGACGGCCGGTGGTGGAGGTGGACATCCGGCTCACGCGCATCGAGCAGCTGCTGATCGGCAAGCACGCCCGGTACACCTTCCATGAACTGAGCCGGATCTACGCCCGCCGACGCGCGGCGGAGGAGACCGGCGGAAAGGGCGAGCGCCAGAGCCGGGAGAACCTGTTCGCCTTCCTGATGAACGGTCTCGCGGTCAGAGGACGGATCATCCGGGACAGCGAGACCGGTCCGGAGAGCGACCCGGAGGAGGCTCGCCGCTGGCTCGACCACCACGCGAGGGAACTCTCCGCCGCCGCCCGTGCCGCGCTGGATGACGGCTGGGACCGCGCCCCGGACTTCCTGCTGGAACTCGGCAGATGGCACTACCTCGAGGGATCGTACGGGGACGCGGAGGCCCTCTCGCGGCTGGTGCTGGAACACGTCACCCCCGCCACTCCCCTCCACGTGGACGCGCTGCGCGACCTGGGCGATGTGCACCGCGCCCAGGGGCTCTACGACGAGGCGACATCCCTGTACCGCGACGCGCTGGTCTCCAGCGGCGCCCTACGGGACCCGCGCCGCCAGGGCGATGTCACCCGGGGACTGGCGGATGTGCACTACGCCCGCGGGGAGTACCCCGAGGCGGCCACCGACTACCGGGCGGCGCAAGCGCTGTACCGGGAACTGGACGACACCCGGGGTCAGGCCGGTGCGATCAACGGACTCGGCGACGTGCACTACGCGCAGGGCCGGTACGCCGAGGCCGAGGAGGCCCACCGGCAGGCCCTGCTCCTGTACCGGAAGGTGGGAGACCGTCGCGGCCAGGCCGATGCCACCAGCGGACTGGCCAACATCCACTACGTCCAGGACCGGTACGCCGAGGCCACCGTCTCCCACGAGGAGGCCCTGGCCGTCTACGAGGAGCTGGGCGACGGACGCGGCCAGGCCAATGCCAGGCGGAGCCTGGGCGACATCCTCTATGTCGAGGGGAAGTACCGCGAGGCGCTCTTCTCGTACGCCCAGGCATACGAGCTGTACGAGCGGCTGGGCGACCGGCATGGCAAGGCGGGCGCCCTGAGCGGTCAGGCGGAGGTGCACTACGCGCAGGGCCGGTACGGGCAGGCGGCCGAGACCCACCGGGAGGCGTTCGGCGTCTACGAGCAGCTGGGTGACCGGCACGGCAAGGCCGGGGCGCTCGGCGCCCTGGGGGACGTGTACTGCGCGCAGCGGGAGTACGGCCGGGCGGTCGACGCCTACGGCCACTCCCGCGACGTCTGCGAGGAGTTGGGCGACCGACGCGGTGTGGCGGACGCCGACCGGGGACTCGGCGTGGTCCGGTACACGCTGGGCGACTACGAACGGGCGGCACAGGCGTACGAGCGTGCGCTGACCCTGTACGACGAGCTGGGTGACCGGCGCGGTCAGGCCACCGTCCTGCGCGACCTCGCTCATACGGCGCTCCTCCTCGGCAGTCCGGAAGCGGCCGTGGAGAAGGCCCGTCGGGCCCGCGACCTCTTCACGGAGCTCGGGCGTTTCGACCGCGTCGATGTCATCGACCGGCTCCTGGAGGAGCTCGCCGGTTAGCCATCCGGCGCAAGCCGCGGCTCATCCGCCCGCTCGTCCGGGTGTGTCGCCGACCGATGCCGGTCGGACGCCGCACCATCGTCGAGTAGCGCGTCGGCGAGTGGAAGGCATGGGGCACATGGCCTGGTACGCACTGCTGGTGGCCGCCGTCGCGGTCGAGCGGGTCGCCGAGCTTGTCGTGGCGCGGCGGAACGAGCGGTGGAGCAGGGCTCGCCGGGCGATCGTGGCGGGTGACGGGCACTATCCGGCGATGGTGGCGCTGCACGTGGGGCTGCTGGTCGGGTGCCCGTTGGAAGTGTGGCTCGGCGGGCGGCCGTTCGTGCCCGTGCTGGGGTGGCCGATGCTGGCGGTGCTGGTGGGGGCCCAGGGGCTGCGCTGGTGGTGCATCGGGACGCTGGGGCCGCGGTGGAACACCCGGGTGATCGTCGTACCGGGTCTGCCGCTGGTGGCGCGGGGGCCGTACCGGCTGCTGCGGCATCCGAACTACGTGGCCGTGGTGGCCGAGGGGCTGGCACTGCCGCTGGTGCACACGGCGTGGGTGACGGCGGCCGCGTTCACGGTGCTGAACGCCGCCGTGCTGACCGTGCGCATCCGGTGCGAGAACCAGGCGCTGGCCGCGGCCGACGCGCCGGTTCCGGCGTGATCGACGTCCTGGTCGCCGGTGGCGGCCCGGCGGGGCTGGCCGCGGCCGTGCACGCCAGGCTCGCCGGGCTGACCGTCGTGGTGGTCGAGCCGCGCACCGCGCCCGTGGACAAGGCGTGCGGGGAGGGTGTGATGCCGGGCGGGGTCGCCGCGCTGCGGGCGCTCGGTGTCGAGGCGGCGGGCCGGGAGCTGCGCGGCATCCGCTACGTGGACGGCGTCCGCCGGGCCGAGGCGCCCTTCCGGGGCCGCCCGGGGCTGGGCGTGCGCCGTACGACCCTCCACCAGGCGCTGCACGAGCGGGCGCTCGCCCTGGGTGTGCGGATCGAGCACGGCAAGGTCGGCGAGGTGGTCCAGCGCCCCGACCGTGTCACCGCCGCCGGGATCACCGCCCGCTGGCTGATCGCCGCCGACGGGCTGCACTCCCCCGTCCGCCGCCGCCTCGGGCTGGAGCTGCCCGGCGGTGCGCGAGGCCGCTACGGACTGCGTCGGCACTACCGGGTCGCCCCCTGGACGGACTTCGTGGAGGTCCACTGGTCCGGCCGGGGGGAGGCGTACGTGACCCCGGTCGCCGACGATCTGGTGGGGGTCGCGGTCCTCAGCCGCGTCCGGCGCGGGTACGACGAGCATCTGGCCGGTTTCCCGGCGCTCACCGCCGCGCTGAGCGGGGCTCCCGCGACCGAGGTGCGCGGTGCCGGACCGCTGCTGCAGCGGGTGCGGCGCAGGGTCGCGGGCCGGGTGCTGCTGGTCGGGGACGCGGCGGGGTATGTGGACGCCCTCACCGGGGAGGGCATCGCGCTCGCCCTGGCGACGGCCGAGGCCGCCGTGCAGGCGGTCGCGGCCGGGCGGCCGGAGCGGTACGAGCGGGACTGGACCCTGCTCACGCGGCGCCACCGCCTGCTGACCAGGGCGTTGCTGGCCGCGAGCAGCCGTCCGGGCACCGCCCGGCTGATCGTGCCCGTGGCGTCCCGGCTGCCCCCGGTGTTCGCGGCGGCGGTGCACGCGCTCCGGTAGCCGGGTTCGCTACTCGTCGTCCTCCGGCAGCCGCTCGCCCTCGGCCTGCGAGGGAGTCGTGCGCGGCACGTCGGGGTGGATGGTCCGGCCGGGCCTGCCGTCGGTCTCGGGGTCCGGGTCCCGCTCGCCCTCTGCCTGGGACGGGGTCCATTCGCTCATGACCGGCCTCCTTGTCGGGTGTTCGGTGGGATCGGGGGGTCGTACGGGCCGGGTCGCGCCCACCCATGCGTGGCTGACGCGGGCGGAGAACCGCGCCACGGGCTCGCCGCGCGGGGCCGGGAGCCCCGCCGCGCCGGTGACCGTCTGCTCCAGCGCCTCGACCTCGGCCCCGGCCAGCGCCCACGGCTCATGCCCGACGGGCGTCTGCCAGAACACACCCAGCCGTCGGCTGTACGCGTGCCACCGCGAGGTCAGCCACTTGTCGAGCCCCGTCGGCGCGACGGACGCGCCGGGCCGCACGGTCAGGCGGTAGGCGGCTCCCCCGCTCCGGCGTGCCCCGGTGTACGTGACCGTGTCCCCGTCGGCGGAGACACGCAGGTCGGCCCGGTGGTAGGGCACACCGAGAGCCCGGCCCGCCAGGAACGGCGGGCAGGTCACGTCGAGGGAGAAGAACCACACACCGTCCCGCCCGCGCACATAGGTCCGCAGGTTGGTCTCCGCGAAGGTCGGGAGCGCGGGCAGGCCGAGCACGCGGACGTCCGCCATGAGGAGCGGGGTGAGGGTGACCCACGCGGCGCCGTCGTACTCGTCCACGACGAGCCCCTCGGGCAGCAGCGCCTGGACCGTCCGCGGTTCGTAGGGCCAGCTGACGAAGGTCTGCGTCAGCCAGCGGGCCCGCAGCACCGGCACACGGTTGGCCACCATGGACGGCGAGTTTCCCCGCGCGGGACCGCGGAAACGCCCTCGCGGGAGGCTGTCGTGTCCCGGCCGTCGCGTTCCGGCCGTTCAGGAACGGCCGATCTGGGAACTGCGGGAGGTACGCGAAGCGCCCCCGCCCGCGCCGACCTCGTCCAGGGAGAGATCCGGCCATGAACCACGTCAAGCCTCTCGCCCTGGTCACGGGCGCGTCCAGCGGTATCGGCTTCGAGCTGGCCAAACAGCTCGCCGAGCGCGGTTACGACCTGATCATCAACGCCGAGAACGACACCCGGCTACGGCAGGCGGCCCAGGAGATCCGGGCGGTGGCCGAGGTCTCCGTGGAGCCGGTCCGGGCCGACCTGCGCCACTACGACCAGGCCGAGGAGCTGTGGACGGCGGTCACCGCGACGGACCGTCCCCTGGAGGTCGCGGTGCTGAACGCGGGTGTGGGGCAGGGCGGTGCCTTCGCGGACACCGATCTCGAGGACGAGCTGGAGATCGTGGACCTCAATGTGCGCGCGACGGTGCATCTGGCCAAGCGGGTCGTGCGCGCGATGGTCTCCCGCGGCCAGGGCCGCATCCTCGTCACCTCGTCCGTCGCCGCCGCCACGCCCGGTACCTTCCAGGCCGTGTACAACGCGTCGAAGTCGTTCGTGCAGTCCTTCACCCAGGCGTTGCAGAGCGAGCTGAAGGACTCCGGCGTCACCCTGACCGCGCTCATGCCCGGCCCGACCGAGACCGAGTTCTTCCACCGGGCGGAGATGGACGACACTCAGGTCGGCCAGGGGGAGAAGGGCGACCCGGCGGAGGTCGCGCGGGAGGGACTGGACGCCCTTTTCGAGGGCAAGGACAAGGTAATCGCGGGGTCCGCCGGGACCGACGGGACGCACTGAAGGGGACCGGTCCCCGGACCGGCCAGGGAGGACGGCCGCGTGCGCAGCGTGGGAGTGGAGGAGGAACTCCTCCTGGTGGACGCGGAGAGCGGCGAACCACGAGCCGTCGCGGCGGCCGTACTGGCGCAGGCCGACGGATCGGTCAGGTCCGACGGGGAGCAGGTCTTCGAGTCGGAGCTGCAACGCCAGCAGGTGGAGTTCGCCACCGCCCCGCAGACCCGGGCGGACGAACTCGCGGCCGAGATCCGCCGGTGCCGTGCCGAGGCGGGACGGCTCGCCGGGCGGACGGGGGCCGCCGTGGCCGCCCTCGGCACCTCTCCCCTGCCGGTCAGTCCCACGCTGACCGCGGACAGCCGGTACCGGTGGATGGCCGAGCGCTTCGGACTGACCCTGTCGGACCAGCTCACCTGCGGGTGTCATGTGCACGTCTCGGTGGACTCCGACGAGGAGGGCGTGGCCGTACTGGACCGCATGCGCCCCTGGCTGCCCGTGCTGCTCGCCCTGAGCGCCAACTCCCCTTTCTGGCAAGGCCAGGACAGCTCCTACAGCAGCTATCGCAGCCAGATGTGGGGGCGGTGGCCGTCGGCCGGGCCGACGGACCTCTTCGGCTCCGCCGACCGGTACCACGAGCGGGTACGGGACATGGTCGGCACCGGGGTGCTCCGGGACGAGGGGATGATCTACTTCGACGCCCGGCTCTCCGCCCAGTACCCCACGGTCGAGATCAGGGTCGCGGACGTCTGCCTCGCCCCGGACACCACGGTCCTGCTGGCCCTGCTGTGCCGCGCGCTCGTCGAGACGGCCGCCCGCGCGTGGCAGGCGGGGGAACCTCCGGCCCGGCTCGAGACCTCCCTGGTCCGGCTCGCCGCCTGGCAGGCCGCCCGCTTCGGCCTGGAGAAGCACCTGCTGCATCCCCTGACCATGCGCCCCGCCCCGGCGGAGACGGTGGTCCGGGCACTGTTCGACCACGTACGCGACGCCCTGGACGACCACGGTGACACCAAGGGCGCCCAGGACACCCTCTCCGGCCTGCTGAAGCACGGCAACGGCGCGATGACCCAGCGCGCGATCCTGCGCCGCACGGACAGCCTCCGCGCCGTCGTCACCGAGTGCGTGCGCCTGACCGGCGAGGAATGACCGCGAGCGCTGATCCGGGCGGCCGCGTGCGTACGTCCTGATCCGGGCGGGCGAGCACGTATGTCCTGATCCTGATCCGCACGCACGAGCACCTCCCGCGCGTCGGCGGACGCGGGGGAGGTCGCCGTGGGTGGTGCTGTTCTCGCGGAGCGAGTGTGCTCAGATCCGGCCTCGGGCCAGCCTGGTCAGCGGGCCCATCTGGGGCTTGGCCGTCGAGCGGCCTATCGCGAACGCCGCTCCGGCGACACCCGCCACACCGGCCGCGGCCGCGGCGGCCACCGCCTTGCGGTGCTTGATGACCGTCCACGCGGTACCCGCGACCTCGACGGCCTTGGCGGTGTTGGCCGCGACGACCTGCTGTCCGGTCTGGAGACCGGCGACGGCCGCGCGGCTCACGCGCTGGGTGGTGTCACCGACCGACTGAGCGGCGGAGACCGTCGACTTCTTGGCCTCCTGCGCCTGCTCCTTGGCGTCGCCGGCCGTCGCCCGCGCCGTGGCGGTGCGGGAGGAGGCGGCCTTCTTGGCGCGCGCCGCGGTGGTGCTCCTGGTGTTCTTTTTGTCGTCAGTCATAATTCTCTACTGTCCTTTCCCCCGGCGGCAAAACAGGGTTTTCGAATTCAGAGGTCTCGGGGCAGCAACGATCCCAACGGCCCGAGATCCAGATTCAGTTCGTCCATTGTCAGGTTGTACCGGTCACATAGTTCTTCCATGCGTTCCTGGAGAATCATCAGCGTCATACCGATGCGTTCCTCCTGGTCGTCATCGAGATCTCCCTGGTCCACCCGGTGAATGGCGGTGCGCTCCATGAGCTGGCGCAGCAATTCGATGATGGTGAGCACCAGCTTCATCAGATCCCGCTCGACCGTGTCGGGGTCCGTCCGCAGATGGGCGGCGAGGGCGTTCGCGGGTGTTTCCGGCATCACAGAACTCCTCAGCGCTCCTCAGCGCTCTTCGGTACGGGAACGCGGCGGCATGATGGCGGGCCCGGGCGCGTCCCCCGTGATCGAGCGGATGACCGCCCGGAGGTTGATGTGCACCAGGTCGACATCGGCGATGCTCAGCACGATGTCGCCGGTGAGCACGGCCCCGCCGTTCAGCAGCCGGTCCAGCAGGTCGATCAGGGCGACGGGCGGCTGGGCCACCGGCTCGGCACCCTGCCCGTTCGCGGGCCACATGCTCAATTCGAGACCCCGCCCGCGAAGGAGTACGGCGCCCAGGGCCCGGTCACCTCGATGGTGACACCGGGGGTCTCCGACGCCAGCGCGCCCAGCTCCGTACGGAACCGGTCCACGTCCTGCCGGGGCACGAGATACGCCTCGTTGGCCACGTTCTCGCCCCGCCCGGCCGACCATTCGCCCTGCTGGGGGCGGTGGACGGCGCGGGCGGAGGCGAGCGCCGACGCCACCGCCACCGCCCGCTCCGCCGTGTCACGGGCGGCGCCGTAGGTGTCCTGGGCGAGGCGCCGCTCGGCGCGACGGCGCTGCAGATAGGCGCGGCCGGGGCTCGCGCCCGCGGGCTCGGGCTCCTGCGCGGCCGCCGACGCCGCCCGGGGCTCGGCGTGCACCTTCAGCCCGAGTTCGACGTGGCCGTCCAGCGTGCGCAGCAGCTCCTCGAAGTACGGGTGCTGCTCGTCGAGCATCGCGGCGACCCGCGCCTGGTCGCGGTAGACCGTGGCCAGGCGCATCGGGAGGACCGTGGCGGTGGCGAAGGCGGTGTCCACCACGGCGTGGTGGGCCCGCGCGATCGCCTCCAGCCTTTCCAGGTCCTCCAGTTGGGGGGCGAGGTGCTCCTCGGCGAACCGGTCGGCGGGGACGGCGGAGACCAGGGCGGTGAGGCCCCGGCCGCCGCCGACCGTGCGTACGGCGCCGCCGTCGACCCCGGTGAGCGGGGCCGTCGTCCCGTCCAGGCTCAGGTCACCGAGGCCGACGGCGTACACGTACTCCATGTCCGTCTCACTCACGGCCGGTCTCCCGTTCCGCGGGCTCCGGCCGGGCGTCCCCGTCGGCCGTGTGGCCGGTGGGCAGCTCGGCGGCGGCGCGCAGCCGGGCGATCTCGGCGCGCAGCCGCTCGTTCTCCTCGCTCAGCGCCGGATCGGAGGCGGCGGGAGCGGTGGAGGCGGGCTTCGCGCGGGAGGACAGCGAGGGGTCGTGCTCCCACCAGTCGATGCCCATCTCCTTCGCCTTGTCGACGGATGCGACGAGCAGGCGGAGTTTGATGGTCAGCAGCTCGATGTCGAGCAGATTGATCTGGATGTCCCCCGCGATCACAATTCCCTTGTCGAGGACCCTCTCCAGAATATCGGCCAGATTGGCGCTGCTTCCCTGCCCCGCGTAGGACGGCGCGGTGCGCGGAGGGGCCGGCATTCGACCGGCGAGTGAATCGGACACGTTCTCTACCCTGTCTTTCGGCTGTTTCCCGGATCAGGCCCTGGCGTCGGCGGTGCGCCGACGCCGGGAGGTCCGGGGAGCCGCCTCTTCTTCTTCCTCGGGCTCCTCGTAGGGCTCCTCGGCGTCCGGCTCGTCGGCCTCCGCCTCGTACTCCTCGGCGTCGTCGGCGTCCTCGTCGAGGTACTCGCCTTCGGCTTCGTCGGTGAACTCGTCGTCGGCGTCCTCGGGCTCCTCGAGGTCTTCCTCGTCGGCCGCGTCGGCCAGCTCGCCGTCGTCGCCCTCTTCGCGCTCTTCGCCCTCTTCGCCCTCTTCCTCGGCGCGGGGCTCGTCCTGCTCCTCCTCGGGCTGCTCCTCCTCGGCCTGTTCCGCCTCTTCCTGCTCGATCGCGTCGTCGTGGGTGACGACCACGTCGCCGTCGCGGATCTCGCCGCGCCAGCCGTCGGTCGCCTCGCCGCGCATCATGATGAACTTGCGGTAGAGCTTGAGGTCCAGCCGGGCCCGGCGGCCCTGGGCGCGCCAGATGTTGCCCGTCTTCTCGAACAGCCCCTTGGGGAAGTACTCGAGGACCAGCAGCACCTTGGTGAGGTTGTCGGTGACGGCGTGGAAGGTGACGACGCCCTTGACCGTGCCCTTGGCGCCCTCGGTCGTCCAGGTGATCCGCTCGTCCGGCACCTGCTCGGTGACGTTGGCCTTCCAGCTGCGGGTGGACTTGGCGACCTTCACCTTCCAGTTGCTGGTGGTGTCGTCCGCCTTCTCCACGCTCACGACGCCCTTGGCGAACGTCGAGAACTCCTGGAACTGGGTCCACTGGTCGTACGCCTCGCGCACCGGCACGCCGACGTTGATGTCCTCGACGATCGTCACGCTCTTGGACTTGCCGCCGCCGGACTTGCCGCCCTTGCCGAACAGGCCCTTGACCTTGTCCTTCACGGTGTCCTTGAGGTGGGAGACGCCCGCAGACATGGCCGCCTGCGCCGGTGACTTGCCGTCGGCGAGCGCCTGCCCGCCCTTGGCGAGGCTCTTGAGCGGGCCGCCCTCGCCCGGTGTGCCGAGCTTGGTGACGCTCTCGCCGAGCTTGTGACCGAGCTGGCTGACGGTGTGCTCGGCGCGGGCGCGCAGATAGTTGCCCAGCGCCTCCTTCAGGCGGTCGGTCGACTCGTTGTGGACGACCTGGTCCTTGGCCTTGCTCAGGGCGGAGTCAGCCATTGCCGTTACCGCCGCTCTTGCGCGTGGCGGAGGAGGCCCGCTTCTTCGCGGCCCCACCGGCGCGGGAGGCCCCGCTGCGGGAGGCGGCGGACTTCGCGGTGCCGGTCCGCTTGCGGGCGGGGGCGGCGGTCTTGCGGCGCGTGCCCTCGGAGGCGGCGGAGGCGGAGGAGTTCTGCCGCTTCGCGGGCTTCTCCTCCTCTTCCTCCTCCTCGACCTCGTCGTCCTGGGGCCCGTCGAGGGCCTTGGTGCGCTGGGCCAGGGAGTCGGTGAGCGAGTCGGCGAAACCGGCGGCGCGCTTGGTCAGCGCCTCGGTGGCCGCGGCCTTCGTGGTCTCCACCAGCTCCTTGCGGACCTGGGCGTTGAGACCGGCGAGGGCGGGCGACTCGGCGAGCAGCGTGCCGATGCGCCTCGGGTCGAGGTCGAGCTTCTTGCCGGCCAGGAACATGCCGAGGCCGATGGCCATCTTGGCCTTCTTGGTCCGCCCCAGCACGTATCCGCCCACCAGGGCGGCGGCTATCTTGACGTTCTTCGTCATTCGTTGAGCACCTCAGTCTCTGCGGGTCGTCGATTGCGCTGTCCGGTCAGCGACTTCCTCCGTTCTCGCGCCGGTGGGCGTCGATCTCGTCCAGCCGGTCGAGCAGTTCGTCCTCGCGGCGGTCGAACTCCTCGTCGGAGATCTCGCCGCTCGTCAACTGCCTCTCCAGTGCGGCCAGTTCGCGTCGCACGGGTTCGGGGTCGTAGTACTCCTCCTCCGCCGCGGACAGCACCTGGTCGATGACCCAGAGCGATCCGCGTACGGGGGCGAGGGGAAAGGTCACGATGCCGGTGATGAGTCCCACTGCGACGCTCCCTTCCGTCGTCGGCCGGACGGGTGTCCGCTCAGACGAAGCTGTACGGCGGCAGCGGCCCGGTGAGGGTGAAGGTGTAGGCGTCCCCCCGCTGGTCCGACTCGCGCTCCACGGCCTGGACGAAGTTCTCCACCCCGTCCTCGGGGACGAGGAAGGACACGCTCAGGAAGTGCGTCGAGCTGGGCTCGCCCATCGAGAGGCGGGTCGCCGCGGGCGCCAGGCGCCCGCTCAGCTCCTCGGCCTCCGCGCCGCTGCGGGCGGACACCTCGTGGGAGATCAGCTCACCGAGGGCCACGCGCTCGTCGTGCGCGCCGGACTGGTCCCGCGTGCGTTCCCGCAGCTCACGGACCTGGTCGGACTGGGTGACGATCTCCCGCAGCAGGTCGTCCTCGTCGCGGGCGACCTTGAGGTGGTACTCGACACGGCCGTCCAGCTCGTCGAGCCGGGCGCGGTAGCGCTCGCCCTCGGTGTCCAGCGCGCTCGCCACCTGCTCGTCGTCGGGGGCGAGCAGCCCGAAGCGCATGGGGAGGGTCGCGCCGTCGCCCATCAGGACCTCCAGCACGCGCTGGTGGGCCTGCACATCGCGGCGCTTGGCCCGCAGGCCGTCCGGCGCGTCACTGACGACGGCGGTGAGATCGCCGGTCCGTACGGTGCGCAGCGGGGCCGGGGACTCGCCGACGCCGAAGACCTCCTCCAGGTGCAGTGGATGGTCGGCTCCGGTGATGCCGTATACGTAGGTGGGCACGTGCTTACTCCCCGCGGCTCTGGCTGCTGGACTGGCGGCTGGACGTGGACTTGCGCGGCGCGCGCTTGCGGGGCTGTGACTCCTCCTCGGAGTCGTCGCGCTTGCTCCCGAGCGAGTCGGTGAACGCCTCGACGGCTCCCGTCAGCGCTCCTTTCGACTTCCCCTTCGCCCCGCTCTCGGTCATGTCGCCGACGAGGTCGGTGAGTTGACTGGGCGCCTTGCGGCCGGACTCGAGGTCGAGCCGGTTGCACGCCTCGGCGAAGCGGAGGTAGGTGTCCACGCTGGCGACGACGACACGGACGTCGATCTTGAGTATCTCGATGCCCACGAGGGAGACGCGCACGAACGCGTCGATCACGAGCCCTCGGTCCAGGATGAGTTCGAGGACGTCGTAGAGATTTCCTCCGCCGCCGCCGCTTCCGCCGGACTGGGTGCTGGACTGCTGTACGAGTGACATGCTGACTTCTTTCCGTTGATCCGTTCAGGGCGCCGCGCGACTCGATTCATCGCGGCGATCCCATTGATTCAGCGGCGGTCGATCTGGCCCCTGGCGTAGCGGCGTACGCGCTCATAGGCCATGAGCCGCCCCCGCTGGTCGAGTTCGACGCGGTAGGACGCCATGACACTCATGGTGTCCGGCACCTTCTCGACCTCCACGACCTCGACGTCGGCCACCCAGCCGTCGTCGGTGGCCTTCACGGCGGAGACCGCGCCCACTTCACGCTGGAGCAGTCCGGAGAGCTGTGCGCTCGCCTGCCGCATCACGGTCGGCAGGTCCATGCGCTCGTCCGAATCCTGGCCGCTGTTCTCGTTCTTGCTGTCTGTTCTGTCCACGATCCCCTCCCCTGAACGGGAGTCTTCGAGGAGGTCCTTCACCTGTCCTCTACGCCTTCCGCTTCGGTTGCCCGTGGGTCTCGCACATATGCGTGAACGATCGAATCGAACGATGGTGCTACCGGGATGGGCCGCTTCAGGACTTTGAAAGAGGGTCAGGGCCCGCCCGACCACAAAGGTCGGGCGGGCCCTGATCGACTGGTGCGGGAGCCTCTACTCCTCGATGACGGCCACCACGTCGAGCCCTGCGTGACGCAGGGTTCGCTGGACGGCGCGGCGGGGGCCGCGGATGGTGAGGTCGGCGGGTTCCGGGCGCAGGGTGGCGCCGCGCAGGAGGGCGTAGGCGCAGGCCAGGTCGATACGGGTCACCTGGCTCATGTCGACGGTCCAGGCGGCCGCCGTGTGGAGTGGCGGGGCCCCGAGGACCTCCTCCAGCTCCCGCAGGGCGTCGGCGCCGATGTCCCCGGCCAGGATCAGCTCGGGCAGCCGGACATCGGCGGCCGAGACCGTCAGGACAGGCCCGATCGGCGGCACGAAGGGCGGTTCGGCTGCCATGGTGACCTCCTTCGCAGCCGGAGGCGGAACACTGCTCTGCCTCCATGGTCCCTCAGGTCACCGGATCGGTGCCTCCTGAACCGCACGTGAGCGACACATGATCGACCGCACTCCTTCACCCGTGCCCCGTATCCCCGTCACCGGGATGTGAGAACCGTCGCCCGCCAAGGGCTGAACTTGCGTCCGACCTGCGGTGACGTGTTTGGGTGGCGTGATGCGCTCCTCCACTCGCCCAGCGTCGCACCGCTCGATGAACGACCAGGAACACGCCGTGTCCGATGGGCAGTCGGGAGACCGGCAGCCCCCTGGGACGCGCAGGGCCGGGCGGAGGCGTCCTCGCAAGTTCAAGAATCTGCGGCGTGCGGTGAAGGCGAGCATCGCGATCGCCGTCACGCTGGCGTTCCTGGTGCTGGGCGACCGGTTCGCGGTGCTCTTCGCGGAGCGGAAGACCGAGGACCAGCTGCAGAAGTCGCTGCATCTGGAGGCCGCGCCGCAGGTGGAGATCGACGGCTTCCCGTTCCTCACCCAGGTGCTGGACAAGCGGATCGACACCGCGCATGTCACCGTCCCCGACCTGGCCGCCGACCGGGTGTCACTGGCGAGGGTCCACGCCACGGCGCACGACGTACGGCTCGACGGTGAACTCCCCTCCCACCTCAAGGGCGGCACCGTCAGCTCCCTCGACGGGGACGTACTGCTCTCCTTCGAGGACCTCGACCGTGAACTGGGCTCCTCGCAGGTGGAGTTCAGCCGTCTGGGCCCCGGTGCGATCAAGGCCGACGGACAGATACCGGTCGCCGGACAGCGGCTCGGGGTGCACGCGGAGGCGCGGATCGGGCGGTCGGGTGACCGCGGGGTGTCGACCGACATCAGCCGTATGCGTCTCGACATCGGGGACGTGGCCGTCTTCCGCCCCGGCCGCGACGCGGGGCTCCAGCTCACTCCCAAGGCGGCGCGTGCGGTCGCCGAGCAGCGGGACAAGGTGCGGGCCATGCTGGCCGTACCGGTGATCGCGGAGCGCGCCGGGATCGACCGGTCCGAGATCCGCGACGCGATGCGCAGCGAGTCGGCCCTGGAGCGGCTCACCGGCAGGCCGGGGTTCGTCGGCAGCCTGATGAAGGTCAACCTGTTCGACGTGGTCGCCGAGCAGCCCGACCTGCCCGCGAAGCTCGGCATCGACCCCAAGCTGCTCGGCGCGGTGCAGGGCGTCACCAAGCCCCAGCTCGCGGACCAGCTCAACCTGTCCTTCCAGCTGCCGAAGACGCCGGGCGACATCCGCGTCCAGCGCATCACGGTGGAGCGGGACGGCATCCGGGCCCACCTCAGCGGCGGCGCGCTGCCCTTCGGTGACACGACGAAGGCACGGGCGGCCGCCGAGCGCTGAGCGGGGCGGGCCGGGAGTCCCCCGTCAGGCGTCGGGTGCCGCCTCGGCCGCCGCGTCCGGCAGATAGCTCGCCAGCCCCCGCAGGATGATCTCCAGGCCGATGTCGAACCGCTCGTCGGAGGAGTCGCTCACCATCACGTCCGCCAGTGCGCGCAGGTGGGGGAAGTCCGCGGGCGGCAGGGACGCGAAGTAGTCCTGCATCTCCCCGGCCATCTCGCGCCAGTCGGGGCGGGCCAGTGAGGAGTCGCCGTCGTCGGGCCGGGCGGCGGCCCGGTCCTGCCACATGCCCTCCTCCAGGACGAAGCCGTCGATGTAGGTGGAGATGAGGTCACCGGCCTCCGCCGCGATCCGGTCGGGCAGCCCGGCCGTGCGGAATATGGCGAGCAGCCCCTCGACGTGCGGCAGCAGTTCGGCCGTGAACGGGACGTGCGCCATGGAGATCCGGGCCACGTCCCGGTGGGACAGCAGGCGCTCGCGCCCGGCGCGCGCGTAGTCCCGGATCTGCTCGCGCCACCGCTCGGGGTCGGGCTCGGGCATCCGGAAGCCGTCGAAGAGGCGGGTGTACATCAGCTCCAGCAGGTCGTCCTTGGAGCTGACGTACGCGTAGAGGGCGGAGACGGTGACGCCCAGTTCGGCCGCCACCTGGCGCATCGAGAGCCCGTCGAGCCCCTGGCGGTCCAGGACCGTGAAGGCCGCCTCGACGATCCGCTCGCGTGACAGCGGGGTGCGCTGCGGTGCCGTCTGCGGGCGGGCGGGACGCTCACGCTCCCAGGGGGACGGCGGAGGGGGTGCGGGATTGCCGGCGGCCGCGTCGCTCATGGGGACAGTCTAGGGCCGTCGGAGAACAGTGTTCACGACTGGTGAGCGGCACTTCTCCACAGCCAACGCGATATATCTTGTCCTCGCGGCGCGCTTGCGCTATATCTTGATGAACAGCGTTCTCCGAGTGAGCACCGTTCTGCTACGGTGAACAGTGTTCTCCAGGTCTGTCCGTCCGTCCCACCGCGCCCATGGCTCATCACCGGGGGCCGCGGCCCCTTTCCGCGAGGAGTACCGATGTCCACCACCGGTGTCGCGTCCGCCGAGACGCCCACTGACGCACCAGCGCCCTACAGATGGCGCTGGGCAGCGCTCTTCGTGATCCTCGCGGCCGAGGTGATGGACCTCCTGGACGCCGTCGTCACGAACATCGCCGGTCCGTCCATGCGCGCAGACCTGGGCGGCGGTGCCTCCACCCTCCAGTGGCTCGCCGCCGCGTACACGCTCTCGATGGCCGTCGGCCTGGTCACCGGCGGCCGCCTCGGCGACATCCACGGCCGCCGCACCATGTTCCTGGTCGGCGCCGCCGGGTTCACCGTGGGCTCGCTGCTGTGCGCGGTGTCGGTGTCCCCCGAGATGCTGATCGGCGCCCGCGTCGTACAGGGGCTCTTCGGCGCGGTGATGCTGCCGCAGGGCCTCGGCATGATCAAGGAGATGTTCCCGCCGAAGGAGTCGCAGAAGGCGTTCGGCATGTTCGGCCCGGTCATGGGGCTGTCGGCGGTCTCCGGACCGATCCTGGCGGGCTGGCTCGTGGACGCCGACTACTTCGGCACCGGCTGGCGCATGATCTTCCTGCTGAACCTGCCGCTGGGCGCCGCCGCCCTGCTGGGCGCCGTGCGCTATCTGCCGAGGACCCGGTCCGACAGCAAGCCGCGCCTCGACATCCCCGGCATGCTCCTGGTCTCGCTGGCCGCGCTGCTCCTGATCTTCCCGCTGGTCCAGGGCCGTGAGTACGACTGGCCGCTGTGGACCTTCGCGATGATGGCCGCCTCGGTCGTCGTCTTCGCCGCCTTCGCGCAGTACGAGGCGCGGCGCAGCCGGGCGGGCCGGGACCCGCTGGTCGTCATCAGCCTGTTCCGCAAGCGCGGATTCAGCGGCGGCATGATCCTCGGGCTGGTCTTCTTCTCCGCCATGCAGGGCTTCATGCTGGTCTTCAACCTCTACACCCAGATCGGGCTGGGCTATTCGCCGCTGAAGGCGGGCCTGGTGATGGTGCCCTGGTCCGGCGGCATGATCGTCGGCTTCGGGCTCGCCCAGGCGGTCACCCGGTTCGGCCGCATGGTGCTCCAGGGGGGCGCGCTGGTCATGGCGGCCGGGGTGTTCGGTGTGTGGCTGACCCTGGACCTCGCGGGCAGCGGTGTCGGCCCCTGGCAGCTCCTGCCCTCGCTGCTGGTCACGGGCATCGGGATGGGCCTGCTGATGGCGCCCTTCTTCGACACCGTGCTCGCCAGTGTCGAGCAGCATGAGACGGGTTCGGCGTCCGGCACCATGACCGCGGTCCAGCAGCTCGGCGGCGCCTTCGGCGTGGCCATCCTCGGCACCGTGTTCTTCGGCCTGCTGGGCGGCGGGATCGCCACCGCCGTCGACCAGCACGCGGGCGGCCTGCGCGAGCAGCTGACCGCCGCGCATGTCGCGCCCGCCGCCCAGGACCGTGTCGTGGCGGATCTGCGTACCTGCGCCTCGGACCGCGCGGTCGCCAAGGACCCGGCCGCGACCCCGGCCTCCTGCGTGACGCTGGAGAAGGACACCCGGTCGGTCATCACCTCGCCGCGGGACGGCGCCCGGATACCGGCCGCGCTCCGGACCACCGCGACATCGGCCTTCAAGGGCGGTTTCGGCTCCGTCATGAAGACGGTCCTGTGGATCGTGGACGGGATGCTCGTCCTGACGTTCCTGCTCGCCTTCCTCCTGCCGCGCCACGCGCGCCCCGAGGAAGCCACCGGGCACTGAGCGGACGGACGGGCCGGGCATCCCCATGGCGGGGTTGCCCGGCCCGTCCCCGTACCAGGCCCGTCCCGTACCAGGGAGGATGAGCCCCGTGCTCACTTCGTACGCAGCTCACTTCGACACACCGGCCGGGTATCTCGACTTCGCGCGGTTCGGCCCGCCCTCGCGGGACGCCGTGGACGCCACCGCGCGTGCGCTGGCGGAGTCCGCCCGCGCGGACCACACTACCGTGGACGGCCTGATGCGCGCGGAGGAGACCGCGCGGGACACGGCCGCTCGCCTCGCGGGCACCGACGCCCGGCACACCGTGCTGCTGCCGAACGCGTCCACCGGCCTCTTCCACGCCGCGCTCGGCATCCAGGAAGGCGCGGTCCTCGTGCCCCGCACCGACTTCCCGGCCAACCACTACCCGTGGCGCCGCACCGCGGACCTGGGCCGGGTCGCGCCCCGCTGGCTCGACCCGGAGCCCGGCGGCGGGGTGACTCCGGAACTGGTCCGGGCCGCGCTGACCGAGGACGTCGTCGCCCTGTCGGTGAGCGCCGTGGACTTCCGTACCGGCTTCCGGGCTGATCTGGCGGGGCTGCGCGAGGCGATCGGGCCGGACCGGCTGCTGATCGTGGACGCCATCCAGGCGTTCGGCGCGGCCGAGTTGCCGTGGGAGGCGGCCGACGTGGTGGTGGCGGGCGGCCAGAAGTGGCTGCGCGCGGGATGGGCCACGGGCTTCGCCACGCTGTCCGACCGCGCGCTGGAATCCCTGGAGCCGGTCCTCACCGGCTGGACGGGAGTGGAGGAGGTCGGCCTCTTCGACGGCGCGGAACACCCGCCCGCCCCGGAAGCGCGCCGCTGGTCGATCACCAACCTGAGCCCGGTGACGGCCGCCGCGTTCGCGGCCGCGCTGGACCTCGTCGAGCGGCACACCGTAAGGGCGATCGAGGCCGCGATCGCCGAGCGGGTCGGCGAACTCACCGAGGTCGTCAGGGAGTACGGGGGCCGGGTCCTCTCCCCCACCGATCCGGCACGCCGCGCGGGCATCCTCTCCTTCACGGTGCCGGACCGCGACCCCGCCCTGGTGGCGAAGGCACTGCACGCCGAGGGCGTCACCCCCACGGTGCGCGCCGACTCGCTCAGGCTCTCCCCGCACGCGTCGACGCCGCGGGAGGTGGGTGACCGGGTCGCGGCCGCTCTGTCGGCGCTGGGGAACTGACCGGAGAGGAGACGGGGCGTGCCATGATTCCTACTCGACAGTAGCTTCAGGTTCGCGGTAGGAGGCAGCGCAATGGCCCGTGTGTTGAGTGTGAGCGACAGCATCGTCATCGACGTCACGCCGGAGGTCGCCTACCGGGCGGTGAGCGACCCCGGCGACATGGGCCGGTGGAGCCCGGAGAACCTGGGCACCACCCCGGACTCGGTGGACGGCCCGGCCGAGGTGGGCACCAGCTTCGTCGGACGGAACAAGCGCGGGCGCTTCCGCTGGGTGACCCGGTGCACGGTCACGGCGGCCGAACCGGGCCGTCACTTCGCCTTCCGGGTCCATGCGATCGGCGTCGGCAGCCCGCGCCTGCGCGGCCCGATCGCCACCTGGGAGTACCGCTTCGAGCCGGAAGGGGAGGGCACTCGCGTCACCGAGACCTGGACCGACGACCGCCGCACCTGGCCCGACCTCGTGGCGGGCGTCTTCGATCGGATCGTCACCTCGGGCCGCACCTTCGCCGACTTCCAGGCCCGCAACATCCGCACCACGCTGCGCAATCTCAAGCGGGAGCTGGAGCGGCAGCCCGCGCGGTAGCGGTCAGCGGCGGTGGGTGTGGTTCTCCGGGTTGTCCTCCGGGGTCTGCCAGCCGACGCCCGACTGCTCCTGGGGGCCGCGGCGGGCCTCGGCGCCGGGGGGCTGGGTGGACAGGCGGCGCGAACGCGCGCGTCGGCTGCCCAGCAGGAACCCGCCGAGCAGGAGCACGGCGACGATCACGCCCACGATCAGGAGCCAGAGCGCGCCCTTGCCGGACGCGGCGAGGAATTCAGCAGCGATGTTCATGCAGGGCGGTTACCCCCGCGCACGCGGAGAATCCCTCTTCACCGGCCCTGTCAGCCCTCATGGCGCCCGCACTGCACCGAACGGAGCACCGCACCACCGGGGACCCGCACCGCAACACGTCCTCATGCCCTTCAAGTCGTGTGGATAACTTGGCAGTTGTGTGCGTGTATTCGCTGGTCAGGGGCAATCGACGGTCAGGAGGTTATGACAATGGTTCCCTTGATTCTGGTTCTTCTTCTGGCTCTGATCCTCTTCGGCGCGGGCTTCGCCCTGAAGGCGCTGTGGTGGATAGCGGTGATCGTCCTGGTGGTGTGGCTGGTCGGGTTCTTCGTGCGCCCCTCGGGCAGCGGCGGCCGTCGAGGCCGCTGGTACCGCTGGTAGGCGCAGAGCGCGCCGACGCTGGATGACATGACGAGGGGCCCGGCCTTGGGTAGGCCGGGCCCCTCGTCATGTGTGGAAGGTTCAGCGGGCGACGGCGGCCGTCTCGGAGTCCTCGTTGCGCAGCCAGATCGTGCGCTGCGGGAACGGGATGTCGATACCGGCGGCGTCCAGCGCGTCCTTCACCCGGCGGCGCAGCTCACGGGTGACGGACCACTGCTGGAGGGGCACCGTCTTCACGGCGAGGCGCACGACGACCCCGTCCGCGTCCAGCGACTGCACACCCCACACGCTGGGGTCCTCCAGCAGCACGCCGGAGAAGGCCGGGTCCTGGCGCAGGGTGCGGCCGGCGTCCTCCAGCACCTGGTAGACGGTGTCGAGGTTGGCGTCGTAGGCGACGGCGACGTCCAGCACGGCGCGGGCCCAGTCCTGGCTGTCGTTGCGGACGCGGAGGACCTCGCCGTTGCGGATGTGCCACAGGCCGCCGTTGAGGTCGCGGACGTGGGTCAGGCGCAGGCCGATGTGCTCGACCTCGCCGATGGCCTCGCCGAGGTCGACGGTGTCACCGACGCCGTACTGGTCCTCGACCATGATGAGCAGGCCGGAGAGGTAGTCGGCGACCAGGCTCTGGGCGCCGAACCCGATGGCGAGGCCGACCACTCCGGCGCTGGCCAGCAGGGGGCCGAGCGCGATGCCGACCTGGTCGAGGATCATGGCCGTACCGAGCAGGGCCAGCACGATCGTGACGCCGCTGCTGAGCACCGAGCCGATGGTGCGGGCGCGCTGCTCGCGGCGCTGGGAGGCGCGGGAGCGGTCGCGGAGCAGGACGGCGGCTCCGCGTCCGGCGCGGCGCGGCGGGCGGGCCTCGCCGTCGTCGCCGGAGGGCTGCAGGATGTGCTGGACGACGCGGGTGATGGCCCGCTTGGCGACCCAGCGGATCACCCCCAGGACGACGACGATGAGGGCGATGCGCAGCGGCACCTCGACCAGCGCCGTGGTGTGCTCCTCCAGCCAGTTCGGCCAGGACGCGGCCAGCTGTACGGCTCCGGACGCGCCGGGCTGTGGGGAAAGGTGCGGTGTCGGCACAACAACTCCGTGTTCGATGACTTTCTGACTCGTCGGCCGCGTCTACCCACGAATTCGCGATACATGATCATCTAAGCTGTGCGGTTGGGTCGGGTCCCCGGGCGCGCGTTGTCGGTACCGCCCCTTAAGGTGTCGTGTGCCCGTTCCTGGCCGGGCGTTCCTCGGGGCCGCCGTCTTTTCGGCCCGCTGATGGTCCGGCCACGGCAGGTGACCGTCACCCGTCCCGTCGCGCCCCCCACCACCCGGCGACCCACTGGAAAAGAGCAGACTCGAGTCATGTTCACCGACACCCCCATCTTCAGCCGTCTCGTCGCCGAGCGCGGCGACGTCCCCGCCGAGGTGCGGGGCGAGGCCGACCGCATACACCGCGACCTGGCCCGGGTGATGCCTCCGGGGACTGGTCTGCCCACCGCCTCGCACGCGCCCGGCCCGATGGGTCCGCCCCCCGGCCGCTGACCGGGCTACGCGACCCTGCGCAGGCGCACCAGCGCGCTCGCGCAGTCGCCGTCCGGCAGGGCGGGGACGGCCAGGCCGAAGCCCGCGAGGGTCGCCCCCGACCATTCCGCGCCGGTGTCCTCGTCGCGGTAGCGGGCGCCGGGGTCCAGGCCGCGCAGGCGGAGCGGAGGGTGCGCCGGGCCGAAGGAGGCGCTGGGCCGCCACACCAGCACCACCGTCCGGTCGGCGTCGGGATCGACGTACTGGACGGCGGTCAGGGCGCCGTCGCCCGGTGCGAGCAGCCGGTACTGGTGTCCGTGCTGCACCAGCGGGCGGATGTCCTTGTAGACCTCGATCAGCCGGGCCGCCTCGGTGAGTTCGGCCGGTGTCCAGCGGTCCAGGTCTCCACCGAGGCCCAGGACGCCCGCCATGGCCGAGTGGAAGCGGAAGCCGAGCGGGACCGTGCGGCCGGTCAGCGGGTTGGGGCTGTCGGTGACCCAGGCCGACATGACACACGCCGGGTGGACCTGGCTGAAGCCGTGCTGGATGGCCAGCCGTTGGACGGCGTCGGTGTTGTCGGAGGCCCACACCTGGTCGGTGCGGGCGAGCATGCCCAGGTCGGTCCGGCCGCCGCCGCCCGCGCAGGACTCGATCCGCAGGTCCGGGAACCGGGCGCGCAGCCGGTCGAGCACCCGGTGCACCCCGCGCGCGTGCTCGATGTGGACCCGCCGTCCGTCCGGCCCGCCGCCCCGCGAACCCGCCTCGGTGAAGGACCGGTTGAAGTCCCACTTGAGGAAGTCCACCGCGTTCTCGGCGACGAGCCGGTGCAGCCAGTCGTACGCCCAGTCGGTCACCTCCGGGCGGGAGAAGTCCAGCACGAGCTGGTGGCGCAGTTCGGTGGCGGCGCGGTCGGGCAGGTGCAGTACCCACTCGGGGTGGGCGCGGTACAAGTCGCTGTCGGGGTTGGTCATCTCGGGTTCCACCCACAGCCCGAACGCCATGCCCAGCCGGTGCACCTCGTCGGCCAGGGGGCGCAGTCCGCGCGGGAAGCGGCGTGGGTGCGGGGTCCAGTCGCCGAGGCCGGAGCGGTCGTCGTCGCGGCTGCCGAACCAGCCGTCGTCCACGACGAACAGCTCCACACCGAGGTCGGCGGCGCGCCGGGCCAGCCTCAGCTGGCCCTCCTCGGAGGTCTCGAACCCGGTCGCCTCCCACGAGTTGTAGAGGACCGGCCGGAGTTCGCAGGGGTGGGGCAGGACATGCCGACGGATGTGGGTGTGGAGGGCGCGGCTCACGGCGCCGAAGCCGTCCGTGGTGTGCAGGGCCACGCTGACCGGCGTGACATGCCGCTGACCGGGGGCCAGGGCGATCTCGGCTCCCTCGTGCCCCTCCCCCGCGACGACGCCCACCGCTCCGGCCGCCGTGCGCTGCACGGTGAGACGCCAACTGCCGCTGGCGGCGAGCACGGTGGCCCAGACCTCGCCGTGCTCCTCGTCGGCGGTTCCGGTGTCCAGCGCGAGCCAGGGGGCCGCCTGATGGCTGGTGTGGCCGCGCCTGCTGGTCAGGGTGGTCTCGCCCACGGCCACCTCGGTGCGGGCGAGCCGGTTCTCGTCGGACCAGCCGCCGTGCACGGCCGACATCCGCCAGCCGTGCCGCCGGGGCAGCGGCCAGTGGGCCGCGGCATGGCGTACGAGGAGCAGCGGGCCGGTGTCGCCGGTGTGCTCGAACTCCGTCCAGCGCTCGATGACATCACCGCCGGGCGGCACCCGGTAGTGCGTCTCCCACGCCAGCGGCCGCGCCCGGTCCCGCAGCGCGACCACCACGTGCGCCGCCCCCGCGATCCGGACGCCGGTCACCTCGGGCTCGACCGGACTGTGCCCGTCGGCGAAGCGGACCTCCAGCGCGGGCACGCCGAACCGGGCGCCGCCCTCGACGGGATACTCCTCCACCCCGTCGAAGCGCCCGGCGAAGCTGTTGTCGTGCTCGGCCCGCACGGGCAGCCTGACCGCGTCCTCCAGGGGCAGCCGCGCACCCCAGTGCACATGCAGCACGGCACCCCGCGACCGGTCCACCCGCAGGACGTAGCAGGTGTGCTCGGTGCGCAGGACGACGGTGCCGCTGGGCTCGTCGTACTCCACGGGCAGCGTCATGGACACCCCGTCACTCGTGTTCGCGGACGACGACGACTCCCCCGGCCGGGACCAGGGCGCCGGTGTCGGTGACCTTGGCGTCCAGCAGGCCGGTGCCCCGGACCGGGACGGTCACGTCGTCGGCGGTGTGGTTGACCAGGAAGAGATAGCTGCCCTGTGGGCCGGTGCGGCGCACCGCTTCCACGCCCTCGGGCGCCACGGGTCGGACGCCCGCCTCGTCGGCCAGGGTCCGCATCAGCTCGCGCAGGGTGGGGGCGGAGGGGCGCGTGGCGACGTACCGGGCGCTGCCCCGGCCGTGTGCGTGGCGGGTGACGGCGGGGCCTCCGGCGGCCGGGCCGCCGTCGGGCGTGTCCGCGAAGCGCAGTACGGCGGAGCAGCCGCGCGGTTCGACGCGTTCGGCCCAGTCGTGCGCGAGGGTGCCGTCGTCGAGGAGGGCGCTCTGACCGGGCCGGAGCGGCAGGTACTCGTCGACGCGCAGCCCGAGGACGTCGCGCAGGGCGCCGGGGTAGCCGCCGGGGCGTACCCGGTCCTGGGTGTCGGCCACCCCGCTGAAGCAGCCGACCGCGAGGTGGCCGCCCTGGCGGACGTATCCGTCCAGGTTGGCGGCGTCCTGGTCGGCGAGGAGGTACAGGTTCGGGGCGACGACGGCGCGGTAGGGCGTGAGGTCGGCGCCGGGTGGGACCAGGTCGCAGGTGAGGTTGAGGGCCCACAGGGCCGCGTACCAGTCGCGGACCACGTCCAGGTAGCGCAGCCGGTCGGAGGGGCGGGCCTGGAGTTCCAGGGCCCACCAGTTGGGCCAGTCGAAGAGGAGCGCCACGTCGCCCTGGACGCGGGTGCCCGTCACCTCGGAGAGGGCGGACAGCTCGGCGCCCAGGGCGCTGACCTCGCGCCAGATCCGGCTGTCGGTGCCCGCGTGCGGGAGCATCGCGGAGTGCCACTTCTCGGCGCCGGCCGTGGACTGCCGCCACTGGAAGAACATGATGCCGTCGGCGCCCCGGGCCAGGTGGGTGAGGCTGTTGCGGCGCAGCTCGCCGGGGTGTTTGGCCACGTTGACGGGCTGCCAGTTGACGGCGGAGGTGGAGTGCTCCATGAGCAGCCAGGGTGCGCCCCCGGCCATGCCGCGGGCCAGGTCGGCGTTGAGGGCGAGGTCGATGTGCCCGTCGGGGTCGGCCGCGGTGAGGTAGTGGTCGACGGAGACGAGGTCGCAGGCGGGGGCGAAGGCGTACCCGTCGGCCTTCTTCTCCAGGGTGCCCATCAGGTTGGTGGTGACGGGGATGCCGGGGGCGAGGCGCCTGAGCAGGGCCGTCTCCGCGTGGTGCCGGGTGAGGAGGGCGTCGGAGGAGAAGCGGCGGTAGTCGAGTTCCTGTCCGGGGTTGCGGAAGGCGGTGGTGTCGCGGGGCGGGTCGATCTCGTCCCAGTCGCCGTAGCGCTGGCTCCAGAAGTCGGTGCCCCAGGCCGAGTTGAGGGCGTCCAGGGTGGTGTAGCGGTCCCGCAGCCAGGTACGGAAGGCGGCCGCGCTGGTGTCGCAGTAGCAGAGGGCGTTGTGGTTGCCCCACTCGTTGTGGACGTGCCACAGCGCGACGGCGGGATGGTCGGCGTAGCGCTTCGCCAGCGCGGTGACGACGGCGTCGGCCGCCTCCGCGTAGGCGGGGCTGCTGGGGCAGAAGACCTGCCTGCTGCCGTGGGCGAGCCGGGTGCCGGACGCGGTGACCGGCAGGGCGTCGGGGTGCAGCTTGGTGAACCACGGCGGGGGTGCGGCGGTCGGGGTGGCGAGGTCGACGGCGATGCCGTGGGCGTGCAGCAGGTCGAGCACCTCGTCCAGCAGCTCCCAGTCGTACGCACCAGGACGCGGCTGGACACGGGACCAGGAGAACACCCCCACGGTCACGAGGTTAACGCCCGCCTCCCGCATCAGGCGGACGTCCTCCCGCCACACCTCGCGGGACCACTGTTCGGGGTTGTAGTCGCCGCCGTAACCGATGCCGCCCAGCCGCTGGTTGAGCGCGGTGAGGGGGTGGGTCATGACTTCACCGCCCCGGCGGAGAGTCCGGCGCGCCAGTAGCGCTGGAGGAGGACGAAGGTGAGCACGATGGGCACGACGGAGACCAGGGCTCCCACGATGGTGAGGGTCTGCAGCACGGGCAGGCGGCTGGTCTGCGTCTGCCAGGTGTACAGGCCGAGGGTGACGGGATAGAGGTCGTCGTCCTGGAGCATGACCAGGGGCAGCAGGAAGTTGTTCCAGATGACGACGAACTGGAACAGGAACACGGTCACCAGCGCCGGTGACATCATGCGCAGCCCGATGCCGGTGAAGATGCGCAGCTCGCCCGCGCCGTCCATGCGCGCGGCCTCGATCACCTCGTCCGGTACGGACGCGGCGGCGAAGATGCGGGACAGGTAGACGCCGAAGGGGCTGACGATGCTGGGCAGGAACACCGACCAGAAGGTGTTGGTGGCGTCCACCTCGGCGAACATCAGGAACAGCGGCAGCGCGAGGGCGGTGGCCGGTACGAGGACGCCGCCGAGGATCACCGAGAACAGCAGCTCGCGGCCCTTGAAGTGGTACTTGGCCAGGGCGTATCCGGCGGCCGCGGCCAGCGCGGTGGCCACGGCGGAGCCCGCACCGGCGTACAGCAGGCTGTTGAGGAGCCAGCGTGCGAAGACGCCGTCCTGCTGCTGGAAGAGCGCGGTCAGGTTGTCGCCGAAGTGCCAGTGGGCGGGCCGCAGTCCGGCCGTGGTGACCAGGTCGCCCTGGCTCTTGGTCGAGGAGACCAGGAGCCAGTACACCGGGAGCAGCATGTAGCAGGCGGCCAGGGTCATGAAGGCGACGGCGGCCGCCGTGGACGCGCGGCCGGTGCGGACCCCGTGGGTCGCGTGGGCGCCGTCGGTACGGGTGAGCAGGCTCATCCCTGCCTCCTGGTGGTGAGGCGGAGGAACGCGAAGGACAGCGCGAACGTGACCGTGGCGAGCAGTACGGAGAGCGCGGCGGCTCCGCCGTAGTCGTCCCCGGCGGTGAGCGAGTAGGCGGCGAGGTTGGGGGTGTAGGTGCTGGTCACGCTGGTGGCGATGGACCGGAACACCTGTGGCTCGGTGAACAGTTGGAGGGTGCCGATGATGGAGAACACCCCGGTCAGGACGAGCGCCGGGCGGATCAGCGGGACCTTGACGCGCAGCGCGATGGTCCAGCCCCCGGCCCCGTCGACGCGGGCCGCCTCCTCGATGTCGGCGGGGAGGGCCTGGAGGGCGGAGTACAGGATGAGCATGTTGTAGCCGGTGTAGGTCCAGGTGACGACGTTGCCGATGGACCAGAGCACGAGGTGGGGCCCCAGCAGGTCGGCCCGGATGCCGACCGACCCCAGCAGGTCGGTGATCGGCGACAGTCTCGGGTCGTACAGGGAGGCCCACATCAGCGCGGCGACGACGCCCGGGATGCCGTACGGGACGAAGTACACCAGCCGGAAGAAGCGCTTCAGCCGGGCCACGGCCGAGTCCAGCAGGAGGGCGAGGACCAGGGCGAACAGCAGCATCACCGGGATCTGCACGAGGGCGAACAGGCCGACCCTGAGGACGCTGTCGGCGAAGTACGGCTCCCGGACGACATCGGCGTACTGCTCGAAGCCGGAGAACACCGAGTGGGTGCGGCCGAAGGTGCCGCCGGTGCGTGCCGTCTTGTGCAGGCTCTGCCAGAAGGCGTAGCCGACCGGCAGCAGGGTGAAGAGGACGAACGGCACGAAGAAGGGGACGAGGAAGGCGTACGGGGCGAGGGTCCGGCGCTTCGGCCGGTCGGCGCGTGACTCAGCGCGTGACATCGAGCGACTGCTTGCGCAGGGAGTCCGTGCTGTCGGCCGCGGTCCGCTTCAGTACGTCGCCGAGGGTGCCCTTGCCCGCGGTGACGTCCGAGGTGCCGTCGCTGAGGAAGCGGTAGGTGTCGGTCATCGTCGGACCCCAGGTGAAGTCCGTGTCCACGTCGGCGGACGCCTGCTTGAAGACGTCGAAGATCTTCTGGTCGCCGTAGAACCCGACGGGCTTCTGCAGAGCGGGCAGGGTCAGTCCGGCCTTGGCCGCCGGGTAGAGGCCGCCCGCGCGGTTGAGGATCTCCAGGGCCTTCGGGTCGGTGTTGAGCCAGAGCGCGAACTCGGCCGCCTCCGCCGGGTGTCGGCTGCCGGAGAGGACGGCGGTGGTGGAACCGCCCCAGTTTCCGGCGTTCTTGTCGCCCTGCTTCCACTGGGGCATGGGGGCCACCGCCCACTTGCCCGCGGTGGACGCGGCGTTGTCGCGGATGGTGCTGTACCCCCAGGCGGCGCTGATCCAGGTGACCACCTCGCCGGAGTTCCACGACTTGTACAGCGCGGGCGAGAAGCCCTGGAGGTCGGTGGCGACCAGCTTGTCGTCGATGAGCCGCTGCCAGTAGTCGGCCACCTGGCGGCTCTCGGGCCGGTCGACGGTGACCTTCCAGGCGTCGCCCTTCCGCTCGAACATGGTGGCCTTGTTCTGCCACAGCAGGCCGGTGAACCAGTTCGGGTCGGTCTGGGAGAAGTGGGTGATGTACTTGCCCGCCTTCTTCAGGACGCGCGCGTCGGCCTCGTACTCCGCCCAGGTGGTGGGGGCCTTCAGGTGGAGCTTGTCGAAGATGTCCTTGCGGTAGTACAGCGCCATCGGACCGGTGTCCTGGGGTATCGCCCAGACGCCGTCCTTGCCGCCCGCGCCGAAGTCGACCTGGGACCAGGTCCAGTCGACGAACTTGGGCTGCGCCTGGGCGACTTGGGGGCAGGACTCGATGTTCTTCAGGCCGCCCTTGAGCCGGAAGCTGGCCAGCGAGTCGTACTCGATCTGCCCGAGGTCGGGAGCCTTCTTCGCCTTCAGCGCGTTGGACATGTTCTGGTAGGTGCCCGCGTTCCCGGCCGGGGTCGTACGCAACTTCACCTGCACGTCCGGGTGTTCGGCGTTCCAGGCGCGCACCGCCTGGTCCATGCCGGGTACCCAGGACCAGTACTGGAGGGTGACCTTGCCGGAGGACGGCTTGCAGGAGGAGTCGGCCGCACCGTCGTCCTCACCACCCCCGCCTCCACAGCCGGCCACCGCCGTGAGTGCCAGGACCGCCGCACCGGCCAGGCATCGTCTTGTGGTGGACATGCGAACGGACATCGCCATGAGGGTGCTCCTTGCGCCGAGGGTCGCGCTCCGGGGACGTGGTGGGCGCAACCTTCACAACAGGAATCCACAAAAGTCAACAGGCTTGCGGGAATTGGGCGACATCGAGATCAGTCCGTGAGCACGGGATTTCTTTGGAAAACGTCCACTGACCTGCAAGTTCCCTGTATCCGCGGGCAACTGCCGCCGTCGGGCGGAATCGATTACGCGCCACCCTGCGACCGGCCGGGTCGGAGGGGGGAGAATCAGACCGAGGCGCGGGCGACGAACTCCGCCCTGACCCGCACCGTGCGGTGGGCGGTGCGGCCGTCCAGCCGCTCGCGGAGCAGCCGGGCGGCGGCCCGGCCGACCTCCTCGGCGGAGTAGCGGATCGTGGTCAGCCGAGGGCGGACCAGGGAGGCGAAGGAGGCGTCGTCGTGGCCGACGAGCGCGACCTCGCCGGGGATGTCGATGTCCAGCTCACGGGCCTTGTCCAGGGCGCCGACCGCGATCACGTCGTTGGCGCAGAACACCGCGTCGGGCCGGTAGCGGCGGTCCATCAGCTCGGCGAAGCCCTCGGCCCCGGCCTCCCGGGTGTGCTCGCCGCGCACCACGAGTTCGCGCGGCAGGGCGGTGCCGAACTGGCGGGCGAGCGCCCGGAGCAGCTCCAGCCGGGGGTCGCCGCCGGTGGCGTCCCGGGGGCCCGCGATCATCGCTATGCGGCGGCGCCGCGCGGCGGTCACCAGCTCCAGCGCCTGCCGGGTCGCGGCCCGCGCGTCGGGGGCCACCTGGTCGACCGCGCCGAAGGGCACGTCCGCGCTGACCACGGCGGGTATGCCCGCGTCGGCCAGCACCCCCAGGTCCTTCGGCAGCAGCCGGAACGGGGTGATGACCACCCCGGCGAACCGCTGCTGCACCGCCTCGGCCAGCAGGGCCCGCTCCTCCTCGCGGCGGGCGCGGGTGTCGCAGACGACGACATGCAGCCCGAGTCCGCGCAGTTCCTCCTGGAGGGTGGCGGCGAGCTGGGCGAAGAACGGGTTGGCGATGTCCGGCACGATCAGCGCGACCAGGCTGGACCGCCCCGTACGCAGGCTGCGCGCGGCCGTGTTGACGACGAACCCCAGCTCGGCGATGGCCGATTCGACGGCCGTACGGGTCTCGGGGGCGACGGCGCGTTTGCCCGACAGGACGTACGACACCGTGGCGGAGGAGACTCCGGCCGCACGGGCGACGTCCGCCATGGTGACCCGCTCCCGCACCGCTCACACTCCTTCCGCGCGGTCACCCTACAGGGACCTCGCTGAGCCGACGTCAGTCGTGGGAGGCCATGAAGCTCAGCATGCGTCGGTTGATCTCGTCCGCGTGGTCGATCTGGGGCCCGTGTCCGGTGTTGGAGATGACTTCGGCGCGGGCGCTCGGGATCAGGCGCGGGACGCGCTCGACCTGCCGTCGCGGATGCACGAGGAGGCTCCGCTGGCCGAGCGCCAGGTAGAGCGGGGTGCGGATGGTGGACAGGTCACCCTCGGACAGCGGGAGTGGGGCGGGACGGCGTATACGGAAAGCGCGACCGCCCAGCCGCACCATCGTGCGCAGCTCCGGCACGACGAGGACCGGCTGCTCCAGCCACGCCGCGAGTCGCGGGCGCAGCGCCTTGGGCGCGAACGTCGCGAACAGGCTGGCGAAGATCCACACGAAGAAGCGCAGCCCCACCTTCTCCAGACCGCCGGGGTCGAGGAGCGTGACCGAGGCGAGGCGGTCGGGCGCGCGGTGCGCCTGGTTCAGGGCGAGCCAGCCGCCATAGGAGGAGCCGACCAGATGCACGCGGTCGAGCCCCAGTCCGGCGAGCGTCTCGTCCAGCCACTGTGCGGCGTGTTCGGGCTGGTGAAGCGGTGCGCGCTGGAGGCTGCGGCCGGGATCGCCCGGGGTGTCGATCGCGTAGACCGGCCGGTCGGCGCTGAGCGCCGGGGTGTTCGGGTACCACATGGCGGAGCAGGCACCCGCTCCGTGCACCAGGACAACGGGGGTGCGTGACGTGGCGGCCGGATCGGTGGGGCCGTACCGGTAGACGTGCGTGGTGCCGAAGGACGTCTCCACGTCCGTCTCCTCGTGAGCGGGCGCTCCCAGCGCGTAGACCGCGTCGCAGGCCGCGAAGTAGCGGTCGCGCAGGGTGTCGCTCACATAGCGGCCGACGTCGGCCTGGGCGCGGGTCGCGGTCTGGGACATGCCTGCCTCCGGGGTTCGATCTTTCGTGATACGAACGTACCATCATTGGTACGGCCGTACCATAAAGGCCGGTGGGCGGACCCGCCCGGCGGACGCGACGACAGGAGGAGCGGTCGATGCCCAAGCGTGTGGATCACACGGAACGGCGCACCGAGATCGCGGAGGCGCTCCTGCGAGTGGCGGCGCGGCGCGGGCTGCATGCCGTGGGCATGCGGGACGTGGCGGCGGAGGCGGGTGTCTCACTGCGGCTGGTGCAGTACTACTTCGAGACCAAGGAGAAGCTGCTGCTGTACGGGCTGGAGCAGCTGACGACGAGGTTCGGGGAGCGGGTCGCCGCCCGGCTCGAGTCGGCCGGTAGGCATCCGGGACCGCGCGCGAGGGTCGAGGCCGTACTCGGGGCGGCGCTGCCGTCCGACGAGGAGAGCCGCGTCTTTCACCTCGTCCTCACCTCGTACGCCGTTCTCTCCATCACCGACGAGGTGCTCGCCGCCCAGCCGTTCATCGGAGACCCCGACGCGGCCGAGGCCACCTTGACAGCTCTCCTGGAAGAGGCGGAGGCGGACGATCTCCTTCAGCCCGGCGTGGACGCGCGCTTGGAAGCCGCCGGGCTGCTCGCCCTGTCCGCGGGACTCGGCACCAGCATCCTGGTCGGCCAGCGCACCCCGGAGTCGGCCGCCGCGATCCTGGACCACCAACTGGATCGGATCTTCCTGACCTGACCCGGTCCGCCGCCCTCGAACCCTCAGCGTTCCGCGGCGAGTTCGTGGTTGAGGGTCTGGAGGAACTCGGCGACGGTGTCGAGCTGTTCGGGGGTGAAGCGGCGCCGGGCCGCCTCCGTGCCGCGGGCGAGGGGGCTGAAGTAGTCGCGGGCCAGGGCGCGCGCGCCGGGGTTGTAGTGCAGGTGCACCACTCTGCGGTCGGCGCTGTCGCGGGCGCGGTTTATATGACCGGCGCGCTCCAGGCGGTCCAGGCAGGCCGTGACGGCGCCCGAGGTGAGGTCGAGTCGTTCGCGCAGGCGGGACGGGGTCATGGGCTCGCCGTCCAGGGCCGATGCGTCCATGATCGCGGCGAGCGCGTGGATGTCCGTGGCGT
Organism: Streptomyces sp. NPDC002176; assembly: GCF_044903645.1. Taxonomy (NCBI): domain Bacteria; kingdom Bacillati; phylum Actinomycetota; class Actinomycetes; order Kitasatosporales; family Streptomycetaceae; genus Streptomyces; species Streptomyces sp. NPDC002176. The sequence goes on from NZ_JBJDQW010000001.1 coordinate 666,629, forward strand.
GGAGACCGTGCGCCTGGGCAAACGCGTGGGCGATGCGGTTGATCTCGCTGTTCAGGGTCCGCAGGAGGACGGCGTACCCCTGGAGGTCGCTGGGAGGACGCTCCTCCGGGCGTTCGGGCTGCATACCCGCAAGGATATGATCTCCAAGTACCTCGATCGTTGAGATACTTTGTGATTGAGTTACTTTTCCTCGGCATCCGCCCACTCCTCCTGGGGAGCGAATGAACTCCGTACGCCGACCGGTCCGCTGGCTGGTCCCTCTCGTCCTCGTGCTCGTCTGGCTCGGTCTGGGCGGAGCCTTCGGCTCCTACGCGGGCAAGCTCGGCGAGGTGTCGACCAACGACCAGACCGCGTTCCTGCCCCGCAGCGCCGAGTCGACGAAGGCCGTCGCCCTCCAGAAGACGTTCGAGCGGCAGGAGACCCTGCCCGCCGTGGTGGTCTGGACCGGGAAGGACGGCGGCCGGATCACCCCGGCCCAGCGCGAGGCGGCGACCCGGGCCCTGGCCTCGCTCACCGGCACCGACGGTGTCGTGGGCCGCCCGTCCCCCGCGCTCCCCTCCAAGGACGGGGCCGCGCTGGAGGGTGTCGTCCCGCTCAGTCCCGAGCTGGGCAAGCGGGTCACCGACGTGGTGGACCGGGTCGAGCGGGCGGCGGCGGGCGTCGACGGTACGCGCGCCCAGGTCGCCGGGCCCGCCGCCACACAGGCCGACCTCACCCAAGCCTTCGGCGGCATCGACGGCATCCTGCTGGGCGTGGCGCTGGCGGCGGTGCTGGTCATCCTGCTGCTGGTGTACCGCAGTGTGCTGCTGCCGTTCGTGGTCATCCTCAGTTCGGTGTTCGCACTCGGCATCGCCTGCGCGATCGTCTACGTCCTCGCCGACCACGGTGTCGTACGGGTGGACGGCCAGGTGCAGGGCATCCTGTCGATCCTGGTGATCGGCGCGGCCACCGACTACGCCCTGCTGCTCACCGCCCGTTTCCGCGAGGAACTGGCGCGGGGCGCCCAGCGGGCGGAGGCGGCGTGGGGCGCGCTGCGCGGCTCGTTCGGCGCGATCACCGCCAGTGCCGCCACCGTGGCGCTCGGACTGCTCGCTCTGCTGCTCAGCGACCTGACGAACAATCGCGCGCTGGGTCCGGTGGGCGCGATCGGCATCGGGTGCGCGGTGCTGTCGACGCTCACCTTCCTGCCCGCCGTGCTCGCCCTGCTCGGCCATGCCGCGTTCTGGCCCGCCAAGCCCCGCCCGGCCGATGTCGCCACGGGCGGCCACGGAGTGTGGCGCCGGGTGGCGCACCGGGTCGACAGCAGCCCCCGGAAGGTGTGGCTGGCGACCTGTGTCGTGCTGGTCGTGGGCGCGGCGTTCTTCCCGGCGCTCAAGTCCAAGGGTGTCCCGCTGGACGAACTGTTCGTCAACGACGCCCCGTCCGTCTCCGCGCAGCAGACGCTGGGCAAGCACTTCCCCGGCGGCTCCGGGCAGCCCGTGGTCGTCATCGCGGACGCGGCCAAGGGCGCGGAGGTGATCGCGGCGGCAGACCGGACTCCCGGCGTGGCCTCGGCCGCCGCGCTGAGCGCGACCGGCGCGCCGGGCGGTGCTCCCCGGGTGGTGGACGGCCGGGTACGGGTCGACGCCACCCTGACCGACGCGCCCGACAGCGACGCCGCCAAGGAGACCGTGCAGCGGCTGCGCGACCGGCTGCACACGATCGACCCCGGCTCGCTGGTGGGCGGCTACAGCGCCCAGCAGTACGACACCCAGCGCACCGCCGAGCACGACCGCGACCTGATCGTGCCCGTGGTCCTGCTGATCATCCTGGTGATCCTCATCGCCCTGCTGCGCTCCCTGCTGCTGCCGGTGCTGCTGGTGGCGACGGTGGCGCTCAACTACCTGGCCACGCTGGGCATCGCGGGCCTGGTCTTCCGGCACGGCTTCGGCTTCTCCGGCACGGACGCGTCGGTACCGCTGTACGGCTTCGTGTTCCTGGTCGCGCTCGGGGTGGACTACAACATCTTCCTGATGTCCCGCGTCCGCGAGGAGACGGTGCGGCACGGCACCCGGGAGGGCATCCTGCGCGGCCTGATCGCCACGGGTGGCGTCATCACCTCGGCGGGCGTCGTCCTCGCGGCGACCTTCGCCGCGCTGATCGTGATCCCGCTGGCGTTCCTCGTCCAGATCGCCTTCATCGTCGCGTTCGGCGTCCTCCTCGACACCCTCGTCGTCCGCTCCCTCCTGGTCCCGGCCCTGGTCCGCGACATCGGCCCGGCGGTGTGGTGGCCTAGCGGGCTGTCCCGCGAGCGGCACAACCCGGGGGAGCCGGAGTCGGCCGAGGGGGGCCGCGTGGAGCAGAAGCAGTAGCCTTCCGGGACGCCCGGCCGCCGCTCCCGGTGCACGGGGAGCGGCGGCCGCGGCTATACGGGGTCCAGGCGCCTGCGCAGGAGGCAGAACTCGTTGCCCTCCGGGTCGGCCAGGACGTGCCAGTTCTCCTCGCCGGTCTGGCCGATGTCGACCGGGCGGGCGCCGAGGGCGAGGAGGCGGTCGAGTTCGGCGGGCTGGTCGCGGTCGGTGGGGCTGACGTCGATGTGGAGGCGGAGCTTGGCGGGGCGGGGGTCGGTGGTGGGGCTGAGGACGAGGGTCGGCTGCGGGCCGCCGAAACCGGTGCCGGGCGGCCCGATCTCGATGCTGCCGTCCGCCTCGCGGCCGAGTTCCACGTAGCCGAGCACGTCGCTCCAGAACGCGGCGAGCCGCTCGGCGTCGGCGGCGTCGATGACCAGCTCACTGATGCGGCATGCCATGCGGGTCAGTGTACGGAGAACGGGCGAATCCGGTGGGCCGGAAGCGAGCCGAGCGTGCCGTACCGGGGAGCCTTCCGGCATGACCCTCACCGCACACATCGACACCACGCGCCCGGTGGCCACGCTCATCAACGTGTTCACCGTGGCCCCGGACCGCCAGATCGAGCTGCTCGACCTCCTCGCCCGCGCCACCGAGGAGACGATGAAGCACCAGCCCGGCTTCATCTGCGCCAACTTCCACGCCTCCCTGGACGGCGAGAGCGTCGTCAACTACGCCCAGTGGGAGACCGAGGAGCAGTACCGGGCGATGCTGGCCGACCCCGAGGCGAGGGTGCACATGGACAAGGCGGCCACCATCGCCACCCACGTCCAGCCCCGCCTCTTCCGCGTGGAGTCGATCCACACGAGCTGAGCCTGCCCGGGGCTCCAGCCTCAGGCTCTCCTCAAGTCCCTTGGCAGCACCGGAACATGACCGCCAGGATCGCTCGTATGACAGGACTCGTGGGACTCAGCAGGGGCCGGGCCTTCGTGCTGCCGCTCAAGGACTCGGACGCGATTCTGGCGGCGGTGCGCCAAGCGCTGGCGGACGCTCAGCCGGAGGAACGGGCGGGGCTGGAGCGGGCCGTGGCGCTGGTCGAGTCCACCGCCGCCGCTTCCGAGGACGCGCTGTGCGCCCGCTGGGTCCGCGCCCGGCTGGCCGACACCGGCTTCACCGGCGACCTCGCCTCGATGGCCGCCCTGCGGGCCCTGCGCAAGGCCGAGCCGAGCCTCGGCCTGCTGATGGCGGTGGAACTCCAGAAGAAGGCGGTGGCTCACCCGGAGTGAAGGGCCCCGGCCCGCGTTCCCTCACCTGGAGTGAGGGGCGTCCCCCAGTCCGAGTTCCCGCTCACCCAGTGGCGCGAAGAACCGCTCCACGTCGGTGACCTCCGCCAGGGTGGCGGGTGACCAGCGCGGTGAGCGGTCCTTGTCGATGATCTGGGCCCGGACGCCCTCGACCAGGTCGGGGGTGGTCAGGGCCGCGCAGGAGACGCGGTACTCCTGGTCGAGGACGGCTTCCAGGGAGTCGAGTCCGCGGGCGCGGCGGAGGGCGGCCAGGGTGATCTTCAGGGCGGTGGGGGACCTGGTCAGCAGGGTGTCGGCGGCCGCCTTCGCCTCGGGGGAGCCGTGGTCCAGGAGGCGGGCGATGATCTCCTCGACCGTGTCGGCGGCGTAGCAGGAGTCGATCCACTCCCGCTGGGCCGCCAGTTCGCCCTCCGGCGCCGGTCGGCCGTGGCGGGCGAGCACCTCCTCCACTTCGAGCGCGTCGAGGTCGGCCACCAGGTCGGGAAGCGCGGCGGACGGTACGTAATGGTCGGCGAGCCCGCACAGCAGCGCGTCGCCCGCGCCGATCTGCGCGCCGGTCAGCGCCAGGTGGGTGCCCAGTTCGCCGGGGGCGCGGCTGAGCAGGTAGGTGCCACCGACGTCGGGCACGAACCCGATACCGGTCTCGGGCATGGCGATCCGGGACCGCTCGGTGACGACCCGGACGCTGCCGTGCGCCGAGATGCCGACGCCCCCGCCCATCACGATCCCGTCCATGACGGCCACGTACGGCTTGGGGTAGCGGGCGATCCGGGCGTTCAGCCGGTACTCGTCCCGCCAGAACTCCGCCGAGGCGGTGCCGTCGCCGTCGCGGGCGTCGTCGTGGACGGCGCGGATGTCGCCGCCCGCGCACAGGCCACGCTCCCCCGCCCCGGTGACGACGACGGTCCGCACGGTCGGGTCCCGCTCCCACTCGGTGAGCGCTTCGTCGATGAGCCCGACCATGGTGTGGTTCAGGGCGTTGAGGGCCCGGGGCCGGTTCAGCGTGAGGTGGGCGGCCCGGCCGATGGTGTGCACCAGTACGGGTGCCTCGGCGCCGGTCATCCGATCACCTTCGGCGGGCAGTGGGCCACGATGACGCGCATGATGTCGTTCGTTCCTTCCGGGTCCGGTGGACGGGCGGGACACCGACGATCTTGCCTCCGCGGGGGCCTCCGGCGACACCCCCAGCTTTGGTGGAATATTCAACAACCCTGGGACGCTGTACCCGCCGAAGGAGGTCTCAGGTGGACACGAAGTACTACGACCACGGCACCGCCGCCGAGCGCTGGGAGCGGGCGGGGATGTTCTTCGACGCCAAGGAGTACGCGAGCGCCGCGCGCGTGCTGACCGGGCTGGTCGAGGAGGTCCCGGAGCAGACCGCGCCCCGGCTGCTGCTGGCCCGCGCCTACTACCACTCCGCACAGCTGGCCCGCGCCGAGGCCGAGCTGCGGATCATCGTGGAGCGGGACCCGGTGGAGCAGTACGCCCGGCTGATGCTGGGCCGCACGCTGGAGCGCCAGTCCCGCGGCGAGGAGGCCGCGCCGCATCTGCGGCTCGCCGCCGCCCTCGCGGGCGACTTCCCGCAGGACTGAGCACGTTCGGGCGCGTCGTATGAACGGCCGGTTTCGCACCGGCCGTTGGTGCGGCGCGCACCTCTTCTACGCAGGCGGGCGTGGCATCCTGGCGCGATGACACCTGTCAGTGATCACGCTCCCCTGGCCGAGCGGGTGGCCGAACTCCTCGCGGCGGGCGGCCCGTTGCCCATCGTCGCGGCCGGACACCCGGTGCTGCGCCGCCCGGCCGAGCCGTACGACGGCCAGCTCGCGCCCGGACTGCTGGCCCGCTTCGTACAGGCCCTGCGCGACACCATGCACGCGGCCCCCGGTGTGGGGCTCGCCGCCCCGCAGGTCGGGGTGGGACTGCGGATCGCGGTGATCGAGGACCCGGCCCCGGTGCCGGAGGAGATCGCGGTGGTCCGGGGCCGGGTGCCGCAGCCGTTCCGGGTGCTGGTCAATCCCGCTTACGAGGCGGAGGGCACGGAGGGTGCCTCCTTCTACGAGGGCTGTCTGAGCGTGCCCGGCTGGCAGGCCGTGGTGACCCGGCACGCGCGGGTACGGCTGCGCGGACAGGACGAGACCGGGCGGGAACTGGACGAGGTGGTCGCCGGGTGGCCCGCCCGGATCGTGCAGCACGAGACGGACCACCTGGACGGCACCCTGTACCTCGACCGCGCCGAACTCCGCTCGCTGTCGACCAACGAGGCGGTGACGGCCCGCTGGGCGCAGCCGTCACCGGAGGCGGCCGCCGAGGCACTGGGCTTCCAACTCCCCTGAACGGGACGTCAGTTGTCCCGGTAAGCCTCCAGCAGCCGCAGCCATACCTCGCTGAGCGTCGGGAACGGCGGCACCACGTGCCACAGCCGGTCCAGCGGCACCTGCCCGGCGACGGCGACGGTCGCCGACTGGACCAGTTCCCCCACGCCCGGCCCGACGAAGGTGACCCCGCGCAGGATCTCCTCGTCCAGGTCGACCACCATGCGGGCACGCCCCCGGTAGCCGTCCCCGTACAGGCTCGCCCCCGCGACGGAGCCGAAGTCGACGTCGACCGCGCGCACCCGGTGCCCGGCCTGCTCGGCCTCCGCGAGGGAGAGCCCCACGGCGGCGGCCTCGGGGTCGGTGAAGACGACCTGGGGTACGGCGTAATGGTCGGCGGTGGCCGCGTGGGCACCCCAGGGAGCCTCGTCCAGCGGGCTGCCGGAAGCGCGGGCGGCGATGACGGCGCCCGCGATCCGGGCCTGGTACTTGCCCTGGTGGGTGAGGAGCGCCCGGTGGTTGACGTCGCCGACCGCGTACAGCCAGTCGGTGCCGGGGACCTGGAGGGTGTCGTCCACTTCCAGCCAGGAGCCGGGTTCGAGGCCGACGGTGTCGAGGCCGATGTCGTCGGTCCCCGGGGCGCGGCCGGTGGCGAACAGGATCTCGTCGGCCTCGATGCGCTCCCCGTCGCCGGTGACGGCCACGACGGTGCCGTTCTCGCGGGTGACGGACTCGACGGAGATGCCGGTGCGCACGTCCACGCCCGCCTCGGTGAGCGACTGCGCGACCAGTTCACCCGCGAACGGCTCCATGCGGCTGAGCAGGCCCTTGCCCCGGACCAGCAGGGTGACCTGCGAGCCGAGCGCCTGCCAGGCGGTGGCCATCTCGGTGGCGACGACACCGCCGCCGACCACGATCAGCCTGCCGGGCACCGTCTGCGCGCTGGTCGCCTCCCGGCTGGTCCAGGGCCGCACCTCGGCGAGCCCGGGCAGGTCGGGGAGCTGGGCGCGGGTGCCGGTGGCGACGACGACCGCCTGCCGGGCGGTGAGCGTGGTGACCGTGCCGTCCTCGGCGGTGACCGTGACCGTGCGGGGTCCGGCGAGGCGGCCGTGGCCCCGGTACAGAGCGATCCCGGCGCCGTCCAGCCACTGGACCTGGCCGTCGTCCTTCCAGTGCGAGGCGAAGTCGTTCCGTCGGGCGAGCACCGCCCCGGCGTCGAGCGGCCCTTGGTTCGCGGGGGCGAGGCCGGGGAGGCGGCGGGCGTCGGCCTGGGCGATGACCGGCCTGAGCAGCGCCTTGCTGGGCATGCAGGCCCAGTACGAGCATTCGCCGCCCACCAGCTCGCTCTCCACGATCGCGGTGCTGAGCCCGGCCGCGTGGGCGCGGTCGGCGGCGTTCTCCCCCACGGGCCCGGCCCCGAGCACCACGACGTCGTACGCGATGGTTTCCGTTTCCGTCATGCGGCCAGTGTGGTGGGTGGGCGTCCCTGGGGCCACATGATCCGGCGGCGCGGGAATGCCGAAAGGTTTCCTTGAGGGGAAGCTGTAGGGGACCGAATCAGGGAAGACGGGGGCGGGAACGCCCGGAATAGGCGCCCTGGCGGGCATGTTTCCGCCGGTGGCACTACCTCCACACCAGGAAGAGGGATCACACCATGAGCGGCACCGTGGAGCTGACCAAGGAGAACTTCGACCAGACGGTGGCGGACAACGAGTTCGTCCTCATCGACTTCTGGGCGGACTGGTGCGGACCCTGCAAGCAGTTCGCCCCCGTGTACGCGAAGGCCGCCGAGGAGAACCCCGACCTGGTGTTCGCCAAGGTCGACACCGAGGCCCAGCCGGAGCTGGCGCAGGCGTTCGGCATCCAGTCGATCCCGACACTGATGATCGTCCGCGACCAGGTGGCGATCTTCGCGCAGCCGGGCGCGCTGCCCGAGGCCGCGCTCACGGACGTCATCGACCAGGCCCGCAACCTCAACATGGACGAGGTCCGCAAGGACATCGCGGCCCAGGAGGCCCAGGGCCAGGGACAGCAGCCGGGCGAATGAGCTAGCTGGACGCCCGGTGCACCAGGGTGGCGTCCAGTACGGTGCGGACCTCGGGCTCGGCACCGGGGTGGCGTACGGCGTGGTCGACCAGTTCGGCGAGGTCGCGGCCGGAGGGCAGATGGATGCGGACGGTGCTCAGCCGGGGCCGTAACAACCGGCCGAGCATCAGGTCGTCGGCGCCGACCACGGCCACGTCCTCCGGTACGCGCAGCCCCGCGTCCTGGAGGGCGCGCATCAGGAGCATCGCGTACTCGTCGTTGTGGGCGAACATGGCGTCGAGGCCCAACTCGGGCAGACGGGCGGCCAGTTCACCGGCCGCCCGTTCCGTGTACGCGAGGGGCAGCCCGGTCACGGTGGCGGCGGTTCCCGTGAGGGCGGCGCGGACGCCCGCGAGGCGGGGGCGGGAGAAGAGTTCCAGGCCGGGTTCCTCGGGGAGGATCACGCCGATCCGGCGGCGGCCCCGGGCGTACAGGTGGGTGGCGGCGCGGTGGCCGATGACGGTGTGGTCCATCAGCAGGGCGTGCGCGCCCTCGACGCGCGCGGGTCCGAGGGTCACCACGGCGCGGGCCCCGGCCCGCTTGAGCACCGCCACGCCGCGCGGGCCGAGCCCGGAGCCGGGGACCAGGACGGCGACGGGGCGTAACTCGGCCCAGGCGCGGACGGCTTCGTCGCCCTGGCCGACGGCGCCGTGCTGGACGACGGTGTAGTCCAACCGACCGAGCGCGGCCTGGAGTTCGCCGAGGAAGCGGTGGTGGAGGGGGCCCGCCGGGACGGCCGGGGCGGGCATCAGGACCATGCGGCTGTGTCCGGCGCGCAGGGTGCGGGCGGCCGCGTGGGGCACGTACCCGAGTTCGCGGGCGGCCGCGTGGACGCGGCGGCGGGTGGGCTCGCTGATCCGTACGGCGTCGGTGTCGTTGAGGACGTAGGACACGGTCGCGCGCGAGACTCCGGCCAGGCGGGCGACGTCGGCGCTCGTGGGCGTGTTCGGTATCTGCACCATGACAGGGCGCATCCTGGCAGAGGCGGCGGGGGCGGGTTCGGGCGGGGCGAGGCCGTACAGGACTGGACTAAAGCGGGTCGGGCGACCTGCGGATTCACCCACCATTTTACGAACATGTTCGCCACGAACTTGTTCGGAGCGAACATGTTCGTTACTGTCCAGCCATGACCCCACCCCCCGGTTCCCGTCGGGAGCGACCCGCCAAGCCCGCCCTCACCCGGGAGGGCATCGTGGCCGCCGCGGTGGCGATCCTGCGCGCCGAGGGGCTGCGCAAGGTCACCATGCGACGGCTGGCCCAGGAACTCGACACCGGACCCGCCTCGCTCTACGTCTACGTCCGCAACACCGACGAGCTGCACGCGGCCGTCCTGGACGAACTCCTCGGCACCCTCCCGCCCGTCCCCGCCGAGGGCACCTGGCGGCAGCGCCTGGAGCGGGTGCTCACGTCCGTCACGGCGATGCTGCTGGCCCACCCCGAGCTGGCGCGCTCCGCGCTCACCGCGCGGCCGAGCGGACCGCACTACCTGAACCTGATCGAGACCCTGCTCGGGCTGCTCGCCGAGGGCGGGGTGCCCCGCGACCGCGCAGCCTGGGGCGTCGACCTGCTGCTCCAGCACGCCACCGCGACCGCCGCCGAGCACGCCGGTGAGGAGCCCGCGGACGACTGGCGGAACCTGGTCGGCGTCCTGCGCGAGGTGTCCGAGCGGACCCACCCGCACATCGCGGGCAGCGCCCAGGTGCTGCTCTCGGGCACCCCCGAGAACCGGCTGTCGTGGGCCTTCCAGACCCTGATCAACGGCATCGAGCGGACCGCCGTACCCGAATGAGCCACCAGGAGACCGCCATGACCGAAACCACCACCACCCCGCTCCCCCACCACCCGATAGCCGTCGTCGGCGCCGGACTCGGCGGGCTCACGCTCGCGCGGGTGCTGCACACGAACGGCGTCGAGGCGGCGGTGTTCGACCTCGACCCGTCGGCCGAGGCGCGCACACAGGGCGGGATGCTCGACATCCACGACGACACCGGGCAGGAGGCGCTGCGCGCGGCCGGACTGCACGACACGTTCCTCGCACGGGTCCACGAGGGCGGCCAGGCCACCCGCGTCCTCGACCGGCATGCCGAGGTCCACTGGTCGCACGCGGACGACGGCAGCGGCGGCCGCCCCGAGATCGACCGGGGCGAACTGCGGGCGCTGCTGCTGGAGTCGCTGCCCGAGGGCCTGATCCGCTGGGGCGCGAAGGTGACCGGGGCGCGCGCGCTGGGCGACGGGCGGCACGAGGTGACGCTCGCGGACGGCACCGCCTTCACCACGGACCTGCTCATCGGCGCGGACGGCGCCTGGTCACGGGTACGGCCCCTGCTGTCGGACGCGATCCCCGCCTACACCGGCATGTCCTTCGTCGAGGCGGACCTCCACTCCGCCGACACCCGGCACCCGGTCAGCGCCGAAGTGGTGGGCGGCGGCATGCTGTTCGCGCTCGGCGCGGGCCGCGGCTTCCTCGCCCACCGCGAACCGGACGGCAGCCTGCATGTGTACGCGGCCGTCGAGTCGCCGGAGGAGTGGCTGGACGGCATCGACTTCACCGACCCCGAGGGTGCGGCGGACGCGGTGCTCAAGGAGTTCGACGGCTGGACGGAGAGCCTGCGCGCCCTGGTGGCGGACGCGGACGGTCCGCTGGTGCCCCGGCGTATCCACGCCCTCCCGGTCGGCCACCGCTGGCCGCGCACGCCGGGCGTCACCCTGCTCGGCGACGCGGCCCACCTGATGTCCCCGTTCGCGGGCGAGGGCGCCAACCTGGCGCTGATCGACGGCGCCGACCTGGCCCGCGCCCTGCTCGCCCACCCCGGCGACACCGAGGCCGCGCTCGCCGCCTACGAGGAGCGGATGTTCCCGCGCGCCGAGCACGCGGCCGCCGACTCGAAGCTCATGGGCGGGATGCTGTTCCGGCCGGACGCGCCGGAGCGGCTGGCGGCGATGTTCGGGGGGCATCAGCCGTGGGCCGGGCAGCGGTGATCCGGTCGACCAGATCGCACCAGCCCGCCTCCACCCGCGCCATCGGCATGCCGAGCTGGCGGGTCAGATGGTGGATGAGGGCCGGGTCCAGGTAGGCCAGCAGCACCGGGGCGAGCAGCTCGCAGTCCTCGCCGGGCAGCAGCTGGCGCAGCAGGACCAGCAGGTGGGCGCGCATGGCCTGGGTGGAGGGGTGCAGATGGCGCCGGGTGGGCTCGGGCAGCGCGGCCAGTTGCAGGTCGAGCTGGTCGGCGCACAGGTGGAGCACGGCGACCCCGAAGGCGTGCAGCCGTTCGCGCGGGGGTGCGCCGGGGCCGAGCGGGGGTGGGCCCGCGAGGAAGTCGGCCTGGAGCCGGGCGGAGGAGTGGTCCAGCAGGGCGGTGAGGAGTCCGGTGCGGTCGCCGAAGCGACGGAAGACGGTGCCCTTGCCGACCTGGGCCGCGGTGGCGACGGCCTCCATGGTCACCCCGGCCACCCCGTGCTCGGCGATCAGCCGGGTCGCGGCCTCCAGCAGCCGGGCGCGGTTGCGGGCGGCGTCGGCGCGCAGGCACGGGTCCTGGGGGCCGGTGCCGACCTCCAGCAGAAGGGGTGTGTCGACGGGCTCCTGAGGCTGTGGGCAGGGCGGCAGAGCGCTGGACATGAAGACAGCGTAAAGCATCGGGAACAAAACTGGACCCCGGTCCGGTTAAGGTGGTAGAAAATTAAACGGACCCCGGTCCGGATCGTTTCCAGCGTGTTTCACCACCCTTTGGAGTACTCCATGTCCGTTCGCATCCTCGCGCTCGTCGGCAGCCTCCGCGCCGGTTCGCACAACCGTCAGCTCGCCGAGGCGGCCGCCAAGCTCGCCCCCGAGGGCGCCGAGGTCGTGATCTTCGAGGGTCTGGCCGACGTTCCGTTCTACAACGAGGACATCGACGTCGAGGGCCAGGTCCCGGCCGCCGCCGCCGAGCTGCGCGCCGCCGCCCAGGCCGCCGACGCGTTCCTCCTGTTCTCCCCCGAGTACAACGGCACGATGCCGGCCGTGCTCAAGAACGCCATCGACTGGCTGTCCCGCCCGTACGGCGCCGGCGCCTTCGGCGGCAAGCCCGCCGCCGTCATCGGCACCGCCTTCGGCCAGTACGGCGGCGTGTGGGCGCAGGACGACACCCGCAAGGCCGTGGGCATCGCGGGCGGCAAGGTGATCGAGGAGATCAAGCTCTCCATCCCCGGCTCGCTGACCCGCTTCGCCGAGACCCACCCGTCCGACGACACCGAGGTCGCCGCCCAGCTGACCGAGGTCGTCACCCGCCTGCACGGCACCGTCGGCGACGTCGTCGCCGCCTGACCTCTCCCGTACACGCCCGAGGGCCGGAGTCCACTGGACCCCGGCCCTCGGCGCGTGCGCGGAACCTACTTCGCGAAGGCGTCCACGCCCGTCAGCTCCGCCGACAGCGTCCACAGCCGGGCCGCCTGCTCCGGATCGGTCGCCCAGTCCTTGACGCCGCCCCAGGTGCCGTCCTCGGGGGCGGGCTCGGCGATGTCGCAGTCCTCCAGGTACAGGCCGCCCAGGCCGTCGAGCTGGGGCGAGGTGGCGGCCCAGACCTGGGTGGCGGCGCCCTGCTCCGGGGTCTTGAAGCCCGCCGGGTTCAGCGGATTGCCCTGCTCGTCGATCCAGCCGCGCTCGACCATCTCCTCCTTGGGCAGGTGCCGCTGGAGCGGGGTCATGATGCCGCCGGGGTGCAGCGAGAAGGCCCGGACGCCGGAGTCCCGGCCCAGGGTGTCGAGCTGCAGGGCGAACAGCGCGTTGGCCGTCTTGGCCTGACCGTACGCCTGCCACTTGTCGTACCCCTCGGTCCACTGGACGTCGTCCCAGCGGACCGGGGAGAGGTGGTGGCCGCGCGAGGACACCGAGACGACGCGGGCGCCGTCACCGGAGGCGAGCGCGGGCCAGAGGCGGTTGGCGAGGGCGTAGTGGCCGAGGTGGTTGGTGGCGAACTGGGTCTCCCAGCCGGGCCCGACGCGGGTCTCCGGGCAGGCCATGATCCCGGCGTTGTCGATGAGGAAGTCGATGGTCCGCCCGGACGCGAGGAACCGCTCGGCGAAGCCGCGCACGCTGTCCAGGTCGCCGAGGTCCAGCTCGTCCACCTCGACACCGTCGATCCCCGCCAGCTCCTGTCGGGCCACCTCGGGACGGCGGGCCGGGACGACGACATGGGCACCGGCCTTGGCCAGCGCGCGGGTGGTCTCCAGGCCGAGGCCCGAGTAGCCGCCGGTGACGATCGCGAGCCTGCCGGAGAGGTCGATGCCCCGCAGGACCTCGTCGGCGGTGCTGTCGGCGCCGAAACCCGAACCGATCTTGTGCTGTGCAGGAGTGCTCATGACCGGAACGCTACGAATTGGAGTGCTCTCGAAGTCAAGCGCAGCACAAGGACGCGCCGGAGAGCTGCGCCGCGTCCCTCGGCCACCGATGCTGAAGAAGTGAATCGCACGCGAGCGAGGGAAGAGGCACGATCATGACCATGGACCCGCCTCCGTTCGACCCGGAACTCGCCGCCGCTCTGGAACCGCTCAAGGACGTGATGGAACCGGGCCTGACCCCGGACGGGATCGAGGCGGCCCGGGAGGAGGCGGCCATGGAGGTGTTCGGCTCGCTGGACCTCACCCTGGACGGCGCCTTCGAGGTCGAGGACCGCGAGGTACCGGGCCCGCCCGGCGCGCCGGACGTCTCGCTGTACATCTGCCGCCCCGTCGACGCCCCGTCCGGCGCCCGGCTGCCGGTGATCTACTACGTGCACGGCGGCGGCATGATCCTCGGCACCAACCGCGCGGGCGTGGACGCCGCCCTGTCCCTCGCCCTGGACCTGGGCGGCGCGGTGGTCGTCTCCGTGGAGTACCGGCTCGCCCCCGAGCATCCGCATCCGGCGCCGGTCGACGACGTGTACGCCGGGCTGCTGTGGACGGCGGAGCACGCGAAGGAGCTGGGCGGCGACCCGGAGCGGATCGTCCTCGCGGGCGCCAGCGCGGGCGGCGGTCTCGCCGCCGCCGTGGCCCTGCTGCTGCGGGACCGCCAAGGTCCGCCCGTGCTCGGCCAACTGCTGCGGTACCCGATGCTGGACGACCGCAACGACACCCCCTCCGGCCACCAGATGGCCGGGACCGGCGTCTGGGACCGCACGGCCAACGAGACCGGCTGGAACGCCCTGCTCGGCGAGCGCCGGGGCGGGCCGGACGTCTCCCCGTACGCCGCCCCGGCCCGCGCCACGGATCTGTCCGGGCTGCCCCCGGCCTTCCTCGACGTCGGCTCGGCGGAGACGTTCCGGGACGAGGTGGTGGCGTACGCGTCCCGGATCTGGGAGTGCGGCGGAGGGGCCGAACTCCACGTCTGGCCGGGCGGGTTCCACGGCTTCGACGCCTTCGCGCCCCAGGCGGCCATCTCGCGGGCGGCCCGCGCGGCCCAACTGGGCTGGCTGCGAAGGCTGCTCGCCGACGGGACGGACGAAACCCCGGCTGCCTAAGGGTCGTTGCCCGGCCACTAGGGTGCACGGCGTGAGCACGTACAGCGAAGAGAACGTTCCCGGCCGCTTCGGCCCCCACGCCACCACCGAGGCCGACCCGCGCCAGGTCGGCCCGGTCGCCACCGAGTACACGCCCGAGCGTGACGGCGACCCCGATCCGGGGGAGATCGTCTGGACCTGGGTGCCGTTCGAGGAGAACGACGGCCGGGGCAAGGACCGCCCGGTGCTGGTCGTCGCCAGGGAGGCCACCGGCACCTTCCTCGCCGTCCAGCTGTCCAGCAAGGAGCACGACGGCGAGCGGGAGTGGGTGGCGATAGGCCAGGGCCCCTGGGACCGCACCGGCCGCGACTCCTGGGTGTCCGTGGAGCGGGTGCTGCGGCTGCACGACGACGGCATGCGCCGGGAGGCGTGCGCGCTGGACCGGATGCGCTTCAACCTGGTCCGGCAGCGGCTCTACGAGCGCTACGGCTGGACCTGACCGCCCCGAGGAAGGCCCGTCCCGACCCGGGGCGGGCCTTCCTCGTGCCCGCGACCGTGCCCGCGACGGACTCACCCGGTCGGAGCAGACCCGCCCGCACCCCGCGAGCCCTCCTGAGCTGCCCGAACCGTCCTCACCGGCCGCTCTCCCCGCCGTGCCCGCACGCGCCGCCGGGGTAATGCTGGTGGGGTGCCGCGAAGGCGCCCGGAACCGGTCGACCGGTACGGGAGGAAACGCGCGAGGAGACGGAGATGAACGATCCCGGACGTCCCATGGGGCGCTCTTGTGCGATGCGGTGCGAGGGTCTTGGGTGGTACGCGTCTCTGCCCGGCACACCCCGAGCCGGGCTCCGTCGGCACGCTGGCATACCAGGAGAGTCCCGACATGTCTGACACCCAGAACGGTGACTGTACGGAGCACCACTGCACGAAACACGACTGCGCCCGGCACCGAAGCGTCGTGACCGAGGCCGAGGTGGACGCCCTGGTCCGCGGCATCTGCTTCAAGACCGGTCCGCCCCGCACCCTCGGGGTGGAGGTGGAGTGGCTGGTCCGTGACCCGGAGCGGCCCTGGCTCCCCGTACCGCCCGAACGGCTCGAAGCGGCCCACGCGGCCGTCCGCACCGTCCCTCTGGACTCACCGCTCACGGTCGAGCCCGGCGGCCAGTTGGAGCTCAGCTCACTGCCCGCCGCCTCCCTGACGGAATGCGTGAACTCCGTCTCCGCCGACCTGACCGCGGTGCGCAAGGTCCTCGCCGGGCACGGCCTCGCCCTCCTCGGCGTGGGCCACGATCCCTGGCAAGAACCCCGCCGCTTCCTCCACGAACCCCGCTACGACGCCATGGAGGCGTGCCTGGACCGCACCGGCCGGGCCGGACGGCACATGATGTGCGCGTCGGCCTCCGTGCAGGTCTGCGTGGACGCCGGGTACGAGGAGCCGGGCCCGCTGGGGTACGAGCGGCGCTGGTGGCTGGCGCACCAGCTGGGCGCGGTCCTGGTGGCCGCGTTCGCCAACTCCCCGCTGACCGGACGGCGGCCCACCGGCTGGCGCTCCACCCGGCAGCTGCACTGGATGGAGATCGGTCCCGGCCGGGCCGGGGCTCCCCCGACCGATGGCGAACCACGGGCCGACTGGGCCCGGCACGTGCTGGACTCCCCGGTGATGTGCGTCCGCCGCGACGAGGGCCCCTGGGACGTGCCGGAGGGGCTGACCTTCCGCGAGTGGACCCGGGCGCGGGCGCCGCGCCCGCCCACCCGCGCGGATCTCGACTACCACCTGACCACGCTGTTCCCGCCAGTTCGGCCGCGCGGCCATCTGGAGCTGCGGATGATCGACGCGCAGCCCGGTGACGACGGCTGGATCGTGCCGCTCGCGGTGACGGCGGCCCTCTTCGACGACCCGGAGGCCACCGAGGCCGCGCACCGCGCGGTGAAGCCGCTGACGGAACGCGCGCTGGACCGGCCCGCCCCGCACAACCCGCTGTGGTCGGACGCCGCCCGGCTCGGGCTCGCCGACCCGGGACTGCGGGAGGCCGCGATCGCCTGCTTCACGGCGGCGCTGGCGGCGCTGCCCCGGCTCGGTGCCACGCCCGAGGTGTCGGACGCGGTGGCGGGGTATCTGGGCCGTTACGTCCTGCGGGGCCGCTGCCCGGCCGACGATCTGCTGGCGGGTCCCGGCGCCACGGACCCGCGCGCCCGAGCGAGGAAGGACATCCGCGCATGACCGCCCAGGAGAACGGCACGGCGACGGCCGGCACCGAGACGCTGCGCGAGCGGCTGCTCGCCTCGCTGGTCACCGCCCGCGCCCGCACCACACTGCTGACCAGCTGTGTCGAGGACCCGGATCTCACCGCCCAGCACTCCCCGCTGATGTCGCCCCTGGTCTGGGACCTCGCGCACATCGGCAACCAGGAGGAGCTGTGGCTGCTGCGCAACGTCGGCGGCCGGGAGGCGATGCGGCCCGAGATCGACGGGCTGTACGACGCCTTCGAGCATCCGCGCTCCGCACGCCCCTCGCTGCCGCTGCTGCCGCCCGAGGAGGCGCGGAAGTACGCGGCCGAGGTGCGCGGGCGGGCGCTGGACCTGCTGGAGGGCGCGGACTTCGAGGGCGGCACCCGGCTGACCGAGGCCGGTTTCGCCTTCGGGATGATCGCCCAGCATGAACAGCAGCACGACGAGACGATGCTGATCACCCATCAGCTCCGCACCGGCCCGGCCGCGCTGACCGCGCCCGCCCACGAGCCCGTGCCGCCGTACCCCGGTCCGGCCGAAGTCCGGGTCCCCGGCGGCCCGTTCACCATGGGCACCTCCACCGAGCCCTGGGCGCTGGACAACGAACGCCCGGCGCACGTGCGGGAGGTGGCGCCGTACTGGATCGACACGGTGCCGGTGTCGAACGGGGCCTACCAGGCGTTCATCGCGGACGGCGGCTACGACACCGAGCGCTGGTGGACCCCGGAGGGCTGGGCACACGTCCGGGCCAACTCCCTGAAGGCACCGCTGTACTGGCGCCGGGACGGGGACCAGTGGCTGCGGCGCCGCTTCGGGGTCACGGAGGTGGTGCCGCCCGAGGAGCCGGTGCTGCACGTGTGCTGGTACGAGGCGGACGCGTACGCCCGCTGGGCCGGGCGCAGGCTGCCCACCGAGGCGGAGTGGGAGAAGGCGGCCCGGCACGACCCGGTCACCGGCCGCTCCACCCGCTACCCGTGGGGCGACGCCGAACCGGGCCCGGAACACGCCAACCTGGGCCAGCGGCACCTCTCCCCCGCCCCCGTCGGCAGCTATCCGGCCGGTCAATCCCCGCTCGGGGTGCGCCAGTTGATCGGGGACGTGTGGGAGTGGACGTCGAGCGACCTCGCACCGTATCCGGGGTTCGCCGCGTTCCCGTACCGGGAGTACTCGGAGGTGTTCTTCGGGCCCGAGTACAAGATCATGCGCGGCGGTTCGTTCGCCGTGGACGCGGTGGCCTGCCGAGGGACGTTCCGCAACTGGGACTATCCGATCCGGCGGCAGATCTTCGCCGGGTTCCGCACCGCCCGCTCGGAGTCCGCCTGATGTGCCGCCACCTGGCCTATCTCGGCCCCGAACAGCCCCTCAAGCGCCTGCTGCTGGACCCGCCGCACAGCCTGTACCGGCAGTCCTGGGCACCCCGGCGGCAGCGCAACGGCACGGTGAACGCCGACGGCTTCGGGGTCGGCTGGTACGCGGACGGCGACCCGGTCCCGGCCCGCTACCGCCGCTCCGGACCGATCTGGGCGGACCAGTCGCTGCTGGACCTGGCCCGGGTGGTGCGCTCGGGCGCGGTGCTGGCGGCCGTGCGGGACGCCACCCTGACGGGGGCGGACGCGGAGGCCGCGGCGGCGCCGTTCGCCTCCGGGCGCTGGCTGTTCAGCCACAACGGCGCTGTCGCGGGCTGGCCCGACTCGGCCGCCCCGCTGGTCTCCCTGTTGCCCCCGGTCGACGTGCTGTCGCTCCAGGCGCGCACCGACTCGGCGTTCGTCTGGGCCTTGGTCCTGCACCGGCTGCGGTCGGGCGAGGCGCCGGAGCACGCCCTCGCCGGAACGGTCCGCCAACTGGCCGAGGCGGCCCCCGCCTCCCGTCTCAACCTCCTGCTGACCGACGGCGGGACCGTCACCGCGACCGCCTGGGGCGACAGCCTCTGGTACCGCGCGGAACCGGGCCGTGCCGTGACCGTCGCCTCGGAGCCGTACGACGACGATCCGCTGTGGCGGGAGGTCCCCGACCGCACCGTGGTCACCGCGAGCCGTACCGAGGTGCGGCTCGACCCCGTCGAGGACCTTGTGTCCATGCCACCGAAGGAGCCCTGTACGTGAGCCTGCACGTCACCCGCACCCTCCCGGAGGACGCGACCGACGCCGCACTGCGCGCCGACGTCCTCGACGGCCTCTCCGCCGACCCCAAGACCCTCCCGCCCAAGTGGTTCTACGACGCCCGCGGCAGCGAGCTGTTCGAGCGGATCACCGAGCTGCCCGAGTACTACCCGACCCGCGCCGAGCGGGAGATCCTCCAGACCCGCTCGGGCGAGATCGCCGCGGCCAGCGGCGCGCGCACCCTGATCGAGCTGGGGTCGGGCTCCTCCACCAAGACCCGCCATCTCATCGACGCGCTGACCTCGCTGGAGGCGTACGTCCCGGTCGACGTCAGCGAGAGCGCGCTGGTGCAGGCGGGGCAGGCGCTCACCGAGGAGCGGCCCGGTCTCGCGGTGCACGCGCTGATCGCGGACTTCACCGCGCCGATGACGCTGCCCGAGACGCCCGGTCCCCGGCTGGTCGCCTTCCTCGGCGGCACGCTCGGCAACCTGCTGCCCGCCGAGCGGTCCGACTTCCTGACCACCGTCCGCGCCCTGCTGGCACCGGGCGACGGGCTGCTGCTCGGCACCGACCTGGTGAAGGACGAGGCGGTGCTGGTCCGGGCGTACGACGACGCGTCCGGGGTGACGGCCGCGTTCAACAAGAACGTGCTCAACGTGGTCGACCGCGAGCTGGGCGCCGACTTCGACCCGGACGCCTTCGACCATGTGGCCCGCTGGGACCCGGAGCGGGAGTGGATCGAGATGCGGCTGCGCTCGCGTACCGCGCAGACGGTGAAGATCCCGGCACTCGGCATGGTCGTGGACTTCGCTGCCGGTGAGGAGCTGCGCACCGAGGTGTCGGCGAAGTTCCGCCGGGAGGGCGTCGGCGCCGAACTGGAGAAGGCGGGGCTGGAGTTGACCCACTGGTGGACCGACTCCGAGGACCGCTTCGCGCTGTCGCTCAGCGTGGCGCGCTGAGCGGACCGGCGGACCGAGTTGCCGTGTCCCCGCCCGGCGGGCGTTGTCTCGCGCGCCGGGCGGGGATGCGGCACGGTGGATTACGGCGCGACAAACCGGCCCTTCCGGGACAGCCGGGCGCCGCCACCCTGCCGTACGGCGAAGAGGAGCACCCGCGCATGTCGAACCACACCTACCGGGTCAGCGAGATCGTCGGCACCTCCAACGACGGTGTCGACCAGGCCATCCGCAACGCCATCGGCCGTGCCGACCAGACCCTGCGCAACCTGGACTGGTTCGAGGTCACGCAGGTCCGGGGGCAGATCGAGAACGGGCGGATCGAGAAGTACCAGGTGTGCCTGAAGGTGGGCTTCCGCCTGGAGGACGTCTGAGACGCCTGAGACCACTGACCGGCACCGTCGGCTCAGGTGGGCGTTCGAGATGCGAAGCCGGGCCGGGACGGTGACCCTGGGAGGGGAAGCCTCAAGCGACCAGGAGGGCTGTCATGTCCTTTATGGACAAGATCAAGGGAATGCTCAAGGGTCACGAAGACATGACCGACAAGGGCATCGACAGGGGTGGCGACTACCTCGACCAGCGGACCGGCAACAAGCACCAGTCCCAGGTCGACACCGCTCAGGACAAGCTGAGGGACCAGTTCGGCTCCCAGCAGCACCGCGACAACCCGCCGCAGTCCTAGGACCTCGCCGAAGTCCATCACGCCTACGTCCACGTCCGGCCCGGATCAACTCTGGGCCGGACGCGGACGTCTGCGCGCGGGACGGCTGAGAGATCATGCTTCACATGATCCACACTTCACGCCGTGGCCTGCTGGCCGCCTTCGCCGTCACCGCCGCCTCGCTGCCGCTGGGCGCCCTGGCCACCGCCCCCGCGCGGGCCGACGCCCTTCCCGCCCCCGTGGACCCGCTGCCCGCCCCGGCCGGGCTGACCTCCGCACGCTCCTCGGTGACCCTGCCGCCGCTGGACGCCTCCTACTTCACCCAGGTGACCCTCACGGCACCGCTCACCGCCACCGTGCTGCCGGGCACTCCGGCGCGGACCGAGATAACCAGCGGCGGCAGACGGGTCGCCCTCCTCACCCAGGGCGCCCGGACCGTGCTGGTGCCGGGCCCGCGCAGAACGTTCGCCGAGAACAAGCGGCCCTTCGTGGACGACTTCGGGCGCACCCTGCCGGACACCTCGCTCCCGGCCGCCGACCGCGCGTACTGGGGGACCTCGCCGGGCGGTGGCAGCTGGTCCACGCTCGGCCCGGCCGACACCGACTACGCGGTGCTGCCCGGCACCGGCGTCATCGCGCTGACCACGGACTACGCCAGCCGCCACGCGACCCTGCGGGACGACCGGATCACCGACGTGGACGTGCGCGCGACCGCCCGCTTCGACAAGGTCCCCACCGGCCAGGCGTGCTCCTACGCGCTGTCCTTCGGCTACCAGGACACCCACAACAACTACCGGGCCCGGCTGTCCTTCCTGACCAGCGGCGCGGTGGAGCTGCGCGTCGAGAAGGAGGTCGCCGACACGGTCACCCAGCTCGCCACGGCCGCCACCCTCGCCACCGGCGTCCCGGCGGGCACCGACTTCACCATCCGGGTGCGCCGGGAGGGCGCCCGGATCAGGGTCAAGGCATGGCGGACGAGCACGGCGGAGCCGTCCGGCTGGGCGGTGGACGTCACGGACTCCGCGTTCGGTCCGGGCCGGGTGGGCCTGCGCGCGCTGGCCAACCAGGGCTGCACCAACCTGCCGGTCAAGCTCCAGGTGAGCCGCTTCGAGGTGGACGCGGCGAACTGGGACACCCCGCCGACCGTCACCCACGGCGACTGGGTACGCGTACTGCCGCAGCCCTTCGACGGCACCTGGACGGCCGACCTGGAGCGCACGGTCCGCGGCTGGGCCGGATCGACCGCGCCGGACGTGCTCGCGTACGCCGCGATGTTCCTCGGCGGCGCCCCGGCGGTCACCGCCGGGGACGGCCCCGCGCAGGGCAAGCAGGTGCTGGGCGAGGCCGGTTACGGCTATCTCGATCCGCAGGGCTACCGCTACGAGGGCGCCGACTTCCACGAGTACATGAACGTGGGCTGGACCTTCCCCGACGGCACCTACACGGGCCCGTCCAGCAAGCAGGTCGGCAACCTGGACTGCTCGGGCTACACGCGGATGGTGTACGGCTACCACCTGGGCGTGCCGCTGGCCGCGGGCGCGGACACCTCGGGGACACGGATACCACGCAAGTCCCGCGACATCGTGAACTACGCGCCCGGTGTCGTCGTCGACCGCACGAACGGCACCGCGCCGCCCGCCGCCGCGCAGCTCCAGCCCGGGGACCTGGTGCTGTTCAACGCCGACTCCGGCGACGACCACCCGACGGTCACCGTGGACCACGTGGGCATCTACCTGGGCCCGGACGCCGACGGCAAGCGCCGCTTCCTGTCCAGCCGGAAGACGGTCGACGGTCCCACCATGTCCGACCTGGGCGGCGCGTCCCTCCTCGACGGCACGGGTACATACGCCACGTCCCTGCACACGGTCCGCCGTATCTGACCCCCGGAACACCCCGGAACACAGCAGACGGGGCCGGGGATGAGCACCACTCCCGGCCCCGCCCGTCCGCCCCCTTTGGCGAACGTCTGCTGTGGCGGCTACCGCTTGCCCGCCTTACGGGTGGCGCGCAGCCACTCCTTGTTCATGCCGGTGATGGAGAACAGCGGGATGCCCTTGGGGCAGGCCGTGGCGCATTCACCGGCCAGGGTGCAGCCGCCGAAGCCCTCCGCGTCCATCTGGGCCACCATGTCCAGCACCCGCGTCTCCCGCTCGGGCCCGCCCTGCGGGAGGACGTTGAGGTGGTTGACCTTGGCCGAGGTGAAGAGCATCGCGGCGCCGTTGGGACAGGCCGCCACGCAGGCCCCGCAGCCGATGCACTCCGCGTGCTCGAAGGCGAAGTCGGCGTCGGGCTTGGGCACCGGCGTCGAGTGGGCCTCCGGTGCGGCGCCCGTGGGGGCGGTGACATAGCCGCCCGCCTGGATGATCCGGTCGAAGGCGGAGCGGTCCACCACCAGGTCCTTGATGACCGGGAAGGCGGCGGCCCGCCAGGGCTCGATGTCGATGGTGTCGCCGTCGCGGAAGGACCGCATGTGCAGCTGGCAGGTGGTGGTGCGCTCGGGGCCGTGGGCGTCGCCGTTGATGACGAGGCTGCACGCGCCGCAGATGCCCTCGCGGCAGTCGTGGTCGAAGGCGACGGGGTCCTCGCCCTCCAGGATGAGCCGTTCGTTCAGGACGTCCAGCATCTCCAGGAAGGACATGTCGGGCGAGATGCCGTCCACCTCGTAGGTGGACATGGCGCCGTCGGTGTCGGCGTTCCGCTGGCGCCAGACGCGCAGGGTGAGCCTCATGCGTAGCTCCGCTGGGTGGGGTGGACGTACTCGAAGACCAGGTCTTCCTTGTGCAGGACGGGGGCCTCGCCGGTGGCGGTGAACTCCCAGGCGGCCGCGTAGCCGAACTCGTCGTCGTGCCGGGCCGCCTCTCCGTCCGGGGTCTGGGACTCCTCGCGGAAGTGGCCGCCGCAGGACTCGGCGCGGTGCAGGGCGTCGAGGCACATCAGCTCGGCCAGTTCGAGGTAGTCGACGATGCGATTCGCCTTCTCCAGCGACTGGTTGAACTCCTCGCCGGTGCCGGGCACCTTGATCCGACGCCAGAACTCCTCGCGGATACGCGGGATTTCGGCGAGCGCCTTGCTTAGGCCCTCGGCGTTGCGGGCCATGCCGCAGAACTCCCACATCAGTTCGCCGAGTTCACGGTGGAAGGAGTCGGGGGTGCGGTCGCCGTCGACGGCGAGGAGCAGGTTGACCCGGTCCTCGGTCTCGGCCAGCACCTCCTGCACCTCGGGGTGTTCGTCGGTCAGCGACTCCTGGTGCGGGTGGCGGGCCAGGTAGTCGTTGAGGGTGGCGGGGAGCACGAAGTAGCCGTCGGCCAGGCCCTGCATCAGCGCGGAGGCGCCGAGCCGGTTGGCGCCGTGGTCGGAGAAGTTGGCCTCACCGATGGCGAAGAGTCCAGGCACGGTGGTCTGGAGGTCGTAGTCGACCCAGAGCCCGCCCATCGTGTAGTGCACGGCGGGGTAGATCCGCATCGGCACCTCGTACGGGTCCTCGTCGGTGATCCGCTGGTACATGTCGAAGAGGTTGCCGTACTTCGCCTCGACCGCCTTGCGGCCCATGCGCGCGATGGCGTCGGAGAAGTCCAGGTAGACGCCCTGGCCGCCGGGGCCGACCCCGCGCCCCTCGTCGCAGACGTTCTTGGCGGCGCGGGAGGCGATGTCGCGCGGGACCAGGTTGCCGAAGGAGGGGTAGATCCGCTCCAGGTAGTAGTCCCGCTCGTCCTCGGGGATCTCCTTCGGCGGACGGGTGTCGCCCTCCGCCTTGGGCACCCAGATACGGCCGTCGTTGCGCAGCGACTCGCTCATCAGCGTCAGCTTGGACTGGTGGTCGCCGGTGCGCGGGATGCAGGTGGGGTGGATCTGGGTGAAGCAGGGGTTGGCGAACAGCGCGCCGCGCCGGTGCGCCCGCCAGATGGCGGTCGCGTTGGAGTTCATGGCGTTGGTCGACAGATAGAAGACGTTGCCGTAGCCGCCGCTCGCCAGGACGACCGCGTCCGCGAAGTAGGTGTCGATCTTCCCGGTGATCAGGTCGCGGGCGACGATGCCGCGCGCCCGGCCGTCAACCACGATCAGGTCGAGCATCTCGGTGCGCGGGTGCATCTCCACGTTCCCGGCCGCGATCTGCCGGGACAGCGCCTGGTAGGCGCCGAGCAGCAGCTGCTGGCCGGTCTGGCCGCGGGCGTAGAAGGTGCGCTGGACCTGGACGCCGCCGAAGGAGCGGGTGTCGAGCAGGCCGCCGTACTCACGGGCGAAGGGCACGCCCTGGGCCACGCACTGGTCGATGATCTCGACCGAGACCTGCGCGAGGCGGTGCACATTGGACTCGCGGGCCCGGAAGTCGCCGCCCTTGACGGTGTCGTAGAACAGCCGGTGCACGGAGTCGCCGTCGTTGCGGTAGTTCTTCGCCGCGTTGATGCCGCCCTGCGCCGCGATGGAGTGGGCGCGGCGCGGGGAGTCCTGGTAGCAGAACTGGACGACGTGGTAGCCCTGTTCGGCGAGCGTGGCGCCCGCCGAGCCGCCCGCGAGGCCGGTGCCGACGACGATGACGGTGTGCTTGCGCCGGTTGGCCGGGTTGACCAGCTTGGCCTCGAAGCGACGGGTGTCCCAGCGCTCCTGGACCGGGCCGGAGGGGGCCTTGGTGTCGGCGACCGGGTCGCCGGTCGCGTAGTCGGTGTAGGTCATGGTCAGCTCACCACTCCGGTCATGACGCCCACGGGTACGGCGATGAAACCGGCCGTGAGCAGCAGCGCGAGTACGTTTGCGGCACCCTTCAGGAACCGTTCGCGGGTCCGGCCGCCTGCGCCGAGGGTCTGGGCGGCGCTCCAGAAGCCGTGCCGGATGTGCAGGCCGAGGGCGAGCATCGCCACGATGTAGATGACGTTGCCGTACCAGGTGGAGAAGGTGTCCACCACGTTCTGGTACGGGTGGCCCTCCTGGAAGCCGCCGGAGTGCACGGTGCCGGTGGTCAGGTCCAGCAGGTGCCAGACGATGAACAGGCCGAGGATGATCCCGCCCCAGCGCATGGTCCGGGTGGCGTAGCTCGTACGCGCCTTCTTGTGCACGTACTTGCTGGGCCGGGCCTTGATGTCGCGGCGGCTGAGCTGGTACGCGGCGGTGGCGTGGGCGACCACGGCGACGACCAGGACCACCCGGACGATCCAGAGCGTCCACTCGTAGTGCATGAACGGCTCGCCGACCGTGCGCAGCCAGTGGGCGTAGTGGTTGAAGTCGCCGGCCCCGAAGTAGATCTTCAGGTTTCCGATCATGTGCGCGACCAGGTACAGCAGCATCACGATGCCGCTGACGGCCATCACGGTCTTCTTGCCGACGGAGCTGTCCCAGACTGTGCGCGCCATCGACGGCCGTCGGTCCGTCCGCGTTGCCAGAGCCATGGACAGGACGCTACGACCATGCCGCCGATCGGTCCAAGACATGGTTCGGCTGGTTTCCATAGCCTCTCGCTATCCTGGAGGGGTGCAGTTCCAGCAGCTCCAGTACTTCGTGGCGGTGGCCGAGACCCGGCACTTCACCCGTGCCGCCGAGCGGGTCCATGTGGCGCAGCCCTCGCTGTCCCAGCAGATCCGGGCGCTGGAGCGGGAGCTGGGCGCGGATCTGTTCGTCCGGGCGCGGGGCAACATCGCGCTGACCGACGCGGGCGAGGCGCTGCTGCCGCTGGCCCGGCGCATCCTCGCGGACGCGGACACCGCCCGGCACGAGGTGCAGGAACTGGTGCAGCTACGACGCGGGCGGGTCCGGCTGGGCGCGACGCCGAGTCTCTGTACGGGGCTGCTGCCCGACGTGCTGCGTGCCTTCCACGACCGGTATCCGGGCATCCAGCTGCTGGTGCAGGAGAGCGGGTCGCGGGATCTGGTCCGGGAGCTGGGCCGGGGCGCGCTCGACCTCGCCCTGATCGTGCTGCCGCTGCCCGCGCCGGCGCCTGCGCTGACCACCGTGGAGCTGCTGCGGGAGGACCTGGTGGTGGTGTCCTCACCGGAGGCACCGGCCCCTGGCGGGGGGCGGCCCGCTGTGGAGATCTCCGACCTCGAGAACGAGCGCCTGGTGATGTTCCGGTACGGGTACGACCTGCGGGAGCTCACCGTGAACGCGTGTCGCTCCGCTGGGTTCGAGCCGGAGTTCGCTGTCGAGGGGGGTGAGATGGACGCGGTTCTTGGGTTTGTGCGGGCTGGGCTGGGGGTGGCTGTGGTGCCTCGGATGGTGGCCAGTCGGGCGGGGCGGGGGCTTCGGGTGACTCCGCTCGCGCGGCCCGGCCTGTCCCGGACCATCGCGTTGGCTCATCGGAGTGATGTGGCTCCGCCTCGGGGGGCTCAGGAGCTTCAGCGGATGCTGTTGGAGCGGTAGGGGGCGCCTGTTCGTCTGCGGGTGCGGGTGCGTCGTGGCTGGTCGCGCAGTTCCCCGCGCCCCTGACGGGGTGCGGCCTGCTTCGCGGCCACACCCCGTCCTCCTTACCTCGTCGCGTCCGCCAGCGCCAAGGTGTGCAGGTTCTCCGGGGGGCCCGGTCTGGCGTAGTACCAGCCCTGGGCGGTGTCGCAGCCGAGGAGGCGGAGTTGTTCCGCCTGGGAGCTGGTTTCCACGCCCTCGACCGTGACCGCCAGGTCCAGGCTGTGGGCCAGGGAGACTATGCCTTCGACGATCTTGAGGTCGACCGGGTCGGCCGGGAACTGCTGCATGCCCTGGGTGAAGGAGCGGTCCAGTTTGAGGACGCTGACCGGCAGGCGGCGGAGGTTGGCCAGGTTGGAGTAGCCGGTGCCGAAGTCGTCCAGGGCTATGTCGACGCCCATCTCGGCCAGTCGGCGCAGCGGCTTGAGCAGGCCGTCGTCGGCGCCGATCAGCGCGGACTCGGTGACCTCCAGGCACAGCGCGTCCGGCGTGACCCCCGCGCGCTCCAGGATGTCGACGGTGTCCTGTACCAGGCCGGGGTGGGTGAGCTGGCACGGGGAGAGGTTGACGTTGATCCGCAGCGGGCCCGTCGCGCTCCCGTCCTGTTTCTCGCGCCAGGTCCGGGCCTGCCGGATCGATTCCTCAAGGACCCACCGGCCCAGCGGGACGATCAGCCCGGTGTGCTCGGCGAGCGGGATGAAGCGGTCCGGGCCGAGCACCCCGTGCTGCGGGTGCAGCCAGCGGACCAGCGCTTCCGCGCCGCTCACCGTGCCGTCGCCGAGGTGGACCAGGGGCTGGTACTCGATGAAGAACTCGCCGCGTTCCAGCGCGCTCGGCAGCGCGGTGGTGAGCCCGTGCCGGGTGATCGCGCGGGCGTCCGCCTCCGGGTCGGCCAGCTCGGCCCGGTTGCCGCCCGCCGACTTGGCCCGGTACATCGTGATGTCGGCGCTGCGCAGCACCTCCGCCGCCGTACGCTCCCCCGCCGGGCCCTCGACGATGCCGAGGCTGCCGCGCACCAGCAGGTCGCGGCCGTCGATGCCGACCGGGGTGAGCAGGGCGTTGGTGATGCGCTCGGCCAGCTCCTCCACCCCGCGCTCGGTGTCGCGGCCGGTGGTGAGGGCCACGAACTCGTCCCCGCCGAGGCGGGCGACCATCTCGCCGGACGCGGTGGTGCAGGACTGGAGCCGGTCGGCGACCTCCACCAGCAGCCGGTCGCCCGCCGCGTGGCCGAGGCTGTCGTTGATGGCCTTGAAGCCGTCGAGGTCCAGGTAGCACAGGCCGAAGCGCTGGCCGTCGCCCGCCGCGAGGGCCTTCTCCAGGCGCTCGAAGAACAGGGTGCGGTTGGGCAGCCCGGTGAGGGCGTCGTGAGTGGCCTCGTAGCGCAGCCGGAGATGGAGCAGGCGGCGCTCGGTGGTGTCCTCCATCAGCGCCAGCTGGTACTGCGGGGTGCCGTCGGCGTCGCGGAGCAGGGAGACCGTGAGGTTGGTCCACAGGGCGGTGCCGTCGGTCCGGTTGAACGCCTTCTCCACGTGGTAGTGGTCGCGTTCGCCCCGGACGAGTTCCTCGTAGAGCCGCCAGGTCTGGGGCGCGTCCTCGGGGTGGGTCCAGTCCCGGACCTTCCGGCCGCGCATCATGGTCTCGGAGACGCCGAACATGCGCTGGAGGGCGCCGTTGACCTGGAGGACGTTGCCTTCGAGGTCGGCGATGCCGATGCCGATCGCGGCGCCCTCGAACACCGCGCGGAAGCGGGCCTCGCTGGCGTGCAGGGCCTCGGCGACCACGCCCTGGGCGCGCAGCGCGGCCTGCGCGATGGACTCCTGCTCGGCGAGGGTGCGTTCGCGCAGCGCCTGGGCGTACCCGGCGGCCATGGCGTGCTGCAACCGCGAGGAGCGCATGCGAAGTTGGTCCTGCGGGCTGTCGTCACCGCAGTACAGGACGAGGTAGGCGTCCACGCAGTCCAGGGTGCGGGCGAGCACCTCGGGGTCGGTGCCGTGCGCGTCGACCAGCGCGGCGCCGACCGCCCTGGCCTCCCCGGCGTCGAAGCTGTGGGCCCTGAGCGCCCGGCTGAGACGGTGGGCGAGGGGGAGCAGCCGCTCCTCGAACCCGGCGCGGGTGAGCGACGTGGAGGTGACGGGGTAGACGGCCCGGCTCCATATCGTCGTCAGCCGCCGCACTCTGCCCTCCGGCCCGTCCGGCTCGGCGCTCACGCCGTACGCCCCACGCCGGCGTACCCGGAGAACGCGAAGTCGTCCTCGTCCTCCGGCGCCGACTCCGGGCGCCAGTCCGGGAGATGGACGAGTCCGGGGTCGAGCAGCTCGAACCCGTCGAAGAAGCGGGCGATCTCCTCGCGCGGGCGCATGACCAGCGGGGTGCGGATGTCCCGGTACACGTCCACCGCGCCCTCGGCGCGTTCCTCCGGCAGCGGGATGCCCTCGTAGGAGGCGTGGGTGAGGATCAGCAGGCTGCCCGGCGGGAGCGCGGCGCGCAGTTCGGCCACGGCCCGGTGGGGTTCGTCGGTGTCCTCCAGGAAGTGCAGGACGGCCACGAGCAGCAGGGCCACCGGCCGGTCGAGGTCGATCAGCCGGGCCACCTCGGGGCTGGTGAGGATCTCCTGCGGCTTGCGCAGATCGGCGGCGACGACGTCCGCGTCCGCGTTGCCCTCGAGCACCGACCGGCTGTGCGCGACGGCCACGGGGTCGTGGTCGACGTAGACGACGTGCGCGCCGGGCCGGGCCTCCTGGGCTATCTCGTGGACGTTGCCGAAGGTGGGGATGCCGGAGCCGATGTCGAGGAACTGGTCGATGCCCTGCTCGGCCGCGAAGCGCACCGCCCGGCGCAGGAACGCCCGGTTCGCCTGCATGATCTTGGGCAGGCCGGGGAGGAACTCCATCGCCTTGCGGGCCGCTTCCCGGTCGACCTCGAAGTTGTGCGAACCGCCCAGGTAGTAGTCGTACATGCGCGAGACGCTCGGCACCGAGATGTCGATGCTGCGGGGGGCCCAGGCGGGGCGCTCCATGTATCACTCCAAGGCGTGGGCGACGGGGACGGGTGAGGCGGTGTTCCGAGCTGAGGCTACTGATCGCCCGCCAAAGGGGCGACCCGAAACGGAAATTGACCATCCGTTCCCGGTCACCGCCTGCGGAAAGCACCCGTCCGACCCCGCTGGGTGACCGTCCGGCCGCACGGGTGAGGGCCCGTACCCTCCGCGTGACACGGACGGTACGGGCCCTTCAGCCGGGCGGTGCCTTACTCGGCGGGTGCGCCGATCGGCTTGCCCTCCGGCGAGACGGCGTACCAAGTGCCGCCCACGCCCTGGCCGTTGGTGTCACCGGGGACCTTGTCGCCGGAGAAGGTGTAGATCGGCCAGCAGTTGACGGACATCTGCTTGACGCCGTCCGGACGGGTGAAGGGCATCAGGCCCTTCTTCTTCACGCCCTGGGTGTCGTCGGCGCTCACCGGCGCGACCGCGGGCCACTTCTCCAGGCAGGCCCCGACGCAGTTGGAGACGGACTTCGGCCACGCCTTGTCCTTGAGGAAGCGGTAGACCGTGCGGCCGTTCTTGTCGACGACGATGTCACCGAGCTTCGGGTCCTTGCGGACGGAGAGGCCGGGCAGCGTGGACAGGGACGCCTTCTTGCCGTTGGGCGCGAGCGCGAACCACTTGCCGCCCACACCCTGGCCGTTGACGTCGCCGGAGTTGAGGTCCTTGGCGTAGCGGTACGCGGGCCAGCCGCCGATGGTGAGCTGCTTGGTGCCGTCGGCGCGGGTGACCTCGCCGAGCATGGCCTTGTCGATACCGGCACCGGCGTTGGCGTCGTCGGCCGGGACGGGGGGCCAGGTGGTGGCGCAGTCGCCGTCGCAGTTGGTCTTCGGCGGCTCGGCCGTGTCCTTGTCGAACCGGTACAGGGTGAGGCCGGACCCGTCGGTGAGCACATTGCCCAGCTGGGGGTTGGTGGCCACGGTCAGCTTGCCCGCGGGGGCGGCGAGGGTCGGGGAGGCACTGGCCTGGGCACCGTCGGCGCCGTAGCCGTTGCCCGAGCCGAGTCCGGTGCCGATGCCCGCGGCGCTGGCCGACGCTCCCACGTTCTGGGCCGCCGCCGGGGGCGTGACGTTGTCCTGACCGCACGCCGTCGTCAGCGCCAGCACCGAAGCGGCTGTGGCCACCAGTGCGGCGGTCCGCCAGGAGGTCTTCATCCTCAACTCCCCATTTTCGCCAGTTTGTTGCGGCGTCCAATGAGTCACCGCACGGCCATGGGTACGGGGCGCGGGGGGCGGAGCGTTCAACGGGGCGGCGAAATTCTTTCGGCGGTGTCCGACGGACGGTGCCGAGGGGGTGGCGGTGCGTACGGGCGTACCCATCGACCCCGGCGGGGTCGCCCGGCGCGTCAAACCAGGTGGGGCGCGTTGTCCCTCCTTCGGACCAATCGACGTACGAATGGTCGCGGGGGCGTCGCGCGGCCCCCATGATCTCGCTCGTGCAAGGTCCCCAAGCAACCCGATGCGCGGTCGCCACCAGGGCGTTGGCGCTGCTCGCGGTGGTGTGGAGCGTGGTCGGCTGCCCGGTCGGCTCGGCGTCGGCCGACGCCTGCGCCTACGCCTCCACGGGCCCGGACGGCACGGTGGCCGTGGCGGTGGCCGGAAGCCACCACCCGGGCCCCCCGCCCTGTCCTCCGCCACCCCCGCCACCGTGCCCGCCGACGCCCACGCCGACCCCGACTCCCACGCCGACCCCTACGCCGACACCCACCCCGACTCCGCCACCACCCCCGACGCCCACACCCACCCCGACCCCCGCTCCTCCTCCCCCGCCGCCGCCGAAGCCCCAGCCCCGGCCGACGCCGCCCGCCCCGAAACCGCCCGTCCGGCCGACGCCGCCCCCACCGGCACCGCGCCCGACCCCGCCGCCACCCCCGCCCGCCCCGGCGCCCGAACCCGCGCCGCCGAGGCCGGTACCGAAACCCACTGCCCCGCCGAAGCCCACCCCCCGGCCGACCGTGACCCCGGTGAGCTACCCGGCGTACCACGCCCGTCCCGTCCGGCACACCGCTCCCTCCCACACCTCGCCGGTCCGCTACGTCCTGCTCGTCACCATTCCCGCGATCGTCGCCGTCGCGGCGCTGCGCCCGCGGTGACGCGGCCGCACCCATCCCTGGAGGTATCCGTTGTCGGATTGGCTCGTTCTCGTCCTGGCCATGCTGGGGGCCTGTGCCGTGGTGGTGATCATCACCCTCGTCCGGCACCGTCGGGCCCCCGAGGACGAGGACCCCAGTGAGACCCCGGACGTCATCGAGTACATGACGATGTGGATCGGGGTGGTGTACGCGATCGTCCTGGGCCTGGCCATCGCGGGTGTCTGGGAGGCGCGCAGCGCGGCCGGGGACACCGTCCAGGCCGAGGCGCAGGCGCTGCACGAGGTCTCCGAACGCGTCCGGGTCTACCCGGTGGACGTGCGGGACCGGGTGCGCGCGGACGTCGACGCCTACGTCTCCTACGTCGTGGACACCGAGTGGAAGTCGATGACGGACCGGGGGGAGGTCACCGAACAGGGGACGCGGCTGCTGGACCGGGTGCGTCAGGACGTGACGGACTACCAGCCGCGCAGCGACTTCGAGGCGCAGGCGTACCAGCCGCTGGTCGACCAAGTGGCCGCGGCCGACCAGGCACGCAACGCACGCGCCGACTCCACCGGCGCCACCATGCCGTCCGTGGTGTGGTGGGGGCTGCTCTCCGGTGCGGTGATCACGGTGGGCATGGTGTTCGCGCTCCAGATCCGGCGCACCGCGCGGGAACTGGTCCTGGCCGGGCTGTTCTCGGCCACCATCGCGTTCATGCTGTTCCTGATCTGGGACTTCGACGCCCCGTTCAGCCGGGGCATCGCGGTGACGGCGGAGCCGTTCCTCACCCTGTTCCCGCACACGTAGGGCACGCCGGAGGCCCCCGTCCCGGCCCGGCGAGGGGTGGGGCGAGGGCCCGTGGTGGCGTGTCCCGCGTCGGCGAGGACGCGGGCGGTGCTGTGCTCAGGCGCGCTTCTCGTGGCGGCGGCGCAGCCAGAAGACGCCGCCGCCGAGCGCGGCCGAGGCGACGAGTCCGCCGCCGATGGCGGTGTCGGCGCGGGTGGCGCCGGTGGTGCTGCTGCCGCCGAGGCCGCCGTTGACACCGCCGAGCACGGTGAAGGCGTTCGGGCGGGTCAGGGTGCGGCCACCGCAGTCGACGGTGAGGTCGTAGCGGCCGGGACGGGCGCTGCGGTCGATGGTGACGACGGCGCGGGAGTTGTCGTTGCCGTTCGAGTTCAGCCGGGCGCTGCCGAAGGCGCGCGAGGAGACGGTGCCGCCGCGGCAGCCCTGGACGGTGATGGTCAGCCGGCCACCCGCGGGGAGCACGCTGGGGGTGACGGAGATGTTGCGGAGGTTGCCGTTGTCGTGGCCGCCGCCGTGACCGCCGTTGCCGTTGCCGTTGCCGTTCCCGTTGCCGAAGTTCCCGTTGCCGTTCCCGAAGTCGTTGCCCCGGCCGTTGCCGTTCCCGTTGCCGAAGTTGTCGTTGCCCCGGCCGTTCCCGTTGTTGCCGCCGTTGCCGAAGTCCCCGTTCCCGTTCCCGTTCCCGAAGTTGTCGTTGCCCCGGTTGCCGTTGCCGTTGCCGTTCCCGAAGTTCCCGTTGTTGTTGAAGTTGCCGTTCCCGTTGTTGTTGAAGTTCCCGTTGCCGTGCCCGTTGCCGTTGCCGTTGAAGTTCCCGTTGAAGTTGCCGTTCCCGTTGAAGACGCCGGTGTTCGGGACGACACCGGGGTTCGGCACGACGATGCCCGTGTTGGGGGCGACGCCGGTGGTGCCGTTCCCGTTGCCCATGCCGTCCGCGACGGCGACGGGAGCGGCGAGACCGAGCACGGCGATCGCGGCGCACGTGACCGCCAAGGCACGCTGGTTACGCATGTGTTCCTCCGCGAGAGGCACGCCGGGGCCGGTCCCCGGTCGATCGGCGAGAAAGCACCTCCCGACTGAACCCTCAGGTGCAAGGAACACGCCCGCATGTCGAGAATGGTCCGTCCTGGTGAGCACCCCTCCCGTCCGACAACCACACAATCGGATATCGCCGCAGGTCACACCCCGTCAGAAATTATCTCCGCCCCGCAACTCGGATGGCGCACCCCGAAGCCCGGCCGCCACCCGTTCGCCCGCCGCCCCGTCGCCGCCCACCGGCGCGGGACTTAGCGTTTTCCCATGCGCGACGGACGTGGCGGCAGCCACGTCGAGAGGGGATGGCGAATGTCTGCGTCCGAACTGGCGGAGTGGAGCGAACGGGAGGAGCGGCGTAGGAGACGCGCCCCCTGGGGCGTGCTGGCGCTCGTGCTGCTGACCGGTGTGGCGCTGATCCGGAACGGGTCCGGCGAGTTCGACGTGGGCCCGCCCCAGCCCGCCGCGGCCGCCGCCCCGGCCCCGGACGTACGGTCCGCGCCGACCGCCGAGGGAGCCGCGCCCGCGTCCGCCCCGGTCGGCCTGTCCTTCTCGCCCGCGGACCGGGTCCGTATCCCGGCGATCCAGGTCGACGCCCCGGTCACCCCCGTGGGCCTGGACGCGGACGGCTGGGTCGGCGCGCCCCCGCCCGAGGACCCGAACCTGGCCGGATGGTTCACCGGCGCGGTCTCCCCCGGCGAGAAGGGCACCTCGGTGATCGTCGGCCATGTCGACAACACCCAGGGCCCGGCCGTCTTCTACGGGCTCGGCGCGCTGAAGAAGGGCGACCGGATCGACGTGGCCCGGCAGGACGGCCGGACCGCGGTGTTCGAGGTGTACGGCGTCGAGGTGTTCGAGAAGAGCAAGTTCCCCGGCGACCGCGTCTACGGCTCCAAGGGCACCCCGGAGCTGCGGGTGATCACCTGCGGCGGCGGCTTCTCCAAGCAGAACGGCTACGACGGCAACGTGGTCGTCTTCGCCCGCCTGGTCACGGGAGCCTGAGCCCACCGCGACCAGGCACCCCGTACGGCGTCTCAGGTCATCCGGCGGGGCGGCACGGTGAGGTGGTAGCCGTGGTCGAGCAGATAGGGCAGGTACTCGCGGATCGCGCGGACGCTCTGCGTCCGGTCGCCCCCGGCGTCGTGGGAGAGGATCACGACGCCGGGGGCGGCGCCGTGTTCGACCCGTTTGACGACCGTGCTGGTGCCGGGGGTCATCCAGTCGGTGGTGTCGACGGTCCAGGCCATCGGCTCCATGCCCATCTCGGCGCCGAGCTGGAAGGTGGCCCGGTTCCAGGCGCCGTAGGGGGCGCGGAACCACTGCGGGCGGTCCCCGTAGGCGTCCTCGATGACCTCGCTGGTGCGCTCGATCTCGTCCCGGATGTCGCGCCGGGCCATCTCGGTGAGCAGCGGGTGGGTCCAGGTGTGGTTGCCGACCACATGTCCCTCCTCGGCCATCCGGGCCAGGAGTTCCTTGTTGTCGACGGCCATCTCCCCGCACACGAAGAACATCGCGCGTACGTCGTACTTGGCGAGGGTGTCCAGGATGTGCGGGGTGTAGTCGGGGTGGGGGCCGTCGTCGAAGGTGAGCATCATGTTCCGGCCCTTGCCGGTGAGGCGCAGGATGGGCTGGTGACGCACCTTCAGCTGAGCGGGGGCGGAGTGCGGGGGGCCGTAGCCGATGAGGGGCTGGAGGCGGAACGCGGAGGGCTTGAGGGCCTGGCGGGCCTGTGGCCCGGCGAGGCCGGTGGTGGTACGGGCGGCCTGGTCGCCGCCGCCCGTCATGAGGACTCCTCCGGCGCCCGCGGCGCCGAGGACGGCGGCCGCCGAGCCGAGGAGCATCCGGCGCCGTGTGAACAACTGATCCTTCTCCATGAACCATCAGTCGCCCGCCGACCCCGCGCCGCACCGCACCGACACCGGTGCGGCGGGTCCGGTCCACCCGGTCGGCGCAGCGCGGACGCGCTGCTGCCCGCACACTGGACGGAACCGTTCCTTCCGATAGCCTCACCGCCGTGACGGAACAGCAGGCAGAGCACGAGCGGCACCGGTTCGAGCGGGGCACGGACGGTCCCAAGGTCATCGTCGTCGGCATGGACGGCTCCGACTCCTCGCTGCGGGCGGCCGCGTACGCGGGAGGTCTGGCCCGGCGGCAGGGGGCGCTGCTGGCGGTGGTGTACGTGCAGCCGGTGCTGGCGGCCGGGGCGGCGCTCGGGGTGCCGGTGGCGCAGGCCACGGACGAGATCGCCGAGGACCTGATCGCGCAGATCAGGGAGGCGGCGGAGCGGGTGAAGGGGATATTCGACGTGCGCTGGGAGTTCCACACCTTCCGCGGCGACCCGTTCAACGGTCTGGTGCAGGCGGCCGACGAGCTGAAGGCGGACGCGGTGGTGGTGGGCGCCTCGGAGCAGGCCGGGCACCGGATCATCGGGTCGGTGGCGGTCCGGCTGGTGAAGGCGGGACGCTGGCCGGTGACGGTCGTCCCGTAGCGAGAGACCGCAGCATCGGCGCGGTCGCGAGGAGCAGCACCCCGGCCGCGGCGATGGCGGTGCGCGGGCCGGTGAGCGAGGCGAGCACGCCCCACAGCGCGGTCAGCGCGGCCGTACCGGTCTTGGTGGACACC
The DNA here is from genome assembly GCF_044903645.1 of Streptomyces sp. NPDC002176. Classification (NCBI taxonomy): domain Bacteria; kingdom Bacillati; phylum Actinomycetota; class Actinomycetes; order Kitasatosporales; family Streptomycetaceae; genus Streptomyces; species Streptomyces sp. NPDC002176. The sequence continues at coordinate 703,004 of NZ_JBJDQW010000001.1, forward strand.
GACCAGGCGGAGAGGGTGCGGGCCACCCGGTCGTCCGGGGTGCGTTCCAGCCGCTCGGCGGCGAGCACCGGGTTGAACACGCCCGCGCAGGTGATCAGGCACAGCTCGACCGCCATGACGAGGACCAGGCCGGGCACGCCGGGCCGGACGAGGGCCAGCCCCACCGGCCAGCAGGCGCGCAGCACGCCCGAGGTGAGCAGCACCCGCCGCCTGCCGTACCGGGCGGCCAGCGGCCGGGCGAGCCGGGAGCCGAGCAGTCCGCCGAGGCAGGGGACGGCGAAGGCGAGGCCGTACTGCCAGGGCGCGAAGCCGAGCGGGCCGAGCATGAGGACGGCGAGCGGCGGGGCCTGGGCCATGATCAGGCCGTTCACCAGGACCGCGTTGAGGAACAGCGGGCGCAGCTCGGGGCTGGCGAGCAGGTGCCGCCAGCCGTCGAGGAGGTCGGCGGCTCGCGGGCGTCCGGGATCGCGGGGCGGGTCGGGCTCGGTGCCCTTGATGGCGTGGATGCCGAGGGCGGACAGCAGGAAGCTGACGGCGTTCGCGGCGACCGTCACCACGGGCCCGAACAGGCCGACGGCGGCGCCGCCGAGCGGGGGGCCGAGCACGGTGGCGGTCCAGGTGGTGGACTCGAACCTGCTGGTGGCGGTGAGCAGCCCGGCGCGCGGCACGAGGCTTTTCAGGTGGGCGCCGGAGGCCGCGGTGAAGGTCAGGTCGGCGGCGGCCACGACCATGGAGACGAGCAGCAGCTGACCGAAGCCGAGCATGCCGAGGACATGGGCGGCGGGGACGGCGAGCAGGGCGGCGCACCGGACCAGGTCCGCCGCGATCATGACGGGGCGTTTGCGGCGGAACTCCATCCACGGCCCCAGCGGCACCGCGAGCACCGCCCCCACGGCCGGTCCGGCGGACGCCAGCAGCGCCACCTGGGCGGGACCCGCGTGCAGCACGAGGAGCGCGATCAGCGCGAAGGCGTCGAACGCCAGCCAGGTCCCGGCGGCGCTCACCGCGTACGCGGCCCACAGCCATCCGAACCGCGACCCCAGCTTCATGTACAACCTCCCGTTGACCGGGGTCATGAAATCGGCCGGGATACGGCGGGAGCAAACAACCAAACCCCTCATCGACACAACCAACGGTTGTACGGCTACCCTGTCGGGCATGGATCTCAAGGCCGTGCGCACCTTCGTCGCCGTGGCGGACACCGGGCAGTTCCAGGAGGCGGCCGCCGTGCTCGCCCTCACCCAGCAGGCCGTCTCCAAGCGGATCGCGGCGCTGGAGCGGGACCTCGGGGTGCGGCTGTTCAGCCGTACCGCGCGGGGTGCCGAACCGACGCTGGACGGGCGGGCGTTCCTGCCGCACGCGCGGGCGCTGCTGCTGGCCGAGGAGCGGGCGGCCGCGTCGGTCCGGCCGGGCCGACGGGCGCTCCGGGTGGACGTGATCGGCCCGCGCGTCGCCCCGGCCGTGCTGCTGCGCGGCTTCCACGAGGCGCATCCGGGGGTGGAGCTGGACGTGGTCACGCTGTTCGACGCGGACACCGCCGTCGCCGCCGTGCAGGCGGGCCGGGTCGACGCGACGTTCCGCGCGGTCGGCATGCCGGGGCGGCGGCTGCCGGAGAGCCTGACGAGCGCCCGCGTGCTGGACGAGCCGCTGTATCTGCTCACCGGCCCGGAGCACGCCCTGGCCGACGCGGACTCGGTGACCCCCGCCGAGCTGGCCGGGCACCGGATCTGGATGCCGAGCATCGTGGAGGGCGTCGAGTGGGCCGCGTACTACGCCTCGCTGGCGGCGGAGTTCGGGCTCACCATCGACTCGGCGGGCCCCAACTTCGGCAGCGCGGCGATGCTGGACCGGATCGCCGGGTCACCGGAGCTGGCGACCTTCATGGGGGAGCATCCCCGGCACGCCGGGCGCGACCTGCGGCTGATCCCGATCACCGAGCCGACGCCGGTCTATCCGCACTCCCTGATCTGGGACCGGGCCAACGCCCACCCCGCCCTGGCCGCCCTGCGCGCGCATCTGACCGGCGAGTCCCCGGCGCGCCCCTCCGGCACCTGGGTACCGGACTGGGCCGGGAGCTGAGCCCCCGTGCGTGGCGTCTTCCGAACCGGCCGCCCCTGAGCCATCATGATCCGCCGTCAGCCGTTTGCCGTCGGGGAAGAGGTGAGGCGTGTGGCCAAGATCCGTTCGGGTGAGGGAATTCTCCGTCGCAAACCCATCGAGCACATCGAGGAGGCCGAGGCGGCCGAGGGCGGTCTCGACCGCTCGCTCGGCCTGTGGCAGCTCACCGCGATCGGGGTGGGCGGCATCATCGGCGCGGGCATCTTCACGCTCGCGGGCACGGTCGCCAACGGCAAGGCCGGGCCCGCGGTGGTGGTGTCGTTCCTGATCGCCGGTGTGGCGAGCGCCTGCGCCGCGCTGTCGTACGCCGAGTTCGCGGGGATGATCCCGAAGGCGGGCTCGGCCTACACCTACGGATACGCGGTGCTGGGCGAGTTCGTGGGCTGGTTCATCGGCTGGGACCTGCTGCTGGAGTACACCGCGATCGTGGCGGTGGTCGCCATCGGCATCTCCGGCTACTTCAGCTTCCTGGTCGAGGAGGCGGGCGCGGACCTGCCCGCGTGGATGCTGGGCGCGCCCGGCACCGGCTCGGGGCACCGGGTCGATCTGTTCGCGGCCATCCTGTGTCTGCTGATCGCCTGGCTGCTGAACCAGGGCATGAAGAGCGCGGCCCGGTTCGAGACGTTCGTGGTGGCGCTGAAGGTGCTGGTGGTGCTGCTGGTGATCGCGGTGGGCTTCTTCCACATCAACACCGCGAACTACCACCCCTTCTTCCCCTTCGGCATCAGCGGCGCCTTCACCGGCGCGGCCACCGTGTTCTTCGCGGTGTTCGGCTACGACGCGATGTCGACGGCGGCCGAGGAGTCCAAGGACGCCCAGCGGCACATGCCGAAGGCGATCATCTACTCGCTGATCATCTCGATGGTGCTGTACGTCGCGGCCTGCCTGGTGCTGACCGGCATGCAGAACTACAAGGACATCGACCCGGAGAGCGGGTTCTCCTCGGCCTTCAAGTCGGTGGGCCTCGGCGGGCTGGCCGACGTGATCGCGGTCGGCGCGATCATCGGCATCCTCACCGTGATGTTCACCTTCATGCTGGGCGTGACCCGCGTCTGGTTCTCGATGGCCCGCGACGGGCTGCTGCCGCGCTGGTTCGCCAAGACGCACCCCACCCGGCACGTGCCGACCCGGGTGACCTGGATCGTGGGCGTCGGGGCGGCCTGCATCGCCGGGTTCGTGCCGATCGGTGAGGCGGCCGAGCTGACCAACATCGGCATCCTGCTGGCGTTCGTGGTGGTGTGCGCGGCGGTGATCGTGCTGCGCTACAAGCAGCCGGAGCTGCCGCGCGCCTTCCGCACCCCGCTGATGCCGTTCGTGCCCGGGCTCGGCGCGCTGTTCTCGCTCTGGCTGGTCACCTTCCTGGAGTGGCAGACCTGGGTGCGGTTCGCCATCTGGTTCCTGATCGGCTGTGTCATCTACTTCGGCTACTCCTACCGGCATTCGGCGCTGGCCCGGCGGGCGCCCGCCGAGTGATCACTGCGCCATGGTGAGCCCGGCCTTCGTCGCGTTCCGGCTGAGTACGGTGTGCGCCACCCGGTCGCGGGTGGCGGCGAGGTCGGCGCCCGCGGCGATGGCCCGGTTCATGTCGATGGCGCGTCCGGCGTCGAGGTCGTACACCTGGGGCAGGAACTCGGCGGTCCGGACCTCCCAGCGGCCGCCCTGCTTGGCGGGCGGGGCGAAGGTGAAGCGGGCGAGGGTGGACTCGTTGCCGCGCCACTCCCCCGCGCCCGCGCCGCCGTCCGCGATCTGGTCGCCCATGCCGTAGACCACCCAGGTGCCGTTGACCTTCTCGAACGGCTGGGGCACGTGGGCGTGGGTTCCGAGGACGAGGTCGATGTCGGGGCGCCCGCCGGTCTTGGCGGCCGTCAGCTGCTTGGCGAGGGTGACCTGCCCGGCGTCGGGGGCGTCCTGCCAGGCGGAGCCCCAGTTGACGGAGAGCACGACCACGTCGGCGCCCGCCTTCCGGGCGGCCCGCGCGGCGGCGGCGATCCGGCCCGCGTCGGCCGGGTCGACTGCCCCGGACTGCCCGGTGGTGTCGTAGGCGTACGACAGGTGGGCGACCTTGGCGGTGCCCGCGCGCAGCAGGGTGACGGTGCGGGCCTCGGTGTCGGTGCGGGAGGTCCCCGCGTGCCGTACCCCGGCCTGGTCGAGGGCGTTCAGGGTGCGGGTGACTCCGGCGCCGTCGGCCTGCGGGGAGGCGGTGGAGCAGCTGTCGTAACCGGTAGCGGCGAGGCCCTGGGCGAGCTGGGGCAGGGCGGTGACGGCCGGGTCGCCGTCGGCGCCCTGGACCGGCTCCAGGTGACACAGCGCCAGGTCGGCGGCGGACACCGCCGGGCGGGCCCCGGCGAGCATGGGGCGGAAGTCGTGTCCGGCGCCGGAGGCGTCGAAGGCCGCCCGGTCGGTGGCGGACGCGTACGGCTGGACGCCACCGGCGGCGACGAGCGTGAAGCCCTTCCCGGCGCCCGGTGCGGGCTGCCCGGAGGCGCCGGGCTCGGCCCGGTCCTGGTTCTGGCAGGCGGCCACCGCCGCGAGCGCGGCGGTCAGCGCGAGGGCCACCTGATGCCTGCGTCCGATCATCAACTCACCCCAGGGTTGCCGGAGGGGACTTGTCGTATTGACAGACAAGCTCTGACGGGCATATGGGTATGAAACTCTCCCCCCTCGCAAACAGGGCCTAGCCCATCCGGTGCTGTCGGCCCCCTGGGTGACCGTTCGTCCGACCGCTCGTCGCCCCCTGGCGACCGCCCGTCGCACCGGCGTGCGCGCGGGGTGTCGCCCGGAGGCGGGCTGCGCTGCCATACGGCCATGACGGCCGGGACCACTGCCCCAGGGACGACGACCGCCGAGCATGAACTCGCCGCGCTGGCGCGGGAGCACGGGCGGCCCCTCTTCGCGCTGCTGCTGCGGCTGAGCGACGGGGACCGCCAGCGTGCCGAGGATCTGGTGCAGGAAACCCTCGTACGGGCCTGGCAGCACCCGGAGGCGCTGCGCGCGGAGAACTTCGCCTCGGCCCGCCCCTGGCTGCTGACCGTCGCCCGGCGCCTGGCCATAGACGCCCGGCGGGCGCGGCGGGCCCGGCCGCCGGAGGTGGTGGACGAGGTGCCGGAGACCGCGCGCGTCACCGCCGACCACGCCGAGCGGGCCGCCGCCGCGCTCGATGTCCGCGAGGCTGTGAAGACACTCACTCCGCACCACCGTGACGTGCTGGTAATCGTGTACTTCCGCGGGGCCAGCGTGGCGGAGGCCGCCGAGATCCTGGGCATTCCACCCGGTACCGTGAAGTCCCGCGCGTACTACGCGCTGCGTGCCCTGCGCCAGGTTCTTCCGGGATACGCGACTGACCTGCGGTGAAACCGGGCGCCTGGTCAAGCCTCGGTAAAGCGCCTTGCCGTGACCCCCGTCGGGGTCATGAGCTGTCCTCATCCGTGTTCCGGGCGGGGGGCCGGGTTCGGGCGACGCGCACGCACCGGAGGAAGGCAGGCAGGGATGCTCCACAGAGGTCACGAGAGTACGAACGGTGCCGGTGGCGGTGAACTCGCCGTCCCCATGGCCTGGTTCTACGCCGAGTACATCGCGGACGAGTTGCTGCGCACCGGCGATCTGATGCCACCGACGTCCTTCGAGTTCCGGGCGGGGCGGGACGCGCTGGCGCTCACCGTCTTCCTGTCCGACACCGAGGGCGAACTCTCCGGGGTCCGGGTCATCTCCCAGCTGGAGACCTGGCTGTCGCTGACGGCGTACGACCAGCCGTGGCGGGAGTGGGTCGGCGGCCGGATGGCCGAACTGACGGCGGAGGCGGCCGCGGCGGCCGCTTCCGGCACTCCCGATCCGGACCTGGCGCTCGCGGGGGACGCCTGGCGCTGGCTGGAGGAGACCGAGCTGCTCGCACCCGACCTGGACGCGGTGCCCGGCGGCGGCGCGGCCTACGGCGAGGACGACGGCCCGAAGGTGTGGACCCCGGCCTGGCGGCTCGGGCTGCCCCTCGGACACCTGGCCATCCATCTGTTCTGAAGCGGGCTCCGACGCCATCCGGGTTCTTTTTCGGGCCACTTGGAACTCGGACCAATCCGGGGGCCCGACCGCTCCGAATCCCTCGGCGGGTTTCTGCGCGCGGCTTGAGTCATTCGGCCGCGCGGTGCGTACCAATGGGTGCACCGCGTAACCCCACCCGCACCCATAGGCACGAGGATTCGGCATGAGGTCCCTGGAAAGGCATCGCGCCGTCGGCGCGTACGCGCTCGGCGTGCTGGACGAGGCGGAGACCTTCCGCTTCGAGGACCACCTCGCCGAGTGCCCCCGGTGCGCGCACGACGCGACCGAATTCGGCCCTACGGCACGGCAGTTGATGCTGTACCGGGAGGCCACGCCCGCCTTCGTGCCCGCGCTGGCCCAGCCCGGCCCCCGCATGCTGGACCGGCTGCTCGGCGAGATCACCGTACGCCACCGCGCCCGGCGGCGCAGAGTCCTCTACGGGCTCGCCGCCTCGGTGGTGCTGGCGGTGGCCGGGCCCGCGGTGATGGCCTTCGCCGGGCACGGGCAGCCCGCGTCCCACGTCACGGCGGCGACCGATCCGGGCACCGGGGTGTGGGCGCGGGTCACCACCGAGGGCGAACGCTGGGGCAGCGGGCTGCGCCTGGAGGTGCGGGACAGCGCCGGTCCGCACTCGTGCAGGCTGATCGTGGTCGGCCGGGACGGCTCGGAGCAGGTGGCCGGTGGCTGGACGGTCGGCGCGCACGACGAGGGCACCACCGCGACCACGGCCGGCTCCTCGCTGGACCCGGACGACATCGACCACTACGAGGTGCGCACGGACAAGGGCGAGCGGCTGGTGACCCTGCCAGCGCGCTGACCGTCACTTCAGCAGGCGGGACAGCCTGCGGTCGGCGAGCGGCTTGCCGCCGGTCTGGCAGGTGGGGCAGTACTGGAGCGAGGAGTCGCTGAAGGAGACCTCGCGGATGGTGTCCCCGCACACCGGGCACGGTTCGCCGGTACGGCCGTGGACCCGCAGCCCGCTCTTCTTCTCCGCCTTCAGCCGTCCCGCCGCGATCCCCCGCGAGCGCTCGACCGCCTCGGTGAGGGTGGTGCGCAGCGCGGTGTACAGGCGGGTGGTCTCCTCCGGGGTGAGGGAGGCGGCCAGCTTGAACGGGGACATCTTCGCGGCGTGCAGGATCTCGTCGCTATAGGCGTTGCCGACCCCGGCGATCAGAGACTGGTCCCGCAGCGCCCCCTTGAGCTGGCGCCGCTCGCTCTTCAGCAGCCCCGCGAAACGCTCCTCGTCGAAGTCGTCGGCCAGCGGGTCGGGGCCCAGCCGGGCGATCCCCGGCACCTCGGCCGGGTCGCGCACCACGTACACCGCGAGCCGCTTCTGCGTACCCGCCTCGGTCAGGTCGAAGCCCTCGCCGCCCTCCAGCGCCACCCGCAGCGCCAGCGGCCCCTTGCCGGGGCGCGGCGGGGTGTCCGGCACGCTGTCGCGCCAGTGCAGCCAGCCCGCGCGGGCCAGGTGGGTGACGAGGTGCAGGCCGCCGTCGCTCTCGAGGTCCAAGAACTTGCCGTACCGGCGCACGGCGGTGATCCCGGTGCCCTCCAGGGCGGTGACCGGCGGGTCGTAGGTCTTCAGCACGCTGATGGCGAGCGGCAGCACCTGGGTCACCCGGCGTCCGGCCAGGTGCTCGGTGAGGAAGTCCTTCAGCGCTTCTACCTCGGGCAGTTCCGGCATGTGTCCAGGGTGCCACCGGCGGGCGGCGGTGCCAGGCGAGGGTCAGCCGTCCGGGTCCGTCCGGAACTCGCACCACACCGCCTTGCCGCCGCCGCGCGCCTCCACGCCCCAGGCGTCGGCCAGCAGGTCGACCAGGAGCAGCCCACGCCCGGAGACGCCGTCGTCCTCCGGTTCGCGGCGGCGGGGCAGCGCGCTGGAGGAGTCCTCCACCTCGACACGCAGCCGCCGCTCACCGCCGGAGAGCAGGCGCAGGGTGACGGTGGCCGAGCCCTCGGTGTGCATCAGCGCGTTGGTGATCAGCTCGTCGGCGACGAGTTCGATCTCGTCGGCGCGGTCCCCGGCGCCCCAGGCCCGCACCTCGGCGCCGATCTGGTGCCGGGCGCGGGTGAGGGCCTCGGGGTCGCCGGGGGCGACGTGCTGGCGGAGCCGGCCGTGTGCCCGGGGTTCCTCGGGCTCGCGGCGGCGCAGCAGGAGCAGGGCGACGTCGTCCTCGCCGCCGCGTTCCTCGGCCATCGCGATCAGGCGTCCGGCGAGTTCGCGTACGTCGTCCGGGCCAGCGGCGAAGACCTCCGCGAGGTCCCGCATGCCGTCGTCGAGGTCGGCGCCGGGCTGCTCGACCAGGCCGTCGGTGCACAGCAGCAGGATGTGCCCGGGGTCCAGCTCCAGGGTGGCGACGGGGTACTCCAGTCGGCCGAACTCGGCGGACAGGCCGAGCGGCAGCCCGCCCTCGACGTCGACGCGCCGGGTGGTGCCGTCGGTGTCCCGCAGCAGGGGGTCGAGGTGACCGGCCCGGACGACCTGGACCACGCCGGTGGTCAGGTCGGCCTGGGCATACAGGCAGGTGGCGAAGCGGTCGGTGTCGAGTTCGTCGAGGAAGACGGAGGCGCGGGCCATGACGGTGGCCGGGGTGTGCCCTTCGGCGGCGTAGGCGCGCAGCACGATCCGCAGCTGGCCCATGACGGCGGCGGCGTGGGTGTCGTGGCCCTGGACGTCCCCGATGACGGCGCCGACCCGGCCTCCGGGCAGCGGGATCAGGTCGTACCAGTCGCCGCCGATGTCCCGGCCGAGGGCGCCCGCACGGTAGCGCACGGCCACGTCGGCGCCCCGGACGCTGGGGATGGTACGGGGCAGCATGGCCTGCTGGAGGCTCTGCGCGAGGTCTTTCTCCTGCTCGTAGAGCATGGCGCGCTGCAGACTCTGGGCGATGCTGCTGCCGAGGGCGACCAGGACGGCGCGCTCCTCGGTGGAGAAGCCGCGCCGGTCGCTGTAGAGCAGGCCCATGGCGCCGAGCGGGCGGGCCTGGGCGATCAGCGGGAGGTAGGCGGCGGAGGTGATGTGCAGCTCGGTGATGTGCGGCCAGAGGATGGGGTACTGCGCCGCGAACTCCTCGGGCGACTCGATGAAGCGCGGGACGAGGGTGCGTACGACCTCGCTCATCGGGTACGGCTCGTCGATCCGGGTGATGCGGGTGCCGGGCACGAAGCTCTCGGTGGGGCCCTCCGCGACCAGCCGGATACGGCCCGCCTCCACCAGTCCGATGACGACGCTGGCCGCGCCGAGGTGGCGGATGCCGTGGGTGTCCTTGAGGACGTCGATGACGTCCTGGACGCTGCGGGCGTGGGCGAGCGCGGCGGAGATGGCCTCCACGATGCTGGTCTGCTGCCGGAACGCCTCCTCCTGCGCGGTGCGCGGGGCGCGGGCGGGGCTGTCGGCGAGTTCCCGGGTGGCGTCGCGGACCAGGCCGACGACGCGGCGGGGGCGGCCGGTGCCGTCGCGGCGGATGGCGCCCTGGCTGTGGGTCCAGCGGGTGGTGCCGTCGCGGCGGCGGACGCGGAAGTAGGCGCCGTAGGTCTCGCTGCCGTCCTTGATGGCGCGGGCGACCGCCGCGTCCAGCTTGGCGGCGTCCGGCGGGGGGACCCGGACGGCGAGGGAGGTGGCCCGGCCGTCGTACTCCTCGGGGAGCAGGTCGAAGATCTCGTGGGCCCGGGCGTCCATGTGGAACAGGCCCGCGTCCAGGTCCCAGTCGAAGCTGCCCATGTGGTTGAGCGCCAGGATCGTGTCCGGGGCGGCGGGCCGGTTCTCCGGGAGTGACAGGGCACTCGCACCCCGATCAGCCATGGGGCCACCTTGCCAGCAAATGTCCGAATCTTCGAGTGGGGCGTGGCAGGGTGTGCCCGCCCGGCCCGTACCGGTTATGCGGGCCGGGCGGCGCGGTACACGGAAGGTCGGGCGGATACGACGGGTGGGGAGCGGCCCCGGCCGGGCGGCCGCCGTGGAGGCAGGAGCGCGAGCGCGATGGAGTGGTTCACCGCCCCCGACTACTGGCTGAGCCGGCTGGTGCTCCAGCGTGGGCTGGCCGCGCTCTATCTGGTGGCGTTCCTGGCCGCGGCCCGCCAGTTCCGGCCGCTGCTGGGTGAGCGCGGGATGCTGCCGGTGCCGCGGTACACCGCGCGGGTGCGCTTCCGGGAGTCGCCCAGCGTCTTCCACGCGTACTACTCGGACCGGTTCTTCGCCGGGTGCGCCTGGGCGGGCTGCGCGGTGTCGGCGGCGCTGCTGGCCGGGGCGGATGCGCTGCTGCCGCTGTGGGCCGGGATTCTGCTGTGGCTGGTGCCGTGGGCGCTGTATCTGTCGATCGTGAACGTGGGGCAGACCTGGTACGCGTTCGGCTGGGAGACGCTGCTGCTGGAGGTCGGCTTCCTCGCCGCGTTCCTCGGCAACGACGAGGTGGCGCCGCCCGTGGTGGTGCTGTTCCTGCTGCGCTGGGTGCTGTTCCGGGTGGAGTTCGGCGCGGGGCTGATCAAGCTGCGCGGGGACGCCTGCTGGCGGAAGCTGACGTGTCTGGACTACCACCACGAGACGCAGCCGATGCCGGGCCCGCTGAGCTGGTTCTTCCACCACTTGCCCAGGCCCCTGCACCGGGTGGAGGTGGCCGCCAACCACGTCACCCAACTCGTCGTCCCCGTCCTGCTGTTCACTCCGCAGCCGATCGCCTCGGCGGCTGCCGCCCTGATGATCGTGACCCAGCTCTGGCTGGTCCTCTCCGGGAACTTCTCCTGGCTGAACTGGATCACCATCGTGCTCGCCCTGTCCGCGCTCCGGCTCCCCGCCGATCCGCCCGCCGTGCCCGCCGCGCCCCTCTGGTACGAGGTGCTGGTGCTCGCGGTCGGCGTGGTCCTGCTGGCGCTCAGCTCCCGCCCGGTGCGGAACATGGTCTCCCGGCGCCAGGTGATGAACCGCTCCTTCGACCCGCTGCGCCTGGTGAACACCTACGGCGCCTTCGGCAGCGTCAGCCGGGTCCGTTACGAGGTGGTCATCGAGGGCACCGACGACGAGCGGCCGCGCGAGGACGGCGACTGGCGGGAGTACGAGTTCCACGGCAAGCCGGGCGATCCCCGGCGCTGGCCACGCCAGTTCGCGCCCTACCATCTGCGGCTGGACTGGCTGATGTGGTTCGCCGCGCTGTCGCCCGCGTACGCCGGGGACTGGTTCGGCAAGCTGGTGGAGCGGCTGTTGGAGGACGACCGCGACACCCTGCGGCTGCTGCGCCGCTCCCCCTTCCCGCCCGGCGCCCCGCCCCGCTACATCCGCGCCCGGCTCTTCCGGTACCGCTTCACCACCTGGAGCGAGCTGCGGGAGACGGGCGCCTGCTGGGAGCGCGCGTACGTCCGGGACTTCCTGCGGCCGACCCGGCTCGGCACCTCCCGCTGACCCGCCTCTCGACGTGGGGCGCGGGAGCGGGCACAGTGCTGCCGTGCGCGCCGTCCGCGCGCCCGGAGTCCCCAAGGAGTGCACGTGAGCAGCTGGGTCGGCCGTACGGCCGCCGAGATCGCCGCCGCCGTCCGCGAGAAGCGGGTCACCCCCCGGGAGGTGGTGGCGGAGCATCTCGCGCGGATCGCGGAGCTGGACGGCCGGGTCGGCGCGTTCCGCACCGTGCGCGCGGAAGCGGCGCTGGCGGAGGCGGACGAGGTCGGCGCCCGCCCGGACCTATCCCAACTCCCGCTGGCGGGCGTGCCGGTGGCGGTCAAGGACAACCTCGGGGTGCGCGGCGAGTCCACCCGCAACGGCTCGGCCGCGACCCCGGACACCCCGGCCGCCGAGGACCATGTGACCGTGGCCCGGCTGCGGGCGGCGGGCGCGGTGGTGGTCGGTCTGACCAACGTGCCCGAGCTGTGCGTGTTCGGCACCACCGAGGGCGTGTACGGCACGGCCCGCAGCCCCTGGGACCTCACTCGCACGGCGGGCGGTTCGTCCGGGGGCAGCGCGGCGGCGGTCGCGGCCGGTCTGGTCCCGCTGGCGCTCGGCAACGACGGCATGGGCTCGCTGCGCATCCCGGCGGCGGCCTGCGGTCTGGTGACGCTGAAGCCGGGCCACGGGGTGGTCCCGGCGGGCATCGGCCACGGCGACTGGTTCGGCATGTCGGAGAACGGCCCGCTGGCCACCACCGTCGAGGATCTGCGGCTGATGCTCGGCGTCCTCGCGGAGACCGCGTTCCCGGCACCCGAGGAGCGCACGCCCCGCCGGATCGCGGCGGCCGTACGCAGCCCGCTGGCCGGGGTGACGGTGAGCGAGCCGTTCCGCACGGCGGTCCGGGAGGCGGCGGGCCTCCTCAACGGCGCCGGTCACACCGTACGGCGGGCCGAGCCGCCCTACCCCCTCGACCTCGGCCTGACCGCACTCCGCCACTGGACGGCCGGTACGGCGGTGGACTCGGCGGAACTGGACCCGGCCCGACTGGCCCGGCGCACCCGCACCCACGCGGCCGTCGGACGCCGCTTCGTCCGCTCGGTACGCACCGGCGACGCCCGCGACCGGCTGCGCGCCCGCCTGCTGCCGTTCCTCACCGAGTACGACGTGCTCCTCACCCCGGCCCTGGCCCGCCGCTCCCCCGCCGCCGCGCCCTGGCACGAGCGGAGCTGGCTCGCCAACGTCGCGGTGAACACGGCCAGTTCACCCTTCACCCCGGTCTGGAACCTGACCGGCTGGCCCGCGATGTCGATCCCCTTCGGCGCCCTGCCGACCGGCGCCCCGGCCGCGGTGCAGTTGGTGGGCCGCCCCGGCACGGAGGCGGACCTGCTGGCGGTGGCGGAGGACCTGGAGCGACTGCGTCCCTGGGCGCGTACGGCACCCCTGGGCTAAAGCGCCCTGTGCATGATGTGCAGCCCGACCAGTCCGTCGCGGGGGTGGTCGAAGGCGTTCGGGATCGTGGCGAGGATGGTGAAGCCGAGGGAGGTCCAGAGGCGGACGGCGGGGTTGGTCTCGACGACGGCGTTGAAGACCATCGCGCGGTAGCCCTGGGCCTTCGCCTCGGTGAGGAGGTGCTCGGCGAGCGCCCGGCCGACTCCGCGTCCGGACCGGTCGGGGTCGACCATGAAACCGGCGTTGGCCACGTGGGAGGCGGCTCCGCCGTAGTTCGCGGTGAGGTAGGCCGTGCCGAGGAGGGTGCCGTCGGCGTCCTCCGCCACGTACACCCGTTTGGCGGGGCTCATCCAGAGGGCGCGGGCGGTTTCCTCGGGGGTGCCGGGGTCCCAGGTGTAGGTGTCACCGGCGGCGACGATGCGGTGCCAGACGGGCCAGATGCGGGGCCAGTCCCCGGCCTCGGCTTCTCTGATCGGCATGGGCGTGAGTCTGTCACGCCCATGCGCCCGACGGTCACGGGAGGCGGAAGGGGTCAGTCCACGCTGGGCAGGATGTGGGGCTCGGCGAGGTCGTCCTCGTAGCCCGCCAGGCGGATCGGGGCGGAGCGGGCCCACACGTCCAGGCTGCCGAGTTCTCCGGGCCTGCGGCGGGATCGCTCCGTGCGTTCGTCGGGGCCCTGTTCGCTGGTCGTCTTCTCCGGTGTCACCGCGCACTCCTTATGTGTCGGATCACCCTGGGGGGCGTCCCGGACCTCCAGATTAACCAAATGAGCGGACCCGCGCTCGATAGGGAATGCAAACAAGACGTAACTTCCGCTCGCCCACCGCCCCCTCAATCCCCCTTAATATGGGGCCGTTTACCGCAAAGCGCATCCCCTGCGGGGGCCGTCGGTTCACCCACTCGGCCTAGTTGTCCGTCTGCCCGGCCGATGCCCCGTCATACGACGGCGCGGCACCGGACCGAGGGGTCCGATGCCGCGCCGTAAGGGGTATGGGAGGGCGGTTGCGTCACCACTTGCCGGGCGCGTAGTCCTTCATGAAGACGCCGTACAGGTCCTCGCCCTGCTCGCCGCGCACGATCGGGTCGTACACGCGGGCCGCGCCGTCGACCAGGTCCAGCGGGGCGTGGAAGCCCGCCTCGGCCAGCCGCAGCTTGTCGTAGTGCGGGCGCTCGTCGGTGATCCAGCCGGTGTCGACCGAGGTCATCAGGATGCGGTCGGTGTCGAACATCTCCTGGCCGCTGGTCCGGGTCACCATGTTCATGGCGGCCTTGGCCGCGTTGGTGTTGGGGTGGCCCGCGCCCTTGTAGCCGCGGGCGAAGACGCCCTCCATGGCGGAGACGTTCACGACGTACGCGCGGCCGTTGGCGGCCTGCTTCGCGGCGGCGGCCATGGCCGGGCGAAGCTTGCTGATCAGGATGAACGGCGCCGTGTAGTTGCACAGCTGGGTCTCCAGCAGCTCCACCGGGGAGATCTGCTCGATGGACTGCACCCAGGTGTTGGTGTCGACCACGTCGGGCAGCAGACCGCCCGCGTCGATGGCGGTGCCGTCCAGGTGCCGGGCGACACTGGCGTTGCCCGCGACCAGGGCGAGGTCGGCGACCTTCTGGGCCTCCAGGCCGCTGGTGCCGACGGGCAGCGCGGCCAGTCCGTCGACCGCGCCGGAGTTGAAGGCGCCGATGACCTGGTGGGCGGGCAGCTCACCGGCGGGCAGCGGGGCGCTCTCGCCGTCGACCAGCGCGGCGTAGGCGGAGGGCAGGCGGCGTACGGTCTGCGTCGCGTTGTTGATCAGGATGTCCAGCGGTCCCGCCTCGCTGACCTGGTCGGCGAGGGCGACGGCCTGGGCCGGGTCGCGCAGGTCGATGCCGACGACCTCCAGGCGGTGCAGCCAGTCCGCGGAGTCGTCCATCGCCTTGAAGCGGCGGATGGCGTCCTTGGGGAACCGGGTGGTGATCGTGGTGTGGGCGCCGTCGCGCAGCAGCATCAGCGCGATGTACATGCCGATCTTGGCGCGGCCGCCGGTGAGCAGGGCACGCTTGCCGGTGAGGTCCGCGCGGGCCTCGCGGCGGGCGCGGTTCTCGGCGGCGCAGTCCTGACAGAGCTGGTGGTAGAAGTAGTCGACCTCGGTGTACCGCTGCTTGCAGATGTAGCAGGAGCGGGGGCGCTGGAGTATGCCCGCGATCCGGCCGGCCTCGATCTTGGAGGTGGGCAGGATGCCCTCGGTCTCGTCGTCGATGCGCTCGGCGGAGCCGGTGGCGGTGGCCTCGGTGACGTTACGGTCGTGCGCGGTCTTGGCGGCCCGGCGCTCCTGGCGGCGGCGCTGCTTGACCGTGCGGTAGATGCCGGAGGTGGCCCGGCGGACCTGGATGGCGTCGGGGTGGTCGACGTCGATCCGGTCCAGCTCCTCCAGCACGCTGAGGCAGACGGCCAGGCGCTCGGGGTCGATGCCCGGGCCATACACCATCTCGTCCGTGGACACCGAGTCCGTGGACACCGCGTCCCTGGACACCGCGTCCGTGGACGCCGCGCCGTCCTCTGTCACCGTCATCGCGCTGCCGCTTCCCTGATCACCCGCGCGGGGGCAAGGGCGCGCCCGCTGTCGAACGGGGAATTTTACGGAGCGCCCGGCCCCTGGACCAAACCCGCGCCGGTGGCAGGGGGCTCAGGAGCCGGGAACGGCCCCTGACGACAGGGGTCAGACCTCGCACGCTGTGAGCAGGGTCTCCATCTCGTCGGTCAGCGCACGGGCCAGGACGTCGAGGTCGGGCACCGCGCGGGCGTCGGCGACGAGCCCGTAGTGGACGCGTCCCCGGTAGGTGGAGACGGCCACCGCGAGGGACTGGCCGGGGGCGAGCGGGGCGAGCGGGAAGACCTCGGCCAGCTCGTGGCCGCCGAGCTTCAGGCCGATGCCGGGCAGCGGGACGCTGGTGACGAGGATGTCGAACCAGAGCCGCGCCGCCTGCCCGACCAGCGGCCCGCCGAGCCGGTGCCCGAGCGCCGGGACATGGTCCGCGAGCAGGGCGACCGCGCCCGCGCCCCGGTCGGCACCGGCGTCCTTGTTCCGGACCATCGCGGTGCGCACCGCCTCCAGCCGGGCCAGCGGGTCGGGGTCGGCGACCGGAAGCCGCATCAGGTACCCGGAGAGCCGGTTGCCCTGCGGCTGGGCGGTGCGCGGGCGGCGCCGGGAGACCGGGATGAGGGCGCGCGGGGCGACGCCCTCGCTGCCGTCGCCGCGCTCGTCCAGCCAGCGGCGCAGGGCACCCGCGACGACCGCGATCAGTACGTCGTTGACGGTGCCGCCGACACTCTTGCGGACCCGGTGCACATCGTCGATGTCGAGCACGGCCCCGGCGGTGCGGCGGGTGCCGCTGGGGGCGGAGGTGAGGGCCGGGGCGGGGCTCATGCCGAGGGTGGAGCGGGTCAGCGAGGCGCCGATGTCCAGGGCCCGGCCCAGGTCGGAGATGGCGCCCCGGACCAGGTCGGGGACGCGGCCGGGCAGCGCCCGCACCTCGGAGAGCAGGCCGGGGCGCTGCTCGGCGGGGCGCGGGGCACGGTCGGGCAGGTCGACGGGGTCGAGCAGGGACGCGGCCAGCTTCAGGGCGCGCAGGCCGTCGGCGAGGGCGTGGTGGAACTTGAACAGCACGGCGAAGGACACCCCGTCCGCGCCGGGCAGTACGTGCGCCTCCCACGGCGGCCGTCCGCGCCGCAGCGGGCGCTGCATGAGCCGTCCCGCCATGCCGTGGAAGTCGTCGGTGGGGGCGTGCAGCCGTACGTGGTCCAGCGGGTCGAAGTCCGGTACGGGCTCCCGCGTGGCGCCGCCGAAGGCGAGGGGCCGCCAGACGTCGCGGATGCGCATGCGCAGGCCGGGGACGGCGGCTGCGCGGGAGGCGAGCAGGTCGGCGGCGTGCGCACCGGCGGTCGGTGACTGGGTGGCGAAGACGCCGAGCGCGCCGAGGTGCATGGGGTGCCGGGCGGACTCCATGTTCCAGAAGGCGAGGTCGAGAGGGGCGAGCAGATCGGAAGTCAAGGGCGTGCCTCGCGTCGTCGACTAGTGGGCTTTCCCCGAGTCAATCCCCGAACCCTGATTACGGTCAAGTGCGATCAGGTTACGCACAGTTAACAGCAGATAAAGTCCCGCCCCTGGAGAAGGGCGGGACTCGGCAGACCCTCAGGTCACCTGAGTGCCGGGGGTGCCGCCTGGGGTCCGGTGCCCCACTCGGACGGGCGCGGGCCGACCGTGAACGCGAGTGTCCTGAGCGAGCGCAGGGCGCGGGTCGTCAGGTAGGTGCGGTCGTGTGCGGTGCGGTCGGTGCGGACGCCCTGGATGTAGCGGTCGGCGGCCGAGGTGCCGGGGGCGGTGACGGTGAGGGCGCCGGTGGGCCAGTAGCGGCGGTCCAGGGTGAGGTCGACCCGGTCGAAGACGGGGGTGGACAGGCCCCAGGTGTCGTAGCCGGGCTGGACCGGGAAGACGCCGATGGAGGTCAGCACGTTCCAGGCGGACATGGTGCCGAGGTCGTCGTTGCCGGTCATCCCGGTCGGGGTATCGGTGAACAGGGTCAGCGCCGCGTGCACCACGTCGGTGGTCTTCCAGGGCTGGCCGGTGGAGAGGTAGGTGTAGGGCGCGATCAGGTCGGGCTCGTTCTGCGGGTTGTACTTGTCGGCGTCGTAGTAGTCGTACGCGTTGCCGTGCACCCACACCTGGCGGGCGGTCGTCTCAGGGTCGGCGAGGACTTTCTCGTAGGCGAAGAAGGAGTCCAGGCGGCGTTCGGCGGCCTGCTTGCCGCCGATCAGGCCGATCATGCCGGGGAGGTCCTGGGGGACCAGCCACTGGTACTGCCAGGACGTGCCCTCGTGGAAGCCCACACTCCGGGCCGGGTCGGCCGGGCCGGTGAAGGCGCCGGAGGCGTCTCGGGCACGGAAGAAGCCGGTCGCGGGGTCGAAGACATTGCGGTAGTTCCGGGACCGGGCGGCGTAGCGGTCGGCGTCGTCCCGGTGGCCGAGGGCGCGGGCCATCTGGGCGAGCATGGCGTCGGAGAGGGCGTACTCCAGGGTGACGGAGCCGCCGAAGTGGTAGTCGGAGTCACCGTTCTTGGCGTACGGGCGGCCTTTGACGTAGGGCGCGTAGCCGTGGGCCAGGTACTCGGCGTTGGATTCCCGGCCGACGCCCGGGTTGGCGGTGGGCGGCACGCCGTCGGCGTTCTTCTTCAGGGCCCGGTAGGCGCGGTCCTCGAAGCCCTTCAGCAGGCCGAGGTGGAAGGCGGTGGTGAGGAAGGGGGTCACCGGGTCGCCGGTCATGATGTTGGTCTCGACCGGGCCGTAGCCCCACTTCGGCAGCCAGCCGCCGTCCTCGTCGATCCGGACGACCGAGCGGGCCATGTCGCGGGCCTCGCGCGGGGCGAGCAGGGCGAGCAGCTGGGCCTGGGTGCGGTAGGTGTCCCACAGGGACCAGTTCTGGTAGTAGGTGAAGCCCCGCGCGCGGTGCGGTTTCTGGTCCCATCCCAGGTAGCGGCCGTCGGCGTCGCTGCCGATGTTGGGCGCGAGGAACGAGCGGTACAGCGAGGAGTAGAAGGTGCGGCGCAGCGCCGGGTCGCCGCCGCGCGCCCGGACGGTCGAGAGCCGTTTCTCCCACGCCTCGCGGGCCCGGCGGCGCACGGTGTCGAACGATGTCCCGCCCTCGGCGCGCAGGTTGGCGGCGGCGCCGCGCGCGTCGACGTACGACAGCGCGGTGGTCGCCTCGACCGTACGGTCCTCGGTGGTGTCGAACCGGACGTACGCCCCGCCCGTCCCGCTCCGCGCCCCGGCCGTCACCGCGCCGGAGTCCCAGGCGCCGTAGCTGGTGAAAGGGCGGCTGAACCGGGTGACGGTGTACACGGTGTACGGGCCGGTGTCCCGGCAGAAGCCGTGGCCGGAGATCTTGGTGCGTACGGTGCGGTCGTCGAGGATCTCGACCTCGGCGCCGCCCGGTTTGTGCAGCGACTGGGCGGCGTTGAGCAGGACGTTGGCCTGCTTCGTGGCCGGGAAGGTGTAGCGCTGGACGCCGGTGCGGGCGGTGGCGGTGAGTTCGGCGCGGATGCCGGTGCCGAGGCCGACGCGGTAGTAGCCGGGGCTCGCCTCCTCGTCGTCGTGGGAGAACGCGGCGGCGTAGCGGGCGTTGTCGGTGGCGGTCACCTCGCCGGTAGTGGGCAGCACGGGCAGGTCGCCGCCGATGCGGCAGCCGACGCCGGAGACGTGGAGCAGGGAGAAGCCGCGGATGTGGTCGTGGGTGTGGTCGTAGCCCGTCCGGTGCCCGGTGTCCGGGGAGAGCTGGACCATGCCGAACGGCACGGCGGCGCCGGGGAAGGTGTTGCCCTCGTTCTGGGTCCCGATGAACGGGTTGACCAGATCGGTGAGGTGGCCGTCGGACGGTTCGGCGGCGCGGGCGGGGGTGGCGGCCAGCGCGGACGCTGCCATCACCCCGGCCAGGCACAGCCCGGTGCGCCGGGTCCCTCTCATGTCGGATGACCTCCGCTGGTTCGACGTCGTTGCCTGCATCGTGCGGGGCGAACGGCGTGAACTCGGGCATCCGGGACGGTTCGAGGGCGGCGCGTCGCGGGGGACGCGCCGCTTTCCGGCGGTGGGTCAGGTGACGAGCTGGCCCTTGCCCAGGGCGATCACCCCGCCCTGGGAGACGGTGTACAGCTCGGCGTCGCGGTCGGGGTTGACGCCGATGGTCGCGCCGGGCGGTACCTCCACGTTCTTGTCCAGCACCGCGCCCCGCACCACCGCGCCCCGGCCGACCCGCACGTTGTCGTGCAGCACCGAGCCCTGGACCACCGCGCCGGGGTCGACCCGGACACCGGGCGAGAGCACCGAGCGGCTGACCTGGCCCCGGATCAGGCAGCCCGCGCTGATGATGGACTCGCTGGCGATGCCGCCCGCGCTGAACCGGGCCGGGGACAGCTGGTTGGCGTGGGTGTAGATGGGCCACTGCCGGTTGTACAGGTTGAACGCGGGCCGCTCGGCGATCAGGTCCATGTGGGACTCGTAGTAGGCGTCCAGGGTGCCGACGTCCCGCCAGTAGCCCTGGTCGCGGGTGGTCTCGCCGGGGACGTGGTTGTCCTGGAAATCGTACAGCTGGGCCTCGCCGCGGCCGGTGAGCTGGGGCAGGATCGAGCCGCCCATGTCGTGCGCCGACTGCTCGTCCTCGGCGTCCCGTTGGAGGGCCTCGATGAGGACCTTGGTGGTGAAGACGTAGTTGCCCATGGAGGCGAACACGCTGGCCGGGTCGTCGGGCAGGCCGGGCGGGTCGGTGGGCTTCTCCAGGAAGCGCTGGACCGTGCGGCCGTCCGAGCCCGGAGTGATCACGCCGAACGACGAGGACTCCGCGCGCGGCACCCGGATTCCGGCGACGGTGACGCCCGCGCCGCCCTCGATGTGGCGGCTCAGCATCTGCCGGGGGTCCATGCGGTAGACGTGGTCGGCGCCGAACACCGCGACGTACTCGGGCTGTTCGTCGTGGACCAGGTTCAGCGACTGGAGGATGGCGTCGGCGCTGCCCAGGTACCAGCGCGGGCCCAGGCGCTGCTGGGCGGGGACGGGGGTGACGTAGTTGCCGAGCAGGCTGGACATCCGCCAAGTGGTGGTGACGTGCCGGTCCAGCGAGTGCGACTTGTACTGGGTGAGCACGCAGATCCGCAGCACGTCGGCGTTGACCAGGTTGGACAGGACGAAGTCGACCAGCCGGTAGGTGCCGCCGAAGGTGACCGCGGGTTTGGCCCGGTCCGTGGTGAGCGGCATCAGCCGCTTGCCCTCACCGCCGGCCAGCACGATCCCGAGAACCGAAGGACCTCCTCGGCGCATGGCGCCTCCCCTCCCCTTGGTTGAATCCACGAATGCCCTGGCATCCGCCGGATCAATCCTGCTTGCGGATCTCCTCGTACAGTCCCGCGGTGCGCCGGGCCACCGCGTCCCAGCCGAACTCCCCCACCGCGCGGGCCCGTCCGGCCTCCCCCATCCGCCGCGCGGCCGCCGGGTCGGCGAGAACGGTGTCCAGGGCGCGGGCGAGGTTCGCCTCGAAGTCGGCGTCGGCGTCGACGAGCAGTCCGGTGCGGCCGTGGTCGACGACCTCCGGGATGCCGCCGACGCGGGAGGCGACGACCGGGGTGCCGCAGGCCATGGCCTCCAGATTGACGATGCCGAGCGGCTCATAGACCGAGGGGCAGACGAACACGGCCGCGTGGGTGAGGAGTTGGACCACCTCGGCGCGCGGCAGCATCTGCGGAATCCAGAAGACCCCGGCCCGGACCGCGCTGAGTTCCTGGTAGCGGTCCCTGAACTCCCGGTCGATCTCGGGGGTGTCGGGGGCTCCCGCGCACAGCACGACCTGGGTGTCCCGGTCGATCTCCCGCACCGCGCGCAGCAGTTGGGGGACGCCCTTCTGCCGGGTGATGCGGCCGACGAAGAGGACGTACGGCCGCTCGGGGTCGATGCCGTGCCTGCGCAGGGCGTCGGTGCCGGGGTCGGGGCGGTAGAGGTGGGTGTCGATGCCGTTGTGCACGACGTGCACCCGGTCCGCGTCCAGTGCCGGGTAGCAGGCGAGGATGTCGTCGCGCATGGCGCCGGAGACGGCGATCACGGCGTCCGCCGACTCGATGGCGGTGCGCTCGGCCCAGCTCGACAGGGCGTAGCCGCCGCCCAGTTGCTCGGCCTTCCAGGGCCGCAGCGGCTCCAGCGAGTGCGCGGTCGTGACGTGCGGGATGCCGTACAGCAGCTTGGCGAGGTGGCCCGCGAGGCCCGCGTACCAGGTGTGGGAGTGGACGAGGTCGCTGCCCTGGAGGGCGGCGGCCATGGAGAGGTCCACGGAGAAGGTGCGCAGGGCGTCGTTGGAGCCGTCGAGCACGGGCCACGGGCGGTGCCGTACGACGCCGACGCCCCGGCCCTCGCCCCAGCAGTGCACCTCCAGGTCCACCAGTGCGGCCAACTCGCGGGCCAGGAACTCCACATGGACGCCCGCACCGCCGTACACGTCCGGAGGGTACTCACGCGTCAGCAGTCCCACTCGCACCCGGTGACTCCCTGCGTTTCGACGGCAGTTCCCTTCATGGTCACCCAGAAGCGGCGCGCGGGGAAGAGCCCGGCGGGCGGGTGAAGCAGCAGTCCCCGCAGACGCCTCCGCCGGGGACCCGGTAGTAGAGGCAGCAGCTGCGGCGGCGGAAACCGGTGCCCGAGCGGACTCCGGTGTCGCGCAACAGGGGGTGTGCGAAGAGGGAGTCGGTGAGGGTCGTGGTCTGGTGGACCACGTCGGCACGGGAGTTGGCGCGGGCCCAGTGGTCGAGCTGCCGGGCGGCTCCGGCGAGTGCGGAGGCGGCGTTGCCCCACAGCAGTCCGGGCGCGACCCCGTACCGGCGGGTCAGGGCTTCCCCTAGGGGCTCCAGGTGGGCGTGCAGCACGGTGTCCGCGAGGGTGTGCGCGTCTCCGGGCAGCGGGCGGACCTCGGTCAGCCACAGGTCGTCGGGGGCGGTGGCGGCGGGGTCCCAGCGCAGCAGGCGGGGGTCGAGGTCGGGCACCCGGCCGTACAGCGCGGCGCAGGCGAGCGCGGCCGACCAGAGGCGGGCGGCGAGCCCTTGCTGGGCCAGGGAGGCGCAGACCCGGGGCTCGCGGACGCGCAGCCGGTCCGCGACGACACCGATCCGCTCCGCGAGGACGTCGGGTTGAACGCCCGTCAGCTGTCCCGCGTATGTCTGGTCGAGAGGAGAGGCCGTCAGGCCCGCGGGGCGGCCGGTACGCAGGACGAAGAAGCCGCCGAGCGGGCGCAACGCGGTGAGGCCGGGATCGAGTTCCACGGTCAGCACTTGTACCAGTCCCCGAGAGCGCGGGCGTCGAGTCACCCGTCTTGGGGATGATCGGGGCGCCCTCGTACTCCATCGGCAGTAGGACGCATCGGGTGCTCAGGGACGACGACCGGGCGGGCTCGAGCGGGCAGAGTGTCCGGCATGGAAGCCGACCGTGCCCTGAGCCGGGCCCGCCTGCCGCGAGGAGGCCGCCGATGAGCGCCCTCGCGTTGTCCGTGCTGCTGTCCTTCGTGTCCGCCGTCGCGTACGCGGGCGGTGCCGTCGTGCAGGAGCGCGTCGCGGTGTCCTGTTCCGATGAGCGGTTCGCGGCGACGCGCAGGCCGGGGTGGTGGGCTGCGCTGGGGCTGAACGGCCTCGGCGGGATGCTGCATGTCGTGGCGCTGGCCTTCGGTCCGCTGAGCCTGGTCCAGCCGCTGGGCGCGCTGACCATCGTCTTCGCCCTGCCGATGGCGGCGCTGTTCGTCGGCCGGAGGGCCGGGGCGACCGCCTGGCGCGGGGCCGTCATGGCCACGGCCGGTCTCGCGGGCCTGCTCTCGCTGGTCGGCACGTCCGACGCTGGCTCCCTGGGCCCGGCGCAGCGCACGGGGCTGGCGCTGGTGACGGGCGGGGCGATCATGGCGCTGATGGTGGCGGCGCGGGCCGCGCACCGGCATCCGGCGGTCCGCAGTGTGCTGCTGGCGACCGGCGCGGGGGTGGCCTTCGGCATGTCCTCGGTGTTCACCAAGACGGTCGCCGTCGACTGGAGCGCGGGTGTCGCCCTCACCGCGCTGCCGTCGCTCGGGGTGATCGGCGTCCTCTCGGCGGCCGGGGTGTTCCTGTCCCAGTCGGCCTACCGCGACGGCGGGCTCGCCGCGCCGCTGGCCACGCTGACCGTGGTCAACCCGGTGCTGGCCGCCGTCGTCGGGATCGCCGTGTTCGGCGAGACCTTCCGCCATGGCACCACGGGCACGGTACTGGCGCTGGGCTGCGCGGTGGTGACGGGCGGCGGGCTGATCCTGCTGACGACGGAGCGGCTGGGCGGCCCGGCGAAGGTGGAGGCGGAGGCTGCCCCGATGAACGGCGTGCGCGGCCCGGTGCCGGTCGTGGAAGCGCGTGGACCGGCCGTCCCGGCCGCGAGGCGGGAGCCGAGGTGGCCCGCGGACCCCGACGCCCCCGTGGTCGCGGTCCTCACTCCCGTGGACGACGTGGACGACGAGGACGCCGGACCGGGGCCGGGTGACGATGGCGGGGACGTCCCCGCCACCGCGCACCCCCTGCCCAGGCCCGACGTCCCGTTGTGCGCCTGACGGTCAGAGCTGGGCGCCGTGTGCCCGGAGGTAGGCGACCGGGTCGAGGTCGCTGCCGAAGCCGGGGCCGGTACGCATCTCGAAGTGCAGGTGGGGACCGGTGACGTTGCCGGTGGAGCCGGAGCGGCCGATGCGCTGCCCGGCGCTCACGCTCTGCCCGGACCGCACGGAGATCGCGGAGAGGTGGGCGTACTGCGAGTAGCGGCCGTCATGGTGCCGGACGACGACCTGGTACCCGTAGGAGCCGCCCCAGCCCGCCGAGACCACGACGCCGCCCGCGACGGAGTGGACCGAGGTGCCGGTGGGCACCAGGAAGTCGACGCCGGTGTGGTAGCCCTTCGACCAGTGCGAGCCGGCCGTGCGGTAGCCGGTGCCGATGGAGGCGTGCACGGGGGCCACGACGGTGTCGCCGGAGTGGCTCGAAGACGTCTTGTGCTCGGTGGCCGCCTTGCGCTGCGGCTTCGGCGCGGCCTTCTTCGGCTCCGCCTCGGGGTGCGTCCGGTGCTTCGGGGCGGCCGTGGCGGGCGCCTTGGCGGCGCCGTGCAGGCTGAGCCGCTGGCCGGGGACGATCAGGTCGGGGTCGGCGCCGATGACGGTGCGGTTGTCCTCGTAGAGGCCGCGCCAGCCCTCCCGTACCCGGTGTTCACCGGCGATGCCGGACAGCGTGTCGCCGCGCACCACGGTGTACATCTCGGCGCGGCCCGCGCGGGACTGCGGGGTGGTCTGCGGCCGTACGTCCTGGGCGGCGACGGGTCTCGCGTGGCTCGTGGCCGACCTGGCCGGATGGCTCGGCGCGCTCTCGACGTGGGGCGCGTTCCCGCCGCGGGCGAGTCCGGCGCGCGGTCCGCAGGCGGGCCAGGCGCCGGGGCCCTGGCCATCGAGGACCTTCTCGGCGACGGTGATCTGCTGCGCCCGCGTGGCCTGGTCGGCGCGGGGCGCGTACCGGGTGCCGCCGTACGCCTCCCAGGTGGAGCGGGTGAACTGGAGGCCGCCGAAATAGCCGTTGCCGGTGTTGGTGCTCCAGTTGCCGCTGGACTCGCAGGCCGCGACCTTGTTCCAGGTGGAGGCGTCCGCCGCGTCCGCGGCGCCCGCCGCGACCAGCGGCATGGCGAGTCCGGCGCCTCCGGCCGTGACGGTGAGTGAGGCGCGGTTGATCCTGCTCGGCTGGTACCGGCGATGCCGGCCGCGTACGGCCATGGTCCGAAATCCCCTCGACATGCGTCAGGAGGGGCAAAAGTAAGCGCCGGGAACAGGCCAGGACAAGAGCGGAATCCGGCCTGCCATCGGCTCAAGTGGCCAGGAACCGGCATCGGTTGAGGTCGGAGGTTTTCCGGACCCGGCGAACTGAGCCGTCGGCGGTCCCCCGTCCGTACTGATGCCTGGCGAGCCGGATGTGCGCTCGCCCGGGTGGCGCGACAGGATGGGCCGCGAGGCCCGGACCGACGGAGCCGCAGCAACGACGCAGCTAGGGAGCAGGCGGTATGAGCACACACGCGCAGATCGGCGTCACGGGCCTGGCGGTCATGGGCCGCAATCTCGCCCGGAACTTCGCGCGCAACGGCTACACGGTCGCCGTCCACAACCGCACGGCGTCGAAGACACGTGAGCTGGTCGAGGAGTTCGGCGGCGAGGGCGACTTCGTCCCGGCCGAGACCGCGAAGGAGTTCGTGGAGGCGCTGGAGCGGCCGCGCCGACTGGTGATCATGGTGAAGGCGGGTGAGCCGACGGACGCCGTGATCGAGGAGTTCGCGCCGCTGCTGGAGCCCGGCGACATGATCATCGACGGGGGCAACGCGCACTTCGCGGACACCCGGCGTCGGGAGCGGGAGCTGCGTGAGCAGGGCATCCACTTCGTCGGCACCGGTATCTCGGGCGGCGAGGAGGGCGCGCTGCACGGGCCGAGCATCATGCCGGGCGGCTCGGTGGAGTCGTACGACTCGCTGGGCCCGATGCTGGAGAAGATCTCCGCGAAGGCGGACGACGGAGCCCCCTGTGTGACGCACGTGGGTCCCGACGGCGCCGGGCACTTCGTGAAGATGGTGCACAACGGCATCGAGTACGCCGACATGCAACTCATCGGTGAGGCGTACCAGTTGCTGCGCGATGTCGCCGGGTACTCGCCCGCCGAGATCGCGGACATCTTCCGTACCTGGAACCGGGGGCGGCTGGACTCCTACCTGATCGAGATCACCGCCGAGGTGCTGTCCCACGTGGACGCGGAGACCGGCGAGCCGTTCGTGGACGTGGTGGTCGACCAGGCCGAGCAGAAGGGCACCGGGCGCTGGACGGTGCAGATCGCGCTCGACCTGGGCGTGCCGGTGTCGGGCATCGCGGAGGCGGTCTTCGCCCGCTCGCTCTCCGGGCACGCGGCGCTGCGGGAGGCTTCGCGGGACCTGGCGGGCCCGAAGCCGACGCCGATGAGCAAGGAGGAGGCGGCCGCCTTCGCCGACAAGGTGGAGCAGGCGCTGTACGCCTCCAAGATCGTGTCGTACACCCAGGGCTTCCACGAGATCGCGGCGGGCAGCGCGGAGTACGACTGGGACATCGACCTCGGTGAGGTCGCCGCGATCTGGCGCGGGGGCTGCATCATCCGCGCGGCCTTCCTCGACCGCATCCGCGCCGCGTACGACGCCCGCCCCGACCTCCCGAGCCTCCTCTCCGACGAGACCTTCGCCCGCGAGATCGCCGAGGCCCAGGACGACTGGCGCGAGGTCCTCATCGCGGCCACCCGCCAGGGCGTCCCGACCCCCGGCTTCTCCGCCGCCCTCGCCTACTACGACGCCCTCCGCGCCGAACGCCTGCCCGCCGCGCTGACCCAGGGCCAGCGGGACTTCTTCGGCGCGCACACCTACCGGCGCGTGGACAAGGAGGGGTCGTTCCACACGCTGTGGGGCGGGGAGCGGAACGAGGTCGAGGCGTAAGGAAGCCTGCTGCCGCTCGGGACCCGTGTGGGCGCGACTCCGGGAAGGGAGTCGCGCCCACACGGGCACTCGGCCGGGCGCGCCCTCAGTGGGTCAGCGGGGGACCCGGTTCCGGGCTGGGGACGGGCTCCGGGCCCGGCGGGATGGGCGACGGGGCGGGGCCCGGAGGTACCGGCCCCGGTGCGGGCGGGCCGGGGGGCGTCGGCTCGGGCGCCGGGGGTGTCGGCTCGGGGCCGGGCTGGGGCGGCGGGACCGGCGTCGGATACGGGTCCGGCGGCGTGGGCCCGGGGCCAGGGCCGGGTGCCGGGGGTACGGGGTCGGGGTTCGGCTGGGTCATGACTGCCTCCGTGCGGTCGCCGTACTTCGTGGTGACCACCTCCCGACTACCCGCCGCACCCCGCCCCACTCCCCCGCGATCAGCGACCGGCGCGCAGCCGC
This sequence comes from Streptomyces sp. NPDC002176, assembly GCF_044903645.1. NCBI lineage: Bacteria > Bacillati > Actinomycetota > Actinomycetes > Kitasatosporales > Streptomycetaceae > Streptomyces > Streptomyces sp. NPDC002176. Next base: position 730,447 of record NZ_JBJDQW010000001.1, read on the forward strand.
TCCTTCGCGGCGGCGACCAGCGCGGGGTCGGCGGCGGGCGCCTCGTCCGGATGCCGCTCGGCCCAGGAGACGACGTACGGACACAAGGGAGCGACCGCGATCCCCTCCCGCCCCGCGAGCGCGTACAGCTCGCGGGCGAGCGAGCCCGCGATGCCCTTGCCCTCGTGGGCGGGCTCCACGATGGTGTGGACGGGGACCAGGGCGCGCGCGGGCGACTCCAGCACGAAGTACTCGATGTGCCCGACGACTTCACCCCCGGCGACGGCCTCCAGGCGGCCGGCCGCCCGGTCGTCACGGATCTCGACATCACTCATGGGCATACACGCTCCTGGTCGTCGTCCACGGTCAGGCCGACACGGCCTGCGGGCTGCGCCGCTGGTCGGAACCGGGCACGGGCTCGGACGGGTCGGCACCGAGGGACACGATCCGGTTGTCCGCGTCGACATGCACGACCCGCGGCTTCAGCTCCCGCGCCTCGGCGTCGGAGACCTGGGCGTAGCTGATGAGGATCACCAGGTCACCGGGGTGCACGAGGTGCGCCGCGGCCCCGTTGATCCCGATCACCCCGGACCCCCGCTCCCCCTCGATGACGTACGTCTCCAGCCGGGCCCCGTTGGTGACATCCACGATGTGCACCAGCTCCCCCGGCAGCAGATCGGCCGCGTCCAGCAGGTCGGCGTCGATGGTCACCGATCCCACGTAGTGCAGGTCGGCCTGGGTGACGGTGGCTCGGTGGATCTTGGATTTGAACATGGTGCGCAGCATGTTGGACTCCTGAATTTCGGCTCCCTGCCTGCTTTGCGCAGGTCAGGTGCGTCGTTCAGCCTACATCGGCGCATCCTGGACTCGAAGACCTTCCAGAACATGGTGCGCCGTTGCCAGCAGATGTCTCACCTGCACAACCTGTGCGAATCAAGCTGCCACGAAGCCGTCCGATCGGGAACATGCATGGAAGAGAGACCCGGCCCAATGCTGGCCCGATGCTGATTTACCTGGTAAGCCATCAGGTAAATCAGCAACCAGAAGAGGTCGTGTGTCGCGGAGCGTGCCCCCAAACCAGGATCCGGATCAGACGTGGGCAGGTGAGCACCTCCGCGCGGCCATTGCCGGCCCGGCAGCCTCAAGGGGCCGACGGCGCTGCCGAAGGATGCAAGGTCGCCGGTTCAGCGACGCAGGGAGTGCTCCTCGCGCGGTTGTGTGGGGATGAAGCGGTGCGCCGAGGCTGTCCCGGTGTGGGGTTGGGCGCACAGATGAGTCCCAGGCACAGATCAAGGACTTCTGCCTAGGATGCCTCGATTCCCGGCTGGCGTACGCTCACCCTTCCAGTATGCCTACTGAGCAGGAACAGGACCCGGGCCTCCGAAGAGGTCCGGGTCTGCAAGGGCTGCGTCATACGACGGAACTGTGTGCCATCGCACGGGCCTTGGCTGCCCACTCCCCCATCCTCGTGATGGAGGACGTCAGTTGCCTCACCGCGGCGGAGATGTCCTTGACCGGCTTCCGGAGGTACCGGCTCAACTGGGTCATGGCGTTCGCCGATACACCGAAGTGGCCGATCTGCACCAGAGTCTCCTGAGCGGTCTCGTCCAGGGACATCAGCTGCACAAGAAACTCCTCTGTTCCCTCGCCACGCTCGTCGGCCGGCGTCATCTCGATAAGCGCCAACGCGGCTCGCACCCCGCTGTCCATGGACAGCATCCGCTCCGCGAACGCGGCGGCGACGGTGTTCAGCTCGCCCGCCGGTGCACTGATCGTCGTCGCGTACCGTGCGACGGCGGCGAGCCGGGCGCTCGAAGGCGCGTTCGCCTGCGCCAGGTCGAGCATTTCGGTGCTGGACTGCTCGGTCAACGCTCCGATCGTCTCGATCGTTTTTGTGATGGTGTCCATGTCGGCGGTCACCTCGTCCAGCCCGTCCTCGATCACGGCGAAGTTGTCGAGCAGTCCGGGTGAGTCGTCGTCCTCTTCGTTCCCTCCGTTGCCGACCTCCGAGACGAAGTCTGGTCCGTCACCGGTCTGGAGTCCGCGCAGTACCCGGGCCGGCGTGAGGAGTTCGAAGCCTTCTCGGAGGCCGACTTCCAGAGCGCTCTCGATCTCCTTGCGTGCTCCGGCCAGATGGCTACGAGTCCGCTGGTAGCGGATCGTCCTGATCGACGCGATGTCGAAGGGCAACTGCCCGGCCTCACCGATGTGGATCGTCGGCTTGCCGGTGATGTGCCGCAGCCCGAGTTCGTACATCACGTTGGGGTTACCGCCGCTGACGTCCGCGACCACCAGGTCGGACTCAAGGACGTGCCGACAGATCTGCTCGTTGATGTCTCCGGCATGCGCGATACCGTCCGCGCGTACGGCACTGATGCCGTACCTCTCGCAGGCAGGGGCGATCACCTGCTCGAAGATACCGAGGTAGTGCTCATACGCCTCGCGCTCGGGGCTGCCGTGCGCGGCGTGCGGGTCGCCGATGGGACCGACCACGAAGCACCTCCGGGGCTGGTCGGACTCCTGTTGGAGCGTCTGTGAAGTGATCATTCAGGAACCTCCGACGAGGGATCGAGGATGTCGTTGAACTGGGCTCCGGGCGCCGCGTCGTCCTCCAAGGGGACGGCGTACACCGGCCGCTCTTCGATGCCGAGGGCGCGCAACAGGTAGGCGGTGGGAATGCGGTAGCGTCCACCGATCCACAGCACGGGGCACGGGAAGGAGCCGAGACGAATCAGCTTGTACGCCGTCGCCGTGCAGATGTCGAAGGCTCGGGCCGCCGTGCGCAGGTCGACACACAGAGGCAGGTCGAGGGCCTCCGCGAAGCCGAGCGGCGGGCTGGACCGGCGCCTCACCGCTGGGCTCCCGCGGGGCGCAGGACCAGCGTGCCGATGAGGTCGGCCTCCTCGTGACGGCGCGCTCGTAACACCAGTTCAGGCAGGCGAGTACCGGTACGTCGGTCGTCCTGCCGAGGGCGCGGCTCGGCGAAGCGGAGTGTGGCACGCAGGCCCTCTCGGCAGGGCGGGGGCGTGATGTGCAGTTCCCATCCCTCGGGCGGGCGAGGCAGTTCCTGCGACGGGACGACGGCGTTTCGCGCCTCCGCGAAGACACCGACGTCGACGAAGGGGATCTCCCGTGAGACCCGTTTCGCGTAGGCCCACATCCCGTTCACCGCCTCCTTGATCAGTCGACCGCCCGTGTCCGGGTCGTCCGGGTCCGCCGCGCCGAGAGCGACGAGGACGGCCAAGACGGCCTCCGCCTCGAGGTCCGGCTGGTCGAGCCACTGCCAGAGGCGCAGGATCCGGTACAGATTGCGATACAGCCCGGGAAGGGCCAGCCACACGACGAGCAGCCGTCCGGCGCCGTTGTCACGACGCGGCTCCCGCATGGCCTCAATGAGAGCCTCTCGCCAGACCGTCGCACCCACCGTCGCGTCCCGTCGTGGGCCGTAGAGCGCATTTCTGCTCTCTTCCAGGGTGAGAGGGACCGATCGGGAGCCGACGTGCACTGTGAGGGACCGCTGCGGGGCGCCGGGCGGTCCGAGAACAGCCTGGTCGATACGGGCGAAGACGCTTCCGGGTCCGGTCGATGTCATGCCCTCTCCTTTCTGGCCTCGTCGGGCCGGAGGTGTGTCATGGCGGCAGCGGCTCGATCGCAGGCACGTGTGAGGTCGGTCAGGGCGGATGACACGGTCGTGTGCCACGTCGTACGGGCTCGGAGCGCCGACCCGTTCCGGCTCAGGGATGGCGTGACAAGTGAGGCGGGCGGGTGGAAGTGAATCCCGCCGTACACGGCGTGGCCGACGTTCACCCCGTAATCCGCCCACTGGCTGCTGCCCCGCTCGTGCCAAGGCGGGGCCTTGTAGAAGCCCTTCAACGCGCGGGCCCTGAGCCGGCCGCCGGTGGGCACACGGGTAGGCCGATGGTGAGACCACCGACAACGTCCCGGCCGACAGCGGCGCCCTGGTGGACGTACTGCGACAGGGGTGACTGGCTTGACACTTCGGCGTCCGGCGAGGGCTTCGGCTCCGGCGCCTCCGCCACGGCCGAGCGCACGTCGTCCGGCGTGGTGCCCGGCACATGGATCCAGCCGTAGCCGCCGAACTCCTTCACCCGCACATGAGCCCGCACGTACTGCTCAGGGTCCAGGTCGGGGCGTCCGGACCGCACGACGTCCTGGTACAGGCGGTCCGACACGATGACGGCCAGATCCGCTGCCGTGAGGGCGGCAAGCACGGCTTTGAGCTGGACCGCGTTGACATAGCGCGCCACGGCGACCGGGGCCGGACCGGCGTGGCCGAGGGCGGCGTCCGCGATGACGCCGGTGTCCACAGCCATCCGCAGTCTGACCCGCTGGGCCGCCGGACGGGCGTTGCGGTCCCGGAGGCGGACCGCGAGATGGTGAACGAAGGGGCCCAGCACCGCATCTTCCGGCGTGGCTTCGGGGAGGACAGCGAACTCCAGGTCGCCCTGCGGTTGACGCTTCCAGGTCGCCCGGTCCAGTCCGGTCAGCGCCGCCGCCTCGTCCAGCATCCGGACCAGCTCGGACTGGACGGCCGACTGCGTCCGGGTGTCGAGGCGGCTGTAATGCTCCACATCCGCGGCCAGACACAGCCGGTGGTGCGGCAGGCCGGCCGGCGGCTGGGGAGGAGAGAGCTCTTTCATAACAACTCGCCACCTTCCAAAGGGGTTGGGTGCGGTACACGCCAACTCTGAGCCGAAGAGGTGGGAGCAAAGAAGGAAGCCGCATTAGTGCGGCTTTCTGGACGTGGCCCTATGCGGCCGGATCACTCAGCAGGGCTGCATCCCGCAGACGTGCCATGTTCTCGATGAAGGTCTGTCGACAGCCGGTGGTGATGATTCGCTCCTTACCCAGCCGGGCGAGAGCCTTGTGGACGGTATGCGTGGTGGTCGCGGTGAGTGCGGCGAACTCCGACTGGGACAAACTCACGCCGATGCGCACCCTGTTCCGATCGGGACCACGGAGCGTGCGTCTGGGATGCCCGTGCGATTCCGCGAGTTCGACGAGGACGCGAGCCAGCCGGACGGCGACGGGATATGCGCCCAGCTCCAGCCGTAGCCGGTTGGCTCGGCGCAACCTGTCGCAGAGCATGCGGTTGAGTGCCAATGACGCCTCGGGATGGGCGAGGAAGAAGGGCTCCAGTTCATTGCGCGGGACGACAGTGGCAGACACGTCGCCGCAGGACGTGACGGTGGCCGAGCGGGGCCCGATGCCCATCGCCGCCACCTCGCCCACGATGTCCCCAGCAATCCTGATGTCTCTCAGTAACACACGGTCACGGTCCAGCCGGGCGGTCACTTTGACCAAGCCCTCGTGCAGAACCACCAGTTCCTGGGTCTGGTCGCCCTCGTGAATGAGTACGTCTCCCACGGCGTAGCGGAGTCGGGTACCGAGCCGGGTGAAGGCCGAGCGCGTTCCGGGCGACAACGTGTCGAGGAAGACCGCGCATCCGTTGGGGTTCATGCTGTGCATCATCTGCACAGCACAGCACTCGGTCACCGCGGCGACGAGCGGTTCCCGCGGCTCCTTCGAGGCACCGGACGCATGCGAGGGCGCGCAGCGGCGCACGGCTGGAGCGTCCTGCGGACCGGAACCAGAGAGAGCCGCTGGTCCCGCTCAGCTGCGCTCAGACTCGTGGATCGCATCGGCCACGCCGTAGGACCCGAGGAGCAACAACTCGTCCAACAGATCGAGGACCGCGGACCGGCACGTGGGTGACGACGCCTGGACATACGCGCGGACCAGCAGGCGGCCGATATGGCGCGCGTCAGCCGCCACACCACGCGCGAGGTCGGCGGAGGCGGCTCCGAACACCGCCACGAAGCGCCGCGTACACGTCAAGACCAGCTCGTCGACGCGGTCAGGGGCTTGTTCAAGCGTGATCAGCAATTGAGGCAGTGCGATCTCGAAGGCATGGGAGTCCATCAGCGCGGTCAGTGTCCGCCGGTAGGCCCTCAGACGTCGGCCGCGCAGCGCGGAAGCCACCGTGGCGGCGGCTGCCCGCACGTCCTCATCGCGATCGTGGAAGAACCGAACGAGCGCGTGATGGGCAAGCGCCACATCACCGGTGTTCAAGAGGCGCTGAGCGCACACCTCGGCGGCTCCCTGCCGCTGTGCCGCGTTGTTCCCGGCAAGCACCTTGGCCAGCAGGTAAGGCGACTCCCACTCCATCGCCGCCAGCGCAGCGACCTGTCCACCGACCCGGCGCACTGGCGCCACCGGCGAGTCCAGCATCCGCTCTGTCAGCGGTCCCGCCAACGTCGGATCTCCGTGCATCAACGCAACGGCCAGGCGAGCCACGTACGGTGATGCCAGCAGGTGGTCAGGAGCCCGTACAAGCACCGCGAACGCGTCGGACGCCGCTGCGCGGTCGTAGCGGATCGCGGCGTGCAGTGTCCGGGCCACACATGCCCGGACGTCGAGGGAGGGGTCGGTCGCCAGTCGACCCAGCCGGGGGACGATCAATGCGGCCCGGGACCCGTCCGCGTCGCTGATGAGTAGATCGCCCAGGCTCTCGGCCGCACTACCCCGTACGGTGTTGATCCCAGCGGTGAGCAAGTCACGGGTCACCTCCTGCCTATCCGCGCCCAGTAGATCGTCGGCGTCGCTCGGCCCACCCAAGTTGAGAGCACAGCTCAGAAGTGTCTCCACCAGGTCGAGCGGCACATGATCGAGGTAGCTCCGCAAAGCGTGCCCCAACCACCGGTCGTGTTCTGGCCTCCCTCTGCTCGCGAAGTGGCGCACCGCCGCGAAGACGGTCTCCGGATCGTCGTACGGTTCGGCTTCTCCTAAGCCAAGGAGCAGCGAGGCACCGTAGGCCGGGTGCGTCCCGGCGTCCATCCGCACGGCGAGCCGCGCGAATCGACCGGGGTCCGCAACCGCCATGCTGCGCAGCACGTGGGACAGCTCGCGTGCCCCACCGGTGTGGGTCGACCAGTCGGTCCGGTCCTGGCTGTGCTTCCTCATGGCCCTCAGCCACTGATCGTCACTCATGTGCCGGGCTGCTTCCGTCGGTATGGGCGATCCGACGAACCCAACCGTCATCCCCTCCGGTTCCTCCGGCTCCCGTCTATCGCCGTGGAGTCGGCGAAGTTCTGCGAGTCGGCGCGCCGCCCGCTCGGAAAGTCGCCCTTCTGGAAGCGCCGTCAACAGGGTGAACTCATGCCACGGCGAGGGTTTCTCCTCCGGAGGAAGGCGCAGGTGGAGCAGACACTGCTCCAGCCTCCCGAAAGTATCGTCGGGCAACGCGGACCCGATGGCGCAAAGGACCTCACGGGCGCCCCACACTGCATTGGCCGTATAGCCGGACAGCAGACGATATCTGCCCTGAAGAAGGATTTCGGCGGCCCACGGGGCGAGATCAGGTCCCCCGGCGGCCAGCGCTTGGTAGAGCAGCCACTGCGCCGCTTCGTACGGCTCAGTCACCAACTGCTCCACGAATTGACGCGCTCGCGCCGCATCCCGACCGGCTGCACGCCGCAGAGCTTCGGCCGCTCCTAGCAGGAGAGCGTCACCCAGGTCGCCGGGGTCGTCGCCAGGAAGGCGGTGCGAGAAGTGGCGGTCGTGAACGGGCCGCCCCGTCCACACCGGATAGGCAGTCAGCCTCATCACGGCCAAGAGGATCGGCAGCACCCGGACGCAGAACTCCTCCGGTGCGCCGACAGCGGCGCCGGCCACCATCTTGAGTGCCGTGTAATCCCGGCTCAGCAGTACCGCGACCCGGCCATTGTCGTCGAGTGAGAGCGCATTCGGGTGTTCCTCCAGTAGTGCCCCCAGCAACTCGACCACCCATACGGGTTCTTCGTCCGTCAGGTCAACCGCTGGATCCCAAAGGGCACGTTCGACACCAGTGAAGAGACCGGCTCGCACACCGTCGAGCAGGAGGTCGAACAGCCGTCGGCTCCCTGCAAGGCGGGCGCGGGGAACGATCCGCACCAGCAGCGCGCCGTATTCAGGGTCAGCGGCGTGCGGCTCCAGAAGGCGGGCCACCCGATCGGGCAGGGCGTCGGCGATCGCCACCAACAGCCCTTCTGCCCAGTCCCGTTCTCTCGGGTCGGCGCTGTCGAGCCAGCCCTCGAAGACCCCCTCCTCGTCCCCGCGGCAGAACCAGGCGGGCGTGCCGAGCAGGGCGACGAGATGGCCACGGAAGGGCGGACGCGTATCCAGCACACGGGCGACGACACCCCACTCGGCGGCGGTAGGAGCATCAAGCCCGCGCAGTACGGCCAGGGTCAGATGCTTGAGGTGGTAACGGATGTCCGTACTGGTCAGCAACGCCTCGACCTCCTCGGCGAACCGTTCCGGGTCGAGGTCCCGGAGGTGATCGAGCACCTGCCGAACCTGTCCACGGCGGAACAACTCCTGCTCGCCACCGGTAAGGAAGGCAACCATGCTCTCCTCGCGCCTGAGCCATTCGCGGGCGAAGGCATAGTCGAAGAAGCTCTCGTGGAAGAAAGCCAGTTGGCGGCCGTCGCGCACAAAAACGTGTTCCGACTCCAATACCTTCCGGCTGACGGCGAGGTCGTCTGTGTCGAGCATGCTGTATGGCACGGACAGCCGCTGTCGCGTGCTCATGGCGGCGACCACGGCTGAGACCGCGTCGTGGAATCGCACGGACGAGCGCCGGGCACACTCCTCCTGTTTGGTGTCCCAGAAGGCGTCGAAAAGCTGCCGGGTGTTTCGGAAGAGAAGGGCCTTCTCCCGGTTGGCGACCTGGGCGAGGAGGACGAGATGCAGCGGTGAGCGCAGCAACGCCTTTTGTGACAGGTCCAGTCGGGAGGCATCCAGACCCATGTCGCTGACGGCACTGTCGACCTGGGCGTCGGAGAGCGATGCGACCGTGATGCGTGTGCAGTGGTCCGAGACGGTGAGCCTGCGAATACGGGCGTCGGCCTCGACGTCGAACGCGCGGCAGGCCAGAACGACCCGCATGCCAGGATGTGCCGCAGCCTCGTCAACAAGGTCGGCCACCGCGTCGAAGGTTTCCGGAATACGTCCCGATGCCATGCTGACTGCATCGAGCTGGTCCACGACGAGGACGCAAGGCCGCCCGCCCGCAATGGCGCCGAGGGAGCTGACCGGGGACATCTGCAGACCTACACGCTGCCCCAGTTCTTGGGTCGAGTTGAAGGGTTCCAGACGGTCGAGACGGAAGGCGAGCACCGGAGTGGCCGATTCGTCGAGGGCGGTGAATGCCTGATGCAACACGGCGCTCTTCCCACCGCCAGCGGTCCCGGTCAGCAGGACCAGCTGCCGGGCGCCATCCATGACCTCGGCCACGAGGCGGACACCTTCATCCCGGGGAATTGTGGGTTGGAGCAGCGCCCGTTCGACACTCGCAGCCCATCGGTGCGTCACCGTTCTCATGGTGTCGGCTACCGAGACCGCGTCGGCCCGCGCGACGTGTCGCAGTCCGTACGACGCAAGCCGGGTGATGAGGGCCGCGGCATCAAGCGTGGTTCCCAGGTTGTCGAGCAGGACCTGACCGATGGCAATCGCCGCCAAGCGGCCCGGCGCTCCAGCCAAGACTTGTTCGGCCAGGACGGCGTTGATGTGTACGAGGTCCCGTTCATCGTGCCACTCCACCCAGAGTCCTCTTAACATCCTCCAGGCCATAGCGGTCGAGCCGTAGATGCTCCTGGAGGCAAGGGTATGGAAGGGGCCCCGGAGTTGGTCCGTCAGCCACTCGGCCTCGAACGAGGCAAGATCGTCGGAGCGGCGGGCACGGTCTGCTAGCTCATCGAGCACACGTGCGGGAATCACGGAGACAAAGTGGAACGTCCTGCCCGCCTCGACATGCGAACGCAGGCTCTCCCACACCCCCTTGTCGCGGAGAGACGCCACATTCCAGCTGTTCGCGTTGCGGTTCTGCCGCTTTACTTGGTGCGCCTCCTCTCCATGATCGTGCCGGTAGACGAACTCGACCCCCTCGCCCACCGCTCCCCCCGGTTCAACACAGAGCGACGTGGCCGAGCCCAGCAGTACATACAGGGCATGTCTGATCGTCCAGGCCCCCTCGTAGCGGTTGCCGAACTTGTCCGTCTCGCCACCTAGCCTTGGTGCCACCGTCTCCCCTGTCCCCTAAGACCGCAGACGCACCGCGCGCGGACGCTACCGCATACGCGCGAGGCGCATCGAGTCCCCTGAGCCGACCTCATGGAGCAGGGATGAAAGACAATCCACGCCCTACAACAGTCTGCGCAGCAACCCCGGCATTGGAAGCCGCCACAACGAATCTGACACTGGCCCATTCCGAGCTCCTGGCCATATGCGAGTGCACCGAAGACCCGATGGTTATCGCGGACTGGCCGTCTGAGGTCGCCTTCAGAAAGGTGACCTCTTCAGAGTCGCCTCGTGCACGTTCGGAGCGACCCGGCGGGAGCGCACCGGCAAGGTTCTTGTGACCGTGGCGACCACCACTCGCGGCAGCGTGACGGGGCAGCGCCCCGCTCCACAAGGTCGAAGCCGACCCAGTCTGGCCCCCTCGTCGACCACCGCGAAGAACCGCAGAACGGCACGGGAGCCAGCGAAACACATATCAAGCCTTCCGAGCAGGGAGACGGGCGGCGCAGAAGGACCCTGCCACGGGGGCAGATCAGCATGCCGCACACCGTCCTGCCCCATGCTGACCTCTTGCTGACCTCTTGCTGACCGAAGGTCACAGATAGAGCACTGACCTGCGAAAACACCTAAACGCTAGATCTTGAACTTGAACACGGTTCACAGCATGGCTGACTCCTGAAAGGCGGCTCCTCGCCTGCGTTTTGCAGGTCAAGGACGTTCCTCACCCTAGACGGCACGCCTCAGACTCGAAGGCCGTGAGAACTTCGATTGCCACCCTCGACTCCGGCTGTGACCGAGCGACCACGGCCGCTACCACGTGGTGGGCAGCAGCTTTCCGGTCGCCTGCCCAGACTGCACTCCAAGTCGTGACACAACGAAGAGGAGAAGGCATTGGAAGGCCCGGAGCCGCAGAACGTCCCGCCGTGCGCCTCGGCATTGACTGCTACGCCCCCGAGTACGGACAGCGGGATGTTCATCGAGGTACAGCGTGCGGATACAAAAGCTACGGCGCCGTGCGCACCGGTCGACTCATCCCGCTTGCTCAGAGCGGCTGTGGCACTAGTGAGCACACTGCTCGGGGCAGCCCTGATATCGGCGCTGACAGCCTTGCGCCCCACCTTCCCGAAGGACGACCGGCCCATTTGGCGTGAGGAGTTCGCCAGCGGAGGCGGCGAGAGCGGGCGCACGTCATCATCCGTCCCGCGATGCCCGGTGAACCGCTCCGGGCTACCGGAACGTGAGCCCGCTCTGACGGTCCTCGCGCACCGAAAGTTCCGGGCGATCAAGGTGACCGTCGATCTCATCGTGGCCGCAATCAGTGTGGCCGGATTAGTCCTGTTGCTCACCTTCCATGCGTCCTGAAAATCTCACTCATGTGGGATGGTTCCTACGTTTGGGGGGATATGTATCAGTCACACATGTCTGTGCTCGGCGAGAGTCTGTGGTCGCGGTTGCGCAGCCTCGCTCCCATACGGGTACGCCCTGCCCGCAGCGTCCTCCTGCGGCAGGGAGATCCTGGCACCCATGTAGTTCTTCTCGCCTCGGGATCCACCCTCGTGACACTGACGGGGCCGAACGGAGAACGCGCCCTGCTCGCGGTACGCGGCCCCGGTGAACTGCTCGGTGAACTGGCCGTCCTGGACGCCCAACCCCGCTCGGCTTCTGTGATCGCCGCAGAATCCTGCCGCGTGCATCTCATTCCGGCCCCTGAATTCCTTTCCTTCGTCGAGAACAACGGCCTGCTCAACCCGTTGCTGCGCCATGCGATAGCGCGGGTCAGGGAATCCGAGGCCGTCAGACTCGAACTCGCCACCTCGTGTGTACCGGTGCGCTTGGCCAGTGCCCTGCGCCGGCTCGTGAATGCGGCTTCGACGAATCAGCTCGCGGTCAGTGTGCGACTGACGCAGGCAGAGCTCTCGCAGATGATCGGTGCGTCCCGCAACGCCGTTGGTATGGCGATCAAGCCATGGCGAGAAAGGGGCTGGCTGGAGGCAGAGGCAGGCGGCGGACTACTGATCCACGACATCACATCGATCGTGGCGCACGCCCGCAACTCGATGTGACCGGCGGCACTTTGACCGTGCCCAGTACTGGGCACCGGAGCGCGCTCTGGCCGATCAGCATGGGGCACTCGATCCCTCCGTCATGACCTGAAGGTCGGTGACCGCATGTCCTTTGCCCCGCCCTCGCCCCTCGAAGTTCCTCCAGAGCAAGCGCTTCTGGCTGTGGACATGCAGGGCTACAGCCAGATCCCGGAAGCAAAGATGGCTCCGGTCCGTTCGGACCTGGACGACGTCCTCGGCAACGTGCTGGCTCACGTCGGGCTACAAGGCCCAAGAGGCCGTCCAGGTGCTTTCAAAGACACCGGTGACGGGGCCATCTTCGTCATGCCCGCCAAGGACATCGCACGACTGGTCGACCCGCTGCTGGAACACCTGCACCAGGCGCTCGTCCGTTATGACCATGAACGGCTTGCCAGCGCTCCGGCGATCCGGTTGCGCGCTGCCGTACACGTCGGACCGCTCTCCCTGCCCGCACACCGCGGTGATGCCATCAACGAGGTGTGCCGACTGCTCGACAGCCAGATCGTGCGCGCGGGTCTGACCGTGGCCCGGGAACACCGGGGCGGCTATTTGGCCGCCGTCATCTCCGAGACGGCGTTCCGGCGTACCGTCCGCGCGGGGCGCACTCCGAAGCTTGAGGAAGAACAGTTCCTGAGCACCACGGCGCGGGTGGACGGCAAGGCATTCGAGGAGCCGTGCTGGCTGTTCGTACCCCAGATGACGCCGCTGGCCCTCAGCTCGCTCATCAACCGGGAGCCGCCCGGAAGCGGGGGCGGAGCAACCACACCGATGCCCTCCGGCCCAAGTAACCCGCCTGGGGCCGTGTTCCAGTTCAACGGCGAAATGACCGACACGACTGTGATCAACAAGGTCGGGACCATGCGCATCGACCGGCGCCGGATCTGACCCCTCTCGTGTCCTCGCTCCCGTACCACGTGGAAAGGTACCCGAAAGCGCATGTCCGAAGATCGCTCCCACCTTCCGCCCCGCCCTCCCGACGAGCCCGGGGCTCCATGGCAGGGAGATGACGGCATTACTCCGCCGCCGGACCCGGGCGGCAGTGCCTCTGGAGACGCCGACGCAGTCGGCGAGGAACGGGTGCGCCCGGCGGCGTTTGCCATTCCCCCGCTACCGGACACCGAGCCGAAGCCGATCACGGTGAACCGTCCGGAGCTGTTCGTCCACCACGCCGACAAGGTCATCAACGAGACCCGAAAGCAGGGGATCCTCGAAGGCCCCACTCTTGCTCGTCACGAGTTCAAGAAGGAGCCGATCGTCTGCGAAGGCCAATGGGCCGAGACGTGGCAACAGGCTCTCGATCCGGAGGGAGTACGTCTGCGGAAGCCCGTCTTGATCATTGTCGCCCCGCGTTCGTACGGATCGACCACTCTGGCGCTCCATCTCCTCGCCCGGCATACGGACGAGGAGACCGACATCGTGAAGCTGGACGCGGACTGGAGGACGCCTAAAGTGGGGCGGCTTCCCGCCGAGGAGCGCCACGCCTACCAGGTCGATCTCAAGGACCCTAACCACGACCGTGTCTCCGCCGATTTCCTCACCATGCTCGAAGAGCATGCCGGGCTCCTTGACAGACTGGGCTCCTATCTCGTCTTGAACGTGGCCCAGGATCTCTGGGCTGATCACTACATTCCGGTCCAGTCACGGATTCACGTCGTCCACCTCAGTGAGCCGCCGTCAGCCCAGGAGGTGGCGGAGTTCCGGCTGAGGGCTCGCAAGGTCCCCGGCCTGATTGCCTACCTGCGCTCGGGCGACAAGACCAAGGCTTTACTGAGCCAACTCGACGCCGTGGAAGCGGTCCGGGCGGCGGACTCGATCGTGCTCGCGTGGCAGGAGCATGAACGGCTGACCGGTTCTTCGTTCCCCATGGGCCTCCCGTCGTCGTGGGCTGCGCTCGACGACGAACTCGCCAAACGGATCACGTCTGCCCTGTCCGACTGGCGGGAGAAACTCGACGTCCTCTTCGGGGAGACGGCCCCCGTACACAGAGGCAAGGACACGTCACTGCCACTGGAGGATCGCTGTCTCCTCCTGGCTCTAGCTGTGCGCCAATCCGCTCCGATGCCCGAAGTCGCTAAGGCCGCCCGGGATCTCCAGAACATCATCAGCGCCGACGCCGCAGGCACGAGCGGCTTCACTTCGACGACAAGCACAGCGTTTGCCGGGCGAGGATTGCGCCGCCGTGTCGTCGATTCCGGCGCCCGCGTCGGCACGCACGACGAGGTGGTCTTCGACCAGCCCGGCTATGGTAGAGCCGTCCTGGCCTACGTATGGGACAACTACGAGGTCATGCGCGAGCCCTTGCTGAAGTGGCTCGTGGAAGGGGATGGCGACACCAAGACGAACGAGCACGTCGTTGATTCCATCGCCGCTCTGACCCTGCGGCACGGCAACGTCGACCACCTCGTCCAACTCGGTTCTCCAACCCGCCCCGTAAAGCAGGAACTCCTCAGCGCCGTCCTGGTCCAGGCAGTCCAGGACGAGCACGTCGGCCGCCAGGCGTGGGCCATCCTGTACGGCTGGGCATCGACCAGGGAACGTGCGACCACCGTGGTGGCCACATGTCGACAGATCCTGAACACCCCGGATGTCACGTCTTCTCAGGCCAGGATGGCAATGGTCCGGCTGCGACGAGCCGCCAACAGCGGGCAGGAGACAGCCTGGCCCGAGGCCCTCAAAGCCTTCGTGGAGCAGGCGCAGCACCCCGTCGGGGTGGCTCGGCTCATCACCGAGGTTCGCGCATGGCAACAGGCGGGGCGGTCTCGCGGTGCCGGCACCGCAGCCTTCCTGGCCCTCATGTCCGTCCCGGGCACCACCACTCCGTGGCTGCTGTCGGACGAAGTCCCGTCCGGGGTGGACGTGAAGCGGGCACTGCAGGACCTGTTGGCGGACCTAGCCACGGCACCGGACACGATCAACCGTCTCACGACCTGGATCAGCCAGTCGGCAACCGACCCTGTCACCTACACGTGCGTCCGCGACGAGTTGCTGCCCATTCTGCGTGGCCAGAAGATCTTCAAGGCTTCCATGGGCTTGATGCATGCATTGGAGTCTGTTTCGGTCGACGGTGACACGAACGCGGCCAACGACTTTTGGGATCGTCTCGTAGACCCGCGTGTCCGCACGGTGATCCAGATCAACAGGGATCCGGCGTGAAGTGGTTCTGGCAACGCCGGGCCCGCACGATCCACTGCACTCAGCCACGGATGCTCCGCTGCGCAACCCCTGGTATCCATTTCGAGGCCACGTTCACGGTCGAGTGGCGCCCCGCGCTGCGGACCCGGCCCAATCTTGAGGAACTAGTACTCAGCCGTACCCTGGCTCGGGCCAGCGAGGTCGCGCAACTCTTCTCAGCCGTCGAGGTGCGCACCGCTCAGGACACCGTCAACGCCGAGCTCGGCGCCCCGGAACACACTCGTGCCACCGAGTACCGGTGTCTGACTGCCCGTGTGCAGCTGGCCCTCTCGGAGCACGCGCAGGAGGTCCTTGCTCAGCAACAGGCGGACGAAGCCCGGGTGCGACGCCTGCGATTCCTGCGCACGAACCTGTACGAACAGCCCGACCTCTTCGTGCTCGACCGGATCGAGCGACACGGCGACTGGCCCGGCTCCGGGCAAGTCGCCGAATGGCAGCGCCTGGCGCGGTGGATGGTCGCGGCTGACGAATGGTGGCAGCCCATGCTCGACCAGTGGGAAAAGGTCGGCCAGGGCTTCAACGACATCGAGATGCAGAACCGGGCCATGCTCGCGCTCTGCGATGCGCTCCAGAAGCTGAAGGGCGATGACGCGTCGGACGAGTCTTCCGTCAAATCCCCCGCGTCCACGGAAGGGCGGCGTGGGGCATGAGTGTGGCTCTGTGGCGCATCCTCCTGGACCCTCTCTCTTCCTGGCGTGCGCTTCGCCTGCGCCGCGAGGCGGGCGACCATCTGTCGTTCGACGCGGCCTGGAGGCAGGCCCGGATGCTAGCTGCACCGGATGAGATGGTCTACCGCCTGTACGGCCATCAGTTCCCCAACGAGCACGAGGAAGGCTCTGAACAACCGGAAGGGAAGACGTACCGCTGAGCGAAACCGGCACGGCTCGGTGGCCCAGCCACTACTCGATCGTAGGGGGTCTTGTTGAGCGCATAGCTACATGGTGCGCAGCATGGCTGACTCCTGAAAGGCGGCTCCCTGCCTGCGTTTTGCAGGTCAAGGGCGATGTAGCGATTTTACAGAAGGAGTCGCGGGTGCGGGGGCCCGGGTTGGCCGGGCCCCCGGGTCCGTCAGGTGAAGGTCACTCGGGCGACGGGGGTGAAGCCGTCCGTGGTGAGCAGGGCTCGGCAGCGGAAGCGTTGGATCTTGCCGCTGGGGGTCTTCGGGAGGACCCCGCGTGGCAGGAAGAGGCACTCCGCGAGGGCCACCCCGGCCCGCTCCAGGGCAAGCGACGCCGCCTCCTCGGCGATGGGGCGGTAGTCGGTCGGGGTGCCCTTCGGCTCCACCATGAGCACCAGCCGGGTAGGGCCGCCGTCGCTCACGTCCACGACCGCCGCGCAGCCCTTGCGGATGTTTCGGTGGTTGTCGACGACCGACTCGATCTCGGAGGCGTACACCTTGCGTCCGCCCACCGACAGCATGTCGTCGGCGCGGCCCAGGACGTACAGCTCGTCGTCCTGGACGAAACCCAGGTCGCCGGTGTGCAGCCAGCCGTCCTGGAACCGGGCGGCGGTGCGGTCCGGGTCGGCGTAGTAGCCGGAGGCCAGGCTCGCCGAGGCCACCTGGATCTCGGCGACTCCCCCGGCCGTCCCGGCCCGCACGCTCACGCCGGGCAGCGTCCGGCCGTTGGAGACCAGCCGGGTGGCGCGCGGGTGGTCCGCGGGCACCTCGATCACCGTTCCCTCGACGAGCGCGGGCCCGTCGAAGGAGAGCGTCCTGGGGACCTCCGCCCAGGGTTTGCCGGTCACCGCGAGCGTCGCCTCGGCCATGCCGTACGCGGGCTGGAACGCGGTGTCGGTCAGGCCGAAGGGGCGGAAGGTCTCCGTCGCCGCGGTCAGGGTCTCCCAGTCGACGCGCTCGGCGCCGATCACGGCGGCCCGCAGCTTCAGCTGCTTCGGGAGCGAGCCCTTGCCCTGGGCCCGGGCGGCGAGATACACGGCGGTGCTGGTGCCCGCCGTCATGGTCGCCCCGTACTCCGCCATGTCGCGGAACCACGTCCGCGGCGCCATCCCGAACCGGTCGGGCGAGGACAGCACGAAGTCGAAGTCGTACGCCCACGTGTACAACAGGCATCCGAACATGCCCATGTCATGCGAGAGGGGCAGCCAGGAGGCCACGGTGTCCGCACCCGGCCGCCCGCCCGTCAGGTGCAGGATGATCTGCAGCTGCTGCTCGATGGCGCGGGTGGTGAGAGCGCACCCCTTGGGCGTGCTGGTGGACCCGGACGAGTACTGGATGAAGGCCAGGTCGTCCCGGCCCGGCGGGCTCGGTTCGATACGCCCCGCGCGGCGCAGTGCCGTGAAGGCGTGGACCGGTGCCTGCGCGGTCAGCTCCGGCGGGACCAGCGCGGTCAGCCACTCGTCCACGAGCAGCAGCGTGGGGTCCAACTGTGCCGCGAGCGCGATGAGTTGTTCGCCGTACGCCTCGGGGCTCTGACCCCGGGTGGGCAGCGGCAGGGAGGCCACCGCGCCGCCCGCGAGCCAGATCGCGAGCAGTCCGCGAACCGTGCCGGGGGTGTTGGTGAGGATGCAGGCGACCCGGGTGCCGGGCCCCACCCCGAGGGAGCGGAGTCCGACGGCCATCGCGTGGGCGTCCTCGACCACCTCGCGCCAGGGGGTGTGGTCGAACTCCTCGCCGTTCCACTCGTGCAGGACGCCGTGCGAGGAGCCGTTGGTCAGGGCGTTGAAGAGCTCCATGTCCTACTCCACATCCACGAGGGAGGCGTCGGCGTCGTGGCGCCGCTCGGCCATGGGGGCCAGGGCCTGCTGGGACTCCAGGAGGCGCCGCTTGTCCGTCGACGCCGCCTCGACCCGGCTGACGTTGGCCTCGCGCATGGTCATCCGCTCGGGGTCGATACGGATGACCTTCCAGGCCAGGCCGGTCTTCTCCAGGCTCCAGATGAGGATGGCGGAGAGGTCGATCTCGTACCACTTCATGCCGTGGCGGGCCGAGCGCGGGAAGGCGTGGTGGTTGTTGTGCCACGCCTCGCCGAACGAGGGGACGGACAGCCAGGCCACGTTGCGCGACTCGTCGGTGGTGTCGAAGCGGCGGCGTCCGAAGACATGGCCCACCGAGTTGACGGCGTACGTCATGTGGTTGATCAGGAAGATCCGGACGAGGCCGCCCCACAGCAGGCCGGTGAGCCCGGCCCGCACCGAGCCGCCGGTGATGCCGAAGGCGATGAGGCCGGGCAGCACCACGCTGGCGGCGATGACCAGCACCATGTTCTCGCTCAGCCAGCGCAGGGGCTTCTCACGGACCAGGTCGGGGCAGTAGCGCATCGGGTCGGAGCTGAGGTCGACGTCGAAGAGCCAGCCGAGGTGGGCGTGCCACAGCCCGGCCATGGTGCCCTTGAAGCCCGGTTCGAAGTCCAGGTGCGGGGAGTGCGGGTCGCCCGGCTTGTCGGCGACGCGGTGGTGCTTGCGGTGGTGGGCGGCCCAGATCAGCGGCGGGCCCTGCCCGGCCATCACGCCCGCCGTCGCGAGGGCGTAGCGGATGGGCTTGTACGTCTCGAACGAGCGGTGGGTGAGCATGCGGTGGTAACCGGCGGAGATCCCGAAGCCGGAGACGGCGTACATGATGACCAGGACGACCACGTCCGACCAGTTGAAGATCTCGTTCCACAGCAGGCCCATGGCGCCGAAGACCGCGAGCAGCGGGATCAGGGACGCGGCCAGGATGAACCAGCGATGCTTTCTGCCGTCCATGTGCTTCACACTTTCCGGGAGTTGACCGATTGAGGGTGCGCGGTGGTGCCCGCCCTGCGGAACAGGGGCAGAACGGTCCTGCCGAGCACGGGGAAGAGCAGCGTGCGGGGAAGGTGGCGGCCCGCGAGGTACTGGGCCTTCGCCACCGGGCCGGGCACGACCACCCGGCGCCCTTCCGCCATGCCGCGCAGGCCCGCCTCGGCGACGCGGCGGGGGGTGAGCCAGGCGAGGAGCGGGTTCTTCTGGAGGTCCCGCATGCCTCCTTCCGCGTAGAAGTTGGTGCGTACGGGGCCGGGGGCGAGCAGGGTGCAGGTCACCCCGGTGCCGCGCAGCTCGACGTGGAGCGACTCGGCGAAGCTGTTGGCGAACGCCTTGGTCGCCGCGTAGGTCGCCGCGGTCGGTACGGGCTGGCAGCCCGCGGTGGAGCCGGTGACGAGGATTCGGCCGTGCCCGCGCGCCAGCATCCCGGGCAGCAGGGCCTGGGTGAGGGCGTGCAGCGCGACGACGTTGACCTGGACCTCGGCGCTCTCCCTGGCCGGGTCGTTGGTGCTGAGCGGCCCGCAGGTCGGGAACCCGGCGTTGGCGCAGAGCACCGACACCGGTTCCGCGGCGAGTTCCTCCGTCAGCGCGTCGCGCGCGACCGGGTCGGCGAGGTCGCAGGTTCGGACGTGGACGGTGACGCGATGTCGGTCCCGCAGTTCCTGGGCGATCCGCTCCAGGGCGGCGGTGCCGCGCGCGACGAGCCACAGGTCGTGGCCGCGGGCGGCGAGGCCCTGGGCGAGGTGTTCGCCGATGCCCGAGGAGGCGCCGCTGACCACGGCCCACTTGCCGCCGCTCATGCGGTGCGCCGCGGCGAGCCGAGGTGGTCGGCGATCCGCCCGGCGGCCGCGCGGCCCGTCCGTGCGCAGCCCTCGATGGACACTCCCTGGATGTAGTCGCCCGCCAGTTCCAGCCCGGCGATCCCCGCGACGCTCTCGCGGACCTCGGCCAGGAACTCGGCGTGATAGGGCAGGTAACCGCTGTAGGCGGCCTTCCAGTGCTTGACCAGGAGGTTGACCCGCTCGGCGCGCGGGGCGCCCAGGTGGGTGCGCAGCCGCTCCTCGGTGCGGCTCGTGAGCCGGTCGATGTTCTCCGGGCCGAGGTCGGTGAGCCTGCCCTCGGAGCCGCTGTACGTGTACCGGACGATGTGGCGTTCCTCCTGGCCGTACGAACCGGCGTTGGTGCACGGCCCGTCGTCCATGGCGAGCGCGCGCACCTCGTGGGTGAAGATGTCCCGGTCGTACTCGACGAGGACCACGGTCGACGGGAAGTACCTGACGTCGGCCAGCCTGCCCGCGAGTCGGGGCCGGGCCGAGCGGACGATCTCGGCGGTGGCGTAGGCGGGGGTGGCCAGTACGACGGCGTCGTAGTCGGTGGTCCTCGGCTCGGCCCCGGCCTCGGAGATCCGCAGGCCCGTGACCTTGCCGTCGCGGATCTCGAGGTCCGTCACGCGCGCGTCGAGCCTGACCGGCACCCGCTTGGCGAACGCCTCCAGCACGGGCTGGATGCCGCCCGAGAGCTGATCGTAGTGGTCCAGCAGCATGGCGATGTTGGTGCCGAAGGTGCCGGGGTGGACCTCGTGCGGCTCGGCTCCGTTGTTCCGGATCACCATGGGCCGTATCAGCGTGTCCGTCAGCTCGGGGCCGAAGAACTCGCTGAGCGGGGCGTGGTCGTGCTTGCGGGAGACGCCGGTGAAGTAGCGGGAGCCGAGGAAGCGGTTGCGCCGGTCGGCGCGGATGCGGGCCGCCATGGACGCCAGCCGGGCGAAGTCCCGGGCCGAGCCCATGCGCCGGATGTTCTTCAGGGTCTGGCCGCGGCGCTCGCTGTCGATCGTCAGGAGTTGGCCGTCCTTGATGCGGGAGGCGTTGTACCCGAAGCTGTCGTAGGCGTCGCAGCCGAGTTCCGCGGTGAACCAGCGGAAGGTGTGGTACTCGCGGCCGATGTTCTTGCCGCCGGTCATCACCGGCCGGTCGCCGAGCTTGTCCAGGCCGAACCGGCCGCCGAGCGTGCTGTCGGCCTCGATGACCTCGACGTCGTGGCCGAGCAGTTCGAGGCGGAGGGCGGCGGTCAGGCCCGCGATGCCGCCGCCGACCACGGCCACCCGCCGCTGTGTGGGTTCCAGTGACATGAATTCAGACTCCGAGGTCGTGAGCGCGGGGGTGGGACGGTGTTCCGGTGGACGGCAGCAGGTCGACACGCCCCTCGACGACCGTCGCGCCGAACTGGCGCAGCCGGACGGTCACCGGCAGGCGGCCGTCCGGGGCGAGCGGCTGGACGTCCGCCTCGTAGGTGAGGTCCGCTTCGAACTCGGCGAAGTCCAGGAAGGACGCCTCGCAGCCGACCGACAGGGCGGACGGCGAGGCGAGGGCCCCGCTGCGGCAGGCCGCCGCGACGGCCGCCTGCCGCAGGCCCTCGACCATCAACGGGCCGGGCACGTGGTCGTACTCGTGGTCGAAGAAGGCGGGGTGGCTCAGGTCGGCGGCGAGCAGATAGCGGGCCCTGCCGTCGCCGGGCCCGGTGGGGTCCGGGTCCGGCGAGGCGATGACCACGTTGCGCCGCAGCTCGCGGCCGACGCGTACCGGCGCGAGCGGCCGCGCGGGGGTCGACCGGGCGTCCGCCACCGGCTTCCGCGCCCGTTGGAAGGCCCGGAAGACGTCGTAGTCCTCCTGCGACATGAAGGCGAGGACCGCGCTGAGGGTCATCGCGCGGCGGCCGGCGATCTCCATGACGCCCTCGAGGACCATGCCGACCACGTCCGAGCCCTTGCCCTGCCGTTCGGCGACGCGGAAGTGCAGGTAGCCCTGGAGCGGGGTGGACCCGTCGTCCACGTAGGCCAGCGGGTCGTCGACCCGCAGCGCGATCCGCTGGAGGCTGAAGGGGCTGCCCACGGGCACGCCCACGTACCGGTGCAGCAGGACGAAGATGGCCTGCCGGGCGGCTTCGGCGGACGCGAACGGGTCATGGTGCGCGGGGTCCCGGTCGGACCACAGGCTGTGCGCGCGCGGCAGCTGGAAGGACAGGTGGAAGTCGTCGGCCGAACTCCGCGCGGAGTCGGCGACGAACACCTCGCCGATCTGCCTGCGGTGTGCCAGCGCGCGCGGCACGGTCTGCTCGAAGTCCAGCCGGACACCGGGCGGCGGCAGGGTCGGCGGGGTGTTCGCGGACGGGAGGGTACGGGTCATCTGGTCGGCTCCGGTTCGAGCGAGTCCTGCTGGACGGGGCCCACGTGAGGGGCGTTCTCGTAGACGGGCGTGCGCATCGCCCTGCGGCGGCGGATCTCCGTCGCGGCGAGCCGGGCGAGCTCGTCCACGCAGGCGCGGCGTCCGCCCCGGCCGCGCCACAGTGCCGCGCCGGTGGCGCCCAGGACCCGGCCGGGTGTGAGGACGTCCAGGACGGAGGCCCGGTGGCTGAGCAGGTTCAGTACGTTGTCCATCCGGCCCTTGGCGTGCAGCGTGCGCACGACTTGGGGGACGACACCCGCGATGGGTCCCGCGACACCGAGGTCCGCGGCCAGCCCGTAGTACTCGGCATAGGTGCGGTCCCGCCACCGGCCGAACTCGGCGATGGCGCGGTCGAGTTCGGCCGTGGCGGGGAGCGTCGAGCCGATGGCCGCGGCCAGCCGGTCCGCCTGGTGGAAGGCGTCCCCGATGCCGCGGCCGCCCGCCGGGTCCTTGAAGTGCCCCGCGTCGCCGAGCAGCACCCAGCCCGCGCCGGACGCCTCCCGGAAGTACCCGTAGAAGCGGCGGACGCCGTAGATCCTGTCGACCCGGCGGGCGCCCGCCACGGCCTCGGCGATGGGCGCGCAGCGCGCGATGTGCGCCGCGACGGCCCCTTCGAGGTCGGCGCGGAACGACGCGCGCTCGTGCCGCTCCGGGGAGACGCCCACGATGTAGCGGCCGTTGTCGGCGGGGCCGCCGAGCATGTGCCGGTCACCCCAGCGGTGGAAGACGAAGGTGGGGCGCTTCCCGAGGTCGGCGCCCTCGAAGTAGGTCCAGTAGTAGCTGCGTTCGCCGGGGCTGACGTGGTACATGCGGGAACCGCATGCCTCGGCGATCGTGGAGGTGCGGCCGTCGGCGCCCACGACGAGCCGGGCGCGCAGCACGGACTCGGTGCCGCCGGTCACGGTCCGGACCCCCGCGACCCGGCCGCCCTCGCGGATCACCCCGAGCACGCGGGTGCCGAGCCGGACCTCCGCGCCCGCGGTGCGCGCCGCGCCGACGAGCACCGGGTCGAGCACCTCCCGGCGGATGCAGGCCGCGCCGCCGACGTCCCCGTCCCGCTGCGGGAAGGCGGCCACCGCGCGGAACTCCTCCAGACGCATGTCGACATGGCTCATCGTGGTGGCTCCGGCCGCCCGCAGCTCGTCCATGACGCCGAGGCGGTGCAGGAAGGCGAGGGAATCGGCCTGGAGGATGTTCGAGGAGAGCGTGGAGCGGATGCGCGCGGCCTTGTCGAGCACGGCGACCCTCAGGCCCCGGCGGGCGAGGAGGGCGCCGAGGGTGGCTCCGGCGCACCGCGCGCCCACGACGACGACGTCGAAGTCCTCCGTGGCGACGCCCGTTCCGGTGCCGCTCATGAGGCGCCGTTCCAGCGCACCGCGGCCGCGGCGGCGAAGTCCCCGGCGTGGGCGAACCCCGACATGACGACGAGGTCGCCGTCGTGCAGTACCCCGGCGCGTGCGGCCAGGTCGAGGGTGACGGGTACCGCCGCGCCGTAGAGGTTGCCCAGGCGGTCGAAGGTGTCGAGGTGCCGCTTGGCGTCGAGGTCCAGCGCCTGCTGCCAGTTCCGGAGGAAGATCCGGTTCGGCTGGTTGGTGACGAGGACGTCGATGTCGGACGGCTTCTCACCGAGGTCGGCGCAGAGTTCCCGGACGAGTTCGGGTACGAGCCGGTTGCCGCGGTCGAGGATCTCCTTCTGCTTCTCCGCGTCGAACCAGATGTCCGTCTGTCCGGCGCCGGGCTCCCAGTACTTGCGCCCGTCCGATGCCGCCAGCCCCAGATCGACGGCGTACTCGGGGGTGTTGCGCCTGCGTACCCCGAGGATCGGCGAACCCCCGCCCGCCTGGAGGAGGGCGACCCCGCAGCCGTCGCCGGGGATCGCGGCGTGGGGACGCTTGCGCACCTCGGACTGGGCGAACATCTGCCCCGCGGTGTTCTGCACGTTGGCGATCAGGGCGGTGCGGGCGGTGCCGTCGGCCATGAGCTTCTGGGCCAGCTGGAGCATGTACATGAACGAGGCACAGCCCGCGTTGTGCAGGTCCACGATCCACGCGGGGTCGATGCCGAGCCGATGGGCGGCCTGGGCGCCGACGCCCATGAACGGCTCGTCCGGGAGCAGGACGTTGGTGAGGAGCACGTCCACCGCGGGTGTCCCGCCGTGCCGCTCGAAGAGGGGCCGGGCGGCCTTCGCGATCATGTCGGAGGCACGCTCGTCCGGTGCGACGTGGTGCCGGGTCGCGGGGACCTTGAACAGCGGGGCGTTGGCGAACGGGTCCACCGGGGCGTCCGCGTCGTGGAAGAACTCCGGTCCCACGACGTTCTCGGGCAGATAGCTGCCGAAGTCGACTATGCCGACGGGCTGCATGAGCGTTCCTTTCGAAGCCAGTCCTCGACCGTCCGTGCCGTGTCGGCGGCGTGTTCCTCGAGGAGCGAGAAGTGGTCGCCCGGGACACGTGTGACCGTGTCGGCCGCCTGCCAGAGGCGCCAGGCCCCGCTGTCCGGTGCGTCGGGGCCGTGCTCGGCGGCCAGCAGCAGGGCGGGCGCGGCGAGCGGGTCGGCGGTCCAGTCGTCGAAGAGGCGCAGATAGCCGCCCATGGCCAGGACGGCCGCGTCGTCCACGACCGCCGACGTCTCCTCCCCGGACAGGATGTGCCCCATGGCCCAGCCGAACACCGCGCTCTGCTGCCCGGGTTCGGGCTCGTAGGTGTCGATGAGGACGACTCCCGCGACCTCGTGCCCGTCGCGCTCGAGGCGGGCGGCGACGGCGTGCGCGAGGGCCCCGCCGATGGAGTGCCCGGCGAGCAGCACCGGGGCGCCGGACGCGGTCGCGAGGGCCGCGTCGGCCAAGGTGTCCAGCGCGCTCCCCCAAGTACCGGGCACCGGGCCCGAGTCGGCGCCGATGCCGGGCAGGGCGAGCGCCGACATGCGCAGCCGGTGCCGGAAGCCCGCGGCGAACCGCGCGAACTGGTGGGGGCCCGATCCGGCCAGGAACGACGGCACGCACACCACGGCGGGCTCCGCGGGTCCGTCGGAGAGCAGCACGGGCCTGGGCGGGGCGGCGGGGCGGCCCGAGAGGGAGGGAAGTCCGGCGGCGGCCTGCCGCAACCTCGGTACTGTATACGGGAGTTCACCCCTGGCGTGGGCGGCTCTCAGGAGCGCGGCGGGGCCCTCGTCGGCCGGGGGCTCCCGCGTCGCCGGTCCGTCGGCGCCGGTCAGCAGCCGCAGATGGTCCGCGATCGCCCGTGGCGTCGGGTGGTCCACGAGCAGCGTCGCGGGCAGGTCGAGTCCGGTGACCTGGGCCAGCCGCCGCTGGAGCCGGACCGCACCCAGTGAGTCGATGCCGAGCTGCAGCAGGGTCTTGTCCGGGGCGACGGCCGTGGCGTCGTCGTAGCCGAGGACGAGCGCCGCCTGGGCCCGGACGAGTCCGAGGACGTCAGGTGTCGGCGCGGGAGCGGCGTGTTCCTCGGCGGGCCGGTCCGGTAGGGACGCACCGGTGTCCGGGTGTTCCTGCGCGGGTGCGGTCCGCGGCACGTCGATCCAGTGCCGACGCCGCTGGAAGGCGTAGGTGGGCAGGCTCACCCCCCGGCCCGCCCCGGGCGGGAACAGGCCCGTCAGGTCGCCGCCCGCGCCCTGGACATGCAGTTCGGCGAGCGCGGTCACCAGCGATACGGGCTCCGCGTCGTTCCCGGCGTCGCCGTCGTTCCCGTCGAGCGCGGAGACGAGCACCGCTGCCGTGGGGTCCGCCAGACAGTCCTGCGCCATGCCGGTGAGCACCCCGGCCGGTCCCAGCTCCAGGAAGGCGGACACTCCCGCGTGCTCCAGAGCGCGGACGCCGTCCAGGAAACGGACCGGCCGCGCGGCCTGCGCCACCCAGTAGTCGGGGGTGGCGAGGGCGGCCGGGTCGGCGAGGGCGCCGGTGACGGTGGAGACGAGGGGGATGCGCGGCGCCCGGTAGCTAAGGCCGCCCGCGATCTCGGCGAACGGGCCGAGCATGGGCTGTACGAGGGACGAGTGGAAGGCGTGGCTCACCCGCAGCTCGCGGACGCGGCGGCCCTGTTCCCGCCAGCCCGCCGTCCAGCGGTCGAGGTCCTCGACGGTTCCCGACACGACGACGGAGCGCGGGCCGTTGACGGCTGCCACCGCCAACGACGCGTGCCCTGCGAGGCTCGCGCGCACCTCGTCCTCCGACGCCCGCACGGCGACCATCCCGCCGCCGGTCGGCAGCGCCTGCATCAGCGTGCCGCGGGCGGCGACCAGGGTGCCGGCGTCGGCGAGCGAGAGGATTCCGGCGACATGGGCGGCGGCCAGTTCACCGACCGAGTGCCCGAGCAGGAAGTCGGGGGTCGTGCCCCACGACTCCACGAGCCGGTACAGGGCGACTTCCAGGGCGAACAGGGCCGGCTGGGTGTAGCCGGTACGGTGCAGCAGGGCCGCCTGCTCGGTGCCCTCGGCGGCGAACATCACCTCCCGCAGCGGGGTCGGCAGCCGACCGTCCAGCGCGTCGCACACCGCCTCCAGCGCCTCCGCGAACACCGGTTGAGTGGCGAGGAGTTCGCGTCCCGTTCCGGCGCGCTGCGAGCCCTGCCCCGAGAACAGGAAGGCCGTCCTGCGGACACCGGTGGCGGCGCCCCGGACGGCACGGGCCGGTAGTTCCCCCTCGCCCAGACCGGCGAGGGCGGCGAGGAGTTCGTCCTGTCCGGCGCCGATGACGACCGCGCGGTGCTCGAAGCGGCTCCTGGTGCGGGCCAGCGCGGCGCCGACCTCGGCGGGCGCGGTGCCGGGGTGCGCGGTGAGGTGGGTGTGCAGGCGGCGGGCCTGGCCGCACAGGGCGGCGGGGGTGCGGGCGGAGAGCACCCAGGGGATCACGGGCGGGGCGTACTCGACCTGGCCCGCGACCTCGGCCGCTTCGTCGGGTGCCTCCTCGGGTGCCTCCCCGGGGGCTTCCTCCACGATGACGTGGGCGTTGGTGCCGCTGATGCCGAAGGAGGAGACACCGGCCCGGCGGACCCGCTCTCCGCGCGGCCAGGGCACGGGCTCGGTGAGCAGCCGGACACCGCCGGACCAGTCGGCCTCGGGGGTGGGCCGGTCCACGTGCAGGGTCCGGGGCAGCACTTCGTGGCGCAGCGCCTGCACCATCTTGATGAGGCCGCCGACCCCGGCGGCCGCCTGGGTGTGCCCGAGGTTGGACTTCAGCGAGCCGAGCCGGAGGGGAGGTGTGCCGCCGCGCTCGCGGCCGTAGGCGGCGTTCAGCGCCTCGGCCTCGATGGGGTCGCCGAGCGAGGTGCCGGTGCCGTGGCCCTCCACGGCGTCGACGTCCGCGGGGCGCAGCCGGGCCGCGGCCAGCGCCTGGCCGATGACGCGCTGCTGGGCGGTGCCGTTGGGTGCGGTCAGGCCGTTGCTGGCGCCGTCCTGGTTGACGGCCGAGCCCTGGACGACGGCCAGCACCCGGTGTCCGTTGCGCCGGGCCTCGCCGAGCCGCTCCAGGAGGACGACCCCGGCGCCCTCGCTCCAGCCGGTGCCGTCGGCCGCCCCGGCGAAGGACCGGCACCGGCCGCTCGGCGAGAGGCCGCGCTGCCTGCTGAACTCGGTGAACACACCGGGCGTGGACATCACCGTCACACCGCCCGCGACGGCGAGGTCGCACTCACCGGCGCGCAGTGCCTGCGCCGCCAGGTGCACACCGACCAGGGACGAGGAGCAGGCCGTGTCGATGGTGAGGGCGGGGCCCTCGAAGCCCAGCGCGTAGGAGAGCCGCCCCGACAGGACACTGCCCGCCGAGCCGATCCCCCAGTAGCCCTCCAGGTCGCTCGGACCGGACCGGGCGAGCTGGGCGTAGTCCTGGCCGGTCGTACCGACGTACACGCCCGTACGGGAGCCGCGCAGCGTGCCGGGGTCGACACCGGCGTTCTCCAGGCACTCCCAGACGGTCTCCAGGAGCAGTCTCTGCTGCGGGTCCATGGCGAGGGCCTCGACGTGCCCGATGCCGAAGAACTCGGCGTCGAACTCGGTCGCCCCGTCGAGGAATCCGCCGGAGCGGGTGTACGTGGTCCCGGGATGGTCCGGGTCGTCGTGGAAGAGGCGGGAGAGGTCCCAGCCCCGGTCGTCCGGGAAGTCGCCGACGACGTCACGCTCCCGGATCACGGCGTCCCACAGCTCGTCGGCGGACGTGATGCCGCCCGGGTAGCGGCAGGCCATGCCGACGATCGCGACCGGCTCCTCCACGCGCTGCCGGATCTGCGCCAACTCCTCGCGGCTGCGCCGGAGTTCTTCGAGTACGCGCTTGAGATACCGCAGTGTCCTGTCGTCGTCCGGCATGGCTCAGGCCACCCCCAGGTCGTTGTCGATCAGGTCGAAGATCTCGTCGGCGGTGGCGTTCTCGACCAGCAGCCCGGGGTCGGTTCCGCCGCGCGGCTCGCGGTCCCGCAGCGCGGCGATCAGGGACCGCAGCCGGGCACCGACGGCCTCGGCGTCGGCGGCCGGGACCGTGGGGAGGAGCGCGGCGAGCCGGTCGAGACCCTCGTACACGTCGGGGGCGCCCGCTGTCTGTCGCGTGCCGTCGGGTTCGGCGTCCCGCTCCAGCAGGGTCCGCAGATGAGCGGCGAGCACCGGCACCCGGGGATGGCTGAAGACGAGGGTGGAGGGCAGCGTGAGCCCGGTGGCCTGACCGAGCCGGTTGCGCAGCCGGACCGCGCCGAGCGAGTCGAGCCCCATGTCCCGGAAGGGCCGTTCCGGATCGATCGCGTCGGTGTCCGACTCGCCCAGGACCGCGGCCAGTTCGTCGGCCACCACCCGTTCGAGGAGCGCGTCGCGCTTCTCGGGCGGGGTGGCCGCGAGCCGGGTGAGCAGGGCGGCCGGGCGGGCCCGGGCCGGGCTCGCCGAGGCGGGGACGAGCAGCGTGAGGACGGGGGGAAGGGCGCCCTCGCGGGCCAGGGAGCGCAGTGCGGCCAGGTCGAGCCGGGCGGGCAGGAGCAGCGCGTCGTCCGTGCCGTGCACGGTGTCGAAGAGGCGCAGCGCCTCGTCGGTCGCCAGCGGGGCGAGTCCCGACCTGCCGAGCTGGGCCACTCCGGCTCCTTCGAGGTGCCGGGTCATGGCGCTCGCCCGTGCCCAGAGTCCCCAGGCGAGCGAGGTGCCGGGCAGCCCCTGCGCCCGCCGCCACTGCGCGAAGGTGTCGAGGAAGGTGTTGGCGGCGGCGTAGTTGCCCTGCCCGGGGCCGCCGAGGGTGCCCGCCACGGAGGAGAAGACCACGAAGGACCGCAGCGGGGCGTCCGCCGTGAGCTGGTGCAGCTGGAGTACGGCGTCCACCTTGGACCGCAGGACGCGGTCGAGGCGGTCGGGGGTGAGGGCTTCGACGAGGGCGTCGTCCAGCACTCCGGCGGAGTGGATCACCGAGGTGAGCGGGTGTGCCCGCGGGACGGCGGCGAGGAGCCGGGCCACCTCGTCGTGCTCG
Source organism: Streptomyces sp. NPDC002176 (assembly GCF_044903645.1). Taxonomy (NCBI): domain Bacteria; kingdom Bacillati; phylum Actinomycetota; class Actinomycetes; order Kitasatosporales; family Streptomycetaceae; genus Streptomyces; species Streptomyces sp. NPDC002176. Next base: position 760,191 of record NZ_JBJDQW010000001.1, read on the forward strand.
GCGAGGTCGCACGCGGCGAGGGTGACGTCGGCGCCCAAGGCGCGTAGCTCGGCGGCGAGTTCGGCGGCCCCGTCGGCGGCCTCGCCGCGTCGGCTCGCCAGGAGGAGGTGCCGGGCGCCGTGCTCGGCGGCGAGGTGCCGGGCCACCTGGGCGCCGATGCCGCTGGACCCGCCGGTGACGAGCACGGTGCCGTCCGGGTCGAAGGGCAGCGGTCCGGCTTCGTCCGCGACGCGGGCGCGCACGACGCGGGGTACGTGGACGACACCGTCCCGCACGGCGAGTTGCGGCTCGGCTCCGGCGAGCAGCGCGGCGGGTACGGGGCCCGGCGTGCCGTCGAGGTCCACGAGGGCGAACCGTCCGGGGTGCTCGGACTGGGCGGCGCGTACCAGCCCCCACAGGGGTGCGAGGCCGGGACGGACGGCGGTGGTGTCCGCGCCGACGGCGACGGCGTCACGGGTGACGAGGACGAGCCGGGAGCCCGCGAGGCGCTCGTCGGCCAGCCAGCCCTGGAGCAGGGCGAGCGTGCGGTGCGCGAGGGCGCGGACCTCGGCCGCGTCCGGTGTGACCGGCGGGGCGGGTTCGGGGGCGATCACGGTGTCCGGCACGGGGGCACCGGCGTCGAGGGCCGCGATGAGGGCGGTCAGGTCGGGGTACACAGTGGCGTCCGCGTCGTCCGGGACGGCGCGGGCGCTCTCGGGTGTGCCCAGCACCGCCGTCGTGGCGCCCGAGCGCATCGGCGCGGTCGCGGTCGGCACGGGCTGCCACTCCAGCCGGAACAGGGTCTGCGCGGCCGGGCTCGGGAACCCGGCTCCGGGCGCGGAGACCGGGCGGGCCACCACCGAGTCGACGGACACCACCGGGGAACCGTTCTCGTCGGTCGCGGTCATGGCCACGACCCCCTCCCCCCGCGTGCTGAGCGTCACCCGCAGCCGGGTCGCGCCCGGACCGGTGATCCGTACGCCCGACCACGTGAAGGGCAGCCACACGCGCCCCGACCCGCCCTCGGGAGCGGGGAGTTCGCTCAGCTCGGCGTGGAACGCCGCGTCGAGCAGCGCGGGGTGTACGCGGAAACCGTCGGCGTCCGCCGTGGTGTCGACCTCCGCGATCAGCCCTCCCGGGTACCGCCAGGCCGCGCGCAGCCCCTGAAAGGCGGGGCCGTAGTCGAAGCCCCGGTCGGCGAGGCCGTCGTAGAGGGCGTCGATGTCCACCGGTGTGGCGCCGGGCGGGGGTCCGGCCGCCGGGGGTGGCGCCGGTGAGTCGGGCAGCGGTGTCACCGCGAGGTGGCCTCCGGCGTGCCGGGTCCATGGCTCCTCGGGGGCGCTGTCGGAAGAGCGGGAGTACACGGCCAGCGTTCGCCGTCCCGTCCCGTCGGGCGCCCCCACCGTCGCCTGTATGTCCCTGGCCTGCTCGTCCGCGAGGACCAGCGGCTCCTCCAGGGTCAGCTCGCCCACCGTGTCACAGCCGGTCAGCTCGGCCGCCTGCGCGGCCATGTCCACGAAGGCGGTGCCGGGCAGGAGGACGGTGCCGTGCACCGCGTGGTCGTCCAGCCAGGTGTGCGAGGCCCGGGAGACCCGGCCGGTCAGCAGCCACCCGTGGCCCTCCGCCAGCTCGGTGGCCGCGGTGAGCAGCGCGTGCCCGGTGCGTCTGAGGCCCGCCCCGGTGACGTCGCTCGTGCCGGTGCGCGGGGTGGCCCAGTGCCGGGTCGCCTGGAAGGCGTACGTGGGGAGTTCCGTGCGGCGCGCCTCGGCGGGGTCGAACACCGTGTCCCAGGCCACCGGCGCTCCGTGCGTGTGCGCCTCGGCCAACGCGGTGGTGAAGCGGGCGAGTTCGGCGTCCCGGCGGGCCGAGCCCAGCACGGCGGCGGAGCCGCCCGTCGCCTCCACCGTCTGCTCCATCGCGACCGTGAGGATGGGGTGCGGGCTCACCTCGATGAACGTGGTGTGCCCCTGGGCGAGGAGGTCCCGCAAGACCTCTTCGAAGCGGACCGTCCGGCGCAGGTTCCGGTACCAGTAGTCGACGTCGAGCCGCGCGGTGTCCAGTTCGGCGGCGGTGACCGTGGAGTGGAAGCGGATCTCGCCGGACCGGGGCGCGAGCGGGGCCAGGGCGTCGGCGATCCAGTCCTTCACGGCGGCGACCTGCGGGGAGTGCGAGGCGTAGTCGACGGGGACACGCCGGGCCCAGACGTCGTCGGCGGCGCACCGGGCGAGGAGTTCGTCGAGGGCGGCCGGGTCGCCGGATACGGTCACGGAGGACGGCCCGTTCACGGCCGCCACGCAGACGCGTCCGCCCCAGTGCTCGAGCAGGGGCGCGACCTCGTCGGCCGATGCCGCGACCGACGCCATGCCACCCTGCCCCGCCATGGTGGTGGCGATGGCCCGGCTGCGCAGCGCCACGATGCGGGCGGCGTCCTCGAGCGAGAGTCCCCCGGCGACGTGGGCGGCCGCGATCTCGCCCTGCGAGTGCCCGACGACGACGTCCGGGACGACCCCGTGGTGCTGCCAGAGCGCGGCGAGCGAGACCATGACGGCGAACAGGGCGGGCTGTACGACATCCACACGGTCCAGCTCGGGCGCGCCCGGCGCGCCGCGCAGCACGTCGTCGAGCGACCAGTCCACGTGGGGCGCGAGCGCGTCGGCGCAGGCGCGCAGTCGGGCGGCGAAGACCGGGTGTGCCGCGGCGAGTTCGCCGCCCATGCCGAGCCACTGGGAACCCTGCCCGGGAAAGACGAAGACGGTTCCGCCGCCGGTGCGGGCCCGTCCCGCGGCGGACCCCTCGGGGGTCTCGCCGCGGGCGAGAGCGGCCACGGCGCCGAGGAGGTCGGCACGGGTGGCCCCGGTGACACAGGCCCGGTGTTCGAAGTGGGTCCGGGTCAGCGCCAGCGCGGCCCCCACCTCGACGGCGCCGGTCTCGGGCCGGGCGGTGAGGTGGGTGTGCAGCCGGTCGGCCTGGTCCCGCAGGGCGGCCGGGGTCTTGGCGGACAGCAGCCACGGCACGACGGGCAGTCCGGCGCCCCCGGCCGAAGGGGCTCGGGGCACCGGCTGGTCCTCGGGCGGCTCCGTCACGATGACGTGCGCGTTGGTGCCGCCGACGCCGAACGCCGACACCCCGGCCCGCCGGACCCGTCCGCCTCGCGGCCACGGCGCCGCCTCGGTCAGCAGGGAGACCGCTCCGTTCGTCCAGTCCGCCTCGGGGGTCGGCCGGTCGACGTGCAGGGTGCGGGGCAGCACCTCGTGGCGCAGCCCCATGATCATCTTGATGAGGCCGCCGACGCCCGCGGCGGCCTGGCTGTGGCCGATGTTGGACTTCAGCGATCCGAGCCGCAGCGGACTGTCGGCGGGACGGTCCTCGCCGAAGACCGAGGCGAGCGCGTCGATCTCGATGGGGTCGCCGAGCTTCGTACCGGTACCGTGCCCCTCCACCGCGTCGATGTCACCGGGGCGGAGTCCGGCGGAGGCCAGCGCCTGCCGCACCACCCGGCGCTGCGAGGGGCCGTTCGGGGCCGTCAGACCATTGCTCGCGCCGTCCTGGTTGACGGCCGAGCCGGGGATGAGGGCGAGGACGCGGTGGCCGTGCCGACGCGCGTCGCTGAGGCGCTCCAGGACGAGCACGCCGACGCCCTCGGACCAGCCGGTGCCGTCGGCCGCCTCGGCGTAGGACCTGCACCGCCCGTCCGGGGAGAGCGCGCGCTGTCTGCTGAACTCCGTGAACACCTTGGGTGTCGCCATCACCGCGGCACCGCCTGCCAGGGCGAGGGAGCACTCGCCGCCGCGCAGCGCCTGGGCGGCCAGGTGCACGCTCACCAGGGAGGACGAGCAGGCCGTGTCGACGGTGAGGGCGGGACCCTCGAAGCCGAAGGTGTACGCGATGCGGCCGGACAGCACGCTGCCCGCCGAGCCTATCCCCCAGTAGCCCTCCAGTTCCCGCGGTCCGGAGCGGGCCACCTGCTCGTAGTCCTGGCCGCTGCTGCCGATGTAGACGCCGGTCGGGGACTTGCGCAGGGCGGTGGGGTCGATCCCGGCGTTCTCCAGCGACTCCCACATGGTCTGCAGGAGCAGCCGCTGCTGCGGGTCCATCGCGAGGGCCTCGCGCCGGGAGATCGCGAAGAAGTCGGCGTCGATGTCGGCGGCCGAGTCGAGGAATCCGCCGGTACGGGCGTAGCTCGTGCCCGGCTGCTCCGGGTCGTCGGAGAAGAGGCCGTCCAGGTCCCAGCCCCGGTCGGTGGGGAAGTCCGCGATCACGTCCCGCCCGGCGGCCACGACCTCCCACAGGTCGGCGGGCGAGGCGATGCCTCCGGGGTAGCGGCACGCCATGCCGACCACGGCCACGGGGTCGTCGGCGCTGTCGTGAGCCGCCTCTGGCTCGGCGTCGGCCTCGGCCGTTTCGGCGGCTTCGGGGGCGAAGCCCAGCAACGCCCTTAGCTGGTACGCCACTTCGGTGGGCGTCGGGTGGTCGAAGAGCAGGGTGAGGGGCAGGTCCAGTCCGCTGGCCATGCTCAGACTGTTCGTCAACTCCATGGCGGCCAGGGAGTTGTAGCCGAAGTCGCGGTAGGCGAGGTCGGGTGCGACGTCCTCGGGGCCGACGCCGAGGAGTTCGGCGGTCTTCTCCCGCACCAGGCGCAGCAGGACCGGATGGCGGTCTTCCGACCGCAGTGCGGCCAGCCGCTCCCCGAGGGAGCCGCTCCGCCCGCCCAGCGGACCGGCCGCGTCCCTGGCGTCCGTCATGTCAACCTCCACGTCATCGCTCCGCGCTCGCTTCTCGCCACGCTCCCGCGCACGGGAGTGGCTGGGGAGGGTCCCGCTCTTCGGCTGGGGCACAGTGCTGTCCCGGCTCGGTCGTGTCGCGCCGTTCGCCGCCCGGTCAGGACGCCTGCGCGAGACGCGGTCCGGCATCCCCCTGGGACCGGTCGGCTCCGTACCGGGACGTCCCGAGGGCCGACGGCATCGACGCACCCCCACCGGTCTCGTGACCGGATTTCCGGGCCGCCCGGCCCGCTGTCCTACCGCTCGGCACGGCCCCCGGACGGGGTGTACGTCCGGTCTCAGTCATACGTTTCCGCCCGTGGGCCCCCCAGCGCCCCCGTCACCCCGGGCCACGGGCCGTGCCCGGGTGAACCCTCCGCGCACCGGTGCCCTGAGGCACCGGCTTCCCGATCAGCGCCGCGGAGTCAGGCGGCGGCCTTCCCCGTGAGCAGGAACGACCTGATGTGCTCGGCGAGGCGTTCCGGCTGGTCCTCGGGGATGAGGGTGTAGCTGTCGGCGATCTCCACCAGTTCGCTCTTGGGCAGCAGCTCGGCGAGCCTGCGCCCGTGCTCGACCGGCATCACCTTGTCCTCGGTGGCCCAGACCACCAGCGCCGGCCGGTCGAAGTCCCGCAGCTTCTCCGCCCAGTTGAGGAGTTCCTCCTTGGGCGGGACTCCCAGCACGTACTTGCGCAGGTCCCGGCGGATCTCCGCCGAGCCCCACAGGGGCGCGAACCAGGCGTCCATCACCTCGGGCGGGACGGGTCGCTTGGTCATCCAGCCCCAGGTCATGGGCAGTCGCCGCATCGGCTTCGCCTTGAGCAGCTTGAAGGCGAGGTTGATGCCTCCCGGCATCTTCGCCGACATGTACAGGTTCGAACCCGGCACACCTGGCGGGAAGTTGTCGAACGCCTCGCAGGACGTGATCACGAGTCGGCCGATCCGCTGGTCCAGGCCCAGCGCGACCAGGGCCTGCGCCCCTCCCCAGTCGCTCATCACCAGGGTGACGTCGCTCAGGTCCAGTTCGTCGAGGAACTCCGCGACGAGCCGGGCCACGCCGGGGATCGACAGGTCGGCGTCCGGCCGCATGGGCGTGCGGTGGCCACCGAGGGGCAGCGTCGGGACCACACAGCGGAAGTCCGCACTCAGGGACGACACCACGTTGCGCCACAGGGAACCGTCCATCGCGACGCCGTGCAGCAGGACCACCACCGGGCCCGTGCCGCCGGTGTCCTGGTACTCCACCGTTCCCGCCGCAAGGCGCACTTCCGCCATTCTCATCTCCTCGGTCCTGGTGCGAAATGGAGAGGTCGGGAGCGGCGCAGCGGCAAGCGGCCACGATATACGGCCGGCCATCGGCACACCGCCCCCGTCAGGGTGAGCCGCGAGCTAGCAAAACACCTCCCGCGCGATTTCGCCAGCAGGAAATTCGCCGAAAATGATCATTACCCTAAAGGGCAATATTCTCGCGTCGGCCACCTGGGTACGCTGACAACCCTCCTGCGTTGGCCAGAACTTGCCGCGGCGTGACTCGCGGCCGTCCCACCGCCCCCGAACCCTCCACCGGCTCTCTCCGGCGGTGCGGCGGGGTCGCGTGTCACAGGAACTCGCCGACATCACCAGCTCGCACCGGAAAGGGCATCCCGTGATCACTTCTGAAGAGGTCTGCGCCCGTATCGCCAAGAAGATCGGCAGCAAGGCGGATTCCTACACGCTCAATGCGGACACTTCGTTCGACGCCGTGGGTCTTTCGAGTCTGCAGATCGCGGACATCGTCTACTCCATCGAGGACGACCTCGGCATCGAGTTCGACGAGAGCAAGGCCGCCGGTGTCAAGACGGTCGCGGACCTCGTGCGGCTCGCGGAGGAGAGCGCGAAGAGCGGAGAGGCCGCGTGACGGCCACCGGTTACCAGGGCGCCACGGCGGAGTCGATCCGGCACCACTACGACCTGTCGAACGACTTCTTCGCCCTGTGGCTGGACGCCGGCCGCACCTACACCTGCGCCCTCTGGGACGGCGGCGATCCCACCGACACGCTGGAGAAGGCCCAGGAACGCAAGCTCGACTGGCTGATCGAGGGGGCCCGCGCCCCCGGCGCCGACCGGGTCCTCGACGTGGGCTGCGGCTGGGGCAGCCTGCTCGACCGCCTGGTCAACACCCACGGGGTGCGGCACGCGACGGGCCTCACGCTCAGCGACAGCCAGGCCGAGTGGCTGCGCGAGACCGGTCTGCCGGGCACCGAGGTGCGCGTGGAGAACTGGCTCGACCACCAGCCGGAGGAGCCGTACGACGCCATCATCTCCATCGGCGCCTTCGAGCACTTCGCCCGCACCGGTCTGACCCGCGCGGAACGCGTCTCGGCCTACCGGGAGTTCTTCGACCGCTGCCGGGAGTGGCTGCCGAAGGGCGGACGGCTCGCCCTGCAGACCAACATCAAGGGCAACAACGTCCGGATGGACAAGCAGACCGTCCGGGACCTGCTGTTCATCATGGACACCATTTTCCCGGAGTCCGAGATCCCGGCCCTGTCCGAGGTCGTCGAGGCGGCCGAGAAGCGGTTCGACATGGTGCGCCTGCGCAACGATCCGGACCACTACAGCCGCACCTGCCAGGAGTGGCTGGACCGCCTGCGGGCCGACCGGCCCCGCGCCGTGGAGCTGGCCGGTGAGCAGAACGTCGCCGACTACGAGCGCTACCTGGGCTCGACGGTGACCCACTTCGCCAACCGCCACCTCGGCCTGTCCCGGATGATCCTCGAAGCCGTGTGAGGAGCGGTCCGGGAGCCCGGCGGCCGACAGCCCCGCAGGTGGACCTGTTGAGGAGCACTGAAGTGAACGCATACAAGCACGTCGTCTACTGGCACGACTCCGAACAGGTCACCCCCGGAGCCCCGCTGCGGGACACCGTCGACTGTGACGTCTGCATCGTCGGAGGCGGCTTCACCGGACTGTGGACCTCCTACTTCCTGAAGGAGGCCGAGCCCGCGCTCGACATCCGGATCGTGGAGGCGAACCACTCCGGCTACGGGGCGTCGGGCCGTGCCGACGGCTTCGTCACCCCCACCATCGGCAAGGACATCCAGGCCCTGGTCAAGGAGTTCGGTCTGCGGCGGGCCCTGGACGCCTCGCAGGCGGTGGGCCGGTCGATCCTGGAGATCGGCAGGTTCCTGCGCAGGAACCGCGTCGACGCGGAGTACGAGGCCAACGACTACCTGATGGTCGCGACCGACACCGCACAGCTCAGGCGGCTGGAGCAGGACCGGGACCTCGCCGAGCGGATGGGGGCGGCGCGGGCGGAGGTCCTGCCGCGCGAGGAGTCCCAGGCCGTCATCGGATCGCCCGCGGTGATCGGCAGCATGCGCACCGGCGGGGCCCTGGTGAACCCGTTCAAGCTGGCGCGCGGCATCGCCCGGGTGGTCCGCGACAAGGGCGTCACGATCTACGACCAGTCGCCCTGCCTGCGTGTCGAACCCGGCGTCCGGCCCACCGTGGTCACCGCCGGGGGCCGGGTGAAGGCGGACAAGGTGGTCCTCGCCACCAACGTCCACATGTCCGCCTTCCCGCCGTTCCGCAGGAAGGTCGTGCCGATCTGGACGTACGCGATGGTGAGCGAACCCCTCACCGACGCCCAGCTCGCCCGCGTGGCGTGGGCCGGGCGGGAGGGCATGGTCGAGGCCAAGTCGCTGCTCACCTGCGCCCGTTTCACCCACGACAACCGCGTCATGTTCGCCGGTGGCCCCGCTCCGTACTACTTCGGCGGGGACAAGCGGCAGCGGAACATGAACCGCCCGGAGGTCTACCGGCGCATCCACGAGGAGTTCCTCCGCTTCTTCCCGATGTGGGCCGACGTCGAGTTCACCTACGCCTACGGGGGCACCGCAGACGTCGTACGGGACTACGCCCCCCACTTCGGCACCCTGGGCGGCGGCAACATCCTCTACGGGTACGGCTACTGCGGGAACGGGATCGCCGCGACCCACACGGGCGGCAAGGTGCTCAGGGACCTCGCCCTCGGCAAGGACACCGACTACTCGCGGCTGCTCTTCGTGGACGACGAGCGGCGCAAGCCGCCCGCGAACTTCCCGCCCGAGCCCGCCCTCTACGTCGGCGCCCACGCGGTGACCCGCCTGATGAACTGGAAGGAGTCACGGGTATGACGGCCCGTCGCACGATCCTGCTCACCGGAGCCTCCGGGGTGGTGGGGCGCAGCATCCTGCGGGAGAACGGACCGTCCGGGCCCCGGATCATCGCCGCCACGCACAGCGCTCCGGTCCCCGAGGCGCGGGAAGCGCCGCTCGCCCTGGACCTGTGCGCCGACCGCTTCGGCCTGGACGCGGACAGCTACGCCGCGCTGGCCGCCGAGGTCGATGTCGTCATCCACTCGGCGGGCCTGACCGAGTGGGGTCTGCCCGCCGAGCGCTACGAGCCGATCAACATCGAGGGCACCCGGCGGGTCGCCGAGTTCGCCGAACGGAGCGGCGCCGTCGTCCACTTCATGAGCACGGCCTTCGTCGCCGCGCTCGCCCCGGACGCACCCGTACCGCTGAGCGAGGACAACGTCTGCGTCAACTACATCCGTTCCAAGCACCGGGCGGAGCAGGTGCTGAGGGACAGCGGACTGCCGCACACGGTGTTCCGGCCCACGAACCTCATCGGCGACTCGACCACGGGCTGGACCTCACGGGGCCAGATCGTCCAGCTGATGTCGGACTGGCTGGGCCGGGGGCGGGCGCCCTACGTTCCCGTACACCCCGGCATCCGCATGGACTTCGTACCGCAGGACCTGCTGTCGCAGGCCGTTCTGCGGGCCATCGAACTCGGTGATGACGAGGGCGAGTTCTGGGTGACGTACGGCCCGGAGGCGATGGACGTGGAGACCTGTCTGCACGTGCTCGCCAAGCACGCGGCCGACCGCGGCCGGGCGCTGACCCTGCCGCCGCTGGTGGACGCCGACGGCATCGACGCGGACGCCCTGGCCAGGACCGCCCCGATGACCCGCTCCTACCTCTCGGTGCTCCGGGACGTCAGCGAGGTCACCCGGTGCTGCGGCGGCGTCCTTCCCACCTCCATGCCCGAACTGCGCGAGCGCTACGGCGTGCCCCGCGTGGACGACACGGCCGCCTACCTGGCCAGCCTCGAGTACGCCGCCGAACACCTCGGCTGAGCGGACCGCCCGGCGCGGGCGCAGCACGATCGGCATCGACGGAAGGGACACACTGGCGTGGACGACGGACGGAATTCCCCGGATCTGGGCGGAAAGGTGGCCGTGGTCACCGGGGCCAGCCGGGGCGTGGGCCGCGGCATCGCCCTCGCTCTCGGCGAGGCGGGCGCGACCGTGTACGTCACGGGGCGCAGCAGCCGGACCGGTGAGCGCACCGAGGACATGCCCGGCACGGTCGAGGACACCGCGGAGGAGGTGACCCGGCGCGGCGGCAAGGGCATCGCGCTGCGCTGCGACCACGGGGTGGCGGCGGACAACACGGCTCTGGCCGAACGGGTGGAGAGCGACCACGGCCGTCTCGACCTCCTGGTCAACAACGCCTGGGGCGGGTACGAGCGGTCCGCCGAGGTCCGCTTCGACGCCCCGTTCTGGGAACAGCCGCTCTGGCGCTACGAGTTGTTCGAGGCGTCGCTGCGCGGGCAGTACGACGTGACGCGCAAGCTGGTCCGGCTGATGCTGCCACAGCGGAGCGGTCTGGTGGTGGGCATCAGCTTCTCCGACGGCGACATCTACCTCGGCCAGGTCGGCTACGACGTCTTCAAGTCGGCCGCCGACCGCATGTGCCGGGGCATGGCCGCCGACCTGCGCAAGCGCGGGGTGGCCGCGGTGTCCCTGCATCCGGGTTTCGTGCGGACCGAGCGGGTGGAGGCGGCCTGGGAGGCGATGGGCAGCGGCCCGGCGTCGGTGGTGCACTCGCCCGAGTACGTGGGCCGCGCGGTCGCCGCGCTGCTCACCGACCCGGACGTCATGGAGCGCTCGGGCCAGGTGCTGAGCACCGGCGACCTGGCGGCCGAGTACGGCTTCACCGACGTGGACGGGCGGCGCCCGCCTGCTTTCCGCCTGGAGGGCCGGATGAGCCTGGCGACGCGGATGCACCGGCTGAACAAGGTGGTCAGCGCGAGCACCGACGCGGCCCGATAGGCGAGTCCGGCCGCTCTACGGCAGGCGCAGGGGGCGTACCCGCACGGTCGGAGCGCGGTCGTCCGCCGGGCCGCCGTCGCCGTCGTCGCGGACGGCGACGGCGGCCCGGTATCCGGCGGGGGCGGGTACGTCGATGAGGGACCAGCCCGGCGGTCCGGCGGGGGCCTCAGCGGGTGCGAACCGCGCGGGAAGCCCGACGTGATGGCGCCCTATCCCGGCGGCGAGCCCGGTGCCGAGGCCCTTGAAGTACGCCTCCTTGCGCACCCAGCAGCCCAGCAGGGCCGGGCCGCGCAGGGCGGGGGGCAGGGCGGCGATCGCGCGCTGTTCCTCGCTGTGCAGTCGGCGGCCCACGCTGTCGAGACCGCCCGCCATCAGCTCGGCCGACTCGATGTCCGCTCCCACGGGCGACTCGGCGATCGCGTAGAGGGCCGTGTCGCCCGCGTGCGAGAGGGAGAAGGAGGGCCCCGGGCGGCCGGCGATCACCGGCCGCCCGTGCGGCTGCTCGCAGTCCGTCATCCCGCAGACTTCACGGCGGAACGCGACGTCCCGCGGGGCGATCCCCAGGCACCGGCCGATCAGCAGACGAAGGCCGACATGGGAGGTGACGTACCGCCGGCGGGCCAGCGGGTCCCGGAAGCCCGCGGCCCGCTCGGCCTCCTCGGCGTCCAGCATCCCCGCCAGCCGAGCCGCCGCCGCCGCGTGATCGGGTATCCACAGCGTCCAGACGGCGACCTCGCGGGAACGGTCCGGCGTCTCCGTCATGTGCGGTTCAGGCACGTCCCGCCCGAGCCGAGCTGCTCCGCCCAGCGCACCGACACCAGCGTGGCTTCCACCCGGTTCCGCAGGCCCAGCTTGCGGGTGATGCTGGTCAGATGGGCCTTGACCGTCCGTTCGGCGATACCGAGGCGGCGGGCCAGGGCCCGGTTGCCGTCGCCGATCGGCAGCACTCTGAGTACTTCCCGCTCGCGCGGTGTCAGTGTGTCCAGCGCGGAGACGTCCACGCCTTCGACCCCGCCCGCGCCGTGCAGTAACGCGGTCCCCTGCGCGCCTGCTTTCGGTGCACCGTCCCCGTTCATGCGTTCCCCGTCCCTCGTGTCAATTTCAGCCACGGGGGAATGCCAATGAACGCCCATACCAAATGTCCATCACCCCCGTGATGCCTGAACTCTACTGCGCCGCAGGAGGGTTGTCAGCCGTAGCTCGAACAGCTTTTCCCTGCCATGACGCGGGGGAGGAATCGGGTGCGAACGGCGGGTTCCGCGGTTCCGATTCCGGCGAGAATAGACGACGAAACACAATGGGGAATTCGCTCGGTGTCCATACGGAGCCTTCTCGCCCAGGGTCAGCGGGACGCCGGTGTCCAGCCGGGTGGGCCCAGCAGGTATCCGGCGCGGTCCCGCCAGGTGCGGGCCGTGCGGATGTCGCGCCAGGTGGCCGCGTACTCGTGGAAGGCGACGCGGAGCGGGTTGTGGGTGTCGATGTTCTTCGTCAGGCCGTACACCACGCGCTCGCCCTCGGCCTCGAAGGTGCCCAGCAGGCGGTCCCAGACGATGAGGATGCCGCCGTAGTTGCGGTCCAGGTAGACGTAGTTGGAGCCGTGGTGCGCGCGGTGGTGGGACGGGGTGTTGAACACCCACTCCACCGGCCGCCACAGCTTGTCCACCCGCTCGGTGTGCAGGAAGAACTGGTAGACCAGGCTGACCGACTGCTGGAGCAGGATCATCCAGGGCGGTACACCGAGCAGCGCCAGCGGCAGCCAGAACGGCAGCGTCGTCATCGGCGTCCAGCTCTGCCGCAGCGCGGTCGACAGGTTGAAGCGCAGGCTGGAGTGGTGGACCACATGGCTCGCCCACAGCACCCGCACCCGGTGATGGGCGCGGTGGAAGACGTAGTACGCCAGGTCGTCGGCGAAGAACAGCAGCAGCCAGGTCCACGGGGAGGACGGCGAGAGGTGCCAGGGGGCGACGGTGAAGGCGGCGGCGAACACCACGACCGTCACCGCCTTCCACGGCAGCCCGATGACCTGGCTGCCCGCGCCCATGGACATGCTGGTGACGGTGTCGCGCAGTTCGTAGCCGCGTTCGTCGTCGTCGGGGAGGAAACGGTACGACAGCGCCTCCACGACGACGAGGAGCACGAACGCGGGTATCGCGTAGACGACGGCCGGGATCATGTCAGTTCACCGCTTCCGGGGCTTCGGTGGGGACACTGCGGGAGAGCAGTTCACGGGCGAGGTGTTCGGCGGCGTGGGCCTCGCGGGCGGCGATCAGCGTGCCGAGCCGCACATGGGCTTCCACGTCCAGGAGTTCGTCGGCGCGCAGGGCGTCGGGTGCCTCGGCGACCGGGAGCGCGCCGGTGACCAGGCTGTTGAAGGCCAGCAGGTAGGCGATGTTCCCGGAGCCCTCCACGATCAGCCGCCACCAGGCGACGTCCGCCTCGCCCAACTCGGCCAGATCCGGGCCCTGTACGGCGTACCGGCCCGCGCTCTCCATGATTCTCGAGGCGGCCTGGTCGGAGCAGCGCAGCGCGCACAGTCGGGCCGCGTCGGCACCGATGCAGACCCGCATCTCCAGTGCGTCGCGGGTGAGTTCGGCGATCGTGGGTCCGGTGTCGGCGGCGGCGAGCCCCAGGGCGAGGTCGAGTCCGGCGGTGCGCCGCCAGTCCAGGACGAGAGTGCGGCCGCCGTGGCTGACCTCGACCAGCCGGGCCTGCTGGAGCCGCTTCACGGCCTCGCGGACCGCGTGCCGGTTCACCCCGAACTCGGCGGCGAGGTCCCGTTCGGCGGTGAGCGGGGCGCCGGGCGGAAGGGCCCCGCCGAGAATCCGGTCGCGCAGTACGGCGTACAGCTGGTCGGAGACCGCCTCACGCCGTACGGGTAAGGGAGTCATGGCGAACAGAGTGGGTGACGGCCGGGCACTGGTCAACTGGTTGGACCAGATTGGCCGTCACACCTCTCACCGTGCCGGGCTCACCACTCCGCGAAGGAGCCGTCCGCGTGCCGCCACACCGGGTTGCGCCAACGGTGGCCGTTCTCGGCGGCCTTGGTGACGGCGGCCTCGTCGATCTCGATGCCGAGGCCGGGCGCGGTCAGCCGGGCCATGTGGCCGTCGGTGGTGTCGAAGTCGAAGACTGAGGTGTCGACCAGGTAGTCACCGAGGTCGGAGCCGACGTTGTAGTGGATGCCGAGGCTGGTCTCCTGGATGAACGCGTTCGGGCTGGCGAAGTCAACCTGGAGGCAGGCCGCGAGGGCGATGGGGCCCAGCGGGCAGTGCGGGGCGAGTCCGACGCCGTGCACCTCGGCCTGGGCCGCGATCCGGCGCACCTCGGAGATGCCGCCCGCGTGCGACAGGTCGGGCTGGGCGAGCGCGATGCCGGAGCGCAGGACCGGGTCGAAGTCCCAACGGGAGTAGAGGCGTTCGCCGGTGGCCACCGGGATGCTGGTGGAGGCCGTGAAGTCGCGGTACTGGGAGGTGAGTTCGGGGAGCAGCGGTTCCTCGATGAACATGGGCCGCAGCGGTTCCAGGGCGCGGGCGAGCTGCTTGGCGAGGGCGGGTGAGGTGCGGCCGTGGAAGTCGATGGCGACGTCCCCGTCCTCGCCCATCACCTCGCGGACGGAGGCGACGCGGGCGAGCACGGCGTCGATCTCGCGGGAGGTCTCCAGGTGCTTCAGGCGGCCGCCGACGTTCATCTTCACGGCGCGGTAGCCCTGTTCGAGGCGCCGCGCCGCGTGCTCGGCGGCCTCGCTGGGGTCGTCGCCGCCGATCCAGGAGTACATCCGCATCCGGTCCCGTACCGCGCCGCCGAGCAGATCGTGCACCGGGACGCCGTGGTGCTTGCCCTTGATGTCCCACAGCGCCTGGTCGATGCCGGACACGGCGGACGACAGGACGGGACCGCCGCGGTAGAAGCCGCCCTTGGTCATGACCTGCCAGTGGTCCTCGATACGCAGCGGGTCCTGGCCGATGAGGTAGTCGGAGAGTTCGTCGACGGCCGCGGCGACGGTGTGCGCGCGGCCCTCGACCACGGGCTCGCCCCAGCCGGTGATCCCCTCGTCCGTCTCGATCTTGAGGAAGAGCCAGCGGGGAGCGACGAGGTAGGTCGTGAGAGCGGTGATCTTCATGGTGCGGCGGCTCCTGTCTGCGTGCGGGTGGTTCAGGGCTTCAAGAGGTCGGCCAGTGAACGGAGTTGCTCCGGGTCTTCGAGCGCCGAGCCGACGGCGACGACCTTGGCGCCCGCCGCCAGGTACGCGGCCGCGTTCGACGCGTCGATGCCGCCGGTGGCGACGAACGGCACCTCGGGGAAGGGCCCGCGCATGGCGCGGAACCAGTCCGGGCCGAGCACGCTCGCCGGGAACGCCTTCAGCCAGTCCAGGCCCAGCGCCCGCGCGGCCTGGACATCGGTGGCCGTCGCCACACCGGGCAGATGCGGCAGCCCGGCGGCGACGCTGGCCCGCGCCACCTCGACGTCGAGCCCCGGCGCCACGGTGAAGGCGGCTCCGGCCGACACCGCCCACGCCAGCCGCTCCGCCGAGGTGACGGTGCCCGCGCCGACCGGCTTTCCGCGCTCGCCGCCCGCCGCCACGACGGCGGTGAGCACCTCCGCTGCCTCCCGGCTCTGCACCGGCACCTCGACGCACTCGATGCCCAGATCCCAGGCGCGGGAGGCCAGTTCGACGGACTTCTCCCGCGACATCCCGCGCAGGATCGCCATCACGGGCGCCTGCGCGAAGATCCGGTCGAAGGACAGGGGGTTCACGGTCGCCATCCCAGCTCCCTGGAGATCGTCTCTGCGGTGGTGATCAGCTCGGGCAGCACATCCCGCTCCAGGGCGGTGAGGTCCGCCTTCGCCTTGAGCGCGGTCACGGAGATCGCGGCGACCACCTCGCCACCGCTGTCCCGGACGGGTACGGCGACGCAGTTCACGTAGTCCTCGTACTCGCCGTCGTCCACGGCGAAGCCGCGGGCGCGGGTCTCGTCCAGCGCCTTCCGGTAGGCGACCGGGTCGGTGATCGTGGTGCCGGTGTGCGGGGCGAAGTCGCAGGTGGCGAGCAGGGCTTCGGCCGTGGGGCGCGGTACGTGGGCGAGGATCGCCTTGGCGACACCGGCGGTGTGCAGGGTCACGGGCCTACCGATCTGGGAGTACAGGCGCACCCCGTCCACCGGGTCGACCTTGTCGACGTAGACGATCCGGTCGCCCTCCAGCGCGGCCAGGTGCACGGTGTGTCCGCAGCGCTCCCCGAGGGCGCGCAGGTGCCCGGCCGCGATCTCCTTGAGCCCGAACTGCTCCAGGGCCAACTGGGCTAGCCCGGCGAGCCGATGGCCGACCGCGTACCGCCCGTCGGGCAGCCGTCGCGCGAGTCCGCCGTCGGTCAGCGACTCCAGGATGCGCAGCGCGGTCGACCGGTGTACGCCGAGGTGGTCGCCGACCTCGGTCTGGGTGCGGGGTCCGCGGGCGATGAACTCCAGGATGTCGATGGCCCGTCTCACCGTCTGTGACATGGCTCAGTTCCCTTCCAAGGTGTCGGCGGGCACATAGTCCTCGATGCTGCGCAGGGTGCGCCCGGCCAGGCGGTGGCCGAGGGCGAGCCGTTCGCGGGACGCCGATCCGCGCAGGAGACCGCTGAGGTATCCGGCGGCGAAGGCGTCTCCCGCGCCGACTTCCTCGATGACATCGACAGCAGGTGCGCGTACGAACTCCCGCTCACCGCCGCTGAATTCGGTGGCGCCGACCGCACCGTCCTTCACGACCAGCGTGCCGCGCGGCGCGAGGTGGGCGTGGATCTCCTCCGCCGTGGCGGTGCCCCACAGCCGCTCGCCCTCATCCCGGCCGACGAACACGACGTCGGCTCGCCGGGCCAGGTCGCGCAGCACCGTCCCCGCCTCATCGCGCGAACTCCACAGCGCGGGCCGGTGATTCACGTCGAACGACACCAACACCCCCGCCCTAGAGGCCCGTTCCATGAGCAGCTCCACCAGCTCCCTGCACCCCTCCGACAACGCGGGTGTGATCCCCGTCAGATGCAGCAGCCGAGCCCCGGCCAGGTCGACGCGCTCGGCGTCGGAAGGCCCCATCCGCGAGGCCGCCGAGCCACGCCGGTAGTAGTGCACACGGGTGCCCTGGGGGCCAGGGTCCTTGAAATAGACGCCCGTTGGCGCGTCCGGATCAACTCGGACCCCGCCGACATCCACCCCGCGCCCAGCGACCGCCGCGACGATCCGCCGCCCGAGCGGATCGTCCCCGACGCGGCTCACCCACGCGGCCCGATGCCCCAGGTCGGCCAGATACTGCGCGACCGTCGACTCGGCTCCCGCGACGGCGAGCCGCAACTCCCGGCTGTGTTCCAGCCCTTCGCCGTCGGCCGGGGTGACCTGCGCCATCGTCTCGCCGAGGCAGACCGTCGTACCGGTCATCGCCATCCCCTCCATTGACATGCGGCTGTGGCCGTGAAGAACATTAGCAGCCCTTGCGCAACAGGCGTGCGTATGTTGCAACACGCAGGGCGCACACGTCCCCGACCGATGGTGAAAGGGAGTGCGATGAGCCCGACGACGAGCGCATCCGCCCGCCAGGAATCCGCCCCGCGCCCGCCGCTGACCGCCCGGACGCGTCAGCGCAGAACGGCGGCCGCGAGCGTCGTAGGGTCGATCCTGGAGTGGTACGACTTCTTCCTCTTCGGCGCCTGTGCCGCGATCGTCTTCAACAAGATCTTCTTTCCGTCGATCTCGCCCTTCGCGGCCACCCTGGCCTCCTTCGCCACCTTCGGACTGGGCTTCGCGGTCCGCCCGATCGGCGGGCTGCTCCTCGCGCACCTCGGTGACCGGATAGGCCGTCGCCCGGTGCTGATCCTCACCGTCGTCCTGATGGGTGCGGGCACCCTCGCCATCGGCCTGCTGCCGACGTACCACCAGATCGGCATCTGGGCCCCGGTGCTGCTCGTGCTGTGCCGGATGATGCAGGGCTTCGGCGTCGGCGCCGAACTCGGTGGCGCGTACGTGATGTCGACGGAGGCCGCCCAGGAGCAGAAGCGCGGCTTCTACGGATCGCTGCCCGGCGCGGGCGAGTTCATCGGCGTCGTCATCGCCTCCGGCGCGGTCGCCGCCGTCTCCACGCTGCCCGAGGACGACTTCCTCAGCTGGGGCTGGCGCGTCCCGTTCCTGGCCAGTGCCCTGGTCGTGGTGATCGCGCTGCTGATCCGCAACGCGGCGCCGGAGACCGAGCAGTTCGAGGCCGCCCGCGACAGCGGCAGGCGCGAGAAGCTGCCCGTGCTCGCCGCGATCAAGGCCCGTCCCAAGGCGATCGCGCTGCTGATCGGTTCCGGCTGCGCCACGGCCATCGCCTCGTACGCGATCCAGGGCTATCTGCCGAGCTACCTCACCAACCAGCTCGGGCTGTCGTCCGGCACGGCCGTGCTCGGCATCACCATCGCCTCGGCCGTCTCGATCCTCACCATCCCGCTGGCGGGCGCGCTGTCCGACCGGGTGGGGCGCAAGCCGGTGATGATCGGCGGGGCGGTGGCCATCACGCTGTTCGCGTACCCGTTCTTCCTGATGGTGGACACGCGGGAGCCGTGGCTGATCTACACCGCGATCACCATCGCGTTCGCCCTCTTCCTCAACTCGATCTTCGCGGTCGCGGGCACCTTCTACGCCGAGTCGCTGCCCACCGAGGTCCGCTACAGCGGGCTGGTCTTCGTGCGCGAGATCAACGGCGTCATCTTCGCCGGGACCTCCCCCTTCATCGCCACCCTGCTGGTCGGCGCGGGCGGGGACCGGCCCTGGTACCTGGCCGCGTACATGGCGGCGGCCGGCCTCGCCAGCGCCCTGTGCACCTGGCGGCTGCCGGAGACCGCGCCGGTGCGCACCAAGGGCGCTACCCCGCGCGGGTGAGCCCGGCCTCGGCCGCCTCCGGGCTGGCGAAGGTGGGCAACACCGCGGCGGTGCCGGTGACTTCCAGCATGCGGTCCACGTACCGGTTGGTGCCTATCAGGCCGACCGGACGCTGCCGCCGGGTGGCGAGCAGGTGGTTGACGAGCAGGGAGTCGGCGAAGCTCAGGTGCCGGAGGTCGTACACGAGCGGGCCGGGGAAGAGCCGCAGGACGTCGGCGGTGGCGCGCTCGACGCGGTCGATGAAGGCCAGGTCGAGTTCGCCGCGCAGCTCCATCACCCACACCGAGCCCCGCTGCGCGGAGGCGGACACCCCCGTTCCGCCCCCGTCGTGCTGTTGCTGGGAGTACATGGACACGAGCATTCCGCATTGCTTGACCCATGACAACATTGCGTGTCCATGCGAACACGGCACGTCGCCAACTGGTATGGTCCGCCCCTTCCGTGCGCATCACCCGCTCTCATCAGGGCAGACGTTCCCCGTCCGGGCGCCGAGAGACCCGGATTCGAAGGAATGGATCACGGTGTCAGTGCAGAGCGTGGACGACCGCCGCCCCGGCGAGTCACACGAACGAGGGACAACCAGCAAGCCTCGCCGTACGGATCAGGCCAAAGCCGCAGTGGGCGGGCTGAACGGGCACATGCTGATGGCGGCCGTGGTGTCGGCCATCAGCGGTCTGCTGTACGGCTACGACACCGGCATCATCTCCGGCGCGCTGCTCCAGATCTCCGACGAGTTCCACATCGGCGGCACGATGAAGGAGACGATCGCGGCGGGCATCCTGCTCGGTGCCGTGATCGGCTCCCTGGTGTGCAGTCGGCTGTGCGAGCGTCTCGGGCGGCACCGCACCATCCTGCTGATCTGCGGGGTGTTCATCGTGGGCAGCCTGACCTGCGCCTTCGCCCCCAACGCGGTCGGTCTGGCGCTCGCCCGCGTGCTGCTCGGCTTCGCCGTCGGCGGCGCCACCCAGACCGTGCCGATGTATGTCGCCGAGCTGGCCCCCATGGCGATCCGGGGACGGCTGGTGCTCTGCTTCCAGCTCGCCATCGGCGTCGGCATCGTCATCGCCACGGTCGTCGGTGCCACCGAGGCCGTGTCCTGGCGGGTGGCGATCGGCGCGGCCGCCGTCCCCGCCCTGCTGATGCTGCTGGGCCAGCTGCGGCTGCCGGAGAGCCCGCGCTGGCTGATCCTGCGCCATGGGCGGACGGACCGGGCACGCGAGGTCCTGGAGGAGCTGCGGCCCGAGGGCTACGACGTGGACGCCGAGCTGGACGAGATCACGGGGCTGGCCAGGCAGCAGGAGGACACCGACCGTGCCGAGCGGGGCTGGCGCGGGCTGCGGCAGCCGTGGGTGCGCCCGGCGCTGATCGTGGGCTGCGGCATCGCGGCCTTCACCCAGCTGTCCGGCATCGAGATGATCATCTACTACGCGCCGACCATCCTCACCGACAACGGCTTCCCGCAGACCGACGCCCTGCGGATCAGCGTCGCGCTCGGCGTGGTCTACCTGGTGATGATGATCGTGGGCCTGTGGATCGTGGACAAGGTAGGCCGCCGCAGGCTCACCCTCATCATGGTGCCCGGCGCCGCGCTCAGCCTCTTCGCCCTCGGCGCCCTCTACGTCACCGGCCACGGCACCCGTGCCTACGTCCCGGCGATCGTGGGCTGCCTGCTGGCCTTCATGTTCTTCAACGCGGGCGGCCTCCAGCTGATGGGCTGGCTCACCGGCTCCGAGATCCACCCGCTGTCGGTCCGGTCGGCCGCCACCAGCGTCCAGTCGGCCACCCTGTGGAGCACCAACCTGCTGATCACCCTGACCCTGCTCACCATGATCAGCGCCTTCGGTGTGGGCCAGGTCTTCTGGATCTACGCCCTCTTCAACGTCGCCGCCTGGGTGTTCGTCCGGCTCAAGATGCCGGAGCTGACCGGGCGCAGCCTGGAGGACATCGAACGGCACCTCAAGGAGCGGAAGTTCCGGCCGCGGGACTTCGCCCGGTCGTGAGGCGGCGGGGGCGCCCCGGCCCGGGGCGCCCCCGTGCACGATGCTGGACCCATGCGCGCCGCCCGCCTGATCCGCATGGCCCTGCTCGTCCAGTCCAGCCCCGGCCTGACCGCCGACGCACTCGCCCGTGAACTGGACGTCTCCCGGCGTACCGTGATCCGCGACGCCCAGGCCCTCCAGGAGGCGGGCGTCCCCATCCGGGCCGAGCGCGGCCGCGCGGGCGGCTACCACCTGGCGCCGGGCCATCGCACGCGGCTCACCACCCTGCACCCCACCGAGGCCGAGACCCTCTACCTCTCCGGTCTGCCCTCCGCCCTGCGCGACCTCGGCCTCTCCGACGCGGCGGACACCGCCCGGCTGAAGCTCTCCGCCACCCTCCTCCCGTCGCTCCGCGCGGCGGCCGAGTCGTCGGTGCGCCGGTTCCACCTGGACGCCCCGGCCTGGTTCCGCGAACCGTCGACACCCGAGCTGCTGCCCGAGCTGGCCCGTGCCGTGTGGTCCGACCGCACCGTCCGGATCAGCTACGCGCGGCCGGGCCGGGACGACGCGGTGACCCGCCTGCTGGAGCCGTACGGGCTCGTCCTCAAAGCGGGCGTCTGGTACGTCGTGGGCCGGGTCCCGGACGCCTCCTGGCGCACATACCGCGTCGACCGGGTCACGGCCCTCTCCCCCACCGAGGGCGAACCCTTCGTCCGCGACCCCGGCTTCGACCTGACCGAGTACTGGCGGGCGAACGCGGCGGTGTTCGCCCGGACGCTGCTGCGGACGACGGCCACCCTGCGCCTGACCGAGCCCGGTCTGCATCGCCTCGCCGCCGTCGCGGACCCGGCCGGGGTCACCGAGGCGCTGGCGGCGGCGAGCGCGCCGGACCCCGACGGCCGGGTGACGGTCGAGCTGCCGGTGGAGTCGGAGGAGATCGCGTTCGCCCAGCTCAGCGAGTTGGGCGCGGAGGTGGAGGTACTGGCCCCGGACGGCCTGCGCGAGCGCTTCCGCGCGCACGCGCGAGCCCTCGCCGCGCTGTACGGCGTGACCGGTCAGCGGTAGTCGTCGGGGGTGCCCTCCTTGCGGCCGGACTTGACCTCCTCGAAGTACGCCCAGACGTCCGGTCGGCTGCCGTCGATGTCGGTGAGGTCGTAGGTCCGGGCGAGTTCGGCGCTGGAGGTGGACCTGCCGTTCCAGCGGGCGGCGCGGTCGGGGTCGGCGGCGAGGGCGGCGATGCCGCGGGCGAGGTAGGCGGGCGACTCGGCGGTGGCGAAGTCGGGTTCCTGGGCGGCCGCGTCCCGCCAGTTCTCCTCGGTCACGCCGAAGTGGCCGAGCATCTGCTCCGAGCGCAGGAAGCCGGGTGTGACGGCGACGGCCGTGCCGCCGTACTCCTCGAGTTCCTCGCCCAGGCCGAAGGCGATGCGGATGGGGGCGTTCTTGGCGAGGTCGTAGTAGAGGTTCTCCCGGTAGCGGCGGTTGAAGACCGCCGTGCCGTCGGTGACCTCCACGTGCAGCGGGGCGTCGGACCGGATCAGGAGCGGGAGGGCGAGCGCGGCGGTGATCACGTGCGAGCGCACGCCGAGTTCGAGGATGCGCAGGCCGTCCTCGAGGGGGGTCTCCCAGCTCTTCTTGCCGAAGACCGCGTTGACGAGGAGGTGTTCGCCGCCCCAGAGGTCGTTGACGAGGATGTCGAGCCGCCCCTGCTCGCGGTCGATCCGCTCGACGAGGGCGCGCACCTGGTCGGGGTCCAGATGGTCGGTGGGTACGGCGATCCCGGTGCCCCCGGCCGCCGTGACCAGCTCCGCCGTCTCCTCGATGGTCTCGGTGTCCCGGCCGACCTCACTGGTCCGCTCGCGGGTGGTGCGTCCGGTGACGTAGACGGTGGCTCCGGCCCGGCCGAGTTCGACGGCCATCGCCCGCCCGGCGCCCCGGGTGGCCCCGGCGACGAGTGCGATCCGGTCGGCGAGCTGAGTGCTGAGGTCTTGGGTCATGCTTCTACGGTGCACGCCAAAGGTGACAGTTCACGTCACCTTTCTTTTCGCGTCTTTCTTTTCGCGTCGCGTTTTCACGGGGCCTCCGTCTCGTCGCTGACCACCGAGAGGGCCGCGTCCCGCTGGCCGTCGTGTTCCGTCAGGCGGGCCATCAGGTCGGCGCGGACGTCGTGGTACGTGTCCGAGCCGAGGGGCAGCCGGAGCGGGGCCGCGCCGCTGTCGACCAGGTCGATCATGGCCTGGGCGATCTTCTCCGGGGCGTTGGGGAGGACGAAGGTGCCGTCGGTGAGGGCCTGCCGGATCTCACCGGCCGGGGTGGCGGCGTACTCCGGCATCGGTGGGGCGGTGTCCAGGGCGGTGCCGAAGCCGGTCGGGGTGGCGCCGGGTTCGACGATGGTGAGGGCGATGCCGAAGGGAGCGATCTCCTGGGCGGCCGTCTCGCAGAAGCCCTCGATGCCCCATTTGGAGGCGTGGTAGTAGGCGAAGCCGGGGTAGGTCGTCTGGCCGCCCGCAGTGGAGACCTGGAGGATGCGGCCGTGGCCCTGGGCGCGCAGGTGGGGCAGCGCGGCGCGGATGACGTGGATGGAGCCGAGCAGGTTGGTGTCGATCACCCGCCGGATCTGTTCGTCGGTGGCCTCCTCGACGGACGCGAAGACGCCGTACCCCGCGTTGTTGACGATGACGTCGATCTCGCCCAGGTCCGCGAAGGCGTCGGCCACGACCTGACCGACCTGGGCGGTGTCGGTGACGTCGAGCCGGGCGGTCCGCAGCCGGTCGCCGTGTTCGGCGCGCAGGTCGTCCAGGGCCTCGGGGCGGCGCAGGGTGGCCGCCACCCGGTCGCCGCGCGCGAGCAGCCGCTCGGTGAGGAGGCGGCCGAACCCGGACGAGGTGCCGGTGATGAACCAGGTTCTGGTCATGATGCTCCTTCCGGTAAGTCCCCCTCCAACGCTAGGAGTTGGCGTGCGCTCGAAGGCAAGGGGTCAGGCCGAGTGGATGGACCGCACCTCGTAGGCGACCGCGGGGCTCGGCACGGGGCCCCGGCAGGTCAGCCGGTAGGGGGCGGTGCGGTGGGCGTGCACCTCGATGTCGAAGGCGGTCGGGCGGGGGGCGTGGAGTTCGACGCGGATGCGCCAGTCGTCGCCGTCGCGGGCGGTCCCGGTGACCGTGTAGTCGTAGCGCCCGGCCGGGCCGAAGCGGGCGAGCAGGGCGGCGACGGCGACCTGCTGCGGCGGGGCGAGGTCGGTGTACCCGCGCAGGAAGTCCGGGTGGACGCGTCCGGCGAGGTGCTCCCCGACCACCTCCACGGCCGAGGTGGGGTCGAGAGCGCCGTAGTACGTCCCGTCGGGCACGACGACGACGTTGGCGGCGAACCGGTCCCCGCCCACATGGGTGCACTCCCAGACGAGGTTGGGCCAGCGCTCGCTGAGGGCCCGGGCCACGGGACGTCCGCGCACCGCGCAGCAGATGTCGTGCTGCCCGTGGACGCAGACCAGGACGACCGGCGGCTGGTCGAGCAGGCCCGGTGAGCGCAGGGCGTCGGCGATCTCCACGAGGTCCTGGTCGCCGGTCCAGCTGCCCCAGCGCTGGCGGCAGGCGCCCGACCGCTCGTAGTGCAGTACGGCCCAGCGGCCGGGCCCCTGGGGTCTGGGACGGGCGAGACGCCTGATCAGGAAGATCCGGGCCCGGACCGCGTGGGCGGCCGCCCAGACGTGGGCCTTGACCACCGGGTCGAAGTCGATGCCGTCGTAGCCGTTGGTGGGCCAGGCGCCCCGGTACTCGATCAGCACCCAGACCGTGCCGCGCGGCGCGGTGCCCGCGATGGAGTCACCGCGTATCCGGGCGGCGTCGGCGCAGAAGAACCGGTCTGTGGTGGTCACCGGGCCGCTACTGTCCGGCCGGTACCAGTACGCCCGCGCGCAGCAGCCGTCCGGCGAGTCCGAGCCCGAGGTCACCGGCGGTACGGACCTCGCCGTCGAGCAGGCGGGCGACCAGGGGCAGGTCGGCCGCGGGGAAGTCGAGCCAGCCGACCCGCGTCGTCAGGCGGGCGCCCTCCAGCCGTGCTGCCAGCGCGTCGCGCAGCCGTACGGGCGACTCGGGTCCGAGGGCGTCGACGGCGGCGAGCTGGGCCAGCGGCCCGAGCGGTGCCGGGCGGCCCTGGCCGCGCCGGGCGCGGTGGAACAGCGGTTCCGAGTCGGCGCCGGAGACGGCCTCGGTGAGGCGTTCGCGGACGTCGTCGAGCACCTGGGCCGTGGCGTCGGCGCCGAGCGGCAGGGAGGCGCGGGCCCAGGGGTCGTCGCGCAGCGCGGCGAGCGCGGCCTCGGCGAGCTGTTCTGCCAGCGCGTAGCGGGTCCAGACGTGGACGCCCAGGGTCAGGTGGATGGAGACCTCGCCCTTCGCCCGGGCGGCGTGCAGCCAGCCGCGCGGCAGGTAGAGGACGTCGCCGGGCTCCAGCACGGTGTCGATGTACGCGGGCCCCTCGGCGGCCTCGGCGACGGCATCCCGGCGGTCGGTCCAGGGCTGGTCCCGGAGCGGGTCCGGGTGGACGGGCTCGCGCACCAGCCAGCGTTTGCTGCCCTGGATCTGGACCACGAAGACATCGTGGACGTCGTAGTGGTCGTCGAAGCCCTGGCTCTGCGGCGGGGTGATGTAGGCGTTGGCCTGCACCGGGTGCCCCAGTTCGGCGCTCAGCCCGGCGCACAGCTCCCCGACGGGCCCCCAGGTGCGCTGGAGCGCCTGGAGGACGAGCGTGGCGCCGTCCGCGAACAGCCGCCACAGGGCGGTGTCGTCGAGCTGGTCGGAGATGGTGGCGCCGACCCCGCCGGGCGAGGTGTAGGACGACTCCGGGAGCACGGTGCCGTTCTTGGCGACCCGGAGGAAGGGCGTGCGCAGGCCCCGGCGCGAGAGGAGTTCGTCCACCGCGTCGGCGTCGAACACGTCGGAGAAGTCGCTCGCGCGGCGGGTGAGCAGCGCGGTGCGCGACCAGACGTCCCGCGCGAAGTCGTCCAGGCCGAGGTCGGTCAGGCGGCGCTCCAGCGTCCCGGCACCCGCGAGGGCGCCGGGATCACGGGAGCCGTCGGCCGGGCTGGTCAAGCCCCGCCGTCCGCGCCGCCGTCGGCACCGCCGTCGTGGACACCGGGGACACCGGCCGCGCCGCCGTCGGCAGGACCCTCGGCGCCTTCGTCGGCACCGTGGTCGGCGCCATGGTCCGCGCCGTGGTCCGCGCTGCCGTCGGCTCCGCCGTCGTGGACGCCGGGGACACCGGCCGCGCCGCCGTCTCCGGGACCCTCGGCGCCGCCGTCGGCTCCGCCGTCGTGGACGCCGGGAACGCCCGCCGCCCCGCCGTCCGCGGGACCCTCGGCGCTGCCGTCCGCTCCGCCGTCGTGCACGCCGGGCTCGCCGGCCGCTCCGCCGTCCGCGGGGCCCTCGTGCTGGTGATCGGAAGTAGCCACAGTTCCTCCTCGCCGTCGCCGTGGTGGACCCCGCCGCCCGGTCGAGAAGGCCGGGCGGACCCTCCGGCCGTGCGCGGGCACGTCGGCTGGGCCTCTCCGACTACCGTCACCCAGAAACCGGCCGCCTGCATCCGGTGGGCCGCGGCGGGCGGCCGGAGCGGCGGTTCAGCCCGCCACGGCGTCCGTGTCGCGCGGCCTGCCGCCCTCCGCCAGCGCGTCGGCGGCGCGGCCGCGGCAGTCGCGGTAGCGCCGCAGGTACGACCGTGCCATGGGGCCCGGCGGCACGCCCCGGGCGAAGGCCCGCATGTTCCGTTCGCCCGCGTTGTAGCCGAGGGCGAGGAGTTCGTCGCGGGTGTAGCGGCGCCCGTGGCGCGCGGGCAGGGCCCGGTCGAGGTCCCGCAGGTGCAGGGCGGCGACGCGGAGGGCGAACGCGGGGTCGTCGCGCAGGTCCTGGAACCGCCCGGACAGACCGTAGGCGCGCCGGACCGACTCGAAGGCGGCGCGGTGCATGTTGGCCACCCCGAAGGACGCGCCGGGCTTCCACCACTGCCAGAGCCGTTCGAGGAGCGGGTGGTGCGGTTTGTACGCCTCGTTGTGCAGCACGGTCATCAGCAGCACCGGCGACACCCCGGCCGCCTCGGCGGCCCGGGCCACGGTCCCGGCGTAGTCGGCCGGGTCGTAGCCGCCGGGCAGCAGCGGCGGTGTCGGGGCGTGGCCGGTCCCGTCCGGCGCCGGAGTCGGTCTTCTGTCCATGAGCACGGCCTCTCCCTGCCACCAGCCGGACGGCGGAACGCCCGCCGTCCTCTGGCCCCAGGTGCCCGTGTGCCCCGGCCTCAATCCTGCCGGTCCCCTGCTTGGCGCAGGCGCGGCCGACCCCGGCTACTTGGCGGTGGCGCGGCCGACCCCGGCGTACACCCAGTACTCGGTCGGGTTGTCCGGCAGGGGTTCGGCCGGGTCCGGGCGCCACAGCGGGACGTGGACCAGGCCGGGCTCCACGAGGTCGAAGCCGGAGAAGAGGCCGAGGATCTCGTCGTGCGAGCGGGCGGTCACCGGGGAGGTGGCGCGGGACCGGTACAGCTGCCCCACGGCGGCGGCGGTGTCGGGGCGGTCCTGGTTGGTCGCGTGGGACATGGCCAGCCAGCTGCCCTCGGGCAGGGCGTCCCGGAAGGTGCCCACGATGCGGTCCGGGTCCTCCTCGGGCGTGATGAAGTGCAGGATCGCGTTCATCAGTACGGCGACGGGCCGCTCGAAGTCGATCAGCTTGCGCAGCTGGGGGGAGTCGAGGATGTCGCCCGGCCTGCGGATGTCGCCGTCGACGATGTCGGCGTGCGGGTTGTCGGCGAGCAGGGACGCGCTGTGCGCCACGGCGACGGGGTCGTTGTCGACGTACACCACGCGGGCGTCCGGGTCGGCGGCCTGGGCCACCTCGTGGACGTTGCCCTGGGTGGGGATGCCCGAGCCGAGGTCGATGAACTGCCGCACCCCCGAGTCGACCAGGAAGCGCACCGCCCGGCCGAGGAAGTCCCGGTTGGCGCGGGCCAGGGTGCGCACCTGGGGGTCGATGGCGGTGAAGGCGGCCACCGCCTCCCGGTCGATGGCGAAGTTGTGCTGTCCGCCCAGCATGGCGTCGTACATCCGGGCCACGCTCGCCTTGTCAGGCTCTGTCCCGGAACCTGGAACCACGCTGTCCGACATGGCAACTTCCTTTCCACACATGCGACTTGACGACGCATCATATAGTTGCCCCGAACGACGAGCGACGCGCTCCGCCCCTTTGGCCGCGCGGTCGCCGTCCTCGCCCCCCGGAAAGGCACGACTCTGCGGAACGACCCGTGCGGCCGCACCGACGAACCGCCCGCCGCCCGGCCCTCGCCGCGCCGGCCGCTGCTCTCCCCTGCCGCCGACGCGATCGGCTCGGCGCTCGATCTGCCGCTCACCGGCAGCCAGTTCACCCACGCGCTGACGCCCGCCTTCGCCGACGCGGCGTCGGTGTACCTGCTGGAGCGGTGGCGCCGGGGGGAGAACGCGGGCGTGGCTCCGGACCCGCCGCGCATCGAGGCGCACCGGCTGGCCCTGCGGGTGGGGGCGGACGCGCGGGAGGACTGGGAGAAGCTGCTGCCGGTCGGCGAGGTGATCGTCTTCCCCCGCGGGACGCCGTACGCCCGCGCGATGTCCTCCGGGCAGGCACAGTTGCTGGACTCGGTGGACCCGCACACCTCCGCGCGGCTGCTCGCCTCCGGCAACGGGGACGCGCGGATGGACGAGCTGCTGCGGACGGCGTCGTTCCTCGTCGTGCCACTGCGGCTGCGGGACGTCACGATCGGCTTCGTCGCGTGCACGCGGGGGCCGGACCGGGAGCCGTTCACCTCCGCCGAGGTGGCGGCCGTGGAGGCGCTGGCGGCACGGGCCTCGGTGGCCCTGGACAACGCCCGGCGCTACGCGCACGAGCGGCGCACCACGCTCGCCATCCGGGGCAGCCTGCCGTCCGGCGCGCTCCAGCTCTTCGAGGGCTGCCGGGTCGGCCACGGCTCGCTCCCGGCCGGGCCGGACACGGTCATAGGGGGCGACTGGTTCGACGTGCTGCGGCGGCCCGACGGACGGATCAGCCTGATCGTGGGCGACGCCATGGGCCACGGCCCGGAGTCCGCCGTCGCCATGCTGCAACTGCGCACCGCTGTACGGGCGTTCGCCGGTTTCGACATCCCGGCGGTCGATCTCGTACGGCGGCTCGACGCGCTCGCCTGTGACACGCCCGGTGCCTCCTTCGCCACCTGCGTCTACGCCGAGTGGTCGCCCGGGGAGCGCACCTGCACCGTCGTGAGCGCCGGTCATCCGCCGCCGTTGCTGCGCGGCCCGGACGGCAAGACCGTGCCGGTCCCGCTGACCGAGCCCGGACTGCCCCTGGGGCTGGGCACGGGCCACTACGAGGCGACCGTGTTCGCCGTGCCGGAGCCCGCGCTGCTGGTGCTCTACAGCGACGGTCTGGTCGAGTCCCGCGACGCCGACATAGACCACCAGATAGCCCGCCTGGCCGACGCCCTGGACACGGCCGCAGCCGAGCCGGGGACCGATCTGCCCGCACTGTGCGAGCAGCTGCTGAACGCGCCCTCGGGCACGGGCGGCGCGGACGACCGGACGTTGCTGCTGGCCGAACTGACGCCCGCGGCGGACTGACGCGGGTCAGCAGGCCAGCGTCGCCCACACCGCGTTGCCGCTGGTGAGCCGGGACCGGTCCACGCCCCAGCGGTCGGCGAGCTGTTCGACGAGCAGGAGTCCCCGCCCGCCCTCGTCGTCCGGTCCGGGTTCGCGCCGGGAGAGGCCCTGCCCGGAGTAGTCGTGGTCGTGCACCTCGATGCGCAGACGGCCGGGGGATAAAAGGCCGATGCCGCACAGGATGCGCACGCTGGAGGTGTGCAGGACGGCGTTGGTGGCGAGTTCGGACACGAGGAGCACGGCGTCCGCGCGCAGCTCTGCGGGCAGTGGCCACCCGGTCAGCCGGTCCCGCATGGAGCGGCGCGCGATCCGGACGCTGGAGTGGTGCGATCGCAAAGTGATCCAGTGGGTCTGGTCCGGGTCCGCTACGTCCAACAGGTCCGGTGACGAGGTCGTGGTGGGGGTCACGATGATTGCCTTCCGTGAGGCGGTCACTCAAGTAACTATGCTCGCAACCGAGTTCAGGCTGCAACCAACTCCCTGATAATTACAGAGAGCCGCTATCCGTCTGGTGACTTCACCAACTCCCTGTCACACTCTTACGAGTGACAGCCCATCAGGAGGTAGGGCGTGAACGAAGGCCGTTCGAGCGCGGGCAGCACCACGAGTGCGCCCACCGTGCTCCGCATGGTCCTGGGCCGGAGGCTCCAGGAGCGGCGCCAGGAGGCGGGCGTCTCGCTGGAGGACGCGGCGCGGGCGCTCAGGGTCACGGCCCTGACCATCCGCAGGCTGGAGAAGGCGGAGGTGGCGCTCAAGCCCCTCTACGTGGAGAAGCTGCTCGAGACCTATGGCGCCGACCGGCAGGAGCGGGACGAGTTCGTCGCCTTCGCCGAGCGGGCCAACGCACCTGGCTGGTGGCACGCCTACCGCGACGTGGTGCCGGGCTGGTTCAGCGCGTACGTGAGCCTGGAGACCGGGGCGAAGACCCTGCGCACCTACGAGCCGCACTACGTGACGGGTCTGCTCCAGACCCACGCGTACGCGCGCGCCGTGCTCACGGGCGGCTTCCCGAACGACGGTGACGAGGACCTGGCGCGCCGGGTGGACCTGCGGCTGCGCCGCAGCGCCCTGCTGGAGCGTGCCGACTCGCCGACGCTGTGGGTCGTGATGGAGGAGGCCGTCCTGCACCGGGTGGTGGGCGGTCCCGAGGTGATGCGGGAGCAGATCGACCGGCTGCTGGAGCTCTCGGAGCTGGAGCACGTCAGCGTCGACGTGGTGCCGTTCGCCGCCGGTGCCCATGTGGGGGCGTGCGCGCCGTTCACGTACTTCCGGTTCGAGGAGCCGGAGCTGCCGGACATCGTCTACAGCGAGATCCTCTCCGGCGCGATGTACCTGGACCAGCGCTCCGACGTGGTCGCCCATCTGGAGGCGCACAACCGGATGTCCCTGCTGTCCTCCGACGCGCAGAGCAGGGCGCTGCTGAACCGCATGCGCAAGGAGTACTCATGACCACCATCGACGACCGCGGCCACGCCTACAACGGGATGCCCGCCTCCGACCTGGGCGAGCAGGGGTGGGAATCCCCCTGGAGCGGCCCGAACGGCGGCCAGTGCGTGCAGACCAAGCAGCTCGCCGACGGCCGGGTGGCGCTGCGCCAGTCGACCGACCCCGCCGGACCCGCGCTGATCTACACCCCGGAGGAGATCACCGCGTTCGTCGCGGGGGTCAAGCGGGGCCTCGCCGACCATCTGACCAACGGCTGACTCCTCCCCCATGCTTCTCCCCCCACGCACACACCGAAAAGGGACAGGATGACCAACTCACACGCGG
Source organism: Streptomyces sp. NPDC002176 (assembly GCF_044903645.1). Lineage (NCBI taxonomy): Bacteria > Bacillati > Actinomycetota > Actinomycetes > Kitasatosporales > Streptomycetaceae > Streptomyces > Streptomyces sp. NPDC002176. The sequence continues at coordinate 791,362 of NZ_JBJDQW010000001.1, forward strand.
CGCGGGACATCGACACGAGCAGGCCCCACTCCGCCCGGATGTACGACTACTACCTGGGCGGCAAGGACCACTTCGAGATAGACGAGCACGCCGCCGAGTCGGTGGCGTCGGCCTATCCCGGCATCTTCGTGTGCGCCCGCGAGAACCGCGCCTTCATGCACCGCGCCACCCGCGTCCTCGCCCGGGAGCACGGCATCCGGCAGTGGCTGGACATCGGCACCGGCATCCCCACCGAGCCGAACCTGCACCAGGTGGCCCAGTCGGTGGTGGCCGACGCGCGGGTGGTGTACGCCGACAACGACCCGCTGGTCCTCAAGTACGCCGAGCGCCTGATGCGCAGCACCGCCGAGGGCCGTACCGCGTACATAGAGGCGGACGTCAACGACCCGCAGTCGCTGCTGGACGCCCCCGAGCTGGCCGACGTGCTGGACATGGAGCGGCCGGTCGCGCTGTCCCTGAACGCCCTGATGCACTTCGTGCCGGACGACCGGGACCCGTACGGCATCGTCAGCCGCCTGCTGGACGTGCTCCCGTCGGGCAGCGCGCTCGCCCTGAGCCACTGCACGCCCGACTTCGACGCGCCCACCTGGCAGAAGGTCACCGACATCTACAACGGTGCCGGGACCCCGGTGCAGTTCCGCTCCCGCGCGGACGTGGCGCGGTTCTTCGACGGGCTGGAACTGCTCGAGCCCGGCGTCTCGGTGGGCCACCGCTGGCGCCCGGACACCGAACCGACCGCCACCGACGCGGAGGTCAGCCTGTGGACCGCGGTGGGCATCAAGCCGTAGCGCCCGCGACCCGGAAGAGTGCCGGAGACGCCGGAACGCCCCCGTGCCGCGTCGGCCGGGGGCGTTCCGTCGTACGGCGGACCGTGGCGGGTCAGAACCTGGGCGCGGGGGCCTGGGCCTGGACGATCTCCGCGGCCTCCTGCTCCGTCTCCACGGCCGGAGGCGAGCCCGCGAGCGGCTTGTTGGCCGTCTCCTTCATGCACAGCACCGCGATGACACCGACCACCGCGGCCGCGGTGGCGTAGTAGGCGGGCATGAGGTTGGTGTGGAAGACGCTGATCAGGTAGGTGATCACCAGCGGGGTCGTGCCGCCGAAGATCGAGGTGGCGAGGTTGTAGGCCACCGACAGGGAGCCGTAGCGCACCTGGGTCGGGAAGATCGCCGGGAGCGCCGCCGACATCGTGCCGAGCATCGCCACCAGGGAGAGCCCCATCATCAGCAGGCCCAGGGTGATGAGGACGACGCTGCCCTGCCGGATGAGCAGGAAGGCGGGCACCGACAGGAAGAGGAACCCGAGCATCCCCGCCATCAGCAGCGGCTTGCGCCCGAAGCGGTCCGAGAGCCGCCCGACCTGGCTGATGACACCCATCTGGAGCACCATCACCAGCAGCAGGATCAGCAGCCCGTGGTTGGTGGGGTAGCCCAGCTCGTCCGACAGATAGGTCGGCATGTACGACAGCAGCATGTAGTCGGTGATGTTGTACGCCGCGACGAGCGCGAGGCACAGCACCAGCGGCCGCCAGTACCGGGTGAAGATCTTGCCGAGGTCGGCGGCGGCCGAGGTCTCCACCGCGTCGGCGGCGTCGGTCGCCCGGACGTTGCCGCCCTCCAGCTTCTGGAAGGCGGGCGTCTCGTCGAGCTTGAGCCGCAGATAGAGGCCGATGAAGCCGAGCGGCGCCGCGACCAGGAACGGGATGCGCCAGCCCCAGTGCAGCATCTGGTCGTCGCTGAAGACGCTGCTCAGGATGACGACCAGGCCGGAGGCGCCGACGTATCCGGCGAGCGTGCCGAACTCCAGGAAGCTGCCGAAGAACCCGCGTCGCTTGTCCGGGGCGTACTCCGCGATGAAGGTGGAGGCGCCGCCGTACTCGCCGCCGGTGGAGAAGCCCTGGATCAGCCGGAAGAGGATCAGCAGGGCCGGGGCCCACAGGCCGATGGCGGCGTGCGAGGGGATCAGCCCGATGGCGAAGGTGCCCACGGCCATCATGATCATGGTCATGGACAGGACGCGCTTACGGCCGATCTTGTCGCCGAGCGGCCCGAAGACCATGCCGCCCAGCGGACGCACCAGGAACGCGACGGCGAAGGTGGCGAAGGAGCTGAGCAGCTGCACCGTGTCGCTGCCCGAGGGGAAGAACACCTTGCCGAGGGTGGCGGCGAGATAGCTGTAGATGCCGAAGTCGTACCACTCCATGGCGTTGCCGAGGGCGGCCGCCTTGGTGGCGCGCTTCACGGCGGCCTGGTCGGTGACGGTGATGTCGCTGCGGCGCAGCTTGGGGTTGCGCCGTCGCTCGATCGCACGGAACAGCACACGGTGGCGTCTGACCGCGCCGGGGTCCACCGGATCTTCGTTGTCGAGGGCCGCCATGGGTGTTCCTTTCGCCGTACACGTTTTCAAGCAGAACACCTGCACCGTCAGCGCGTGCTCAAACGATCCTCTTCACTGTGCGCCTGCCCTGCTACCGAGGGTGATCGAAAAGCGGCCGTACGAGTGCCGGGCGGCGGGGCGGGGAACCCGGTGCCGGGTGTGGTGTCCCCCGGCGAGAGGAGTCCTGGTGACTCGGTCGGCATCGACGACGGGCGGCGGGCGCCCGGCCGCCCCGGCGGACGGCTACGAACCGGACCCGCGCCGGTGGCGGGCCCTGTGGGTGACCCTGGTCGCCGGTTTCATGAGCCTGCTGGACGTGACGATCGTCGCGGTGGCGCTGCCCACCATCCAGCGGGATCTGCACGCCACCCCGGCCGAGGTGCAGTGGGTGGTGTCCGGGTACGCCCTGACCTTCGCGCTCGCCCTGGTCACCGCCGGGCGGCTGGGTGACGCGCTGGACCGGCGCCGTATCTTCCTGCTGGCGCTCAGCGGGTTCGTGGTCTTCAGCGCGGCCTGCGGCGCGGCGCCGGACATCACCCTGCTGGTGCTGGCCCGGCTCTGCCAGGGGCTGGCCGCGGGGTGCATGGCCCCGCAGAACTCGGCGCTGATCCAGCAGATGTTCCGGGGCGCGGAGCGCGGCCGTGCCTTCGGCTTCTTCGGCGCGACCGTCGGCATCTCCTCCGCGATCGGCCCGATCACCGGTGGCACCATCCTCGCCCTGGCCTCCGGCGAGCAGGGCTGGCGGTGGATCTTCTACGTCAACGTCCCCATCGGACTGCTCGCCGTCCTGCTGGGCCGCCGTCTGCTGCCCCGCGTCCAGCGGTCGGGGCGGGGGCGGGTGGACGTGGTGGGCGTGGCGCTGCTCGGGGCCGGGGTGCTGGCGCTGATGTATCCGCTGGTCCAGGCGGACTCCGGCGGGATCGGGCGGCTGTGGTGGCTGTTCCCGGCCGCCGCCGTGCTGCTGGTCGGCTTCGTGCTGTGGCAGCGGCGCCTGGTCGCCCGGGACGCGCAGCCGCTGCTCGATCCCCGGTTGTTCACCTCGGTGCGCGGCTACGCGGTCGGCGCGGGGGTGGGCACGCTGTATTTCATCGGCTTCAGCGGGGTGTGGCTGGTGTTCGCGCTGTTCTATCAACACGGTCTCGGCTACTCGCCGCTGATGTCGGGCCTCGCCGTGACCGCCTTCGCCCTCGGTTCGGCGAGCGCGGCCGTGCTGGCGGGGCGGCTGGTGGAGCGGTTCGGGCGGGTGCTGACGGTGTGCGGTCTGGCGGGCGTGATCGCGGGGCTCGGCGGTACCGCGCTGCTGCTGCGGTTCGCGCCGCTCGGGATCGCGCCCTGGGTGGCCGCGCCGGTGCTGTTCCTCGGCGGGATCGGCAGCGGCTTCGTGGTCTCGCCCAACATCACCATGACCCTGCGCGATGTGCCGGTGCGCATGGCGGGCGCGGCCGGGGGTGCGCTGCAGACCGGGCAGCGCCTGGGTGCCGCGGTGGGTACGGCGGCGCTGCCCGGTCTGTTCTACGTGGTGTTCGGCAGGAGCGGCGACTACCGCACCGCGCTCGTCGCCGCGCTGGCCGCCGCCCTGCTCGGGATGGCCGCCTCGCTGGCGCTCGCCGCGTTCGACTGGCGGCGCGACCGGCGTTCCCGGCACGGCTGTCCGGACGAGGTGGCCCACAGCCCGGTGCACGCCCGGCACACCTGACCGGCGGCGCCCGGTTTCAGGGGAAGTACGACTGCGCCGAGCCGCGCCGCCGGACGTCGAGCGTGGCGCAGTGGAAGGAGCCGCCGAAGGGCGCGTAATGCAGCAGGTCGCACGGGACGGGCTCGAATCCCCAGCGTTCCAGGGCGCGCACCATGCCGGTGTGGTGGCGTTCCACGATCACGCGCCGCTCGTCGAGCATCAGCACGTTCATGCTGAGCCACTTGCCGCACATCGAGGTGACCTTGAGCAGGGGGTCGTGGATCGGGTCGGGTTCCGGGGCGGTCAGCACGTCCCAGGACCTCAGGACGCCGGGCAGCCGGTCGACGTCGACGTACTCCGGGTTGACCATCACCTTGCCCGGCGCGAGCAGCACGAACGTGGTGTCGATGTGCATGGGCGTACGGCAGCGGCTCTCGATCTCGTGGACGCGGTACCGGGGCCCGAGATGGCGGCGCAGCCACTCGATCCCCATGCCGTTGGTGACATTGCTGCGGGTCACGAAGAGGTCGCGTCCGGCGCGTACGAAGTCCGCCGCGTCGAAGACCGGCTCGAACTCGGTGAGGATGTGCCGCACGGGCTCGCCGGGCCCCGGCACCCGGAAGTCCCGCTCGTACAGCTCGTCGGTGAGCTGGGGCTTCGGTGCCGCCGTCCAGCGGGCGCCGCGCCGGAAGTAGTCCTTGAGCAGGCCGCGGTAGGAGTGGGTCTCGAAGTACCGGCAGGGCCACGCCATCGGCGTCTCGATGATCTCGTCCCCGATCACGAGCAGGCTGTCCCGGGGGCAGGTGTTGCAGAACCCCCGGGACGACCAGTCGGGGGTGGCGAAGGGCCGCCGGTGCGCGACGGCTTCCGGGCGGGTGACGGTGACGCCGAGGGAGCGCAGCAGGTCGATGAACCGGTCGAGTTCGCGCTGCGCCCGCCGGATCAGCGTGCGCGGGTAGCTCCGCCCGGCGGCCAGCCCCTGGAGCCCGGCGCCCCAGCGGGGCACGTTGCAGGACACCACGGGGTGCTTCGAGGGGATCGTGGCGCCTTCGAGACGCCCGACGATGATCTCCTCCAGCGGGTCCCACTCGTTGTGCGAGTTCACCGGGGAGACGGGGGATGCGGCGGCGGTGGCGGTCGGGGGCGTGGTCGTGCTCGTGGAGGTCGGCATCACGGGCGGTCCCTTCGATCACCGAAGGTAATGCGTTGGCAAAAACCCTTACATGGTTCTCGTACCACTTTCGGCGGCGCGGAACCCTTCCGGACGGCCCCGACCGGGCCCGTCGAGCGGTTCAGTTGGCCGAGAGGACCATCTGGCGGGCCAGGCGGTGGGCCTGGGCGAGCAGGGCGCCGTAGACGGCGACTCCGGCGGGGTCGTCGCTGCTGGTGCGGACCAGGTCCTGGCGGAGGGTCTGGAGGGTCTCGCGCATGTCGTGCACCGCCTCGCGCAGTCCGTCCTCGGTCGCCGGGCCGAAGCGGCTGTTGCTGTACAGGCGCAGGGCGTGCGCGGTCAGGCTGAGGTAGCGGGCGTAGTGCCGGGCCAGGCTCGGCTCCAGCCGGGTGGCCTCGTCCTCGTCGGAGACGGTCTCCAGCACGGTGCGGGTCACGCCCGTGGTGTGCACGGCCGCGTACTCCAGCACGGTGACCGCGTCGTCGTAGCCGCGGCCGGGCTGGGGCATGACCTTGGGGCGGTGGCGGAGGTTGATGCGCAGGCTCTCCCGGTTCCAGCCGACGGCGGCCTTGGCCTGCTCGACCCGCGGGTAGAGCCGCACCGCGCGGTCGTGCCAGCCGGTCACCTCGTCGGGGTCCAGGCTGCCGTGGGCGAGCCCCTCGGCGACCTGCTGGAGGATGTCGTGGGTCTCGTCGGCCGCGTCCTGGAGCAGGGCGCGGGCGTCGCGGAGGTAGAGGGGCGGCCGGACCAGGGCGTTGACGGCGAGGCCGACCACCGCGCCGAACAGCGCCTCGCCGAGCCGGGCGGCGGAGGTGACGACCGAGACGGGTCCGGCGGTCAGGGTGAACAGGGCGCCGGTGGCGGCGTAGATGCCCTGGCTGCCGAGCCTGCGCCACTGGCCGAGCAGCAGCACCACGGGCAGCACGACGGCCATCGCGGCCTCGGTGTGCGGGAGCAGCAGCCCCACGGCGGTGGCCACGATCGTGCCCACCGCGATCGCCGCGAGCTGCTGGAGGCCGTGGGTGAGGGAGCGGTAGACGGTGGACTCCACCAGCACCACCGCCACCCAGGGCGCGACGAACGCCACCGGCGCCTGGAGCCACCAGCCCGCCACCGCCCAGGCCACCCAGGCGGCCAGCGCCGCCTTGAGCGCCTGCACCACGAGGTCGCGCTCCCGGCTGGGTCCCGCCCAGGCCCGTCGCGCGGCGTCGGACGCCGCCGAGAGGTCCGCCGTCATTGCTTGCCATGCTGCATGTATCCCTCGCACACAGGGCGGGTGCCACGCGGACGCGCCCGTCATGCCTCGGCGCGGCGCCCGGTTGGAACGGTGGAACGGCGCCGGACGGCCGGGTTCGTCGAGGTCAGGGGGGTGAGGTGGGCAGCCGCAGGGCGATCATGGCGACGTCGTCCTCGGCGTCCGGGGCGAGGCCGGTGAGCAGTTCCTCGCACATCACGTCCAGGTTCCGGTCGACCAGGGCGGCCGCGTGCTGGCGCAGCCGGGTGAGGCTGTGGTCGAGGGGTTCGCCCCGGCGTTCGACCAGACCGTCGGTGTAGAGGAGCAGGGTGCCGCCGGGCGGCAGCACGGCGCTGGCGCCGAAACGCTGGGCCTCGGGGTCGACGCCGAGGACCATGCCGCGGGCGGCGTCCAGATAGGTGGTGTCTCCGGCGGGGGTGATCAGCAGCGGTGGCAGATGGCCGGCGGACGCCCAGTCCAGCTGGTACCGGCCGTTCTCGGGGCCCTTGAGCAGGGCGTAGACGCAGGTGGCGGTCTGGTGCGGATACAGCACGGCCATCGCCAGGTCCAGACGGCGCAGGATGCGGCCGGGCGGCTCCTGGCGGTCGCAGGCGATCCCGCGCAGCATGTTGCGGATCTGGCTCATGGTCACGGCCGCCTGGAGGTCGTGGCCGGTGACATCGCCGATGATCAGCGTGGTGTCGCCCTGCGGCAGTACGAAGCTGTCGTACCAGTCCCCGCCGACCTGCGCGGCGGAGGCGGCCGGGGTGTAGCGGGCGGCGATGCGCAGGCCGTCCATGACGGGCAGGCTGGGCAGCAGGGAGCGCTGCATGCGCTCGGCGATGGTCTGCACCTCGGTGTGCAGCCGGGCGTTGTCCACCGCGAGGCCGATCCGGTGGGCCAGCCCCTCCGCCAGTGCCAGGTCCCGCTCCCCGAACGGCTCCCGCTCCGGTCCGCGCACCAGGGTCAGCGCGCCGAGCACCCGGCGCCGGGCCCGCAGCGGGGCGACGATCCCCGAACCGCCGCCGAGCCGACGGAACAGCTCGCTGTTCAGCGCGTGCAACGGGTCGGCGGTCTCCGCGTCCGGCACGATTTCCCCGGCCGACAGCAGCAGCGCCCCGGCGCCGCGCAGCACCCGCGACCAGGGGTCCTCGGAGTCCCCCACACCGGGCAGCACCCCGGTCAGCCCGGTCGGCGGGGTGCCCGGCTCGCCGTGCGTGACACAGACCCGCTCCAGATGGCCCGCCTCGTCCATGAGGTCGCCCACGCTCCAGTCCGCCAGCGCCGGGACGAGCACCCGGCACACCCGGCTCATCCCCTCCACCGCGTCGAGCGTGCTCGCCAGTACGGCCGCGGTCTGGTCCAGCAGGGTGAGCCGGTCCAGGGCCTCCCGCAACGCCGAATCCACGTCGAAGCTGTCCATGCAGGGCACGTACCCGGCGCATGCCGAGCCGCACCGGGCGAGAGCCGTTCGGCCGATGGGCCCCGCCGAAAATGAGCCGCCGCACCGGACCTGGGACGCCTAGGCTGCGCCGCCATGACGACTTCACCGGACTCCGGCCTCCGACCGTTCCGCATCGACGTCCCGGAGAGCGAGCTGGCGGATCTGCGCGACCGTCTCGACCGCACCCGCTGGCCCGACGAGCTGCCCGGTGTCGGCTGGGCCTACGGCGTTCCGCTCGGCTATCTGCGCGAGCTGGCGCACTACTGGCGGCACACGTACGACTGGCGGGCGGCGGAGGCCCGGCTGAACGAGTGGCCGCAGTTCACCACCACGATCGACGGCGCGAACATCCACTTCGCGCACCTGCGTTCCCCGGAGCCGGACGCCACCCCGCTGGTCATCACGCACGGCTGGCCCGGTTCGTTCGCCGAGTTCGAGCGGATCGCGGGCCCGCTGACCGACCCCCGCGCACACGGCGGCGACCCGGCCGACGCCTTCCATCTGGTGCTGCCGACCATCCCCGGCTTCGGCTTCTCCGGGCCGACCCGCGAGCCCGGCTGGGAGTACCGCAGGACCGCGGCCGCGTTCGCGGAGCTGATGGACCGCCTGGGCTACGGGCGGTACGGCGCCCAGGGCGGCGACTGGGGCGCCGCCGTCAGCCGTGAGCTGGGCCGTATCCGCCCCGAGCGGGTCATCGGCGTCCATCTGAACCTGATCCCCGGCGCCGGGGCGACGGCCGAGCCGACCGGGGAGGAACTCGCCGTGCTGAGCCCCGCCGAACGCGAACGCACCCTCGCCTCCTGGGAGCGGATGCAGGAGTGGAGCCGGGAGAAGCAGGGCTACGCCGACCTCCAGTCCACCCGCCCGCAGACGCTCTCCTACGCCCTGACCGACTCCCCCGTCGGACAACTGGCCTGGATCGCGGAGAAGTTCAAGGAGTGGACGGACTCCGCGGACCGTCCGGAGGACGCCGTCGACCGCGACCAGCTGCTCACCGACGTGACGCTCTACTGGCTGACCGGCACGGCGGGCTCCTCCGCGCGCATCTACTACGAACGGGCCCACGCCGACCACGGGGGCGCACCGGTCGAGCCCTCCACGACGCCGACCGCGTTCGCCTCGTTCCCCCGGGAGAACTTCATCGTGCTGCGGCATCTCGCGGAGCGCACCGAGAACATCGTCCGCTGGACGGAGTTCGACCGGGGCGGCCACTTCGCCGCGATGGAGCGGCCGGAGCTGCTCGTCGGCGACATCCGCGCGTTCTTCCGGCAGTTGGGCTGATCACACTCGCCGGGCGCGGCCGCCGTGGCGGGGGCGGGCGCGCCCGGTGAGCGGTGCGGATGTCACCTCGCTTCCTCTTCCTCCTCGTCCTCCTCTTCCTCTTCGTCCTCGAAGTCGCCTTCTTCGTCGGGGGCTTCGTCGTCGTACTCCTCGTCGTCGCCCTCTTCCTCGTCGTACTCGTCCTCGTACTCCTCGTCGCCCTCGCCCTCTTCGCCTTCGGCCTCGCGCTCTTCCTCCTCGACGACCTCCTCGTGGGAGCGGACCACCTCGCCGTCGCGGATCTCGCCGCGCCAGCCCTCCACCTCGTCGGGGTCGGCGAAGCTGACGTAGCGCTGGAAGTTCTTGAAGTCCAGGCGCAGTCGGCGCCCCTGGGCGCGCCAGATGTTGCCGGTCTTCTCGAAGAAGCCGGACGGGGAGTACTCGACGACGAGCACGATGCGGGTGAGCGTGGGGCCGAGTTCGTGGAAGGTCACGCAGCCGCGCGTGGTCCCCTTGGCGCCCTCGGAGGTCCAGACGATCCGGTCGTCCGGGATCTGCGTCTGCGTGGTCGCCTTGTAACTGCGCTTGGAGGGGCCGACCTTCAGCTTCCAGTCGCTGGTGACCTCGTCGCTCTGGGAGACGCTCTGCACGCCCTTGGTGAAACCGCTGAACTCGTCGTACTGGGTCCAGTGGTCGTACGTCTCGCGCAGCGGCAGGCCGATGTCCAGCACCTCGATGATGTTCATCACCTTGGCGCGGCCGGATTTCCCCTTGCTCTTGCCGAACAGGCTCTTGGCCCCTTCGACCACCTTGTCCTTGACGTCTCCGGCCTTCTGGGCGACGAGGGCCTTCAGCGGGGACTCGCCCCCCAGGATGCGGCTGCCGACGCCGGTGAGGAAACCGCCGCCCTTGCCGTCGGCCGACTGCAGGAGCTGCTGGGTCAGGTCGGTCAGTCTCTCCCCCGTCTTCTCGACGAGGTGTCCGGCCTGCGCCTCCAGGTATTCGACGAGTTCGTCGCGCAGCATGTCCAAGCCGGAGCCGGCACCGTCCTTGGCGTCGTCCTTGACGTCGTCCTTGACGTCACTCTTGTCCGTGTCAGCCATGGCCTACCTCCGGCGCCCGGTGGTCTTCTTGGCGGCCGACTTCTTCGCCGGGGCCTTCTTGGCGGGGGCCTTCTTCGCGGCCTGCTTCTTCGCGGGCGCGGACTTCTTCGCGGGCGCCTTCTTCGCGGCCTGCTTCTTCGCCGGTGCGGACTTCTTCGCCGGGGCCTTCTTGGCGGGAGCCTTCTTGGCCGCCTGCTTCTTGGCGGGCGCGGCCTTCTTGGCGGGGGCCTTCTTGGCGGCGGGCCGCCGGGACGGCTTCTCGGGCTCCTCCTCCGGCTCCTCTTCCTCCTCAGGCTCCTCCTCGGGCTCCTCTTCCTCGGGCTCCTCCTCCACTTCCTCCTCGAAGTCCTCCTCCTCTTCGTCCTCCGGCTCTTCGTCCTCCTCGGGCTCCTCGACCTCTTCCTCGGCCTCGAAGTCCTCTTCCTCTTCCTCTCCCTCCTCGGGCTCCTCCGCCTCGTCCTCGTACTCCTCGCCGTTCTCCTGCTCTTCCTCTTCCTCCTCGGACTCCTCCGGCTCCTCGGACTTCTTCTGGCCGATGCGCTGGGTGCGCTCGCGGAGGGACTCGGCGAGGTCGCCGAGGCGGCGGTCGGCGGTGGCGGCCAGCGCCTTGCGGCCCGCGTTCAGCAGTTCGCCGCGCACCTGCTCGTTCAGCTGCTGGACGCCCGGCACCTCGCCGAGCTTGCCCAGGCCCTCACCCAGGAGCGCCTGCGGGTTGAGGTCGGTACGGCGTCCGGCGAGGTAGGTCGCCAGGGCGAAGGCGAGGCGTCCCTTCTTCGTACGTCCGAGCACATAGCCACCGGCGACGGCGGCGGCGAGAGCGACCTTGGTCGTGTCATTCATGAACCGGTTCCCTTCGGAAAGGGTCAGGAAAGAAACGGGGGTTCCGCCCCGGCCCGCGATCGAGGAAGAAGGGATCGCACGCACCGGGTGCCGTGCCGGGGCTCCGCGAGAACCGCACGCGCGGTCCGGGCGCGGCCCACGCGGAGCCGTCCGACACCGATGCGACCTATAACCCTATATGCTGAAATTGTATGTTCATGCGTGGAATCTGGCGCCCGCTCCGACCAATCGGAGAGACCGCCTCGACCACCGGAGAGGCCATGGCCGCAGCAGAAGAGCCCGCACGGCGGCACTCGAGCGGCACGCGCGGCACCGGTCGGCGTCCAGCCGACGCCGAGAGCCGCCGCCCCGCGAAGAAGGGGCCCGCCTGGGCGATGCGGACCGCCTCCGAGCAGCTGACGGAGCTGATCGGCCGCCCCCCGGAATCGATCTCGGCGCTGAAACCGACGAACGACGGTTGGGAGGCCGACGTAGAGGTGCTCGAACTGGAGCGAGTGCCCGACACGACCAGCGTGATGGCGACCTACCGCGTCACCCTCGACAAGGAGGGCGACCTCGTGTCCTACGAGCGCACGCGCCGCTACACCAAAGGGCAGATCGACCGGCGCGGCTGAGGCCCGCCGGTGAAGGGAGGCACCATGACCGTGGTGCCGCAAGGCGGAGGCAATGTCACCCGTGGCGGTGGCGGCGGCAGCCTCTACGACGTCCTGGAACTCATCCTGGACCGCGGACTGGTGATCGACATCTTCATCCGGGTGTCCCTGGTGGGCATCGAGATACTGAAGATCGACGCCCGTGTCGTCGTGGCCAGTGTCGACACGTATCTGCGCTTCGCGGAGGCGTGCAACCGGCTTGACCTGGAGGCCGGGCGCAAGGCGCCCGCCCAGCTCACCGACATCGTCGGCGACACCATGGAGAGCGGGGCCAAGGGCAAGTCCAAGGGTGCGCTGAGCGGGGCCGCCGAGGCGGTCACCGACTCTCTCAAGGCCGTCACCGGCGGTGACAGCGATGAAGAGGAAGAGGAGGAGCGGGAGCCCGCGCGGAAACGGCGGCCTGCCAAGCGGACCTCCAAGCGCACCTCGACCCGCGAGAGGGAATGAGCCATGGGCGTGTACGTCTACTCCGTCACCGACAAGCAGCATCCGCTGCGCCTCGACGACCTGCGCGGCGTCGGTGAATCCCCCGGCCCCCTGCGGGCGGTGACCGCCGGATCGCTGTGCGCGGTGGTCAGTGACGCGCCCGAGGACCTGCGCCCCAAGCGCCGCGATGTCGGCGCCCACCAGGAGGTGCAGGAGCGGCTGATGGCCGACGGCACCGTACTGCCGCTGCGGTTCGGGCTGGTGGCCGCGAGCGACGACGAGGTACGGGCCGCGCTGGAGGAACGCGCCGATGAATACACCGACCGGCTTCGGGAGCTGGAGGGTTGTACCGAGTACCACCTGAAGGTGGCGCAGGACGAGGACTCCCTGCTCCGTCAGATCCTCGCCGAGTCGCCTCCGGCGCGGCAGCTCAACGACGAGATCCGGGACGGTTCGGCGGACCCGTCGGCGGCCATGCGGCTAGGTGAGCTGGTGGCACAGGAGGTGCAGGCCCGTCAGGAGGCGCTGGCCGCCGGGGTGGTCGAGGCGCTGCGCCCGTTCGCGCGCGAGGTGGACTCCACGCAGCCGACCGGGTCGGACTTCCTCAGTGTGTCGTTCCTGGTGGCCGACGATCAGGAAGAGCCGTTCCTGACCACGGAGTTGAGCGTCGCCCATCAGCTGGGCGAGGGACTCGACTTCCGGCTGAACGGCCCGCTCCCGCCGTACAGCTTCGTCTGAGAAGTGTGACTCGCCATGGGCCTGTTCACCCAGATCCTCACCCTCCCCCTGGCGCCGGTGCGCGGGGTCGGCTGGGTGATGGAACGCGTCCTGGAGGCGGCCGAGGACGAGTACTACGACCCGGCGCCCGTGCAGAGCGAACTCGCCGCGCTGGAGAAGCAGTTGCTCGCCGGGGAGATCGACGAGGAGACGTTCGACCGACGCGAGGACGAACTGCTCGACCGGCTGGAGGAGATACGGAACTTCCGCAACCAGCAGCCCTGATCCGGCACGGGGGAACACGCGCTAGGGAAACACGAGGCCACCACCGTGAGTGAACCACTGGGCAACCGGCTCGGCTCCTCCCCGTCGCGGGCGGCGCAGCCGTACGGGCAGGGCTCGTCCGCCAACCTCGCCGACATCCTCGAACGCGTCCTGGACAAGGGCATCGTGATCGCGGGGGACATCCAGATCAATCTGCTCGACATCGAGCTGCTGACCATCAAACTCCGGCTGCTGGTCGCCTCCGTCGACAAGGCGAAGGAGATGGGCATCGACTGGTGGGAGCACGATCCCTCGCTGTCCTCGCGGGCCCGGGGCGAGCACTCGCTCGCCGAGGAGAACGCCCGCCTGCGGGCCGAACTGGCGTCGCTCCGGCAGCCGGAGGAGCTTCTCGAGGCCGAGCCGGAGCTGCTGGACGAGGAGGAGGAAGAGGCGGAGGAAGAGCCCGAGGAGGAGGTGGAAGAGGCCGAGTGGGAGGAAGAGGAACCCGAGGAAGAGGAGGAGGAGGAAGAAGAGGGCGAAGTGGAGGAGGAACCGGAGCCGGAGCCTGAGCCGCGCCCCGCCCGCCGCCGGAAGCGGGCCCGCCATGAGTGACCCCATGACCTACGTCTACGGCGTGACCCGCGCCGACGACGCGCTGGCGGAGCGGGTGGCCGCGCTGGAGGGCGTGGTCGGCGCCCCCGTGCACCTGGTGCCCGGCGGCGACGGCTTGGCCTTGGTGGCCAGCAAGGTACCGGCGGAGGACTTCCGCGAGGAGGCGCTGCGCCGTCGGCTGGAGGACCTGGACTGGCTGTCGGCGGTGGCCCGCGCCCATCACGGGGTCGTGGAGGCGGTCGCCGCGCACACCACGATGCTGCCGCTGCGCCTGGCCACCGTGTATCTGGACGACACGCGGGCGCGCGAAGTGCTGGACAGCGGGCGGGAGTTCTTCACGGACCGGCTGACGCGGCTCTCGGGGCACGTCGAATGGGGGGTGAAGGTCTATGTGGACCCCTCGGCGGCTCCGGAGGCCCCGGCCGCCCCGACCGAGGCGGAACTGAGCCCCGGCCGCTCCTACCTGCGCGGCCGCAGACAGCAGCAGCACCATCGGGACACCGTCCACCAGTCGGCCCAGCGGGCGGCGGAGGGCATCGAGGCGGCGGGGCGCGCGTACGCCACCGAGCGGGCCCGGCACCGGGTGCAGCAGGGGACGCTCGCCGAGGCGGCGGGCGAGAACGTCATGAACGACGCCTATCTGGTGCCGTTGGAGAGGGGCGAGGAGTTCCGGGCCGAGGTGGCGCGGGCCGCCGACGGGCTGGCGGGGGTGCGGGTCGAGATCACCGGGCCGTGGGCGCCGTACTCCTTCGCGATGGCACCGGAGGAGCCCGAGGAGACCGGAGCATGACGACGCCCGACCGGCAGGCCGCGAACGAGCCGCTGGCGCAGCGGCAGGTCGCGCTCATCGACCTGCTTGACCGCCTGCTGAGCGGCGGGGTGGTGCTCACCGGCGACGTGGTGCTGTCCATCGCCGGGATCGACCTGGTACGGGTGTCGCTGCGGGCGCTGATCGTGTCCATCAGCGCGGAGGTGCCTTCTCCGTTCGCGGAGACGCGGTCGATCGCGCAGCGGGGCGAGCATGACGGCTGACGAGACGCGGGGCGGGCCGGAGCGGCGCAGGGCCGAGGTCGCGGCGGCCGCCGAGCGCGCGTTCCGGCTACTGCCCGCGGCCCCCGCCGATCTGGCCCCCTCCGGCGAGCGGGCGTCCGTCCCGGCGCGCCGGATCACCGCTGATCCCGACACGGTGGAGCGGGACCTGATGAAGCTGGTCCTGACCCTGGTGGAGCTGCTGCGTCAGCTGATGGAGCGGCAGGCGCTGAACCGCGTCGACCAGGGTGACCTGACCGAGGAGGAGGAAGAGCGGCTCGGGGCGACGCTGATGCTCCTGCACGACCGGATGACCGGGCTGTGCGAGCGGTACGGCCTGACGATGGAGGATCTCAACCTGGACCTGGGTCCGCTGGGCACGCTGCTGCCGCCCCCGGAGTGAGGGCGGCAGCGGCGGCGGGGGTCACTCGTGCCAGTGGGTGGGCTTGGTGCCGGGCGGCGGGCTGCCCGGTTCGAGCCGGACCACGAACCCCTTGGAGGTGGGCTGGTTGCTGATCTCGGCGACGCTGTCGAGCGGGATCAGCGGCTGCACCTCCGGGTAGTACGCGGCCGCGCACCCTCGGGTGGTCGGGTAGGGGATGACCTCGAAGCCCTCCACCCGGCGGTCGACGTCGTCGTGCCAGACGCCGATGATGTCGACGAACTGCCCGCGGATCAGCCCGAGATCGACCATGTCCTCGGGGTTGATCATGATGATGTTGCGGCGTCCGTGGATACCGCGGTAGCGGTCGTTGTTGGTGTACGGGATGGTGTTCCACTGGTCGTGCGAGCGCGTGCTCTGCAGGACCAGGTGGCCGGGGGGCGCCGCGGACATGTCCCACTGGTTGACGGTGAACATGGCCTTGCCGGTGGCGGTGGCGTAGACGCCCTCGTTGACCGGGTTCGGGAGCTTGATGCCGCCGGGCCGCGAGACCCTCCGGTTGAAGTCGTAGAAGCCCGGGATGATCTCGGCCACCCGGTCACGGATGTTGCCGTAGTCGGCCTCGAACTCCAGCCAGGGGACGTCGACCTGGTCGCCGAGGGTGCGCTCGGCCAGGCGGCACAGGATGGCGACCTCGCTGAGCAGCAGCCGGGAGGCGGGGCGGAGCTTGCCGTAGGAGGTGTGCACCTCGCTGGAGGTGTTCTCCACGGTGACGAACTGGACGCCGCCCGCCTGGATGTCGATCTCGGTGCGGCCGAGGCAGGGCAGGATCAGCGCGGTCTCGCCGGTGACGGTGTGCGCCTTGCTCAGCTTGGTGGAGATCTGCGCGGTGACCTTGCAGCGGCGCATGGCTGCGTCGGTGACATGGGTGTCGGGGGCGGCGCGTACGAAGTTGCCCGCCAGCGACAGGAAGACCTTGACCTTGCCCTCGGCCATCGCCTTGACGGCCTTCACCGCGTCGTAGCCGTGGTGGCGGGGCGGGTCGAAGCGGAACTCGGACTTGAGCGCGTCCAGGAACTCGTCGGGCATCTGCTCCCACACGCCCATGGTGCGGTCGCCCTGGACGTTGCTGTGTCCGCGCACGGGGCTGGCGCCGCAGCCGACCCGGCCCAGGTTGCCGCGCAGCAGCAGGAAGTTGATGATCTCGCGGACGGTCGGCACGCCGTGCTTCTGCTGGGTGACGCCCATGGCCCAGCAGACGATGGCGCTCTTGGCGTGCATGACGTAGTCGTGGGCCTCCTCGATCTGCTCCCGGGTGAGCTGGGTGGCGGTGAGGATGTCGTCCCAGGAGATGCTGCGGGCGTGCGCGGCGAACTCCTCGAAGCCGGAGGTGTGGTCGTTGATGAAGTCGTGGTCGAGCACCGTGCCGGGCGCGGCGTCCTCGGCCTCCAGCAGCAGCTTGTTGAGGCCCTGGAACAGCGCGAGATCGCCGCCGCTGCGGATGTGCAGGAAGAGGTCGGAGATCTTGACGCCGTCGCCGATGACGCCCCGGATCTGCTGGGGGTTCTTGAACCGCATCAGACCGGCCTCGGGCAGTGTGTTCACCGAGATGATCTTGCCGCCGTTGTCCTTGCACTCCTCCAGCGCGGACAGCTGGCGGGGGTGGTTCGTCGCCGGATTCTGGCCGACGAGGAAGACCAGGTCGGACTGGTAGATGTCGTCCAGCGAGACGGTGCCCTTGCCGGTGCCGAGCGTCTCGTGCAGGCCGAAGCCGCTGGTCTCGTGGCACAGGTTGCTGCAGTCGGGCAGGTTGTTGGTGCCGAGGGCGCGGGCGAAGAGCTGGAGCACGAACGCCGACTCGTTGCTGGCCCGGCCGGAGGTGTAGAAGCACGCCTCGTCCGGCGAGTCCAGGGCCTTCAGCTCGTCGGCGAGCAGGTCCAGCGCGTCGGCCCAGCTGATCGGCTCGTAGTAGTCCGAGTCGGCCCGCTTGATCATCGGCTCGGTGAGCCTGCCCTGCTGGTTGAGCCAGAGGTCGCTCTGCTCGTTGAGCCAGGAGACGGGGTGGGCGCGGAAGAAGTCGCGGGTGATCCGGCGCCCGGTGGCCTCGTCGTTGATGTGCTTGGCAC
The DNA here is from genome assembly GCF_044903645.1 of Streptomyces sp. NPDC002176. Taxonomy (NCBI): domain Bacteria; kingdom Bacillati; phylum Actinomycetota; class Actinomycetes; order Kitasatosporales; family Streptomycetaceae; genus Streptomyces; species Streptomyces sp. NPDC002176. The sequence continues at coordinate 808,674 of NZ_JBJDQW010000001.1, forward strand.
CGTTCTCGCAGTACTCGTTCATGTGCCGGTGGCCCGGTGCCGGGTCGGCCCAGGCGCAGCCGGGGCAGTCGATGCCGCCGACCTGGTTCATGGTGAGCAGCGTCGTCGCCGTGGTCTTCAGCGTCGCCTCGTCGAGGGAGTACTCCAGGGCGTGCGTCACCGCGGGGACGCCCGCCGCCCATTTCTTGGGCGGGCTGACGGTCAGTGGCTCGTCCGGCTCGTGCTTCGGCGCCTTCTTCATGACACATGCCTCTCGCTCTGTCCTGCGGAACGCGGACCGCCGGGGTCGTCCGGGTCGTCCGGTGTCGCGTGTCGGCCCGGGGGTCAGCCGACGGGCCACTTGGGGACGCGGCTCCTGGGCGGGTCCGGCTCGGAGGGCGAGACCCGGCCGTGGTGGATGGAGCCCCGCCAGGCGCCGCTGGCGTCGCCGAGGCCCTCGATGAACTCCTTGAAGTTCTCCAGCGACTCGCGGACGACCCGGCGCGCCCGGTCCGCCGATCCCGGCAGCCTGCCGCTGAGCCCGCGCGGCTCGATGTGCATCTTCACCGTGATGACGGTGCGGTCCGGCGCGGCCGCGCGGAAGGACACGTCGCCCCACAGCCAGGGGTCGCGCCCCACGCTTCGCCAGGCGATCAGCGAGTCCGGTTCCTGCTCCACGATCTCGGCCATGAACTCCTTGCTGAAGAGCCCCGCCTTCACCTTCCACCGGGTCATCGCGGGGCCGACCTGGTCCACGCGCTGCACGGCGGTCATGATCCGGGGAAAGCTCTTGAACTGGGTCCACTGGTCGTACGCGGTGCGGACGGGTACTCGGACCTCGACCGACTCTTCGATGCTGCTCATGGTCCACCTGCTTCCAGGCACGGATGAATCCAGTGTTGCCGGACCGCGCACCCGTCGCCACAGCGGGAAATCGGGCACTCGAAGTCGCATTTGCGAGCTTTTCGGCGAAAGGCGGCGTCATGACGCGCAGCGACGAAACCCTGTCCGAGGGCATGTCCGCACTGGTCACCGGCGGCTCCCGCGGTCTCGGCCTGCTGACGGCCGCGCGGCTGTCGGCTCGCGGATGCGAGGTGACGATACTCGCGCGGGATTCCGACGAATTGGCCCGTGCGATGGGCTGGATACGGCGCCGGACCGGCCGCACGGTGCGCGCGGTGGTGTGCGACGTACGGGACGAGGCCGCGGTGTCGGCGGTGGTCGAGGAGACGGTGGCGGCGACCGGCGGCCTCGACGTGGTGATCGCCAACGCGGGCGTCATCCAGGTCGCCCCGGCCGAGGCGGCGGGCAGCGCCGCCTTCCGGGACGCCATGGCGACGATCTTCGAGGGCACCCTCTACACCTGCCTGGCCGCGCTCCCCCATCTGCGCCGCAGCCCGGCGGGCGGCCGCCTCGGCCTCATCGGCTCGGTCGGCGCCCTGGTCTCCCCGCCGCACCTCGTCCCCTACTCCTGCGCGAAGGCCGCCGTACGGGCGCTGGGCGAGGGGCTCCAGGCGGAGACGGCCGGGAGCGCGGTGAGCGTGACGACCGTCCATCCGGGCCTGATGCGCACCGGCTCGCACCTCCAGGCCGAGTTCGGCGGGCAGGCGGAGGCGGAGTACGCCTGGTTCTCCACGCTCGCGGGCACGCCGGTGCTGTCGATGGACGCGGAGCGGGCGGCGGAGAAGGTCGTGCAGGCGGTGGAGCGCCGCCGTACCCGGGTGGTCCTCACCCCGGCCGCCCGGCTGGCCTCGGTCGCGCACGGGGTGGCCCCCACGGCCACGACCCGGGCGACCGGTCTGGCCGCCCGCACCCTCCCCCGGTCCCCGGCCGACGACCACCCCCGCCCGCTGCGCCAGGGCCACTCCCTGCGCACTCCCCGCACCCCCTGGCGCCGGGCCCTCAACAAGGCGGGCCGAGCCCTCAACGACCGGGCGGCCCGCCGCTACAACCAGCGGACCCCGGGCCCGCCCACGAGCGCGTGAGTCCAGCGGGGAGCTGCGTCAGATCGGCTGGGGTTCGAAGTCCCAGTACGGGCGGGAGTGGGAGCGCATGTAGCGGGTCTGGTCGTGGTTGGCGCCGTGGCTGGCGGAGAGGGTGTTCAGGGCGAGGCGTTCCAGGGTGGCCGACTCCTCCCGGCGGCCCAGGGCGCGCAGGTCGAGGGCGAGGGCCGCGCGGAGGTTGGCGGACAGGACGTGCGCGGAGCCCATGGCGGGGATCGCCCGGCGCAGGGCGTCGCGGCCCAGCCGTTCGGCCTGCTCCAGGTCGCCCACGGCGGCGAGGGCGGCCGTGCAGTTCATCGCGCAGCCCAGCGCCCAGACGTGGTCCCGCCCGATCGCGGCCTCCATCTGCCGGGTCGACTCCTCCGCCAGCCGCAGCCCGTCCTCGGCCTCGCCGTCGTCCAGCAGCGTCAGCGCGCAGTTGTTGCGGGCGCCGATCGCGTACGGATGGAGTTCGCCCAGCCGCTGGGCGTACGACTCGGCGGCGCTCTCGGCCAGCCCGCGCGCCTTGGGACGGTCGCCCAGGACGCGGAGCAGCATCGCGTAGTCGAGGGAGACCATGAGCACGTCGGGGTGGTCGGCGCCGCTGACCTCCTTGAGGCGCCTGCGGGAGTCCCGCATCATCTCGCGCGCCTCCTCGAACTCGGCGTCGCGCCGCAGGCACAGGGCGAGGTTGTGCTCGGCGAGCAGGGTCTGCCGGTGGGCCTCGTCGAGGGTCCGGCGCATCAGGTGCACGTTGTACGACTGGAGGCTGCGCGCCTCCCGCAGGCGTCCGAGCAGGCGCAGCATACGGGCGGTGTAGTAGCCGGACTGGAGGGTACGGCGGGCCCGCCCGCCGAGGAGGCCGACCCGGCGTTCGTACACCTCGCGGTGGAGCTTGCCGGACTGCTCGTAGTGGCCCTGGAGGCCGAGCGCGAGGGCGAGGTTGGTGCGGAACTGGAGGGTCTGCGGGACATAGCGGTCGCCGAGCCAGTCGGTGGCGTTCTGCGCGGCCTCCTCGTACAGGGCGCGCGCCTCGTCGTAGCGGCCGCGGGCCATCAGGGTGGCGCCGAGGCCGTCCTTGGCGCGCAGCAGCTCCAGGCCGCTGTCGACGCCTGCCTCGGAGAGGAGGCCGAGGATGGAGCGGTCGACCCGCTCCGCCTCCCGGTAGCGGCCGAGGCCGCGCAGCATCCGGGCCTGCTGGTGGCTGGCGGCCAGCACCGCGCGGTCGGTCGGCTCGGAGGTGCGGCGCCAGCGGCCCAGCACCCGGCGGGTCAGCGCGTAGCCGTCCTGGTACTCGCCGCGCACCCGGAGGTAGTCCACGCAGTTCAGCAGGAGTTGGCGGACGTCGCCGTCGTCGGAGTCGAGGGCGCCGGAGGGTTCGAGGTGCGGGAGGATCTCGGCGTAGCGGTGCCAGTTGCGCGGCGAGCCGGGTTCGCCGGGGTCGGAGGCGACCAGGACGCGGGCGGCGGTGGCGGCGTAGCCGCGCTCGGTCTCGGGGGTGAGCGAGTCGCGGATGAAGCGGCGGAAGCTGCGGTGCATCCGCAGCGACACCACGCTGGTGGTGGTGTCCTGTCCGGCCTCGGTGGCGAACTCCACACGCATGGAGGTCAGTTCGGAGATCGTCAGCAACGCGGCGTCCCAGCTGCCGGGTTCGGTGACGGGTCCGGCGAGGTGGCCGGGCAGGTCGCTGGGGCGGGCGGAGCGCAGCAGCCGTACCGGGAGCATGTCGGGCGAGAAGAAGGTGAGCAGGAGCAGCAGTTGGTACACGGAGGGCGAGCGCGCGGCCAGTGAGTCGAGGGTCTGGGCCCACACCTGCCGGTGTGCGACGGGGACTTCGGGCGCCTCGGGGCCGGAGCCGGTGGGCCGCAGGGCGCGCAGATAGCGGGGGATGTCGGCGGCGGGGTGGGCGTCGATCCAGGCGGCGCTCTGGTCGATGACGAGCGGCAGATCGCCCAGGGCGTCGGCGAGTTCACCGGCCTGGGCCTCGGTCATCCGGGGTGCGCGGCGGCAGGCGAAGGCGACGCTCTCGGTACGGGCGAAGGGCGGCAGGGCGTACGGTTTGGCGCCGTACCGGGACCAGCCGGTGTTCTGCGCGGTGAGCAGGACCTGTCCGCGTCCCTCGGGCAGCAGGGGCGCGATGCCGTCGAGGTCCTCCGCGCCGTCGAAGATGATCAGCCAGCGCCCCTTCTCGTCGCGTCCCAGCGCCCCCTGCACCGCCTCGATCTGCCCGGTGAGCTGGTCGCCCTCGCTCAGTCCGACCTCTCTGGCGAGCGCCGCGAACCCTTCGCGGGCGGCCGCCTTGGTGGCGGCCGGGACCCACCAGATCAGGTCGTACTCGCTGCCGAACCGGCGGGCGTACTCGACGGCGGCCTGGCTCTTGCCGACGCCGGGCGGCCCGTGCAGCAGCACCCGGCTGCCGTGCTCGCCGCCGGAGTCGAGCACGTCGTGCATCTCGTTCAGCAGGTCCTCGCGGCCGGTGAACCGGGGGTTGCGGCGCGGGGTGTTGGACACGTCCGGCGGGTCCTCGGGGTAGCGCGGGCCCTCGTCGCGGCGGGAGTAGGGCGCGCCGGGCAGCAGCCCCACCTCGGCCAGCACCCGGCGCCGGGCCTCCTCCGGGCCGACCCCGCGCAGGGTGACGGCGCCCAGGCTGACCGCCTCGTCGGGCAGGGCGCGGGTGGTCACGGTGACCGCGCCGACCCGGTCGTGCAGCCGTGGCATCACCTCGCGCAGCACGCCCGCCCACTCCTGGTTGCGTCCGGTGTCGAAGCGCAGGTACCAGTCGTCCAGGACCAGCAGGACGCGGCCGGGGCGGCCGAAGAACGCCTCCAGCGACGCCATGTCGGGCAGCCTGCTGAGCGGGGACCACCGGATGGTGTCCACCGCGCAGCCCTCCTGGCCGAGCACCCACCCGATCCACTGCGCCCAGCCGTTGCTGACCCCGGCGTGGACGAGCGACACGGGCAGCGGATAGGTCAAGCGCCCTACGGTCATGGGCTGACTCCTGCACGGGAGTGACGGTCGGGGAAGGCGGCGCGTGCCGTTCGGGCTACGCATACCCAACTGCCCCGCATACTTGCCGGTCCGGACACTTCCGGCAACGCCCGGGAACGACCGAATGGTTCCCGGCCGGGGACTCGACCGCTCTCACAGCGGCTGCGGTTCGAAGTCCCAGTAGGGGCGCAGCCTGCGCTGGGCGTCCCGGGTGTGCGGATGCTCCGGGCCGAGGGTGGCGCTCAACGTGCGTACGGCGTACCGCTCGTGTCCGGCCGCCTCCGCCGATTCGCCGAGGCCGCGCAGGTCGTCGGCGAGGGCGGCGCGCGCGGAGAGCGCCAGGGGGTGGGTGGCGCCGAGCAGGCGGGCCGCGCCGAGGGCGGTCTCCCGGCTCAGCTCGTGGGCGCCCGGCACGTCGTAGGCGAGGCTGCGGGCGCCGCTCAGGTTCAGCGCGCAGCCCAGCGCCCACGGGTGGTCGCGGCCGACCGCGTCGGCGATGCCCCGGTAGGCCGTCTCGGCCAGGGCCAGCGCCCGCCGGTGGTCGCCGGTGTGCCCGACGGCCAGGCCGAGATTGCCCAGCGCGCCGACGGTGTAAGGGTGTTGGGGTCCCAGGAGTTCGCCGTAGAGCTGGGCGACGGACTCCGTCACGCGTACCGCCGTCTGGAGGTCGCCGTGTTCGCGCAGGAAGGCGGCGTGGTCGGACTGGATCACCAGGGTGTCGGGGTGGCGCGGGCCGAGGACCTGGGCGGCGCGGTGGGCGGCGCCGGACAGCCGCTCCTCCGCCTCGGCGTAGTCCCCGGACCGGCGGCGGGAGACGCCCAGTTGGTGGTCGGCCATGATGGACTGCGGGTGCCGTTCGTCGGAGAGCTGGCGGAGCATGCGGACGATCTGCTCCAGCCGGGACACCGACTCGGGGTAGTCGCCGAGCATCCGGATCAGGCGTGCGTAGACGGCGCCGGAGTGCAGGGTGAGGTGGTGGCGGGAGCGCAGCCGCCGCTGCCGGATCTGGAGCACGTCCCTCAGGATCGCGCGGGCCTCCGGGTAGCGGCCGAGGAGCAGCAGGGCGAGGCCCTGGTTGTGGCGGGCGGCGAGGGTCTGCGGGGCCTCGGTGCCGAACTGGTCCGCGAAGCGGGCCGCCGCCTCGGCGAACAGTTCGCGGGCCCGGCCGTACTGGCCCAGTGCCAGCAGGGTGCTGCCCAACGCGTCCTTGGCGCGCAGCAGTTCGGGGTGGTCCTCGGGCCGGTCGGCCTCCAGCCGGGTGACCACCGCGCGGCCCAGCCGTTCGGCGCGCGGATAGCGGCCGGCCATGCGCAGGATGCCGCCCAGCTTGTGCTGGAGGGAGAGCAGGGCGCCGTGGGCGGGGTCGAGGTCGCGCCGCCAGTGCGTGTGCACCTCCTCGCAGAGCACCAGCGCGGTGCGGTACTCGCCGCGCACCCGGAGGTATTCGACGCAGTTCAGCACCAGGTCCTGGACGGCGGCGCGAGGTGAGTCGAAGGCGCCCGCGAAGCCGAGGTGCGGGACCAGCAGGGCGTAGCGCTCCCAGTCACGGGTGTCGGCGGGGCGCCGGGGGTCGGCGCCGACGAGAACCTGGCAGGCCGTCTCGGCGTAGGTCCGGCGTTCCTCGGGGGTGAGGTTCTCGCGGAGGAAGCGCTGGTAGAGGCGGTGCATCCGGACCTGTTCCACGGCCGGGTTCTCGGCCAGGTCCTGTTCGTAGTCGAGGCGTACCGCGGTGAACTCGGAGAGTCCGCGCAGGGCGAGGTGCCAGGAGCGGGGGTCGCGGACCAGTTCGTCCAGGGCGGGCGGGAGGTCGCCGTGGCGCACCTCGGTGAGCAGGCGGACGGGGATCTCGTCGGGGGCGAAGAAGGCCAGCAGGTTGAGGAGTTCGGCGGCCTCGGGGTTGCGTTCGCGCAGGGTGGCGAGGGTGGTGGACCAGGCGGTGCGGAAGCCTTCGGGGTAGGCGCCGGTGTCGTCGTCCGCGTCGCCCGCGCTGCCTTCGTCGCCGGTGATCTCGTGCTTCAGCAGCCGCAGGTACTCGGCGGGGGTCACGTCGCCGTTGGCCGCGAGCCAGGCGGAGCTCTGGGCGAGGAGCAGGGGCAGGTCGAGCAGGGTGGCGGCCAGCTCGTCCGCCTCGGCGGGGTCGAGCCGGGCGGCGCGGCGGCGTACGTAGGCGACGCTCTCGGTACGGGTGAAGGAGCGGACGCCGCTCACTTGGGTGCCGGGGACGCCGGACCAGTCGCGGGTGGTGGCGGTGAGCAGGACGTGGGCGGGGCCGTCCGGGAGGAGGTCGGTGAGCTGGGCGGGGTCCTCGGCGCCGTCGAAGACCAGCAGCCAGCGGCCGGGCGGGGCGGCGCGGGCGGCCTCGTGCACGGCCCTGATCCGCTCGCCGATCCGCTCCCCCACCGGCAGGCCCAGCCGGGGCGCGAGGGCGGCGAGGCGCTCGCGGGCCTTGGCGCGGTGGCTGGCGTCGATCCACCAGACCACGTCGTGGTCGCTGCCGAAGCGGTGGGTGTACTCGATGGCTATCTGGGTCTTGCCGGTGCCGCTGATGCCGTGCAGCACGATCCGGGCGGCGCCGTCCGCGGGGGTGGGCCCGGTGAACGCGGCGCGGATGCCGTCCAGTTCGGCGTCGCGGCCGGTGAAGCGGCGGTTGCGGCGGGGGGTGTCGAAGACCTCGGGGGGTTCGTTGGGGAAGCGGGGCGCGGCCGCGGGTGCGGGCCGGGCCGGGAGGGCGGGGTCGATGGCGAGTCGGCGCAGCAGCCTGCGGGCCGCCTCCTGCTCGTCCAGGTCGTGCAGGTCCGCGGGGTCCAGCAGTTGTACGGCCTCGGGGACGGGCTGGGTGGCCACGGTGACGGCGGCGAACCGTCCGGGCTGTCGGCCGAGGGTGTCGCGCAGCACCCGGTTCCAGTCGTCCTCGGGGATGGGGCCGAGCCCGAAGTACCAGTTGTCCAGCACGAGGAGGACCCGGCCGGGGGCGCGGGCGAGGGTGCCGAACTCGTCCTCGAAGGGCACGTCGACGCGCGGGTCCCAGCGTGCCAGGGCGACCTGGTGGCCGCGTGCGGCGAGCTGGTGGGCGATCCAGGCGGCCCAGGGCCGGTTGAATCCGGCGTAGCTGATCGTGATGTGCCGGTCGTCGGCGCTTCTCGGGCTGTCCTCGGGTGTCGTCATGGGTGTCGTCACCTCCGCGGCCGCGCCGCACCGGGTGCGGAGCCTTGCTGACGGGTCAGATGGGCTGGGGTTCGAAGTCCCAGTGGGGGCGCTTGAGTGCCTCCGCCGAGCGGGTGTGGGGGTGCTGGGGGCCGAGGGTCTCGCGGAGCCGGGCCACCGTGTCGCGCCGCAGTTCCTCCACGTCCTCGGGCCTGCCGAGGGTGAGCAGGTCGCAGGCGCGGGCGGTGGCGGCGGCGAGGGTGAGGGGGTGGTCGGTGCCGAGGTGCCGGGCGGCCGCCCGGTGCAGTTCGCTGTCGTGGGCGAGGCTGATCGCCGTCTGGTCGTTCTCGGCGAGCCGGGCGGCCAGGTTGAGACGGCAGCCCATGGTCCAGGGGTGGTCGTCGCCGACGGCACGGGACATCAGCTGCCAGGCGTTGTGCGCGGAGACCTCGGACTCGCCGCGTTCGTCGCCGTCGGCCCACTGGGCGAGGGAGAGGTTGGCGAGGGAGCCCGCGGTGTAGGGGTGGTCGGGGCCCAGCAGGCGCAGATAGCGGTCGTACAGGGCGCCCGCCAGGTCGTGAGCGCCGCGCGGGTCGCTCATACGGAGCAGGGTGGCGTGGTCGGAGGCCATCATCAGGGTGTCGGGGTGGAGTTCGCCCTGCACCTGCTGCGAGCGGGCGAGGACGCTGGTGAACAGGGTGGTGGCCTCGTCGAGGCGGCCGTCGCGGCGCAGGCACTGGGCGAGGTTGTGCTCGGCGCGCAGGGTCTGCGGGTGGCGCGGTCCGAGGACCCGGCTGTGCAGCCGGGCGTTGTTCTCCTGCACGGTGAGGGCCTGGCGGTAGCGGCCGAGCAACCGGGTCATCCAGGCCAGGCACAGTCCGGAGTAGAGCGTCTCGTAGTGGTCGGCGCCGAGGTCGTGGGCCCGTAGTTCGAACAACTCCCGGTGGATGCGCAGCGATTCCTCGTACTCGCCGAGCAGGCCGAGGGTGAGGGCCATGTTGCTGCGGGCCCGCAGCGCGCGCGGTTCCTGGGGGCCCGAACGGCCGGTGTGGCCCCGCCAGACCTCCTCGAACAGGTCGCGGGAGCGCTGGAACTGGCCGAGGGCCATCAGGGTGCCGCCCAACCCGTCCTTCGTACGCAGCAGTTCGGGGTCGTCGGGGGCGCGGCTGCCGGACAGCTCGGCCACCGCGGCCCGGCCGACCGCCTCGGCGTCACGGTAACGGCCCACCCGACGCAGCAGGTTGGCGTGCTGGTGGACCAGGATCAGCATGTCGGCGTCGGCGTCCGGGTACCGGGGCCGCCAGCGGGCCACCGCCTGCTGGCACAGTCGCAGCCCGGTGTCGTACTCACCGCGCAGCCTGAGGGTGTCGACGCAGTCCAGCACCAGTCGGCGCACGCCCGGCTCGTCGCGGTCCAGGGTGTCGGCGAAGTCGAGGTGCGGGATGAGGGCCGTGTAGGTGTGCCAGCCGCGCCGGTCGGCCGGGCGGCCGGGGTTGGCGGCGGCCAGGACGGCGTTGGCGGCGCGGGACAGCTCCGCCCAGCGGCCGCGGCTGAGGCCGCCGCGTACATAGCGGTGGTAGAGCCGGTGCATCCGCGCCGACTCCACGCCGTACTCCAGGGACGGGTCCTGGCTGTAGGTGAGGTGGATGGCGGTGAGGTCGGCGAGGCTGGCCAGGGCGCTCTGCCAGCGGGCGGAGTCGGCGAGGACCCGGGCGAGGCGGCCGGAGAACACCGAGGCGGGGGCGGTCTCGATGAGGCGCACCGGGATGGCGTCCGGGGAGAACAGCACCATCAGCTCGATGAGTTCGGCGGCCTCGGGGTCGCGTTCGCGCAGCGAGTTCAGCAGCAGGCCCCAGGAGCGTACGAAGCCCATGGGGTAGTCGTCCTCGGTGCGCACCGCCAGTTCCTCCGGGGACTGGCGGTCCAGGTCGTCCAGATAGGCGTCCACGGACTCGGCGGGGTCGGCGATCAGCCAGGCGGTGGTCTGGGCCAGCACCAGCGGCAGGTCCTGAGCGGCCTCGGCCAGGCGCACGGCCTGCTCCTCGGTGGCCCTCGGGACCCGGCGGCGGATGAACGCGGTGCTCTCCTTCCGGGTGAAGGGGCGCACCGTGTACTCCTGGAAGCCGAGCAGGGCGGCCCAGTCCCGGCTGAGGCTGGTAATCAGCACATCGCCGGGGCCCTCGGGCAGCAGGTCGCGTATCTCGCCCAGGTCGTCGGCGCCGTCGAAGATCAGCAGCCAGCGGCGGCGGGGCCCGCCGCGATGGCGCAGCTCGGCGTGGACGGCGCGGATGCGTTCGCCGACGTCACGGGCGACCGGCAGGTCCAGATGGGCGGCGAGCGCGGCGAGTTCCTCGCGGGCGGTGCCGCGCTGTGCCGCGGTGACCCACCACACCACGTCGTAGCCGTCGCCGTAGCGGTGGGCGTACTCGGTGGCCAGGTGGGTCTTGCCGACGCCCGAGATGCCGTGCAGGACGACGCGGGCGCCCGCCTGGCCGAGGAGTTCGGACAGCTCCTCCAGGTCGTCCTTGCGGCCGGTGAAGTAGCCGTTGCGCCGGGGGGCCTCGCGGGCCTGCTGCGGGTCGTTGGGGAAGCGCGGGCCGTCCGGGTTCCGGGGGTCCTCGCCGGGCTCGATGCCGAGCCGCCGCAGGATCTTGTGGCGTGCCTCGGCCTCGTCGAGTCCGGCGACGTCGACGGCGCGCAGGATGTCCATGGCCTCGGGCAGCGGCTCGTAGGACAGGGCGATGGCGGCGAAGCGGTCGCGGTGCGGCTGGACGATCAGCCCGCACGCCTCGGCCCAGGCGGACTCGTCGCGCAGGTCGGGCCGGAGGGCGCGTTCGTTGATGAGCAGCAGGACGCGGCCGGGGGCGGCGAGCAGGGCGCTCAGCGATTCGGTGGGGGTGCGGGTGGCGGTGTCCCAGTGCAGCAGGGTGGTGGTGCAGCCCGCCCGGTCCAGCTGGTGCGCGGTCCACAGCGCCCAGGGGCGGCTCTCGCCCGCGTAGCAGATGCTGATGTGCCCGGCGCCGGGCCGCTGGGGGGCCTGCTCCTCGGGGGCGGCCTCCGGCAGCGGGCCGGGCTGCCGGACGAGCGGGGTGGGCAGGGTGTACGTGGCTCCGTCGGCGGTGTGCAGCAGTCCCCCGTCGGGGCCGACCCACTCCTCCACGGCCGTGTCCCGGCCGATCAGGATGGTCCGGGTGGAGCTGGCGGTGACGAGTTCCACCACCCGCGGGTCGGTGTCGGGGACCGTGATGGCGAACTGGCCGGGATCGAGGGGCGAGTCGCTCAGCATCAGCCGGGGGCCGTCCCAGCCGAGGTGCAGCCGGGTCGTCGGCAGCCCCTCCGCGATGATCGCCACGTCGGCGAGGGCGAGCCGCCGCAGCGGCGGCGGCGGTTCCGGCGGGTCGAGGGTCAGGCGTACGGCGGAGAGGGTGAGCAACTGCCATGCGGTGGTGGAGCGTTGGACGCGGTCGGGCAGGGTCTCCCACACCTCGGTGAACCAGCGGGCGACGGCGTCGCGCTCCTCCTCGACCAGCGCGCGCAGCGCGGGCCGCAGCGCCTCCTCGATGCGGACGTCGGCGTCGGGCCGCCCGCTCACCGCCTGCCAGGTCGCCGTCTCCTGGGCGACCATGGCCGGGGAGGCACCGGCGCGTAACTCCTGGAAGGTGGGCCAGAGCCGGTGGACGGGGTCGTTCTCGCGGGCCTGCGCGAGCCGGTCGGTGAGTTCGGCGCGCAGCTCCGCCAGCAGGGCCGGGTTCAGCTCGACGTATCCGAAGCCCCGGTGGGTGACGAGGTCGCCGAACCACAGGTCCACCTCGGCGGCGACGTCCAGTCCGGGGGCCGCGCGCAGCCGGACCGCCCGCATCAGCTCCGGTTCGATCCGGGCGGCGACGCTGAGCAGCACCGCGAGGGTCCGCCCCGGCCGCTGCTCCGCGTTCAATGCCGGGCCCCGAGTGCCTTGCCGACGGTGGTGCCCCGGTCCCAGACCACCAGCGGCAGCAGGGTGCGGGCCCAGCGGGGCCAGTGGCGCTCGGGCAGCGGTACGAGGGCGACGGGGGCACAGCCGCGGCGGCGGATGGCGCCGACGGTGGCCCGCCACTCCTGTTCGGTGGCCCGCCAGGGGTTGAGGGCCGGTCCGCCCGCGCCGAGGTCGGAGAGGATCAGCACCCGGGCACCGGGGCGGGGCGGCAGGTAGGGGCGCCGCCAGGTGGCCCGCGCGCGCTCGCCCGCCCCCCGCGTGGGGACGTCGGCGAAGCGCAGCACCTGGGTTCCGGCGACTCCGGCGAGCGCGCGGACATGACCGATCACGTCCTCCACGTCGCGGGCGAAGGGTTCCATGGCGCGGGAGGTGTCGGCGAGGATCTGCACCCCGTGGCGGAGCGTGGCCAGCGGCAGCCGGGGGATGGCGGTGAGCGGGCGGGCGTGGGCGAGTTCCTCGGTGGCCCGGTCGACGTCGAGTTCGCCTTCGGGCGCGATCCGGGACAGCACCGAGGTGAGCAGCGCGGCGGTGGAGCGGGGGGCGAGCAGCGGCAGGTGCGGGGGCTTCGGGGCGGCCTCGCCCCGGCCGCGCGGGCGGGGCAGCGAGGGGGTACCCCAGCTGTGGTGGGGGCGGTGCGGCTCGTCGCCGGGGACCAGCACGGTGACGGTGGCGTGTTCGGCGGGCTCGTCGCGGCGGCCGAAGACGGAGGGGTCGGGGTCCTCGGCGGGGGGCCTGCCGGGGTCCTCGGGGCGGGCCGGTGCCTGGCGGCCGGGTTCGTCGGGGGTGAGGTCCGCCTCGCCGGGGCCCGGTGGTCCGGCGGGTGTGCCGCCCATGCCGAGGAGGGCGGCGATGCGCGCGTAGTCCTCCGGGGAGCGGGTGCCGAGGGCCCTGGCGGCCCGCGCCACGTCACCGAGCCAGACCTCGCCGGTCAGTCGCCCGTCATCGAGCCGGACCTCGCCACTCACGCCGGGTCGCCCGTCATCTGCTGCGGTTTGATCAGCACGTTGCGGGTCAGCAGCCGCCATTCGTCGTCGCCGGGGCGGATGCCGAGGGCCCGGCAGGCGCGCAGGGCGTCCATGTACTCGGCGGTGCTGGGACGGCGTACGTCCTGCTTTCCGGCCTGGTCGCGGACCTCCATCAGCTTCTCGGCGACGGCCTCGGCGAGTTCCAGGTCGGCGGCGGTCACCTCGCCCGGACCGTCCTCCATGTGCTCCTTGGCGATCTTCACCAGCATGCGCTGGTCGTGCTCGGGCAGCATGTGGACCACACAGCGGCGCAACAGGGCCTGGGGCAGCTCGCGTTCCTCGTTGGTGGTGAGCACCACCAGGTGCCGGGCGCGGGCGGTGCCGTGGGCGTCGGCCGGGAGCACGGGCTGCTCGGTCTCGATGTCCCGGCCGATCTCCGCCACCCGGAAGCGGTGCGAACCGAGCGGTACGAGAAGGCTGTTGGGCACGTCCGGGTCGGCCTTGTCGATCTCGTCGATCAGGACGACCGCGTGGTCCTGGCTGCGGCCGGAGTTGACCTTGTCGAAGGGGTCGGGGCACGGGTCGGTGATCTCCGCGCCGTCGGGCCTGCCGCGCCTGCGGGCGGACTCGGGCGCGAGCGCCCACCACAGCACGCCCGGCTGGACGTAGGCCGCGTCGTCGGGGGCGTCGCCCCGGCGGGCCGCTACCTGGGCGTCACCGAGCCTGCGGACGCTGTCGAAGCTCCACAGCAGTTCGCGCGGCTGGGTGCGGTAGGTCACCACGTGCTCGTAGTACCGCCAGCCCAACTCGCGGGCGATGTAGGGCGCGAGGGAGGATTTTCCGGAGCCGGGCCTGCCGCGCAGCAGCAGCGGGCGGCCGGTGGCGAGGGCGACCCGGACGGCGAAGTCGAGTTCCGGGGCGATCACATAGACGCGTCCGTCGCCCCGGTCGGGGGTGTCGAGCCAGTCGGTGCCGCCCCGTTCGCCGGACCGCTCACGTGCGCCGGTCTGTTCCTGGGTCACCACGCCCTCCTGCCGCTGGGCTGTACGCAATCCCGCACCCGCCGGTCGACGGCCGTGACCAGCGTCTCATGCCCGGCCTCGAACCGTGGGTCGAGAACCAGCACTTCGTCGGGGTTTCCCGGCCAGCTCTCCCGGACGTCGACGCCCCGGCCGGGGATGACCAGGACGTTGAGCCAGGAGACCTTGCCGTGCAGCCGGTCGAGCACGCGGTGGACCACGCTCAGGTCGCAGCGCGTGGCGTCCAGCAGCAGGAAGAGCCGGCCGAAGCCGCGGGGCTCCTCGGCGCCGTCGAGTTCGTCGTGTTCGTCCAGGCCGATGGCGTACTTCACGGCCCGCTCGCACTGGTCGAGGAGGTGGTCCTCGGGGTCGTCGTCACCGGGCGGGCGGCCGTCGGCCTCGGCGATGTAGTAGCTGCGGGTGTCCACGCAGAACGCCCTGGCCAGGTAATGGTGGCCGATCAGCGGGGTGTTCACGGTCAGGACGACGACGCGGCGCACCGTGCCGTCGATGTCGCTGACGATGCGCCGGGCGTCGTCGCGGTCGACCCAGACCGGCAGGATCATCCGGGCCAGGTCGTCCACCCGTTCCCGCTCCAGGCCGCCCATGCGGGCGACGAGGATCGCCTTGAGGAGATGGTCCACCTCATGGGTGTCGAGCATCTGCGAGGCCAGCAGCAGGGGCGCGAAGCCGGGTATCAGGGCGGTGTGTTCCTCGGCGGGGATGTCGAGTTCGCGGGCCATCCGGGCGAAGACGGACTGGTCCTTGATCTCGCGGAGCACGATGCCGATGTTCTCCAGCCAGAGGCCGACTCCGTCGTCGCCCGCCTGCCGCAGCCGGGGAAAGAGCCCGACGAGCCGGGCGACCTCCAGGGCGGTGTCCGGGCCCATCCGCTCCACGTCGTCGGTGGCCAGATAGCGCAGGCCGGAGTCGCGCAGCTCGCCCGCGCCGACGCCGTCCACCAGGACGGTGACCAGCACCATGCCGGGGTACAGGGTCTTGCGCCAGTGCAGGATGTTGGTCTCGCGCCGCACCCAGGGGGAGCCCAGGGCCGCCTTGTTGACGAGGACCAGGGCCGCGTCGCACTCGCCGAGGAACTTGGCGAGCTTCAGCTCCCAGGGGCGGCCCGGCAGTTTGATGCGCTTGTCGAGCAGGACCTCGTGCTTCCTGTCGTCCAGGCCCTCGGCGAACGCGTCCAGCAGGCGTCCGGTCCGTTCATCCGCGCTGGTGCTGTGACTGATGAACACCCTGACCACCCTCGCCCCGCCTTCAGTCCGCGATCCACTTGGCCATCCAGCCCTCGTTCTGTACGGAGACGACGTGTTCGGCCCGCTCGGCCAGCCGGTCGGCGTCCGCTTCGGTGACCGGGTCGGCCTCCCGCCACCAGCGCAGCAGCCGCTCCAGCTCACCGGCGGTCCGGCCGAACTCCATCTGCTGGGCCACATAGCGCGCCGACGCCCCGTGGGAGACCACGGCGGCCGAGACGGCGGCGACGACGGGTATCCAGGCGGCCGCCTCCTCCACCGCGAAGGCTCCGGCGACCGCGCCCAGCACCACGGAGACCGCCGCGAGCACCTGCCCCCAGCGCTCGACCAGCCGGGCCCGCTCGCCCATCTCCACCGTCTTCGGCCGGTAGTAGCCCTCCAGTTGGGGCCGCAGCCGCGCCTCGACATAGCCGGTGATGTCCTGGACGGGCGGCAGCGGGCGCTCGACCGGGCGCAGGCCCGCGAGGGCGGCCTCCAGGTCGGCGGCCTCGGCGAGCACGGCGTCGGTGCGCTCGCGCAGCACCCGGTCGCGGACGTCCGTCTGCCGGTACTGGGCGACCCGGGCGAGCCGGACGTACAGCTCGCTCTTGAGTTCCTCGGACACCGAGCGCAACCGGGTCCAGTCCCGGACCCGGTCGGGCGCGGCTCCCCGGGCGGCGAGCGGGGCCGCGCCCGCGGCCAGCAGGGCCAGGAAGGCGCACACCCGGCCGGTCACCGGGCTGTGCGGCATCAGCTGCGAGGCGGCGGCGCCGAAGACGGCCGCGCAGACGACGGCGCCCAGGGTCGCCGCGCGTGCCCGGCCGATCGCCGCCTTGTGCCGGTTGGCCGCCTGGGACCATATGCTCTGGGCCCGCCAGACGTCCTCGGCCGTGCCCACTCCCCCGTCCATGCTCACGCAAGGATTCTGACGCGGCTTCAACTGCGGTGCAATGAGAATGCGTTCAATCGGTCAGGAGCGGTCCGGATCGCAGAACCGGTTCGATTCTTCGTGCGATATGCCTGATGAGCAGAGCGAGATCTGTGCAGTAAATCGACCTGTTACGGAATCCGGTGCCCGTCTGATAGCGGTGGGCGTAGTGCCCGCCCCCGCACACGCGCACGACCGGGCAGGTCAGACAGTCGCGGGACAGGGCGAGGGCGCCCAGTTGCCGGGCCGCGATGCCGGGGTGTTCCAGCACCTCGTCGAAGCTGTTGCGGAAGACGTTCATCCCGGTCGAGGGCGCGTTGGCATATGCCGATTTCAGGGAATCCACCTGTTCGATGGCGCCGTCCGTCTCCACCAGGACGGCGGCGACCGGGGAGAGTCCCACGGCTTCGGCGCGGCTGGGGAATCCGAGGAGCAGGCCGATGATTTCGGTGAAGATCCGAATACGGCAGGGCCGGTGGTCCTCGTCGAACCAGCGGTCGAAGACCCGGGCCAGCCATGCGCCGTAGGGCGCGCTCGTGACGGTCGCCGGGCCCTTGCCGGGCGGTGGGAACGCCCAGTTGGCGTGCGGCAGGAGGAGGTCGAGGGCGGGGGGACGGAACTCCATCAGGGAGTCGTAGACGTCCTCGGGGTCCAGGTCGAGGTCGATGGTGCACAGGATGCCCGCGTACGCCTCGGGGCTGCGGGCGAGGTGGGCGAGGCCGCGGGTGGCGGCGTCCCAGGCGGGGCGTCCGGCGTGGTCGACGCGGCGTTTGTTGTGCTCGGGGCGGCCGCCGTCGAGGCTGACGCCGACCCGGACACCGGCCGCCGCGAGCTGGTCCACCGCGTCGGGGTTGAGCAGGGTGCCGTTGGTCTGGACGCTGACCCGCACCGCGCACTCCGGCCCCGCCGCGGCCCGTACGGCGGCGCGCACCGCGTCGACCTGCGCGAGCGCCGTACGAGGGCCGCCCAGAAGCGGCTCTCCCCCGTGCAGTTCGACCCGGATCTCGCGCAGGCCGTGGGTGCGTACGTGCTCCCCGATCCGGGTGGCGCTGCGTTCCAGCACCGGCTGGGTGACCCGGGCGGGTCTGCCGCGCCAGGAGTCGTCGGCGGCGTTGTAGACGTAGCAGTAGTGACAGAGGAGGTTGCAGCGGCTGTTGAGCTTCAGGACGAACTGGTGGAACGGGACCGGTTCGGTGCCCGCCGCGCGGAGGGCGGGCACGTCCAGCAGCCGGTGCGGCCATGGGGCCGACGCGTGCACGTCCGCCGTGTCCGCCGCTCCCCCGTCCGGACCGTGGTTCACCTCAGGGACTGTCCTCGTAGTAGGCGATCGGCCGTCCCACGGTGTGCTTCTCCCGTTCCCGCAGCTCGCGCAGCACTTCGGTGAGCACGGGGTGGCCGTGGTCGTGCGGCGGGCGGTCCTGGCCGCCGCCGGGCACGGGACCGAGCCGGACGGCTCGGCCGGGGCCGACGGCCACGAAGTGGTCGTCCAGCCGGGGATTCGACACTCTGCTCCCTCCGCGTTCAGCCACGCGGGCGTGGCTGTGCCCGGTCGCGTCGCGCGGGACGGGCAACGGGGCCAATCGTAGAGGCAGCCGGGTGCCCGCGAGTCGCCAACGGCCCTTCCGCCCCAGGCGAGTCGGGCAGGTGAGCGAACGCGGCGCGGGCATCCGGCGCGTCGGACGGGACGGTGGCCCGGCATACCGATCGGTAGTTCCGCTAGCCTCACGATCCGGAGCAGTCGATCGAGCTCGGTGATCGTGGGTTGCCAGACACGGGGAGTGAATCTATGCGGACCGGCTTAGAGCCGTCGGAGCCTGCGGTCGAGACCACCGACAAGCGATCTCTACGGCACGCGCTGTTGATCTCGCTGGCGAGTGGGATCGGCTACATGCCGTTCGCTCTGACCATCCCGGTCCTGCCCGGCCATGTCACCGACCACCTGCACGGTGGCCCGGCGGAGGTCGGCGCGGTCATCGGCGGTTACGCGCTGACCTCGCTGCTGTCCCGCCCGGTGTCCGGCGCGCTGATGAACCGCCTCGGCGCCCGGGCCCTGACCATCGGCGGCACGGTGCTGACCTCGCTCGCCACCGTCTGCTATCCGCTGGCCGGCTCGATCGCCGAACTCATCGCCCTGCGCATGCTGGTGGGCGTCGGCATGGGCGTGATGCTGGCCGCGACCGGGGTCTGGCCGGTCCAGCTGGTCGCCAAGGACCGGCAGAGCTGGGCGCTGGGACTGGGCGGCACCGTCAACTACGTGGCCATCGGCGTGGGCGCTCCGCTGGGTACGGTGATCGAGCATCTGGTGGGCACCGCGAGCATGTTCGTGATCTCCGGCCTGATCGCCCTGCTCGTCATCCCCCTCGCTCTGTGCGTACCCGAGGTGCGCCTCGCCGCGAAGACGGAGCGGGCCGACATCGAGCAGGGCCGGGCACTGCTCGGCACCGCGCTGCCCAGCGTCGCGCTGATCTTTACCGCGTTCGGCTTCGCGGCGGTCTCCAGCTTCGCGGTGGCCAAGTTCAACAGCCTCGGTGTCGCCGGGGGTGCGGCGGTGGTCACCGCGTACTCCCTGACCGTGGTGCTGTTGCGCGTCGCGGGCACCTGGATTCGCTGGGAGGCCACGCGACCCGTCGCGCTCGCCGGTCTGTTCCTCGTCGAGGCTCTGGGGGTCGCGCTCATCGGGGTGTCGGACGACCTCGGTACGGGGGTGATCGGCGGTGTGCTCGTCGGTCTGGGCATGTGGCAGATCTACCCGGTGCTGGGGCTGTTCGTGGTCCGCTCGGTCAGCGAACGCCAGCGCGCCACGGCGCTGTCCACCTTCGGTGCCTGCTTCACCGTGGGCCTCGCCGCGGGCAGCGGCTCCCTCGGCCTGGTCGCCCAGGCCACCGGCTACCAGACGATGTTCCTCGTCTGCGCGGCCTGCGTCGGCCTGGGCCTGCTGGTGGCCGTGGCGTCGGCGCGGGTCGCGGGATCGGCCGACACCTCCCGGTGACGAGGCGCACTCGGCGCCTCGCCCCGAAGCACCCGAAGCACCCGACCGCTCGACGTCACCGGTCGGCTTCGCCGAGCCGCCGGACGAGTTCGACGAACTGCGCCGCGGTCGAATGGCCGTAGAACTGCCTCGGTGTCACCTTCGGCAGATTCCGGTCCCGCATCTCGGCGAGAACTCGGACCACCAGGAGTGAGTTCCCGCCCAGGGTGAAGAAGTTGTCCTCCGGGCGCACCGGGGTCTTCAGCAGGTCGCTCCAGATGCTCAGGACGACGTCGGCCACCCCGCCGGAGGAGGTCTCCGGGGCGTCGGACGCGGGCGCCGGTACGGATGCGCCGGTCGGCCCGGTCCGTGGATCGGGCAGCCTGGAGGTGTCCGGCTTCCCGTTGATCGTCAGCGGGATCTCGGCGACCTCGGTGATCGTCGTGGGCATCATGTAGTCGGGGAGCATCGCCTTGGCATGCGTGAGGACCTGCGCGGAGTCTGCGGCTGCCTCGAGGACGACGTAGGCGTCGATCCGGCTGCTCGCCGGATCGTCCGGCTGTTCCCGGTCGACCACGACGGCCGCGGCGGTCACCTGGGGCGCGCCCAGCAGGACCGTGCGGATCTCATCCAGTTCGATGCGGTGACCGCGCACCTTGACCTGGTTGTCCAGCCGACCGAGGTGATCGAGGCGGCCGTCGGGACGCAGCCGCCCCTTGTCGCCGCTGCGGTAGATCCGTTCACCGGTCAGCTCGTCGACGACGAACCGCTGCCCGGTCAGCTCGGGCAGCGCGAGGTAATGGGCGGCCACTCCCGCGCCGCCCACGTAGATCTCACCCGAGGCTCCGGGCGGCAGGACCCGGCCTTGTTCGTCCCGGACGGACACCGACCAGCCCGGCAGCGGACGGCCGACCGAACGTGAGCCCGCCACGACCTCCCGCGGTGTCACCGTCTGGGCGGTCACGTGCACGGTGGTCTCGGTGATGCCGAACATGTTGACCACCCGGCAATCGGCGGCCGGATGCCGGGCGAACCACGGAGCCAGCATGCGCACGTCGAGCGGTTCGCCGCCGAAGACGACCAGTCGGAGGGCCGCCAGGTCGCCGCGGACTCGGAGATCGTGCCGGATGAGCTGCGCGAACGCCGACGGCGTCTGGTTCAGCACCGTGACGCGCTGCTCCGCCAGCAGAGCGTAGAACTCCTCCGTGTCGCGGGTGGTCCAGTAGGGCACGACGACGAGGCGACCGCCGGTGAGCAGACACCCCCAGATCTCCCATACGGAGAAATCGAAGGCGCTGGAGTGGAACAGCGTCCAGGTGTCGCCCGGACCGAAGGCGAAGTCCTCGGCGGTGGCCCCCATCAACGCCAGGACGTTGCGGTGGGGTACGACCACGCCCTTGGGCGTGCCGGTGGAACCGGACGTGTAGATCACGTAGGCGGGGTCGTCGCCCTCGGCGGAGGGTCGTGCACCGGCCGTCGACCGGCCCGCTCCGAGTTCCGTCAGCGCGGCGGGGGTCAGCTGCCGGGTCCCGGGGACCGGGGGGAACTCCGGTGCGCGGGTGATGATGACGGGCATCTCCGCGTTCCGCGCGGTGAAGCGCAGGCGCTCCGCCGGATAGCGCGGGTCCATCGGTACGTACGCACAGCCCGCCTTGAGGACACCGAGCAGGGTGACCACGAGATCGGCGTCCCGTTCCAGGCAGACGCCGATCCGGCTGCCGGGCGCGATGTCCAGCGTGGACAGGCCCGCCGCCACCGCGTCGGCTCGATCGTCCAGTTGGCGGTAGGTCAGCCGCTCGTCGCCCGCCTGCACCGCCACGGCGTCCGGCTGCTGGGCGGCCATCTCCTCGAAGGCGCGATCGATCCTCCCCCGCGCCCGCGGACCCTGCCCCGCTCCGCCTGCCCGGAGGAGTTCCACCTGTTCGGCGCGCGGCGACAGTTCCAGCTCGGACAGCGGCCGATCCGCCGTACCGTCCGCCAGTTGCCGGGCCAGATGCGCCACATGTGCGCAGAACCGCTCCGCGACGGAAGCGTCCACAATGCCCCGGTCGAACCGGCAGGTCGCGTACGACGAGCCCCGGTCGAGCTGGATGGTGAGCGGGAAGACGGGCGACAGGCAGGCCGTGTAGCCGCCCTCGTCGAAGGCCGGGCTCAGGATGACGCCGACCGGCGGCGGCTCCTGCGGCGTGACCGGCGCCTTCTCGAACCGGTGGAGGAAGTCCGCGATCGAGGACTCCGGATGCTCGTCCACCGGATGAACGCGGATCGGTTCGCCGGTGCCGTCGTCCACGTCGTCCAGGTCCAGCACGCCCAACTCCGCCCGATTCCCGCCGCTGTACCGGCTCACGGCCAGCGCGATCGCGGGGAGGAGCCGTTCGGCACGGCCGCCGAGGGCGGTGAGATCGATCCGCGCACTGCCGACGGCCCCGCGCAGCTCCGGGTCGCCCATGCCCCACTCGAGGCCGCCGCGATATCCGAGGCCCGGCCGGGCGGCGGCAGCGGCGGGCAGGCGTGGCATGTCATCGCCGGACCCGCTCAGCAGCAGCCGGGCGATGCGCCGCAGCACGGTCGGCGGGATCACCGTGCGGACGGCCACCAGTACCAGGTCCACGGCCCCATCGGCGTACCGGAGGGCCACGACCCGCAAGGGGGGTGCACCCGCGTGGATCGGCCGCAGGGCCTCGGCGCGCCTCCGGTTCTCGGCCGTCGGCTCGTCCGCGCCGGTCGGCACCGAGGTCTGCCAGACGCGGACCGGAGCGGGTATCGCGCCGGACAGCAGGCGGTCCGGGTCCGCTGTGCCGGGGAGCCGCAGGACGAGGCTGTGGCAGCCGGCGGCGGGATCGTCGATCGTCGGTGTCGTCACGAATGACCTCCTGGTCATCGGGAGGTGAAGCCGCCGTCCACGGTCAGGACGCTGCCGGTGACCTGGCGGGACTCGTCCGCCGCGAGCCACAGCGCCGCGTTCGCGATGTCGGACGGCTCGATCAGCGCGTTCATCGGCTGGTCCCGGACGAAGATCCGCTCGTGCTCGGCGACCGGGACCTCCAGCGATCGGGCGATCTCGGCGAGCATCCGGCCCTCCAGCACCGCGTCGTCCCGGACCGACCCGGGGCACAGCGCGTTCACCCGTACCCGCGTCGGCGCGTAGTCCAGGGCCGCGGCCTTGGTCAGGCCGATCAACCCGTGCTTGGCCGCGACATAGCTCGCGAAGTGCCGGTATCCGACCGTGCCCGCGGTCGAGGACACGTTGATGATGCTGCCGGATCTGCGCTGGACCATCACCGGTGCGACCGCCTTCATCATCCGCCAGGCGCCGGAGAGGTCGATGTCGAGCATGAGCGACCACTCCGGCTCGGTGATGTCATGCACGACCTTTCCGGAAGGCGAGGCGATACCGGCGTTGTTGACCAGCACGTCCACCGTGCCGAACCGGTCCAGCGCCTGCTCGACCGCCCGCTCGCACTGCCGGGCGTCCCGTACGTCGACGGCGGCGGTCTCGGTCGCGGCGCCCGCGCGTTCGCACAGGGTCGCGGTGTGTTCCAGCTGGCCGGACGATCCGAGCGGGTAGGGCACGTCGGCCAGGTCCCGCGTGATGTCCAGCAGCAGCAGGTCGGCTCCCTCGTCGGCGAACCTGAGCGCGCAGGCGCGGCCGAGGCCGCGGGCCGCACCGGTGATGATCACGGTCTTGCCGGTCAGCCTCATGCCGGAGTCCCGGCCACCACACGCAGCACCCGTTCCGGCTCATCGGCCAGGAACATATGGCCACCGGGGAGTTCCCGGTAGGTGAACGGCCCCCGCGTCTCCTCGGCCCATTGTTCGGACTGTTCCCGGGAGACGAGTTCGTCCTGTTCGCCGCGGAGCGCGGTGATCGGCACGGAGAGCGGCTCGGTGCCGGTCGCCCGGTAGTTCTCGTGCATCTCGACGTCGGCGCGGAGCAACGGGAGCAGGATCTCGACCAGTTCGGGATCGTCGAAGGCGGCATGCCGGTAACCGGCGAACCGTTGCACCCCGGCCAGGAACTCGTCGTCGGCGAGGCCGGTCGCCCGTTCGGTCCGCCCGTTGCGCGGTCCCGGTGATCCGCTGATGAACAGATGACACAGTCCGGGGTGGCCGATCCGCTCGAGTTCCCTGGCGATCTCGTAGGCGAGCACCGCTCCGAGGCTGTGCCCGAACAACGCGATGGCCGCTCCCTCGCCCGCGTCGGCCACGATCCTCGGGGTCAGCTCGGCCACGGCGGCGGCGACGTCGGTGAAGGGGTCGTCGAGGAATCGCTCCTCGCGCCCCGGCAGCTGGACCGGAAGCAGGGTGGCCTCCGATGTGCCCAGCTTTTCCCATTCCCGGAAGAAACCGGCACCACCGCCCGCGAAAGGCAGACAGGCGATAACGAGCTGCTGTGCACCCATGGACCTCATCTTTCCTCGTCGTCACGGCAGTTTCGGCACCCTACAGTCCGATTCTCCGGCATGTAAAGGGAATACCTATCCGCTGACCGACCGAGCCTTGTCCGCGACTACGTTTAACTGCTCGACAACGGGGAAACCCCGCCGCGGAGACTGCATGAAATGAGCCACTATCGATGCCAGGGGCCTCGTAAAGAGAATCAGTCACTCGCCAAATGCGCAGGTCAGCCAGGCTTTCACGGAGAGTGCATGATGCTATTGCGCCATCCGATCGCCGGGTCGGCTGCCGGGGCCCATTGTTAACCCGGAGAGCATTGACGCAGACTGGTTGGCCATGACAGCTTGTCACCTCGAGGGCGGATTCAATACCCGCCGATGCCGATCGGGAAAGCTGCCAGGGTTTATCTGACTGGATGGTTTTGATGACTTCTTCACACTGGGCGATATCCACTGATCACGGAGACGGACGACGCCGGGAAGTGATGCGGTGAGCACCCGCCAGCCCCCGGTCACCCAGACGGAGCGGATTCTCGCCGAGATCTGGTGCGATGTGCTCGAAGTCGACGAGGTCGGCGTACTCGACAACTTCTTCGAAGCCGGCGGGTACTCGATGCTCATGCAGCTGGTGCGAGAGCAGATCGCTCAGCGTACCGGTATCCGGCCGACCCTGACCGAACTGTTCACCCACGCCACGATCCGGTCCTGCGCCGCTTTCCTGGACGGATCGGCTCAGGAGCAGGAATCGGTCGCGGTTGTGCGGGAGAGGGTCGAGAGTTCGGAATCCGCCGATTCGGGAACCGGTCGGCGTGAGACGGATATCGCCGTCATCGGACTGGCCTGCCGTTTCCCGGACGCGGCGAATGTCGACCAGTTCTGGAGCAATCTCGTCTCCGGTGTGGACAGTGTCAGCCGTTTCCCCCCGAAAAGCATCCCGAGCCCTGGCGGCCGGACGCGGCAATATGTGCCCGCGCGCGGATTGCTGGAGGCGCCGGAATGGTTCGACGCGGGCTATTTCGGCTATACGCCGCGTGAGGCGCTGCTCATCGATCCTCAGCATCGGGTCCTGCTGGAATGCGCGGTCGAGGCGATCGAGGGCGCCGGTTACGACCCGGACCGATTCCCCGGCCAGATCGGCATCTACGCCGGGTGCAGTCTGTCCGCGTACACGGAGATCCTGCGGGCCAAGCAGCAGGAAGACGGCTCGATCACCGAGTGGGACATCCTGACCGGCTCCACCAGCGACTATCTGGCCAGCCGTGTGGCCTACAAGCTGGGGCTGCGGGGACCGGCCGCCAATGTGCAGGCGGCGTGCGCGACCTCGCTGTACGCCGTGCATCTCGCCGCGCGGGCGGTACTCACCGGGGAATGCGACATCGCGCTGGCCGGCGGCACTTCCGTACGGCTGCCCGCCAAGCTGGACAATTACCGGGTCGGTGGAATCACCTCACCCACCGGTACCTGCCGCCCGTTCGACGCGGCCGCGGATGGCGTGATCGGCGGTGAGGGATGTGGGATCACCGTACTCAAGCGACTGTCCGAGGCCATCGCCGACGGCGACCACATCCATGCCGTGCTGCGGGGTTCCGCGGTCAACAACGACGGCAGGGACCGTGCGGGGTTCACCGCGCCGGGAGTCCGCGGGCAGGTCGAGGTGATCAGGGCCGCCCACAGCGCCGCGGGCGTCACGCCTTCGTCCATCACCTACGTCGAGGCACACGGCACCGGCACCCGGGTCGGCGATCCGATCGAGGCCGCCGGGCTGAACCAGGTGTTCGCCGACGGGAAGCCACGCGAGCACCCGTGCTTGCTCGGCTCGGTGAAGGGCAACATCGGGCACACCGACGCCGCCGCCGGTATCGCCGGGTTCATCAAGACGGTGCTCGCCGTGGAGCGCGGGACCATCCCACCGAGCCTGCACTACTCCGAGCCGAACCCGGACATCGACTTCGCGGCGGGCCCGTTCGCCGTGGCGACCGAGCCCACGCCGTGGGCGCCCACCGGGCTGCCGCGCCGGGCCGGTGTCACCGCGCGCGGGCTCGGCGGCGGCAACGCGCACGTCGTGCTGGAGCAGCCGCCGTCACCGCCGCCGAGGGCGGACGCCGTGGACGACCAGGTGCTGGTGCTGTCCGCGCACACCCCGGCCGCCCTCGACGAGCTGACGGCGCGCCTCACCGGCTGGCTGACCGATCACGCCGAGCTCGAACTGCGGGACGTGGCGTGGACGTTGCAGGTCGGCAGGAGGCTGCACGGCCACCGCCGGTACGCGGTGGTGCGTGACCGGCAGGACGCGCTGCGGGTGCTCGCCGGGGACGCGCCGGAGCGGCTGGTCACCGGTGACCACGCCAGGGACGGGCGAGCCGTGGCCCTGCTGATGCCGGACACGGCCGACGTGGCGGAGATGCGGCGCTGGAAGGCCCTCGGTCTGGACCCGGACCTCACCCTGACCCCGGACTGCGGCGACGCCGAGATCCGGTCCGCACTGGACACTCCGGGCCGGGTGTTCCTGGAGATCGGCGGCTCACGGTTGTCCGAACGGCTGCGGGAGCACCCGCGGTGGACGCCGGAGCACATCGCCATCACCGTCACCGATCCCCTGGCGGCCCTCGGTGAACTGTGGCTCGCCGGGCTCCCGGTCGACTGGGCGGCGGCCCACACGACCCAGGTGATGCGGGTGCCCCTGCCCGGCTACCCGTTCCAGCGGCAGCGTTATCTGCTGGAGGCGGGGTCCGCCGCACAGCCGCCGTCGCCCGCTTCGGCCCCCGGGCCGGACACGGAGCAGCGGAACACGGAAGAGACGGTGTCCCTGCTGTTCACCGAGATGCTCGGTCTGCCGAACGTCGATCCGGAGGACAGCTTCTTCGACCTCGGCGGGGATTCACTGGTCGCGACCGATCTGGTGGGCAAGCTCGAGCAGTTGCTGCCGGTGGACCTGGACGTGCGGGAGATGTATCTCGCGCCGTCCGTGCGGGAGTTGACCGCGTTGCTCGAAGAGCGGATGCGTGACGAGGCGGGGCGTCATGGCTGACATACGGGTGATCGAGCGTCCGGCTCCGGCCACCGCTGTGGCCACCGTGTACTGCTTCCCGCACGCGGGTGGCGCGGCCGGGGAGTACGCGCGGTGGGCGGAGCACACGCCCGCCCTGCGACTGGCGGCCGTGCAGCCACCGGGCAGGTCGCACGATCTCGGGGCGCGGGCGTTCACCTCGATGCCGGAGCTGGTACGGGAGATCGTCGCGCAGGTGCGGTTCACCCCGCCGTTCGCCCTGTTCGGCCACAGCCTCGGCGGTCTCGTCGCGTTCGAGGTGGCCAGGGCTCTGGAGGCGCGGCGGCTGAAGCCGGTACGGCTCTTCGTCTCGTCGTGCCCGCCTCCGCCGCTGCGCGGACGGCCCCAGCCGCTGCACCTGCTGGACGATCCCGGGCTGCACGCCGAGATCGTACGACGCTGGGGCCCGCTGCCCGCGGTGATCAGCTCCGACAAGGACCTGCTCGCCGCCGCGCTGGCCTGCTACCGCGCGGATCTCCGGGTGCTGGAGACCCATGAGCACGTGCCCGGCCCGAAGCTGCGCTGCCCCGTCACCGTCATCGCCGGTACGGAGGAACCGGAGAGCGGGGCGTGGATGACGGGGTGGCCGGAACACACCGATGGAGCCGTCGCGTCGTGCCTGCGGCCGGGAGGCCACTTTCACACCCGGGACGACCTCGACGGCCTGGGCGGGCTGCTCGGCGACACGGTGCGCCGCGATCTGCTCCAGGCCGCTCGCGGTGCGACCGGATGAAGGACGCGGGCTCGCCGGGACGGTAGCGGTCCGGTGGCCGCCTGCGGGGTGAACGACCCGACGTGGAACAGGAACAGTGGGGATCAGCCGTGCATCGGAGCATCACCCGGACCTACCTCAAGCACTTCGCGACCGTCCAGGACGGACACGACGGAGCCGACGAGCTGATGCCACTGACCGGGGCACAGCGGAGGTTCCACCACACCAGGTCCGCCGATCCACACGACCGGGTCAGGGTCCTGCCGGTGTTTCTGGAGTTCCCGCCCGGCCTGCTGTCGGCTCCCCGGCTGGAACGGGCGACGCGTGCGGTCCTGCTGCGGCATCCGGCGTTGCGCGGGGCGGCGGACACGGTCGGCGGGGTACCGGTCCTGCGGATACAGCCCGTTCCGGAGGGCCCGCTCGTGCGGGAGATCACGGGCTCGGACGACGGTGCCGTGTGGGCCGCCCTGGACGACTGGCCCGACGGGTGTGGTTCGTTCCGCGTACTGCTGGCCAGGGACGACCGGCGGGATCTGCTGGCCCTCGGCTTCGACCATCTGGTCTGTGACGGCGAGTCCACCGGCCTGGTGCTGGACGAGCTGATGACCCAGTGTCAGAACGGGGAGCGGGTGCCGGATTCCGCGGCCGCCGCCGCACTGCGCCGCTACCGGGAAGCGGTGGAGGAGCAGCTGGCCAAGGAGCACGCGGCGAGCGGACCGGAGGCGCTGGAGCACTGGGTCTCCCGGGTGCGTGACGCGGGGCCCGGCCGGTGGGGCAGGGACCGGGACGCAGGCGAACCGGGCGGACAGGTGTCGGCCTGGCAACGCGTCACGCTGCCGGAATCGGCCACGGCCCGACCGTTCCCGGTGTTGCTGGCCGCCTGCCACACGGCGCTGGCCGGGGCACCGGGAACCGCGCCGGTCGCCTACACCTGGGGAGGCCAGGACCGGGCGGGTGTGGTCGGCTGCTTCCTCAACACCGTCCTCGCCAACCCGCAGGGCGACGACGTGCGCGAGAGCTGGTGGGAGGATCTGGAGTTCGTGGACACCCCGTTCGACGAGGTCGTCCGGGCCGCCCGGGCGAGTCACGCGTCGTGGACCGGGCACCTCGATCTCGTACTGACCCTCATCGACCGCACACGCCGCCCGGCGCCGGTGCTGGACGGGGTGCCCGGCCGGTTCAGGTACCTGCCGGGCAACAGGATCGAGGAACCAGTGATCGTCACGGCCGTCCATGACCAGGGGGAGCTGGCGCTGCGCATCGATCACGACCCCACGATCGTGCCCGGTGCCGCCGCGGCCGGGATCGCCGACGTGCTCCGTGGTTCCTTCGTGGACGCCGACCGTGTCGCGGGCTGACCTCGCCGCCCGGTCGGTGCTGATCTGCCTCGACGGGCGGTCACCGGCCATGGAACTGCCCGACGGCGACAGCGTGCTGTTCGGCTGGCGGGGCGGGGAGATCACCGTAGGCACCGACCAGGCACTGACCGCGGGCCGTATCCACGCGTTCGGCGACTACTGGCTGATGTCGAACCACGGCACGGCGGGCACCTACTGCGTGGAGAACCTGGAGGGCGCCGGGGAGTACGTCAAGGTGCAGGCGGGCCGGGTCGGGGTGCCGATCCCCTTCGAGCTGAGCCGGGTGACGCTGACCGTGGGCGCCGGGGGCAACAGCTTCACCGTCCATGCCCCGGAACGCCGGTCCGCCACCGGGCCGGGTGGCGCCGGGATTCCGTTGCTGGACGAGCAGAGCCGGTACTTCCAGGTGCTGGTCTGCCTGTGCGAGCCGAGACTGCGGGACTGCGGGGTGGCGGCGGTACCGACCCCGGCGCAGGTCTCGGCCCGGTTGTCCGCCGCCGACCGGCCGCTCGGCCGCTCGGCGGTCAACTATCACATCGACTACCTGGCCACGAAGCTCGGGATCGCGGCCCCGCGGGGGATGACCCGGGCGTGGAAGCGGGTCACGCTGGTAACGCTGGCGTTGAAGTTCGACCTGGTGTGCCCCGAGCATCTCGGTCTCATTCCGGGACCTGTTCCGGGGTGACGATCTCCGTGACCGCCTCGGTGAACTCCCCCAGGGTCGTCTTCTGGAAGATGATCCGCACCGGTACCCGGTGGCCCAGTTCCGCGCGGATGCGGCCGACCGCGTTCACCGCGAGCAGCGAATGACCACCGCGCTGGAAGAAGTCGTCGTGGTCCCGCAGTTCGATGCCGCCCAGCAGCTCGGACCACACCCGTCGGACCACGTCCCGCACCGGGTTCTCGGTGGGTGCCGGGCGGTCCGTGGCGGACACCGTGCCGCTCGCGGCGTGCGTGGCGCGCAGGGCCGCGAGATCCACCTTGCCCCGGTCGGTCATCGGCAACCGGTCCACGAACGTGATCACGTTGGGCACCATGTGGCCCGGCAGCCTGTCCCGCAGGTAGTCGTGGATCTCCTCGGCCGACTGCCGGTCGGCCGTGGCCACCACGTACCCGGCGAGGGCGTGATCCTGAGGCAGGATCACACAGTCCTCGACATCCGGATGCGTACGCAGAGCGGCCCGCACCTCCCCGATCTCCACCCGGAGTCCATTGATCTGCACCTGCTCGTCGTCCCGGCCGAGGAACTCCAGCACGCCCGCGGTGGTGGTCCGGACACGGTCACCGGACCGGAACACCCGGCCCAGGTCCGGCAGCCGGACGAACCGCTCCGCCGTGACCACGGTGTCGCCGAGGTAGCCACGCGCTACGCAGGCGCCGCCGATCAGCAACTCCCCCTCCGGGGAGGCATGCAGCTCGGCGCCGGTGACGCCGCGGCCGATCGGTACCTCCGGTCCGGTGTCCGTGCTCGCGTCGAACTCGTGGTAGGCGACCGCCACGGCCGTCTCGGTCGGTCCGTACCGGTTGAACAGCCTTGCTCCGGGGAGCAGTTCGGCGATCCGGCGGGCCGTCGAGGTCGGCAGCCGGTCCCCGCCGCTGATCAGGTACCGCAGGTTCGTGGCCTTCTGGAACTCCGGCTCGTCGAGCAGTGCCGGAAGTATCGCCGGGGGGAGCCGGACCGCGGTGATCTCGTGCTCGACGAGTGCGGTGGCGAGGGCGAGCGGGTCCAGATGATCGCCCTCGGCGAGTGAGACCACCGTGGCGCCCGCACCGAGCGGCCAGAGGAAGTCGGTCAGCGAGGCGTCGAACGTGTAGGGCGCCACCTGCAACAGCCGATCGCCCGGCCCCAGCGGGAGCCGCTCGGCGAGCCAGTCCAGATGGGGTGTGAGGTTGCGGTGCTCGACGACGACGCCCTTGGGCGTGCCGGACGATCCGGAGGTGTAGATGACGTACGCGGGATCGTCCGGGGCGGCGTCGGCGGCCGATTCACCTTCCGCATCGCCGTCCACGCCGAGTGTGCGGACCTGGTCGTGCCGGAAGCGGTCCGCCGTCGCCTCGTGCACCAGCGTCACGACCGGTGCGCAGTCCGCCAGGATCTGTGCCCGTCGGGGGGCGGGTTCCTCCAGACCAAGGGGCACGAACGCCGCACCTGCCCGCAGCACCCCGAGCATGGCGATCGCCATGTCGGCCCCGCGTTCCAGGAACAGCGCGACCCGCTCGCCGGGACCGGCTCCCGCGTCGGCCAGACGCCTCGCGAGCCGTCCCGACCGCTCGTTCAATTCCTGGTAGGTCAGCGGCCGTCCGGCACTGTCGAGCCAGGCCGTGCCCGTCCGCGCCTCATCGAGAACCGGAGTGTGCAGCAAACCGTTGTCCGACATCCTCATCCCCCGCGAGTGGATCGCTCACCGAGGTTCGATCCGATCACAGTCCGGGGGCCGCGTCATCCTGTCGAACGTCAGGGGCTCTCGACAGGCAGCCGTATCGCACGGAAATATCTCCCGCCCCGCACCCGGGCTGTAGCCTTGCCGAGGTCTGGGGAAATGCCTTCCAGAAAGGAGACGCCATGCTCATGGACTCCCTATCCGGTATTCCGCAGTTGGACCGGATGACCGCCGTGTGGGAACACGTCCTGAAGAAGGACGGGATCAAGCCGGACGACTCGTTCTTCACTCTGGGCGGCCAGTCCGTGATGGCCGGTTCCCTGGTGAGTGCGGCAGGGGAGGAATTCGGGGTACGTATCCCGCTCAGGGCACTTTTCGAGCACTCCCGATTGGGTGAATTCACCGAGCATGTGCTGGGGTTGACGGCGCCTTCGGCACCGCTTCCGTATGCCGTCTCCACGGATATTCCCCTGGAGATGACCGCTTTCCAGCGGCGTATCTGGCTGGCCGAGCTGATCGATCCGAGCGTGCGCAATCATGTGCCGCTCGCCTGGCGGGTGGAGGGCCACCTGGACCCCGACCGGCTGGGCCTGGCACTGGGTCGGCTGGTGGCCGAGCACGAGATACTGCGTACCCGGTTCGTCGAGGACGACAACGCGTTGTCCGTGCGGCTGCGGCCGCCGTGGGTGCCTCAGGTGGAGCCGCTCGACCTGCGGAACGCCCCCGACGGCATGAGGGACTGGCTGGACGCCGCCCTGCGCCTGCCGTTCGATCTCGAGTCCGGCCAGCTGCTGCGGGCCGCCCTCGGCGATCTCGGCGACGGCCGCCAGGCGCTGCTGCTCTGCCTGCACCACCTGGTGATCGACGGCGAGTCGGTTCCCGTCCTGCTCGCGGAGCTGGACCGTTGCTACACCGCCCCGGACAGGCCGCAACCGGTCGTCCAGTACCGGGAGTTCGCCGCTTACCAACAGTGGCAGCGGGACAGCGCTTCCCGGGACACCGACCTGGACTACTGGGCGTCCGCGCTGGAGGGAGCGCCCTCGGACACGCCGCTGCCCGCGCCGAGGCAGCCGGAGCCGAACGGGGCGTTCCAGATCCCGTTGCCCGCGGGGCTACTGGATGCGCTGCGCGCGGTGCAGTCCGAGCACGGCGTCAGCTGGTTCATGGTGGCCGCCACGGCGCTGGCGGTGACCCTGCACCGGTGGACCGGACTCGACGATGTCACCTTCGGCTCTCCGACGGCGAACCGGGACGAGCCGCGCTTCGCCGAACTGCTCGGCCCCTGCCTGAACACCACGGTGCTGCGCTCCCGGGTCACCGAGGACAGCACCGTGCTGGACGCCCTGCTGCGGATGCGCGGCGAGGCACTGGGTGCGCTGGAGCACCAGACCGTCCAGTTCGACGACGTCATCACCCGGCTGAACCCGGTCCGCCGGTTCGGGCACACCCCCTATATGAACGTCATGCTGAACATGAACCTGCTGGACGGCCACGCCGCCGTGCTGGACGGTACGCGGCTGACCCCGGTGTTGAACGACTCGTTGCGCAGCGAGAACGCCAAGTTCGGCCTGACCGTGACCATGGCGGAGCAGGACGACCAGCTGATCGGGCTGGTGGCCCATCGCGGAGATCAGCTCGGCGCCGACCACGCCCGGGAGTTGGCCGACGAGCTGGCCGACCTGCTGATCCGGTTCCCGGAAGCCCTGAAGGAGCCGGTCCTGCGGCAAGGCTGAGCCGACGCCGTGCGGTCAGCGCCACGCACCGGTCCGCTCAGTGCTGGCCGGGCAGCTGGGTGATGGGGTGTCCGACCACGTGGTGCGGCTGGTACGGCTCTTCGAGGTAGTTGATCTCTTCGTCGTCGAGTTCCACGTCCACCGCGTCGATGGCGTCCTGGAGATGGCTCATCTTGGTGGCGCCGACGATGGGGGACGTGATCTCCGGCTTGGAGAGCAGCCAAGCCAGCGCGAGCTGTGCCATCGGCAGCTCACGTTTGGCGGCCAGTCGTCCGAGCCGTTCGACGATCTCCTGGTCGGTGTCGCGGTAGAGGGTCTTGCCGAACTCGTCGGTCTCGCTGCGGACGCTGACGCTGTCCCAGGCCCGGGCGAGCCGCCCCCTGGCCAGGGGGCTCCACGGGATGACGGCGATGTTCTGGTCGGCGCACAGCGGCAGCATCTCCCGCTCTTCCTCGCGGTAGATCAGGTTGTAGTGGTTCTGCATGGTGGTGAAGGGGGTCCAGCCGTTCTTATCGGCGATGTACTGGGCCTTGGCGAACTGCCAAGCCCACATCGAGGACGCGCCGATGTGCAGGGCCTTGCCCGCCTTCACCACGTCGTGCAGCGCCTCCATGGTGGTCTCGATCGGCGTCGCCGGGTCCCACCGGTGGATCTGGTAGAGGTCGACGTAGTCGGTGCCGAGCCTGCGCAGGCTGTTGTCGATCTCGGTCATGATCGCCTTGCGGGACAGCCCGACACCGTTGGGTCCGGGCCGTGTTCGCCCGTGGACCTTGGTCGCCAGCACGATCTCGTCGCGGTGACCGTATTCGCCGAGTATCTGTCCGACGATCTTCTCACTGGACCCGGCCGAGTAGACGTTGGCGGTGTCCAGGAAGTTCACTCCGGACTCCAGCGCCCGCAGCATCATCGGCCGCGCCTCGTCGAGGTCCAGGGTCCAGGCGTGCACGCCCTCGCCGGGAAAGCCGAAACTCAGGGCACCCAGGCAGATCCGCGACACGTCCATACCGGTCGAGCCCAGCTTGACGTACTTCAAGAGGTTCCTCCTCGATGGGATCAGTGCCGGAGACAAGCAATCGATGTTGGCAAGGGCGCGGAGTGGCCCGCAAGTTGTTCAGCCGACACTGGCCGAGAAGCTCCCCCGGGCTCGACGCACGAGCGTCATTCGTGTCCGGGCACGATCTTCCAGTGGAAGCAGACCCGGTCCTGCCCCGGGCCGTCGTAGTCGATGCGCACGGGCAAGCCGTCGGCCTCGCGATCGCCCGGTTCGAGAGTGAACCCCATGCTCTGGTGGAACGCGATGGAACCGGTGTTGCCCGGCGAGGTGATCGCACGCACCTCGCGACGGCCCGCGGCGGCGGCACGTCGGAGGAACTCCGTGTAGAGCGTGCGGCCCAGACCCTGTCCGCGCAGCGTCGGGTCGACTCCCACGAAGTGGATGTAGCCCTCGTCGTCGTTGTCCGCGGCGTAGAACCCGATGAGGAACGCTCTGATCCCCGCGTCGTCCTCCAGTACAAGACTGGTGCCGGAGAAGAACTGCAGGAACAACTTCGGCAGGAGCAGCGACAGTTCGCGGGCCTGGTCGGGTGTGCGGGAGTCGCTCCACCACCGCTGCACGCACCGGACGATCGTCGGGTGATCCAAGACGTGTGCCTGGCGCGGTGCGAGTGCCGCGTTCACTTCCGGCTCCATTCGTCCTCCGACCCCCCTCGTGCGAACGGGTCCAGCGCTTCGTGGGCCTCGGCGAGAACGTCCCCCATCGTGGGCGCGGGCTCGTCGGCGACCGGTGTGGTCCGCATGACGATCGACTCGGCGACCTCCCGGACGCGCCGCGCGGCCTCCGCCCCGGTGGGCGCCCGCACCAGGACATAGCCCGGCCTGTCGTCGGACCACTGCACGGGCCGGACGACGTCCCCGACCTCGGCCCGCACGCTCAGTTCCACCACCCCGTCCATGGCTCGGGCGGCGTCGACACCGGACACCTCGGTGATCCGGCCCGGCGCCACATCGAGGAACTGGACGGCTGCCCCGCCCCGCGGCCGGGGGACCGGGACGGTGAAGCCCGGGTCGGCGGCCAGCTGGAACGGCAGCGCCTCCAGGTCGATCCCGGTGGCCAGTTCGACGAGCTTGCTGATGCGGTCGCCTCCGGCCCTGCTGTGCGACTCGATCACCCGCGGCCCCCGCGCCGTCAGCATGATCTCGGTGTGGGCCACACCGTCCACGAGGCCCACACCGTCCAGCACCGCACAGGTGAACTCGCGGACCGCCGTGGCGTCCTGTTCGTCCAGCGCCGCGGGCACGACGTGCCCCTGCTCGATCACCCCGTCCTTGGTGTCCTTCCCCGTGACCGCGAGGACGGTGTGCCGTCCGGCGTGGGAGAAGGTCTCGACGCTCAGCTCCTCGCCGGTCAGCAGCGCCTCGATCATGAAGTCGCCGACACCGTACGAGTCGATCCACTCCCAGACCTCGGGCACCTCGTCGACCGTGCGGACCTTGCGCACCCCGAGGCTGCCGGAGCCCATCAGCGGTTTGACGACCGCGCCCCCGTGCTCGCCCACGAAGGCGCGGAGGTCCTCGCGGGTCGTCCTGCGGGCGGCGGGCACGGGCCCCAGGCCCTTGTCGTTCAGCAGTTCCCGCAGCGCCAGCTTGTCGTGCAGGGTCCGGGTGACCTCCAGGCCGTTGCCCGGAAGTCCCAGGGTGGTGTTCAGATGCCCGGAGATGACCTGCCCGATCTCGCTGTGCGTGATGATCCGGGAGAAGGGGTCGACTGCGTGCAGCGTCCGGGCCAGTTCCGTGACGAGCCGTATGTCCTGGAAGTCGAAGAGATGCAGCCGGGAGCAGTACGGGACCACCTGCGGGTCGAACGTACCGGGCTTCTCGAAATTCGTGACACGCAGACCCAGCTTTGCCGCCTTCTCCAGAATGCGGGCGTTTCCGGCGAGAACAAGGATGTGCGGATGCGTCATTTCTTACCTCTGAACAGGAGTGTCGACCATTGATTTCGCCGGGCTGTAGATCATGCCGGGCATTTGCCGACGGAATCGGAGAGCGCCCGCGAAATACAGTGCGCAGGCCGCCGCCACCGCGGCCGCGGGAATCCAGCGGCCGACGGAACTGCCCGCATGCTCCGCCACATAGCCGCCCAGCGCGTTCCCGCAGGCCACGCCGATGTTCGCACTGGCACCGGCCCAGGTGAACACCTCCTGCAGCCGGGCCTGCGAGTCGGCGATCCGGCTGAGCAGGTTGAATTCCTCGATCCCGATCGCGGCCATCGGAATACCGGCGAGGAAGAGGGCGCCCGCCAGCAGCCAGGGGTCCGACGGCAGGGCGGCGAGGGCGAAAAGGGGGAGCCAGGCGAGCAGCAGTCGGCCGAATCGGCGGCCGGGCGCCGGTTCGGTCGGCAGCAGCCCATAGGCCGTGCCGCTCAGCACGCTCGCCAGCGCGGGCGCGAGCAGCACGAACCCCGCCGCCTCCGCGTCACCGGCGTCGCCCAGCACCGACACGACGGACACGTCCATGGCTCCGGTCACCACCGCCGTCACGCCGCCGACGGCCACCATCCAGGCCACCGGCGCCGACACCTTCCGGGAGGAGCCCCGGCGCCGGGCACCGCCGTCCGGGCCCAGGCACTCGCGCACGAGCCGGGTGCACGAGAAGCCCACTCCGCCGACGACGACACAGCCGTCGGCGAAGGCCAGGGCCAGTCCGGGGCGGAGCGCGGCCAGCACTCCGGTCACCGGCGGCGCGACGACGAAGAGCAGTTCCGTGACCACGGACTCCAGGGAGTTCGCCGTCCCCCGCAGCGGTTCCGGGGTCCCCGACCTCGGCCACAGGGCGCGCATCGCCGCCCCCATCGGCGGTGTCGTCATGCCGATGACGCAGCAGCCCGCGACGAACGAGGGGACCGACCCGCCGTCGGCCCCGGCCAGCGCCAGCACGGTGCCCGGGACGCTGACGCAGGCCATCGTGGCGTAGACCGCGGAGGTGCCGTACCGGGAACTCAGCCGTCCGGCGACGGGACTGCCGACGGCGACCCCGAGCATGAGCCCGCCCGCGCCCAGGCCACCGACACCGATGCCGAGGCGGGCGGTCCCCAGGAAGAGGGCTCCCAGCCCGCAGGCGACGTAGCCGAACCGGCCCAGGACCGAGAAGAACTCGGCCTGTCTCAGCCCCGGGCGGTGGAAGAGTTCGACGTACCGCCTCATCGTGCGCCGGGGCCGGGGGACGGTCGCAGCGGGGCCAGTTCCAGGGTGATGGCGCCCTCGATCGCCTTCAGCCGGGTGAAGAAGTCGCCGAAGTCGTCGCTCGTCGCGAGCACCCGGAACGGGTGCGAGATCGTCCCCTCGTCGGCGACCAGCCGGTCCCCGCGCCGCTTGGCGCGTACTACCTCCCGTACACCGGGGAGCCGGGCGATCTCCTCCTCGCCGCCGATCTCGATCACCTCGTACTCCCCCTGCGGCGGCTGCGGCGTGTAGTAGAAGGCGTGGCCGCGGAACCGGGGCAGGCCCGTGGGCGCCTGTCCGAGCGCGATGCGTGCCAGCTGTTCCACGACGTCGTATCCGGCGGCGGCGCGCAGGAGTTCGGACACTCCCCCGCCGATGCGCCCGTTGATCTCGATGACGACCGGGCCGGTGGCGGTGAGCATGAGTTCCGTGTGGGTGGCGCCGCGCGTGACGCCCAGGGCCCGCAGCGCGTCGGTGGTGGCCCGCCGAATCTCCGTGAGCCGGGGCTCCGGCAGGCCGGACGGCATCACGTCCCCCACTTCCCGGAAGGGTGGCGCCAGCGGCAGCTTGTCGGTGACCGCCAGATGGTGGACCGTGCCGTCGTGGATCAGGGACTCGACGCTGACCCGGGTGCCCATACGGTCGTCGGCGTGCCAGTTGCGGCCCTCGATGACCTCCTCCACGACGAACACCGGCGGAGCGCCGATGACGCGCGGGTCCGTCGCGTACATCCCGGCCGCCCGCCGGAAGGCGGCGACCAGTTCGGGCAGGTCGTGCACGAGCGTCACACAGAGGCTGCCGACGCCGACGGCGGGCTTGAGCACCACCGGGAACGCCAACTCCGCGGCGGCGGACCGCAGACCGTCCTCGTCCGACACGACGGCGAACGCCGGGCCGGGCACTCCCGCCGCCCGCAACGCCTCGCGTTGCAGGTCCTTGCGGCGCAGGCGAGCGGCCGCGACGGGCGGGTTGGACGGCAGCCCGAGCGCGGCGGCGGCCACGGCGGCGTGGTAGCTCACCAGCTCACTGAGGGCCAGCACGCCGTCCACGGGTCCGGACCGCGCGGCGATCCGGAGCACCTCGTCGATGGCTTGATCCGGTCGTTCGACGACCTGGACGGGGCCGAGTTCCGCCAACTGCCCGACCCGCAGGTCCTGGTCCTCGCGCGTGCCCCAGCGCAGCGTGACGACACTGCAGCGGGCCACGCCTGGCAGGGCGCTGAGGATGTCCCGCGATCCCGGTCCGGGAGGCGCGTCCACCAGGATCAGATGCGGCACGGGCGGCGACTGCGGCACTGCGTTCTCCCTCGTTACCCATATTCCGGTTCCGAAAAGGCCGCCGGAAGCGTATCCCGAGCTCTTTTCCGGCCAACACCGTGTTTCCAGCCAGTTGATCGTCTCCGCCCGCCGGGTCCGATGCCGGGGCTTTCCGGAAACCCCTTGGTCGACGGCGGGCGAATACGGCATGATGACGTCGCCTGATCGCGTTCCCGAAGGAGGATCGAGTGAGCCTCGCCGACCTGAAGCCGATACCGAGGGACCAGCTGTCCTTACGGGCGCCGCGCATTTACGAGGACGTCACGGAAGAGCGGCGGCATCGCCAGGAGAGTCTGGTCATCGCATTCCGCCTCTTCGGAAGATTCGGGTTCGAGGAGGGAATCGCCGGCCACATCACGGCGCGCGATCCCGAACACACCGATCACTTCTGGGTGAACCCCTACGGAATGTCTTTCCAGCACATCCGGGTCAGCGATCTGGTGCTCGTCAACTCCGCGGGCGAGGTGGTGCACGGCCGGTACGACATCAACGAGGCCGCGTTCGCGATCCACTCGCAGATCCACGCCGCGCGCCCCGAGGTGGTCGCGGCGGCCCACAGCCACTCCCTGCACGGCAAGGCACTCTCCGCGCTGGGCGAGAAGCTGGAGCCGATCACCCAGGACGTCTGCGCGTTCTACGAGGACCACGGCCTGTACGAGGAGTACAACGGCCTGGTGGACGAGACCGAGGAGGGCCGCCGCATCGCCCGCGCCCTGGGTGGGCACAAGGCGGTGATCCTGCGCAACCACGGGCTTCTCACCGTGGGACGGTCGGTGGAGGCCGCCGCCTGGTGGTTCGTCACCATGGAACGCTCCTGCCAGGCGCAGCTGCTGGCCAAGGCGGCGGGCAAGGTGGTGCACATCGACCACGAGACGGCCGCGGCGACCTGCCGGGACATCGGCGGTGACGACTTCGCGTGGGTCAACTTCCAGCCGCTGCGCGACAAGATCCTCCGGGACGAGACCGACCTCTTCGACTGACACCCCCGGCCCTGGGGCCGACCACGCCCTCACCCGCGATGCGCCTTCCCCTCCACCGCTCGGTCCCACCAGGCCGGGACGAGGGCCGTCAGCATCAGGGCCGCGGTGAGGACGAAGGCCCAGGGATAGCCGGTCAGACCGGCCACCGCGCCGAAGCCGACGGCGCCGATGCCCATACCCGCGTCGTAGGCGACGTTCCACAGAGCGCTCACCGTCCCGTATCCGGAGGCCGGGACCCGGGAGTACATCAGCGTGATGGTCGCGTTCTGGGTGATGCCGAAACCGATCCCGAACACGGCCACGCCCGCGACGACCGCGACGGGGACGTCCGTGAGGGCGACGACGAGTATGCCGACGGCCGAAGCGAGCAGCCCCGGCACCACCAGCCCGGCGGGCCCGTGCCGGTCGCCGTGCCGCCCGGCGAACCAGCGGGAGACGGTCGCGGCGGCGGGCTGCACGAACAGCGCCGCGGCCACCACTGCGGAATGGCGCGACGCCACGGCCAGCGGCAGGAACGTGACGACGATCCCCGCGCCCAGCGCGGTCACCGCGAAGACGGCCGTGGGACGGACGAGCGCGCCGGACCGGGCCCCCGCGAACACCCCGAGCGGCGGGCCCGACGCGGCCTCCCGGTCGGGGAGGCCCGGCACGGCGGCGATGGCGACCAGCGCCAGCAGGGCCGCCACCGCGCAGACCGGGCCGTATCCCGTGTGCGAGGCCAGCCACACCCCGAGCGGCAACCCCACGAGCGAGGGCACACCGGCCACGATGCCGGTCAGGGCCAGCCCCTCGCCGCGGCGCTCGGGCGGGATCAGCGACACCGTCAGCGCCCCGCCCGCCACGACGGCGAACGCGAAGCCGAGACCGCGTACGAAGCACACCGCGACGATCCACACCATGCTCTGCGAGACCGTCAGGGCCAGGGCCGGAGCACCCAGCAAGAGCAGCCCCGCGCCCAGTGCCACGCGATAGCCGCAGCGCGCGGCCAGCCACGGGGCCATCAGCTCGCCGACGACGGTCGCCAGCATCAGCGCGCCGGTGACCAGGCCCGCCTCGTCGCTGCCCCGGCCCGGCACGCTCTGCGCGTACATCGGGACGACCGACAGCAGGAGGAAGAAGCTGGCGGAGGAGCCGATGACGGTGACGAAGCGCATCAGCAGCGCCCGGGTCAGCAGCCGCGGGCGTGCCGCGGCCGCCCGGTGCCGCGGATCGACGGATGAGGTCATGCGGTGACCCCGAGGATCGGACCGGCCATCGGTGTGCTCCCCTTCCATGCCGTCATGCCGGGCGGGTGTGGATCACGAGCCGGTCGGCGGCCCGGCGGGACCGGGCCACGGCGGTGTCCGTGTCGGGGCCCCGGGCGGCCACATGCCCCAGGCCGTCCCACTGGCCGACGAACGGCCGTACCAGGTCGCCGGGGCGCACCCAGAGGTCGACCGCCACCGTGTCCGGGTCCGCCCCGACCGTGTCGAGTCCGTCGACGCGGTGCACCCGTCCCTCGTCGGCCAACAGCAGCCAGCTGGCGGCCGCTCCGCGCGGGGCCGACCGCTCCGGCAGCGGTTCCACCAGGCCCACCGGCCACCCGATGGCCATCGACATCGGGTCGTGGCCGTAGACGTCCTCGATCATGTCGGTCAGCAGGGCGCCGCCGACCCGGTTCTGCGACTCGCAGATCACCGGGCCGCGCGGGCCGAGGATGATCTCCGTGTGCGTGGGGCCGTCCCGGAAGCCCATGGCGTCGAGGAACGCGACCGCCGTGCCGACGACCGCCCGCTCGACGTCCGGGGCGAGCCGGGCCGGGAGGGCATGCCCGACATGGACGTGGTTCGACTTCTCCGTGATCGCCTCCGTCACGGCCATCACCACGTGCCGGCCGTCGAAGCTGAACGCCTCGGCGCTGTAGAGCGGCCCCTCGACGTACTCCTCCATGACGAACCGGTCGATCCGGTAGGCGTCGATCAGCGGATGCCCGGAACCGGCCCGCAGGTGCTGGACCTGACGCCAGACCGGTTCGGTGGCGGCACGGTCCCGCACCACCATCACGCCGAAGCTGGCGGTGCCGTTGCCGGGCTTGACGATGAACGGGTAGCCGTGTGCCTCGCCGAACCGGACGAGGCTGTCGTGGCCGTCCACCAGTCCCGCGGCCACCGGCAGCAGGCCGTCGGGCGCGGTCTCGGCGAGGCGGCGGCGCATCAGCCACTTGTCGGTGAACCGATGGCTCACCTCGTACGGCGTTCCGCCCAGCCCCAGCAGGTCGTTGACGCGGGCGACGGGGTCGAGGCCGGGCTCGGTCAGCGAGACGGCGGCCGAGAAGCCCCACTTCTCGTACGCCTCCTCCACCAGCGGCCGCAGGGTCGTCCAGTCGGTGTAGTCGGTGAGCAGGACGTCGTCGACCAGGTCCCGCTGCTCGGGGGCGAAGTCCTGCTCGAACTGGCAGTACACGACGTCCAGGCCCAGGTCCTTGGCCTTCCGCAGCTGGTAATCCGGGCCTCCGATGAGGAGGACGCGCTTCGGACTCGTCACGGGGATTCCTCGTTGAACAGGTTCGGGAAGTAGTTGATGTCAGCGGTCAGATCGGCGAGCAGCGAGCGGGCCGGTGGGCTGGGTCCCGCGGGCAGGCGCAGGAGTTCCCGGTGGCGCGCCAGGGAGCGGGCGGACAGCTGGAGGCCGCCGGGCGAGAGGTAGCGGACGGCTCCCTCGGGGTCCCGCTTCGGGATGACCCGGGACCGGGCGAACCGGCTGGCGCTGAACGGGATGTCGAGGGTGCCCTGGTCGAACGCCTCGGCGATCGCCGGTATCAGGTCCCGGCGCGCCAGGACCGGTTTCACGATCTCGTCGACCTCGGCCAGTATCCACTCCCGCTCGCGGCGTACCCGGTCCCGGTCCAGCGACCGGGAAAGGAAGCCCAGCAGCGGGGAGTTGCACCGGTCGGCGAGCCTGAGTCCCTCGATGTTCGCGCGGGTGCCGGGGATGCCCAGCGCCTCCTGG
The DNA here is from genome assembly GCF_044903645.1 of Streptomyces sp. NPDC002176. Lineage (NCBI taxonomy): Bacteria > Bacillati > Actinomycetota > Actinomycetes > Kitasatosporales > Streptomycetaceae > Streptomyces > Streptomyces sp. NPDC002176. The sequence continues at coordinate 850,998 of NZ_JBJDQW010000001.1, forward strand.
TGGGTCTTGGTGATGATCTTGGAGGCGCCGCCCAGCCGGGCCACCAGGGCGCCGTAGAGGATCAGGTCCTCGGCATGGCGGCGGAGCCTCGGGAAGACGCCCATGAACTCGTGCAGCACGGGGTGGACGTCGACGCCCGCGGGCAGGTATCTCCCGGCCAGCTCCGGGATGGTCTCCAGCGCGGCCACGTCCTGGGCCAGATGGCCGCCCTGCGGATAGGCGACGGAGACGCACCGCACCCCGGCCCGGGCGGCGAGCACCGCCTCCAGGACGCTGACGGCCAGGCTGACCGAGGGCGGCACCAGGACGGCGGTCAGGGTGCCGAAGAGCTCCCGGTCGACCACGACCCCCGACTCGGCCAGCTCCCCGCACCTCCTGTCCACGGCCTCCCAGGCGGCCAGCGACGTGGTCAGCGGCACCGCCTTCGCGTAGGGCAGGTTGTACGAGATCCCGCCGCCCTCGAACGACGTGAAGCCGCTGGCGAGCGAGACGTCGAAGAGGGGCCGGGGGTCCGGCGAACCGTGCCGCACCTCCAGCGGGGCCGCGACCGCCTCGTTGAGTTCCCGGCCCCGGCGCCAGCCATGGGCGACGAGCGGATAGCCGTTGAGATCCTCCGGCCGCGTGGCAAGGGTGCGCGCCGCCTGTTCGAAGCGCCGCAACCGGGTGTGGGAGTCGATGGTCACGGTGAGGACGTCGGGTTCGGCCTCCGTCTCCAGGGCGCGCAGCAGTGCCCTCATCTCCTCGTGGCCGCCGACTCCGCACCGGGGCTGCACGGCCACCCGCCGTCGGGCCCGCGCCTCGCCGAGCACCTGCGCCACGGTGGGCTTGCCCAGCGAGGTGATGTAGGAGACCGACTCCCGCAGACCGGGTACGGAGCCGGGCACCCCGGCGCCCCGCCTGCCTCCCCGGCGCCCCGCGGAGGCGAGGGGTATCGGCCGGTTCATGACGCGGCCGACCGCGCGCATCGCCCGACCGAGGCCCGGTCGGCCCGCAGTTCGTCCAGTACGGCGGGCAGGTCGGCGGGGTCCGCCACGATCCGGTCCACGCCGCAGGCGTACAGCCGGGCCAGGGCCGAGGGGTCCTTCCGGCTGCCCACCGACAGGTTCCCGCCGACCACGACCGGGCAGCGGATGCGTCCCGACAGCTTGGCCTCCGCCAGGTCGCGCAGGTCCTCGTGGGCGTGGCCGTTGAGGCTGCCGATCAGGACCGCCTCGGCCTCCGGGTGGTCCGCGCAGGCGTCGGCGAACTCCTCGACGGAGGTGCACGCGCCCAGGTTGACCACGTGGAAGCCGACCTCGCCCAGGAAGTGGGCGATGAGCTGGTTGGCCACCACATGGGAATCGCTGGCGGCCACACCGAGCACGACCAGTCGGCGGCCGTCGGGCGCACGGGGGGCGGGGGTCCGCGGTTGCTCCCCTGACGTCGGCATGTGAACTAGACCAGTTCGCCGGTGCACAGGTCGTCGAGGTACGCCTGCTTGGCGGCGTGGTCGCGCTCCGACAGCAGGTAGCGGGACCAGCCGCGCCGCTCGTGGGCGGTGGCGTCGAGTTCCTCGATGCTCTGGGTGGGCCGCAGGAAGCCGGGCTTCGGCGGGTAGGGCAGGAAGCCCGCGTCGTCCTTGTAGTAGAGGCCCTGCCACATCTCGTTCTTGTCCCGCCAGACGCAGACGAGCATGAAGTACTTGGCGCCGTCCCGGTGCAGCAGGACGAACCCCAGTTCCTGGCGGAACTCGAGCCGTTCGGCCGTGGCCTCCGCCGCGAGGAAGTCCCGCGCCTCGGCGCTGACCTCCGGGGTGGCGTCCTGGTCGGCGCCTCGGATGTCGTACCACTTCAGACAGGCTCCGGGCAGGTACAGGGGCTCGCCCGGGAAGATCGGCTTGGCGCGGTGCGTCCAGTCCGCCGGGTAGTCGGCGAGAGCGTCGAGGGAGGACTTCGTCCGGGTCATGGGATGCGGGTGCCTTTCGGTGGTTGATGTCGCCGGGGTCAGGCGGGCCGGTCGCCCCGGGAGGCGTCGTAGAGGCCGTTCTTCTCCAGGTCGCGCAGTCGCCGGTAGTCCGCCTCGACCCGGGCGGGGTCGGCGGCGGCGAGGTACAGGTAGCCGGGTGAGGTGAACAGGTCGACGGTGCGGGGCAGCGGTGTGTCCTGCGGGACGGTGAGGACCAGGTCGACGAAGGAGTCGAGCGAGCGCAGCTCCGCCAGGTGCCCGGCCGACAGGACCGCCGCCTCGTACGGGTTGACGAGCGTCACGTACCGCAGTCGGGACGAGGGCCGGTAGCGGGGCAGTCTGCGTGCGAAGAGGTCCTCGGGGCGGGCGATGGCCCGTGCCATGCAGTCGAGTTGGTCGGTGCCGAGGAACCGCGAGACCACCGCGGGGGCGTGCGATCCACCGGCCCGCGCGGCGCTCTCGACGAGGACCGGCCCGCGCGCGGTGAGGATCACCTCGGTGTGCGCCGCGCCGTTGCGGATCTCCAGCGCGTCCAGGACGGACAGGACGTACGGCACGACGGTGGCGACCGCCGGGTCCTCGGGCGGCACCGGTTCCTCGAAGTCGTACATCGGACGGGCGCCGTCGATGGGGCTCTTGTGGTACCTCCACACCTCCACCAGGTGGTGGGACCCGTCGCGGCTCACGGTGTTGACGAAGTACTCGTCACCACGCAGGTACTCCTGGGCGAGCACCGTCGTGTTGTCACCGCCGTAGCGGTCGGTGTCGGCGGTGACGGCCTCGAACGCCTCCTTCAGGTCCTGCTCCGCGTGGCAGAAGCGGACGTTGTCCGTACCGGCGCTGGACCGCGGTTTGACCACCACCGGCCAGGAGTCGTGCTCGCGCGCCCACCGTGTCAGCTCCCGCGCGGACGAGGTGGCGATGCCCGCCGCGGTGGCCAGTCCGGCCTCCCGGACGGCCCGGGTCATCTCGTACTTGTCCCGCCGGGCCGTCGGCCGTGCCATGCCGTTGCCGGGCGTGCCGAGTTCGGCGGAGAGCCGGTCGGCGAGCAGGACGCCCGACTCGGTGCCCGCGATGACGAAGCCGACGCCGTGTGCGCGCAGCGCTCGGGCGGTGGCGGCCACGTCGCCGTGGTGCTGTATGTCCACGGCGAAGTCCCCCGCCGCCCGGCCCGCCATCTGGAGGTCCGGGGTGTCGGAGCGCACATGGACGCACGCGACCCGGTGCCGGGCCAGGGCCGCGGGCAGGAAGGCGCCCATGCCGTGGGCGTCGACGACGGCCGCCGTCCCGGCCCCCGCCACGGACGGCTCCGGATCGGCGGAGCTCCGCGCCGTCATACGGCGGTCACCTGCGGGATGCTCGACGCGGCCCGGGCCAGCGCCTCGTCGTCGGCCTCGGCCTCGGTCAGCTCACCGGCGAAGTACGAGTCGTAGGCGGCCAGGTCGAAGTGGCCGTGGCCGGAGAGACCGAACACGATGGCGCGGGAGACACCCTCCTCCCGGCACCGCACCGCCTCGTCGATGGCGACGCGGACGGCGTGCGTCGACTCGGGCGCGGGCAGGACGCCCTCGGCGCGGGCGAAGGTGACGCCCGCCTCCAGACAGGCGACCTGGCCGACGGCGACGGGCTCGATGAGCCCGTCCTCCACCGCGCGGCTGATCAGCGGAGCCATGCCGTGTGCGCGCAGCCCGCCCGCGTGCACGGCCGGTGGCACGAACGTGTGGCCGAGCGAGTGCATCCGGAACAGCGGGCCGAGCCTGCCGGTGTCGGCGTAGTCGTACACGACGGAGCCCTTGGTCAGGGTGGGGCAGGCGGCGGGCTCCGCCGCGATCACCCGCACCGGTGTGCCGCCGCGCAGCATGGCGCCCAGGAAGGGGAACGCGAGGCCCGCGAGGTTGCTGCCGCCGCCCGCGCAGCCGATCACGATGTCCGGGTGGTCGTCGGCCAGCTCCAGCTGCCGGAGGGCCTCCTGGCCGATCACGGTCTGGTGCAGCAGGACATGGTTGGCCCCGCTGCCGAGCACATAACCGAGTGAGGGGTCCTGGGCGAACGCCTCCAGCGCCTCCGAGGTGGCGATGCCGAGGCTGCCGGGGCAGTCCGGGTCGTCGGCGAGCACGGCCCGGCCGACCGCCGTCTGCGGGCTGGGGCTCGGCACGCAGGCCGCGCCGTACAGCTCCATCAGCGACCTGCGGTGGGGCTTCTGCCGGTAGCTCACCCTGACCATGTAGATCTTGGCGGTCAGGCCGAAGAACGAGGCGCTCAGCGCGGTGGCGCTGCCCCACTGGCCCGCGCCCGTCTCGGTGACCAGGCCCGTCTTACCGGCCAGCTTGTTGTAATAAGCCTGCGGGATGCCCGTGTTGGGTTTGTGGCTGCCGGTCGGTGCCACGCCCTCGTACTTGTAGTAGATCCGCGCCGGGGTGTCCAGGGCCCGCTCCAGACGGTGGGCGCGGAACAGCGGGGAGGGGCGCCACAGGGCGTACAACTCCCGTACCCGCTCGGGTATCTCGTAGGTGCGGTCCGTGCCGGTCTCCTGGTCGATCAGCGGCTCCGGCATGGTGTGGGCCATCTCGTCCCGCGTCAGGGGTTTGCCCGTGTCCGCGTTGAGCGCCGGTGCGAGGGGCGGGCCCGGCAGGTCCGCGGCGATGTTGTACCAGTGGGTCGGCATGTCGGCCTCGGCCAGCGTGAACTTCGTCCTCGGCATGTCAGGAACCCTCCACGGTGGTGGCCTCCGCGACGAGCGAGCCGGCGGCGGTCCGGTCCGCGCTCGCGAAGAGCAGCGGATGCGCCTGCCTGATGCCGTCGGTGACCAGGGAATAGGGAACGTCGTCGAACTCGCCGCGCTGGGCGAGGAACTCCATGTGCCGTCGCCCCTGCTCGTCGTAGGGGTGGTAGAGACTGTCCGTCCGGCCGTCGAAGTCGAGCGGCTTGATGCCGTAGAGGCGGCAGAGCAACTTGTTGAAGACCGGAGTGGCCTTGAGCCAGGTGCCGCCGAGGCGGACCGACGTGAGGCTGTGGAAGCGGAAGACGTCGCCCCCGACCAGCTCCCGCAGCCGCGGGGAGGCCAGGTGATTGCGTACGTCCGCGTAGACGATCCGGCTGGGCACGCCCACGGCGCGCAGCGCGGTCGCGTACACGATGGACTTGTGGACGCAGAAACCGGCGCCGCGCTCGATGACCCGGCTCGCCGTCAGACCCCGGCGGGACAGCTCGGCGTCGTAGACGTCGTACCGGATGCCGTCGCGGACGGCGTAGTACAGCGCGACGGCCCGGTCCGTGTCGGTGGCCGCGCCGGTGCCCGAGAGGGCCCGGTCGACGAACTCGCGGACCACCGGGGACTCGTGGTCGAGGAACTCCGTCGGGCTGAGAGTCGCGTCGGGGCTTGCCGTCATGTGCGCACTCCTCTAACCGCCCCGCACCGTGGGGGCTTTGTGCAGGCCCATGAACGAGGCGAGTCGCTGCCGTTGCGTTTCCGAGGTGCCGGAGTAGATGGTCCCGGCGACCGCGTTCCGCAGCTCCTTCTCGATTCCGTGCTCGGTGCTGTATCCGGCTCCGCCGAATATCTGCACCGCCGCGAGCGCCGACCGTACGTTCGCCTCGCTCACCACGAGTTTGGTGATGGCGAGGTCCGTGGCGATGCCCTGCTTCTCGGTGAACTTCTCCGCCGTGTCGTAGAGCCACTTCCGGGATGTCTCCACGTCCATCCGCATGTCGACGACCCGGTGGGAGATCGCCTGGTGGGAGCCGATGTTCACCCCGAACTGGACCCGGTCACGGACCTGGTCGACGCAGCGTTCCAGCCGGTGGGACATCTCGCCGAGGGTGGCCGCGAACCCGCACAGGATCTCCCACTTCATCACCTCGTCCAGGACGAGGAATCCCGAACCGACCGCTCCCAGCACGTGGGTGCCGGGCACCCGGACGTCGTCGAGGAACAGTTCGGAGGTGGGCGAGGTACGCAGGCCCATCTTCTCGATGGGCGCGCCGACGGCGAGGCCGGGCGTGTCCGTCGGGACCAGGAACGCGGTGATGCCGTCCAGGGCACCCGGCGCCCCGGTACGGGCGTAGACGATCACCAGGTCGGCGATCGGCCCGTTGCTCACGAACGACTTGTTGCCCTTGAGTACGAACGCGTCGCCGTCGGCCACGGCGGTGGTGCGCATGTTCAGCACGTCGGAACCGCCCTCCGGCTCGGTGATCGCGTGTGCTCCGATCACCGATCCGGCGCAGACGGCCCGCAGATGGCGCGCTTTCAGGGACTCCGAGCCGAAACGCTGCAGCGGTACGCCCGTGCTGACCAGGTGGGTGACGGCCGAGAAGGTCAGCCCGGCGTCGCGGCATGCGTGGCCGAGGCCCTCCAGGATGTACATCGTGGTCGGCAGGTCCAGCTCCGCGCCGCCCCACGCGGCGCCGAGGGGCGCCCCGAACAGCCCGATGTCGCGCAGTCCCGCCCAGCCGTCCCACGCGAAGCCGCCCGGACCGTCACGCTCCAGATGATCCGCGCCCACGGCCTCGCCGACCTTCTCGGCCGCGGCCCGCAGCGCCTGCTGCTCGTCGCTCCACCGCATCATTCGTGGCCCCCTCAGTACTGCGAGAACGCGTCCTCGTCCAGGGTGTGCCGCTCATCGCCCTGCAGCGGCGGGTTGAAGACGCTGATCAGCTCCAGATCGACGTCCGGAGCCGCGATCAGGAAGTGGGCGTCGTGCTCGTCGAGCGCGTAGAGGACGCCCGGGCGCAGTTCGTGCGTGGTGCCGCCGTCGGCCGTGGAGACCCAGCCGCGTCCGGAGATGCAGTAACAAGCCTCCAGGTGACGCCGGTACTCCAGCCGTGACTTGGTGCCCGCCCGGACCACGGTGTGGCAGAGGCTGAACCCCATCCGGTCGCCCCGCAGGAGGAAGCGATAGCTGAGGCCGTTTCCCCAGTCGACGGCCTTGACCTCTTCTTTCCTTCTGACGATCATCCCCGTCAGTCCCCGTCCGCGCGCGCGTAGGACAACTGCTGGGCGTGCTCCACGAACTCCCGTATCGCCGTGACGGAGCGGAACGAGCGTGGGGACAGCGCCAGGTCGTCGACCGGAATGGCATAGCGGCCGCGCAGCCACTCGATGAGTTCGAGCAGTTGCAGACTGCTCACCACTCCGCTGTCGAACAGGTCCAGCGAGGGCTCGAGTTCGTCGGCGGGAGTGCCGTGCAGATAGGTCGACACGATGTGCTCGGTGATCTCGCGTTCCAGACTCATGCAGGAATCTCCAGGGATCGAACGGCAGATGTGCGGGCACGACGGGGAACCGGACGGCATGGAAGTGACGGGGTGTCGGCCGTCGGCCCGCGGGAGGTCAGGCGAGCGCCGGGTCCGTCCGGAACGCGTCGCGGACGCGGGCCCGGTCGGGCTTCCCCGTCGGGCCGACGGGCAGCGGGTCCCGCGTGAGCCGCACGGTGGGCACGGCCGGACGCGCCAGCCGGGCGGAACAGTGCGCCAGGAGCTTCAGTCCGCTGAGGGCGGCCTCGGGGCGGGTCCGTACGAGGGCGCACAGACGGGTCCCGGCGAGGGTGTCGGGTACGGCGACGACGACGGCGTCCAGCACCTGCTCGTGGCTGAGGATCACCCGCTCCACCTCTTCGACGTTCACGCGCACACCGGCGGCCTTGACCTGGAAGTCGTTGCGGCCGACCAGGGTCAGTTCGCCGTCGGGGGCGCGCCGCACCAGGTCGCCGGTGCGGAACCAGTGGCGTGCCCCGGGTTCCGGGCCGTCCTGGAAGAATTTCTCGTCCGCCGCCTCGGAGCCGAGGTAGCCGTGGGCCTGGAACGGTGTGGAGACGGCAAGTTCGCCGATGCCCGGCCCGTCCAGGACCGCGTCCGCCCCCCGCAGGGACATGTGGACGCCGGGGAGCGGCTGTCCCAGGGGGAGCGTCTCGCGTTCGGCGGCCTCCTCGGCCGTGCACGAGTACATCAGGCTGTCGTTGGTCTCCGTGCATCCGTAGACGTTGTGGAACACGGCGTCCGGGAACATCCGCGCGATCGTGCCGCGCAGCGGACGAGGGGCGTGGTCGCCCGTCAGCAGGACGTGCCGGACGCCGGGGACGCGGTCCGGGGCCTTCGGCGCCTGGGTGAGCAGGCGGAAGAACAGGGGGACGGCCTGTACGACCTCGGGCCGGGTGTCGTGCAGGAGCCGCGCCAGATGGTGCGGGTCGGCGGCTCGTTCCGGGTCGACGAGGACCACACAGCCGCCCTGGCGCAGGGTGGTCCAGATGTCGAGCAGGGTGAGGTCGAAGTTCAGCGGCGCGTGGCTGAGGACTCTGGTGCCCGGTCCGATCCCGAAGGCGCCGCCCGCCCATGCGGTGAACCGGTCCACGGCCGCGCCGCCGAGCGGCACGAGCTTGGGAAGCCCGGTCGATCCCGAGGTGGAGAGAAGGAGGCTCGTGTCCGGCGGCATGGCGGCCGCGGGCGGTGCGGGCTCGGTGGCGGGTCGGGAGGCGGGTTCACCGGGGCGGGCGGGCCGTTCGTCGTCGTCCGCCACACCGTCGTCCGCTGTCACCAGGTCCGGACAGCCGGCCTGCCGCGACAGCCGGTCCAGCGCGTCGTGTCCGATGTCGGGCGACGGCAGGAACACCGTCCGGCCCGCCGCGAGACACGCGAGGACCATCGCGATCGATTCCGGCGACTTCCTGCTCCGCAGGCCGATCGGCTTATTTCTCGGCGCCGCGGATAAACCGATCCTGTCGGCGGCCCGTCGACCGAGTTCTGCCAGATCGGCGTAGGTGACGGCGGTGCCGTTCCATAAGAGCGCCGACGCGTCCGGAGTTCTCCTGGCATGGGCGAGAATATCGCCCGCCAATAATTCTGACACCTGTCTCCCCGTATCCCGGTATCCCCCGCAGGAAACCGCTCTCCACCGTGAGTCCGGTTCCGACTCCGGCCGCCTTGGCGACGATACCCCCACGGCCAACAGAAATCACCCGAGATTTTCCATCGCCTCGGGGATCGTCCTCGCATGGCCTCTGAGCAGGCATTCTTGTAAAATTTTTGACCTTTGCGAGCAAATTTTTTGACCCGAGGAGGCCCCGGAAACAAAAACTTTCGGCCGGAATGGCTCATTCCGCCAGGGTCCTTTCAGGACAGCGTCGACGGATCATTTTTAGACAAGAAGATCCGGCCCTCAACTTCAGAACCCGCTGCCCCGCACCGTTACGACCCGTCGCGGGACACGTCCGATTCCATCGGCCCGCTGTTGACACGGGCCAGGACCTGTGAGAGAAATCTGCGGTCAATCGATCATCGTTTTCGCTGCAATCCGAGCCACTGCACCACCCGGAACACTGCTTTCGCCCATTCCGTCAGTGGAGTTGATGAGTGAGCCGCAACGATGTGACCCGCGGATCGGGCGGGTAGACACCCCTCTTCCTCCTCCTTTCTTCCTCCTCCTTTTCCTTTCGGCCGGCACGCGGGATCTCCCGGGGTGCGGGCCGAGAGCCGTGCCCGCGCGCCGCCTTGGCCGTGCCCCTCCCCCCACGGACGGCAGATCACGTTATGGAGCATGTGCGTGCTTGAGACGTCACCCTTCGACAGGCCGGGAACCAGATCGGCCGACCTCGTGGTGGACGGGGGACGGCCGCCGCACCCGGTGGCCGCCCGCTCCGTCACGGTGCCCGGCGACAAATCGGTGAGCCATCGCGCCCTGCTGGCGGCGATGCTTCCCGGCGCCCCGTCCCGGCTCACCGTGCGCAACGCCAACCTGGGCGGCGCGGTGCGCGCGCTGCTCCCGGCCATGCGGGCCCTGGGACACCGCATCACCATGGCCGAGGACACCCTCACGGTCGAGCACGGCGGCCTCGTCACCCCGCAGCCCGGACGCCCGCACCCGGACATCTCACGCTGGCCGGACGGCGTGCCGTACCTCGAGACAGGCGGGTCCAGCGCCGCCGCACGGCTGCTCATCGGTGTGCTCGCCGGTCTCGGCACCACCGCCGTGGTCGACGGCGACGAGACCCTGCGGCACCGGCCCATGTCCTGGCTCGTCGAGCCGTTGACCCGGCTCGGCGCGGACATCGTCCACCTGGGCGAGGCCGGTCGGCTGCCCGTGCTGGTGCGCGGCGCGGTGCACCGGCCCGGCACCGTCGAGCTGACGGTCGGGAGCGCCCAGGCGAGATCCGGAGTGCTGCTCGCCGCGGTCGCCGCCGGTCTCCCGGTGACGGTGCGCCATCCCGTGCGCTCCCGGGACCACACCGAGCGCATGCTCGCCGCGTTCGGCGCGGCCCTGACCGAGTCCCCCGGCGAAGTCCGCTATGACGGCGGCCCCGTCACCGTGCCGCCGGTCGTCGACGTACCCGCCGACCCCTCGCTCGCCGCGTACCCCGTGGCCGCGTGGCTGCTCACGGGTGACGGCGGGGAGCTGAGCGTGCCGGACGTCTGTCTGAACCCGACCAGGCTCGGCTTCTTCGACGTCTTGCGCCGGGCGGGCGCCGACATCCGCTACCGCGACACGCGCCCGGGGTCCAGCGGGGAGCCGGTCGGCACGATCGTGGTCCGGGGCGGCACCGAGGGCGTCGACGGCGTACGCGTGGACGACCCCGCCACCCTGCACGCGCTGATCGACGAGGTACCTCTCCTGGCAGCCGTCGCCAGCACGCTCCCCGGTGCGTCCTGGATCGGCTGCGCGGAGGAGTTGCGCTTCAAGGAGACCGACCGGCTGACGACCACGGCGGGTATGGCCGCCGCCTTCGGGGCTCGGATCGAGGTCGCCGACGACGGGCTGCTGGTGAAGGGCGGCGCACCGCTGTCCGCCGGTCGTGTGCCCAGTTACGAGGACCACCGCATCGCCATGGCCGCCGCGACCCTGGCGACCCGTCTGCCCGGCCGCACCACCGTGTCCGGCGGTGCCTGCCACCGGACGTCCTTTCCCGACTTCGCCGAGGTACAGCGTGCCGTCGGCGCGACGATCACCGAGGTCACCCCACGATGAACAGCAACCGCGAGAAAACCGTGGCAGAGGCGCGGTCCACCGGCACCACTCTGGGGCCGGAGTTCCACAGCGGACAGGGCCCCTGGTTGTACACCGCCGACGGCACCGCCTGGTTCGACGCCACGTCGGGCAGCGGCGCGGCGACGCTGGGCCATCAGCACCCCGCGGTCGTCGCGGCGGCCACGGCCCAGCTCGGCCGACTGGTGCACACCGGCTGCAAGCTCGGCTCGGACGCCCGGACCGACCTCGTGCGCCGACTGGGCGAGCTCTCCCCGTACCGGTCGCCCGCCGTGCTGCCCACGGTGACCGGTGCCGAGGCGGTCGAGAGCGCGCTGAAGATCGCCCGCGCGGCCACCGGGCACCGGACCGTGGTCGGCTTCACCCACGGGTACCACGGCAAGACCGCCGGCGCCCTGGGACTGACCTGGCGAGCGGAGTTCAGGCGGTACAGCGCGCTTCCGCCCGACGCCGTCGTCACCGCGTCCCTGCCCGAACTGCGCGGCCCCGGAGCGGTGAGCCCCGAGGACACGGCCGCGTTCCTGGCCGGTCTCGAAGCGGCGCTGGACCGCGCCGACCGGCTGGGCGGGACGGCCGCCGTCTTCCTGGAACCGGTGCAGGTCACCGAGGGCGTTCTGATCGTCCCGCCCGCCCTGCTGGACGAGATCGCCCGGGCCGCGCACGCGCGGGGAGCGCTGCTCGTGCTGGACGAGATCTACACCGGGCTGGGGCGCGCGGGCCGGATGTTCACCGCCGAGCTCATGTCCGAGACGCCCGACCTGACCCTCGTGGGCAAGACACTCGGCAACGGGTTCCCGATCGGCGCCGTCGTCGGCGAGCGCGAGGTGGTGGACGCGCTGCCCGCCGGGGTGCAGACCTCCACGTTCTCCGGGAGCCCGGTGAGCTGCGCGGCGGCCGCCGCGGTGCTGGAGACCGTGATGGCCGAGGCGCTGCCCGCCCGGGCCCGCACCCTGGGCGGACTGCTGGCGGACGATCTGGCCCGGCTGGCGAAGACCTTCCCGTGGCTGAACCGGGTGCGCACGGCCGGTGCGCTGGCCGCCTTCGACTGCGTCCTGGACGGACGGCCCGACCCGGGTCTGGCCCGCGGGGTCAGGGAGGCCGCGCTGCGCGGACGGCTGCTGCTGTTCGGCGGCGGCCCGGAGGACGCCACCATCAAGATCGTCCCGCCCGCGCTGCTGAGCGGGAGCGACTACGACTTCCTGATCACGAGCCTGACCGCGGCGATCGAGGAGGCGGGCCGCGCCCTGCCCGTCGCGGCCGACGCGGGGGCGGAGATCCGGCGATGAGCTTCGAACAGCTGGCCAAGGACGTGCTGGAGAACGCCCTGTGCACGGTGTGCGGAGCCTGCCAACTGGCCTGCCCGCCCGGTGTCATCGGCTTCGACGGCCTCAACCCGGTGCTGACCGAGCCCGCCTGGACCGAGTCCGACTGCGGCACCTGCGGCGACTGCCTGGACGTCTGCCCTGGGTCCGACCCGCAGACCCCGCGCTCCGAGGAGCGTCTGTTCGGCCGGACCCGTACCCCGGAGGAACGGTGGACCGGCATCTTCTCCGAGGTGCTCGCCGGGCACTCCCTCGCCCCCTCGGTCTACGAGTCCTCCGCCAGCGGGGGCAGCCTCACCACGCTGCTGCAGACCGCCCTGCTGGCCCTGGACGTGGATGTCGTCCTGTCGATGGGCCGGGACCCCGACGAGCCGTGGCGGGCCGCTCCGGCGGTCGTCCGGGACCCGGCGGAGCTGACCGAGACCGCCCAGTCCACCTACCAACTGGCGCCTTACCTGGGCGCGTTGCGTCAGGTGATGGACGAGGAGCCCGATGCCAGGGTGGCGTTGACGGGCGTGGCCTGCCACATCCAGGCCATGCGCAAGCTCCAGGGGATGGACACCGGGGCGGGCCGGTGGGCCCGTGACCATGTGGTGCTCATGCTGGAACCGGCCTGCTCCTCCAGCACCCGCCCCGAGGGGACCCGTTCGGTGATCGAACGGCGGGCCCTGGTCCCGGCCGAGTCGGTGGTCCGGCTGCGCTACCGCGAGGGCGACTATCCCGGCGACATCGCCATCCGCACCGACGACGGGGAGCGGCACACCGTCCCGTTCTGGCAGGCCGTGCGCGACTTCGCGGGCAACAAGACCCACCGCTGCCTCTCGTGCGGCGACTGGATGTCGGGCCTCGCCGACGTGAGCGTCAGCGACGGCGACCCGAACATCTTCGCCGCGAGCGTGAACCGCAGCGAACAGACCAAGCACGGGCGCGTGTTCGTCCGTACCGGAGCCGGTGCCGACGCGGTCTCCGCGGCGGTCGCGCACCGGTTGCTGTCCGTGCGTCCGGTCGAACTGCGCGGCCTCAACCTGGGTCTGGAGCGCAAACGCAACCGGCGGGCCTCCTACGAGCAGGCCGACGCGGTCATACCGGCCGGGCCCATCCCGGGCCACCGGGAGGAACTGGACATCGTCCCCGACGCGCGCTGGATCGCGGCTCCGGAGGGCACGGACCCGGACGAGACCGCCGCGGACAGGGCGGCGCGACGAGAGGGGAACGAGTGATGCCGACCGGCACCGCCCACCTGGCCTCGCGCCGACTCCTCGCGGGCGGGCACCCGCTGCCGCGCGTCGGGGAGGTGCGCACCGGCCCGCCCGGCGTCGGCGAGCTACGGGTCCGGGCCGCGTACAGCCTGGTCAGCCCGGGCACCGAACTGCACTACCTGGACCGCTTCGCCGACACGGCACAGGACTTCCCTCTCGGCTACTGCTCGGCCGGTGTGGTGGACGCGGTCGGCGCGGACGCGCCCGGGTTCGCCGTCGGGGACCGGGTGATCGCGATGGGCTGGGGCGAGGCCGTGCACGGTGACGTGATCGTCGTACCGCACCGGCTGTGCCGTCCCGTCCCGGACGACATGGATCTGGCGGACGCGGTGGTGGCCAACCTCGCCGCGACGGCCGTGCACGCCGTGGACCGTGCGGTGCTGCGGCCCGGTGACGAGACCGCGGTCGTCGGCGCCGGGATGGTCGGCCTGCTGATCGCGCAGATCACCGCCGCCCGGGGACACCGGACCACCGTCCTGGACGTGCGTCCGCACCGGGCGACCACCGCGGCGGCCCTGGGACTGGGCGCCCACGTCGGACGCAGCTTCCCCGAGGACCGGGCGGCGGCACCGGCCGAGGGCGGCCGCTGTGTCTTCCTGTGCGTCACCGGCGAGGCGGGCGACACGCTCGCCGCGGCGGCCCACTGGGCGGCCCGCGCCCCGGGCCGACCACGTCTGATCGGGGTGGGCCGCTTCACCGCGCGCGTCGATTTCAGCGTCGAGCTGGGCAACGTGGACATCCGCTACGCGGCCCGCTGCGGTGCCGGATACCGCGATCCGTCGTACGCCCGCGGGCTCACCGAGGTCACCGCGCCCGAGGGCGAGGGCACCGTCACCGAGAACCTGGGGCGGGCGCTGGACCTGATCGGTGCCGGAGCCATCCGGCCGGACCTGCTGGGCCTGCCCAGACTGCCGCTGGAGCGGGCCGCCGAGGCATACGCGGAGCTGCGCGAACGCCCGGCGCACCCAGCCGTGATCTTCGACTACGGACAGAGGTGAGTCCCCTGAGGACGAACGCCCCCGGGCCCGCCGCACCCGACGCTGTCGGCGGTCACCGCCCCTTCCCGGCCCCCGCCGAGGCCCGCACCCTGTCCCACCGGTTCCTGGCCATGGCCGCCGCCCATCCCGGCCGGGAGGCGGTCGTCACCCCGCAGGCCCGCTGGACCTACGCGGAGACCCGCGAGAGGTCCGCACGGGTCGCCCAGGGGCTGAGTGCCGCGGGCCTGAACCCGGGAGAACGGGTCGGGCTGCTGTTCTCCCACGGCGCGGAGATGATCGCGGCCCTGCTCGGCGTACTGCGGGCCGGGCTGTCGTACGTACCGCTGGACGCGTCGTATCCGCCGGAGCGGCTCGCCTTCATGGTGGCCGACTCGGGCGTGCACGCCCTGGTCACCGGTGGCCCGCAGTCCGCCCTGGCGACCCGTCTGGCGGCCGAGGCCGGGCTGCCCGCCGGGGCGGTGCTGTCGTACGAGGACCTCACACGGCCCGCCCACCCCGGTGCCGAGGCGGACGTCGACCGCGCCCTCCCCGACGCCGAGGCGTACGTGCTCTACACCTCCGGGTCCACGGGGCGGCCGAAGGCCGTGTCCCAGCCGCACCGCAACGTGCTGCACCACACCAGGGCCTGGGTCGACGGTCTGCGCGTCGGCCCGGCCGACCGGCTGTCGCTGCAGTCCGCCTACAGCTGGGACTCGGCGGTCCAGGACACCTTCTCGGCCCTGCTGACCGGGGCCGCGCTGTACCCGGTCGACCTCAAGGCGCTGGGGGTCACGGGCCTGCTGGAGTGGATGCACACCGAGCGGATCAGCGTCTACCACTCGACGCTGCCGGTGTTCCGGGCGCTGGTGCGGGCGATGGAGAGCCGCGGCATCCGGCTGCCCGCGATGCGGATGCTGGCCCTCGGCGGGGACACCCTGCACCTCGCCGACCTGGATGC
Organism: Streptomyces sp. NPDC002176; assembly: GCF_044903645.1. Taxonomy (NCBI): domain Bacteria; kingdom Bacillati; phylum Actinomycetota; class Actinomycetes; order Kitasatosporales; family Streptomycetaceae; genus Streptomyces; species Streptomyces sp. NPDC002176. Next base: position 866,432 of record NZ_JBJDQW010000001.1, read on the forward strand.
CTGCCGACGGCACTTCGACGCCGCGTGCCGCGTGGCCGGTGCGTACGGGTCCACCGAGTGTTCCTGCGCCCTGCTGCGCGTCGCCGACCTCGGCTACCGGCCGCCGACCGGCGTGTTCCCGCTGGGCTTCCCGGTGACCGGGACGGAGGTGCGGCTCACCGACGCCGACGGCCGCACCGTCGAGGGCGCGGGCGAGGGCGAGATCGTCGTCGTCAGCGACCACCTCGCCCCGGGCGCCACTGCCGACGGACGGACCTACCGCACCGGCGACCTCGCGCGCCGCCTGGACGACGGGACGCTGCTGCTCGTCGGACGCCGCGACTTCCAGGTGAAGATCTCCGGCATCCGGGTGGAGACCGGCGAGGTGGAGAGCGCGCTGAAACAGCTGCCGGAGATCCGGGAGGCGGTGGTCGCGCCGTTCACGGACCGGCTGGGCGAACGTCAGCTCGTCGCGTACGTGGTGCCCGGCGACGGCGTCGCACCCGAGGGGCCGGTCCTGCGGGCCGCGCTGCGCCGGGTCCTGCCCGACCACGCCGTGCCCACGGCGTACCTCGCCCTGGCCGAGCTGCCGCTGACGGCGAACCACAAGATCGACCGGGCCGCGCTGCCCGACCCGGTCACCGAGCAGGACCGGCAGGGCCCGTCCGAGGGCCGCCCGCAGACTCCCGGCACGGGCGTGGAGGAGGCCGTCGTCGCCGCCTGGCGCGAGGTGCTCGGGGTGCGCAGGCCGGGCCCGGACGACAACTTCTTCGACCTGGGCGGCACTTCGCTGCGCATGACCGGCGTGCACGAGCTCCTCACCCGCACCGTCGCCCCCGGCCTGCGGATGACCGACCTGTACGAGGCGCCCACGGTGCGCTCCCTGGTCCGGCTGATCTCGGCGTCCGGCGCGGGATCGTCCGCGACCGGTGCCGCCTGGGGACAGAGCCGCGGCGAGCGCCGCCGCGCGGCGGCCCGCGCACCCCGCCGGACGTCGGCCCGCACCCCCCGCAGCCCGTATCCGAGCCCGCTGCCCGGCGAGGCTCATGACAGCGCCTCAGGAGGCACACGTGACTGAACAGCCGCACCAGGACCCCCTGTCCGGGCGCATCGCCGTGGTGGGCCTCGACTGCCGTCTGCCGGGCGCCCGCGACCACACCGAGTTCTGGCGCAACCTCGTCGCGGGCACGAGCCACCTCACGGACCTCGACGAGGAGACCCTGCGGGCCGCGGGGGTGCCGGAGGAGGCGTTCGCCCACCCCCGTTACGTGCGGCGGGCGGCCGTCGTGGAGGACACCGACAAGTTCGACGCGTCGTTCTTCTTCCTCAGCTCCCGCGAAGCCGAGCGCATGGACCCGCAGTTGCGGCTCTTCCTCCAGGCGGCGTGGTCCGCGCTGGAGCACAGCGGGCATGACTCGGAGGTCTACGACGGCCGTATCGGGATCTTCGCCGGGTCGATGACCAGCACGTATCTGCTGAACAACGTGCTCACCGGGGAGCGCGGGTTCAACGGCTCGCTCCAGCGCATGCACCAGGACATGGCCACGCTGATGGGCAACGACCCCAACTACCTGACCACCCGCGCCTCCTACCACCTGAAGGTCACCGGCCCGAGCATCGCGGTGCAGACCGCGTGCTCCACCTCCCTGGTCGCGGTGCACCTCGCCGCGCAGAGCCTGCTGACCCAGGAGTGCGACGTCGCGCTGGCGGGCGGGGTGGCGCTGCGCTTCCCGCAGGAGGCCGGTTACGTCCACGAGCCCGACGGCGTCACCTCGCGCACCGGGGTCGTCCGCCCGTTCGACGCGAACGCGGACGGCACCGTCTTCGGCAACGGCGTCGGAGTCGTCGTGCTCAAGCGCCTGGAGGACGCGCTGGCCGAAGGGGACACCATCTGGGCGGTGCTGCGCGGCTCGGCGGTGGGCAATGACGGCAACGACCGCGCCGGCTACACCGCGCCCGGCGTCTCCGGTCAGGCCGCCGTCCTCGGCGAGGCCCTCGCGGTCGCCGACGTGGACCCGGCCACGGTCAGCTACCTGGAGGCGCACGGCACCGGGACCCGGATGGGCGACCCGATCGAGCTGTCCGCCGCCGCCCAGGTGTACCAGGTGCCCGGCGCCACCCCGCTCACCCTGGGCTCGGTCAAGGCCAACATCGGGCATCTCAGTACGGCGGCCGGGGTCGCCGGGCTGATCAAGTGCGTCCTGATGCTGCGTCACCGCACCCTGGTGCCCACCCCGCACTTCACCGAGTGGAACCCGGACTGCCCGGTCGACGGCACCCGCTTCCAGGTCGGCACGGAGGTCCGGCCGTGGCGGACCGGTGGAGGTGACGGCCCGCTGCGCTGCGCCGTCACCTCCACCGGCATGGGCGGAACCACCGCGCACATCGTCCTGGAGGAGGCGCCGCGGACCGCGGCCGCCCCCGCCGGGACGGCGACCGCACCCCCCATGGTCGTGATCCCGGTCTCCGCCAAGTCACCGGCGGCGCTGGAGAAGGCGCGTCACGCGCTCGCCGACCACCTGGACGAGACCACGCCGCGGGACTCCACCGACGCGGCCGACGACACCTACCTGGACGACGTGGCCTACACCCAGGCCACCACCCGGCACACCTTCGACTACCGGGCCGTCGTCACCGCGCCGGACCGGGCGACCGCCGTACAGGCGCTGCGCGCCGCCGATCCCCGGTTCGTGTTCCAGGACTCCGGCCACCCCGCCGACCGCCGGGTCACCTTCCTGCTGCCCGGACAGGGCGCCCAGTACCCGGGCATGGGCCGGGGCTGGTACGAGCACCTGCCCGTCTTCCGCGCCACCCTCGACGAGTGCGCCGAACTGCTGACCCCCCACCTCGCCCTCGACCTGAGGGACGCCCTCTTCCCGGAACCGCGCGGCCACGAGGGCGAGCGGCTGGACCTCGACCGCACCGCGCTCACCCAACCCGCCCTGTTCGCCGTCGAGTACGCGCTGGCGCGGCAGTGGATGTCCTGGGGCATCCGTCCCTCCGCCCTGATCGGCCACAGCGTGGGCGAGTACGTCGCCGCCACCCTGGCCGGGGTGTTCACCCTGCCCGACGCCCTGCGGGTGATCGCCGAGCGCGGCCGTCTCGTGGACGCGCTGCCCGGTGGTGTGATGCGGGCGGTGATGGCCACCCCCGAGGAGGTGACCCGCCACCTCGTCGACGGAGTCGACCTGGCGGCGGTGAACGAGCCCGGGGTGTGCACGATCGCCGGGCCCAAGGAGGCGATGGGCGAGGTGACCGCGGCGCTGACCGCGGCAGGCATCACCCACCGCAAGGTCGCCACCTCGCACGCCTTCCACTCCGCCCTGATGGAGGCCGCGCGGGCGCCCCTCACGGAGGTGCTGCGCGGGGTCGAACTGCGCCGTCCGCGAATCCCCTTCCTGTCCAACCGGACCGGTACCTGGATCCGCGACGAGGAGGCCACCGACCCCGCCTACTGGGGGGCGCACCTGCGGGAGACGGTCCGGTTCTCGGACTGTGTGGCGACCGCGTTGGACGAGGGGGACCAGGTCTTCGTCGAGGTGGGTCCCGGTCACACCCTGGCCACCTTCGTCCGCCGCCATCCCGACCGGCAGACCGGGATTCCCGTCATCACCTCCACGGCCCGCGGCAAGGACCCGGCCGCCGACCTGACCGCGCTGACCGCCGCCCTGGGCCGGTTGTGGGCGATGGGACTGACCCCGGACTGGGCGGCCTACTACGCGGGCCGCGGCCGCCGCAAGGCTCCCCTGCCCACGTACCCCTTCGAAGGCACCCGGTACTGGGTGGAGCCCGGCTCGGGCGTCCTGACCGGAGCGGGCGGCACCACGAGGCGCACGCCGGGCAAGCTGCCCCTGGACGAGTGGTTCTCGACGCCGGTGTGGCGGCCCGCCGTGGGCACGCTCGACGCCGACGCCGAACCGCTGACGGAGTCCGTGCTGCTGTTCGCCGACCCCGAGGGCACCGCCGCCCGCCTCGCCGGGCACGCCTTCGCGGGCGCGGTGCTCACCGTCACCGCGGGCGACGCGTACGGCCGGGACGGTGACGCCTTCACCGTCCAGGCCGACTCCGAGGAGGACCACAGCCGACTGGTCGGCGAACTCCTCGCCGAGAACCGGCTGCCCGGCCGGATCGTGCACGCCTGGTCCACCGCTCCGCTGCCCGCCGAACGGGGAATCGAGCGGTTCGAACAGGCCCAGCGGGGCGGGCTGTACAGCCTGATCGCCCTGGTGAAGGCGTTCAGCAAGCACGACGTCACCAGCCCGATCCAGCTGGACCTGATCAGCGCCGGAGCGTACGCCGTCACGTCCGCCGAACCGGAACCGGCCGCCGAACTGGTGTCGCTGGCGGTCGCGGCCCGGGTCATCGGCCAGGAGCACGGCAACATCGGCGCACGCCACTTCGACCTCCCGGCCGACGTGGACGAGCGCTCGCTGCGCACCCTCGCCGCCGAGCTCACCGGGCAGCGGTCGCCGGAGCTGGCCGTCACCCTGCGCGGCGACAGCCGCTGGACCGCCGACCTGGCACCGGTGCGCGCCGACTGGTCCGCCGCGGCCCGGTCCCGGCTCCGGGACGGCGGCGTCTACCTCATCACGGGCGGCCTCGGCGAGATCGGCTCCCTGATCGCCCGGTGGCTGTACCAGGAGTGCGGGGCACGGCTGGCCCTGCTGACCCGGGACCCGCTGCCCGACCGCGCGGAGTGGGACGACTGGCTCGCCGGTCATGACGCCGACGACGAGACGGCACTGCGCATCACGCGGCTGCGCGAGCTGGAAGCCGCCGGGGCCGAGACCTTCCTGGTCCACACGGACGTGGCCGAGGTCGACGGTCTGCGCGCGGCCGTGGAGCGCGTCGAGGGGCGCTTCGGGGCACTGCACGGCGTGGTCCACGCGGCGGGCCTGCCCAGCGAGCAGTGGGACCGCGCGATCACCGGCGCGGGCGTGGAGCAGTGCCAGTGGCACTTCGTTCCCAAGGCGCACGGTCAGATCGCCCTGGAGCAGGTGCTCGCCGACCGTCCGGTCGACTTCTGCCTGATGCTCTCCTCGCTGGCGGGAGTCCTCGGTGGGCTGCGGCTGCTGGCCTACGGCGCGGCCAACCACTTCATGGACGCGGCCGCGGAACGGGCCAACCGGGGCCTGGACCGCACGGTGTGGATCAGCGCGGCCTGGGACGTCTGGCAGCACCACCAGGACGAGAAGCGGGCGATCTCGGCCATCGGGCGGAGCATGGACGACAAGGCGATCCAGCCCGACGAGGGGCTGGAGGCCATCCGCCGACTGCTGACCCTGCGGGACGTCTCCCATGTGGCGGTGTCCACGTGGGACATCGGGCACCGCCTGGACCAGTGGGTGCGCGACGAACGGATCGCACGGCCGACCGCCCCCACCGCCGCGCCCGGCCCACGCGGCGGGACGGAGACGGCGGGTGACCTCACCGAGCAGGTGACCCGGCTGGTGCGGGACGCGCTGGGCGAGGAGTCGCTGCCGCCGTCCGGCGACATCTTCGAGTCCGGCGGCGACTCGCTGCTCATCGTGAAGCTGCTGTCCGACATCCGCGAGTTCTTCTCCGTGGAGGTGCCGTTGGCCGACGTGCTCGCCGATCCGACACCGGCCGCCCTGGCCGGACTCGTCCAGCAGCGCCTGGACGCCCGGGTGGAGGCCGAAAGCGCCGCCGTACCCGCCGACGCCGACGCCGACGAGATCGAGGCACTGGCGGCGGAACTGGCCGCGCTGGACCCGGACCTCACCGAGCGGCTGCTGTCCGAGGCCGCGGGCGGGGCCCCGGGCGAAGGCGCCGACGAACCCCAGCGAGAGGGGCACTGACCATGGACTTCAGCCTGATCTTCTTCTCCGGCGACGAGAAGCAGAAGTACCGATTCGTCTTCGACGCCGCCCGGTACGCCGACGAGAACGGCTTCACCGCCATCTGGACGCCGGAGCGGCACTTCCACCGCTTCGGCGGGCTGTACCCGAACCCGTCCGTGCTCGGCGCGGCACTGGCCACGGCCACGCGGCGGCTGCAGATCCGGGCGGGCAGCGTCATCCTGCCGCTGCACAGCCCGATCCGGGTGGCCGAGGAGTGGGCGGTCGTCGACAACCTGTCCCAGGGGCGGGTGGGCATCGCCCTGGCCACCGGCTTCAGCCCGGTCGACTTCGCCATCAACCCGTCCGGCTGGGCGGACCGGCGACAGCGCACCTTCGACGCGGTGACCACGATCCGCGAGCTGTGGGAGGGCGAACCGGTCACCGTCCAGGACGGTCTGGGCAACCACGTGGAGGTGGAACTGCATCCGCAGCCGGTCCAGCCCGAACTGCCGGTCTGGCTCACCTGCACCAAGAGCCCGGAGACCTTCGAGATGGCCGGCCGGCTCGGCTGCAACGTGCTGACGGCCCTCATCGACATGACCAACGAGGAGCTGGAGGACAAACTCGACCTCTACTTCAAGACGCTCGAGGCGCACGGGCACGACCGGGACGACGTGACGGTCACCCTCATGCTGCACACGTTCATCGGCACCGACCTCGACGAGGTGCGCGAGACGGTCTGGCCGCCCTTCAGCCAGTACCTCCGGTCCTTCCTCACCGTCATCGACTCGCAGAAGAAGAACCTCGCGCCCGGCGCGGGCGTCCGGGACATGTCGGAGGGCGACGCCGAGCAACTGGTCCGGTTCGCCTTCGACAAGTACTTCGAGAAGGGCGCCCTGCTCGGCACGCCCGACTCCTGCATGGCCGTGGTCGAGCGGTTCAAGGGCATGGGGGTCACCGAGATCGCCTCCCTGATCGACTTCGGCGTCGACGAGGACCTGGTCGTCCAGAGCCTCGGCCAGCTCAACGAACTGCGGAGGCGCTACGCATGACCTCGTCACCGTCGGCCGCCCTCACCGCCCGGCTCGCGGCCCTCACCCCGCAGCAGCGCGCGCTGCTGCGCGCCAAGGTGCTGGGGACCCGGCCGCAGGAGCGGCTGACACCGGGTCAGCTCAGGCTGTGGGAGACCCATCACGCGATCGGCGGGCGACCCGCGGACGTGGTCTGCCAGGCCGTCCGCCTCACGGGAGCGACGGCCGACCTCGATCGGCTGGCCGCGCGCGTCGAGGGATTCGTCCGGGACCACGAAGCGCTGCGCACCACGTTCGAGGAGACCGGGGGTGAGGTCCGGCCGGTCGTCCACGAGGCGCTGCCGCCCCGGCTGACCCGCTCCCACTGCGCGACGGCCGAGGAGGCAGAGGCCCGCGCACGGGAACTGGCCCATGAGCCGTTCGATCTGGCGAACGGTCCCCTGCTGCGCGTCGTCCTGGCCACGGGAGCCACCGTCCAGGAGGCATGGCTGCTCGTCGTCGTGCACAACCTGGTCTTCGACGCCTGGTCCTTCGAAATGCTGCTGGACGCGCTCGACGGTGCTGCCGACGCACCGGCGCCCTCCGTGGTCCCGTTCAGCCGCTGGGCCCGGGAACAGGCGGCGTGGGTGGCCGGGGACGCGGGGCGTGCCGCGGCCGCGTACTGGGCGGCCGTGGTCGACGCCCCGCCCCCGCCCCTGCCGACGGACCGGCCGCGGTCCGGGACCACGGCACGGAACGGACACCGGGTGGCGTTCTCGCTCCCGTCCGACGTCGCCACGGGGATCGCCGCGCTGGCCAAGCGCGAGGCCGCCTCCGCGTACGCGGGCTGGCTCGCGGTGGCCTGGGCGGCCCTGGAGGGGTTCGGAGGACGCGCGGACGTGGTGCTGGGTACCTTCACCGCCGGTCGGGACCTGCCGGGCGCCGAGGCGGCGGTGGGCTATCTGCTCAATGTGCTGCCGGTGCGGCTGCGCGACCCTGGTGACGGTTCCTGGGCCGCCCGCGTACGGGCCGCCCGCACGCTCTCCCGCGAGGGACTGCGGCACGCGGCGTACCCGGGGGAACTCATCCGCGTCCCGCGCCGGGTCCCCGCTGAACACCCCCTCTTCGACGCCGTGTTCGTCTTCGACAACCTCGGGGAGACCACCCGCACCCTCCAAGGGGCCGCCGTGTCCACGTCCGACGTCGACAAGGGCATCGCCCGCTACGACCTGACCCTGGCGGTCTATCCCCGTGCCGACGGGGTGACGGGCTGGCTCGAGTACGACACCGAGCTGTACGAGGAGGCCACCGTCCGGCGGCTGGCCGAGCTGTTCACCGCCGCCGCCGGGGAAGCGTCCCGGGAGGGCCGCCGGTGATCACTCCACGTCTGTGCGCCCCCGCCTACGAACTGGGCGAGTGCGCCGAGCCGGTGGCCGACCTGCCCGAGTTGTCGGCGGGGTCCCAGGCCGCCGACCTCACCTCCCCCTCGGCCGGGTTCGTCACCTACCACTGGTCCGAGGCACCGATGGTCGAGTTGATGACCGCGTCCGTCCATCGGACACTCGCGCGTTCCGGAGTGCCGGGCAGCGAGATCGACATCGTGCTGCTGGCCACCGACTCACTGCCACCGGGCCGCGCCGCGCACCGGGACGTCTCGGAGTTCCTGGCGGAGACCGGGATGAGCGGGGCGACGGTGATGACGGTCGGTCTGATGGACTGCGCCACGGCCATGGCCGCGGTGGGAACCGCGGCCTCGCTCGTCAGGGACGGCACCGCCCGTCACGTCATGGTGGTGAGCGGTGATCTCGCCGACATCTCGACCGGGGGTCAGCGGGTCGTGGCGGGCGGCGCGGCGGTCGCCAGCGACGGGGCGGCCTCGGCGCTCGTGTCGGCGGAGGCGGCCGGTCTGCCGGTGCTGGCCCTGGCCCACCATGCCGCCCCGGACCAGGAGTCGGGCGGCGGGTCCGCGCACCAGCAGCTCACCTCGCGGATGAACGCGTACCGCGAGGTGTTCGCCCGGCTGGCGACGCGGCATCCCTTCCGCCCGGCGAGGACACTCGTGCTGCCCAGCAACTTCGCGCGCCATGTGATGCGCGTGTATCTCGCGGAGGCCGGTTTCCCCGCCGACCGGATCGCGCTGGAGGGGGTGGGCCGGGTGGCCCACTGCCAGGGCAGCGATCCGCTGATCAACCTCGCCGACCGGCAGGCGGACACGAAGTCGGCCGCCCCGGAACGACCGGCCGAGCCGGAGACGTACGTCCTGCTCGGCGCGGGCATAGCCCATCTCGGTGCCGTACTCCTGGGCACGCGTCCGCTGCCGTGAGCGTGCGGGGCAGCAACGTACCGAGACGGACCCCGCCCGAGGTCACGCCCCTTCGCGCAGCGTCCGTTCCAGTGCCGCCAGGCCCTCGGTGTAGATGCCGTGGAACAGGGCGACCGCCTCCTCCTCGGTGGCGCCGGCCGGGGTGAAGGTGCCGGACCACTCGACGCGGGCGGTGCCGGGCTCGGGGAGGTCGCGCACGGTCAGGGTGGAGAGGTAGCCGGTGACCGGGAAGGGGGCCTCCAGGATGGCGTACGTGTAGCTGCGCGCCTCCTCGTCGAAGGCGGTCAGGCGTTCGACGATGACCCCGCCCTCGGCGTTGGTGAGGGTGCGGACGCGGCCGCCCTCGGAGAGGGTGCTGCCGGGGATGTAGGGGAGCCAGTCGGGCAGCGAGCCGAAGCCGCCGATGAGCCGCCAGACGTGCTCGGGGGTGTGGGGGACGTCGATGTGGGTGCTGGTGCTTGCCATGGTGCTTCTCCGGGCTGGGGTCAGACGGTGGGGACGGGAGCGGCGGCGGAGATCAGGTTCTCCGCGCGCAGGTCGGCCCAGAACGCGGCCGGAACGGTCTCGTGCAGCGCGGCCACGTCCTCGGCGATGCGGCTGGGCCGGGTCGCGCCGGGGACGACGGCGGCGGTGGCGGGGTGGGCCAGGGCGAACTGGAGGGCCGCCGCCTTGATGGAGACGCCGTGCCGCTCGGCCAGGGCCTTGATCCGGTCGACCTTGTCGAGGATGGCCCGCGGGGCCTCCTGGTACTCGAAGTGCCGCCCGCCAGCGAGCACTCCGGAGCTGTAGGGGCCGCCGACGACCATGTCGACGCCCTGTTCGGCGGCGGCCGGGAGCAGCCGCTGGAGGGCGCGGTCGTGGTCGAGCAGGGTGTAGCGGCCCGCGAGGAGGAAAGCGTCGGGGCGGGGCTCGTCGAGGTCGAGGGTCAGCTCGATCGGCTCGACCTTGTTGACGCCGAGGCCCCACGCCCTGATGACGCCTTCGTCGCGCAGCTTCTGCAGGACGCGGAAGGCGCCGGTGCGGGCGGTCTCGTAGCGGGCGAGCCACTGGTCGCCGTGGAAGTCCTGGGCGATGTCGTGGACCCAGACGATGTCCAGCCGGTCGGTGCCCAGCCGCTTCAGGCTGTCCTCGATGGAGCGCAGGGTGGCGTCGGCGGTGTAGTCGTCGGTCATCCGGTTGGGGCGGCCGTGCTCGAAGAGGCCGCCCTTCTCGCCCAGCTCGCGGGCGGCCGGGTCCTCGATGTCGTCGTGGATGACGCGGCCGACCTTGGTGCTGAGCACGTAGTCGTCGCGCGGGCGGCCCGCGAGGGCCTCGCCGAGGCGCAGCTCGGACAGACCGGCGCCGTAGAAGGGCGCGGTGTCGAAGTAGCGGATGCCCTGGTCCCAGGCGGCGGCGACGGTCGCGGCGGCCTCTTCCTCGGGGATGGCGCGGAACATGTTGCCGAGCGGGGCGGTGCCGAAGCCCAGAGGGCCGGGGAGGAGGGACTTGATACCCATAGGAGCGTGAGCCTTGCCTTTGCGGGGTTTCGCGGCCTTGGCGGTGGTCCGCGGTTCTTGCTCTGTCGAGGCTAGGATCGAAGCTTGAGACTGTCCAAGACTTGCTTGGACATACTTGAGTCCCTGGAGGTCTCATATGCTGGATCTGCGCCAGCTCCGCTATTTCGTGGTCGTCGCCGAGGAGGAGCATGTGGGCCGCGCGGCCGACCGCCTGCACATCTCGCAGTCGCCGCTCAGCCGCCAGATCGCCCAGCTGGAGAAGAACCTCGGGCTGACCCTGTTCGAGCGCAGCCAGCAGCGTATCCGGCTCACCGCGGACGGGCGGGTCTTCCTCTCCGAGGCCAAGGCGCTGCTGCGGCACGCCGACCGGCTGGAGAACCTGGGCCGTCGGCTCGGCCGGGGCGAGGAGGGCGGGCTGTGCATCGGGTACACGGTCGACGCCATGCACACCGGGGTGCTGCCGCGGGCGCTGCGGGAACTGCACGACGAACGGCCGGGCATTCACGTCGCCCTCTACAACTTCCCCGCCGCCGAGCAGTTCGAGGGTCTGCGCCAGCGGAGCCTGGACATCGCCCTGGTCCCGGAGCCGCCCGCCGAGGACGACCCGGACCTGCGGGCCGCGCTGCTGACCGACGACCCACTGCTGCTGGCCGTGCCGACCGGGCACCCGCTCGCCGAGTCGGCCGGGGTGGACCCGGCCGACCTGGAGGAGCAGCCGTGGATCGCGGTGGAGAACAGCCGACGCCCGGCCTGGCGGGACGAGTTCATCGCCGCCTGCGCGGCCGCCGGGTTCACGCCGGACATCCGCCTGGAGGCGTCCGAGCCGCTGACCGCGCTCGGGCTCGTCGCCTCCGGGCTCGGGGTGGCGCTGATCCAGCGCAGCATGCTGCGCGGACCGGTGGCGGGGGTCACGGTGCGCGAACTGCCCTGGCTGCACATGTCCGTTCGGCTCTGGGCGGCCTGGCACGCGGTCGATCTGCGGCCCGTGGTCGCGTCGTTCCGTACCACCGTCCTGAACACCCGTGAGCAGGTCAGTACCTGAGCAGCGCCGCCACTCCCCCGGCTTCGGCGAGGGTGCCGTCGGGGACGAACAGGATCTGGGAGTCGGCGTCGACGGCCCGGTCGACGAGTTGCTCGATGATGTCGGTGGCCACGCCCATGGTGTGCGGCGGCGGTTCGACGTCCGGCCTGGGGTCGGGCAGGGTGACCGGCTCGGGCACCTCGACCAGTTCCAGCACCCGGCCGTCCTCGGTGATCCGGCCCGCGAGGTCGAGGCCCTCCTCCACGAGCAGCCGCGCGACCCGCTTGTCCGCGACGGCCGTCCAGACCTCCAGCGGCCCGCCCGCGTACTTGCCGAGCCCGCGCGCCTCGCCCAGCTCGTCGACGGCCTCCGCGACCTGCTTGTCGCGGAACTCGGCGAGGACCGGCTCCAGCCGCTTCATCAGGTCCTTCGCCCGGTCCTTGTCCATCCCGGTCAGCGGCAGGGTGCCCGCGACCATGTCGCCGTGCGTGGTGACGGCCTTGAACGCCGCGAGGATCTTGTCGCCGCCGATGACGAACAGCGGCAGGTCCCCGCCATGTTCCTCGACGGCGTCACCGAGACGCTTGTCGACCATGCGCAGGTACTGCTCGACCCGCGCCTTGTGCCCCTCGTAGGGCGCGGAGTGCGGAATCGCGCCGGGCAGCGCGTCCTCCGGCGACGGGATCTCCGGCGCGCACGGGAAGCCGTGGTGCTCGACCTCGTCCAGGCGCTTCACCGAGCCGTGATAGAGGCGGCACATCTCCTGGTCCAGGACGAGCACCAGGAACGGCCGGGACCGCTGCTCGGCGGCCTCCAGATACCGCGTCAGGAACTGGTCGGCGAACTCCACGCGCGGGCGCACCGGCGCGAGGGAGGTCATCTGCCAGACCTGGACCGGCTCGTCGGCGGCCACGTAGACCACCATGGCGTCGTCGGGGTGGAAGGGGTCGGCCACCTGCTCGATCACCGAGGTGTCCAGCACGTGGTTCCGCAGCTCCAGCCGGGTCTCCCGCGAGACGTCGGGGTCCTCCGCCAGGCGGCGCTTGGCCTCGGTGACGAGGTCGCGCAGCAGGATGCGGTCCTTCTCGCTGAAGGGGAAGTCCGGGTCGGTCGGCATCACCAGGGTGATGGCGGGGTACGGCCTCGGCTCGCTCAGAGCGGCACGGATCTCAGGAGTCAGCTCAGAGGTATGCACCAAGTCAGCGTCGCACCGCGCCCCCGCGCCCGCACCTCGAAACGGGGCCCGGCCCGGTCGCCCGAATGGCGGAGCGGACATACCATGAATCGTGACGAAACGGGCGCCGTCGTACGCCGGTGACCGGATCTCCCCTGACACATCTCCCCTGACACATTTTCCCTGGACATCTCCCTGGACACGCAGACCTGATGCGAGCGAGGAGTCGAGTCATGCGTAAAAACTCTCCGGTGAAGGGGCATCACGGCCTGGGTGCGCGGGGGCAGGGCAAGCAGCTCTACTACCACACCCAGATCCCCGAGGCGGCCGCCCGTCAGGCCAAGGACCAGCCGCACAACCAGCGGCAGCAGCAGGAGCGCAAGCAGCCCAACGGCCGCTGGACCTGACGCTCACCCCTGGCGCGAGCCGGGGCGGAACTTCGGGACCCGTACGGTGATCTTCGTGCCGGCGCCCACGCCGGTCTCGATGACCAGACCGTACGGGTCTCCGTACACCTGGCGCAGTCTGCGGTCGACGTTGCTCAGGCCGATGCCGGTGTCGGGTCCGGCGGTGCCGCGCAGCAGGGCGCGGAGGCGGTCCGGTTCCATGCCGACGCCGTCGTCCTCGATGACGACGCGGGCCTCGGTGCCCTCGTCCTCCGCGATGATCGTGATGCGGCCGCGCTCGGCGGACTCCTCCAGACCGTGCTTGAGCGCGTTCTCCACGAGTGGTTGCAGACACAGGAACGGCAGGGTCACCGGCAGCACCTCGGGCGCGATCCGCAGGGTGACCGCGAGGCGGCGGCCGAAGCGGGCGCGGGCGAGTTCGAGGTACTGCTCGATGGAGCGCAACTCCTCGGCCAGCGTGGTGAAGTCGCCGCCTCTGCGGAACGAGTAGCGGGTGAAGTCCGCGAATTCCAGCAGGAGTTCACGGGCCCGCTCGGGGTCGGTGCGGACGAACGAGGCGATGCTCGCCAGGGAGTTGTAGATGAAGTGGGGGGAGATCTGGGCGCGCAGGGCGCGGATCTCGGCCTCGATCACGCTGGAGCGGGCCCGGTCCAGGTCGACCAGTTCGAGCTGCACGGAGACCCAGCGGGCGACCTCCTCGGCGGCCCGGCGCAGCACCCCGGACTCCCCGTCGCCGAAGGCGGCGAGCACGCCGGTGACCCGGCCGTCCACGGTCAGCGGGGCGAGCACCCCCTGCCGTACGGGGCAGTCCGCCCGGGCGCAGTCCAGGTCCACGCTCTGGGTCCGGCCGCCGCGCACTACGGCGGGCAGCCGTTCGGTGACCTGGGCACGGTGATGCTCGCCCGCCCCGTCCCAGGCGAGCACGGACTCCTCGTCCGCGAGCGCGAGCGCCCCGGTCCCCAGCAACGGCCGGAGCCGCCGCGCCGCCTTCCGCGCGGTGTCCGGCGTGAGCCCGGCCCGCAGCGGGGGCGCGGCCAGCGAGGCGGTGTGCAGGGTGTGGAAGGTGGCCTGCTCGACGGGGGTGCCGGGGCCCGCCGGGTTGGCCTGCTGACGGCGGAGCGCGACATGCCCCAGCGCGGCCCCCAGCACGAACAGCGCGAGTCCCGCGACGGCCAGCAGCAGCACCCCGAGCACGCTCACGTCCGCCACCTCACGCCCGCCCCTCCGGCAGATGCAGCCGCGCCATGGTGGCCGCCGTACCGGGCGGTACCCGGCGCCGGGTGGCCAGCGAGACCAGCACCATCGCCGCGAAGCCGACCGGTACCGACCACACCGCGGGCCAGGCCAGCAGGGTGTGCGTCCAGCCGGAGCGGGCGCCGCCCGCGATGGTCGCGGTGACGGCGGTGAGCGCCGAGCCGCCGCCGAGGATCAGCCCGGCGACGGCACCGGGCGGGGTCAGACCGCGCCACCAGATGCCGAGGATCAGCAGCGGACAGAAGGAGGACGCGGACACGGCGAACGCCAGCCCGACCGCGTCGGCCACCGGCAGCCCGCCGACCACGGTCCCGGCGGCGGTGGGCACGGCGATGGCCGGTACGACGGCGAGCCGGAAGTGCCTCAGGCCCAGCGCCGGGAGCACGTCCTGCGCGAGCACCCCGGCGACGGACATGGTGAGCCCGGACGCGGTGGACAGGAAGGCCGCGCAGGCGCCGCCCGCGACCAGCGCGCCGAGCAGGTCGCCGCCGACCCCGCCGATCAGCCGTTGCGGGAGCACGAGTACGGCGGCGTCGGTGTCGCCGGTGAGCAGCAGATCGGGCGCGTACAGCCGGGCCAGCGAGCCGTACAGGGGGGTCAGCAGGTAGAACGCGCCGAGCAGGCCGAGCACGATGACGGTGGTGCGGCGGGCGGCGCGGCCGTCGGGGTTGGTGTAGAAGCGGACGACCACGTGGGGCAGGCCCATGGTGCCGAGGAAGGTGGCGAGGATCAGCCCGTAGGTGGCGTACAGGCCGTGTTCGCCGCGGCTCGGGGCGAGCGAGGCGGAGCCGGTCGCCCGGTCCGGCAGCGGCACTTGGGCGCCGTGGGGGAAGCGGAGGTCGGTGTGCGCGCCGATGTGGTGGCGGCCCCCGGTGAGGGTGAGGGCGGCCCCGCGCAGGGGGTGTCCGTCGACGCTGCCGGAGACGGTGACGCGTACGGGTTCGCGCACGGTGACGTGCACCGGCCGGTCGACATGGACCTCGGTGGACCGGTGGAAGACGGGCCGCTCGTCCCAGGCGGGCAGCGGGGCGCGGTCGGCGTGCCAGGCGGCGAGCAGGAACACCACCGGCACCAGCAGGGCGGTGAGTTTCAGCCAGTACTGGAACGCCTGGACGAAGGTGATGCTGCGCATGCCCCCGGCGGCGACGGCGGCGGTCACCACGACGGCGACGACCAGCCCGCCGAGCCAGCCGGGCGCGCCGGTGAGCAGCCGCAAGGTCAGCCCCGCGCCCCGCAGTTGAGGCAGCAGGTACAGCCAGCCGACGCCGACCACGAGCATCCCGGCGATCCGGCGCACCGCCCGCGACTCCAGCCGGGCTTCGGCGAAGTCGGGCAGTGTGTAGGCGCCGGAGCGGCGCAGCGGGGCGGCGACGAAGACCAGCAGGACGAGGAAGCCCGCGGTGTAGCCGATGGGGAACCAGAGCATGTCGACGCCCTGGGCGAGCAGCAGTCCGGCGATGCCGAGGAAGGAGGCGGCGGAGAGGTACTCGCCGCTCACCGCGAAGGCGTTGAGGCGGGGGGCGACGGTGCGGGAGGCCACGTAGAAGTCGGAGGTGGTCCGGGAGATGCGCAGGCCGAGCGCGCCGACGAGTGCCGTGGCGAGCACCACGGCGGACACCCCGGCCATTCCGTAGGTCTGGTTCAACGCCCGGTCACGTCACCCTCGTTGCGCTCGGCGCGGCGGATGTACCAGGCGCCGGTGGCGAGCAGGACGGGGTAGGGCGCGATACCCAGCAGCAGCCAGGCGGCGCCCCGACTCGTGTCACCGGGCGGCAGCAGCCGGAACACCACCGGGAGCAGTCCGAGGGGAAGGGCGAGCAGGGAGCACGCGCCGAGGCCGGACCGCAGCTGACGGCGCATCAACTTTTTTACAGTGGCGTCGTCGTGGCCCGATCGTCGCGCGTGCGCCATGCCGGTACGGGTGGGGCGGCCGGTGCCGGGGGCTCCGGTGACCACCTCCCGGCGCGGTGCGGGTTCCGCACCCATGACGCACCCCCCGAGACACCGGTGATCACCTTGTTGCGGCGAGTGTACGCAGCGCCCCCGCGGTGAGACAGGGCCCTGACGGGGTTCGGCACAGGGTCGCCACAGTGCGCCGTCGGACCCCGGCCGCTCAGCGGGCGCGGGCCGCGGTGCCGGTGGCGCGGCGGGCCAGCAGGTCGCGCAGTTCGCGGGCGTTGCGGCGGCTGACGGGGAGGACGCGGCCGCCGACCCGGACGGTCAAGTTGCCGCCGTCCAGCCGCAGTTCCTCGATTCGGGCGAGCGCGACGAGATGGCTGCGGTGGATGCGCACGAACCCGTGCGTCCGCCACTGCTCCTCCAGCGTGGACAGCGGTACGCGCACCAGGTGGCTGCCGCGCCGGGTGTGCAGCCGGGCGTAGTCGCCGTGCGCCTCGGCGTAGTCGATGTCGGCGACGGGCACGAACCGGGTCACCCCGCCCAGTTCCACCGGGACCTGCCCTGCGGTGGGCGGTGCGGCCGGGTGGGCGCGGGGGCCCTGACCGGCGTGGGTCAGTTCGGCCACCCGGCGCACGGCCTCGGCGAACCGTTCCTCGCGCAGCGGCTTGAGGAGGTAGTCGACGGCCTTGAGGTCGAAGGCGCGGACGGCGAAGTCCTCGTGGGCGGTGACGAAGACGATGAGCGGCGGTGCGGCGAACCCGCCCAGCAGACGGGCCAGTTCGAGGCCGTTGAGGCCCGGCATGTTGATGTCGAGGAAGACGACGTCGACGGCCTCCGTACCCCCTTCGACCGCCCGGCCGAGGGTGCGGAGCGCCTCGGTGGCCTCCAGCGCGGGCAGTACGCTGCCGACCCGGGGGTCCTGGTCGAGCAGGTACAGCAGCTCCGAGAGCGCGGGTTCCTCGTCGTCCACGGCGAGGACCCGCAACAGGCCCTCGCCGCAACCGCCTTGCGCACCGGTCTGCCGCGTCCCGCTCATCCCCGCCGATCCCTCTCTCCCGTTCCCGTGGGAGGAATGGTGGGCCCTCGCGCGGGTGGCGTCCAGCACGGGGACGCGGCGATTCACTGGGCCGGGGTCAGGCCACCGTCGCCGTCGCGTCGTCCTTTCCGGCGAACTGGGTGCGGTACAGCTCGGCGTACCGCCCTCCGGCCGCGAGGAGCTGGTCGTGGGTGCCGCGTTCCACGATCCGGCCGGCCTCGACGACGAGGATCTGGTCGGCGGCGCGGACGGTGGAGAGCCGGTGGGCGATGACGACGGCGGTGCGGTCCTGGAGGGCCTCGGTGAGGGCCTCCTGCACGGCCGCCTCGGAGGTGTTGTCGAGGTGGGCGGTGGCCTCGTCGAGGATGACGACACGCTGGCGGGCCAGCAGCAGCCGGGCGATGGTCATGCGCTGGCGTTCGCCGCCGGAGAGCCGGTAGCCGCGCTCGCCGACGACGGTGTCCAGCCCGTCCGGCAGGGACCGTACGACCCCGTCCAGCCGGGCCCGGCCGAGCGCGTCCCACAGAGCGTCGTCATCGGCGTCGGAGCGGGCGAGGAGCAGGTTGGCGCGGACGGTGTCGTGGAAGAGGTGGCCGTCCTGGGTGACCATGCCGACGGTGGCCCGCAGCGAGGAGGTGCTCAGGTCCCGTACGTCGGTCCCGCCGACCCGTACGGCGCCGCTGTCGGTGTCGTACAGCCGGGGCAGCAGCTGGGCGATGGTGGACTTCCCGGCGCCGGAGGAGCCGACCAGGGCGACGGTCTCGCCGGGGGCGGCGCGGAAGGAGACGCCGTGCAGCACCTCGGCGCCGCCGCGTACGTCGAGTGCGGCGACCTCCTCCAGCGAGGCCAGGGACACCTTGTCGGCGGCCGGGTAGGCGAAGCGCACGTCGTCGAACTCGATGGCGACCGGGCCGTCCGGCACCGCGACCGCGTCGGGTTTCTCGGCGATGAGCGGCTCCAGGTCCAGCACCTCGAAGACCCGCTCGAAGCTGACCAGGGCGCTCATCACCTCCACCCGCGCCCCGGCGAGCGAGGTCAGCGGGGCGTAGAGCCGGGTGAGCAGCAGGGCGAGGGAGACGACGGCGCCCGCCTCCAGGGTGCCGCGCAGCGCGAACCAGCCGCCGAGTCCGTAGACGAGGGCGAGCGCCAGGGCGGAGACCAGGGTGAGGGCGGTGATGAACACCGACTGCGCGGTGGCGGTGCGCACCCCGATGTCGCGGACGTGGCGGGCGCGGGCGGCGAACTGGGCCGACTCCTCCTCGGGGCGGCCGAACAGCTTGACGAGGGTGGCGCCGGGCGCGGAGAACCGTTCCGTCATCCGGGTGCCCATGGCCGCGTTCAGCTCGGCCGCCTCGCGCTGCATCCGGGCCATGCGGCGGCCCATCCGGCGGGCGGGCAGCACGAACACCGGCAGCAGCACCAGGGCGAGCAGGGTGATCTGCCAGGACAGGGTGAGCATCACGGCGAGGGTGAGCAGCAGGGTGACCACGTTGGTGACCACGCCGGACAGGGTGGAGGCGAAGGCCCGCTGGGCGCCGATGACGTCGTTGTTGAGTCGGCTGACCAGGGCGCCGGTGCGGGTGCGGGTGAAGAAGGCGACGGGCATCCGCTGGACGTGGTCGAAGACAGCGGTGCGCAGGTCGAGGATGAGCCCCTCCCCCAGCGTCGCCGACAGCCGCCGTACGAAGATTCCGAGCCCGGCCTCCGCCAGCGCGACCGCCGCGATGAGCAGCGAGAGTCTGACCACCCGGCCGGAGTCGTGGCCCGCCACGATGGCGTCGACGACGCGTCCGGCGAGCACCGGGGTGGCGACCGCGAGCAGGGCGGTGACGATCCCGAGCAGGACGAACCGGGTGATGCCCGCGCGGTGCGGTCGGGCGAAGGCGGCGATACGGCGCAGTGTGGCGCGGGCGAGGGGCCTGCGCTGCTGCTGTGCGGTCATCACGCTGTGCAGCTGCGTCCAGGCGGTGGTTTCCATGCTCATGGGTCCAACGTAGGACCTCAAGTTTGCTTGAGGTCAACCACTCGGGGGCCGCGTGCGGCACAGTGGCCCCTTCAGCAGCTCGGCGAGGAGGGTCCCCGGTGCCGGTTCGGGTGGAGACACAAGGCCATGTGACGACGGTCGTCCTGTCGCGCCCGGCGGCGCGCAACGCGGTCGACGGCCCGACGGCGGCCGAACTGGCCGCCGCGTTCCGGGCGTTCGAGGCGGACGACCACGCGCGGGTGGCGGTGCTGTGGGGCGAGGGCGGCACGTTCTGCGCGGGCGCCGACCTGAAGGCGATCGGTACCGAGCGCGGCAACCGGGTCGCGCCGGACGGCGACGGCCCGATGGGGCCGACCCGGATGCGGCTGTCCAAGCCGGTGATCGCGGCCGTGGCGGGGCATGCCGTGGCGGGCGGTCTGGAGCTGGCCCTGTGGTGCGATCTGCGGGTGGCGGAGGAGGACGCGGTGTTCGGCGTGTTCTGCCGCCGCTGGGGCGTACCGCTGATCGACGGCGGCACGGTACGGCTGCCCCGGCTGATCGGCACCGGCCGGGCCATGGACCTGATCCTCACCGGCCGTCCGGTCCCGGCCGCCGAGGCGCACGCGATCGGTCTCGCGGACCGCGTCGTCCCCACCGGCCGCGCCCGCGCCGAGGCGGAGGAGCTGGCGGCGACGATCGCCCGCTTCCCGCAGGACTGCCTGCGCTCCGACCGGGCCTCCGTACTCGACCAGGAGGGGCTGCCCGAGGAAGCGGCGATGCGGAGCGAACTCCGGTACGGCATGGCCGTGTTGACCGAGGCGTCCGAGGGGGCGGCCCGGTTCGCCGGGGGTGCGGGGCGGCACGGGGTGTTCGGGGAGGCGTGACCTCACGGCGGGTACCCGCCCGCAGCCGTCGGCCGCACGAGGGTCGCATTCACCCCCGTACGGCCGACCGCTCCCGCGGGGGCGTCACTTGTAGTAGATGACCCGTCCGTCCCTGCCGTCGTGACCCCGGCGCCCCCAGGGGCCCCGCCTGCCGTCGTCGCCGTCGTCCCCGTCGTCCCCCGGGCGACCCGTGGGGCCGAGGGGACCGGCGTCGCCGGACGGGCCGGAGGGACCGGGCGGGCCGGGCGGGCCCTGGTGCGTGCCGGTGCCGCCGTCCTCGAGACTGACGCGCTGCATCTGCATCTCGTCGAGCTGCTGTTGGTGGGCGACGAGCAGGACCGCCTGCCCGATCAGTACGACGGTCAGCGCCGCGCCGACCGCCATGCGGCGCCGCGTACCGCGCAGCACCTCTTTGACGCTTCTCATGAATCCTCACACTGTGTGACGGTGAAGCACGACGGACGACGGTTCGCGGGGGTGACCGCGGGGGTGGCGCTAGCTCGCCGGAGGGGCGACGGCGTCCTTGCCGTCCTTCCCGTCCTTGCCGTCCTTCCCGGGAGGCCCGGCCGCGCCGTCCGCGCCGTCCGTCCCGTCCTTCCCGGCCGGACCGATGGGACCGGCGGGGCCGGTGGGTCCAGCCGGACCGGAGGGACCGGGCGGACCCGGCTCCATGTCCTTCTGGAAGTCGACGGTCTGCGTCTGCAGACCCTGGATCTGCAGGTGCTGTTCGACGATGACGGCGGACTGCACGACG
Organism: Streptomyces sp. NPDC002176; assembly: GCF_044903645.1. Classification (NCBI taxonomy): domain Bacteria; kingdom Bacillati; phylum Actinomycetota; class Actinomycetes; order Kitasatosporales; family Streptomycetaceae; genus Streptomyces; species Streptomyces sp. NPDC002176. The sequence continues at coordinate 887,433 of NZ_JBJDQW010000001.1, forward strand.
AGCGCGATGGTGAGCACGGCGCCGAGCACGAAGGGACGCCGCGGGCTGCGCAGCGTTTGAGTCACGCTTCTCATATTTATCCTCACGCTGAGTGACGAGCGAAAGTGTAAAGGACGATTTGTCCAGAAAAGCGAACCGCCGCGTCGAGTGTCCGCGCGGCTCTTCGGGGGCACCTGGCACCGGCACGAACTGCCCCGCACATACGGCAGGATGACCACACGTGCCCTTCATCGAACCTTCGTACAGTGAGCACGTTCGCCCATCCCGGACAGCGAACAGGTGACAACGTGACGCAACATCACATCCGGTCGGCATCGGCGTCCTCGGGCGCCGCGGGACGTCCTGGCGGAGGTGACCGATGAACCGTGGCGTCACCCTGGACGACTTGGTCCTCGCCGGTATCGCGCTGGCCGCCGGTCTGGTGCTGGCCTTCCTGTCCCGCACGGTGCTGCGCTGGCTGGCCAAGCACGCCAAGCGGACCCGCTGGAGCGGTGACGACGTCATCGTGGACGCGCTGCGCTCCGTCGTGCCGTGGGCCGCGATAGCGGGCGGTGTCGCGGCGGGCGCGGCCGTGCTGCCGCTGACCGGCACCGTCCAGAAGCACGTCAACCAGACCCTCCAGGTCTGGCTGATCTTCGTGGTGACCCTGTCGGCGGCGAGGGTGATCGCGGGCCTGGTGCAGAGCGTCACCCAGTCCCGCTCGGGCGTGGCGGGCTCGGCGACCATCTTCGTCAACATCACCCGCGTGCTGGTGCTGGCCATCGGCTTCCTGGTGGTGCTCCAGACGCTGGGCATCTCGATCGCCCCGCTGCTCACCGCCCTCGGCGTCGGCGGTCTGGCGGTCGCGCTGGCGCTCCAGGACACGCTGGCCAATCTGTTCGCGGGCATCCACATCCTCGCCTCCAAGACCGTGCAGCCCGGTGACTACATCCGGCTGAGCAGCGGCGAGGAGGGGTACGTCGTCGACATCAACTGGCGTCAGACGACCGTGCGTCAGCTCTCCAACAACCTGGTGGTCATCCCCAACGGCCAGCTCGCCAAGACCAACATGACCAACTTCACCCGCCCCGAGCAGGAGTTGACGGTGCTGGTGCAGGCGGGGGTCAGCTACGACTCGGACCTGGAGCACGTGGAGAAGGTGACGGCGGAGGTGGTCAACGAGGTGATGACCGAGATCACCGGCGCCGTCCCGGAGCACGAGGCGGCCATCCGCTTCCACACCTTCGGCGACTCGCGGATCGGGTTCACGATCATCCTGGGCGTCGGCGAGTTCAGCGACCAGTTCCGGATCAAGCACGAGTTCATCAAGCGGCTGCACCGCCGCTACCGCGAGGAGGGCATCCGCATCCCGGCCCCGACCCGCACGGTCGCGCTCCAGCAGGGCTCGGTGCTGATACCGCACCAGCGCACGACGGACGACGTGCCCGCACCGTCCGAGTAGTGAGCCCGGTGGCGGCGCCCCCTCCGCGGGGCGCCGCCATCCCTGTCAGTCCTGGTCCGCCGAACTCCGCGACCAGCCCCGCCGCTCGCCCTCGTCGATGAGGTGCCGACCCGCCGTCCACAGCGACGCGGAGGCGTCCCCGATCACCGCCTTGCGGGCCCGGACATCGTCGGCGGTGACCCCGGGCGTACGCCAAGTGCCACCGCGCGCCATCCAGTTGAGGAGCAACGGCTGCAGCCGGTCCATCGCCTTGGCGAACCGGGCCTCGGGGGTGGCGCGTTCCTCGAACTCGTCCCAGAGCGCCCGCATCCGCCGGGCCTGGTCGTCCGGGAGCAGCGCGAAGAGATCGTCGGCCGCGACCGACTCCCGCTCCAGCTGACCGGCGCCGCCCGCGCTGTCGTAGAGCGGGGTGTCCCCGGCGTAGATCTCCACCAGGTCGTGCAGCAGCACCAGCTCGATGGTGCGGCCCACGTCGATGGGCTCGTCGGAGTGCTCGGCGAGGACCGCGACCATCAGGGCCAGATGCCAGGAGTGCTCGGCGTCGTTCTCCCGGCGGTCCGCCGCGGCGAGCGGCGACTGGCGCAGCACGGTCTTGAGCTGGTCCACCTCCACCAGGAAGGTCAGCTGGGCCCGCAGCCGCTCCTCGATGCCGTCGGGCAGGGGCGTCTTGTCCACGAGCAGGTTCCGGCGTTCGTCACTCACCGGCCCATCGTGGCACGCGCGGCGGCGGCGCACGGCAGCGGGCTAAGCTCGAAATAGTATGACTTCCTCTGACACACCGAAGCCCGAGCCCTTCACCCCGCCGTCCCCCGCCGCGCTGGACGCCCGGCTCGACTCGATCACCCGCCAGCCCTTCCGGGCCAAGTTCCACCTGCGCGGACGCGACCGGGCCACCGCCGAGCTGAAGGGCCCGGCCACCATCCGCTGGCACGCGTACGACCTGATCGCCGGGCGGCTCGCCCCGGCCCGGCCGCACAAGGACGGCAAGCAGACCCCGTACCGGGGCCACCCCGTCTTCGTCGCCCAGCACGCCACCGGGACCTGCTGCCGCACCTGTCTGCTGCGCTGCCACGGCATCCCCAAGGGCCGGGACCTGACCCGCGCCGAGCATGTGTACGTGGTGGACGTGATCTGCCGCTGGATCGAGCGGGAGATGACCGGCGGGGCCCGCTGAGCGGTCGGCACCGGACCCCTGTCGAAGCGGACCCGGTCACGAGATATCTTGATGTCGAGCAATGTTGCAGACGTGGAGCGGAGCACCCGGTGACTGACTCGACCATCATCTACACCTACACGGACGAAGCGCCGGCCCTGGCGACCCATTCGTTCCTGCCGGTGATCCAGGCGTACGCCGCGCAGGCCGGGGTCCCCGTGGAGACCCGCGACATCTCGCTGGCCGGGCGCATCATCGCCGTCTTCCCGGAGTACCTGAACGAGGACCAGCGCATCCCGGACGCGCTCGCCGAGCTGGGCGACCTGGCCAAGACGCCGGCCGCGAACATCGTCAAGCTGCCGAACATCTCGGCCTCGATCCCGCAGCTCAAGGCCGCCGTCGCGGAACTGCAGGCCAAGGGCTACGCGCTGCCGGACTACCCCGAGGACCCGAAGACCGACGAGGAGCGCGAGGTCCGCGCCCGCTACGACAAGATCAAGGGTTCCGCCGTGAACCCGGTCCTGCGTGAGGGCAACTCCGACCGCCGCGCCCCCGCCTCGGTGAAGAACTACGCCAAGACCCACCCGCACCGCATGGGCGCCTGGACCCCCGAGTCCAAGACCAACGTGGCCACCATGGGTGAGAACGACTTCCGCTCCACCGAGAAGTCCACGGTGATCGCCGAGGACGGCACGCTCCGTATCGAGCTGGTCGCCGAGGACGGCACCACCACCGTGCTGCGCGAGTCGGTACCGGTCCGCAAGGACGAGGTCGTCGACGCCTCCGTCATGCACGTCGCCGAGCTGGAGCAGTTCCTCGCCGCGCAGGTCGCCCGCGCGAAGGAGGAGGGCGTCCTGTTCTCCGTGCACCTCAAGGCCACGATGATGAAGGTCTCCGATCCGATCGTCTTCGGCCACGTGGTGCGCGCCTTCTTCCCGAAGACGTTCGCCAAGTACGGCCAGACCCTGAAGTCGGCCGGTCTGTCCCCCAACGACGGCCTCGGCGGCATCTACAAGGGCCTGGAGAGCCTGCCGGAGGGTGCCGAGATCAAGGCGTCCTTCGACGCCGAGCTGGCCGACGGCCCGGCGCTCGCCATGGTCGACTCCGACAAGGGCATCTCCAACCTGCACGTCCCCTCGGACGTCATCGTGGACGCCTCCATGCCCGCGATGATCCGCACCTCCGGCCACATGTGGGGCCCGGACGGCGCGGAGCACGACACCCTCGCGGTGATCCCGGACTCCTCTTACGCCGGTGTCTACCAGGCCGTCATCGAGGACTGCCGCGCCAACGGCGCCTACGACCCGTCGACCATGGGCACGGTCCCGAACGTCGGCCTGATGGCGCAGAAGGCCGAGGAGTACGGCTCGCACGACAAGACCTTCGAGGTCGCCACCGCGGGCACCGTCCGCGTGGTCGACGCCGACGGCAACGTGCTCATCGAGCAGCCGGTCGCCGAGGGCGACATCTTCCGCGCCTGCCAGACCAAGGACGACCCGATCCGCGACTGGGTCAAGCTGGCCGTCACCCGCGCCCGCGCCACCGGCGACCCGGCGATCTTCTGGCTGGACGAGACCCGCGCGCACGACGCCAACCTGATCGCCAAGGTCAACCAGTACCTGACCGAGCACGACACCGAGGGCCTGGACATCCGCGTCCTGCCGCCGGTCGAGGCCGCCAAGCTGTCGGTGGAGCGCATCCGCCGCGGCGAGAACACCATCTCGGTGACCGGCAACGTGCTGCGTGACTACCTGACCGACCTCTTCCCGATCCTGGAGCTGGGCACCAGCGCCAAGATGCTGTCGGTCGTCCCGCTGATGGCGGGCGGCGGCCTGTTCGAGACCGGTGCGGGCGGCTCGGCCCCGAAGCACGTCCAGCAGCTGGTCAAGGAGAACTACCTGCGCTGGGACTCCCTCGGCGAGTTCTTCGCCCTGGTCCCCGCCTTCGAGCAGTACGCGGAGACCACCGGCAACACCCGCGCCAAGGTCCTCGCCGACACCCTGGACCGCGCCACGGCGACCTTCCTCAACGAGGACAAGTCCCCGACCCGTCGCGTCGGCGGCATCGACAACCGGGGCAGCCACTTCTTCCTGTCCCTGTACTGGGCGCAGGAGCTGGCCCAGCAGACCGACGACGCCGACCTGGCGAAGGCGTTCGCGCCGTTCGCCGAGTCCCTCGCGGCCGACGAGCAGCGCATCGTCGACGAGCTGAACGCCGTGCAGGGCTCCCCGGCCGACATCGGCGGCTACTACCAGCCGGAGAAGGCCAAGGCGGACGCGGTCATGCGTCCGTCGGCCACCTGGAACGCGGCGCTCGGCTCGCTGAGCTGACCCGTGCGGTAGCTGTGTGAGCGTGCCCCGGCCGGAGTCCTCCGGCCGGGGCACGGTCGTGTCCGGGCTCCACTGCGGCCGTGTTGCGGGGATGTGGCGTACATGAAGTCCTCGTGTCAGGGTTCGTTCCGGGCTGTCCGGGGGTGTCCGCCCGTGCTTTTCTCGTGCCCGAGTCCGCGCCCGCACCGCACGAGGAGCACCATGAGCAGCCAGCCCATCGACTCGGTCACCGCCGGTCACACCCCGGACGAGCCGCCCGCCGGTCCCGACACCTCGGCCTGGTCCTTCGAGACCCGGCAGATCCACGCCGGTGCGGTGCCCGACCCCACGACCGGGGCACGCGCCACGCCGATCTACCAGACCACGTCCTTCGTCTTCCAGGACACCCAGCACGCCGCCGACCTGTTCTCGCTCGCCGAGCCCGGCAACATCTACACCCGTATCCACAACCCGACGCAGGACGTGTTCGAGCAGCGGATCGCCGCGCTGGAGGGCGGGGTCGCCGCCGTCGCGCTGGCCTCCGGGCAGGCCGCAGAGACCCTCGCGCTGCTCACCCTGGCGGGCGCGGGCGACCACATCGTCTCCAGCGCATCGCTGTACGGCGGCACGTACAACCTGTTCCGGCACACCCTGCCGAGGCTGGGCATCGAGGTGTCGTTCGTGGCCGACCCGGACGACGTGGACGCCTGGCGGGCCGCGATCCGGCCCAACACCAAGGCGCTGTTCGCGGAGACCCTGGGCAATCCGCGGGGCAACGTGCTCGACGTACGGGCGGTCGCGGACGTGGCGCACGACGCGGGCGTGCCGCTGATCGTGGACAACACGGTCCCGACCCCGTATCTGCTCCGGCCCATCGAGCACGGCGCGGACATCGTGGTGCACTCCGCGACCAAGTTCCTCGGCGGACACGGCACCGCCATCGCCGGGGTGGTGGTGGACGGCGGCACCTTCGAATTCGGCGCGTATCCGGAGCGGTTCCCGGACTTCTCCGAGCCCGACCCGAGCTACCACGGCCTGCGGTACTGGCCCGCGCTCGGTCCGGGCGCGTTCGCGGTCAAGCTGCGGGTGCAGCTGCTGCGCGACCTCGGCCCGGCGCTCTCCCCGCACTCGGCGTTCCTGCTGCTCCAGGGCGTGGAGACGCTGAGCCTGCGCCTGGAACGGCACTCCGCCAACGCGCTGGCCCTGGCCGAGTGGCTGGAGGGCCGCGACGAGGTGGCCGCCGTCCACTATCCGGGGCTCGCGTCCAGCCGGTGGTACGAGGCCGGGCAGAAGTATCTTCCGCTCGGCTCCGGCGCGGTCGTCTCCTTCGAGCTGCGGGACGGGGTGGAGGCGGGCAAGCGGTTCGTGGACGCGGTGGAGCTGTTCAGCCACCTCGCCAACATCGGCGACGTACGCAGCCTGATCATCCATCCCGCGTCCACCACGCACAGCCAGCTCGACGAGGAGCAGCTGACGGCGACCGGTACCGCGCCGGGGCTGGTCCGGCTGTCGGTGGGCATCGAGAACCTGGCCGATCTGAAGGCGGACCTGGAGGCCGGGTTCCGCGCGGCCAAGGGCGCCTCCTGAGCACCGATCCGCACGCCCGCCCCGCCCCGCTCCCGGCGGTCACCGGCGCCTGGCGGGACGGGGACCCCGCCGGGCGCCGCCGCTGGCACACGGCGGATGCCCCGCTGCCGCTGGAGGCGGGCGGTGAACTGCCGGGCGCGCGGCTGGCGTTCGAGACCTGGGGGCGGCTCGCGCCGGACGGGTCCAACGCGGTGCTGGTGCTGCACGCGCTGACCGGTGACAGCCATGTGGCGGGTCCGGCCGGGCCGGGGCATCCCACTCCCGGCTGGTGGGACGCGCTGGTCGGACCGGGCAGGGCGCTGGACACCGACCGCTGGTTCGTGGTCGCGCCGAACGTGCTCGGCGGCTGCCAGGGCAGCACCGGTCCGGCCTCTCCCCGGCCGGGCACCGACCGGGCCTGGGGCGGAGCGTTCCCGTTCCTGACCCAGCGGGACCAGGTGACGGCGGAGGCGGGGCTCGCGGACGCCCTCGGGATCGAGCGGTGGGCGCTGGTCGTCGGCGGCTCGATGGGCGGGATGCGGGCGGTGGAGTGGGCGGTGTCGTACCCCGAGCGGGTCGGCGCGCTCCTGCTGCTGGCCACGGCCGCCGCCGCGAGCGCCGAGCAGATCGCCTGGGCGGAGATCCAGTTGGGGGCGATCCGTGCCGACCCGCACTGGCGGGGCGGCGACTACCACTCCGGCGGACGCGGCCCGGTAAACGGACTGGGTCTGGCCCGCCGCGTGGCCCACGTGACCTACCGCGCCGAGGCGGAGCTGCGGACCCGGTTCGGCCGGGCTCCGCAGGGCGCGGAGGACCCGTGGCACGGGGGCCGTTACCAGGTGGGCTCGTACCTGGACCATCACGCGGGGAAGCTGATCCGCCGCTTCGACGCGGGGAGTTACGTGGTGCTGACCGAGGCGATGAACGCACACGACGTGGGGCGCGGGCGGGGCGGTACGCGGTCGGCCCTGGCACGGGTCCGGGCGCCCGCTCTGGTCGCCGGGGTGGACTCCGACCGGCTCTATCCGCTGTCCCAGCAGCGGGAGTTGGCCGCGCTGATTCCGTCGGCGGACGGGGTCCGGGTGGTGGAATCGCCGTACGGGCACGACGGGTTCCTGATCGAGACGGAGCAGGTTGGCAGACTGGTGGCCGAGTTGCTGCGCTGATCCCTGGGAGCCGATGTGTCCGAGCCCTCGTTCGAGCTGCTGCCGGGTGACCCCGCGTCGCCGGTGCTGCTGCACGTACCGCATTCCGCGCGGGCGATCCCGGCCGAGGTACGGGCGGGGCTGCTGCTCGACGATGCCGCGCTGGAGCGGGAGTTGGACCACATCACAGACGCGCACACCGCCGAACTGGCCGACCGGGCGGCCAAGTTGGCGGGGGTGCGGCCGTGGCGGTTCGTGAACCGGCTGTCCCGGCTGGTGGTGGACCCGGAGCGGTTCCCGGACGAGCGGGAGGAGATGCGCGCGGTGGGGATGGGCGCGGTGTACACCCGGACCACGCACGGAGAGCCGCTGCGGGCCGAGGACACCGCTCAAGGCCCGCTGATCGAGCGGTACTTCGAGCCGTACGCCCGCGCGATGACCGAGGCGGTGTCGGAGCGGCTGGCCGCGGTCGGACGGGTGGTGGTGATCGACGTCCACTCCTACCCGTCCCGGCCACTCCCCTACGAGCTGCACGGCGAGGGTCCGCGCCCGGCGGTGTGCCTGGGCACGGACCCCTTCCACACCCCGCCGGGGCTGACGGCGGCGGCACGGTCGGCGTTCTCGCCGTACGGGAAGACGGGACTGGACAGCCCGTTCGGCGGGACGTACGTACCCCTCGCGCACTACGGCCGGGAGCGGCGGGTGAGCGCGCTGATGGTGGAGATCCGCCGGGACACGTACATGACGGAGCCCGGCGGACCGCCCGGAGCGGGCCTCGACCAACTGGCGGGCGCGCTGGCCGTGTTGGTGGACGCCCTGGGCTAGCCCTTGACGTGGGCGGCCCAGTCCAGGATCTGCACGGCGGCCCCCGCGGCTTCGAGGCCCTGGCAGTGGCCGTGGTGGCGGCGGGCGATGCCGTCGAGGTCGAGGTGGGTGCCGAAGGCGGGGTGGGCGGCGAGGCGGCGGGCGTAGGACCACAGGGCGGTAAAGCCGGTGATCCGGTGTACGGCAGAGGCGTCGAGGTGGCAGCGGTGCACGGTGTCGAGCTGGACCAGGGAGACCCAGAGGTCGATGTCGGCGGCGGTGAGACGGCCTCCGGCGAGGTACTGCTCGTCGGTCAGCCAGCGCTCCAGCCGCCCCAGGTTGTCGAGCAGGACGTCGAGCGCGGCGGCCCGTCCGGCCGGGTCCTCGTCGGCGCGGCCCGCCCGCTGCGCGGCCTGTTCGATGCCCTCGGCGCAGAGCCGTTCCACGGCGTCGACGGTGGACTCCCAGCCGTGCGGCCGCAGCGGATCGCCACCGGCGCGCGGGAAGAGGTCCAGGTCGCGCAGGATGTCGGGGGCGTGGGTGCTGACGATGCGTCCGGACCAGGCGTCGCTGAGCACGGGGGCGGGCGCCGGGCCGGAGTAGCGGTGTGCGCTGGCCTCGTAGAGCGGGCGGAGGGCGGTGTGGCTGCCGTCCGGGGCGTCGGGGACGGCGGGGAGCAGGGTGACCGGACAGCTCGCGTCCAGACCGAGCAGGCTGTGGGCGATGGCGAGGCGCAGTCCGTCGGGGTCGGCGGTGGAGAGGTGGAGCCGGTAGCGGTGCGGCACGGCGTAGTGGCCGCTGCGCGCGTCCTGGCCGAGCCGCCCCCTGAAGGCGGAGCTGTGCCGGACGGTCGGAAGGGCGGTCGGCGCGGTGATGGGCATACGTACGTCTCCCCAGGGGCGAGGGCGCGCGGGCGCGCCTGCGGTAACAGCGGCGGCTGGTGTGAGAGAGGAGTGTCGAGGAGGGCGCGTTGACGGGGCTGAGGCCCAGGTCAGAGGCGCGGTCCGATGGCGCTGCACACGCGCAGGAGGTCGATGTGCAGGCGGGAGGTGAGGAGGGGGGCCTTGAGGAGGGGGGCGCGCGACGGCGTGCGGCCAATGCGGCCGGTCACCGTCTCCAGGCGCGTCATGCGTCCCCACCTGTTCGCTGGACTTCCCCGACTTGGAGTGTCGGCCCGCGCCGGACGCCGCGTCAAGAGGGGGTCGATCCTTGGGACGGGGCCTTACGTACCATCACACCCATGAGCCAGATCCTCTCGATCGCCCGCCCCGACAGTGTCCGGAGCGTGCGCCTGGAGACCGCCCGGGGAACCTTCGCCGCGTTCACAGCCGGTCCCCCGGACGGCGTCCCGCGCGGTACGGCCCTGCTGGTGCCGGGCTTCAACGGCAGCAAGGAGGACTTCCTGCCGCTGCTGCCGGGCCTGGCCGAGGCGGGCTACCGGGTGATCGCCATCGACCAGCGGGGCCAGTACGAGACGGGCCCGGCGTCGGAGGTCCCGTCGTACGCGCCCGAGGATCTGGCGTCGGACGTGGTCGCGCTGGCGGGGGTGCTGGGCCCGGTGCATCTGGTGGGGCACTCGTACGGGGGGCTGGTGTCGCGCCTGGCCGTACTGAACTCCCCTTCCGCCGCCAGCACTTGGGCCTCGCTGACGCTGCTGAACTTCGGCCCGGCGGCCGTGTCGGAGTCGACGCGGGAGCGTCTGCTGCTTCTGCTGGACGCCCTGCGCACGACTCCGGTCCCGGACCTGTGGCCGTTCCTCCGCCCGGAGGACGGCGGGGTACCCGAGGAGGTGCTCTCCTTCCTGTCGGACCGCTGGGCCCGCAACGCCCCGGAGGCCCTGCGGCTGGCCGCCGAGCAGATGATCGACGAGCCGGACCGCAGCGGGGCGCTGCGCGGGTCCGGCATCCCCCTGTCGGTCGTCTTCGGCACCCCGGAGGAGACCTGGCCGGAGCATGAAGCGGCCGCGATGGCAAGGGAGTTGGGCGCCCGCTACACGGAGATCATGGGCGGCGGGCACTCGCCGAACGTGTACGAACCGGAGACCGTGATCGAGGCGTTGACAGGATTCTGGGACTCGCTGACGTGAGGCGCCGTCAGCGCTCGCCCCGCGCGGCGACCGCCTCGCGCAGCCCGTCCGGCGTGAAGCCGAGGTCACGCAGGATGCCCGCGGCCGTGCTCCCCTCGACCCGGATCAGCCCCAGCAGCATGTGCTCGGTGCCGACCCGGTCGTGACCCAGCTCGGCCGACGCGTTCCGCGCCTGCTCGATGGCTTCCTTGCTCTCCTCCGCGAACGCGATGTGCCCGCGCGGCGCCTTCGCACCGGCGGGCGGCAACACCTCCGCGACCGCGTCGCGCACGCGCTGTTCCGTACCGGCCTGCGCCGTCAGCACCTCGTACGCCAGCCCCTGCGACTCCCCGAGGAGCCCGAGCAGCAGGTGTGCGGTGCCGATGGACTCGTGCTTGCGCGTCCGCGCGGCCTCCTGCGCGAGCACGATGCCGTGCCGGTTGGTCTCGGTGAACCGCTCGAACGGCCCCGGCGCGTGCCGCTGTTGAGCGGCCTGCTTGGACACTCCGATGGCATCCCCGATCTCGGTCCAGGACGCCCCGGACCGCTTGGCCTTGCTGACGTAGTGGTCGATGAGCTGGTCCCCGAGATCGGACAGGGTCTGCGCACGCAGCCGCGCCTCACTGATGTGGGCGAGGTCGCCCGCCTCGGGCAGTTCTTCGTCGAGTCGGGCGATCAGGTCGGCGAGATTGATGTCGAGTGGACTCATGCGTCAAGACTAAGTTGACGCTCCCCGACCGTCAAGAAGAAATTGACGCGCGGTGTCGTGGATCTCTGCCCTACGGTTCCGCCATGAGCAACTCCTCCGCGTCCGCCATCCTCACGACGGCCGACCTCTCCGAAGCGATCGGCGCGGTACGCACCCTGCTGACCTGGGCGGACGCCAGCCAGATGGACGTCGACTTCGAGGCGGTGATCCGGTCGCCGGACACCCTGGCGCGCGTACGCCACGTACTGCCCGACATGGTGTGGTGGGCGAAGGCCGGTGAGGAGCACGGTTCGTCGGAGAACGGTGACGACCCCGCGGGCTGCCTGCCCATCCAGGTCTTCGACTGGTCCCGCCCGCTGGACCGCGCCGAACCCTTCATCGAGGCGCTCGGGCCGGACTCCGCGGCCGCCATCCGCTGGGACCTGGACTCCTGGCTCGCGGTACCCGAGGCGGGCCTGGCGGAGATCAGCCAGAAGTACGCCTACCTCACCCTGAGCGTGCACTCCCTGGACCTCTACCAGGAGGAACCCTCCCCGGACCACACGGTCCACGTACACGTCCGGGACCGGGACGGCGACCATGTCGACCGCGTCCACTGGCTCGCCGGGCAGGTGGGGGGCCGGTTCACGGGGCGGGTGCAGGGGGCGCCCCTGTAGTCCCCGGGCACCTCGGCCGACGCCGCTTCCGGCGCGCGGGGACGGCCAGTGCGGTACACAGGGCCGCGAGGGGGAGTTCCGCGCACACGGCCATGGCCACGGCGAGGGCCAGCTCCGGGCCGGGTGCGGAGGTGGCCACGTCGACGCAGGCATCGGCGAGGAGGAGTACGGCCGCGGCGGCGGCGGGGGCGCGGTGGCGGGGGTCGTGGCGCAGCAGGCGGCTCCCGGCGGTGAGCAGCGCGGCGGCCTCCACCGCGTCGAGCGCCACCCAGGCGGCGGCCTCGGCGGGCGGCAGGGTGGCGGCCAGATAGCCGAGCCAGGGCAGCAGGGCGAGACCGGCGGCCAGGAGTACGCGGCCGTGGGTGGCACCGCTCGTGGGGGCATGGGAGATGAGGGCCATGTCGGGAGTCCACTTCCAGGATCGGGAACCCGACCGTCGGGCTCGTGATCAACCCTCCGGTTTCCGCTCCCCGGAATCAGTAACGTCGCTGTCCGTCCTGGGGTGGCACTGGCTACACCCCCGTCACGGATGGCAGGTGCATGGATGAACGCCGTTGCCGGGACCTACCGTTGGCCCATGAAGATCCCGCCCCGGCCGCGGCGAGCGCTGACGCGCCTGACGCGTGACATCTCCTTCCTCGCCCTGGGGGCACCGCTTCACCTCCTCATGGGGTTCCTGCTCTTCCTGGACTTCGGCCTCGTCTGGGAGTGCGTCGAGGGAGGGGACGCGAGTGCGCCGGTCATGCTCGGGGGCGCGCTGGTGGTGACGGTGTGCTGCGTACCGGCGCTGACCGTGGCGCAGCTCTGGCGTTTCCGGCGGTTCCTCGGGCTCGGCATACCCCGGCCGGGATCGCGGCGGCCAGGGCGTCAGTTCGGCTACCACTTCCTGGCCGGGGCGCTGTTGGGCGGACTCGAAGCGCTGGTGGTGGGGCTCCTGGTGGCCGGGGCGGCCGCGGCACTGACCCCGGTGTGGGTCTACGCGCTGCCGTGGCGGTGGCGGATCGAACACCTCGGCCTCTCCACTCAGGCCGCGTACCTCTGCGCGGCGGGCCTGGTCGCCCTGGCCACGGTTCCCCCCTCGGCCGCCGCCCTCGTACGCCTGGAGAGCCATGTCGGCCCCTCCTGGCTGGGGCGAGGCAGGGAAGAGGACCTGGCGCGACGGGTGGAGGACCTCACCGAGAGCCGGGCCGGGGTGGTGGACGCCGCGGACGCGGAACGGCGGCGCATCGAACGGGACTTGCACGACGGCGCGCAGCAACGCCTCGTCTCCCTCGCGCTGAACCTGGGTCTGGCCAAGGCCACGCTGGTGGATCTGCCGCCGGAGGCGCGCGAGGTCATCGACACCGCACACCGGGAGGCGAAGGAGGCGATCGAGGAACTGAGCAGTCTGGTACGCGGGCTGCACCCCGCAGTCCTGGACGAACTCGGCCTGGACGCCGCCCTGTCGGGCCTCGCGGCCCGCGCCCCGCTGCCCGTACGGCTGCGGGTGGACCTGCCACGGCGGCCCGCACCGGCGGTGGAGGCGGTCGCCTACTTCGTCGTCTCCGAGGCGCTGACGAACGTCGCCAAGCACGCGCGGGAGGCGACCCGTTCGGAGGTGACGCTCACCCTGCTGGGCGGGATACTGAGGGTGGTGGTCACGGACGACGGCCTGGGCGGTGCCGACCCCGCCGACGGGACCGGTCTCACCGGTCTCGCCCAGCGTGTGCGGTCCGTCGACGGAACATTCCGGATGAGCAGTCCCGTGGGGGGACCGACCCTGATGAGTGTGGAGCTGCCGTGCCCGGCACGATGAACGAGGAGCCGACGGTGCGACGCGCGGTGATCGCCGAGGACTCCGTCCTGTTGCGGATGGGCCTGGTCAAGATCGTGGAGATGGCGGGCTTCGAAGTGGCCGCCGAGGTGGGCGACGGCCCGGGGCTGCTGGCCGCGGTGACGGAGCACCGCCCCGACCTCGCCCTGGTGGACGTCCGTATGCCGCCCGGCTTCTCGGACGAGGGAGTACGCGCCGCGCTGACCATCCGCCGCACCCACCCCTCGACGGCCCTGCTCCTGCTCTCCCAGTACGTCGAGGAGCGCTACGCCACCGACCTGCTCGCCGCCAACACCAGCGGCGTGGGCTACCTCCTCAAGCAACGGGTGGCCGATGTCGAGGAGTTCATCGAGGCCCTCCGCCGAGTGGCGAACGGCGGCACCGCCCTGGACCCCCAGGTGGTGGCCCAACTCCTCGTCCGCCGCACCGACACCCCCCTGTCCCGCCTCACCCCCCGCGAACACGAAGTCCTCGCCCTCATGGCCGAAGGCCGCTCCAACGCGGGCATCGCCATCCAACTCGTCGTCAGCGAAAGCGCCGTCGCCAAACACATCAACAACATCCTGATGAAACTGGACCTCCCCCGAGCCGACGCCGACCACCGCCGGGTACTCGCGGTGCTGCAGTTCCTCGGGGTGGATGGTCGGCGGTCCGACGGGGGATGAAGCTCAGGGGTGGGACTCGGCCACGTGGCCCTTTGCCCGAGGGGGACGCCGGTGCGTGCCGGGATCAGGGTCTTCCGTTCGGCCGCCGAACTGCCATGCGTGGACCTCGATCTCCGCGTACCGGTACGGCCCGAGGACCGCGCGTGCCGCTGTACTTCGCCCTGTCGGTCATGACGACCTTCGGCGCGACCGACGTGAGCGTGACCTCGCGGCAGATGCGGCGCACCGTGTCGGCCAACGCGGTCATCGCGTTCGTCTTCAACACCGTGACGGTGGCGAGCCTGGTCTCCGCGCTGGGAGCGGGCTGAACGCCCCGCGCCGGACCACTGTCGTCCCTGGTCAAGAGGGGTGTGCGGAGTCGACATTGGCCGATTGACCTAGCCGAATCGGCCGATTGTCGACGTTCGCGGCCGTGAAGTTGGCGCTGTCCAGGTGGGCGTCCTAGAGTCGACTTGGTTGGTCTAGGCAACCTTTATTCGGGAACTTTCCCGTCCCCCCACAGAACAACAGCAACAACCGGCCGGTGCGCGGTGCGCGCCCGCCCCAGGAGGACCCCCCATGCTCGACGTCGCCGCCCCACGCTTCCGCAACCCGGTGGAGGACATCCTCGACGCCCTGCGGGAGGACCCCGCCCGCGAGGCCCTGGTGCACGGCGAACACCGTGTGAGCGCGGGGGAGTTCCGCGATCTGGTGCACCGGATGGCATGGGCCCTGCAGGCCCAGGGGATCGAGCGCGGCCAGACCGTCACCCTGCTCAGCGGCAACCTGCCCGAGGCGATAGCCGTGCGGTACGCCGCCAATCTGATCGGCGCTCAGGTCAACCACCTGTACAGCAAGCTCTCCGCCGACGTACAGGCCGCCATCGTCGCCGACGTGGAGACGCGGGCCCTGCTGGTCGACCCCCGGCTGACCGACCGGGCCGCGGAGATCACCGCGTCCGTGCCGGTCAAGTCGGTGCTGACGCTGGGCCCTTGCGACAGCGCCGAGGATCTGCTGACGCTGGCCGCCGCCCAGCCCGCCGTACCGTTCCCGAGCCGGGCGGAGCCGGACGACATCTGCGGCATCCGCCACACCGGCGGCACCACCGGCCACCCCAAGGGCATCTGCACCACCTTCCGCCAGGTGCAGGAGACGCGCGCCGCCCGGCCGGTCACCGGTGAAGAGACCGGCGCGCAGCGCCAGTTGGTCGCCACGACCATCGCCCACGCGGCCGGGATGCTCGCCGACGCGGTGCTGGAGACGGGCGGCACGGTGGTCCTGCTGGACGACTTCGAGCCGGGCCAGGTGCTGCGCACCATCGAGCTGGAGCGCATCACCCACCTGTGGCTGCTGCCGCCGCTGCTCTACCAGCTCCTCGACCACCCCGACCTGGCGCACACCGACACCTCCGGCCTGCGCCAGGTCCTCTACGGCGGCTGCCAGTCCTCCCCCGCCCGCATCGCCGACGCCGTACGCCGCCTCGGCCCGGTGCTGATGCAGGGGTACGGGCAGAACGAGGGCGGCCTCATCAGCGTGCTGCCCCCGAAGGACCACGACCCGGACAACCCCGCGCTCCTGCGCACCGCCGGGAAGATCCTGCCGAGCGTCGACGTGGAGATCCGGGACCCGGACGGCAACGTCCTCCCGAACGGCGAACACGGCGAGATCTGCGTCCGCTCCGCCATGGTCATGCAGGGCTACTGGAAGCAGCCGCGGCTCACCGCCGAGGTGCTCCAGGACGGCTGGCTGCACACCGGCGACGTCGGCTTCCGCGACGACGCGGGCTATCTGACCGTGGTGGACCGCCTCAAGGACATGATCGTCGTGGTCGGCGGCCATGTGTACACCACCGAGCTGGAGGACCTCCTCAACAGCCACCCGGACGTCCTCCAGAGCGCGGTCTTCGGCGTCCGCGACGAGGACCGCATGGAGCGCGTCCACGCCGCCGTGCTCCTCTCCCCCGGCGCCACCACGTCCGCCGACGACCTCCGCGCGCTGGTACGCGCCGAGCGCGGCGCCATGTACGAGCCGACCCGCATCACCTTCCCCGCCGCCCTCCCCCTCACGGACGTCGGCAAGCCCGACAAGAAGGAACTCCGCCGTCGCGCGACGGTCTGAGCCACCCGGCGGGCCGCTTTCCGGAGCGGCCCGCCGAGGTCTCGATATTTGCGCAGCCTGGACTGCGCAAGTTAGCCTGTAAATATGATCGAGACCCCTGACACCACCGGTGTGTCCGAATCCGCCGTGCGTGCGGCGCACGAGTTCCGGGTGGTGTTCAGCCGATTGCGGCGGCGAATGCGGGAGAGTTACGACCCCGGTGATCTGACGCCGTCGCAGACGTCCGTGCTCAGCAGGCTCGACAAGGACGGCGAGGCGTCGGTCAGCGAGCTGGCCGCCGCCGAGCGGGTACGGCACCAGTCGGTGGCCGTGACCGTGTCCGTACTGGAGGGGCGCGGGCTCGTGGCCCGGCGGCAGGACCCCTCCGACGGGCGGCGCCAGCTGGTGTTCGTCACCGACAGCGGGCACGCCTTCCTGGAGGACCGCCGACGGGCCGGGGAGGGCTGGCTCACCCGAGCGCTGGAGGGCCAGTGCACGGAGGCCGAGCGGCAGACCCTGCTGGAGGCGGCGGCCATACTGGACCGGGTCGTCCGCTCGTGACCCTGCGCCAGCTGCTCCCCGGCAGGACGAGGAAGAGCGACGGCTTCGACCGGCGGCTGCTCGCCCCGATGATGCTGGGGTCCGTACTCAACCCGGTCAACTCCTCCGTCCTCTCGGTCTCCCTGGTGCCGATCGGCGCCGCGTTCGGCGCGCCGCCCGCGCAGACCGCGTGGCTCGTCTCGGCCCTGTATCTGGCCACGTCCATCGGCCAGCCCGTCGTGGGACGCCTGATCGACCTCTTCGGGCCGCGCCGGCTGTTCCTGGTGGGGACCGCGCTGACCGGTGTCGCGGGCGTCGTGGGCATGCTCGCCCCGAGTCTCGGCGTGCTGATCGCCGCGCGGGTGCTCCTCGGCTTCGGCACCTGTTCCGGCTATCCGGCCGCCATGTACCTGATCCGCAGCGAGGCCCGGCGCACCGGGCGGGAGAGCCCGACGGGCGTGCTCACCGCGCTCGCCGTCACCACCCAGACCGTCGCCGTCATCGGCCCGAGCCTCGGCGGACTGCTGATCGGGGTCGGCGGCTGGCGCGCCACCCTCGCCGTCAACATCCCGCTGGCCCTCGTCGGCCTGTACCTCGGCGCCCGCCGCCTCCCCGCGACCCCACCGGCCCCGCGTACCGAGGACCGGCACCCCCTCGCCGCCCTGGACCTGCCCGGCATGGGCCTGTTCGCCACCGCCCTGATCTGCCTGCTGCTCTTCCTCATGGAACCCGGCGCCGCCCACTGGTACCTGCCCCTGCTGACCCTCCTCGCGGCGGCCGCCTTCACCTGGCGGGAACTGAGGACCCCGCAGCCCTTCATCGACCTGCGCGTCCTCGGCGGCAACCTCCCGCTGCTGGCCACCTACGCCCGCGCGCTGCTCGCGTACATCGTCAGCTACGCCTTCCTGTACGGGTACACCCAGTGGCTGGAAGAGGGACGGGGGCTGTCGGCCTCGCAGGCCGGGCTGGTCCAACTCCCGCTGTTCGCCACCGCGTTGGTCGTCTCGACGCTCACCGGGCATCGGCAGGCCATCCGGGGCAAGCTGCTGGTGGGCTCGGTCGGCCAGCTCGCCGCGTGCGCGCTGCTGCTGACCCTGACCGACGCGAGCCCGGTGTGGATACTGCTGGCCGTCGTCCTCGTCCTCGGTGTCCCGCAGGGCCTGAACGGCCTGGCCCTGCAGAACTCCGTCTTCCACCAGGCCGACCCCGAGCGCATGGGCTCCTCCGCCGGACTGCTGCGCACCTTCGGCTACCTCGGCGCGATCGTCGCCGCCGCCGCGAGCGGTGCCCTCTTCGGCCAGCGCGCCGACACCGGCGGACTGCACCATCTCTCCTGGCTGATGCTCGCCGTCAGCGCCCTCTTCCTCGCCGTGACGCTCGCCGACCGGTCCTTGCGCGGCCTGGGCACCCCGCGCGACGAGGCCACATCCCGCTAGGACTCCAGGGGCCCCGTCGCGGTGAGGACGAGGACGGCCTGGTCGTCGTCGATGTCGTGGCCGCCGGTGAAGACGTGCACGGCGTCGGTGAGCGTGTCGATGAGGTGCCGTGCGGCAGGCGGACGCGGGGACCCGGCCAGGGCCTGGGCGACGCGCTGCTCGCCGAACTGCTCGCCGTCCGGGGCGCGGGCCTCGGTGAGACCGTCGGTGTAGAGCAACAGGCTCTCCCGCGGCCGCAGTCGGAGCCGACGGGCACTGACCTGCGGGTCGGGGGCGACGCCCAGGAGGAGTCCGGACGCCTCGACGGTGTGGACGGCGTGGTCCGAGTCGAGGACGAGCGGCGCGGTGTGCCCGGCCCGGATCAGCTCGATGTCCAGACCCTCCGGGGTCGGGGTGAACTGCCCGTAGACGAGCGTGACGAAGCCGGTGCCGTGGCTGCCGGGGCGGTCGCACAGGGCACGGTTGACGGCCTCGACGACGGCCTGCGGGCCGGGCAGCAGCGGGGCGACGGCTCGGGCGGTGTGCCGGACCAGGGCGGTGGTGGTCGCGGCGGTCGCGCCGCGGCCGCACACGTCGCCGAGCATGAACGCCCACCGGCCGTCCCGCAGCGGGAAGACGTCGTAGAAGTCGCCGCCGATGTCGAGGCCCTCACCGGCGGGGTGGTAGTACGTCGCCACGTCGGCGCCGGGCACCTCGGGTACGCCGGGCAGCAGCAGCCCGGCCTGGAGGTCGCGGGCCAGGGTGACCCGGTGGGTGTACTGGCGGGCGTTGCGCGCGGCGGCGGAGGCCCGCCGGGCGAGTTCCTCGGCCAGCGCGACGGTGTGCCCGTCGAAGGTGTGGTCGCCGACGCTCAGCAGGGTCATGGTGCCGACCGTGCTGCCCCGGTCGAGCAGCGGCACGCACAGATAGCCGGTGACGCCCAGGTCGTGCCAGGGGCCCGGACCGGTGGGCGTACGGCGGGCGACCTCGCTCACCCCGGAGGCCAGCACGCGGGCCACGGCGTCGTCGACGGCGTCGTAGACCGGGATGTGGGACGCCAGCAGAGCGCGCTGTTCGGCGCCCGGTGCCGCCGTGGCGACACGGCGTACGCGGCCCGCCTCCACGATGTCGACCGCGCTCAGCGGTGCGAGGGCCGGGCTGCACGCGTCGGCCAGGCGCTGGAGCGTCTGGGTGGCGTCCAGGTCGTGGGCGAGGGAGGTGCTGGCGTCCAACAGGAAGGCGAGGTCGGCGCGGGCGGCCTTCTCGCGGGCCTCTGCGGCCTGGCGGGCCTGCTCGGCCTGGTGGCGTTCGATGGCCAGGGCGGCCGTGCCCGCGAAGATCCGGGCGAGCGCGAGATCGTAGTCCTGGGGCGAGCGGGGCGTGCGGTGGTACATGGCGAAGGTGCCGAGCAGCGATCCGTCGCGGGCCAGCACCGGGGTGGACCAGCAGGCGGCGAGCCCGGCCTTCTCGGCCAGGTCCCGGAAGTCGTCCCAGTACTCGTGCGTGGCGATGTCGGAGACGATCACGCTCTGCCGACGGTGGGCGGCGGTACCGCAGGAGCCGACGCCGTCACCGGCGGCGATGCCGTCGATGGCCTGGTTGTAGAAGTCGGGCAGGCTGGGGGCGGCGCCGTGGCGCAGGTGGCGGCCGTCGGCGTCGGCGAGCAGTACGGAGACCAGCACCTCCTCGGGCGCCAGCTCCTCGATGACCCGGGCCATGCCGTGCAGCACGTCGGTCAGCGGGGCCTGCCGGGCGATCTGCTCCAGCAGGGCCGCCTGCTCGGCCGTGAGCCGCTGGGCCTGCCTGACCTGGGTGGTCTCGACGCCGATCACGCGTACGCCGGTCACATTGCCACCGGCGTCGAGCCGGGGCTCGTAGGTGAAGTCGAAGAACGCCTCACGGGCGTCGGCGCCGGAGCCGAGCAGCACCCGCCGGTCCCGGCCGGTGACGGGGCGCCCGGTGCGGTAGACCCGGTCCAGCAGGGTGATCAGACCCTGCTCGACGAGTTCCGGCAGCAGTTCGCCGAGCGGCAGGCCGGTGCGGGCCCGCTCCGTGCCGCCGATCGCGGCGAAGAACGCCGGGTTCGCCGACTCCAGCATGTGCGCCGGACCGGCGAGGGAGGCGAACACGGCCGTCGAGTGCCCGAACAGCGCGCGCAGATCGTCGTCCAGCCCGCCCGAGGCACTCCCCGGCCGTCCGGGCTTGGGCTGGTTCAGCCCTGGTACGAGCGTCATGCGCTCCGCTCCTCATTCTGTTGAACCGCCGCGACGACGCCACGCGTGTCCGAGCCTGCGGCAAGCGCCTCAGCAGCGTCCATGTGCACGGAGAACAGCTGGTCCAAACCTGTCAGGGTGAACAGACGTGACACCGAGGCGGGTACGGCCGCCAGCCGGAGCGCCCGCTGCTGTGCCGAGAGTTGCTGGTAGAGACGGAGCAGCGCGCTGATCCCGGAGGAGTCGCAGAAGGTCAGGGCGGCGCAGTCGACGACGACCGGCAACGCCCCCTTAGATGTGGACAGTTCTTCGTCGGCAGCCTCGTGCAGTTGCACCACGCTGTCGAAGTCCAGCTCTCCGAACAACACGAACAGCACGCCCAGCGCGTGCTGTCTGACATCCACCGAGAACACCCTCAGCTGCCTCCCTTTCGGCTACCGCCGTCCGCCCTTCGTCACAGGAAGCGTCTCACGGGCGTGACCGCGGCCTCCTTCAGCCTTTGGAACGCCGCTCTCCGCCGCCATCTGGCGAGGTCGATGGCGACGCTGTGCTCCAGGTCGGCGTCGTAGTCGCGGTCGAGGGACGCGGTGAACCGCTCGTCCAGCACGGCGAGCATGACCTCCTCGTCGTGGTCCATGGAACGGCGGTTGAAGTTGGTGGACCCGATCAGGGCCGCCACCGAATCCACGGTGATGATCTTGGCGTGCATCATCGTCGGCTGGTACTGGCGGATGTCGACGCCCGCGCGCAGCAGCTTGGTGTAGTGGTGCTGTCCGGCGAGCTGGCAGGCCCGCTGGTCGGTGTACGGGCCGGGCAGCAGGATCTCCACCTTCACGCCCCGCTCGGCGGTGCGGCACAGCAGGTCGATGAAGTAGTCGTCGGGGGCGAAGTAGGCCGTGGCGAGGCGGAAGCGCTCCTCGGCGGAGGTGAGCATGACCCGGATGAGGGTCTGCATGTCCTGCCAGCCGATGCTGGCCGAGCCGCGCACGACCTGGACGACGGAGTCGCCGATCTGCTGGTGCTCGGTGAAGCGGTCGCGGTCGTCGAAGAGTTCGTCGTGGCACTCGGCCCAGTTCTGGGCGAAGGCGGCGGCTATCCCGTCCACCGCGGGACCGCGCACCTGGACGTGGGTGTCGCGCCACTCGCCGGGGTTGCGGGCGTCGCCGCACCACTCCTCCGCGATGCCGACGCCGCCGGTGAAGGCGGTGTCCTCGTCCACGATCAGCGCCTTGCGGTGGCAGCGGTGGTTCTGCTTGAACGGCGAGAGCCAGACGGGCTTGCGGAACCACGCCACCTGGACCCCGGCGGTGTCCATGAGGTCCAGCAGCGCGGGCTCGATCTGCTTGGCGCCGAAGCCGTCGAGCAGCAGCCGTACCCGCACCCCGTCCCGCGCGCGGTCGGCGAGGGCGGCGGCGAAGTCGCGGGCGATCTGACCGCGCCAGTACACGAAGGTCATCATGTCGATCGTGTGCCGGGCCGAGGCGATGGCCTCCAGCATCGCGGGGAAGATGGCGCTGCCGTTGCGCAGCGGGATCAGCTCGTTCCCCTCGGTCGCGGCCACCCCGATCAGCCGCTCCAGGCGTCGGCGCAGACGCTGCTTACGGGCGTCCGCGTCAGTTGCGCCGCCGGGCGCGAGAGCTACCGGTCTGCCGTCGAGGCTCACAGCGAATCTCCAGTGGTGCCGTTGCGCGAATGGGATCGGGACGGCCGGAAGACCCCCGAGGAAGCTCTTGCCCGGCACTCGGCCCATCATCCCGCGACCGTGAACCACCCCACATGTGACCGGCATCACAGTGCGTCGACCGCTGTCGTCAGGTCATCATATGACCCGACCGTCGGCGAAGGGGCCTGGCAGTGAAGGGCGTCCGGGCGGCCACTGCGAGACAAGGATGTTGCGCGTGAACGACCAGGAAAGGTCCGCCGCCCCACCCCGTGTGGGTGTGGTGGGACTCGGGGCCATGGGACTCGGGATGGCACGGAGCCTGCGGAACGCGGGGTACGACGTCGGGGTCCACGACCTGCGGCCCGACGTGGCCGCCGACTTCGCCAAGGAGGGCGGTACCGCCTTCGCCACGGCCGGTGAACTCGCCGCCACTGTTGATGTCCTGGTCGGCGTGGTCGTCAACTCGGCCCAGATCGAGCAGGTGTTGTTCGGTGCGGATGGTGCCGCCGAACGGCTGCGTCCGGGGGCCGTGTTCGTGATGTGCTCCACCGTCGACCCCGCCTGGTCGGACGAACTGGCGGGCCGACTCGATGAGTTGGGCGTGCTCTACCTGGACGCCCCGGTCTCCGGCGGTGCCGTGCGTGCGGCGGCCGGTGAGCTGACCATGATGACGTCCGGCGCCCCGGAGGCGTACGCGCTCGCCGGGCCGGTGCTGGACGCGATGAGCGCGACCGTCCACCGGCTCGGCGACAGCGCCGGGCTCGGCTCCAAGGTCAAGGTCGTCAACCAGCTGCTCGCGGGCGTCCACATCGCCGCGGCCGCCGAGGCGATGGCGCTGGGCATCAGGGCGGGCGTCCCGGCCGACACCCTGTACGAGGTCATCACGCACAGCGCGGGCAACTCGTGGATGTTCGAGAACCGTATGGCGCATGTGCTGGCCGGTGACTACACGCCCCTGTCCGCCGTCGACATCTTCGTCAAGGACCTGGGGATCGTGCTCGACTCCGCCCGCCCGGAGCGTTTTCCGCTGCCGCTGGCCGCCACCGCCCACCAGATGTTCCTCCAGGCCGCGGCCTCGGGGCTGGGCGGCGAGGACGACAGCGCGGTGATCAAGATCTTCCCCGGGATCGACCTGCCGAAGCCGGAGGATGGCTGACATGGGAATCCGGCTCGGCGCCATCGCCGACGACTTCACCGGCGCCACGGACCTGGCGAACAACCTGGTGCGCGCGGGCATGCGCGTGGTCCAGCTCATCGACGTCCCCGAGGAAGGCGGCCCAGACATCGCGGGGGACGTGGACGCGGTCGTCATCGCGCTCAAGTCCCGTACCGTGCCGGTCGCGGAGGCCGTGGACGCCTCGTTGCGCGCCCTGGCGTGGCTGCGGGGCGCGGGTGCCGAGCAGATCTACTTCAAGTACTGCTCGACCTTCGACTCCACCCCGGCCGGGAACATCGGGCCGGTCGCCGAGGCCCTGATGGACGCGCTGGGCACCGGCTTCACGGTGGCCACCCCGGCCTTCCCGGACAA
The DNA here is from genome assembly GCF_044903645.1 of Streptomyces sp. NPDC002176. Lineage (NCBI taxonomy): Bacteria > Bacillati > Actinomycetota > Actinomycetes > Kitasatosporales > Streptomycetaceae > Streptomyces > Streptomyces sp. NPDC002176. The sequence continues at coordinate 911,194 of NZ_JBJDQW010000001.1, forward strand.
CGGGCGCACCGTCTTCAAGGGTCATCTCTTCGTGGGTGACGTGCTGTTGAGCGAGAGCGGCATGCGGGACCACCCGCTGACGCCGATGACCGTCTCCAACCTGGTCACCGTGCTGGGCGCGCAGACCACGCGTCCCGTCGGTCTCATCGACCACACGGTGCTCGCGGCGGGCGTGGACGCGGTGCGGGCCCGCATCGACGAACTCCGCTCCGAGGGCGTCGCGTTCGCCATCGCCGACGCCGTCTCCAACGACGATCTGGTGCGCCTGGGCGAGGCCGTGCGGGAGCTGCCGCTGGTGACCGCCGGTTCGGGCCTGGCCATCGGGCTGCCCGCGAACTGGGGGCTCCAACCGTCCACGGCAGCGGCTCAGTTGCCGCCCGCGGGTGGCCGCCAGGCCATCGTCTCCGGGTCGGTGTCCGTGGCCACCAACGGCCAGGTCCGGGAGTTCGTGGACAGCGGGCGGCCCGCGTTCAGCGTGGACCCCCTGCGTATCGCGGCCGGTGCGGACGTGGCCGGGGAGGCGCTGGCCTTCGCCGACGCCCACCTGGCCGACGGACCCGTGCTGATCTACTCCACCGAGGCGCCCGACGCGGTGCGCGGGGTACAGAGCAGGCTCGGTGCCGCCGAGGCCGGTGAGCTGGTGGAACGGACCCTGGCCGAGGTGGCGCGGGGGCTCGTGGCGCGCGGGGTGCGGCAGCTCGTCGTCGCCGGGGGCGAGACCTCGGGCGCGGTCGTCCAGGCGCTCGGTGTCACCGGGCTCCGGATCGGCCCGCAGATCGACCCCGGCGTGCCCTGGTGCGCGGCGACGCTGCCCGACGGGTCGCCGCTCCATCTGACCCTGAAGTCAGGCAACTTCGGCGCCCCCGACTTCTTCTCCGCCGCCTTCGCCCTGCTGGAGACGTCATGACAGACGCGGTGGAGGAGGCCCGGCGCGAGATCGTCCGGGTCGGCACGAGTCTGTTCGCGCGGGGCTATGTCCACGCCAGCGCGGGCAACATCAGCGCCCAGGTGGGCGACTCCCACCTGATCACCCCGACCGACGCCGCCCTGGGCTTCCTGGAGCCCGACCGGCTGGCCCTCGTCGACGCGCGGGGCGAGCAGCTCGCGGGCGACCGCGCCAGTAAGACCCTCACCCTGCACCGGCGGATCTACGCGGCCGACTCCACCGCCCGCTTCATCCTGCACACCCACTCCACGCACCTGGTCGGGCTGACCCTGGCCGGAGTGTGGAGTCAGGACGACGTACTCCCGCCGATCACCCCGTACTACGTGATGAAGGTCGGGCACGTCCCGCTCGTCCCCTACCACCGGCCCGGTGACCCGCGCGTGGCCGAGCTGGTGACCGCCCGCATCGCCGAACGCGCCGCGCGCGGTACGCCGATCCGGGCCGTGCTGCTCGACCGGCTGGGCCCGGTCGTCTGGGGGCCCGACGCGGCCTCCGCCCTGGCCGTCCTCGAAGAACTCGAGGAGACGGCCCGCCTGTGGCTGCTCACCGAGCGCACGCCCGCACCGCTCACAGAACCCGAACTCGCCGAACTGCGTGCCGTGTTCGACGCCCGCTGGTGAACCCCGCTCCTCCTACCCTCTGTCCCCGTCCCGCCCGAGAATCCCCCTGAGCCGCTCAAAGGATTCGCCATGTCGCTCCCCACGGTCGCCACCGAAGTCGACCTCATCCGCGAGAACGCCGTCTTCCGCAAGGTGGTCCGGCGTATCGTCCCCTTCCTCGTCCTCTGCTACATCGTCTCCTACCTCGACCGCGTCAACGTGGGCTTCGCCAAGCTCCAGATGTCGCACGACCTGGGGTTCAGCGAGGCGTCGTACGGCCTCGGCGCCGGGCTGTTCTTCATCGGGTACTTCCTCTTCGAGGTCCCCTCGAACCTGCTGCTCCAGCGGGTCGGCGCCCGCACCTGGATAGCCCGGATCATGATCAGCTGGGGCGTGGTCTCGGCGGCGTTCGTGTTCGTGACGAACGAGACGACGTTCTACGTGCTCCGCTTCCTGCTCGGCGCGGCCGAGGCCGGGTTCTACCCCGGTGTCATCCTGTACTGCACCTACTGGTTCCCGTCCCACCGCCGGGCCCGCGTCATCGCGATGTTCATGTCGGCGATCCCCGTGGCGGGCATCTTCGGCAACCCGCTCTCCGGCTGGATCCTGGACGCCTTCCACGGCACGGGCGGCTGGCAGGGATGGCAGTGGATGTTCGCGCTGGAGGCCCTTCCGGCGCTGGCCGTCGGTGTGGCCACGCTGTTCTACCTGGACAACGGCGTACGGGACGCGAAGTGGCTCAGCGACGAGGAGAAGGACGTCGTGGAGCGGGCGCTCGCCGAGGACGCCGCGCACCGGACCGTGCACGGCAAGGTCTGGGACGGTTTCCGCGACCCCAAGGTGTGGTTGATGAGCCTCATCTACTTCTGCTTCATCATGGGCCAGTACGCGCTGACGTTCTGGATGCCGACCTTCGTGGAGTCCACCGGCATCAAGGGCAACCTGACCATCGGTGTGCTGAGTTCGGTGCCGTTCCTGGCCGCCCTGGTGGCGATGAACCTGTTCGGACGCTCGGCGGACCGGCGCCGGGAACGCCGCTGGCACCTGGTGATCCCGAGCCTCATGGGCGCCGTCGGCTTCACGCTGGCCGCCTCCTGGTCCGGCTCGACCGCGCTGTCCCTCCTTGCCCTGTCCTTCGCGGCGGCCGGTGTCCTGACCTGCGCCCCGCTGTTCTGGTCGCTGCCCACCGCCTTCCTGGGCGGCACGGCGGCCGCGGCCGGGCTCGCCCTGATCAACTCGGTGGGAAACCTGGCCGGTTTCGTCAGTCCGTACATGATCGGCGCGCTCAAGGACAGCACCGGTTCGGCGGCGATACCGATGTACGTGCTGGCGTTCAGCCTCGTCGTGGGCGCCGCCGCCGTACTCACCACCAAGAAGGACGTCGTCAACCGCTGACCGACGCCCCATCGGCGTCATGGGAGTGACCATGCCGAGGTTCGCAGCGAACCTGTCCATGATGTACACCGAGCACCCGTTCCCGGCGCGCTTCGCCGCGGCCTCGGCGGACGGCTTCGCAGCCGTCGAGTACCTGTTCCCGTACGCGTACGACGCCGCCGAGCTGCGCCGCCGTCTGGACGACCACGGGTTGCGGCAAGTGCTGTTCAATGCCCCTCCCGGCGACTGGGATGCGGGCGAGCGGGGTACGGCCGCGCTGCCGGGACGCGAGGCGGAGACGCGGGCCGGGATCGACCGGGCGCTGGAGTACGCGGCCGCGCTGGACTGCCCGCGCGTGCATGTGATGGCCGGACTGTCTACGGCCGGCGCGGCCCGCGACACCTATCTCGGCAACCTCGCCTGGGCCGCCGAGCGGGCCGGGGCTGCCGGGGTGGACATCCTGATCGAGCCGATCAACCACCGTGACATGCCTGGCTACTTCCTGAACCGTCAGGAGGAAGCGCACGCTGTCGTAAGGGAGTTGGGCGCCGACAACGTCAAGGTCCAACTGGACCTCTACCACTCCCAGATCACCGAGGGCGACCTCACCACGGCCCTGCGCCGGGACCTGCCGACCGGCCGGGTCGGGCATCTCCAGATCGCGGGCGTGCCCGACCGGCACGAACCCGACGCGGGCGAACTGAACATCGGCCATCTCTTCGACGTCATCGACGAGTTGGCCTTCGAGGGGTGGATCGGCTGCGAGTACCGCCCCCGTGCCGGGACGAGCGAGGGGCTCGGCTGGCTGCGCGACTACCGAGGAGCACACGCATGAGGATCGTCATCACCGGTGGCTTCGGCTTCCTGGGCCGCCAGGTGGCCGAACGACTGCTGGAGACACGGACGTTCGACGGCGCACCCGTGGACCGGCTGGTACTGGCCGACCTGTTCGTACCGGAGGAGTCACCGCTGGCCGCCGACCCGCTCGTTCAGGTGGTGCGGGGTGATCTGACCGAGCGGCTGGGCGAGTTGTTCGCCGAGCCGGTGGACGTGGTGATCCATCTCGCGTCCGCCGTGTCGGCCGCGTGCGAGGCGGACTTCGACCTCGGCATGGCCGCCAACGTGGACACCACCCGCGCGCTGCTGGAGGCCGCCCGTGCCCAGTCGGCCGCCGGGGGCCCGGTCGTACGGCTGCTGTTCTCCAGCAGTGTCGCGGTGTACGGCTCGGACCCGGCGCTGCCGCTGCCCGAGCTGGTCGCCGAGGGCACCCTGCCGACGCCTCGGTCCAGCTACGGGGTGCAGAAGTTTGTCTGCGAGCAGTTGGTCGCCGAGTACACGCGGAAGGGGTTCGTGGACGGCCGGGTGGCCCGGCTGATGACCGTGTCGGTGCGGCCGGGCAGGCCCAACGCGGCCGCGTCCGGCTTCCTGTCCGGCATCGTCCGCGAGCCGCTGGCCGGGCTGCCCGCCGTCTGCCCGGTCGACCCCGCCCTGCGGGTGGCCCTGGCCTCGCCCCGGCGCACGGTCGCGGGCATCCTCCGGGTCGCGGAGCTGGAGCGCGGTGAGGGCCCCGGTCAGCTGAGCGGACGGCTCCCGGTCAACCTGCCCGCGCTGACGGTCTCCGTCGCCGAGATACTCCAGACCCTGCGCCGGGTGGCCGGGGACGCGGTCGCCGACCTGGTGACGGTGGTTCCCGAGCCCGCCGTGGAGGCCATCGTGGGCTCCTGGCCCGCCGACTTCGACAACGCGCGCGCCGCCACGCTCGGCCTCGCGGCGGACCCGGACTTCGAGTCGGTCGTCCGGGAGTACCTGGCCGACCACGCCGACGCGGTGACCGCCGTCACCGCGCTCGGGGCCGGGCCGCAGACCGCCGGTCGATAGACTGAAAAGCATGTTTTCCAAGGTGAGCGGTCCGATACGACTCGCGGACCGGGTCGCCGCGATCCTCGCGGAGGAGATTGAGTCCGGCCGGCTCGCCGAGGGCGACAAACTGCCGACCGAGGTCGCGCTGGTCAAGCAGCTCGGCGTGAGCCGTACGGTCATCCGCGAGGCGGTGTCCCGGCTGCGCAACGCGGGCCTGGTCGAGCCCCGCCAGGGCCTCGGCGTCTTCGTCCTGCCCCGGCGCACCCGGCCGCTCGACCTGGCGGCGGAGTCTCCGGGCACCAAGTCCAAGGTGCTGCAGATCGTCGAGGTCCGCGCCGCCCTGGAGGGGGAGGCCGCGGCGCTGGCGGCGACCCGTGCCACACCGGACGACATCGCCCGGATGCGGCTGGCGCTGGCCGCCCTGGACACGGCGGTCGCCGCCGACGGTGACGGAGTCGACGAGGACCTCGCCTTCCACCGCACCATCGCGGAGTCCACCGGCAACCCGGTCCTCGTCCAGACGGTGCGCTACCTGGGCGAGGTGGCCCGCGACGGCATCCGCGTCACCCGCGCCAACGAGGCCCGCCGCACCGACTTCATCGAAGCGGTCCGCCAGGAGCACCACGCCATCCTCGCCGCCATCGAGTCCCACGACCCCGAAGCCGCCCAGACCGCCGCCCGCCTCCACCTCCGCCACGCCGCATCCCGCCTCCAGGACGCGGACGACCGCTTCTGGACGGAGAACGACGGGCTGGACGTGCGGCTGGACTCGGGCACCTGACGACCGGGGCCTGTTCGGCGAAGACCGGCCAGGCATGTCCATGTCTCACCGTTCTGGATCATGGTTGACTTCACCTCGCGTTCACCTCCACGCACGGGCGCGGAGAGTTCACGAGGGATCACACATGCTGAAACGAATACGGCTCCTGCTGGCGGTGGTTCTCACCGCGCTCAGCACCGTCGTGGCACTGGCCGCGCCGTCGGCCGCGGCCGACACCCCGGTGCCCCCGTCGTCGGCGGGCCAGAGGTGGGCACTGAAGGTGGCCGACCACTACGTGACCGTCTCCGCCGGGTCCAACGGCGACAGCAAGCTCAGGGCCAACCTGACCGCCACCACGCCTGGGCCCACTGAGCAGTTCACGCTGCACACCGACTGGGTCACGGGCAAGGGCTTCGGCACCACGGTGAGCTTCCGCTCCGAGGCGACCGGCAACTACGTCACGACCGAGGACGACGCCAGCGACTCCATGCTGCGGACCCGGGCGACGACGATCGGGGCCTGGGAGCGCTTCACGCTGAAGCCGCTGTCCGGCGGAGTCTTCGGCCTGCTGGCGTCCAACGGCAAGTACGTCGCGGCGGAACTGGGCACGTACCCGGACAAGGGGCTGCTGCGGGCTCGTACGGCGCAGCCCGCCAATGTCGAGACCCTCGGTTCCTGGGAGCGCTTCTCCCTGGTGAGGGTCGACGGACAGGGTTCCACCAGCCCCGCGCCCGCGCCCACCGCCCAGGCGCCGGTCGCGCGTGACGTCGTCTCGTGGAACGTCTGCGCCAACAACAACGGCTCCTGCCCCCTGAACGACGCCCCGTCCGCGACCGTCGCCACCAACGTGTCGAACGCGCTGCACCAGGCCATGGGCACCCGGCGTCCCGACGCGATCTTCTTCCAGGAGATCTGCGAGAAGGCGGCCAAGCCCCTGGAGCTGGCGCTCGAGAGCTGGGCCGGTCCGATGGACGTGCGCTTCATGCCGACGTCCTTCAAGGTCGCGGGCACGTCCATCGAAGCCCAGAAGGACTGCGACGACTCCAAGGACGGTGTCAGCCGGGGTTCCTTCGGCATCGCGCTCGCCGTGCCCGACAGCAACACCTGGTACCAGGGCACCGTGCTTCCGTCGCCGCCCAAGAAGGGCACGGACCCGGCCAAGGAGCAGCGGCCCATGCTCTGCGCGGTCATGCCGGCCGAGGGCTCCGCGTACTGCGACGCGCACTTCAGCAGCGGCCCGTACACGGACGCGAACGGCAACCCGCAGGGTGACGACACCGACCCGTCGGACCTGTACCGCCCCAAGCAGGCCCAGGCCATGCGCGACACCGTCGACGCCCTGACCGCGAAGGGCTACGCCACCTACTACGGTGGTGACCTCAACACCACGCAGAACGACGTCAGTTACCTCGACGCCCTCTACCCCGGCCACCAGGAGTGCGGGCAGCCGACGCCGTCCTCGCCGCACACCGGCGCGCCCACGGACGGCAACAACAAGATCGACTACATCTTCGGCCCGCAGGGACCCACGTACACGTGCCGGGTCGTGGACGGCACGCTGTCCGACCACCGCATGATCAACCTCACCACCTCCTGAGCCAATGGGAGAGTGACCGCGAGGGCCGTCCCGGATCATCCGGGGCGGCCCTTCCGCGTACGCGCCGTGATCTACGTCATTCCGGGCAATCCGTGGAATTTTCTCGGCCGTCTGGAAGGTTGGTGTTTACATCTGATCGTCGAGGACGCGAGGCACCCGTGAACCACTCCCCCACCGAGCAGGCCGCCGACACCGTGGCCCGGCTGCGCGGCACGTTCCGTACCGGACGGACCAAGTCCGTCGAGTGGCGCGAGGAGCAGTTGCGCCGACTGCGCGCGATGCTCACCGAGCATGGTGCCGACCTCGCGGCCGCCCTCCACGCCGACCTGGGCAAGAGCGCCACCGAGGCATACCGCACGGAGATCGACTTCACGATCCGCGAGATCGACCACACCCTGGAGCACCTGGCGGAGTGGCTGCGCCCCGAGCCGGCGCCGGTCCCCGCGTACCTCGGTGACGACGCCACGGCGTGGACGCAGTACGACCCGCTCGGCGTCGTCCTCGTCATCGCCCCCTGGAACTACCCGGCGCAGCTCCTGCTCGCCCCCGTGGTCGGCGCCCTGGCGTCGGGCAACGCGGTCGTGGCGAAGCCGAGCGAGCTGGCCCCGGCCACCTCCGCCGCGCTGGCCGAGCTGATCCCGGCCTACCTCGACACCGACGCGGTCGCCGTGGTCGAGGGCGGCATCCCGGAGACCACGGCCCTGCTGGCCGAGCGCTTCGACCACATCTTCTACACCGGCAACGGCACGGTGGGCCGTGTCGTCATGCGGGCGGCGGCCGAGCACCTCACCCCGGTCACCCTCGAACTCGGCGGCAAGTCACCGGCGTTCGTCGACCGGGACACCGACCTCGAGGTGGTCGCCGACCGGCTGGCGCGCGGCAAGTTCCTCAACGCCGGGCAGACCTGTGTCGCCCCCGACTACGTCCTCACCGACCCGGAGACCGCCCCCGCCCTGGAGGCGGCGCTCGTCCGCGCCATCGAGGGCGTCTACGGCGCCGACCCGGCGGCCTCGCCGGAGTACGGCCGCATCATCAACGAGCGCCACTTCGACCGCCTCTCCGGCCTGCTGGACTCCGGCCGGGTGGCCGTCGGCGGGCACAGCGACCGTACGGACAAGTACATCGCGCCGACCGTGCTGGCCGACGTCGCCCCCGAGGCGCCGGTGATGCGGGAGGAGATCTTCGGCCCCATCCTCCCGATCGTGACCGTGCCGGACCTGGACGCGGCGGTGGACTTCATCAACGACCGCGACAAGCCCCTCGCGCTGTACGTCTTCACCGACTCCGACACCACCCGCGAGCGCATCGCCGCCGAGACCTCCTCCGGGGGCCTCGGCCACGGTCTGCCCCTCGCCCATCTCACCGTCTCCGACCTCCCCTTCGGCGGCGTGGGTGAGAGCGGCATGGGCAACTACCACGGCCGCTACTCCCTCGACACCTTCAGCCACCGCAAGGCGGTCCTCAGCAAGCCGCTGGCCTGACCCCTCACAGCCACCGCAGCGCCGCCTCGACGCTGTCCCCGCCTCCGGTGTTGAAGGCGAGGGCGGCCCGAGGGGCGTGGCGGTGGACGAGGTTCACGATCTGCTCGAACAGCGGCAGCAACTGCTCGGTCTTGCGGATGCCCCCGCCGACGACCACGACGTCCCACGGCCGCTCGGCCAGTGCCGCGACGAGCGTGGCCTCGGCCGTTCCGTCGAACACGACCAGCGCCATGCCCGCGTCGATCCCGTGCTCGCCGAACCGCGCCAACTCCGCGTCGAGCGCGGCCCGAAGGGCGTCCGCGTCGATACCGGGAATCGCTTGCGGGTCGTAACCGACGATGAGTACGGAAGCCATGCGGCCAACCTACCCCCCTCCACCACCCCGCCGGGCGGCAATTTCACACCGGTGCCGACGCGCTGACACGGCCGGTGAATGCCGCTAGCTTCCTGGCTGAGTTCGTGCCGACGCACGAGCCGACAGGGGAGGGATCTTCGGTGTTTTCCAAGAAAGTGCTGCCCAGAGGGCTGGGGAGAGCGGCGGCCGCAGTGACGGCGATGACGGTCGTCGCGGTGCTGGGCTCGGCCACCGCCGCCAACGCCGGTGCGAGTTGCAGCCTCGCGGGCTGCTCGTCCTCCGTGAACGACACCGCGCTGGGAGCGACCGCGCTCAAGAACTGGTGCCGTGGCGGGGACAGTACGGGCGCGTGGACGGCGACACAGCCGACGTGCAAGAGCGACAACGTGGCGCAGACCACCTACTACCTCTCCTCGGGCGGGGGTCACACCCCCTACAAGGAGGACTGGGACACGCTGCGCGTCGACGCCGGGTACTGCTACAAGGTGAAGTTCATCGTCGACCTGGGCTCGGACTTCACCAAGACCTACGACCGCCGGGGCACGTCGGCCGCCTATGTGAAGGCGGCGGACAACGCGGACGCCCACGTCGTCGGCCAGAGCTCCAGCTCCTGCCCGTGACCGCGCGGACGGGACAGTGACGAACCATCGGCGGACGGCCGGAAGACCGTCCGCCGGTGGCGTTCACTTGATCGCTACGACCCGCTCGCCGGTCCGCGGAGCCGCCTCGTGCCTCCGTACGGACGGTACCGCCAGCACCACCCCGACCGCGGTCAGCTGCCACAGCACCCCGAACCCCAGCAGCCGGTCGGCGCCCACGACCCCGGACACCGGCCCCGCCAGCGCCAGCCCGAGCGGTCCCAGCGCGAAGGCCCCCAGACTGTCGAAGGCGCTGATACGTCCCCGTACCTCCGCCGGGACGTCCCGCTGGATGACGGTCGCGGCGAGGGTGGTGCACACGGCGGCGCCGATCCCGGCGCAGAAGGCGGCGGCAGCCACCCAGCGGAGCGGCAGCCCGACGGCCAGCGCGGCCGCGGGTACGGCCCAGCCCGCGGACGCGGCCACCGACCAGGCGAGCCCCCGCCGGGGTTTCCGGCCGAGCAGCAGCGACCCGCCGACGATCGCGCCGATGCCCTCCAGCGCCAGCACCAACCCCCAGGCCCGCGCCCCGCCGAGCCGCTGCTCGGCCATGGACGGCCCGAGCACCAGGAACGGCGCCCAGAGGACGAAATTGAACAGGCCGATGTGGAGAGTGGTGACCCACAGCCAGGTGCGTGAGGTGAACTCCCGCCAGCCACGCCCCAGTTCGCTGAACATGCGACCCCCGGAGCCCCCGGCCGCCCGCGCCACCGGCAAGCCGGTCAGGGCGACGACGCTCACGCCGTAGCTGACCGCGTCGACAGCGACCACCGTCCCGGCGTCGAAGGCGGCGACGAGCAGCCCGGCCAGCCCCGGTCCCACGATGGAGGTCATCGGCCGGGCCATCTCCAACAGCGCGTTGGCGTCCGCGAGTTCGTCGGCCGGGACGAGACCGGGGACCAGTGCCGACAGGCCCGGCATGAAGCCGCCCTCCCCGATCCCGAGGAGCACCGCCAGCACGACCACTTCCCAGATCCGCACGCTGTGCGTGAGCAGCAGCACGGCCAGCACACCTTGGGAGAGGAAGCGGAGCAGATCCGCCGCCAGCATGACCGTACGGGCCCCGAGCCGGTCGGCGAGCACACCGCCGAGCAGCAGCGCGGCCAGCACCGCAAGAATCCGGGCCGCCATGACCCCGCCGACGGCGTCGACACCGCCGCCGGGGAGGCGCAGTACGGCGAAGGTCGTGGCGATCGCGTTCATCCCGGAGCCGAGCAGCGAGGTGGTCTGGCCGAGGAGGAATCGGCGGAACCGGGCGTGCCGCAGCACGCGCAGCCGGTGAGTTCCGAGTGTCATGAATGCGCACCCTGCCTTTGCCGAACAATGCGCCGCAAGGGTTTACGCGAATTAAATGGGCCTCTCGATGAAAAACTTTCCGCCCGCGATGACGGGCGCAGTAAATGACGCAGATTTACTGCAACATCCCTGGTGGTAAGGTCAGTTGCCGAAGCCGAAGGCAATTCATTTACTGCGGATGGGCAGCATGATCGAGGAGCATGTCACGCCGGTCGAATACGGTGCCGCCGTCGACCGCTATGTGGCCGCAGCGGAGCTCGGTCCCGCATCCCGGCGTATCTACCGCATATCGCTGCTCGGCTGGGCGTGGCCCCTGGTCGACCGGCGCACCCCCACCGGTCGGGACCGCCGAGGTGCCCACCCGCCGACCGTGCCCCTCGCGGTGCTGGACGACCCGAGGACCCCGCAGCGGCTGCGACAAGGACTGGCCGACCGCACCGCGATCGCACAACCCGCATCCCTCACCCGCGAGTTGGCCTGCCTTCGAGCAGCGGGCGCGTGGTGGCTGGCGCGAGGCTGGATCGGCACCGACCCGACCATCGGCCTGGCACAGCCACCCGCGCCACCCCGGCTCCCCACCCCGGACCGCGCCCGAGCCGCCCTGGCCCTGCGGGCGCCGCTCCGGGAGCTGACCCTGTGGTACCTCCTCCACGAGTCCGGAGCGCCGGTGGAACACGTACTCGCCCTGGACATCGACCACTTGGACCTTCCCGGGCGGCACACCAGAAGAGGCGCGGGGGCCGGGCTGGGCTGGGGGCCGGGAACCGCCCGCCTGCTTCCCCTGCTCCTGGCGGGCCGCACCGCGGGGCCGGTGTTCGTCACCGCCCGCCGGGCCCCCGCCACCGCGCCTCCGGCCGACCGCTGCCCGGTGACCGGCCGGGGCCGCCTCTCCTACCGCCGGGCGGCCGAACTCTTCACCGCCGCGACCAGCCCCCTCGACCCGAGCGGCCGGGGCTGGACGCTGCTGGCGCTGCGCGACAGGACGGCGGACGCACGGGACGCCCTCTAGGCCCCGTCCAGCACCACCCTCAACTGGTGCAGCCGTACCGCCAGATGGAGCCGCAGCGCGGAGTCCGCCGAGCGCCAGTCGTCGCCGAGGAGGGCCGTGATTCGGTCCAGGCGCTTCAGCAGGGTGTTGGTGTGGACATGGAGGGAGTGGGCGGTCCGGCTCAGGTTGCCGGAGTGGGCGAAGTAGGCGGCCGCCGTGCTCACCAGGTCGGTGGAGCGGCGGCGGTCGTAGTCGAGGAGGGGGCCGAGGGAGTCGTCGATGAACCCATCCAGTTCGTGGGAGCGCCGGGGGTCGAAGACGAGCCCGTACATCGCGTACCGCCGTGTGGTGGCGCCCCGGTCGGTCTCGCCGAGGGAGCGCATGACGTCCAGGCAGCGCTGGGCCAGCGTGACGGAGTGGGCGCGGTCGTGGCCGGTGATCCGGTCGGCGACCACGAGGACCGGCGTGCCGAGTCGGCGGCGCAGCCGCTGGTGCAGCGTCCGTACCGCGGCCTCGGGGTCGTCCGCGCGCAGCAGCATCGTCGCCCGGCCCAGGTATTCGCCCGCCAGCCCGGACCACTCCGGGGAGGAGGCGTGCAGCTCGCGGACGAGGTCACCGGCGGACCGGTCGGGGCAGTCGGCCGTGACCAGGACGTCGAGCCGGTCGACGTCGACGCCCCGGGCGAGCGCGCGGTCCCGCAGCGCGGGATGGACCGGCTGGAGCGGCGGGTGGGACAGCAGCTCGGTGAGCAGTTCGCCCCGTACCCGCTCCTCGGCCTCCACGCGGGCGTCGCGCATGAGCACGAGCAGGCCCGTGATCTGGGCCGAGCGCTCCAGCATCCGGACGTCGGCCGACTCCGTGGGGGCCCGGCGCCGCAGGGACAGGGAGCCCAGGTGGCTGCCACCGGCCTGGATGGCGGCCACGCTGAGGACCGTGCCGTCGTCGCCCTGGCCGTGGACGCACCGCCCGGTCCGGCGCGCCCGCTCCAGCGCCTCCCGCTCGAGCGCGGGGTCGGCGGCCGTGGTTCCGGCGCCGCAGGAGCGGGTGGCGACGACCTCGTCGTCCCGGTCCCGGATGGTGACCACGCCCCGCAGATGCTCGACCAGCGACTGCGCGATGTCGCCCGGTCCGCCGCCGGTCAGCACCACATGGGTCAGCGCCTCGTGCACCGCGGCGGCCAGCTCCATCGTGGCGACCTGGTCCTCGATGACGCGGTACGCGTCCTGGAGGCGTTGCAGTGCCACCCGGCTCTCGTCGTACAGCCGCGCGTTGTTGAGGGCGATGGCGGCATGGTCGGCGAAGGCGCTGAGGAGGGCGACCTCGTCCTTCTCGAAGGGGCGCTCGGTGCGGTCGGCCGCGAAGAGAACACCGATCACCCGGTCGCCCACCAGGAGCGGTACGCCGAGCAGTGCCACCAGTCCCTCGTCGGAGACGAGGCGGTCGAAGACGGGGTCGCGGTGGAAGCCGTCGGCGTGCCGGTAGTCGCTGACCCAGACCGGCGCCCTGGTCTCGATCACCCAGCCGCCGAGACCGGCCCCGGCGGGCATGCGGGCGGAGGAGAACTCCGGCGAGATGGTGCCCGCCGCCGCGCTGAGGGAGAGGACGCCGTCCGCGTCGCGCAGCGAGAGATAGACGAAGTCGCTGCCGATCAGCTCGTGCGCCTCCCGGACGATGGCCGGGAGCACCACGTCGACCTCGCCCAGCACGGTCAGCGAACGGGCCGTGGCGTACAGGCTGCTCAACTCGCGTTCGCGGCGCAGCCGGTAGGCGGCGAGTTCGCCCTGGCCGTCGTTCCTGTCGGGCTCGGACCCGGTCGGTGCCATCGCTCGCCTTCTGCCAGCGGGGACGAGAAAGGGAGGTGGTGGATTCACCCACCCCTGAAGTGCGAGGAGTGTAGCCAATCCCCATCTCCCAAAGCGCTTGCTCAGCCCTACTCTCACCCCACACAGAGCTGTGACACATACCCCGACCGGCCGGCGGGCGTCCCCGCACACACCCCTGACCAGAACCGGAGGGATGCCTCCCATGGCCTCATCCGCGCAGGCCCACATCCAGGACGAGGGCTCCGGTCCCGCCACGGTGTCCGAACGCCGTACCGGCTGGAAGCTGCTGGCGGCCGGACTGATCGGCAGCTCGATCGAGTGGTACGACTTCTTCCTCTACGGCACGGCGGCGGCGCTGGTCTTCCCGCACGTCTTCTTCCCGCACTCGTCGGCCTTCATGGGCACGCTGCTGTCCTTCAGCACCTTCTGGGCCGGGTTCGTGGCCCGGCCGCTCGGCGGGCTGCTCGCCGGTCACTTCGGGGACAAGCACGGCCGCAAGCCCACGGTCGTGGCCTGTCTGATCGGCATGGCCACGGCGACCTTCCTCATCGGCTGTCTGCCGAGTGCCGCGAGCGTCGGCGTTCTCGCCCCGGTCCTTCTGGTGCTGCTCCGCTTCGTCCAGGGGGCGGCGGCGGGCGGCCAGTGGGGTGGCATCGCGCTGCTCCTCACGGAGTCGGCGCACCCCAAACGCCGTGGTTTCGCGGGCACGTTCGGGCAGACGAGCGTGCCCGTGGCGGTCATCATCGTGAACCTCATCTTCACCACGACCGGCTCCGTCATCTCCGACGACGCGTTCCTGGACTGGGGTTGGCGCATCCCGTTCCTGCTCAGCGCGGTCATGTTCCCCGTCGTCCTGCACATCCAGCACAAGGTGGAGGACACCCCGGACTTCCGCGCACTCCAGGAGAAGGCCGCCGTCACGCCGGAGGCGAGCGTGGTCCGGGCCCCGCTGACCGAGGCGGTACGCCGTAACTGGCGGACCATCCTGCTCGGTTGCGGCACCCTGTCCGCGACCAACAGCCTCTTCTACGTGAGCATCACCGGCCTGCTGAGCTACGGCACGACGACGCTGCACATGGACCGCGACTCCCTGCTCACCGTCACCCTGCTCAGCTCGGCCCTGATGGCGGGAATACTCCCCTACGCGGGCCACCTGTCGGACCGCCTCGGCAGGCGCAAGCTGGTCCTCGTCGGCGGACTCGGCGTGGCGGCCTGGGCGTTCCCCTACTTCGCGCTGGTGGACACGGCGTCGGCGCCCCTGGTCTTCGTCGCGATCACCGTCGGTTTCCTCTTCCAGGGGCTGACGTACGGCCCGATGGCCGCCTACCTCGGTGAGCTGTTCGCGACCGACGTCCGCTATTCCGGGGCCTCTCTGGCCTACCAGTTGTCCGCCATCGTCGTCAGCGGCGGTACCCCGATCCTGATGACCACGGTGGTCGCGCGGACCGGGACGACCACGCTGGTCGCGGCGTACATCGCGCTCATGGGTCTGATCACCTTCGGCTGCGCCTGGTTCCTGCCCGAGACGAACACCGCCGAGGTGCGCCGGGACCCCGACGCGCTGCCCGGAGCGCAGCTGCACTCGTGACCGCCCGGAAGCCCCCACCAACGTCTGAACTAGTTGGTGCCCGCGGTGAGTTCGGCGAAGAGCCGGTTCGCCGCCTCCGAGGTGAACTGCCGCTGGAGTTCCGCCCGGGCGACCCGCTTGCGGAACTCTCCCTTGTGCCCGGGGTCACCGGCGTCGTGCATGACGTCGGTGATCCAGGTGGCGAACGCCTGGTAGTTCCAGATGTGGGGCAGGCAGGTCTCGGAGTAGCCGTCGAGCAGGCTCGTGTCGCCGTTCTCGGCCCAGCGCAGGACCGCGCGGGCGAACACCTCGGCGTCGTGCAGGGCGAGATGGATGCCCTTCGCGCTCATCGGAGGCACGATGTGCGCCGCGTCCCCGAGGAGGAAGAGCCTGCCGTGGCTCATCGGGTCGAAGACCACACCGCGCAGCGGCACGATCTGCCTGCTGACGATCTCCCCGCGCGCCACCGAGGTCCCGAACCGGGCTTCCAGCTCGCCCCAGACCCGCTCGTCCGGCCACTGCTCGGGGGTGTCGTCAAGGGCGCACTGGAGGTAGACGCGGGTGGCGTGCGGACCGCGCGGGATCAGTCCGGCGAGGCCGCGCGCGTGGATCGCCATGCCGGACGGGCTGGTCGGGACGGCGGCCAGGGCGCTGAGCCAGGAGTACCCGTACTGGTGGGAGTACTCGGTGAGGGCGCCCGCGGGGATGGTCCGCCGACTGACGCCGTGGAAGCCGTCGCACCCCGCGACGAGGTCGCACTCGACGACCCTGGTGGTGCCGTCGGCGTCCCGGTAGCGGGCGCGGGGGTGTGCGCCGTCGATGTCCTCCAGCGTCACGTCGGCGGCTGCGTAGCGGAGGTCGCCGCCCTCGCGGAGGAAGGCGTCGGTGAGGTTGCGCACGAGGACCTGCTGCGGGCAGTAGAGGCTCTCGTTGTCGTCGTCCACGTCGATCGGCATGGCCTCCCCGTCGAGGTAGAAGCCGCCTTCGCTCTGCGGGACCGGGTCCCCCGCCAGCACCTCGGCGAGCCCCCACTCGCGGAGCATCCGCACCCCGAACCCGTCGATGGTCCCGGCCCGCTGCCGCTGCTCGACGTAGGCGCGGCTGTGCTTCTCCAGGACGACGCAGCGGACGCCGTTGCGCAGCAGGAAGTTGCCGAGCGCCAGCCCGGCGACACCGGCTCCGACGATGACTACGGCGGTGCGGTCGATTGTCTCGGTCATGGGTGTACGGGCCTCCGTGCTCGGTGGGGTGGTCGGGGGGACTGCCACCACTCTGGAGCCGGGGCACGACGGGGAACCACCGGGAAAGGGACAGCGGATACCGGAAACCCGCCAACCTACCGGCCGCGCAGCTCCGCCTGATAGCGGCCGGGAGTCTGCCCGACCACCTCGGTGAACGCCTCGATGAAGCTGGAGGGGTTGGACCAGCCGCACACCATGGCGGTGTCGGTGACCGACAGGCCGCCGGTGAGGTGGGCCAGGGCGTGATGGACGCGCAGGGTGGTGCGCCAGCGGTGGAAGCTCATGCCCAGCTCGGTGTGGAACAGCCTGCTCAGCGTGCGCTCGCTCGCCCCGGCCGCCCGGCCCAGCCCGGCCAGGGTGGCGGGGTGCGCGGGATCGGCGTGCAGGAGGTCGGTGACGGCCCGCAGCCGGTCGTCGCGGGGTTCGGGCAGATGCAGTGACTGCTCGGGGGTCTCGGCCAGCTCGTCCATGACCACGGCGAGCAGCCGCGCGTGGGCGCCGGGGCGGGTCTCCGGCCGGTCGGTCAGCACCAGGACCGCCTCGCGCAGCAGCGGACCGACCGCGAACACGCTGGGCCGGTCGGTGAGTTCGCCGCACAGCTCCGGCGGGACGCTGAGGAGGCGGGCGTCGGTGCGGCCGTAGAAGCGGTGGGAGTGGGCGAATCCGGGCGGGGTCCAGGTCACCCGGTTGGCCGGGGCGACCCAGGTGCCGCGCTCGGTGGTGGTGGCCAGTACCCCGGCGGCGGCGTAGACGAGCTGGCCGTGGGGGTGTGTGTGCGGGTCGAGGTGATAGCCGTGCGGCAGCCAGCCCGCCCCGCGCAGCGGCACGTCCACCGACTCGGGCGGGGACAGGCGGTTCTCCGGCATCGCCCGGCAGCGTATCGCGCTCCCCCACGCTCACTCATTCGGCCGATGAGTAAATCGCCGTAAATCGAATTCCGGCACCTAACCTGCAAAAACCCCCAGCCAGCGGTCGTCCCCTCGGAGATCAGACATGAATGACCAGCAGAACGCGAACGACGTACCCCGGCGTCAGTTCGTCGCACTCTCCGGAGCCGTCGGCGCCGCGACGCTGCTGACCGGCGCGGCCGCGCTGAGCGGCGGCACGGCCGCGGCGGCGAGCGGTGTCGACGCGGGCCCGACACCCGACACATGCCCCACCACGCCTCCTCCCCCGGGCGGCGCGAGCCCCTGTCCCCCGGCCCAGCTCCAGGGCATCTGCGGCAGGCCCACGGACAACGAGCCGCTGTGGAACGACGTCCAGTACTGCGTGAACGGGACGGTTCCCCCGTCGGGGCAGAAGCCGGACTGCCTGAAGATGACCCCGAACTACATCGTGCTGCACGGAAAGCCGCTGAGCACGCAGAACTACCTCCTGGTGCCGACGTGCCGCATCACGGGGATCGAGTGCCCGTTCCTCGAGACCAGCGGGGTCGCGAACTACTGGCACGAGGCGTGGGAGACCGGGCGCAGCGGCGGGGACGTCCCCGTGCAGTCCCGGTACATCGGGTTCGGGATCAACTCGCAGGGCGCCCGGCAGCTCAACCAGCTCCACATCCACATGGCGGGCATCCGCCCGAGCACCCAGCGGCGCCTGCAGGATCTGGAGGCGCAGGGCCGGATGGCCACGTCCCCTTCGCAGTGGGCGGCCCCGGCGAACCACGCCCCCATCACGGGCACGGGAGGTGACCGGGAGTACCGCATCCTCCGGCTCCCCAACCTGACGGTCAACCTGTTCGACCTGGTGTACCGGAACGTGGCGCGGCCGAACTCGCTGAGCATGGCGGACCAGACCATCATCGTGGTCCCGAAGATCACCGCGACCGGCGGTTTCGCCAACGCCTTCTACATCCTCAACAGCGACAACTCGCTGCACGACGGCACGAGCACGTGCGACCGCCTGCTCGTCTACTGACGGACACCTGGGACGGCAGGGCACCGGCCCGGTGAGGTGCGCCGGGCCGTACCCCCGGAAGAGGTAATCCGGGTCCGCACACCGATCCGGCCGGGGTGACGGCACCGGATCACCGTCGATGAGGTCGAGCGTCCCCGCTCTCGGCACCGTGCTCGTCCCCACGCGTGAGGTGATGTCGTGCGCTCGTTCCGCGAGCTGTCCGTGGTGGCCCGGTTCCCGGTGTTCGTCGTGGCCGCCTGGCTGGTCGTGGCCGTGTGCACGGCCGTCTTTCCCGGCCGTCTCGCGTCGGTCGCGGCGCAGCGGCCGTCGATGACGCTGCCCGCGGCGGCCGAGTCGAGCCGGGTGGCGGAGGAGCTTCAGCGGGGTCGACCGGCCGCGGGGCCACCGGTCGTGGTCGTGTGGGAGGCCGCCGCGCGGCTGGACCCGGCGGCCGCACAGCGGGTCCTGGGCGCGCTGCCGCGTTCGGTCGGGTCCCCCGGCCCCGTGACCGCCTCGGCCGACGGCCGGGCCCTCGTGGGTGTCGTCACGCTCACCGACCCGGACGAGTCCCGGCTCCAGCCGACTCTGGAGCGCGTCAGGAAGATCGCCGGTTCGCTGCCGGACAGCAGGGTCCGGCTGGCCGGTCCCGCGGCGGCGCAGGCCGATCTTCAGACGTCGTTCGAGGGCATCGACGGCAGGCTGCTGATGATCGCGCTGGCCGCGGTCGCCGCCATTCTGTTCCTCGTCCACCGCAGTGTCCTGCTGCCTCTGGTGGTGGCCGCCTCCGGGGTCGTCGCGCTGACCCTGTGCAGTGCGGTGCTGTACGCGCTGGGCAGCTGGGGCGTGGTGACGGTCGACGGGCAGGTGCAGGGCATCCTCTCCGTGCTGGTCATCGGCGCGACCACGGACTACGGGCTGCTCCTGCTGGCGCGGTATCACGAGCACGCGCCGGAGATGCCCGCCCCGGCCGCCATGCGGACGGCGCTGCGGGCGAGTTGGGCGCCCATCACGGCGAGCGCGGCGACGGTGGCCTGCGCCATGGTCGCCCTGCTCCTCAGCTCCCTCCCCGCCAACCACTCCCTCGCCCTGGCCGGAGCGGTGGCGATGGCCTGCTGCGTACCGGCCGCGCTCACCTTCGTCCCGGCCGCCGTACTCCTCGGCCCCCGGGCGATGTTCTGGCCGCGGGGACCGCACTCCGGGCGGTCCGGCGGGCGGGTCTGGTCCCTGGTCGCGGCGGTGGTCGGGCGGTACGCGCGTCCGGTGTGGACGGTGGGCTGCGCGGCGCTCGCGGGCTGCGCCTGCCTCGCCGTACTGCTGGCGCCCGGCGGCCTTCCGCTGGGCCAGGCGCTCGCGGCGCGGGCGCCCTCGGTGCGGGCCCAGTCGGCTCTGGAGGCGCATTTCCCCGCAGGGACGGGCAGTCCGGCCATCGTCCTGGTCGACTCCGGCGGCGCGGCACGGACGCGGCAGCGGATCGACGCCACGACGGGGGTCGCGCGGACGGAGGTCGTGCCCGGCGCCGGTTCCGCAACGGGCCGCACAGCCCTCGCGGTCACCCTCGACAGCGCCCCGGACAGCGCCCGCGCCCAGAAGACCGTCGGCCGTCTCCGCGCGGCCGCCGCGGGCGCCCGAGCCCGGGTCGGCGGGCATCCGGCGCAGGTGTACGACATGCAGCGGGCGGCCGAGCGCGACCGCTCCCTCGTCCTGCCCGCGGTCCTGGTGATCGTGCTGCTGCTTCTGCTCGGCCTGTTGCGCAGCCTCGCGCTGCCGGTCCTGCTCGTGGCCATCGCCGTGGCCAACTTCCTTGCCGCACTGGGCATTTCGGCGCTGATCTTCGACGTGACCTTCGGTTCGACCGCGACGGAGCCGTCCCTGATCCTGTTCTCCTTCGTCTTCCTCATCGCGCTCGGGGTGGACTACAACATCTTCCTCATGCACCGCGTCCGTCGTGAGTCCCTGCTCGCGGGACAGCGGATCGGCACGCTCCGGGGACTGCGCGCCACGGGGAACGCCATCAGTTCGGCGGGGGTCGTCCTCGCCGTCACCTTCGCCGCGCTGACCGTCATGCCGCTGCGCTACCTCGCGCAGATCGGCATCATCGTGGCCGTGGGCGTCCTCCTCGACACCCTGTTCGTCCGCCCGTTGCTCGTCCCGGCCCTCGCCGTCGACACGGGCCCCTGGCTGTGGTGGCCGACGAAGCCTCCGGCCGGTCCGCGGCTGGGCAACGTCGGTGAGCAGCGGGCCCAGCCGGAGCTGGCCCCGGTGTGACAGCGGAACGGTGAGGCCGGCCCCCGCTCATGGGCCGACCTCACCGCGTTCGGGGTCAGTACCAGTAACCCGAGTGCCAGCAGCCGTTGCCCCACCAGCCGTTGTGCCAGTTGTTGTGCCAACGGTGGTGCGAGTTGCCCCAGCCGTCGTGGCCGTACCGGTCGTGGTCGTACCGGTCGTGATGGCGGTTGCCGTAGCCGTAGCCGTGGTGGCCCGACCCCCGGTCGCCGTGATGCTGGCTGTGGGAGGTCGGCGCCGACGTGGGTACGGACGCCGACGCGGTGCCCGCCGTACCGATGGCGGCGCCGCCCGCCAGCATCGCTCCGGCCGCCGCGAGGACGGCGGTCCGCTTCACACTGAGTGCGCGCATTGAGTACACCTCCTCTCAGGTCTCGAAGTGTTCATGCCCTTGATTCGGAGCGGTGGCTGCCATGGTTTGCCCCGGTTCGGGAGTTTCTGCCGAGGCCATCCCACCCGGCCGGACGCCCATCCGAGGTGCGTTCCGTGACGAATTACCTGAAAGGCGACTGAAAGGCCACTGAAGGTGTTCGTCATGAAGCGCGATTCCCGCCGTCTCCGCCACGACCGCGCGGCACCCGCCGACGCGGTGCGCGACGATCTGCGTGACCTTCTCGCCCGCTGGCAGGTGGCGGAGTTCGCGGACGACGCCACCGTGGTGGTGAGCGAGCTGCTGTCCAACGCGCTGCGCCACGGCAGGCCGCCCGTGCGGGTCGCGTGCGCGCTGCGCCGCCGGTTCCCCGGCCGGACGGCGCTGCGCATCGAGGTGGCCGACGCGGGGCCGAGCTTCGACACCACCCTGGTCCGGGCCCGGTGGCGGCATCCGTCCTTCACGCTCGAGGAGTCCGGCCGCGGCCTGTTCCTCGTCGACGCCCTGGCCAGCCGCTGGGGCGACGAGCCGACCCGGCACGGACACACCGTCTGGGCCGTCCTCGGCCCCACGGACGGCCCACCCCCGTGACCTCCCCCGGACACCCCCTGGCACTCGAACGGACGGACTTCCGGGCCCCCGGGCGTCCAGCAGGCGCGGGATCGGGACCGGGCACCCAGGCTGGACGGGGAAGAGCCCGGCCGGGCGGTGCGAGGACGAGGGGAGGAACGACACGGATGCACGGGGACAGATCCGCCGCGGACCGCCGTCTCGACGGCTACCTGACGGCGACCGCGCGCGGCAGCGAGGAGGCGTTCACCCTGCTGTACGACAGCCTGTCCGGCTCCGTGCGCGGCCTGGCCCTGCGCGTGGTGCGCGACGCCTCGCAGGCGGAGGAGGTCGCGCAGGAGGTGATGCTGGAGGTGTGGCGCACGGCGGCCCGTTTCCACCCCGAGCGCGCCTCGGCCAGGTCGTGGGTGTTCGCCCTGACGCACCACCGCGCCGTCGACCGGGTCCGCTCGGCGCAGGCCGCGTCCGACCGGGACCGCAGGGTGGCGCTGAGCAACAGCGAGCGCCCCTTCGACATGGTGGCCGAGCTGGTGCAGGACCGCGACGAGCGGCGCAGGCTCTACCGCTGCCTGGCGGCGCTGTGCGGGAACCTGCGAGTGCCGCTGGTGCTGGCCTACTACGAGGGCCTCACGTACGAGGAGGTCGCCCACGCCCTGAGCAGACCGGCCGGGACCGTGAAGACGCGGATGCGCACCGGGCTGCACCGGCTGCGGGAGTGTCTGGAGGCCGGCGGATGAACGCGGCACCCGGCGAGCACGACGCCGTCGGCGCCTACGTCCTCGACGCCCTGCCCCCCGATGAGCGGGCGGCCTTCGAGAACCACCTCGCGGCCTGCGCGGCCTGCCGCGAGGAGGCCGCGCAGCTCATGGACGCGGTCGTCGGACTCGCCGAGGCCACCGCGCTGCCCCCGGACGACGCGGCCCGCGCGCGCGTGCTGGCGGGCATCCGGAACACCCGGCAGGAGACCCCGCCCGCCCGGCCGGGCCACGGCCGACGGCTGCTCCCCTGGGCGCTCGCCGCGTGTCTCGCGGCGGCCGTCGCGGGCGGCTCGGTCGCCTGGTGGCAGCACGAGGAGGCGCGGGACGCCCGGCGCACGGCCCAGGAGCAGGAGCGGCGCACCACCTCGCTCGCCGACGTGGTCACCGCCCCGGACGCCACCGTGCGCACCGGCGAGCTGAGCAACGGCGCCCGGGCGAGCGTGGTCATGTCGCGGCAGCAGCGGAAGGCGGCCTTCGTCGCCGCCGGGCTGCCCGCCCTCGGCGGGGGAAAGGTCTACCAGCTCTGGTACGCCGACAACGGCACCTTCCGCTCGGGCGGCCTGCTCTCCGGCGCGGGCGGTCGCCAGGGCCGGGTACTGCTGGGCCCCCTCGGCCGGGCGACCGCCGTCGGGATCACGGTGGAGCCCGCGGGCGGCTCGAAGCAGCCGACCGCCACACCGCTGGGGGTGGTCCAGCTCTGAGGCCGTGCCCCGTGAGCCCCCCGTTCAGGCGCCGGTGCGC
The DNA here is from genome assembly GCF_044903645.1 of Streptomyces sp. NPDC002176. Lineage (NCBI taxonomy): Bacteria > Bacillati > Actinomycetota > Actinomycetes > Kitasatosporales > Streptomycetaceae > Streptomyces > Streptomyces sp. NPDC002176. Next base: position 934,334 of record NZ_JBJDQW010000001.1, read on the forward strand.
GAGGCCGTTTCCTGCTTGCCCGCCGTGACGACCAAGGCCATGATCAGCGCGCCCGCGACGAACACCAGGGCACCGGCCAGCAGGGCGTGCGTGAAGCCGTACGTCATGGCCGCCTGGGCCTTCACGACGAGGGCGGTGTCGCCCCGGTCCACCGCGTCGGAGTACACCTTGCCGGCCTTCGGCAGCCGGGTGTCGGCGATGGTGTGCGCCAGCATCGCCAGACTCGCGATGCCGAGGGCGCCCCCGATCTGCTGCGCGGTGTTGAGCAGGGCCGACGCGCTGCCCGAGTCGGCCTCGTCGACCCCGCGCACCGCACCGAGCGTCAGCGGTACGAAGGCCAGCCCGAGCCCGGCGGCGGTGATGAACATGGCGGGCATCAGGGTGCTCGGGTAGGAGGAGTGCGGGGTCAGTCGGCTCAGCCAGACCAGCCCGGACGCGGCGACGAGCAGGCCGGGCCCGGCCACGAGCCTGGGCGGCAGCTTGGCCACGAGCTTGGAGGCGACGGGGGCCATCACGCCGATGCCGACGCTGAACGGCAGATAGGCCAGACCGGTCTTCACCGCTCCGTAGTCCAGCACGTTCTGCATGTACAGGGTCAGGAAGTAGAAGGTCGAGAACATGCCGAGACCGGTGAGGAACAGGGACGCGTACGTACCGGCGCGGCTGCGGTCCTTCAGGATGTGCAAGGGAAGCATGGGGTGTTCGATGCGGGCCTGCCGCTCCATGAACACCACGAGCAGCACCGCGGCGACCGCGAAGCAGATCGCCGTCCGGCCGCCGGTGAAGTGGGTCAGACCGCCGCGGGTGACCCCGTAGATCAGGCTGAGCAGACCGGCGGTCCCTGCGGCCGCGCCCACCAGGTCGAGCTTGCCCTGGTCGCGGTCGGCCTCCTCGAGGACCGATGTCCCGGCCAGCACGGCGATGCCGATGGGGATGTTCACCAGCAACACCCAGCGCCAGTCGAGGTATTCGGTGAGGAGTCCGCCGAGGATCAGGCCCAGCACCGAACCGACACCGGCCATGGCCGCGTACGTGCCCATGGCCCGGTTGCGCTGCTTGCCCTCGGGAAAGTTCGTCGCGATCAGCGCGAGCGCGGTGGGCGCCGCGACGGCCGCGCCCACGCCCTGGAGCACCCGGGCGCAGATGAGCAGGGCCTCGTTGGGGGCCACGCCCCCGAGCACCGAGGCCAGCACGAACGTCACGACGCCCAGCCGGAACACCCGGCGGCGGCCGAAGAGATCGCCTGCCCGGCCGCCGAGGAGCATGAGTCCGCCGAAGGTGACCGCGTACGCGTTGACCACCCAGGCGAGATCGCTGTCGGAGATGTTCAGCGCGTCCTGGATGCTCGGCAGCGCGATGTTGACGATGGTGGCGTCGAGCACCACCATCAGCTCGGCCGCGGCGATGACCAGCAGAGCGAGGACCGGACGGCGACTGAACCCGCTCTGCGCCGCCGCCGCTCCGGGGCTCGTGTCGGCCTCTGCTACGGATGACATGGGACCTCCAGGTCGTGGCCCCCGCTACCGTTGGACTTCCTCGTCCTCGTGGCGACTTGGACAGCAAGAGCCGGATTACTCGACTAAGGACAGACTGATGCGTGTGCGCATACTGAAGGGCGTCGCCGTCACCGCGACCGGATTACTCGCGGGCGCGTTCGGATACGGCGCGGTGAATCTGGGACCGACCTTCTGGAAGGTGCCGGTGGACATGAGGCTCTCCTTCCATGCCGAACTGATGAAGATGAACTCCCCGGTGATGCTGACCGCGATGGGGACCGCCGCCGTGAGCGCCCTCGCGCTGACCCTGCGGACCACCGGCCGCGAACGGCTGCTCGCGGGCGCGTCGACGGCGCTGATCGGGACGTCGTTCCTCGTCACCCGCTTCGGCAACGTACCGATCAACGCGCGGATCAAGGAATGGGCGGTGACCTCGCCGCCGCCCGACTACGCCGAGATCCTGCACCGCTGGGACCTGTTCAACTGGACGCGCACCTCCACCGCGGTGGCGGCCTTCGTCCTGCTCGTCATCGTTCAGAACGGGTCCAGTCGACGGTCGACCCGTTCCGCCACGCCTGCCAGCTGACGGTCGAGGGCCTCCTCGGCCTCCGTCAGCGGCTTTCGCGAGATCCGTTCGGAAGGGTCCGGTGCCGGTTTTTCGAAATCCACGTCGGGAATGAACAACTGGCTCCGTCCGAACGCGACGAGTGCGTCCGCGAAGAAACGCAGCAGGGACCTCAGGAACAAGCGCATGGGAACATCGTGTCCGGTCATGAAAAAGCAGGGATAAAGCCCGGATGTAAGCGCGGGCACCCGCCCGGCCGAGGCCATGCCGCCGATGTCACGCACTGCGCGCCGAGGCCCGCATCGACAGGTGGTACGCCGAGTCGTCGGCGAGCACGGCCTGGTGGGACATGCACAGTTCGAGCCCGGGTTCGATGCCGAGCTCCTCGATGAGGTGGGCGCGGGTGCGGCGGTAGGCGGCGAGGGCGTCGCCGCTGCGGCCGCTGCGGTGCAGCACCGTCATGAGCCGGGCGCAGAAGCCCTCGCTCAGCGGGTTCTCCGCCACCAGCCTGCTGAGTTCACCGATGATCTCGAGGTGACGGCCGAGCTTGAGGTCCAGGTCGATACGCCGCTTGAGCGCGCTCATCCATGCCTCGTCGTACTGCAGGGCCGTGCCGGAGAGCGCGGAGCTCTCCCGGAGACCCTCCAGCGTCGGGCCCCGGCGGAGGCCGAGGGCTTCCCGGTACTGCTTCAGGGCCAGCTCGTGGTGGCCCGCCGAGGCCGACTCCGCGGCCAGCGCGCACAGCCGGTCGAAGCAGACGGTGTCGAGAATCCCCTCGTTGACCTGGAGCTGGTAGCCCGGCGCCCGGGTGCGCAGGGTGCACCACCGGCCGTCCAGGTCGTGGCGGATCAGGAACTTGCGCAGCTGCGAGACGTACACCCGCAGCGCGGCGAGCGCGGTGGCCGGCGGCCGGTCGCCCCAGAGTTCACGGATGAGGGATTCGTTGGACACGGTCGCGTTGGGTCGGATGAGCAGCGTGGCGAGGAGCTGGCGCAGCTTTCGCTGGGGCAACTGGACCTCGGAGGACCCGACGACGATCTCCAGCGGTCCCAGCAGGCGGAGCGCGACCCCGCGAGGGCCGGTCTCCTGCGGGCCGTACGCCGAGCGCTCCCGCGAGTCGATCGTCTTCGCCGGAATGACCGTCATCCCAGGACCTCCAGCTTCGGGTGGGCGCTGCGGAAGAACGTCAGCGGCTGCTCCTCGCGCAGGAGGCCCAGGTCGATGACCTCGCCGACGACGATGACGTGGTCCCCGCCCGGGAAGACGGCGTGCAGGCGGCATTCGAGGAAGGCGAGCGCGTCGCTGAGCACGGGAGAGCCGGTGGCACCGGGGCCGTGCGGCAGTTCGGCGAAGTCCGCGGTGTCACGGCGGGCGAAGGCCCGGCACAGACCGGCCTGGTCGGACGCCAGGATGTTGACGGCGAAGGCGCCGACGCCCTGGACGGCGGCCAGTGCCCGCGAATCCCTGTGCACGCAGAAAAGCACCAGGGCCGGGTCGAGGGAGAGCGAGGTGAAGGAATTGACCGTGACCCCTACCGGCTCCTCTCCCTCCGCCCCTCCACACGTAATGACCGCCACACCCGTCGGATAGTGGCCGCACACCTCGCGCAGCACCCGCGCTTCCACGGGCACCGTGCGCCTTTCACCAGTACTGGAAACAGTCAGACTGCTGCCCACATGACCCCCTAGAAAATGCCGCACACGCCTCTCACTGATGCGAAGAACGGTGTCGGGAACTCGCTGTGCGGATACCCGACCCTAACGAGACGGCGTCGGGACCGCCTACGCCCCAAAGGACGAGACCGGGGCGTACTTTCGGCCAGAACTCCCCTCCCGGAGCACTGGTTTGGACCACATAACCCCTGCTCAAGGACTGGTCGGGAAACGGCTCCGAGCTGGGACGACGCCGCCGACTGGGCAATCTGGGAGAGCCGGTGGCGGCGACGGGCCCCGGCCACCGCGAGGGCCCCCGGCGCGCGGCAGGGCTGCCGCCACGGTCGTCCGTCTTTCCCCCGAGCCGCTTTTCCATGCCCTCATTCGCGCTTTATCGCGTCGAGTGATCCTGTTTCGGCCGGCCATCGAGGACCGGACCGGAAGGGAAGGAAACCGCAATGCGCAGCACTCTCATCGTGGCTCGCATGAAGCCGTCCGCCGCGGCCGACGTGGAGCGCATCTTTGCCGAATCCGACGCCGGTGAGCTTCCCCATTTGATCGGTGTGAGGGAACGCAGGCTGTTCCGCTTCCACGATCTTTATCTGCACTACATGGCGTCCGACGACGATGTGCGCGGACCGATCTCCGAGATGAAGGGACACGAACTCTTCGTCGATGTCAGCAAGCGGCTGAGTCCTCATATCGCGGCGTACGACCCGGAGACCTGGCGCGGTCCGCAGGACGCCATGGCCCACGAGTTCTACACCTGGCGCGCGCAGGACTGAGGCGACTCGCGTTCGCACAGCCCGGCGACGACGCGTCACCGGGTGGGGGGACCGCACCGCCGGTGCGGGACGACGAAAGGAGGCTGGCGTGGCCAGCGAAGGAATGACCAAGATCGCGGCGAAGGACGTCGAGTCCAACCGGCGCCGGGGGGGCGATCTGCGTACCCTACTCAGCCCGGCCAACGCCCAGGCCACCTCGGGCTTCATGGGGGTGCTCACCCTCCAGCCCGGCGAGGTCGTCACCGAGCACTACCACCCGTACTCCGAGGAGTTCCTGTACCTCGTCAGCGGTGAGCTACTGGCGAGGATCGACGGGGAGCCGGTCCCGCTCGCCGCGGGTGAGGCGCTGCACCTGAAGATCAACGTGCGGCACCGGCTGGAGAACCACGGCACGGAGCCCGCCTTCATGGTCTTCCAGCTGGGTCCGCTCGCGCCCCGCCCCGAGCTGGGGCACGTCGACACCGAGCCGCTGCCGGGAGAGGAGCACGCGTGACCCGCCGCAAGGCCGTCGTCACCGGCATCGGTGTGGTGGCGCCCGGGGGCGTGGGCACCAGGGCCTTCTGGCAACTGCTGACCGACGGCCGTACGGCCACCCGGGCCATCTCCCACTTCGACGCGTCGGCCTACCGGTCCAGGATCGCGGCGGAGTGCGACTTCGACGCGGCGGCCGCCGGGCTGACCTCCGAGGAAGTCCTGCGCATGGACCGCGCGGCGCAGTTCGCCGTGGTCGCCGCGCGGGAGGCCCTGGCGGACAGCGGCGCGCCGACCGACGGCGTGGAGCCGCACCGGATCGGGGTGTCGATCGGCAGCGCGGTGGGCAACACCATCACGCTGGAGCAGCAGTACGTCCAGGTCAGCGACCACGGCAGCAACTGGGTCGTCGACCCGTCGAACCCGTATCCGCACCTCTACGGCGCTCTGGTGCCCGGTTCTCTCGCCACCGAGGTGGCGTGGACGGCCGGTGCCGAGGGCCCGGTCCGGGTGGTGTCGACGGGGTGCACCTCGGGCCTCGACTCCGTGGCGCAGGGTGCCCAGTTCATCGAGGACGGGCAGGCCGACATCGTGCTGGCCGGTGCCACCGACGCGCCCATCTCGCCGATCACCGTGGCCTGCTTCGACGCGATCAGGGCCACCTCGCCCAACAACGAGGACCCCGCGCACGCCTCCCGGCCCTTCGACCGCGACCGTGACGGCTTCGTGCTGGGCGAGGGCGCGGCCGTACTGGTCCTGGAGGACGAGGAGTCGGCACGTCGGCGCGGTGCCCGGGTGTACTGCGAGGTCGCGGGGTACGCGCAGCGCGGCAACGCGTTCCACATGACCGGGCTGCGCCCCGACGGCAAGGAGCTGGCGGAGGCGGTGCGGGTGGCGCTGGACCGCGCCCGTGTCCCCGCCGACGCGGTGGACTACGTCAACGCCCACGGCTCCGGTACCCGGCAGAACGACAAGCACGAGACGGCCGCGGTGAAGGTGTCGCTCGGCGAGCACGCCCACCGCACCCCGATGAGCTCGATCAAGTCGATGGTGGGGCACTCGCTGGGGGCGATCGGCGCCCTGGAGGTCGCCGCCTGCGCCCTCGCCATCGAGCACGACGCCATCCCGCCCACCGCCAACCTCCATCACACGGACCCCGAACTCGGTCTGGACTACGTCCCGTTGACGGCACGCGAGCAGCGCACCGACACGGTTCTCAGCGTGGGCAGCGGTTTCGGCGGGTTCCAGACGGCGATGGTCCTCACCGCGCCGGGCAAGGGGGCACGCCATGTCTGACAGAGCGACGGCCACGCGCCGTGTGGTGGTCACCGGCATCTCGGCCGTGGCGCCGAACGGGGTGGGGGTCAAGGAGTTCTGGGCGGCCGTGCTGGCGGGCCGCAACGGCCTGGGGCCGGTGACGCAGTTCGAGGCGGACTCCTTCCCCGTACGCACGGTCGGCGAGGTCTTCCAGGACGGCACCCTGCCCGGTGTCGACCCCCGGCTGGCCGTGCAGACCGACCGCTGGACCCAGTTCGCCCTGATGGCGACCGACGAGGCGCTGGCCGACGCGGGCGTGCGGCCGCAGGAGTTCTCCCCGTACGACCTCGGGGTGATCACGGCGTCCTCCTCCGGGGGAAACGCCTTCGGCCAGCGCGAGATCGCGGCCCTGTGGTCGAAAGGACCCCGGCACGTGGGTCCGTACCAGTCGATCGCCTGGTTCTACGCGGCCACGACCGGCCAACTGTCCATCCGGCACGGCATGAAGGGACCCTGCGGGGTCGTCGTGGCCGAGCAGGCCGGCGGTCTCGACGCGATCGCGCAGGCCAGGCGGGCCCTCGCGCGAGGGGACGCCCGGCTCGTCCTGACCGGCGGCACGGAGGCGCCGCTGAGCCCGTACGCGCTGACCTGCCAGACCACCTCCGGGCGGCTGAGCACGAGCGCGGACCCGGAGCGCGCCTACCGGCCGTTCAGCGCGTCCGCCCGCGGCCACGTGCCGGGTGAGGGCGGCGCGATCCTCGTGCTGGAGGACGAGGACGGCGCACGCGCCCGCGGTGTCGACACGCCGTACGGCGAGATCGCCGGTCACGCGGCCACCTTCGACCCCGCTCCCGGCACCCCGGGGGCCGGGACGTCCGGTGCGCTGCGCCGGGCCGTCGTGTCGGCGCTGGCCGACGCCGGGATCGGGCCGGAGGAGGTCGACGTCGTCTTCGCCGACGCGGCCGGGACGCCCGAGCTGGACCGCGCCGAGGCGGACTGCCTGACCGAGGTGTTCGGTCCGCGCGGGGTACCGGTGACGGCCCCCAAGGCCCGGTACGGGCGGCTGTACGCGGGCGGTGCGCCCCTCGATGTCGTCGCCGCGCTGCTGGCCCTGCGCGAGCAGGTGATCCCGCCCACCGGGCCGGGCACCGTCGCGGACACCGCGTACGGCGTCGACCTCGTGACCGAGAGCCGTGCGGCGCGGCTGCGCACGGCCCTGGTCGTCGCCCGCGGCCACGGCGGCTTCAACTCCGCCCTCGTCGTCCGGGCCCTCACCCCGTGACGACGCCACCGACGAACACGGACCCCACGAGCCCGAAAGGACCTCGACCCATGACCGCAGCTCCCCTCGCGTACGACGAGTTCTTGACCATCGTCGAGCAGTGCACCGGTGTTTCCCAGGAGACCCTCAAGGTGGACGACCCGACCCTGACCATCGACGACCTGGGCGTCGACTCGCTGGGTCTGATCAACGTCCTGACGGAGGTGGAGAACCGCTACGACATCCGGCTGGACGCCGAGGGCCTCACCCGGCTCCCGGAGATCTTCGCCCTGATCGATGAGCAGCTGCGACCGGCTGCCGCCCGCACCGAGAACAGCGTCGTCATCGACGCGCCGTTCGACCTGCTCTGGGACATCACCAACGACGTGGCGAACTGGCCGGACCTGTTCAGCGAGTACGCCGCCGCGGAGATCCTGGAACAGCACGGCGACACGGTACGGTTCCGCCTCACCCTCCACCCGGAGCCCGACGGCAAGGTCTGGAGCTGGGTCTCCGAGCGGGTCATGGACCGCGAGAACCGGACCGTCCGGGCCCACCGGGTCGAGACGGGCCCCTTCGCCTTCATGCACATCCACTGGACGTACCTCCAGACCGACGCGGGTGTGGAGATGCGCTGGGCGCAGGAGTTCCACATGAAGCCCGGTGCCCCGCTGGACGACGCGGGGATGACCGAACGCATCGACAGGAACTCCAAGGTGCAGATGGCGCTCATCAAGGAGCGCGTGGAGGCGGCGGCCCGCGCCGTGGCGGGGGTGGCCCGATGACCGCCCTCGACTTCGGCCTCAAGGGCAGGCACGCCCTGGTCACCGGCGGCGCCCGGGGCATCGGGCGGGCCACCGTGCTCGCCCTGGCCGCACAGGGTGCCGCGGTGACGGCCTGCTACGTCAACGAGAGCGAGCGGGTCGAGTCGCTGCGCCGGGAGCTGGCGGACCTGGGGGCCCACGGCACCATGGTGCGCTGCGACGTCGCCGACCACGAGCAGGCCGCCCGGCTGTCGGCCGAGGCGCACGAGCGGTACGGGGCGGTCGACACCGTCGTGAACAACGCGGGGGTCATCAGCCACCTCCCGCTGACGGACCTGGCCCCCGACGAATGGCATCGCGTCCTCGACACCAACCTGTCGGGCATGTACCACATGATCCGCGGGGCGCTGCCGTTCCTCGCCGACACCGCCTCGATCGTCAACATCAGCTCCGCCGTGGCGCATCACGGCATGCCGGGCGCCGCCCACTACGTGGCGTCCAAGGCCGGGGTGATGGGGCTGACCCGGGCGCTGGCCAAGGAACTGGGCCCGCGCGGCATACGCGTCAACTGCATCGCCTCCGGGCTGGTCGAGACGGACCAGATGAAGGCCGTCACGGCGGAGGGGAAGGCCGCGTACGAGCAGCGGATCTCGCTGCGGCGGCTCGGCAGCCCGGCGGAGATCGCCGACGCGGTGCTCTTCCTCGCCTCGGACGCCGCCCGTTACGTCACCGGCGCCACGCTCGACGTCGACGGCGGCATCTGACACCGAAGGAGACCGCACACCGTGCTCCGCACCGTGTTGGAGATGGTCGTCCGGGAGGGCTGCGAGGACCGGTTCCGCGCCGCCTGGCTGGAGACCGCACAGGTCGCCGCGGAACTGCCCGGCTGCATCGCCCAGTCGTTGCTGCGGGACCCGCGCGATCCCCGTATCCGTCTGGTCATGGCCGACTGGGCCGACCAGAGCGCCCTGGACGCCTTCCAGAAGAGCCCCGAGAGGGAGCGGCTCAGCGCCCGGCTGGAGCCGTTCCGTGAATCCGCCCGCAAGAACGTGCTCGATGTCGTCGAGCTCGTGCCGGGTTCCGCATCGATGAGAGGTGGTCCGTCGTGACCGTTCGCGTCATGGTTTCCGCACGTGTCCAGGAGAAGGACCAGGAGGCGTTCGAGGAGGCGTACCGGCAGGTCACCGCCGTGGTGAAGGGGACCCCCGGCCATCTGCGCGACGAGTTGCTGCGCGATGCCGAGGAGCCCGGCCGGTACATCCTGCTCGCCGAGTGGGAGAGCGAGGAGGCGTTCCGCCGCTGGGAGGACGCCCCGTCCCACCGTGAGATGGCGGCCCCGATGTACCCGTACTGGAGCGGCGGTGACATCGAGCGGCGCATCTTCGACCTGCGCGCGCGCCTCGACAGCGTGCCGTCGCGGGTCTGAGCGGACCGCGAGCCATGGCGACCATGCGTAAGGCCCTGGTGATCGGGGCCGGCATCGGCGGGCTGACCGCGGCGGCGGGCCTGCTGCGGCAGGGCATCGACTGCGAGGTCTTCGAGGCACGTCCCACTCCCGGACGGCTGCTGACCGGCGGCGGGTTCATGCTCTGGCACAACGCCTTCCTGGCGCTGCGCAGGATCGGGCTCGACGAGGCCGTCGCCGCCGACGCGGTGCGCATGCGGTTCCACGAGTTCCGCTCCGACTCCGGACGGCGCCTGGCCCGGTGGGAGTTGGACGAGCCGACGGAGCGGGCGGGGGCGCCCGCGTGCGCGCTGCGCCGTTCCGTTCTGCACACGGTGCTCACCGAGGCGGTCGGTGAGCACCGGGTCCGCCTCGGCTGCCGGTTCACCGGCTGCACCGAGGACGCCGACGGTGTCACCGCGCACTTCGAGGACGGCTCCACGGCGCACGGCGACGTGCTGATCGGTGCGGACGGGCTGCGCTCCACGGTGCGCGCGACGATGCGCAACGGGTTCGAGCCGCCCCCGCGGTACGCCGGTTACACGGCCTGGCAGGCCATCACCCGGCTGCCGGGCGAGTCGTTGGTCCCCACCGGCACGTTCTTCAACCTGTGGGGCAAGGGCGGACTGCGCTTCCTGTACTGCCGGTTGAACGAGGAGGAGGTCTACTGGGACGCCATCACCAGTGACCGCGCGTCCGCCGGGATCGACACCCTGAGCCTGTCGCGGGGGGCGGCGCTGGCGGCGGCGTACCGGGACTGGCCGCACCCGATCGGCGCGATCATCTCCTCGACGGACGAGGAGGCGATCCTGCCGGTGCCCATCCACGACCGGCCGCCGGGCGGCGGGTGGAGCAAGGGCCGGGCCGTGCTCGTCGGCGACGCGGCCCACCCGATGACGCTCAACCTCAGCCAGGGCGCGGGCCAGGCCATCGAGAGCGGTGTGGTGCTCGCCGACATGCTGGGGCGCTCCACCCCGGAGGCCGTGCCGGAGACACTGCGGGCGTTCGAGTCCGCCCGGCGGGCGCGGGCCGCGGACATGGTGACGACCTCGTGGCGGATCGGCACGCTGGGCCTCGCGCACAGCGGTCCGCTGTGCCGCCTGCGCGACGCCATGATGTACACCTTCTTCGACTCGGTCGCGCGTAAACAGAGTTACTCGCTGATGCTGGACGACCGGCTGGAGCGGGAACCGCTGCGCGCGGCCGATCCGCTCGGCCACGGGGCGGGGTGAGCCCGGCCGTGCTGGTCGCCCTGCTGGCCCTCGTGTTCGTGCTGTGCACGGGGGTCCTCGCCGGAGCCCTGATAGCGGTGGAACGCGCCATCGTCCCCATGCTGTTGCGGCTGCCGCGGCAGACCTGGTCCGACGTGCACCGGTTGCTGGACCCCGGGTTCGACCCGCTGATGCCGACCGTCAACAAGGTGGCCCTGGCCGCCGGTCTGGGGCTGGCCTTCCTGGCCCCCGGGGCGGGCGCGAAGGCTTGCTTCGCGGTGGCGCTGGCCGGGGTGGTGGGGGTGGCCCTGGTGTCGGAGCTGCGCAACGTGCGGATGAACCGGGTGATCGACGGCTGGGCCGCCGATGGGGAGATCCCCGACTCCTGGGACCCGCTGCGCGCCCGGTGGGCGCGCGCCAACCTGCTGCGGACCGTCTTCGCGGGCCTGGCGTTCTGCGTCGCGCTCGGCGGCAGCTGGCTGATGGCGGCCTGAGCGAGCCCCCGCACGTATCCCTTCTTCTTCACCTCTGGAATCGAGGAGTTGATCCGGTGAATCCGGCACACGAGGAGCGCGAGGCGCTCGAATCCGCCCCCGAGACCGCGGAGTTCGCGGGCCGGGTGGCCCTGGTCACCGGAGCCGCACGCGGCATCGGCGCGGCCACTGCCCGCATCCTCGCGGCCCGGGGAGCCCGCGTCGCGGTGAACTACCACAAAAGCGCGGACCGCGCCGAGGACGTCGTGGCCGCGATCCGGCGGCGGGGCGGCGAGGCCATGGCCGTCCAGGGCGACGTCACCGACCCCGACGGAACGGCCGCCCTGGTCGCGGCCGTCCGAGCCGGGCTGGGCCCGATCGACGTCCTGGTGCTCAACGCCGCGGGCCTGGGCGCCCACGAGGCACGCATAGCCCCCGCGGCGGACCTGGCCTGGGAGGACCTGGAGCACGTGGTCGGCCAACAGCTCAAGGCGCTGTTCCTGACCGCGCGCGCCGTGCTGCCCGACATGACCGCCCGGGGCAGCGGCTCGGTGGTGGCGGTCGGCGCGTCCCTCGCCCGTCGGCCCGCCCCGCGCTTCCTGCCGCTGGCCGTGGCCAAGGCGGGGGTGGAGGCCGCCGTACGCACGCTCGCGCTGGAGGCGGGCCCGCACGGGGTGCGCGTCAACGCGGTGGAGCCGAACCTCATCCTCACCGAACTCGCCCGCTTCATCCCCGAGGAGGCACGCCGGGCCGCCGCCGAACGGGCCGCGCTGCGGCGCAACGGGACCCCCGAGGACATCGCCGAGGTCATCGCGTTCCTCGCCTCGGACCGGGCGTCGTACCTCACGGGCAGCTGTCTGGTCGCCGACGGCGGCACGGCGCTCGCCTGACCGTCTTGGGTTTGCCCTGTCTTTATCTCCCCCTTTGCGGCCGCTGATTGTCTGTCACCCGGCCGCCGTCCGTCCGAGGACGATCCGAGCGAAAGGAACGCACCATGTCGAAGACCGAGCGGAAAGTCGTCAAACGCGACGATGTCGAGCCCGTCTGCTGGTTCGGTGAGGAGGGTCGCTTCCTGCTCCGCAAGGAGGACACGGGCGGCCTGTACAGCTTCTACCAGATCACGACACAGCCCGGCAGTGGTCCGCCGCTGCACGTCCACGAGAGCGCCGACGAGGCGTTCTTCGTGAACAAGGGCACGTACGAGTTCGAGATCGGCGGGGTCACCGAGACCATCACCGAGGGCACCGTGATCTACGGGCCGCGCGGGGTGCCGCACCGCTTCCTCAACGTCGGTGACGAAGCCGGCCAGTTGCTGGTGATCGCGACGCCCGGCGGTGTGGAGAACTTCTTCATCGGCCTGTCCGAGCTGGTCTCCGGCGGCGGCATGCCGGACTGGGAGAAGATGCAGCAGCTCGCCAACGACAACGAGATGCGCGGCTTCATGCCGCAGCCGGGCGCGCGCGGCGACGTGGCGGGCCCTCCGGCCGGGCCGCACGGCCGCCCGGGTGTTCCCGCCAGGGCGCAGGGCTGAGGAGGACACCATGCCCGCACAGCCCTCCGGCCACCGCGGCAACCTGCGGCTCGCCGCGCCGCCCCGGCGGCATGACGTGATCATTCTGGGTTCCGGGATCGCCGGGTCGACCCTGGGCGCCATCCTCGCCAAACAGGGTGTGTCCGTCCTCCTCCTCGACGGTGGCACCCACCCCCGCTTCGCCGTGGGCGAGTCCACGACGCTCTACACCCTGAAGGCGTTCCGGCTGCTCGCCCGCCGCTACGGCATCCCCGAGCTGGAGTCGCTGACGTCCTCCGACGGCATCCGTGACGACATCGCGCCGACGTCCGGCACGAAGCGGCACTTCGGCTTCATCCGGCACGAGGAGGGCAAGGAGCCCGACCCGGCCGAGTTCCTGCAGTTCAGCCCGCCGTCCAAGGCGCTGCAGACCGGTCACCTGTTCCGCCAGGACACCGACGCGTACCTCTTCCACGCGGCCATCCGCTACGGCTGCGACGTCCGCCAGGCGTTCCGGGTGGAGGACATCGAACTGGCCGAGGACCACGTCGCCGTGGTCGGCCAGGGAGGCGAGCGGTACGAGGGCCGCTACCTGGTGGACGCCAGCGGGTTCCGCTCCCCCATCGCCGGGAAACTCGGACTGCGCAAGGGGCCGGAGGCCCTCAAGCACCACTCCCGTTCCATGTTCACCCACATGCTGGGCGTGCGTCCGACCGACGAATGCCTGCGCGTGGGACCGGAGGACGCGCCGCCGATCCCCTGGGTCGAGGGCACGATGCACCACATCTTCGACCGCGGCTGGTTCTGGTCGATCCCCTTCAACAACTACCCGGGCTCGAAGAACCCCCTGGTCAGCGTGGGGCTCACGCTGGACGAGCGGATGTACCCGAGGAACCAGGACATCACCCCGGAGGAGGAGTTCCGCGGCTTCGCGGCACGCTTCCCCGCAGTGGAGCGGCTGTTCGCGGACGCCCGTACCGTACGGCCGTGGGTGTCGGCCGACCGGATCCAGTACACCTCGACGAAGACGGTGGGCCACCGCTGGTGCCTGATGTCGCACGCGGCCGGCTTCATCGACCCCCTCTATTCGCGCGGCCTCACCAACACCGGCGAGGTGGTCAACTCGCTGGCGTGGCGGCTGCTCGACGCGCTGGCGGAGAACGACTTCGACGAGGAGCGCTTCCGGTACATCGACGAACTCCAGCAGGGGTTGATCCGGTACAACGACGAGCTCGTCAACTGTTCGTTCGTCTCGTTCCAGGACCACACGCTCTGGAACGCCGTGTACCGCATCTGGTGCGCGGCCGAGGTGCCGATCAACCTGCGCTTCGACCGGTTCACCGAGCGCTTCATCGGGTCGGGCGACGACGGCGTGCTCCGCGCGATGGAGGAGGCGGCCTACCCGGGCCTTCCGGTGCCCGGATCGCACGGCTACAAGGCGCTGTTCGACGACATGGTGCGGGTGTGCGAGGCGGTCGACCGAGGCGAGCGCACCGCCGCCGACGCGGGCGTCGAGCTGATGAAGACGGTGGCGTCCTCGCCGGTCGTGCTGGACCACCTCGGCATCCGCGACGCCGACTGCCGCTTCGTCTACCCGATGGGTGACGATCTGCGGCGGATGGCGACCTGGCTGCGGCACGACGGCCCCGACGAGCTGCGCTATCTGACGACCGGCGTCGACGTGCACGGCGTACCGCTGCCGGCCGAGCCGGACGTGGAGATGGCACTGCCGCACTGAAGCACGAGGAAGCGGGCGGCACCCACGGAGTCCGTGGGTGCCGCCCGCTCCTTCGTAGCGCCTCAGGACCGGCGGGGCTCGGCGCGGAAGACGGGACAGCGGGCCGCGGCCGCCTCGAAGTCGTCCGGGGAGGCCGACTCGACCAGCCCGTTGCGCAGGAACGCGTCGACGCCGCGCGGGACCTGGCCGGGGAACTCCCGCAGGACGCGGCCCCGTTCCGCGACGGGCAGCTCGACCAGGTCCACCTGCCGGGCCCGGCGGCCGCGGGTCAGTACCCCGTGGCCCGCGGCGCGGGCGTTCTTGACCCAGTCGGCCTCGGGGTACGCCTGGAGGAGGTAGTGGATGCCGTCGACGACCACCGGGGCGACCGGATTGGTGCGGGGCAGGCCGCTGGCGCGGCCGGGGACCGTCAGCAGGTGCATGGGCCCGAAGGGCAGTCCGAGCCGGTGGAAGAGGATGACGACGTTGTTGCGGACCTTGTGCTTGCGGGAGAGGGAGTGCCGCCTGCTCATGCCGGTCACCTTTCGTGGACACGTCGGGTGATGGCACGGACCACCGACCGCGGCATGGCCCGCATGAGGGGGAGCCGGATGCGGTAGGCGAGCCCCGGCACCGTGGACGGCTCGCCCGCCGCCACCGCGTCCAGGCCCGCGCGGGCCACCTGCTCGGCCGTCAGCCACTTGATCTTGGGCAGTGCGTCGGCCGACACCCCGGCCGCGGCGTGGAAGCCGGAGCGGGTCAGGCCCGTGTGGACGGTGGTCACATGGACGCCGTGCCGGGCGACCTCCATGGCCAGGCTCTCGCCCAGCGACGACAGGAACGCCTTGGACGCGGCGTACGTCGCGGAGCGGGGCTTGGGCAGGACGGCGACGAGCGAGGAGACGTTCACGATGCCGCCGCCGTGGCGCGCGATCATGCCCGGCAGGCAGGCGCGGGTCAGTCTCAGCGGGACGATCGCGTTGAGGATCGCCGTGTGCAGCTCACGCTCCGCGGGCAGCTCCGCGAAGTAACCGGAGCCGCTCGAACCGGCGTTGTTCACCAGCAGTTCCACGGGCCGCTCGGGATCGGTGAGCCGCCGCTCGGCCACCGCGAGCTGGCTCTCGTCGGTGAGGTCGAGCACGAGCACCTCGGCGGTCACCCCGTGCGCGGTCTCAAGCTCGCTCGCGAGCTGCTTCAGCAGCTCGCCCCGCCTCGCCACAAGGACGAGGTCGACACCCTCCTGGGCCAGGAGTCTGGCGAACCCCTCGCCGATCCCGCTCGACGCCCCGGTCACCATGGCCGAGGCGTACGGAAATCGCCGCATGACATTCCTCAAATCTCTTGAGAATTCGACTCGATACCTGCCGACACATTAGCGGCCCACTCGGGTGACGAGCCAGCGGACGGAATAGTCCGGGCCACCTTCCGCAGGGCAGGTTTATTCCGGCTTAAGCGAGGGTTCATCGGCCGGTGATGAAATGCTGCAGCACGATTGGCTGGGCTTCTCCTGTCCGCCGCCCGCATCCCGTCCCCGTCGAAATGGCTGGTGTCGTTTCCATGAGTTCGTCCGCGCTCAAGCGGGAATCACCGTCCCGGGCACCCGACGCCGGTCCGGCCGGCCGGCTGCACTCCCTCACCGGCCTGCGCTGGATCGCGGCGCTCGCCGTCTTCCTCTCGCACGTCGGCACCCTGCTGCCGCTGCCCGACGCGAAGCCGGTGCTGAGCCTGGGCTCGTCCGGTGTGACGTTCTTCTTCGTCCTGTCCGGCTTCGTCCTCACCTGGACCTACCAGGACGGCGACCGGGTGGGACCGTTCTACGGCCGCCGGTTCGCCCGCGTCTGGCCGATGCTGCTGGTGGCCGTGCTGATCCCGCTGTTCCTGCAACTCCCCGACGCGCAGCCGGGCCAGAGCAGGTCACTGACGCTGATGGCGCTCTCCGCGGTCCTGGTGTACCAGGCATGGGTGCCCGGTTACATCCTGGGCAGCACGAACCCGGTCACCTGGTCGCTGGCCTGCGAGGCGTTCTTCTACGCGATCTTCCCGTTCGTCGCGAGGCTCCTGGCGCGCCGGTCACCGCGCTGGCTCGGCTGCGCGGCCGTGACGCTGGTGCTGGTGGGCTGGGGCATCAAGGTGTGGCTCTGGGAGGCTTATCCCCTCCAGCTGCCCCCGTCGTTCACCGGTGTGGACGGCATGATCTTCGGCATGTACTCCCCGATCGCGCGCGTCT
Source organism: Streptomyces sp. NPDC002176 (assembly GCF_044903645.1). Taxonomy (NCBI): domain Bacteria; kingdom Bacillati; phylum Actinomycetota; class Actinomycetes; order Kitasatosporales; family Streptomycetaceae; genus Streptomyces; species Streptomyces sp. NPDC002176. The sequence continues at coordinate 951,167 of NZ_JBJDQW010000001.1, forward strand.
GGGAGTTCCTGCTCGGTGTGGTCGCGGCGACCGCCCTGCGCAAGGGCTGGCGCCTGCCGCTCAGCGCCACCTCGGCCACCGCCCTGCTCGCCGCGGGCTTCTTCGTGCTGTGGGTGCTGCGGTTCGAGACCTGGCGCCTGGTCAGCCTCTACGACGCCCTGCCCCAGGTCACCGCCCCGCTGTACGCGCTCGTGGTGGTCGCCGTGGCGCAGCGGGACCTCTCGGGACGGACCTCGTGGCTGCGGGCGAAGCCGATGCGCGCGCTCGGCGAATGGTCGTACGCATTCTATCTTCTGCACTTCACCGTGCTTTTCGAGATTTCCTCCGCGGTATTCGACCGGAAGAGCATCATGGAATACTACATGCGCCCCGCCGAGGCGAGCTGGGCAAATGCGGGCTGGGCGGCACTCGCTCTTGTCATCAGCATTACGGCGTGCGGGCTGATGTACCAGTTCTTCGAGCGCCCGGCCGAGCGGTGGCTGCGGTCGAGAATCGGGCGGCGTGACGTGCGTGTTCCGGCTCCGGCCCCACGTACGGGAGCCCCCGGGGAGGCCCGTGCGGAGCAGGACGCCGCGTCGGTGAACGAGGTGCGACAGTCATGACGACACCGCTGGAAGACCCCTTCGACGTCATGTTCACCGGATGGTCCTTCTTCCGGAGCAGGCTCCTGACCGCGGCGATGGACCTCGGGGTCTTCTCCGTACTGGGCGACGGCTCGCTCGACGCCACGGAGCTGGCCGACCGCACAGGTCTGCACGCGCGGGGCGCCCGGGACTTCCTCGACGCGCTGGCCGCCATCGGCCTGCTGGTCCGGGAGGACGGCCGGTACCGCAACAGCCCGGGCACGCTCCGCCATCTGCTGCCGGACCGCGAGGACTTCGTGGGCGGCTTCCTGCGTATGACCACCGAACTCATGGGCCGCGACCCGGAGTCCTTCACCGGGATGCTGCGCGGCGGTACGGCTCGCGATCAGGGAGCCGACGGGGAGGTCCCGTTCACGAAGATCTTCCACGACCCGGCCCGACTGCGGCAGTTCCTCTCCGCCATGGACAGCTTCAGCGGAGCCGTCGGGAAGGAGCTGGCCCGCGTCTTCGACTGGTCCGGTGTCGCGACGTTCAGCGATGTCGGCGGCGCCCGCGGCAACCTGGCGGCGCACCTGGCCGCTGCCCATCCGGGGCTGACCGGCACCGTGCTGGACCGGCCGTCCATGGCGGAGCACTTCGACCGCCTGGTGGCCGAGCGGGGTGTGGCGGACCGACTGCGTTACGTCGGCGCCGACTTCTTCCAGGTCGATCTGCCGCGCGCGGATGTGGTGATCCTCGGCAGCGTCCTGCACGACTGGCCGACGGAGCAGCGGGCGACCTTGCTGCGCAAGGCGTACGACGCCGTCCATGACGACGGATGGCTGATCGTGTACGACACGATGCTCGACGACGAGCGGCGGGACCCTCAGGGTCTGATGCTCAGCCTCATCATGATGCTGCAGTCCGCGCAGGCGAGCGGCTTCGCCCCGGCCGAGTGCGGCCGGTGGATGACGGACGCGGGCTTCTCGGTCGAACGCACCGTGCGGCTGCCCGCCCTGACGACGGCGGTGATCGGCCGCAAGAAGTGAGCGGACGGTGAACACCCGCTCCGGGGCCGGTGTCCGGTGCCGGAGCGGGTGTCCGCACATGGTGCGGCCACCGTCCTCAGGGCAGAGATCCCCGGCGCCTCACGCGTGGCGAACCGTCCGGATTCAGGCGGCGTCCGCCACCGCGAGCAGGCTATTCTGACGCGCCATTGCGCAAGACATGATCTCGGGGGAGACCAAAGACAGTGACGGCGAACATCAGTGTCCTAGTGATCGATTCCCATCCCATCTCGCTGACGGGGCAGCACACCATTCTCGACGGCTGCCCGGATCTGAGAGTGGTCGGCACCGCCCAGGACTGCGAGACCGCGGCCGCGCTGTACCAGGAGCTGCGTCCTGACGTGGTCGTGGTCCATATGCATCAGGACACCGAACGGGCCCTGGACATCGTGCAGTCGCTGTCCGGGGCCCGCTCGTCGCTGCCCGCGGCCAACGCGCTCCTCCTGATCGACGACGTGGACACCGCAGCGGATCATGTGCTCCAGGCCGGTGTGAAGGGCGTGCTGGGCAGTGGCAGCAGCGCCGAGGAACTCGCCGCCGCCGTCCGCATCATGGCCACGGGCCGGTCCCTGCTCATCCCGCGCGCCCGGGAGGAGTCACGGGGCTCGCCGCTCGAGACGCTGACGGACCGGGAGGTCGAGGTCTTCCACCTCGTGACCCGCGGCTTCAGCAACGCGGAGATCTCGGCGGAGCTGGCACTGAGCCAGAGCACCGTGAAGTCCCACATCCAGCGGGCGATGGAGAAGCTCCGCCTGCGCAACCGCGTACACGCCGTGATCTTCGCGTACGAGAACAACATCATCCATTCGGGTGTGTAGCGAACGGCGCCGGTCCCGGGGGTTGCCCTTCCGGCGACCGCAGTTGGGCGAGGACCCGTGTCACGTCGAAGATGTTCCGGTCCTCCACCACCCGCCCGTTCTCCACCCGCCACAGCTGGATTCCGTCCGAGGAGATCACGCGTCCGGTGGGCGCGATACCGGCGAACTCCCCCACGTGCGTTCCACGCGTCGTGTACCAGCTCGTCACCCAGGGGCCCTCGGCCACCTGCAGTTTCACCTCGACCGTGAGCCCGGAGAACGCGGTCCGCCGCGACCGCACACTCTCCTTGGGGCCCGCGGGGCCGACCGCCCGGCCCCCCAGCAGGAAGTCCGGGGCGAAGATCTGGTCGGCGACGTCGAGCATCCCGCGGCTCCACCCTTCGTCGAACCAGCGGCGGGCGAGAGCCTTGTTGGCCTCTTGCGTGCTCGGTCGCGCGTCCGGTGCGAGGTCCGTCACCGGCTTCCCTCCACCAAGGGGGCGGCCGGTGCGCCGGCCGCGCGCAACGCCTCGAGACTCTCCCGGCCGACGGTGCTCAGCGCCGGGACCGGCGACCGCGCGGCCCACTGGAGGAAGTCCGCGATCTGGCCGCGGTCCGGGTGGATGAACCGCTGGTCGACGTCCTTCCAGCCGAACCCGGGGTGCACCGCCTCGGACTTCTCGATGAGGTCCAGGATGATGTCCGCCGCCCGGTCCCCGTCGATCTCCCCGGCCTCGTACCGCGCGCAGGCCGTCGCCGTACCGTCGAGCAGCGCCTTGAAGCCGTCGCTGTCGGGCCACCAGAGGCCGGTGTGCGGCACCTTCTCCAGGGCGTCGAAGACGCTCGCGTCGCGGTCCGCGCGGAACTTGCGCAGCGCGTTGTTGATCCGCAGGGTGCCGGGGGTGTTGCCGCTGCCCCAGACGCGGAACACGGCGTCCCAGAGGCGGAAGTGCGAGAAGGCGATGAACGAGCAGTTGACGAGGATGTCGTTGTAGTCGAGCAGCCCCTGTTCCAGCTCCTCGACGTACTGGAAGCGCTTCTCGGAGAAGTCGTCGTCCGCGAGCGCGGCGAGGAGCCGCGGGGCGAGGGCGTGGATGATCTCGAAGGTGTTGGACATGCCGCGCGAGTACAGCGGGTCCAGGAACCCGGCGGCGTGCGACATCAGACACCAGCGCTCACCCACGGTCTTGCTGGACGAGTACTGCAGGCGGCCGGTGGACACCCACTCGCGCACCTTCCTCGCCCCGGTGAACTGCCGCTCCACGGCCGGGAACCTGCTCAGCAGCCGCGCGAACTCCTCCTCGGGACCGATGTCCTCCGGCTTGGGGTACAGCCGCGGGTCGAGCGTGACGCCGACACTGCAGATCGGGTTGCGGGAGAGTTCATGGTTGTCGAACGGGATGATCCAGAACCAGCCCCGGTCGAAGAGGTGGTGCATGGTGCCGTTGTGCCAGGGCACCGGCGGCCGGCTCTCCTCGGGCACGTCCAGCACGTCGTCGAACGGCGTGACGCCGATCATGTGCGTGAACAGGGACCGGGAGTGGTGGTCGAACCGGGCGGGCTGCTCGCGCAGGCCGAGGTGGTCGGCCAGCGGGGAGCGGAAGCCGCTCGCGTCCACCAGGTAGCGGGCCCGGACCTCGTGCCCGTCGGTGCCGGTCACGGTGACGCCGTCGTCGTCGAAGTCGATCTTCTCGGCCCGCCACTGCTGGCGCGTGTCGCAGCCGTGCTGGACGGCGACGCGCAGCAGGTAGGCGTCGCTGTCCTGGCGGAAGAGGTGGCTCGCGGAGGTCAGCGCGTCGGGGATGACGAACTGGTGCGCTTCGGCCGGGTCGGGCTCCTGGCCCGGCCGGTGCAGCATGAAACCGAAGTGCTGCTTGCGGCCGAAGGTGTTGCTCACCTTCTCGTTGATGGTCGTGACGTCGGTGAGGGCCTCGAACTCGGGCACGTCGTAGCGTGCGGCGAGGACCTGGAGCCAGGCGACGAGCTGGGGAATCATGGACTCCCCCACCGCGAAGCGGGGGTGGGTGCCCGCGTCGGCGATGAGCACCTTGGCCCCGCTGCGGGCCAGTACCGCGCCGAGGGTGGCTCCGGCGATTCCCGATCCCAGGATCACCACGTCGTGGCTGGGCCTGTGTGTGGACACTGTCGGTTCCCTTCGCACTCGTCCGTCGCGGCGCCGCGCTGATGTCGGCGCCCGCCCGACCACCCTGGCCCACGCCGATGAAGCGGTGAGAAAGCGCGTGCAAGCCACCGCGCCGGAGCGCGGTGGCCCGCACTCGTCAGGCGCGGCTCTGCGGTCCGGCCTGCGTGGTGGGGGCCGTGGCGGACGCTCCCGCCACCTGCCCCTCGTGCCCTGCCGTGTCGTCTCCGGCGGGGCGGGTCCTCGGCCCGGGTGCTCGTTCGGGGGTGGTGACGAGCACCCGGGCCAAGGGGCGCGGGAACCACCAGTTGGCCCGCCCGAGAAGGGTGACCAGCGCCGGGGTGAGGAGGCCCCGGACCACGGTGGCGTCGATGACGATGCCCGCCGCCAGAGCGGTGGCGAACACCTTCACGTCGGTGATCGGAATGCTGGCCAGCGCGGTGAAGGCCAGGAAGAGGATGAGCGCCGCGGAGGTGACCAGGCGTCCGGTGCGGCTGATGCCGGTCACGACGGACGGGACGACGGTGTCGCGCTCGCCCTCGGCGGTCAGCTCCAGGTGCGTCTCGCGGATGCGGTGGAGGATGAACACCTCGTAGTCCATGGACAGCCCGAAGAGGAAGGCGAAGACCGCCATGGGAATCCAGATGGTCACCGCCCCGATCGCCGGGGTGTCGAACAGCGCCTCGCTGCCGTAGCCCTTCTGCCAGACGAGGACGATCACGCCGTAGGCCGCGCAGGTGGACAGCGCGTTGAGGATCAGGGCCTTGATGGGGAGGACGACCGAGTGCAGCGTCCGGGCGAGCACCACGAAGGTGAGCAGGGCGACGAAGACCAGGATGAGCCCGAGTGATCCGTAGACGGCGTCGATGAAGTCCACGTCCGTGGCGGGGCCGCCACCGGCCAGGGCGCCGGGGGTGTCCTGGGCGAGGTCCATGACCTCGGTGACCGTGTCGCGGCCGTCGCTGCTGGACGGATCGGCCTTGGTCCACACGTCGATGACGCGCTGTCCGCCGCCGGTCCACTCCCCCGGGGCGGCGGAACCGGCCACGCCGTCGAGAGCGGCGAGCTTGCCGTGCAGGGCGTCGGCGCCGCCCGCGTCCACGGTGACCTCGAGGGGGCGGGCGATGCCCTCGCCGAAGCCCGCGTCGACGATCCGCTGGAACGCGGCGGCGGGCTTGCCTCCCTGGGCCAGCGTCACGGTGGCGGGCTGCCCGAGGCGCAGGGCGAGCACCGGCGCGGCGACGGCGAGCAGCACCGCTCCGCTGAGCACGGCGCACAGGGCGGGACGGCGGGTGGTGAGTCCGGCGATCCGGCCCCACAGCTTGCTGTCCGGGCGGTGGGTCCGGCGCGGCCGGTCGAGCTTGTCGCCCAGGGAGTACAGCATGACGGGCAGCAGGGTGACCGCGATGGCGACGCTGACCAGCGGGATCAGCAGCCCGGCGTATCCCACGCTGCGCAGGAACGGCACCGGCAGGACCACGAGCGCGGCCAGCGAGATCGCCACCGTGGCGCCGCTGAGCACGACCGCGCGACCGGCGCTGGCGACGGCCCGTACGACCGCCTCGCGGCGCGCGGCGGGGTCGGCGCCGTCGGAGCCGGGCTTCTGCCGCTCCTCGCGCCAGCGGGTGACGATGAGCAGCGCGTAGTCGATCGCGATGCCGAGCCCGATGAGCGCCACCAGGAACTGCACGATGAAGGAGACATCGGTGACGCCGGTGATGCCGCGCACCAGCAAGAACGTGGTGGGGATGGCGACCGCGGCCATCAGCAGCGGCACGACGGCCAGTCCGCTGGCGAAGACCAGGGCCAGGACGACCAGGGCCCCGAGGGCTCCGATCAGGGTCTCGTAGATCGGGCTGCGGGCCGCTCCGCTGTCCCGGCCGGAGAGCACCGGCTGGCCGGTCAGCTCGACCGGGGCCCCGGCGATCTTCGCCTGCGCGACCGCGGCCTGGATGCCCGGGAGGGACTCGGCGTACGGGGCGTTGGACCGGTTGGCGGGCGGGTAGACCAGCGCGACCGTGGTGCGCTGGTCCTTCGAGACCAGGGACTCGCCGCCGGGGTCCGCGTAGGAGACGCTGCGGCCGCCCCGCGGAGTGACCTTGCCGACCAGCGCGCCCCACTGCTCACGTACGTCGGTGCTGTCGACGCTCGTGCCCTCAGGCACGGTCACCACGAGCAGCAGCGGGGCGTTCTTGCCGCCGGTCCCCGAGAAGCGCTGCGCCAAGGCGTCGTTGGCGGCCTGTGACTGCTTGTCAGGGAGCCTCGACTCGTACGAGAGCTTGTCGATCGTGCTTCCGGCGAGTGCCCCTCCGGTCAGGGTCAGCACCACCCAGAACAGGACGACGGGCAGCCGATGGGAGAGCACCCATCGAGTCATGCGCTCCAAGGTAACCCCTCCTATAGGGACACTACTGTGTAGTCACGCTACACATGCCGAAGGACAAGCTAGCCCGGTGATCGAGACGGCGCAACACATTCCGGAATACGCGAAAGAGCCCCCGGTGACTGTTCTCTGATGAACAGTCAGTAGTCGGGGGCTCTCGTGGTGCCGGTGTTACGGGGAGGCCACCCCGCGCAGGAAGGACACGAAACGCTTCAGCGCCGTACCGAAATACGCCCCCGCCAGCAGGGTCAGCGTGGCGGGGATGGTGACCATGGGCCAGTCCAGGGACTCCGGATGACTCAGGCCCCGGTTGAGCAGCAGCAGGGTCAGGGCCCCGAGCACGGTGAGCAGCCCGATGAGGCCCGCGAGCGTCCCCGTGATGACCATCTGGTCGCGCCGGTCGACCGCCGCGGCCAGCCCGATGCCCTTGCGGAGCCCGGAGAACGCGCCCGCCAGGGACAGCACGCAGCCGAAGGCCACCATCGCCAGGCCCATCAGCAGCAGCGGCGGATGGTACGGCCAGGGCGCGGCCGGGCCCCCGAGGAGCGCGGACGCCCAGGCGGCGGCGAGCAGCGGCAGGGCGCACATCGTCTGGACGGACAACTGGTTGGCGCTGATGCGCAGAGTGGCGTCGTTGTAGGCACGGGCGACCTCGGACGCCGGGCCCCACTCCCGGACGGCACGGTGCGCCGCCTCCTCGTGGTCGGCGCCGTCGTCCACGTTGCACTCCACCACGCACTGGAGGCCGTCCAGCACCTCGTCGATGATGGCCGAGCGGCGCGAGTCCGGTCCGACCAACCGCTCCGCGACGTTGTCCGTGTAACGCCGCAGTACGGCGGCCTGCGCCACGCCTATCCCCCCAGGACGACGGAGATGACGGAGGAGATCTCCTGCCATGCCGTCCGCTTGTCGGCCAGGGCACGGCGTCCGGCCGGGGTGAGGAAGTAGTTGCGGCGACGGCGGCCGTTGTGGACGGCCCACTCACTGCCGACCAGGCCGGCGGCCTCGAGCCGGTGCAGCGCCGGATAGACCGTCCCGGTGGGGAGGTTGATGGCATCGCCGCTGCGCCGCTTGAGTTCCTCGATCACGGCGTATCCGTGCTGGGTGCCGGGCTCCAGCACCGACAGCAGCATGCCTTCCAGATTGCCCCTGAGATTCTCCGCCTTCACGTCTACCCACACTACACATCGGGACCGGACCCGGACATGGCTCATTCCGTAGGCCGACGCCCGGCGGGGGCGGCGTCGCCTGGGGTGGGCACCGGCCGCGCGGCGTCGGGCGCGAGCGCGGGCGCGAGGTCCCGGCGGGCCCGGACTCCGAGTTTGCGGAAGATCCGGGTGAGGTGCTGCTCCACCGTGCTGACCGTGATGCGCAGGCGCCACGCGATCTCCTTGTTCGTGTGTCCGTCCGCCGCGAGGAAGGCCACCCGCCGCTCGGCGGCACTGAGCGGACCGGCCACGGCTGTCCGGTCGGCCGGGCCGCGTCGCGCCAGTGTCTCCGCCTCCGCCGCCAGGGCGGCCGCCAGCGGTCCCGCACCGCACCGCCCGGCGAGCCGGGCGGCCGTGGCGAGGCCCGTCCGGGCGCGGCCGGTGCGGCCCGCATGGAGGTGGTCGCGGGCGAGGTCGGCCAGGGCCCCGGCGGTCTGGAGGGGATCGCCCGCGGTGCGCAGGACGGCGACGGCCTCGGTCAGCAGGCCGATGCGTTCGGTGCCGTACTCGGTGTCCGCGAGCACCCGCAGGGTGAGCCCGCGCGTCCGGGTGGGCAGCGGTCCGGCCATGCCGAGCTGCTCCTGGGCGAGGGCACGGGCGGTGGTCGGGTCGCCCCAGGCCAGGTGGGCGCGGGCCGCCCCGGTCCGCCAGGGCGCGAGGGCGGGCTGATCGCATCCCCAACGGCGCATGAGGTCCGCGCAGGCCGTGAAGTCCTCGAGCGCCTCGTCGGCCCGTCCGGTCTCCAGCAGGTGGCGACCGCGGGCGTGCAGCAGGTGCAGCCCGAACCGGGTGTCGTACACCGCGTCCGGTACGGGCACGGCGAGGTGTTCCTCGGCGGCCAGATGGTCTCCCGAGTCCGTGGCGGCCTCGACGAGATGGGACAGGGGCTGACCGATCGTCACCCCCCAGCTCTCCACCGGCACCCGCGTCAGAGCCGCCTCGGCGAGGTCGCGCGCCGCGGCGGGATCGCCCTGGCGGCGCCGGATACCGGCCAGCAGGGAGGACAGCTCCGCCTCCCACAGGGGGACCTTGCGGGTGCGGGCCTCGGCCAGCCAGTGTCGGCACCACCGGTCGGCGGACTCGATCCGCTCGGCGTACAGCAGGGCCGTCACGGCGCACACGATCCATTCCGAGGTGCTCCTGCCCAGCCGCATGCCCCGGAGTGCCGCCTCCGCGGCGGCCACGGCCGACGCGGAGGGGCCGCGGGCGAGCACCTCGGACAGTGCCGCCGCCGCCCGGACCCGGGGATCGCCGCCGGTACCGTCAGCGGGCACCAGCACCGGTGGATGGATCGTCGCCAGGAGATGGCGGGTGGCGTGGACCTCCGCTCCGGCCGCCGGGTCCGCGCCCGGCCTCTCCGCCTGCTCCGCCGCCCGCCGGACGACCGTGGCGGCCTCGTCGAAACGGCCGTGCCACAGCAGGTGCCGGGCCAGGGCCAGGGCGTGACGGCCGGGCAGCAGATCGCCGTCCAGCACGGCCGCGAGGTCCGCGATGTGCCGGGTGCCGAGCGCGGGGTCCAGCAGCCGGGCCGTGGCGGCCAACCGGGCGCCCAGAGCCGTGCGTTCGCCCTCGTCGTGGCAGACCGCCAGGGCGGCGCCGAAGCAGTCCCGCGCCTCCAGGAGCCGGTCGGCCGCCAGATGGCGCCGCGCGGCCTCGTCGAGTACGGCCGGGGCCCAGGGTTCGTCGACGGGTGCGGCCGCGAGCAGGTGCGGGGTGATCCGCGGGGCGTCGGCCCCCGCCGCGTGGAGCAGCTCGGCGGCGCGGCGGTGCAGGGCCCGGCGGGCGGGTGCGTCCAGGCTCCGCAGGACCGCCGCGCGTCCCACGGGATGGCGGAGCCGTGTGCCGTCGAGGAGTCCGGCCGCCGCCAGATCCCGGCACCAGTCGGTGACCGCGGCGGGCTGCTCCTGGAGGAGCCGGGCCGTAAGGCCGGGGTGCGTGTCCGCTTCGTCGAGTACGGCGAGGACCTGCGCCAGCGCCAGGGCGGTCGGTCCGGCCCGGTGGAGGAGGGCCAGCACCGCGTCCCCGTAGGCGCGGGCGACGACGGGCCCGGGCGCCGGGGTGCCTGCCGAGGTGGCCTCGGCGTGCTTCTGGTCGGTCACGAGCGCCCGCAGGAGCAGGGGGTTGCCGCCGGTGACGCGGTAGCAGTCCGCCGACGGTGTCCGAGCCGCCGCGCCGCCCAGGGAGTCGGCGAGCACGGTGGCCATGTCGCCGGGGGCGATGCCTTCGAGGACGACCTGCCGGTAGCGGGGGTGGCGGCGCAGCTCGGCGTGCGACCGCGGGTGGGTGGGCCGCATCGTCGTGCACTCGGCGACGACCAAGAGGACGCGCGCCGCCCGCAGATGGGGCACGAGACGGCTGATCCAGTGCAGGGAAAGGGCGTCGGCGAGGTCGAGGTCGTCGACGCAGAGCAGGACCGGCACCCGCTCGGCGATCCGCAGCAGCACCGCGGTCAGTTCACGCAGGGCCGCGCCGGTCGCCTGGTCGGGCGGCCACCGGACGGAGCCGTCGGCGCCCGGGGAGAACAAGCACCGGGCCAGGGCGTCGCGATGGCCTTCGGGGAGGTCGGCGTACCGCAGCAGTTGGCCGAGCACGCCGCCCTGCGTGTCCCGCTCGGGACGGGAGCCCGCGGCTCGCAGGACGGCGTATCCGGCCCGGACCGCCACCGACCGCAGCGCGTGGAGGAGTTCCGTGCGCCCGCAGCCGACGCCGCCGCTGACGACGGTGACGCCGCCCCCGCCCTGGGTGACATCGGCGAGGGCGGCCGCCAGTTCGGCGAGAGGACGGGCCTGTTCAGCCAGTGGCACGGCTGCCTCGTTCGGGGCTGCCCGCGTCCTCCCCGGCCACGTCGCCGACGGCGCCGAGGTCGGGCACGGCGGCGAGCTCCCGCCGGGCACTCCTGGCACGGATCAGGTTCAGCAGCGGCCCGGTCATGGCCGTGGTCACCAGGGCCATGACAACCATGAGGGAGTACAGCGGGCCGTCCAGCAGCCCGAGTTCCAGCCCGACCCCGAGGATGACCAGCTCGGTCAGGCCCCGTGTGTTCATCAGCGCCGCCAGGGTTCCCGAGTCCTCGGCGGTGAGGCCCTGCGACCGGGCGCCCAGATACGTACCGCCGAACTTGCCGCCGATGGCGACGAGCAGGATGACGGCCAGCTCGGTGAGCCCTTCGAGCCCCACGCCGCGCAGGTCGACCTTGAGGCCCGCGACCACGAAGTAGACGGGCAGCAGCAGCGAGGTGATCTCGCCGGTGCGCGCACAGATCTGCTCGCGCACCGCCTCCGTGCCCTCGCGGGGCATCAGCGCGCCGAACAGGAAGGTGCCGAAGATGTAGTGCATCCCCATCAGCTCGGTCGCCGCGCCGGACAGGAAGATGCCGACCATCACGACGGCCAGCCCCGTCGGGGTGAGGCCGCTCCCGGAACCGCCGTACGTGAGGACCCGCTTCAGCAGGGGGCGCAGGGCCAGCAGGACCAGTGCGAACGGGATGAGCAGGGCGACCTGCCAATAGCTGTCGGCGCCGCCGACGACCGCCTGCACACCGGCCAGTGCCGACCAGGCGACGACGTCGACGACGGCGGCGGTGGCCAGCGCGAGCCCCCCGATCGCCAGCCGGGACATGCCACGGCTGACCAGGATGCGCGCGAGGACGGGGAACGCGGTCACGGACACGGACAGGCCGATGAACACCACGAAGGCCGCACGCTGCTCGGCCGGGTGGTGGCGCAGCAGGAAGAGGGCGAGGGGGATGCCGAGGAGGAACGGCACCAGGGTGGAGCCCACGGCCGCTCCGACGGTGATGTTGATCCGGCCCCGCAGGAAACGGTGTTCGAGTTCGAGTCCGACGACGAACATGAACACGGCGACGCCGATGTTCGCCAGCGCCCCCAGCAACGGCCGTACGTCGGCGGGGAAGAGCCGGTCGGCGAGCAGGCCGCCGAGCAGCGTGGGGCCCAGGATGACACCGGCGACGATCTCGCCGACCACGGGCGGCTGGCCGATACGGGCGGCCAGGGCGCCCAGGCCCCGGGCGAGCAGCAGAATCAGTCCGAAATCCAGGAACAGCAACTGCACTTGGTGACTGGTCATGATCGATACGATCCTCGGGTTGGCCAGCGTCGGAGAGAAGGCAAGGGCCGAACACCGCCTCGCGCGGTGCGCCGCGGCGGGGTGGTTCGACAGCCGCGCGGCGTCTCCCGGGGAGGTCGCGAGTCCTCTGATCGGCCCCCTCAGCCTGCTGTCCGGGCCCCACCGATGTCATCGCCCAGATTGCTCAACTGCCGGTGCGCGGAGGAGAAAAAGTTCCCTGCCCCAGGGCGTGGCCAAGACATCCACCCAGGGTGATTTGCCGGTTGCCTCGACGCGGCTCGTGTGCGAGGCTCCAACCAGTCGTGACAGATTGCAACGGGGGTTGCCGCGTGTCCAAGGACGAGCACAAGCGTTTGCAAGAACGACTTCGGCGTGGTGAGCCGTACCGGGCGAGATGAAGTCCGCCCACTCTCCCTGGTTGATCAACCAGATTTCGCATCGGCCGGCTGCTGCGCGAAAGCGCCGACAGAGTTTTCGCACCGGCTGAACAGTAGGGACCGTCAGTCCCGTGAACAGGTGCGCGGCACACTCCCGCGACACCTCTCCGCCTGAGCAGCACCTGCGGCGAGCCTTGCTCCGCCTTCACACGGGTGCGCTTTCGCGATGCCGTTTCAGATCCGCGGCACACTGACGGCCGCCCACCCATTCCTTATCGTCTTCCTCGTCGTCGTCGATTCAGGTTCAAGGAGTGCGGAATTCATGGAGCATTACGCCCGGCGCGCCATCGCGACCATTCACCAAAAATATCATGAGCCGCTGGCACTCGATGATTTAGCCAGATCGGCGATGATGAGCAAGTTCTATTTCATCAGAGTGTTCCAGCGCACGACCGGGGTGACACCGGGCCGCTTCCTGAGCGCCGTCCGGCTGCACGCGGCCAAGCCCCTCCTCGTCCACACCTCCGCCAGCGTGGCCGACATCTCGGCGCAGGTGGGGTACGGCAGCGCCAGTACCTTCTCGCGGCGTTTCACGGCCTCCGTCGGCCTCTCCCCCACCGAGTACCGGCGGATCGGGCGGGACGGCACGGGTGAGTACCCTCGCATCACGCCCCTCGCCGCCGAAAGCGGGCCCCTCGGGTCGGTGACCGGGACGGCCCGCGTGCTGGGAGCCTCGCGATCCCCCCTGCACATCGGCCTGTTCGACAGCCCGCTCTTCCAGGGGCAGCCCGCGGCCTGGACAAGGCTCGACGGGGGCGGCCCCTTCCGGCTGACGGACGTACCGCCGGGAACCTGGTACCTGCACGCCGCGACGCTCAGCGCCCGGCCGTCGAGCGATCAGTGGGGGGACTCCCCGCTGCTCGTGGGCACGGTCGGCCCGGTGCGCATCGGCGCCGACGACCGGACGCGCGTCGACGTGGTCCTGCGTCAGGAGGACTGGACGCGGCCGCCGGTGCTGCTCGCACTCCCCGGCTTTCGCTCACGGCCCGCCCGGCCCCGCGCCGCGGACACCGCCTGTCCTGCCGACCCGTACCGCGGACCCGCCATGACCGGGTACCGCACCCCGCGTCGGCGTACGGCGCCGGACCGGCGGCTCGTCGGCATATGAGGCCGCAGCCCGGCTCAACCCCGCCAACTGTGCGGAGCCTTGAAGCCCCTGTTGCGCCAGTCGGCCCTCTGGGGCGGCTCGTCCGGGGCGACGGCGGCCCGGGCTGCCACACAGGCCAGCAGGACCGCGGTGACAGCCGCGACCTCCTCCGGTTCGGCATGGCCCTTCTCGATGCACAGCACGTCCTCGGCAGCGGTCATGTCCATGGAACGGATCACTCCTCTCGTCCTTCGTCGCGTGAACCAGCGCTCTACTGAGGCGGGTTGCCGTGCTTGCGGGAGGGCAGGTCGGCGTGCTTGGTGCGCAGCATGGCGAGCGAGCGGATCAGCACCTCGCGGGTTTCGGCGGGGTCGATCACGTCGTCGACCAGGCCGCGCTCGGCCGCGTAGTAGGGGTGCATCAGCTCGGCCTTGTACTCCTTGACCATCTTCTGCCGCATCGCCTCGGGGTCCTCGGCGTCGGCGATCTGACGGCGGAAGATGACGTTGGCCGCGCCCTCGGCACCCATCACCGCGATCTCGTTGGTCGGCCACGCGTAGGTCAGGTCGGCGCCGATGGAGTGGCTGTCCATCACGATGTACGCACCCCCGTACGCCTTGCGCAGGATCAGCGAGATCCGCGGCACGGTCGCGTTGCAGTACGCGTACAGCAGCTTCGCGCCGTGCCGGATGATCCCCCCGTGCTCCTGGTCCACGCCCGGCAGGAAGCCCGGCACGTCCAGCAGCGTGATGATCGGGATGTTGAAGGCGTCGCACATCTGCACGAACCGTGCGGCCTTCTCCGACGCCTCGATGTCCAGGACACCCGCGAGGACCTGGGGCTGGTTGGCGATGATGCCGACGACCTGGCCGTCCAAGCGGCCCAGCGCGCAGATGATGTTGCGGGCCCAGCGCTCGTGGACCTCGAGGTAGTCGCCGTCGTCGACGAGCTCCTCGATCACCTTGGTCATGTCGTAGGGCCGGTTGCCGTCCGCCGGGACCAGATCCAGCAGGACATCGCCGCGCCGGTCGGCGGGGTCGGAGGACTCCACCCGCGGCGGGTTCTCCCGGTTGTTCTGCGGCAGCAGCGACAGGAGGTAGCGCACCTCGCCGATGCAGGTCTCCTCGTCGTCGTACGCGAAGTGCGAGACACCCGAGGTCTCGGCGTGCACGTCCGCGCCGCCCAGGCCGTTCTGGGTGATCTCCTCACCGGTGACCGCCTTGACGACGTCCGGGCCGGTGATGAACATCTGCGAGGTCTCACGGACCATGAACACGAAGTCGGTGAGCGCCGGACTGTAGGCCGCGCCGCCCGCACACGGGCCGAGCATCACCGAGATCTGCGGGATGACACCCGACGCCCTGGTGTTGCGCTGGAAGATACCGCCGTACCCGGCCAGCGCCGAGACGCCCTCCTGGATACGGGCACCCGCGCCGTCGTTCAGCGACACCAGCGGAGCACCGGCCGCGATGGCCATGTCCATGATCTTGTGGATCTTCGTCGCATGCGCCTCGCCCAGCGCGCCGCCGAAGATACGGAAATCGTGGGCGTAGACGAAGACCGTACGGCCCTCCACCGTGCCCCAGCCGGTGATGACACCGTCGGTGTACGGCTTCTTCGCCTCCAGACCGAAGCCGGTGGCGCGGTGCCGACGCAGCTGCTCGACCTCCTGGAAAGAATCCGGGTCGAGAAGCAGCTCGATACGCTCCCGAGCCGTCAGCTTGCCCTTGGCATGCTGCGCCTCGGTCGCCTTCTCACTGGGACCCGCGAGGACCTGCTCGCGCACGGAATGCAATTCGGCCACACGGCCACGGATTCCGGTTTCTGGAATAACCGCAGGGTCTGGAATTACCGCCCCTATTCCCATCCCGATCCCCCTCCCAGTCGTGCACACTCGGCACGGCCATCGCATTCCTCACGCTACACGCCGAGTGCGGGCTCACAAACCCCTGACCTCCACCCCCCTATGATTTACCGGCCCTTAATAGTGGTTCCCCTGTGCCACCGGCTCGGCCGCTGTCGCCGCGCGAATGTCAGATTCCGAATAACCGTGGCTTACGGTCGCTGAACTCCCGCACCCGTGAACACCCGCCAGAACCACAGCTGGCCCGCGGCCACCAGGACCAGTGCGGGCAGGACGATCACCGCCAGCAACGTGAGGGAGGCGGAGTCGGCGATCGCGCCGGACAGGGCCAGGCTGTTGCCGCCCGTGCGGGTGGCCAGCACCGTGGTGCCGTTCGCCGCGCCGACCAGGGCGGGCAGGGCCACCAGCGGTGCGGCACCCAGCAGCAGCGCCAGGCCGGTACGGCCGGTCGCCTGGACGCGGTCGGAGGCGTACACAGCGGCGCAGGCGAGCAGCGCGATGGCGGCCACCGTCGCGGGCGCGGGGGTGGCCATGACGCCGAAGGCGGCGACGAGCACGGACAGCAGGAGCAGGACCGGTGTCGACACCCGGGTCACTCGGCCCAGCGCGGCCCGCGGCGAGCTGCCCTCCGGCAGGCCGCGGGCGGCGAAGAGCGAGCCCTGACGCAGGCTTCCGGCGACGGCCAGACATGCGCAGAGCAGCGTGAAGGGGTGGAACAGATCGCCCGCCGCGGCCACGGCGTGCCCGTGGGACCCGATGGACAGGCCCCGGACCAGCATGCCGAGGACGGCTCCCCAACCGGCCGCGAGGACGAAGCTGGCGGCCGCCAGCACGATGTCCCAGGTCCGACGCCAACGGACGCCCTCGTGCGCCGTACGGAACCACAGCGCGGCATCGCGCAGGAACCACGCGCACAGCACCGCGAGGAAGGGCAGCCGCAGCGCCTGCAGCAGTTCCCCCTCCGCCACGGGCAGGGCCCCGAAGAGGAGTCCGCCGAACGCGACCAGCCACACCTCGTTCGCGAGGAAGAGGGGCACGATGGTGCGCCGCAGGCGTGCGCGGTCGCTCTCCTCGTCGGCGAACGGCAGCAGCATCCCGACGCCGAAGTCGAGGCTCTCCAGGGCCAGGTAGCCGGCGAGAAGGAACCCCAGCAGGGCGTACCAGAAGACATCCACGGTCGAATCCCCGTCAGCTTGGCTTGTGTGCGGTCATGGCGAGTCAGTAGGAGGGGTGGACGTCCGCCTCGGATGACCCCCGGTCTCCGTCCCGCGGGACCGTGCGCTGTTCGGTGCCCGGGAAGAGGGCCGCGTCGGCGAGCAGTCCCTTGTCCGGTCCGAGCCGCGCGAAGCGGACCATCAGCGTCCAGTCGACGAGGGCCAGGGTCGTGAGCACGAGGGTGAACACGACGAACGAGGCCAGCATCCCCCCGGGCGAGACGTCCGCGACGGCGTCGTGCACGGTGAGTTCGCCGGTGACCATCCATGGCTGCCGACCGACCTCACGGCTGAGCCAGCCGCAGATCAGGGCCACGAAGCCGAGCAGGAGCAGCACCGACGGCAGCCGCAGCCGGAACCGTCGGCGGGCCAGTGTCTCGCCCACCGCACCGCCGCGGGCGGCCGTGGCCGGGACCCAGGCCAGCAGGACCAGCACGACGCCGAGTACGAGCATGAGCACGGACGCCCCGCCCACCCACAGGGGCGGCAGCCAGTCGCCGTTGCCGTAGTGGGCCGCCGCGGCAGCGCGCACCGTGTCCAGTTCGGCACCGGTCCGGCCCATCAGCACGGCGTACTTCTCGGGCTGGTAGTCCTGGAGCGCTCCCAGCTGCACCGTCCCGGCGACCGAGGTGACGACCGCGCCGCAGCCCGCGAGGACCGAGCCCTGGACCAGGGTCGGGCGGAAGAACTCGGTGTGCTGATCGCGGCGCAGGTGGTAGGCGCTGACGGCGGCCATGAACAGTCCGGCGAGCAGGGCAACGGCGCCCGCGATGTGCAGGACGGCGTACCAGGTGGCCCCGTTGGTGAGGATCGCACCCCAGTCGGTGACGTGTGCGACACCGCCCCGCATCTCGTATCCGACGGGCCGCTGCATGAACCCGTTGACCACCATGACCCAGAACGTGGAGACGTACGCGGTGAGGGCGACACCCCAGATCAGCGCCAGGTGGGCGCGGGGCGGCACGCGGTCGAACCCGAAGGCCCAGAGCCCCAGGAAGGTCGATTCGAGGAAGAACGCGGCGATGCTCTCGATGGCCAGCGGGGCACCGACGACGTTGCCCATGACATGGGAGAGCCCGGACCAGTTCAGTCCGAACTGGAACTCCTGGGTGAGCCCGCTGACGATGCCGAGCGCGTAGTTGACGACGTAGAGGCCACCCCAGAAACGCACCCGGCGCATGCGGGTGGCACGCAGGGCGGGGTCGGCGGTGCGGATCGCCCGGGTCTGTGTCGCGGCGACGACCGTGACGAGTCCGAGGGTCAGGGCGACGAACAGGAAGTGCAGCGTCGCGGTGACCGCGAACTGGAGTCGCGCGAGATCAACTACGTTCACGTGGCGCTTTCCGTCGAGAGGGGAAGGCCGGTGCGGGCACGGCCGACGGGCGGGTGGTTCGCTGCGGCGGGCTGGACCTCAGGGCCGGCCGAGCCGCGTGCGCGCCCGTGACACGAAGGCCCGGGCCGCCGGACTCGTGCGGCCGCTGGACCGCCAGGCCAGGGCAAGGCCGCCGCGCAGATGCATGCTGGTGATCTCTACGGGGTGCAGCCGGTCGGGCTGCGAGAGGACGAACCGCTCGGGCAGGATCGCCATCCCCAGTCCCTGGGCGGCGAGTTGGGCCAGCACCCGGGGGTCGCTCGCCTCGAAGGCCACCCGGGGTTTGATCCCGGCGGCCGCCCAGGCGGCGTCGGACTCGGCGCGCATGGCGCTGCCGCTGGGCAGACACATCAGCGCGTAGCCCTCGACCTCGTCGACGGTGATGCTGCTCTGTCCGGCGAGCGGGTGATCGTGGCTCACCGCTCCGACCAGTAACTCGTCGGCTATCAAGAGGGTTTCGAGGTCCGCGGGCGGAGCGGTGCCGATGCCGACACCGATGACGGCGACATCGATCCGGCCCGCCCGCACGGCGTCGACCAGCTGTTCCGTACTGCCCTCGCCGAGGGAGATCTCCACGTCGGGGTAGGTCTCGCTGAAGTCCGCGACCAGTTCGGGGAGTCTTAGGGAGAGGGAGGACGCCACGGAGGCGAGGGCCACCTGTCCGCGTACGACGCCGGACACGTTCTCCACGGCGTCCCGGACGCCGTCGACGCCGGCCAGCACCGCGCGTGCGTGCGGCAGAACCGCCGCTCCGACACTGGTGAGTTCGACCGTGCGTCCGCCCCGGTCGAGCAGGTCCTGCCCCAACTCGCGTTCCAGCCGCCTGATCTGCGCACTCACACAGGGCTGGGTCACATAGACGCGCGCTGCGGCCTTCGTAAAGCTGGCCTCTTCGGCCACCGCTACGAGGTACTCCAGTTGACGCAGTTCCATACCGTGATCGTAGCGGCGGGACCGTCCGGGAAGACTTCATATTCGGACATCCTGGGAACGGGATGTACACGCATCCTCCCCACAGTGTCCGGGGAACGTCAGATCCCCGTGAAGGCGTCGTCCGCCGACACCGCGAGCCGCTTCAGCGTCCCGGCCAGGTACTGCTCACGGCACGGCCGACGGCGCACCTTGCCGCTAGTGGTCTTGGGGAGGGTCCCGCGGCGGATCAGCACCACGTCCGCCACCTCGATGCGGTGGTGGTGGCGCAGCGCCTCCCGCACGGCGTCCGTCACCTTCCGCGCGCTCGAGTACCGGCCCACCCGGCTGTCCCCCTCGACGACCACGACCACGGACTCCCGCGTGCCGTCGTCGACCGGGAACGCGGCGGCGGACGCCGGGCGCAGCAGCGGGTGGCTGCCCTCGACGGTGGCCTCCAGGTCCTGCGGGTAGTGGTTGCGGCCCTTGACGACGATCAGGTCCTTCAGGCGGCCGGTGATGAACAGCTCCCCGCCGTGCACGAAGCCCATGTCGCCGGTGCGCAGGTAGGGCCCGCCCGCCTCGGCGCCCGCGATGCGCGCCCGGAAGGTCCGCTCGCTCTCCTCCTCGCGCCCGAAGTAGCCCGCCGTCACGCACGGACCGGACACCCATATCTCGCCGACCTCGTCGGGTGCCGTCTCCCCGCGGGTGTGCGGGTCGACGATGCGTACCCGGGTGTCCCCGACCGTGCGGCCGACGCTCATGACGGTGCTGGTCACCACGGACGGGTCCCGGCGGTCGGCCACCGTGACCACCCTGCCCCGGCCCAGTGCCCGCGCGTCCAGCACGAGCGGCGCCGGTTCGGCGTCGGGCGGGCTGCCGGTGACCTTCAAGGTGTGCTCCGCCAGGCCGTAACTCGGGGAGAGCGCACGGCTGTCCAGGCCACTGGGGGCGTACTTGCCGATGAACTCCGCCATCGTGTGCTCGCGGACCGGCTCGGCGCCGTTGGCGGCCATCCGCCAGCGCGAGAGGTCGATCGGCCCGCGCACGCTGTCGCTGCGTACACAGAGGTCGTAGGCGAAGTTGGGGCCCGAGGAGTGCGTGCCGCCGAACCGGGACACCGCCTCCAGCCAGCGCCCGGGACGGCGGATGAACGCCTCGGGGCCCATCAGGTACGAGGGTCTGCCCGCCCACAGGGGCAGCACGATGCCCAGCAGGAGGCCCATGTCGTGGAAGAACGGCAGCCAGGAGACGACGCTTCCGTCGTCCTCCATCGGCCACAGCTGGTCCGTCTCCCCCGCGTTGAACCAGAAGTTGGCGTGCGTGACCATCACGCCCTTGGGTGTCCCGGTGGAGCCGGACGTGTACTGCAGCAGGGCCACGTCGGACAGCTCGGGCACGGGCAGTTCGGTGCCGGGTGCCGGTGCGGGCAGCTCATCGGTGGCCACGATGTCCAGGCCGTCCAGCTCGGGCAGTCCGGCGAAGTCCGCGAGGACCTGGTCGCGGACCTCGCGGGTGGTGAGCACCAGCGTGGTCCGCGCGTCGTCGGCGATGGTCCGCACCCGTCGCGCCGCGTGCAGGCGCGTCGGAACCTGGACCGGGGCTCCCTGGAGACCGGCCGCGGTGCAGGCCAGCCAGACCCTGATGAACTCCAGACCGTTGGGGTACATCAGCACCGCGCCGCGCCGCTCGCCCGCCAGTCCCGCGAGGGCACCGGCCCTCGCCCGTACATCGGCGTGCAGCTGGGCGTAGGTGATCTGCTCGCCGATCTCCTCACCGTTGCGCAGGTAGACGTAGGCGACGGTGTCGGGCAGCTCGTCGGCCCGCCGGGCCAGCAGGGCGGGCAGGGGCAGAGGCGTGCGCTCTGTCGTCACATCAGGGTTCATTGCCGTCCGTTCGTCATGGGTGGGACGCGGGCGTCGTCGAAGGGCCGCTCAGGCGACGTCGGTCAGCCCCGCGCGCGGCGCGTTGATCAGCGCCGCCATGTTTCCGGGGGGCTGACGGTTCTCGTGCATCATCTGGTGGGCGTCGCCGATCTCCGGCAGGGTGAACAGCCCGGACAGGCAGGGGTCGAGCTGCCCGGAGGCGACGAGGTGGATCACCGCGCGGCACTGGGCCGGGTTGAAGCCGTGCGAGCCCTGCAGCCGCTTCTGCCGCATCCACAGGAAGCGCAGGTCGACGTCGGCGGCGTAGCCGGAGGTGCCGCCGCAGATGGTGACCATGCCGCCGTTCTCGCACAGGTACATGGAGGTGGGGATGGTGTCCTGGCCGCTGTGCTCCAGCACGATCTTCGGCGCGCGGCGCTCGCCGAGGGCCTCCCAGTAGGCGCGGCCGAAGCCGCGGAGTTCACTCATCCAGGCGCCGAACGCGACGGAGTCGGTGAGGTCGGGCATCCGGCCCCAGTGGGAGAAGTCGCGGCGATTGACCGTGCCGACCGCGCCGAGGCCGCGGCAGTACTCGGCGCGCTCCTCGCTGGAGACCACCGCGACGGGCAGACCGCCCGCGTTGCGCACCAGTTGGATGCCCATGGAGCCGAGCCCGCCGGCGCCGCCCCAGATCAGCACCGGGTCGCCCGGCTTGACCGTGTTGGGCGCCCAGCCGAACAGCTGACGGTAGGCGGTGGAGCCGGTGAGGATGAAGGAGGCCGCGGACTCCCAGGTGAGGTTCTTCGGCTTCGGGTGGCACTGGTAGTCGGCGGCGAGCGCGAACTGGGCGAAGGTGCCGAAGTTGGACTCGTATCCCCACGCCTGCATCGTGGGCGAGAACGTCGGGTCGCCGCCGAGGCGGATGTCCGGCGCGGTCTCGTCCCACTGGCCGCCGGAGAGCACGACCTGGTCGCCCACGGAGACCCCGGAGACGCCCTCGCCGACGGCGAAGACCACGCCCGAGCCCTCGGAGCCGCCGATGTGGAAGTCCTCGGGCTCGCCGCGCTTCTGCCGGGCGGCGATGACGTCCAGCGGATAACCGAGCCCGGCCCAGACGTTGTTGTAGTTGATGCCCGCGGCCATCACCCAGACGAGCACTTGGCCGCGCCCCGGCTTGGGGGTGTCGATGACCTCGGTGGCGAAGGACTTCTTCGGTTCGCCGAAGCGGTTCGCGCGGATCACGGACGCGTACATCTTCTCCGGGACGGAGCCGAGCGGCGGCATCTCACCCAGCTCGTAAAGGTTCTTCCCCATGGTCACTGGTCTCCTGGTCGTCGTGGAAGGTGCGGGCGGTGCGGGGATGCGGAGGTGCGGGAGGTGCCCGGTCCGTCAGGCCGCGGGCGCCGGGAACCCGGTGCGTTCGTACGGGTAGCCCGGCAGGGAGGTCCGTCGGGGGGCGCGCGGCGGATGCAGCGCCGCCCACTCGATCGCCACACCGGCGGCCCACAGCCCGCCGAGCGCGGACAGCAGCACCTTGGGGTCGGGCGTCTCGTCGGTGGGATGCGGCAGGGTCTGCAGGATCGGGTGGCTGTGCCGCAGGTCCGCGTGACGGCGGGCCAGTGACGTCAGCGTGGTGCCGGGGCCGACCTCGACGAGGGCGCAGCGCTGGACGGCGTTCAGCGTCTCCAGGACGTCGTGGTAGCGCACGGCGTGCCGCATGTGACGGCACCAGTAGCCGGGTGTGCCTATCTCGTCCGGGTCGGCCCAGGTCCCGGTGGTGTCCGAGACCACGCGGATCGTCGGCCGGTGGAACGCGATGTCGGCGAGGAACGCCTCGTACTCGTCGAGCACCGCGTCGACCAGCGACGAGTGACCGGCGCCCGGGATCTTCAGCAGACGGGTCTCCAGCCCCTTGGCCGCGTGCTCCTCGACGAACCTGCGCACCGCCTCGCGCGGCCCGGAGACGGTCACCTGGTCGGGGCCGCTGATGACGGCGATCCCGACGCCCTCCGGGAGCAGCGGCAGGAGTTCGGCCTCGGGCAGCCGTACGGCTGCCATGGCGCCGGGGGCCAGGCTGAGCAGCAGCTCGGTGCGCTTGAGGATCATCCGGACCGCGTCGGGGAAGGAGAACACCCCGGCGACGCAGGCGGCGGCGTACCCGCCGAGGCTGTGGCCGACGACCGCGGCGGGGCGGACGCCCCAGCGGACGAGGGTCTTGGCGAGGGCGTACTCCAGGACGAACACGGCGAGTTGGGCTATCCGGCCGTCCGCGACGGAGCGCCGGGCCGCCTCGCGCGCCTCCTCGCCCTCGGGGTCGAAGACGCCGCCGAGGTCGATGTCGGCCGTGGCCCGTACGTGCGCGACGCACGCGTCCAGTTCGGCCCGGAAGCGCGGGTCGAGGCGGTACAGCCCCTGCGCCATGCCGACGTGCTGGCCGCCGTGCCCGGGGAAGGTGAACACCACCGGCGGGGGGTCACCCGCGGAGCCGCCCGCGGACCGTTCCGTGGTCCTGACCTTGACGTCGGCGAGCGCGGCGGCCGCCTCGGCGGGGTCGCGGGCGACGACGAAGCCCCGGTGGCCGTAGCGGGTCCGGCCCGTCTGCAGGGTCCAGGCGGTGTCCTGGAGCGTCTCGGCGCCGCCGCCTCGCTCCAGGTGGCGGCCGAGCCGTCCGGCCACCGCGGCGAGCGCGGCGGCGGACTTCGCCGAGTACGGCAGCAGTTGCCAGCCGTCCACGGCCGACCGGGGTGCGCGGGCGGGGGCCGCCGCGGGTGCCTGCTCGACGATGGCGTGGGCGTGGGTGCCGAAGTGGCCGGAGGCGCTCACCGCGGCGCGGCGTGGTCCGGCGGCGCCGTCCGGCCGGTCCGTCCCGTCGTGCACCGCGAGGACGGCGCGTACGAAGGCGGCGGCCGCGGGGGTGGTGTCGGTGACGCTCAGCCCCTCGGGGGTGTCCACCCCGACGACCGTGTCGGCCGCTGCGCCGCTCACCGCGAGAGCGTCGCGGAAGAGGCGTGCGCGGCCCGCGTCGGCGGACTCGTCGCGGCCCGTCGTGCCGATGGCCGTGCCACGGACGACCGCGTAGATCCGGTCGCCGTCGTCCAGGGCGGCCCGCAGCGGCTTCAGCACGGACACCGCGCAGCCGCCGTCCGGGTCGCCGGACGTGGGGGTGTGCACGGTGACCGACCCGGCCAGCGCCAGGTCGCACTCACCGCCGAGCAGCGCCTGGACGGCGGTGTGCACCGCGACCAGAGCGGTCGCTCCGGCGGCCTGCACGGAGACGGCGGGACCGGTGAACCCGAGCTTGTAGGCGACCCGGGAGGCGAGGAAGTCGGCGCCGGTGCCGACCCGGATCTGCCGGTCGTCCGTCGCGGGCGATCCGGCGGCCTGGCGGCGCAGCCGCGCCGCGTGGCCGGTGGTGGCACCGCCCGCGTAGATGCCGACGACGGCCTCGTCCTCGGCCGGGTCGTGCGCGGCGTCCTCCAGGGCGTGCTGGGCGCACTCCAGCAGGACGCGCTGCTGCGGGTCGAGGATCGCCGACTCGCGCGGCGAGATGCCGAAGAACCGGTGATCGAAGGCGTGGGCCTCGGCCAGCGGCCCGGCCGTCGCGTCCGCCGCGTGGCCGTCGCGGAACGCGTCGAGGTCCGCGGCCTGCCCGAAGCGCGCCGCCATGCCCACGACGGCCACGTGGGCGTCGAGGTCGAAGCCGGGGTCCTGGTGTGCCGGTGCGAGGTCCGTCATGCGGTCCGCCCTCCCCTTTCTCGTCGAATTCCTCGTCGAAGTCCCGTACGCGCGCGGGCCGGTCAGGCCACGGGGGTGGTCGGGTGGACGAACCGGGCGCCGGTGCGGCCCAGTGCGGCGTCCTGGTGGTTGGCGATCAGCTCGTAGGGCTGTCCCAGCCGGATCGCGCTGGCCTTTTCCAGCCGTTCGAACTGGTCGGTGTCGAGGGTGATGTCCAGCGCGGCGAGGTAGTCGTCGAGCTGGTCGACGGTGCGCGGGCCGATGACGGGGACCATCGCGGTGGCCGAGCGGGCCGCCCGGGCGCGCAGCCACGCCATGGCGACCTGTCCGGCGGGGGCACCGGTCTCCTCGGCGACGGCGAGCACCGCGTCGAGGACCGCGGTGCGCTGCTCGGAGTCCTCGACACGGATGGCCTGACCGTCCCAGTCGCTGAGGCGGCCACGGCGGCTCTCGCGGTACTTGCCGGTGAGCAGCCCCCCGCCGAGCGGCGACCACAGGGTGGTGCCCAGGCCCAACGCCTCGGCCATGGGGATCAGTTCGCGGTCGGCACCGCGCTCGGCGAGGCTGTACTCGAACTGGATGCCCACCAAACGGGCCGGGTACCGGAGTTCGGCGAGGGTGACAGCGCGGGAGACGCGCCAGGCGGGGAAGTTGGAGAGCCCCGCGTAGAGGATCTTGCCGGACCGGACCAGGCCGTCGAGGGCGCTCAGGATCTCCTCGACCGGGGTGACCGAGTCGGGGAGGTGGGCCCAGTAGACGTCGATGTAGTCGGTACCGAGCCGCCTGAGGCTGGCGTCGACGGACGCGCGGATGTTCTTGGCGCTGTTGCCGGTGTTGGAGATCCGGGCGCGGCCGGCGCCCAGGGTGAACTTGGTGCTGACCGTGAAGTGGTCGCGGTCGCCGCCGAGGAACTCCCCGAGCAGCTTCTCCGACTCACCGATCTGGTAGTTGTCGGCACAGTCGAGGAAGGTGCCGCCCGCCTCCGCGAACCGGTCGAAGATCTTGCGGGAGTCCTCGCGGTGGGCGCCACCGCCCCACAGGGTGCCGAAGTTGGCGGTGCCGAGGGCGTATTCGGAGACGCGCAGGCCGGTGGTGCGGCCGAAGGTGGTGTGACGCATGGGGTGTCCTCTAGTTCTTCGGGTTCTTCGCGCCCAGCGCGTCGCCGACGAGGCGCAGGAGCTCGGCCTGGGAGTGCGGGTCGCGGAAGTAGAAGTGGCCGCCGGGCAGGAGGTGCGCCGCGAAGTCCGTGCGGGTGTGGGAGGCCCAGTCGAGCTGGCGGGGGTCCTCCTCGTCCCCGGCGAAGGCGGTGATCGGGATGTCCAACGGCTCCTCGACGGCGTACTCGTGGGAGTCGGCGAGTTCGGCGTCCGCGCGCAGGTAGCGCAGCGCGAGCCGCTTGAGGTCCGGCTCCTCGTGGACGACCAGCGGCAGCGCGCCCCAGCGCTTCTCGATCTCGGCCAGCAGTTCGTCGTCCGACAGCAGATGGACGCCCTGTCGTGCGGTGAGGGGCGGCGGCTGCATGGAGGACAGCAACAGGGCGCGGGGTTGGCGCAGACCGGCCCGGCGCAGGGCGCGGGTGGTCTCGAAGGCGATCAGCGCACCCAGGCTGTGGCCGAAGAAGGCGAACTCCCGACGGCCGAAGTCGACCTGCTCGACGAGGTCGGTGACCAGGTCGGCGATCCGCCGGTACGGCGCCTCGTCCTGCCGGGGCGCGCGGCCCGGCAGCTTGACGGCCCAGAGGCGGACGCCGGGCAGGGCACCGGCCCAGCGGACGAACTCCCCCGCCGAGCCGCCCGCGTGGGCGAAGCAGTACAGGTCGATGGTGGTCTCGGTCCTGGGTCTGCGGCCGGAGAGCCAGCGGGCCCGCAGGTCCGCCGTCGTGGCCTCGGGCACCGGGCCGGTGCCGGTCGCTGTCGCGGCTCCGTCGCCGTTCATGCGGACTCCTCTTCCGTGTCCTGGTGCGGCTCGGCCAACTGCCGCTCGATCAGCGCGGCGAGGTCGGCCGCGGTCGCGGACTCGAACAGCGAGCGCATCTGGATGTCGACCGGGTAGATCTCTCTGAGCTGGGCGAAGAGCTTGACGGCGATGAGGGAGTCGCCGCCGAGTTCGAAGAAGCTCTCATCGGGTTCGATGTCGGGCAGTCCGAGGGCGTCACCGAACAGCCGCAGCACCACGCCGAGCGGAGTGTCGTCGGCGGGACGGTCCGCGGGTTCCGGTTCGCTCCCGGCGGGGGCGCTGCTCCGGGCAGCGGGCTCGTCGTCCACGGGCCGGGCGTCCTCGACGGCGGCCGGGGCGGTCCCGGTGGCCGTCTGGGCCTCCTCCGCGGGGTGGCGCACCAGGTACGGGAGCCGCTCGAAGGGGTAGGTGGGCAGCGCGACCTTGGCCCGCCGCTCGCCCTCGTGCACGCCCGCCCAGGAGACCCGGGCCCCGGACAGCCACAGCCGTCCGAGCGCTTCGTACAGGGCGGCCAGCGCGTCGCCGCCGTCGGGTCCGGCCAGCGTGCTCAGCAGGAGGTGCCGGGGGGTGTGGCCGGGCCGCTGCCGGGCGAGCCCGGTCAGGCCGGTCCCCGCGCCCACCTGGAGCAGGACGCGCTCGGGGTCGGCCAGGAGCAGGTCGAGCGCGGCGTCCGGGTCGGCCGGTCGGCGCAGCTCGTCCGCCCAGCTCTCGGCCGCGATCGGCTGCCCGGGGTCGTACTGGACGCCGTCGCCGAGGACGACGGGGATGCGGTGCGGCCGCGGAGTCAGGGACCGGACGAGTGCGCGCGCTTCGTCGTCGTCACCGCGGGTTCGGGCGGGTTCGGCGAGCAGGCGCAGCGCGTCGGTGAGCGGGAGGACCCCGGCGACGACGGCCGCGACCAGCGATCCGGTACCGGTGCCGAAGACGGCGGCCGGGCGGATGCCCCAGCGCTGCCAGAGCGCGGCCAGGGCGTACTCGAGGGCGAAGACGTAGGTGTCGCGTACCACCGGGTCGTCGGGCCAGGTCAGGCCCCGGGCCGCGTCCCGTACGTCGCGGACGAGACGGTCGTCGGCGTCGGCGAGGGCCGTGTCGAAGGCGTCCCGGAAGGCGGGCTCGGTGGTGTGCAGCCGCCATGCCTCGGCCGGGCCGATCCGTCCGGGGAAGAGGAACACCACGGGCCGCTCCCGCGGGGGTTCGGCCGAGTGGGCCGGTGCGCGGACCGGGCCGTCGCCGGTGACGGTGAAGGCGCGGTACTCGTGCTCGCGTCGGCCGGTCTGGAGGGTCCAGGCGATGTCCGCGTGCGCGGCGGGGGCCGTGTCGGCCAGGTGGTCGTCGAACCGGGCCAGCCGGGTGCGCAGCGCGGAGGGGGTGCGCGCGGAGTGCACCAGCAGGTGGGCGCGGCGTTCGGACTCGCACGGCGGGCGCGGCGGTGCCTCCTCCAGGACCAGGTGGGCGTTGACACCGCCGACGGCGAAGGAGCTGACCCCGGCGCGGCGGGGGAAGCCGTCGGGTGCCCAGTCGGTGAGTGCGGTGGCGACCCGGAAGGGGCTGCTCGCGAAGTCGATCTGGGGGTTGGGCTCGGCGAAGTGCAGGCTCGCCGGGATCTGCCGGTGGCCGAGCGCGAGAACGGTCTTGACGAAGCCCGCGGCGCCCGCGGCGGCGTCGGCGTGCCCGATGTTGGTCTTCACCGAGCCGATGGCGCAGAAACCCTGGTCGTCGGTGTCGCCCCGGAATGCCTGGGTGAGGGCCGTGACCTCGATCGGGTCCCCCAGCGGGGTGGCGGTCCCGTGGGCTTCCACGTACGTGATGGTGCGGGCGTCGGTGCCCGCGGTCAGCTGTGCCTCCCGGACCGCGGCGGCCTGCCCGGCGAGGGTGGGTGCGGTGAAGCCGATCCGGCCCGAGCCGTCGTTGGTCACCGCCGAGCCGCGGACGACGGCGCGGATGTGGTCGCCGTCGGCCAGCGCGTCGGAGAGGCGCTTGAGGACGACGACGCCGACTCCGTTGCCCGCGACCGTCCCGTCCCCCCGTGCGTCGAAGGCGCGGCAGACGCCGTCGGGTGCCAGTGTTCCGTCGGGGCCCGACCAGGTGATCTTCTTCGGCGGTACGTGCACGGCGACGCCGCCCGCCAGGGCCATGTCGCAGTCACCGGCGAGGAGGCCGCGTCCGGCCGTGTGGATGGCGACGAGGGCGGTGGCGCAGGCCGACTGCACGGCGACGGCCGGGCCCCGCAGGCCGAGGCGCTCGGCGGTGCGGGAGACCAGGAAGTCGGGCGCGGTGCCGAGGACGATGTCCTCCTCGGTGACCCCGGGGAGCTGGGCGAGCTGGGCCGAGAGGGCTTCGGCGTACCGGGTCTCGGTGCAGCCGCCGTAGACGCCGATGGCGCCGGGGAAGCGGTCGGGGTCGGCGCCCGCGTCCTCCAGGGCGGCGACCGCGCATTCCAGGAACACCCGGTGCTGCGGGTCGATCAGGAACGCCTCTCTGGCGGAATATCCGAAATAGTCGGCGTCGAACCACTCCGCGCTGTCCAGTCGGCCGCGGGACGGCACATAGGTCAGGTCTCCGCCGTCGGCCCCACCGCCCGGGACGACCTGGGGAACGTCGCGGGTGACCGAATCGATTCCGGCCGAGAGGTTGGCCCAGAATTCGTCGAGGTCGACGGCTCCGGGAAAGCGCCCGGCCATTCCGACGACGGCGATGAAGCCGTCGGCACCTTCCTGGTTCTCGATGTCACTCACCGAATTCTCCACGGCTTTCCGGGGTGTTTCCGTCGAGCTGGGCACGCCGCGTTCCCAGTCGGCTCAGCCGGCCGGCAGGGCGACGTCGGCCGTCGGTGACAGCGGCGGCCGGGGTCACCTCCTCGGTCGCCAGCCGGTGCGCGAGGGACCGGACGGTCGGGTGCGTGAAGAACTCGATGAGCTCGATGTTCTTCCCCGTGCGCCGCAGCACCCGCTCCTGGACCGTCTGGAGAAGCAGGGAGTGCCCGCCCAGATCGAAGAAGTTGTCCTCGACACCCACCGCGGGGACTTCCAGGACCTCGCACCAGATCTCGGCGACGACGGCCGCGAAATCTTTTTCCGGTGGATTCGCATGGGATGCGTGCACGCCACTCCTCCCCCTTCGGATCGCCCGTTCGGCGTCTTCCGTAGAATCATCTGCCGCCCCCGGGGAAGTGTCCAATAACGACTTTCCCTGGCGGGTAGAACGGTCCTTTATGGCAATGGGCATGAAACAGCGGCACCACCCGGCCGGGATTTCCGGAATCGAGAATTCCGTGCCGGGTCGCGCCGCTGAGGGTCAGGCGTCGACGCCCTGGGCGGCCAGCACCGCGCGGTGGATGTCGAGCGTCGCCGTGGACCGGTTCAGGGTGATGTAGTGCAACCCCGGCGCCCCTTCGGCGAGCAGCCGTTCGCACATCCCGGCGGCGTACTCCACGCCGATGGCGCGGCCCTCGGCGGGCCGGTCGCGCGCGGCGTCGAGCCGACGGGCCAGTTCCGCCGGGAAGGCCGCGTCACTGAGCTCCGCGAAGCGGCGGATCTGGCGTACGTCGGTCGCGGGCATGATCTCCGGGATGATCGGGATGTCGCAGCGGGCGGCCGCCACGCGATCGCGCAGCCGCAGGTAGTCCTCGACGTCGAAGAACATCTGGGTGACGGCGTAGTCGGCGCCCGCCCGGCACTTGGCGACGAAGTGCCGGATCTCGCTGTCCCAGTCGGCGGAGCGCGGATGGCGTTCCGGGAACGCCGCCACGCCGACGCTGAACGCCCCGGCCTCCCGGACGAGGGTGACCAGCTCGTGGGCGTACGTGAAGCCCTCCGGGTGCGGCACCCACGGCCCCCTCGGGTCCCCCGGCGGGTCCCCGCGCAGGACCATGACGTCCCGTACCCCCGCGTCCGCGTACTGGCCGATGACGCGGCGCAGTTCGGCCCGGGAGTGCCCCACCGCGGTGAGATGGGCCACCGGCCGCAAGGTGGTGTCGGACGCGATCCGCTTCGTCAGTCCGACGGTCCGGTCACGGGACGACCCGCCCGCCCCGTACGTGACGGAGACGAAGGTGGGGGCCAGTGCCTCGATCCGCCGGATGGCGTCCCACACCTGGGATTCCCCGGCCTCCGTCCGGGGCGGGAAGAACTCGAAGGAGAACGACCGGGTGCCGGAGGCGAGCGTCTCGCGCAACGTCATGCGTGCCGCCCGAAGGCGGGCCGCAGCTCCTCGGCCGCCGCCGCTCCGTACACGTCGTGCACGCGCGCGGCCAGCAGGTCCGGGTCGGCCGGGTAGCCCTGGGGGCCGACGGTGTCCAGCACGGACGCGGCCACGGCGCAGCCGAGCCGGCCGGCCGCCACCGAGGGCAGTCCGGCGGCGACGGCCGCGAGGAAGCCCGCGCGGAATCCGTCTCCGGCCCCGGTCGGATCGGTGACGTGAC
This sequence comes from Streptomyces sp. NPDC002176, assembly GCF_044903645.1. Classification (NCBI taxonomy): domain Bacteria; kingdom Bacillati; phylum Actinomycetota; class Actinomycetes; order Kitasatosporales; family Streptomycetaceae; genus Streptomyces; species Streptomyces sp. NPDC002176. The sequence goes on from NZ_JBJDQW010000001.1 coordinate 982,269, forward strand.
CGCACGGCACGGCCGGGACGAGCAGCACGGACTCCCCCGCGCGCTCGATCCGCACGCCGCGCTCGCCGAGCGTCGTCACCCAGGTGCCGACGCGCTCGAGGATGTCGTCGTGGGTACGGCCGACGCGCTCGGCCAGGAGCGCGGCCTCGTACTCGTTGGTGAACAGCCAGGTGGCGCCGTCGACCAGTTCGGTGGCCTCCTCGCCGGTCAGCCGCGCGAGCTGCTGCGAGGGGTCGGCGGCGAAGGGGATGCCCAGGTCCCCGGCCTGCCGGGTGTGGCGGAGCATCGCCGCCGGATCGTTCGCGCAGACCAGGACGAGGTCGGGGCGGTCCTGTGCCGTGACCGCCGCGAGGTCGATCTCGCGGGCCTCGCTCATCGCACCCGTGTAGAAGGCGGCGATCTGGTTGTTGTCCTGGTCCGTGAGGCAGACGAACCGGGCGGTCTGCGCCGTGTCCGACACCCGGACCGCGCTCGTGTCGACGCCGTGCTCCTTCAGCCATGCCTCGTACGGGCCGAAGTCGAGGCCGACGGACCCGACCAGCAGCGGGGGAAGTCCCAGCCGTCCGAGGCCGTAGGCGATGTTGGCCGCCACGCCGCCGCGGCGCACCTCCAGGTCGTCGACCAGGAAGGACAACGAGATGTGGGCGAGCTGATCGGGGATCAGCTGGTCGGTGAAACGGCCGGGGAAGGCCATGAGATGGTCGGTCGCGATCGACCCTGACACCGCTATCCGCATCGCTGCGCGCTCCCGTCGAGTCTCGTCCCGTGGCCGGTCACACGCCCGCGGCCCGGCGCAGGGCGTCGACGCGGTCGGTGCGCTCCCAGGTGAAGTCGGGGGTCTCGCGGCCGAAGTGGCCGTAGGCGGCGGTCTGGGCGTAGATCGGACGCAGCAGGTCGAGGTCGCGGATGATCGCGGCCGGGCGGAGGTCGAAGACCTCGTCGATGGCCTTCTCGATCTTCTCGGGCTCGATCTTGGCGGTGCCGAAGGTCTCCACGAACAGACCGACCGGCTCGGCCTTGCCGATCGCGTACGCGACCTGGACCTCGCAGCGCGAGGCGAGGCCCGCCGCCACGACGTTCTTGGCGACCCAGCGCATGGCGTAGGCGGCCGAACGGTCCACCTTCGACGGGTCCTTGCCCGAGAAGGCGCCGCCGCCGTGGCGGGCCATGCCGCCGTACGTGTCGATGATGATCTTGCGGCCGGTCAGACCCGCGTCACCCATCGGGCCGCCGATCTCGAAGCGGCCGGTCGGGTTCACCAGGAGCCGGTGACCGGCGGTCTCCAGCTTGATGCCGTCCTCCTCGAGCAGGCGCAGGACGTGCTCGACGACGTGCTCCCGGATGTCCGGGGTGAGCAGCGACTCCAGGTCGATGTCGCTCGCGTGCTGCGAGGACACGACGACGGTGTCCAGGCGGACGGCCTTGTCGTCGTCGTACTCGATGGTGACCTGTGTCTTGCCGTCGGGGCGCAGGTAGGGGATGGTCCCGTTCTTGCGGACCTCGGTCAGGCGGCGGGAGAGCCGGTGGGCGAGGTGGATGGGGAGCGGCATCAACTCGGGGGTCTCGTCGGACGCGTAGCCGAACATCAGGCCCTGGTCGCCCGCGCCCTGCCTGTCCAGCTCATCGCCTTGGTCTTCGCGGGAGGCACCCTCGACCCGGCTCTCGTACGCCGTGTCGACGCCCTGCGCGATGTCCGGGGACTGCGCGCCGATGGAGACCTCGACCCCGCAGGACGCCCCGTCGAAGCCCTTCTGCGAGGAGTCGTAGCCGATCTCCAGGATCTTGTGGCGGACCAGCGTCGGGATGTCGGCGTACGCCTTGGTCGTCACCTCGCCGGCGACATGGACCAGTCCGGTGGTGATCAGCGTCTCGACGGCGACGCGCGAGGAGGGGTCCTGGCGCAGTAGCGCGTCGAGGATCGTGTCGCTGATCTGGTCAGCGATCTTGTCGGGGTGACCTTCGGTCACGGACTCCGAGGTGAACAGGCGACGGGACACAACGCTCCCCAGGTTTGCGGCGGCTGCCGACTCGACAGTGCTTCCGGCCGCCCGGCGGGCGGACGGCTGGTTCGTCCGCGGCCGCTCAGGCGCGGACGACGGTCTTGCTGCGCATCAGGAACTCGCCCAGATAGCCGTCGTGCGGCAGACCCGGGCGGTGCCAATGGGTGGCATGGCTGCCCACGTGCAGATTGCTGATCGTCGGTTCGTCGATCAGCGTCTGTACGAGGTCCTCGTCCTCGGTGACGACGGTCAGGACCAGGGTGTCGAGGAACGGCTCGACGCCGTCCTCCCGGCTCCACGGCCCCACCCACACGCAGGGGAACGGGACTTCGGCGGCGAGCTGGGTGGCGTCGGCCGAGGCGACCTGGTGGACGGCCGGGCGCAACACGGCGCTGCCGTCGCCGAGTTCGTCGACGAACCCGGTCCCGCCGAGCCACGCGCGGGTGCCCTGGGCCCGGTCGAGCACGAACTTCTCCAGGGCCCGCGCCGCCTTGGTGCTCTGCACCGGCAGGACGGCCTTCTCGTCGTCGTGCGGCAGGCTGGGCAGGGCGGCCAGCCGTTCGGCGATCGCGCCCGCGAGCGGGGCCGGGTCGCCCTCGACCAGTACGGCGGTGGCGTTGACACAGCCGGTACCGGCGTGCCGCGTCACCGAGTCGATGATCATGTCGAGGTGGTCGCGCCAGTCGGTGTCCGCGGTCAGCAGGATCTTCGAGCGGCCCGGCCGCAGGGAGAGCACTCCGGGGTCGTCGGCGTACTGCCGGATGATCTCGTCACCGCCGTAGGCGAGGTCCGCACCGCGCACGATGGCGTCGGCCGCCTCGTGGCCGCAGGGCAGCAGGACGACGTGGTCGCCGCCGAACCCGGCCTCGCGCAGGGCCAGGACCAGGCGGTGCGCGGTGAACGGCTCGCGGACGGCGGGGCGCACGGCGACCCGGTACCCCAGCGCGAGCGCCTCCGGCCAGAACCCGTGGGTGCCGGGATGGTTGCCGGGCACATGGACGGCGAGCACCTCACCGCGCCGGGTCCACACGGCCTGCGAGGTGCGCACCAGCGGGTCGCGCCAGTCGGACACCGCGCCCGCGGGCCGGGCCAGTTGGACGCCGCGGTAGGAGTGCGCGACGCGATCGGCGCAGGTCGCGGTGGCGACCCGGACGACCTCGACGGGCAGGCCGGAGACACGGCTGACGGCCGCCTCGTACTCCCGCACCGTCAGCCCGCCGAGCGTCGCCGTGCGGAACAGCTCGGCCGCGCGGGCCAGGACCCCGGCCCGCTCGGCGGCGGGCAGCGGGGACGCGGCGTGCAGGGCCTTCATCGCCCGGTTGACGTAGAGCGCGGGCACCTGGCTCATCTCGGCCATGACCGCGCCGGTCACGTCGGTGATCTCCTGGCGGCTGTGGGCGCGGTACGGCCCGGCCGGGCCGAGCGCGTCCAGGACGGGCGTACCGGGGCCCTGGTCGCCCTCCGCCGTCGGCTGCGGCTGTTCGGCGGTCATCAGTAGACCCCCTCGATGACGGCCTCGTCGTCGAAGCGGGCGACCGGGGCGATGCCCGCGGCCGAGTCCCCGCGGCGGCCCTCGGGCGCGGGAACCCTGATCGCGGTGTCGCGCTCCAGGTTGTTGGGCAGCAGCAGCGCCTTGCTGACGTGGTGCATGACGACCTGGCCGCGCTCGCCGTAGGCCACCGGCTCCCGGGTGGCGGGGTCCACGACCTGGAAGGTGATGTACGGGGAGAAGGTGTCGAAGACGCACGGCGTGCCCAGCGGGGTGCCGTGGCGCTGACCCGCTATGCCGAGGATCATCGTGCTGCCGTAGTGCCCGTAGAGCGTGGCCTCGGGGAAGATCTCGGTGCGGTAGAGGGCCTCGGTGTCCGGGTCCAGCTGGGTGCCGCCCCAGCGGATCGCCTTCACCTTGCGGTTGATGAGCTCGACGAGTTCCTCGCGCTGGGCGATGCGCTCCAGCAGCGGCGGGGTCACGGTCATCACGCCGATGTCCTGGGTGCGCAGGATGTGGGCGGCCTGGTCGATGACGTGCTCGGCATAGGCGTCGGCCTGCCGTCCCTCGCCCGCCGCGATCACGCGCTTGACCCAGCGCGGGTCGAGGTCGACCTGGAAGGCGTACCGGCCGTGGGTGCGGGCCGAGCGCCGGAAGATCTCGCCGACGACATGGGGGCCGGACGGGGTGATGCCGAGCCAGTCGACGCCGCGCGGGAAGCCGTGCACGTCGAGGTTGGCGTTGCTCCAGCCGACCAGCTTCTCCATCCAGTCGGCCGGGCAGACCACCCGCTTGGGCGCGCCCGTGGTGCCTCCGCTCTCGAAGACGCCGAGGATGTCGGGGTGTTGGCCGTAGCCGCGGGGCACCAGGTCGGCCGCGGGCACGTCCCGCAGCTCGTTGGCGACGTTCGGGAAGAGGGCCAGATCGGCGTGGCCCTTGACGTCCGACAGGGGGTTGAAGTCGAGGGTCCGGGCCCGCTCCAGCCAGAACGGCGACCCCGTCTCCGGACCGAAGTGCCACTCCATCGCCGCCCGCACCAGGTCGTCGGGGTCCGGGTCCGCGTCGTACGGCAGATCCAGGATCGACAGATCGGTTGGCGCCACTCGTCCTCCAATGTCAGCGGCCGGCATGGCCGGGGGCCGGACAGGTCTCCCTCATTCGATCAGCGCCCTGCCGCCGATGCCTGAGTAGCGGCTACTCAATTCCCGCTTTCCGTAAGCCGATCGACTGAGTACCCGGCATCCGAATGCCACCCGGCCCATAAGCTGGCGTCATGAAGGCAATGATCGCGTGGTGGGACCTCACCGATTCGCAGCAGACCGCGAGTTCACTCAGAGATTTCATCCGGAAGGAGTCGGAACACTGGACGGGCATTCCCGGCCTGCTCCTGAAGGTCTGGCTGTCGGACCCGGAGGCGGGCCGCTGGGGCGCCCTCCTGCTGTGGGAGTCGGAAGAAGCCGCCCGAGCTGCGGTGTTACCCCGCAGTCCGGCCGAACTGATCGGCCACCCGGTGGACTTCCGGGCCTGGTTCGACGTGGAGGCGACGGCCGAGGGAGTGCATTCCCTGCGTTCTCTGGGCGGTATGGGACCGGCCCTGGACGGCCTCGCACTCATGGGCGCCGAGGAATACCCCGCAGAATAAGGGTACATGGCGAATTGGCGCCCCGGAATTCCGGGGCGCCGCTCACACGGAAGGCGATCCTTCGGCTGCCGCTACGCTCAGCCCACCGGCTCGATATTGCGATTGCAGCAGAACATATTGGCGGGGTCGATCTCGGACTTCAGCACGGTGAGCCGACGATGGTCGGCCGCTTCCCAGAAGTCCGTGGCCGGGGCGGCCGGAGCGCCCTCCGCGCACCCCCCGTACACCAGGCTCTGGAACCGGCCGCCGACGGACTCGGCGGCGAGCGTCCCGAGCACCTTCTCTCCGGCACCGCGCGCCTCGTCCGGTGTCGCGCCCATCAGCGGCATGAGCACGCGCAGGAGGTAGCGGGCCGACCGGTGTCCCACCGCGTTGGGGACCTCGGCCGGGCGCCCGAGCGCCCCGCCCAGATGGCGCACGTCGAGGACGCACGGGACGGGCGAGCCGGGCCCCACCAACTCGGTGACCTCGGCGGCCTGTTCGGGGCCGAAGGCGCGCAACAGCAGGTTGTCGCCCTGGTAGGCGTGCGGCTGCGGTGGATCGTCGTAGATGGCGCCGCACTCGGTGTACGGCATCTCCGCGACGCTGTCGGACAGCCGGGGCCCGAGTGCCCGGAGCGGAGCGACCAGTCGCTCGCCCGCGCGGGAGTCCCCGGTGTACGCGACGCGTACGTGGGCCACGAACCGGCCGCGCAGCACAGGCGGGAAGAAGGGCAGGTCCGGGTAGGCGAGCAGCGACACCGAGGAGGTCAGCCGCTCCGGGAGGCCCTCGGTCCAGCGCAGGTAGGCGGCGAGCAGGTCCGGGGTCCGGGCGAGGTCGAAGACCAGCTCGCCGCCGTACAGCCGACTGACCGGGACCAGGTCGATCTCCATCCCGGTGACCACGCCGAAGTTCGCACCGGCGCCGCGCAGCGCCCAGAACAGCTCGGGGTCGGTGTCCGCGGTGACGTGGCGTGGTCGGCCGTCGGCCGTGACGATGTCGATCGACCGCACCCGGTCCGCGGCGTAGCCGAACTCCCTTGCCAGCAGCCCGAGTCCACCGCCGAGGATGTAGCCGACCGCGCCGACGCCGGGCGCGGACCCGTTGAGGGGGGCCAGGCCGTGGCGGGCCGCCGCGTCGATGATGTCGGCGAAGCGGGCGCCCGCTCCGATCCGTGCCGTGCGGGCCGGGGCGTCGACCGTGACCTCCGACAGACCGGCGGTGCTGATGAGCACGCCGCCGTCGGTCGCGACCGCGAGTCCGTGCCCGGTCGCCTGGACCGCCACCGGCAGACCCTGGGCGGCGGCGTACCGCACCGCGGCCACCACGTCCTCGGGGTCGGCCGCGTCCACCAGCACGGAGGGCCGGTGCCGGTAGGCGGTCTGGAAGCCCGCGCACCGGGCGGCGAAGGTGTCGTCGCCCGGCAGCAGCACCTCACCCCGCACGCCGTCGCGCAGGGCCGCGATCGCGGCAGCGTCGTTCATCTGCGGTGTCCCTTTCTGGTCCGAGTTCTGGTCCGCGTTCTGGTCCGAGGCGTTCACAGGAGGATGGGCTCCAGCTCCCCCGAGACGACCCGCGTGCGCAGCGCCTTGCGGTCGACCTTGCCGTTGTCGTTCAGCGGGAAGGCGTCCAGCAGGTGGTAGGTCAGCGGGATCATGTACGGGGGCAGCGTCCGGCGCAGCTCCTCGTCCACGTCGTAGACGTCGAGCCCGTCGCCCGCCAGGATGCCCGCGAGGACCGTCACGCCCTCCTCGTCGCCCGGGACGGCGACGACGACGGCCTGGTCGACGCGCTGCTGCCGCAGCAGATGCGCCTCCACCTCGCCCGTCTCGATGCGGTGGCCGAGGATCTTCACCTGGGTGTCCGTCCGGCCCACGTAGCCGTACTCGCCGCTGTCCATGCGGCGCACGAGGTCGCCGGTGCGGTACCAGCGGTGGTCGGCGCCGTACGCCGACGCAAGGGTGTGGAAGGCGTTCTCGGTCTGCTCGGGGGCGTTCAGGTAGCCCTCGAAGACCTGGCGGCCGGAGAGGCACAGTTCGCCGGTCTCGCCGTGCGGAACCGGGCTGCCGTCCTCCGCGAGCACGGCGGCGGCCATGCCCGGGTAGGGGGAGCCGATCGCGACGACGCCGTTGACGACGCCCGCCGGTGAGGTCTTCGGGTTCCAGCGGTGCACCAGGCAGGCGATGGTCGCCTCGGTCGGCCCGTACAGGTTCTCCACCACGGACCCGGACGCGGCCTCCTGCCAGGCGCGGGCGGTGTCGGCGGGCAGCGCCTCGCCGCAGAACAGGCTCCAGCGGAGCGAGGGCAGGCTGTCCGGCGTCAGCGCGCCACGCCGGTGCTGGAGCACCGCCACCGACGGCACCGAGAACCAGACGGTGATGTCATGGGCGCGGACGAACTCCAGCGGCGTCATCAGGTCGAAGGTGTCCATCGGGACCAGGCAGCCGCCGCTGCCCCACGCCATGAACAGGTCGAATACCGACAGGTCGAAGGTCTGGTCGAAGGTGTTCGTGAAGCGGTCGTCCGCCGTGAAGGCGTAGCGCTCGGTGTTGGCGGACAGGAACGCGGCCGCGTTGGCGTGCGAGATGGGGACGCCCTTGGGGGAGCCCGTGGTACCGGAGGTGAAGAGCAGATAGGCGTTGTCCTCAGGAGCGACCGGCACCGGCTCGGCCAGCGGGACGGGGGCTTCGACGTCGGCGCGGGTGAGGACCCGTATCTCCGCGGGGAGGTTGCCGGGCGCCTCGTCGGTCTCCGGCAGCACCACCAGCGGGACGCCCGACGGAGCGTCGGCCAGACCGTCCAGCAGCGGCCCGAGTTGGGCGAGGGAGCCCGCGTCGGCCAGTACGACGTCGGCCTCGGCACGCTCCAGGACGTCGCGGTTGCGGGCGGCGGGGTACTTCTTGTTCAGGGGCACCACGGTCGCCCCCGCGTACAGGGCGGCCAGGAATCCCGCGTAGGTGACGATGCTGCGATGGCCGAGGATGGCCACGCGCTTCGGCCGTGTCACCTGCCGCGCCAGGACCGCGGCCCAGCGGCGGACGATGCCGTCCAGTTCCCGGTAGGTCCAGGTCTGCCCGTGCAGGGTCAGAGCGGGGTTGTCCGGGACGCGCCGGGCCGATGCCTGGAATCCGGAGTGGAGAAGGGGGGCGGCTGACTGCATGGTGTACTCGCGTTCCGCTTCGATGGGTTCGACGGGTCCTGCGGAGTGCCGGGCTCCAGGGGTGCGGCCGGGGGCCGGTCAGGGCTGGAGGCGGCCGACGCGCCAGCCTTCGCCGTCGCGGTCGTACCGCAGCCGTTCGTGCAGCCGGTCCGTGCCGTTGGCCCAGAACTCCACGCTGCCGTACCGCAGTTCGTAGGCGGCGAAGCCCTCCGGGCAGGGCAGCGGCCGACCGGTCCGGCCCAGCTCGAGGGCCCGCTCACGCAGCGCCTTCACGTCGTCGAGGCCGCCCGCCGGGGAGCTCTGCCGGGACGCGGTCGTCATGGCGTGGGTGTACAGGGGGCGTGCGTGCCACATCGCCTCGGCCTCCGCCCGGGGCAGCCGCACGACGGGTCCGTCGACGACGATCTGCTGGCTGGTCTCGCGCCAGTACAGCAGGCCCGAGGCCCACGGGTTGGCCGCCATCTCGCGTCCCTTGCGGCTGTGTTCGTGCGTGATGAACACGAGCCCGGTGTCGGTCACCCGGTTGATCACCACGACGCGGGTCGAGGGTCGGCCGGCCGCGTCGGCGGTGGCCAGCGCCAGCGCCCGCGGCTCGCGGACCTCGGCGCGGGCCGCGTCGGCGAGCCATGTGCGCAGCAGGCCCACCGGCTCGGCGGGCGGATGCCCGTACTCGGGGAAGGGGACCTCGACGGTCCCGGTCATGCTCTCCGACCTGGTACTGCTCATGGCTGTCTCCGAAGTGCCGGTGCTGCGGGGGGACGGGCGGTCCGCGGGCCGTGTCACAGGCGCAGCGTCCCTTCGAGCGCGATGACGCCGTCGCCGCCCACCACGACCTGGGTGGCCAGTTCACCGCTGCCCTCGGCGAGTGCGTGCATCGGGGAGGGCCTGCCCATCTCCACGCCCTGTGTGATGACGATGTGCTGCCCGTACTCGATCAGGCCGTGCCGAGCCAGGTGGATCGCGATGGGCCCCGCCGCGGAGCCGGTGGCCGCGTCCTCGACGACGCCGTACGCGGGCGAGAACATGCGGTTGCGCCACCGCGTACCGGAACCGGCGAAGCAGTTGGCCGCCATGTCCTCGAAGGCGCCGAGGGCCCGGTGGTCGGGGCGCAGCGCGGACAGCTCCGCGACGCTGTGCAGGCCGACCAGGACGTGGCGCGGCCCGTTGCGGTAGATCTCCACCGGCAGGGCGGTCTCCTCGACACCAAGCGCGGCCAGCAGTTCCTCGCGCCGGTCGAAGGGCTCCCACTCCGGTACGGGCTGCTGCATCCACGCCGCGGTGACCACACCGTCCGTACGGGTCAGCTCGAAGGGGATGATCCCCTTGGCCGTCTCCAGCTTGAGCTGGTCCAGCGGTCCCCGATTGCCGATCGCTATGGCGGTGCCGAGCAGGGGATGACCGGCGAAGGGCAGTTCGTTGACCGGGGTGAAGATCCGGACGAGTGCGTCGCCACCCTCCCGGGGCGCGAGGACGAAGGTCGTCTCGGAGAGGTTCATCTCCTGCGCCACGCGCTGCATCTGAGTGCTCGTCATGTCGTCCGCGTCGAAGTAGACGGCGACCGGGTTGCCCTTCAGCACCTCGGTCGCGAAGGCGTCGACAACCACATAGGGGTGCATCGAGATCTTCCGCTCCTCTTTCGTCATGGGGTGAACACGTGCTGGAGGGCACCGGCGAGGATGCGCGGGCCGTTCCGCGTGAGCAGGGACTCGGCGTGGAACTGCATGGTGATGAAGTGCGGGCCGCGCAGCCCGTACACCTCCCCCGTGGCCTGGTTCCGGCTGACCTCGACCATGCCGACGCCGTCCACCTCGTGCTTGTCGTCGTCGCTCACGGCGGCGAACGCGTTGTAGAAGCCGACCCGTTCGGCGGTGCCGAAGTAGTCGATCTCTTTCTGCAGCCCCTGGTTGGGGGTGGGCAGGCGGGACACCTGGAGGCCGAGCGCGAGGCTGAGCACCTGGTGGCTCAGGCAGACGGCGATGAAGGGCCGCCGCTCGGCGAGCAGGACGCCCGCGGCGGCGTGGAGGTGGGCGATACGGGGGTGGGCCGTGTCGCCGGGGTCCCCCGGGCCCGGCCCCATCACGACGAGGTCGTGGTCGTCGAAGGCGTACTCCTCGTCGAACCGGCGCACGGTGACCTCCAGCCCCAGGGACCGCAGTTGGCCCGCGATCATGGCCGTGAAGGTGTCCTCCGCGTCGACGACCAGGACGCGGCGCCCGGCGAGGCCGGTGTGCGCGTGCGGCCGGTGCCCGGTCCCGCTCAGCCAGAAATCGGCTATGGGCTCGTTGCGCCGCTCCAGGGCGGCCCGGACCTCGGGGTGGTCGGCGAACCCCCTGCTCCCACCGGCCTCCAGCGCACTGACCAGCCCGGACGCCTTGGCCCGGGTCTCGGCGGCCTCCCGGGCGGGGTCGGAGTGGCGCACCAGGGTGGCGCCGACGCCGATCTCGACCCTGCCGCCCGGGTCGATGTCCGCGGTGCGGATGAGGATCGCCGAGTCCATCGCCCGGTCGCCGTGTTCGTCACGCCCGATCAGGGCCGCGACGCCGCTGTAGTAGCCGCGCCCGGTGGGCTCGTACGCCTCGATGATCCGGCAGGCGCTCTCCAGCGGCGAACCGGTCACCGTGGGGGCGAACATGGTCTCGCGCAGGATGTCGCGCACATCGCGCGAGGTACGGCCCTCGATGAAGTACTCGGTGTGGGCGAGGCGGGCCATCTCCTTGAGATAGGGGCCCTTGACCCGGCCGCCCCCCTCGCAGATCCGGGCCATCATCTTGAGTTCCTCGTCGACGACCATGTACAGCTCGTCGGTCTCCTTGCGGTCGGCGAGGAAGTCCATGACCTCGGGCAGGGTGGGGCCGGTCGCCGGATAGCGGTAGGTGCCGCTGATCGGGTTCATCACCGCGGTACCGGCGTCGAGGCTGATGTGCCGTTCCGGGGAGGCGCCGACGAGGGTGCGCTCCCCCGTGTGGATCAGGAACGTCCAGTACGCGCCGACCTCGCGCTGCACGAGCCGCGAGAAGAACGACAGGGCGCTGTGCGGCCGGTAGTCGGTGATGTCGGCGACGAAGGACCGCTTGATGACGAAGTTGGCTCCGTCGCCCGCGCCGATCACGTCGTCGACGACCGCGCGGACGATCTCCTCATAGGTCTCGTCGTCCACGTCGAAGTGGGCGTCGGCCAGCTCGGTCGGCACCTGCGGGATGCGGCGCAGGGCGTCCGCGAGGGGAATCCGCTCCTGCCCGGTCACGTGCAGTGCGACCAGGGGCGCGCCGTCGTCGGTCGCCGTGAAGCCCCGCTCGGTGATCTGCCGGTACGGCACGACCGCGAGGACCTCGTGCCACGCCCCGGCCGGGCGGGCCGGGGCGTCCGGCAGCGGGATCTCCGCGAGCGTCGCGGGTGTCGTGACGGGGCCGACCAGGACGTCGAGGACGCCCGGCCTGCCCGCCTCCGGCCGATACAGCAGGGCGAAGGGCCCGGCGTGACCGGTCAGTACGTGGTCGAGCAGGTCGCCGCTCGCCCCGGTCATGCGAAGACCTGCTTGGCGGGGAGCACCATCGCGCAGCGCCCGGCGGCGTAGTCGAGGGCCATGCGGTGGTGGCTCTCGTCGAAGTCGGCGACGGCGTCGGCGACGAGGAAGGGCTGGATGTCGTGGGTGAACGCCTCGACCGCCGTCATCAGGACGCCGACATGGGCGTACACACCGCAGAGGATCAGCTGGTCGCGTCCGGCGTCCCGCATCCGCGCGAGGAGGGGTGAGTTGTGGAAGGCGCTGTAGCGCCACTTGGTCAGCCGCCAGTCGCCCTCGCGGGGGGCCAGCGCGTCGGCGACGGCGCGGTCGGCGAGGTCCCTGCGCATGCCGGGGCCCCAGAAGTCGGCCAGCAGACCGCGCTCCTGCTCGGTCATGCTGCCCGGCTGCGCGGTGTACGCCACCGGGACCCCGAGGGCGGCGGCGCGGTCGCGCAGTGCCGCCGCGTTGCTCACCAGCGGTTCGCGGATGCCGTCCGGGAAGGGCGCCAGGAAGAAGCGCTGCATGTCGTGGACCAGCAGCACGGCACGGTCGGGGTGGAGGGTCCACTGGGCGGTGTTGACGGGCAGGTCACCCGCGGTCGGCAACACATAGGGCTCGATGGGGGGAATTCCGGCCATTTTCTGCCTTCCAGCCTTCCAAAACCTGACTCGGAGGGAGCGGAGCAGGACGCGTCCGGCGTCAGACGCTCCAGGTGGACACGACGGCGACGGCCTGCTCCGGATTGAGCCGCGGATCGCAGAACGACGTGTACTTGTCGCCGACGCGGTCGAGGTCCGCCAGGCACGAGACGCACTCGGTGACGTCGTGCGGGGTGGTCTCCAGGTGCAGCCCGCCGCACACGCCGTCGGCGCCGAGGACGGCCTCCTGGAACCGCCGGACCTCGAGCGAGACCGTCTCGACGTGGCGGGTCTTGTTGCCGTCCGGCGCGGTGACGGTGTTGCCGTGCATGGGGTCGGTCAGCCAGATGACCGGATGACCGGCCTCCCGTACGGCCTTGACCAGCACCGGCAACCGCTCCGGGACCAGCTCGGCGCCCATCCGGGAGATGAGCGTCAGCCGTCCCGGCGTCCGAGCGGGGTCCAGGCGCTCGCACAGGGCCACCAGCTCGGCGGGGTCCATCGTGGGTCCCACCTTGCAGCCCACCGGGTTGCTCACCTGGGCGAGCAACGCCACGTGCGCGCCGTCCAGTTGGCGGGTGCGCTCGCCGATCCAGGGCCAGTGCGTCGAGCCGAGGAACGGCACGCCGACGTCGTCCGCGCGCAGCATGGGGATCTCGTAGTCGAGCAGCAGCGCCTCGTGGCTGGTCCACACCGGCGGGCCGAGGAGGCCGCGCAGCGGGGCGTCCGCCCGCCAGCCGAGGTGCTTCATGATCTCGTCGGCCGCCATGTGGCAGGTCAGCATGCGTAACGGGTCGGGCCGTCTGGCCTCGAGGTCCGGCTCGGGCCCGTTGACCATGTGGCCCCTGAAGGTGGGCAGCGGAGTGCCGCTCACCGACTCGGTGGCGCTGGAGCGCGGCTTGGCGAACTGGCCCGCGATGCGACCGACCCGGATGACGGGCTTGTGCGCGGTCATGCGCAGCGTCCCGGCGAGCAGGTCCAGGAGTGCCGCCTTGCGGGACACGTCCGTCGCCGTGCACTCGTCGGGGTCCTCCGCGCAGTCACCGGCCTGGACGACCAGCGCCTCACCGGTGACGACCCGGGCGAGCGCGGCACGCAGCGCCCGGACGTCGTCGGCCCGTACGAGCGCCGGCCCGGCCGCCAGTGTGTCCCCCACCCGCACGGCCTGCCTCAGGTCGGGCCAGTCGGGCTGCTGCAGTGCCTTGCGGATTCGAATGTCGCGCAGGACTTCGTCCACGGGATCGATCCTCCTATGCGGCAGGGCGTCCGCCGGTCAGGTGGGTATACCGGCGCGCTTGATCTCGGGGACGGGGATGCCCAGGGAGCGCAGCTGCTCGAACGGGTTCATGAACTCCCGCTGCAGCGTGATCCGGCCGTTCTCCAGCTCGAACGAGTGCAGGAAGTGGTTCTCGTAGTAACCCTCCGGATAGTCCGCGAAGCGGATCTTGCCCCGGCCGTCGCACTCCACCCAGAAGCGGTTGGGGTCCTGGGTCTCGAAGATCTGGACGTTGTACCACTCCCAGTCCGGGAAGGTCTTGAGCGACCACACCGCGTGCTCGCCGAGCCGGTCGCGGCCGCGGATGGCGATCGGGGCACCGGTGTCGGTGGTCCACAGACCTCCGACGCCGTCCTCCGTGAAGAGCAGGTGGCGCTTCAGGCGGGCCTCACCGAGGGCCGCCATGTAGGTCTCCACCGTCGCGCGGTTGATCCCGCGCAGCTCGGTCTCGTCGGTGAAGGCATTTCCCTGAGCGGATTCAGACATGGATGAACTCCCAATCGTGCGCTGACTGTTGATGTCCGGGTGGGAAGGGAGGAGAGGGCACCTGGGCCGGTCCCGTGCCGCGGGACGGGCGTGGTCGGGCACGCCGGGCGCGTGTCGACTCATGGGTGAGTACGGGGCAGCTCTCAGGCACACCCGAGCTGGAAGCCGACGCCGCGGACGTTGCGAATCCAGTCGCTGCTGCCGAGCTTGCCCCGCAGACTGCTGATGTGCGTGTCGATGGTGCGCCGGGACCATACGTCGCCCCAGACGGTCTGCATGATCGTCTTCCGTGGGACGACGTTCCGGGGCTGGACCGCCAGCAGGTACAGCAGATCGAACTCCTTGCGGGTGACGTCCACTCGACGGCCGTCCAGGCTCACCCGGCGGGCGGCCGCGTCGATGCGGAGCGGCCCGCGAACGATCACCGACGGGTCCGCGGCCGACAGGTGGACGCGCCGCATGAGCGCCTCCATGCGCGCCAGCAACTCCTGGAAGCCGTACGGCTTCACGAGGTAGTCGTCGGCACCGGCCCGCAGGCCGAGGACCCGGTCGAGTTCCGTGCCCCGGGCGGTCACCGCGATGACCGCCGTGTCCGCCTCGGCGCGGATCTGCCGACAGACCTCGAGGCCGTCCAGGTCGGGCAGTTCGAGATCCAGCAGAACGAGGTCCGCACCGCCGTACGCGCCGAGTGCCGGAATTCCGCCGGTAACCCGTTCCACATGATGCCCGTACCGCCGCAGCCTCGTCATCAAGGGGTCGGCGTCCTCATCATTGCTCTCCACGAGGAGAATGCGCCAGCCGGTGGGCGCGTCGCGCGCTGATCGCCTCGGAATGGACGCCTTCATCTCGGTCCAGCCTGCCCTCCCTGTGAGTGCACTCGTGTCGCGCACGGCCAGTCGATCACATGCCTTGTGCATTCTCTCCCCCGTAACACAAACCGGAATGTACAGGCCGCATGCTAAAGCCCCACTAAAACGGGTGTTAATCGGCCTGTCGAAGACTTCCGGCCCACCGGGGCGCCCGCCGTGCGGGTGTGCGGACCCCGGCCCGCCGCCCGCGATCTGAGTAGCCGGTACTCACGCGCCACGCCCGTCACCGTGGTGGTCTGGGAGGCGACAGAGCACGCATCAGGCCACGCCGCATCCCCTGGAGAGGCGTCGGAAGGGACCGCAATGAAGTTTGGCGACGTCTATCTGTCGGGCCTCGGCACCTTTGTGCCCGGCCTCGTGACAACGGAGCAGGCCGTGCAGTCCGGTTGGTACGGCGCGGACGTCCGAGAGGCTTCGGGACTGGAGTCCGTCGCGATCTCCGATTCGCTGTCCGCTCCCGAGATGGCCGTACTGGCCGCGAAGGAGGCGATTGAGCGCTCGGGTGTCGCGGCTTCGGAATTCGGCGCCCTGTTCCACAGTTCCGCCTATCATCAGGGCCCCGACGGCTGGTCCCCGGCCCATTATGTGCTCACCAATACCCTCAACACGCCCATTACGGCGCTGGAAGTCAAGCAGGGATGCCAGGGAATGCTTTCCTCCCTGGCCATTTCCGCGCACCGGCTCGCCTGCGAAATGCGTAAGACGGCGGTTCTGCTCACCGCGGCGGACAATTACTCCACCCCGCTGGTCGACCGCTGGACGACGTCCCGCCTTTCCATCTTCGGTGACGGCGCCGCGGCCGCGGTCGTCTCGCGCACCGGCGGCTTCGCCAAGCTGCTGTCCATCGGTACGTACTCCGCTCCCGGCATGGAGGCGCTGCACCGCGGCAGCGAGCCGATCTTCCCGCCGGCCGTGACCGTCGGCAGGGAGCTGGACTACGAGGCCCGCGTCAAGTTCTGGATGGAGGAGTGGGCCGCGGGCAACACACCGCCCATGGAGCACCCCGGCGAGGTCCTGCAGAAGGCCCTCGACGAGGCCCTGGCGGACGCCGGTATCACCGCGACCGAGATCAAGCGGGTCTGCCACCCGAGCGCCACGCTCGACGCGCTGCGCGACCAGTTCCTGGACCCGATCGGCTTCGGCCTCGACAGCGGCATCTGGGAGCACACCAGCAAGGTCGGCCACATCAGCGCCGCCGACGTCTTCATCGGCCTGGAGCACCTGTGGAGCACCCGTCAGGTCGGTCCGGGCGACAAGGTGATGCTGTTCACCGGCAGCCCTGGTTTCGAGGCGGGCGTCGCCATCCTGGAGATCGTCGCCGAACCCGCCGCATGACCCACCGGCCCCTCGGACCGACACGCCCTCTGCCCCACGCCATTCGGCCGGAAAGGACGACCACACCATCATGAGCGACCGCACCCCGACGGACACCGACCACCGGCAGAGCGTCGCGGCCGCCGCCCCCCTCACGGGTGAGGAACTGCGCGCGGCACTGGCCGACTTGATCGGCGTCAGCCCGTCCGAGATCGAGGACGACGCCAACCTCATTCAACTGGGCCTCGAATCCCTGCAGATGATGCGGCTGGTCACCAAGTGGCGTCGCGCGGGCCTGGCGGTGACCTTCGGAGAGCTGACCGGCACGCCGACCTTCGCCGCCTGGAACGAACGCGTCACGCGGGCACTGGCCGAGACGACGACGCCCTGACCGGCTCCGGTACGACGACGGGCGGGCCGGGTGTCGTCCACCGGCCCGCCCGACTCGCCTGACTCGCGCGCGATGGGACAGGGCCGCCGCGCCCGGTCCTTCCTCAGGCGATACGCCTGACCTGGACGGTCCCCCTGCTCAGGACGCGTGCGAGTTCCGTCCTCGCGGTGACGCCCAGCTTCCCGTACGCGCGGTAGAGATGGTTCTCCACGGTGCGTACGGACAGCACCAGCCGGTCGGCTATCTCCTGGTTGGACAGCTGGGAGACCGCGAGGCTCGCTATCTCCCGTTCCCGGGCCGTGAGTTCCGCCCAAGCGTCCGGGTCCCGACGGTTCCCGGGGACGGCCCACTCCGGCGGCTCCGCTCCGCACCGGGCGGCCAGCTCCGCACCGGCGGCCTGCGCGATCCGGGCCCCGCGGCGGTCGCCGGACGCCTGACGGGTGCGGGCGGCGTGCGCGGCCGCCTCCGCCGCGAGCAGCGGCGACCCCAGGTCGTCGAACCGCCGGGAGACCCCTTCCAGGGCCTCGCCGTCGCTTTCCGCGAGCGCCCTGACGTGCCGCAGTACGACATCGTCCGCCATCCGTACCGGGAGCACCTCGACCGTCCCCGCCCGGGGCGCCGCCCCCGCCCGGGCCGCCAGATGCAGCGCGGACAGGGCCTGGGCGAACCGACCCGCCGCCATCGCCCGCTCGGCGACTTCGACGGCCCGGCCCGCCGCGGCCTCACGGTGGCCGAGGCAGGCCGTCACCAGCGCGCCCTCCAGCTCCACGGCATCCGCCATCAGCGGGTACGCGCACTCGTCCCGCTGTGCCTCCCGGGCCTCCTCCAGCAGCGAGGCCGCCTCCACGGTGTCGCCCGACTCGGCCACCGCACCGGCCAGTCGGGCCAGGCGCACAGAACGCGTGCTGAGCCAGTCGACGGTCCCGCCGTACGCGGCGGCTTGCCGCAGCGGCTCGACCGCCTCGGCCGCACGGCCCGCCGCGCGCAGCATCCGCGCTTCCAGCATGCGGGCGTACAGACGCGTACGCGGGCCGCCGTCCCGAGCCTGCTCGCGCAGCTCCGCCAATACCGCCTCCGCCTCGGTCAGGCCCCTGGCGTGCGCGGTGACGCATCCGGTGACGTACAGGTGGTCGCAGCGTGCCGTCTCGTCCCGGTCGGCCAGGGTCGGCCGGGCCTTGGACAGGACCGCCAGGGCGGCCGCGTCGTCGCCCGCCTGGTGGTGGAGCAGGGCGAGCAGGGGCTCCATGCCCTCCGCCGTTCCGGCCAGCTGCCGGGCCTCCCCGATCCGGTCCTTGAGCAGCCGGACGACGGCACGTGTTCCGCGGTCCGTCGCGGCGACGGCTTCCGCTTCGGCGAGCCGTCCGAGGCCGAGCCCCATGTTGAGGGCGCGGGGACGCGGTGACCCTGCCTGTGCTCGCGCGAAGCATGCCTCGGCCTCGACGTGCCGGGACTGACCGGCCAGGGCCTGCCCCAGGATCACGTCCAGACCGGCGTCGGCCGTGGTGACCCCGGCGGCGAGGGCCGCGCGGCAGAGCCGCTCCGCGAGCCGGTGATCCTCGCCGCGCAGCGCACCGACGGCAGCCCGGGTCAGCTCGGCGGGCCCGGGCAGCGGCCCTGCCCCCAGCCGGAGCCCGGCGATCCGGGCGGCGTCGTCGGGGCGGCGGGCCCCGGTGCCCGAGATCGCGTCGGCGATCTCCATCCTCAGCCGACGTGCCGTCAGTTCCGGCAGGCTCGCGCCGACCACGGCCGCGCAGAAGGGGTGGGCGAGCCGCAGCGAGAGCCGGAACCGCGAGCGCTCGGCCACGAGGACGCCACGGCGGTTCAGCGACTCCGCCGCCTCTCCCCGTGCCTCGACGACGGACAGACCGGCCTCCAGCGGCCCGGCGAGGGCCAGCATGTTCACCAGCTCGCGCTCGGCCGGATCGAGGTCGCCGAGCAGCAGAGCCGCGAGGTCGGCGAGTCGACTGTCGGGCACGGCCGACAGGCCCGGCCACCGCCACCTCCCACGCACCTGGCGCAGGGTGCCCTCGGCGAGGGCCTGGTCCGCCAGTTCACGGAGGATCAGGGCGTTCCCGCGGCTGAGGTCCCAGAAGCGCTCCGCGGTAGCGACGGCCACCGGCCCGCCGAGCCGGGCGGTGAGCATGCGTACGACGCCGGTACGGCCGAGGGCGCCGACGGCGAGCCGCCGTACGCTCTTGCCGATCAGCAGGCGCCGCAGCCCGGTGGGCAGCGCGGCGCCGGGCTGGGCGGTGGCCAGCAGCAAAGCCTGGCCGCTGTCGGCCAGTCGGCACACCAGCCCCAGCATCTCCGGGTCGGCCGTACGCACGTCGTCGAGCGCCACGACTGTGCGGGGGTGTGCGGCCTTCGCCCGGCCCCACGCGTGGAGGTGGTCGCGCACGGCGTCGCCGCGCACCACCCGGGCCCCGTCGCGCTCGGCCTGCCGCAGTGCGGCGTTGAGGAGGGTGGTCTTCCCGACCCCCTGCTCGCCCACCAGGAGTGCGCCGACCCCCGCCGCCGTCCACTCCCTGATCTCCGCGAGTTCGGTCTCCCTCTCGGTGACCGGCCAGTCACCTTCGCCCCTTGCTGCCACTTCTCCCCCGCCGAAATGCCGAACGAATTCCCGGAAGGTTTTTTGCCTCAGCCGACCTCAGGCGCGGAGGCGCGCATGTAGACGATCGGAACGGGAACAGGGATGACTCCGTTCTCGTCCCGCAGGGCGTCCAGTCGTCGGCAGACCTCGGCGATGACTTCGCGGCGCTCGTTCTCCTCGATGCGCTCCCACATTCCCCGCATTCCGGTGGTGTACGTGAATTCGACCCACTGCTCGCCCGATTCCACGACGACCGGCAATTCTTCCTCGATCACCTCGATATCGGTGAAGCCCGCCTCCGCGAGGGTCTTCTCGATCGACTCCGCGGTGACGAGCCAGTTCGCACCGGCGTTGGCGAACTGGGAGTCGTACGCGCCGCTCTGCTTCAGCGACTGCAGCATGTACGGCATCAGCAGTTCGTTGACGGCGTCCGGGAAGAGCGCCCACTTGCCGTGCACCGTGGAGAAGAACGACGGCGCGGCCGTCGCGAACCGCCCTCCCGCGCGGAGCAGCTCCAGGTAGGGGCGCACGTCGTCGGCGCCCTTGACCCAGATGAAGAGGCTGCAGCTGCCGATCACCGCGTCGAACCGGCCGACCTCGAACTCCGGCCGCTGGCCGTTCATGACCCGCAGGCCGACCTGCTTCAGGCCGAGCTCTTCCGCGTCCCGCCGCGTGTACTTGACCATCTCCTCGGAGATGTCGACACCGACGACCTCACCGCTCTCGCCGACCGCGGCGGCAGCCGGGAACAGCGCGGCACCGCGACCGGCGCCGATGTCCAGCACGGAATCCCCGGCGGAAATACCCGAGAACTCGACAAGCCGACGCCCGATGGGCCGGAAGAACTCCACACCGCTCTGGTCATAAGCCTTGGCCGTCTTGTTGAAGAGGTTGTACATCTCTTCGGTATTCTCAACGGTTCCCACTACAGGTCTCCCGAAGTCAATAGGGCCACCGTGCCGCCCACCCATCGCACTGGCAGGCCAATATCAGCACGATCCAGCCACCGCGTCCAATAGCGAGCCACACTCTCCCCCATCACCAACCGTTATGCCAGCGACTCCCGCCCGGAATTTATCGGCCCTTAATCGACGGAACGGAGCCCGTCTCCGCTCCCACCGACCCGGCGAGCCTGCCGCCCGCGGCTCCCGCCGCCGGCGCGACGATGCAGGAACCTGCGGGGACATACGGCGCCCATCGTCATGGCGCCCATTCACCATGATGGCCAAGGGGCGGCGGGTGGTCGCTGTTGATGATCTCCGCGGCGGTGACCTGCGCAGGGGTACCAAGGAGGACCGTCTCGGCACCTGACTGGGCGACATATGTGGCGATGCGCCAGGTTGCGGAACCCGCGGGCTGTCGGTTGCCTCGTGGACAGAGCGCGAAAGATGCGCCGCACCGGGTAGGCCGGACACCGTTCCGTTGGAGGATTCGCATGCGTTACAGACACATAGGTGCAGGGATCGGCCTGGCTATCGGTGCCCTCGGACTGCAGATCCCGGTCGCCGCCGCCGACGACTCGGATGTCAGTATCTACCCGTGGAACGCCGCCCCGGGCTCCACGGTCACGGTCACTACGGACGCCTGCGACCCCGACGCGGACTACGGCAAGGGCCACTCGGAGGCGGGCGGGGATTTCCACCTCTTCGAAGGTGACGAGGAGGGGGAGCTCACCGGCGAGTTCCAGATCCCGGATGGAGCCAAGGCGGGCAGTGACACCGTCACCCTGAAGTGTCCGCCGCTGACCAAGGTCACGGAGACGTACGAGGTCACCGGTCACACCCCGAAGGGCTCGGTCAACGCCGGATTCGGACCGGCGGAGGACACCGGCGGCGTGGGGCTCGCCCTCGGCGGCGGACTCCTGGCCACGGCCGCCGCCGGAGGGCTGGTGCTGATGCGGCGCCGCCCGGACGACATCCGAGTCTGACCGCCGAGCCTGGCGATGGCACGCGGACTCTGGCCGAGACTCGGACGCCGTATCGGCGCTTCCCATGATCCGTACCTCTGCGCACGGCTCGGCCTGGCCTGCGCCATGGCGGCGGGTACGGTGCTGCTGATCTCCGGCGTGAGCGACGAGGGCCCGTCCCCGCACCGGCCGCCACGGGCGGGCTCGACCGCTGCCAAGTCCGACCGTCTCCCAGGGGTCTCCACGGACCCCGCCCGCCGCGCGGTCCCGGCGCTGCCTCCCGCGGCGCCGGTCCGGCTGCGGATCGGTGCCATCGGCGTGAACGCGCCGATGGCACGCGTGGGCCTCGACGCGGCCGGGGCGCTCCGGGCCCCGGCCGCGTCGAGCCCCGGCGTCGCAGGCTGGTACGGCGACGGCACGGCTCCCGGCTCTGCGGGTACCGCCCTCGCCACCGGGCATGTGGACACCCCCACCGGCGGTCCCGGCGTCTTCTACGACCTCGGCGACCTGACCGAGGGCGCGACCATCGAGGTCAGCCGGGCGGACCGGCGGACGGCGGTGTTCACCGTCCGCGCCGTCGAGCTTCACGACCGGAAGAACTTTCCCAGCGAGAAGGTCTACGGCAGTACCGGCCGACCCGAACTCCGGTTGATCACCTGCGGCGGCCGCTACGTCAAGGGCACCGGCTATCAGAGCAACGTCGTGGTCTACGCGACGCTGACCGCGGTGACGTAGGCCGAGCGGCTGGTCCCCACGAACAGCCGAGGGCCGGTTGCGGAATTCTCCGTAACCGGCCCTCACCTGCGACTCTCACGAGTCGGGACGACAGGATTTGAACCTGCGACCCCTTGACCCCCAGTCAAGTGCGCTACCAAGCTGCGCCACGTCCCGAGGTGATCCAGCGGAGTGTTCCGCGTGATCACGCAGGTCAACCCTACCGCACCCGCACTGGTGCCCGTACCGGCGTGTCACTTGATGAGGGCGTTGGCGATGACCACGACGAAGCCGAGGAGGGCGTCCGCGAGGCCGGTGAGGATCGCGGCGGGCCAGCTGCGGGCCGCCCAGTGGGCGGTGAGGAGGCCGAGGGTGAAGAGGATGGCGATGTTGAGGTAGAGCGCGGGGTACTCGACGTCGCCCGGCGGCCACCACCCCCAGCCCGCACCGGCCAGCAGGAACACGGTCGGCAGGGTCGCCGCGACGAGCGGCCACTCGTCGCGGAGGACGCGCAGCACCTCGCCACGGCGCCGGGGGCCGCGCTCGGCGACATGGTGGGCGTAGCCGTGGGCGAAGGCCGAGGCGAACGCGGTGACCAGCACCCACAGGGCGTCGTAGCGGCGGCTGGCCGCGGTGCCGTGCCCGTGCTGGGTGAGCGCGGCGACCAGGGAGCTGGCCAGGACGGCGCCGTACACCCCGCCGAACAGGACGGACTCGCGGGTCTCGCGCCGCGGCCGGGGTGCGGCGGTCTCCGTCGTCGGGTCAGCAGCCATGCCTCCCACGATCACCCGGAGCCCGGACCCCCGCACGCCGGTGTGCACCGGTCGGGGGCGTGCACCAGGGTTGACACCCGGTATTTGTCCGCACAAAGGTGGGCCGGGCAGATGTGGATCTGGTCCGGAGAAGGGCTGTCATGGTGGATGCGCTGGGTGTCGCCGTCGTCGGTTTCGGCTGGATGGGCCGGGTGCACACCCAGGCGTACGCCCGCCTGCCGCACCACTACCCCCGGCTCCCCCTGCGCCCCGAGCTGGTGACCGTCGCCGAGGAGGTGCCGGGGCGGGCGGAGGAGGCGGCCGCGCAGTACGGGTTCGCCACCGCCACCCGCGACTGGCGCGAGGTGGCCGCCGACCCCCGCGTGCGCGCCGTCAGCGTCACCGCGCCGAACTTCCTGCACCGCGAGATCGGCGTCGCCATGACGGAGGCGGGCAAGCACCTCTGGATCGAGAAGCCGGTCGGGCTGAACGGCGCGGACGCCCGCGCGGTCGCGGACGCGGTCGCCGCGGCCGGTGTGCAGGGCGCGGTCGGCTTCAACTACCGCAACGCGCCCGCCGTGGAGGCCGCCCGCGAGCTGATCGCCTCCGGCGGGATCGGCCGGGTCACCCACGCCCGCGTCCGGCTGCTGAGCGACTACGCGGCCCACCCGGACTCCGCCCTGACCTGGCGGTACGAGCGGGAGCGGGGCGGCAGCGGGGTGCTGGGCGACCTGGCGTCGCACGGCGCCGACCTCGCGTACTTCCTGCTCGGGGACATCGCGTCGCTGGCCGCCGACACGGCGGTGTTCGTCCCGGAGCGGTCCCGGCCGACCGGCGCCACCGCCGGGCACACCCTCGCGGCGGGCGGCGAGCGCGGCCCGGTGGAGAACGAGGACTACGTGAGCTGCCTGCTGCGCTTCGCCTCCGGCGCCCGTGGCGTGCTGGAGGCGTGCCGGGTGTCGGTCGGCGAGCAGAACAACTACGGCTTCGAGGTGCACGGCACCGAGGGCGCGCTGTTCTGGGACTTCCGGCGGCTGAACGAACTCCGCGTCAGCCGGGGCGGCACGTACCAGGACCAGCCGGTGAGCACGGTGTACGTCGGGCCGGGCGACGGCGAGTTCGCCGCGTTCCAGCCCGGCGCGGCCAACGCGATGGGCTACGACGACCTGAAGGTCATCGAGGCGTACCGGTTCCTCCGCTCGATCGCGCAGGGCAAACCGTACGGCGCCACGCTCACGGACGCGGTGCGCGCGGCCGGGGTGCTGGACGCGATGACGGTGTCGGCGGCGGACCGGGGGTGGGTCGACCTGCCGGTGAGCTGAAGCGCGGCCCCTGTCCCAGCACACGCGAGGAGCACTCGAGCACATGCGTATCGGAATTCTCGGCCTCGGCCGCATCGGCGCCTTCCACGCCGAGACCCTGTCCGCGCTGGACGCCGTCACCTCCCTCGTCGTCGCCGACCCGGTGGCGGACGCGGCGAAGGCGGCCGCCGAACGGTACGGGGCCCAGGTCGCGGACTCCCCCGAGGCGCTGCTCGCGGCCGGGGTGGACGGGCTGGTGATCGCGGCCGCCACCGACGCCCACCCGGCGCTGATCCGGGCCGGGGTCGCGGCGGGCGTGCCGGTGTTCTGCGAGAAGCCGGTGGCCCGCACGATCGCGGAGGGCGTGGCCGTGCTGGACGCCGTGCGGGACAGCGGGGTACCGATCCAGATCGGCTTCAACCGCCGCTTCGACGCGGGCTTCATGGCGGCGCGGGCCGCCGTCCGCTCCGGCGAACTGGGCAAGCTGCACACGGTGCGCTCCACCACCCTGGACCCGGCGCCGCCGCCCGCCGCGTACGTCGCCGCGTCCGGCGGCATCTTCCGCGACTGTTCCGTCCATGACTTCGACATGATCCGCTGGGTGACCGGCCGCGAGGTGACCGAGGTGTACGCGGTCGGCGGCAACCGGGGCGCCGCGTACATCGGGGAGGCGGGCGACGCGGACACCACGAGCGCGGTCCTCACACTGGACGACGGCACGATCGCCGTGGTGTCCAACTCCCGCCACAACGCGCGGGGTCACGACGTACGCATGGAGCTGCTCGGCTTCGCGGACTCCCTCGCGGTCGGCCTCGACGACCGGCTCCCGCTCCGCTCGGCCGAGCCCGGAGTCACCTTCCCCTCCGGCACCCCGCACGACTTCTTCATGGACCGCTTCACCCCCGCCTACCGCGCCGAACTCACCGCCTTCACCGAGGTGGTGGCCACTACCCGCCCCTCCCCCTGCACGATCGAGGAGGCGCTCGAAGCGGGCTGGATCGCGGAGGCGTGCACCCTGTCGCTGCGCGAACACCGACCGGTGCCCCTGGCAGAGGTGCGCACCGGCTGACGCGCTCAGCGGTCGACGGCCGGAATCCGGTCCAGCCCCCCCTCTCCTAGGTGCCGACCGTCATGACGGGGCGGGTGCGGGCTGGGGTGCGGTCATGTCGAGTAGGAGGAGGGCGTCGTGTTCGGGGGTGCCGGGTTCGGCGGTGTAGACGCCGATGCGCTGGCCGGGGGTGGCTTCGACGTGCAGGACCTGGGAGGTGAGGGTGACCGTGCCGATGTGGGGGTGGTGGAACGTCTTGGTGGCGGGTTTGCGCCGGGTGACTTCGTAGCGCTCCCAGAGTCCGGCGAACTCCGGGCTCTTGAGCAGGAGTTCGCCGACGAGTCGGGTGAGGTCGGGGGCGTCCGGGGCGGTACCGGCGACGGCACGGAGGCGGGAGACGCAGCCGGTGATCAGCTGCTCCCAGTCGGTGAAGAGGTCGCGGGCCGCGGGGTGCAGGAAGAAGTAGCGGGCGAGGTTGCGCTGCGTGGCGGGCCAGTCGGCGATGCCCGCGTAGAGGGCCAGGCCGCCGGGGTTCCAGGCGAGCAGGTCCATGCTGCGGCTGATCACGTAGGCCGGGTACGGGCGCAGCGATTCGAGCAGCAGCTTGAGGTGCGGGCCCACCGAGCGGCTGGGCGCGGGCGGCGGCTCGGGGGTGTAGCGGGCGGCGCGGGCGGCGAGTTCGCGCAGGTGGTGGTGCTCCTGGTCGTCCATGCGCAGGGCGCGGGCGAGGGCGTCGAGCACGGCGGGGCTGGGCCGGGTCTCCTTGCCGCGCTCCAGGCGTACGTAGTAGTCGATGCTGATCCCGGCGAGCGTGGCCAGCTCCTCGCGGCGCAGGCCGGGGGTGCGGCGGATGCCGGGGCCGGGGGTGAGGCCGACGTGCTGGGGGCTGGTCCCGGTGCGGCGGGCGCGCAGAAAGCGGCCCAGTTCGGCGCTCTCGCTGTCTGATGCCATTCCCCCAGTCTCCCCCAGCGGGGCGCGTACGAGAGGGGCCCTGTCATGACCCCCGAAGAGCCCGCCCTGCCACCTGGGCGCCGACCGGGCGAAGGTGGGAGCCCCCTCTCCCCCAGGAGCACTCATGCGCGCAGCAGTGATGTACGGAGCCGGAGACGTCCGCGTCGAGGACCGGCCCGACCCGAAGATCATCAAGCCCTCCGACGCCGTGGTCCGTACGGTCGCCGCGTGCGTGTGCGGCAGTGACCTGTGGCCGTACGCCTCGATGCCCGCCACCGACACCGGCCGCCCCATGGGCCACGAGTTCCTCGGCGTGGTCGAGGAGACCGGCGCCGAGGTGACCGGGCTGAAGGCGGGTGACCTGGTCGTCGCCCCCTTCACCTACTGCGACAACACCTGCGACTACTGCGCCCGGGGCCTGCACATCTCGTGCCGCGACGGCGGCCGGTACGGCTTCGACGGCGTCGACGGCGGCCAGGGCGAAGCGGTCCGCGTCCCGCACGCGGACGGCACCCTGGTGAAGCTGCCCGTGGCCGCCGACTCCGCCCTGGTGCCCTCACTGCTGGCCCTCTCGGACGTCATGACCACCGGCCACCACGGCGCCGTCACCGCGGGCGTCGGCCGCGGCAACACGGTGCTGGTCATCGGGGACGGCGCGGTCGGACTCTGTGCGGTGATCGCCGCCAGGCGGCTGGGCGCCGAGCGGATCGTCCTCGCGGGGCGCCACGCGCAACGTACGGACCTGGGAAGGGAGTTCGGCGCCACCGATGTCGTCGCCGAGCGCGGTCCGGAGGGCGTCGCCCGCATCCGTGACCTCACCGGCGGGGTCGGCAAGGTGATCGAGGCCGTCGGCACCCGCGAGGCCCTCGACACCGCCCTGGGTACGGTCCTGGACGGCGGCACGATCAGCCGCCTCGGCGTCCCCCAGTACGAGCAAGGGCCGCTCGGCCGACCGGAGTTCCTGCGCAACATCACCCTGACCGGCGGAGCGAGTCCCGCCCGCGCCTACATCGAGCACCTGCTGCCCGACGTCCTGGACGGCACGATCGACCCCGGCCGCGTATTCGACCGCCAATTCCCCCTGGACCAGGCGCCGGACGCCTACCGGGCCATGGCGGAGCGCCGAGTCCTCAAGGCGCTCATCCGCCCCTGAGCCGACATCACGGCAGCTCCGCCACGTCCACTCCCCGCACCTGCGCCAACTCATGCTTAAGCGCCGTGAGTTCGGTGCCACCGGCCATGTGGTTGGTGAGGTCCTCCAGGGTGATGTCGCCGCGGGCCGCGCTGAGTTCGAGGGTGCCGAGGCGCAGGACGCTGAAGTGGTCGCCGACCATGTAGGCGTGGTGGGGGTTGTGGGTGATGAAGATGACGCCGAGGCCCCGTTCGCGGGCGGCGGCGATGTACTTGAGGACCACCCCGGACTGCTTGACGCCGAGCGCGGCGGTCGGCTCGTCCAGGATCAGCACGCGGGCGCCGAAGTGGACGGCGCGGGCGATGGCCACGCACTGGCGCTGGCCGCCGGAGAGGGTGCCGATGGGCTGTTCCAGGTCGTCCAGGGCGATGCCCATCTCCCGGAGCTCGCGGTCGGCGGTCTCCTTCATCCGGGCGATGTCCAGGCGGCGCAACGGCCAGGGGCCCTTGGTGAGTTCGGAGCCGAGGAAGAAGTTCCGCCAGACCGGCATCAGCGGGATGGTCGCGAGGTCCTGGTAGACGGCGGCGATGCCCTGGGCGAGGGCGTCGCGCGGGCTGTCGAAGCGCACCGGCTCGCCGTCCACGAGGAATTCGCCCTCGGTGTGCCGGTGCAGGCCCGAGATGATTTTGATCAGGGTGGACTTGCCCGCGCCGTTGTCGCCGAGGACGCAGGTGACCCGTCCGGCGTGCACGGTCAGGTCGACGCCGTGCAGGGCGCGTACATTGCCGTACGCCTTGCCCGCGTCGCGCAACTCCACCAGCGGGGCGGTGCTTTGGTCGGTCATCTCACTCACCTCCGGGTCGCCGTGCGCTGGACCCACAGATTGATCAGGACGGCGCCGAGCAGCATCACGCCGAGGAACGCCTTGAACCAGTCGGGGTTCCAGCCCGCGAAGACGATGCCCTGGTTGACCATGCCGAACATGAACGCGCCGAAGACCGGCCCGATCGCGGACCCCGAGCCCCCGGTGAGCAGACAGCCGCCGATCACCGCGGCCGCGATGTAGATCAGCTCCTGGCCCACGCCCTCGCCGGACTGCACGGTGTTGAACGCGAACAGGTTGTGCATGCCGACGAACCACGCGCCGAAGCTGACCAGCATGAACAGCGTGATCTTGGTGAAGTCCACCCGCACACCGACCGCGCGGGCGCTCTCCTTGCTGCCACCGACCGCGAAGATCCAGTTGCCGTACTTGGTGCGCAGCAGCACCCAGGTGGCGAGCGCGGCGAAGGCCAGCCAGTAGCAGACGGTGATCTTCACCTGGACGCCCCCGATGTCGACCGAGGACGCGAAGACCGCCTTGGCCTGGCCGAAGCCGTCCATGTCACTGATGTCGTCGGTGGCGACATTGCCGGTGACCAGTTTGGTGACGGCGAGGTTGACACCCTGGAGGATCAGGAAGGTGCCGAGCGTGACCAGGAAGCTGGGCAGCCCGGTGCGCACCACCATCCAGCCGTTGAACGCCCCGATGGCCAGGCAGAGGACGAGGGAGACGAGGACGCCGGTCCAGGCGTTCACCGTCAGTTGGTAGCTGAGCATGCTCGCGGTGAGCGCGGAGGTGATGACGGCGACGCCGGAGGACAGGTCGAACTCCCCGCCGATCATCAGCAGGGCGACCGGCAGCGCCATCAGCCCGATGGTGGAGCACTGGTAGAGCACGGTGGCCATCGAGTCGCCCTGGCGCAGCGAGGGCGCGGCGATGAGGAAGAAGACCATGACGGCCAACGCGCCCAGGAACACGCCCACTTCGGGCCGGGCCAGCAGCCGCAGCGCGAGCGGGCGCCCGGCGCTCGACGGCGGGCCGGAGGCCGGTGCCGTCTGC
Organism: Streptomyces sp. NPDC002176; assembly: GCF_044903645.1. Classification (NCBI taxonomy): domain Bacteria; kingdom Bacillati; phylum Actinomycetota; class Actinomycetes; order Kitasatosporales; family Streptomycetaceae; genus Streptomyces; species Streptomyces sp. NPDC002176. The sequence continues at coordinate 1,011,294 of NZ_JBJDQW010000001.1, forward strand.
TCGGCGGTACTCATCAGCGGGTGCCCTTCGCCGCGAACTCGGCGACCCGGTCCACGTTGGACTTGTCCACGAAAGCCGGACCGGTGAGCACCGGCTGCTCGCCGCCACCGCTGGAGTTGCCGTTGTTCTTGTACAGCCACAGCGAGTCGACGGCCAAGTAGCCCTGGAGGTAGGGCTGCTGGTCGACGGCGAACTCGATGGTGCCCTTCTGGATGGCGCCGGTGAGATCCTTGTTGAGGTCGAAGGTGGCGACCTTGGCCTTGCCCCCCGCCTCGGCGACGGACTGCACGGCGGTCAGCGCGAAGGGGGCGCCGAGGGTGACGACATGGTCGAGGGAGCTGTCCTGCTTCAGCTTGGCGGTGATGGTGGACTGCACGGAGGGCCGGTCGGTGCCGTTGACGTACAGCGTCTCGGTCGTGCCGGAGAAGGTCTTCTTCACCCCGTCGCAGCGCTGAGTGAGGCCGACGTTGCCCTGCTCGTGGATCACGCAGACGATCTTCTTGGCGCCGACCTCGTCGAGCTTCTTGCCGAGCGCCTCGCCCGCGACGCTCTCGTCCTGCCCGAAGAACTGGAGCAGTCCGAGCTTCTTCCAGTCGCTGAGCCCGGAGTTGAGGCCGACGACGGGTATCTTCGCCGTGTTCGCCTTGGCGATGACGTCCTTCATCGCGTCCGGCTTGGCCAGGGTGAGCGCGATGCCGTCCACCTTCTGGTCCACGGCGTTCTGCACCAGGTTGGCCTGGGTGCCCGCGCTGGGGTCGGCGGAGTAGACGAGCTTGATGTTGTCCTTGGCGGCGGCGGCCTCGGCGCCCTTGCGGACGATGTCCCAGAAGGTGTCGCCGGGCGACTGGTGGGTGACCAGCGCGACCGTCATCCGGGGGGTGTCGGCCTTCCCGGCCGGTGCCCCCGAGCCGCCCTCCGCCGCCTTCTTCCCGCCGGAACCGCTGGAGCAGCCGGCGAGGGTGAGGGCTGCCGCGGCGGCCACTGCCACGACGGGGGCCAGTCGGCGCGAGCGCGAGCGAGAAGAGCGGTCCATCTGTCCTGCACCTCACTGTGCTGGGAAGGGTGAGCGCTGTTGCGTCGGGACGGGATACAAGTCCCTGCACCGTCCGCTGTCAATGGTTTGTCCAGACATGCCGACCGGGTCAGGTCAGGATGTAAGGACAAAGAGGTATTTCCCGGTCAGCCGGTGACCGGGGCGAGCTGGGCGATCCGGGCGAGGACGCGGGCCGCCGGTGCCGGGTCGACCAGCCATTTCAGATGGCTGCCCGCGAGGGTGCGTACGTCGTAGGGGTTGTCCGGGGTCAGCTCGTCGCCCTCGCGGATCAGCCGGTCCTGGAGGGCGAGGGGCATGCTCGCGTCGTCGGCGAGGCGGACGTAGGTCTTCGGGACGCGGCCCCAGGTCCCCGCTTGGGCGCGGTCGGCCGGGGTGCCCGTGTCGAGGTTCTCGTCGGGCTGGAAGGTGTTGAGGAAGACGAGGAACTCGTCGTCGGTGCCGTCCGCGAGGAAGGCGGCCTTGAGCGCGGCGAGGGCTTCCGGGTCGGCGGTGCGGAAGTTGACGCGGAGCAGGCCCAGCTCGGCCGGGTTTCCGGCCAGGGCGAGGGCGAGCGAGGCGGGGTCGACCGTGGCCATCTCCGGCTCGGCGTAGTACTGACTCGCCTCCAGCGCGACCGGCGCCCAGGCCGACACGTACACCAGCCGGTCGATCAGGTCCGGACGCGCGTTGGCGGCGGCGGTGGCCGTCATGCCGCCCCGGCTGTGCGCGACGAGGACGACGGGGCCATTCGCCTTGGCCCGCTCCAGCACCCCGATCAGGTGGGCGGTGTTCTCGGCGAGCGTGACGCCCTTGATCGCACCCGGCGCGGTGGCGAGCCCCTCGGGGTCCTGCGGTGCCTGGTAGGCGTGCGGATACGTGGCGGCGAACCCGTGGCAGGGCAGGTCGACGGCGACCGAGCGGTGCCCGAGCAGCCCCAGCTCGGCCTGGAGCGGGGCGAAGGAGAAGGAGTTGGCGAAGGCGCCATGCACCAGTACGAACGTCGGCTGCACCGTCTGCTCACTCCCACCCGCGAGGCCCGTCATCGGTGGGCCACCGTACGCAGCCGAAGATCACCGGCACTAGCGGTAGGAGGTGATCCGCTTGTGCAGTTAGCCGGTACGACGAAGCCCGGCGGCCTCCTGGGAGACCGCCGGGCTTTCGCGTGTTCAGGCCCCGGCGCGGCGCCGCCGTCCGGCCATCACGGCGTAGACGAGGATGCCGACGAACAGGAACAGCACGCCCTGGTAGACCGCCGCGTAGCCCGCGCCCGCGACCAGCCAGATGGAGAAGCCCGCGGCGACGGCGGCGATCACCGCGTCGCGCACCAGTCGCCGTCCGTCGACGGCGTCACGGCGGCCGGAGGCGAGGTGGTACAGCTGCGCGGCTGTGGCCAGCAGGTAGGGGACGGTCGCCGTGAAGGTGGTGACCAGCACCAGCACCTCGAAGACGTGCGCCGAGCCCGCCATGAAGTTGTAGACGGTCAGCAGCGACGACAGGACGACCGTGACACCGACGCCGACGGTCGGCACCCCGCGACGGCGCCGGGTGAAGGCGGCCGGGAAGAGCCCGTCCCGCGCGGCGGCGTACGGGGTCTGCGCGCTGAGCAGGGTCCAGCCGTTGAGGCAGCCGGTCATCGAGACCAGCGCGGCGAGCGCCACGGCCCAGCCGCCCCAGGTGCCGCCGAACATCGAGTTCACGGCGTCGGAGAACGGCGCGGTCGACTTCACCAGGCTGCTGTGGGAGACGGTGCCGAAGACCGAGACCGTGCCGAGGAGGTAGACGACGGCGGCGCCCACGGTGCCGATCACGGTGGCCCGGCCGACGTTGCGACGGGCGTCGCGGACCTCGCCCGCGCTGACGGCGGCGGACTCCACACCGAGGTAGGAGTACAGCAGCAGCGCGGCGGAGGCGGAGATGGCACCGAGCGGGCTGCCCCCGCCCGCGTGGAACGGGCCCAGCTTGTCCGGGTCGAAGAAGAACAGTCCACCGACCGCCACGAGCAGCAGCGGTACGAACTTCAGCACGGTGGAGACCAGCTGCACGGCGCCCACCCAGCGGGTGCCCGCGAAGTTGGCGAGGGCCGGGAGCCACTGGATGACCAGGGCGGCCAGGCACGCGGTCCAGCGGTGGTGGCTGACCGGGATCAGTACGTCGAGGTAGCCCACGGCGGCGACGGCGAGCGCGGCGTTGGACACCCAGGTGGTGATCCAGTACGCCCAGGCCGCGAGGAACCCGGCGAAGTCGCCGAACGCCTCGCGGGCGTACACGTACGGCCCGCCGGTGCGCGGGTCGCGCTGGGCGAGCCGACCGAAGACCAGGGCGAGCGCGATGGCGCCGACCGTGAGGACGCCGAGGGCGACCAGGCTGACCGTGCCGTAGGGGGCGACGGAGGCGGGGAGCAGGAAGATGCCTCCGCCGATGATGTTGCCCATGACCAGGGCGGTGGCGACGGGCAGCCCGAAGCGGCGGGCGTGCTTGTTCGCGTTGCCGCCCGGCTCCTCGGCCGGGGCGCCGAGGGGGCCCGTCGCCGGAGCCGACGGCGGAGCGGTCCCGGTGACCTGCATGGCTGGGGGTTACCTCTCGCGGAACTGGCCGTGACCGGGCCAGAGGGGGGACGGGCGGTGACCTGGCTCACGGAAAAGGCCAGGTGAGGGGCCCTCCCGGGGCACCGGGCCGAGCCCTATGGTCGGTGATGCCCCGAGTCGCCGCCAAATCGCCGCTTCTTGTCCTGTCCCGTCCACGTGATCACGCAAGAACCGCGCTTATGGGGGCTTGACACCGGCAGATATTCACCCTTGTTGTCGAACCCGTGTCCGGCCTCGGACCGGTCTGGAGAGGGTGCTCAAGTCCGGAAGGTGCTCAGGTCTGGAAGGTGATCACGTCGACTTCGTCGGTGCCCGTCAGTTCCGGGTAGTGGCGCTTGAGAACGTCCCGGAGTTCGGTCGCGGTCGTCAGCGCCTCGGCCTGGGCGTCCTGGTCGGTGAGGTCGCTGACCAGGCAGTGCCTGATGTCGGTCACCTCCGCCGACAGGACGACTTCGGGGTCGCTCTCGAACACCAGCCGGGCCGGTCCGAGCTGGGCCGGGTCCTGGTAGCGGGTGGTCCTGGTCTTGGCACCGGAGCGGACGGCATCGAGATAGCGGGGGCTGAACCGGATGATCGGCGGACCGGCCGACTCGGGGTCCTTCGTGCGGCGCGCCAGCTCCATGAGCTGGCGCTCGTCATCATCGAGAGCTCGTGCGGATGACGGTACGTACACGGTCACAGCCTTCCCCTACACCGACGGTCGCCGCAGAGCATTCCACGCCACATAGGTGGACTCCACAGGATTTCGGCTCGCCCCGACCGGGCTATGTGGGCTGCTCACATAGCTGTCGCCGCTGCCGCCGCCCGGCCCGCCTGGCGGCCGGAGAAGAGGCAGCCGCCGAGGAAGGTGCCCTCCAGCGAGCGGTAGCCGTGCACTCCCCCGCCGCCGAAGCCCGCGACCTCCCCGGCCGCGTACAGCCCCGGAACCGGTTCGCCGGAGGCGCCGAGCACGCGCCCGGAGAGGTCGGTCTGGAGCCCGCCGAGGGTCTTGCGGGTGAGCACGTTGAGCCGTACGGCGATCAGCGGGCCTGCCGACGGGTCGAGGATCTTGTGCGCGGGGGCGGTCCGGCTGAGCGAGTCCCCGATGTAGGCGAGGGCGTTGCGGATGCCCATGACCTGCACGTCCTTGGTGTACGGGTTGTCCATCTCCCGGTCGCGGGCCTCGATCTGCCCCTTCAGCCGGGCGAGGTCGATCAGGTTGTCGCCGGTCAGCCTGTTCATCCCGGCCACCAGCTCGGACAGCGACGAGGCGACCACGAAGTCGGCGCCGTTCTTCTTGAACTTCTCGATCGGCTCGGGCGTCTGCCAGATCCGGGACAGCAGCTGCCAGACGTTCTTGTTGGTGAGGTCCGGGTTCTGTTCCGAGCCGGACAGCGCGAACTCCTTGGCGATGATCTTCTGTGTGGTCACGAACCATGAGTAGTCGTAGCCGGACGCGGTGATCGAGCCGAGGGTGTGCAGGGTGTCGTAGCCGGGGATGTCGGGGGTGCCGAAGCGCTTGCCTGTGGCGTCGAACCACATGGAGGACGGGCCGGGCAGGATGCGGATGCCATGGCCGGGCCATATGGGGTCGTAGTTGCGCAGCCCCTCGGTGTAGTGCCACATCCGGTCGGGGTTGACGATGCGGCCGCCCGCCCGCTCGGTGATGGCGAGCATCCGCCCGTCGACGTGCGCGGGCACCCCGGTCACCATGGTCCTGGGCGGCGTCCCGAGCCGCGCGGGCCAGTTCTGGCGTACGAGGTCGTGGTTGGCGCCGATACCGCCGGAGGTGACGACCACGACCGGCGCGCGCAGCTCGAACTCGCCGATCACGGTACGGGAACTGGGCTTGCCGCGGGCCGCACTGCTGGGTTCGAGGACGGCACCGCGTACGCCGGTGACGACACCCCCGGTGGTGACGATGCCGTCGACCCGGTGCCGGAATCTGAAGGAGACCTTCTCGGCCGCCACCGCCGCCCGCACCTTCTTCTCGAAGGGCTCGACCACGGCGGGCCCGGTGCCCCAGGTGACATGGAAGCGCGGCACCGAGTTGCCGTGTCCGTCCGCGAGGCCCCCGCCACGCTCGGCCCAGCCGACGATCGGGAACCACTGCACGCCGAGCCCCGCGAGCCAGGACCGCTTCTCCCCGGACGCGAAGTCGACGTACGCCTCGGCCCACTTGTACGCCCAGTGGTCCTGCCCCGCCGGATCATCCACGCCCCGGTCGAACCCGGCGCTGCCCAGCCAGTCCTGCCAGGCCAGGTCGTGGGTGTCCTTGACGCCCATCAGCCGCTGTTCCTCGGAGTTGACGAAGAACAGCCCACCGAACGACCAGAACGCCTGCCCGCCGAGACTCGCCTCCGGCTCCTGGTCCAGCAGCAGCACCTTCCGCCCTGCGGCGGCGAGTTCGGCCGTGGCGACCAGTCCCGCGAGGCCGTGTCCGACGACGATCGCGTCCGCGTCCTGCGCCTCCCCGGCGAAGGCCGGGAAGGCATGGGCGGCCAGCGTGGCCCCGGCGAGCATCCCACCGGTGACGGTGAGGGCGCGGCGACGGGTGATCCCTGCGGGAGCGATGGGGTGGTCCATGGCTGCCTTTCGTCAGAGTTTCGTCCACGATTCGTCAGGGGTACCGGTGGTGCGGGGTGACGAATGAAGGCTGCCGAGGCAGGGAGGAGGTGCTGACGGTCGCCGTCGACAGGTGTTACCGACGGTAGCCCAGGGGGTGCGGGGCGACCAGAGGTGTGCGTCAACTCCATTGCCCTGTAGGCGAGTTATGGCCTGCGAGGGGGCTTGAAGGCATACAGACCGAGGATGTCGGGCAGCGGGGCGACACCCGGCCCGCCGTCCCGCACCCAGCCGAGGATGTCCTCGGTGGCGTCGGGGTCGTTGACGAGGCCGAGCCAGACCGGGCGGCCCCCGGCGGCGCGTCCGGCGGCGGAGGGCTGGACGACGATCACATTGGCCTGGTCGCACACGTCGAGGCACTCGGAGATCCGTACGGGCGCGCTCTCGGCGAGCCGCGCGGTCTGCGCGGCGTGGTCGACCCCGGTCACCTTGGGACTGCCGCAGCAGCAGTCCCGGCACACCACGATCCGGCAAGGGGCGGGCTTTATCTCGGACATGCCGTGATCGTCGCATCCGGGCTGGTGGAACGTCAGTACCACCCCGGTTCGTTGGTGGACCGGGTGCGGGAGGCCGCCTATGCTTCTACACACTTGTAGAAGCTGGAAGGAGTGGACGCCGCATGGTGTTCAAGAGGCTGCTCGGCTCGCTCGGCGTGGGAGGACCCACGGTGGACACCGTTCTGGACCCCGGTGCCGTGCTGCCCGGCGGCACGCTGTCGGGAGAGGTCCGCCTCACGGGCGGGTCCGCCGCGGTCGACGTCGACCACATCACGCTGGAGCTGGTCGCCCGGGTGGAGGCCGAACACGAGGACGGCGAGAGCGAGGGCTCGGTCGTCTTCGAACGGTTCACCGTGGGCGGCGGGTTCCGGCTCAGGGAGGGTGAGCGGCGCGCGGTGCGGTTCGACGTGCCGCTGCCGTGGGAGACGCCGGTCACCGAGCTGTACGGGCAGCCGCTCGGCATCGCGCTGGGCGTGCGTACCGAGTTGGCGGTCACCGGGGCACGGGACAAGGGCGACCTGGACCCGCTGGCCGTCCGTCCGCTGCCGGTTCAGGAAGCGGTCCTGGAGGCGCTGGGCCAACTGGGCTTCGGCTTCCGGTCGGCCGACCTGGAGTACGGCCGTATCGGCGGTACGGGCCAGCGACTCCCCTTCTACCAGGAGATCGAGCTGACCCCGGCACCGCAATTCGCCTACGGGGCAAGCGAGTTCGAGCTGACCTTCCTCGCCCACCCCGGCGGCATGGAGGTCGTGGTGGAGGCGGACAAGCGGGGCGGCTTCCTGGGCGGCGGGCATGACACGCTCGGCCGGTTCACGGTCACCCACGACACCGCGGGCGTGGACTGGAACACGGTGGTCGACGACTGGTTCCGCCAACTGCTGGAGAACCGGGGCGCGGTGTACGCCGAGCCCCACCACGTCCACCAGGAAGGCCACCACGGCTCGCGCCCCGGCATGGGCACCGCTGTCGCGGCGGGCGCGGCCGGACTGGCGGTCGGCGTGGTCGGCGGCATGGTCGCGGCCGAAGTCGTGGACGAGGTGGGCGACTTCTTCGAGGGCGACGAAGAAGAGGACTGAGGAACTTCCCTACGACGAGGGACACTTGGGGGCCGGGCAGCGGCACGGCTCCTTCCGTTCGAGATCTGGAGTGCTCATGGCCCTGTGGGACCGATTCAAGGAATCCGCCGCCACCATGCAGACGCAACTGGTGGCACGGAAGAACGACCTCAAGAGCGGCGCCTTCCGCGACGCCTCGATGGCGATGTGCGCGCTGGTGGCGGCCGCCGACGGCACGGTGGACCCGTCCGAGCGGCGACGTGTCGCTCAACTCATCTCCGGTAACGAGGTGTTGCAGAACTTCGACGCGATGGATCTCCAGCGCCGGTTCGAGGACAACCTCGGCAAGCTGACCGCCGACTACGACTTCGGCAAGGTCAGCGTGCTCCAGGAGATCGCCAAGGCGAAGAAGAAGCCCGCCGAGGCGCGTGCCGTCATCCAGATCGGCATCGTGATCGGCGGCGCGGACGGCGACTTCGACAAGGACGAGCAGGCGGTGGTCCGCGAGGCGTGCTTCGCCCTCGACCTGCCGCCGCACGAGTTCGACCTCTGATACGCGTCTGAGGCTCGGGGGCGGCCGCCTCTACAGCGGGGTGGCCGCCTTCAGCACGAGGAAGAGCGTCACCGCCGAGTTGGCCGAGGACAGCGCCGAGATCATCGTCCCGGCGGCGGCCGTCCACGCCGCCACTCCCACGGCGGTGAACAACGAAGGCCAGACGTGCACGGCGGGCGCGGGCCCCAACAGGGCCGCGACGCGGCGCGGTACGGGTCCTGGAGCCGCGAACCCCGCGAGAGCAGGGTCCAGTTGCGGCCGCGAGACCAGTGCCGCCTTGCCGATGGCGCGTGCCACCGTCTGCCGACTGCGCACCACCCCGGCCGCTTCCTCATCGGCCCACCGCTCCACGGTGTACGACACGGCGGTACGCAGCGGGCGCAGGAACGGGTTGGCCCGCGCGGCCAGTTGGACCAGCAGCAGGAACCGGTGGTGGCCGCCCCCCAGATGCGCCCGCTCGTGCGCGAACAGCGCCCGCCGCTCCCGTGCGGCCAGCCGGGCCAACAGGCCGGTCGACACCACCACCCGCCCGCGGTTCCGGCCCGGCAGGGCGTACGCGTAGGGCTCCGGGTCGGGCAGCACGGCGACCGTGCGCCGGGGCAGACCCGCGAGGCTCCGCTCGGCGCGCCGCCGTACCCGTAGATGCCGCCAGAGCACACGCGAGCAGCCCGCGAGCACGGCGAGCAGGGCGGGAATCGCGGCCTGGCCCGCGACCTCGTCGTACGGGACGGCCTCGCGCACCTCGTCGTCCGACCAGGCATCTGGCAGGGGATTGCCGGGGAGTTGAGCGGTACCGACCACCATGAGCAGGGTCAGGCAGAGGGTGCTGCACAGGGCCAGCGCGCAGGCGGTGACGGTGAGCAGCCAGGTCGCGGCGCGGGGGTGCAGCCGCTGTTCGGCCAGCCGGGCGACCGGCCATGCCGTCAGGGGGAGCACCAGCGGCAGCAGGACGAACACGCCCATGGATCTCTCTCAGCCTTCTCCGTCCGGGCCCAACTCGCCCAGCAGGTGCCGCAGGAGACGTTCGTCGTCCGGTTCGAGGGAGGTGACGAAGCGGGACAGCACCGCCTCGCGGTCGCTCTCGCCGTCGAGCACCTTGCGCATCCGGTGCGCGGCGAGGCCCGCCTGGTCGGACACCGGGGTCCACACGAAGGAACGTCCGGCCCGCTCCCGGCTGACGGCGCCCTTGGCGAGCAGACGGGTGAGGATGGTGATGACGGTGGTGTAGGCGAGGTCGCCGCCGAGGTGTTCCTGCACCCAGCCGGTGGACGCGGGCGCGTGTGCCTCGCGCAGGGCGGAGAGCACCAGCCCCTCCAGCTCGCCCTGTCCCCGTCGCCGGGTACGCCGCTGGTCGTCCACGCCCACTCCTTCCCCTTCCGCCGTGGGTAGATCGTAGGCCGCGGGTGGGTCAGCTCCGTTCGTCGCGGGGCAGGACGGTGCCCTCGATGACGGGTCCCGAGGTGGCCGGGGCGTCCTGGGTGCGGACGGCGCGGGCCTCTTTCTTGAAGATGCGGGTGGCCTGACCGGCCGAGCGGACGAGTCCGGGCAGCTTCCGCACACCGAGGAGGACGATCAACACGATGAGGAGCAGGGCGACTTCACTCAGGCCGAACATCGGATGCGGTTTCCTCCCAGCGGGGCGGTGACCAGGACCGGTCGGCCCCGCTCACCATCATTATCTACATTGCTGTAGAAGTCTCGTACAGAGTCCGGCTGAGCACAGGAACGGGAGCAGGGCCCGGCGGTCGCTCCCCCGGACCGCCGGGCCCTGCTCCCGCACGCGCGGAAGCTTCGCTCAGTGCCCCGGGCCGTACTGGCCGTAGTGACCGCTGATCTGGTCCCGGTACGCCGGGTCCCCCAGATGCTTGTCCTTGTCGAACTCGGGCGCGTCCTTGATCTGCTCCTTGGTCCGCGCCACGTGCAGCGTCCGCTCCTCGTGGTCGATCCCCGTGATCGTCCCAGCGGGCAGCAGCACCTCCTTGCCGAAGATCCACACCCCGGTGTCCACGACGATGTACTGCTCCCCCACGTCGTTCGAGTGCTTGTCCACCTTGCCGATGTGCCCGTCCAGCGCCTCGACCTTGTACCCGCTCAGATCAGCATCCGGCGTGTGCCCAGCGGTCGGGCCATAGCTCCACATGTTCTCGGCAGTCATAGACGCCACCTCCATACTCCAGCCCCAGGAGGTGGATGCGGTCCACATCCGATCTCCCACCAGGGGCGTAACGGGCGGGTGTCCGGCCTGGGGGTGAACAAACCCGAGGTCCCTCTAACGGAGCCGATGGCGCTGGCCTTCTGCGCCGCCGCATCGAGCGGGTACCTCACACTGCGACTGGCTGCCTGATCTCGTACGCGTGATGTCCGCAGGTCATCGGAGCAGACCAGGCGTTCCCTGCATCGGGTCAGCAACGGCCTGGGCTGCGGGGCGTCAGCGATGTCACAGAGTCGGCGGAGCGTCCGGATGGGTCGGACTCACACCTCCGCGGTGCACCGAACCACGTCACGCAGCGTTGCCACCGACCCCATCATCGCCCGCTATGTTGATCCGATCGGATGAGCAACAGGTGACGAAGGTCGGCAGCGATGCAGCAGGAGCGGGTCGCGGAAGTGGCGACGCCTACCCCGGCGGGATGGCTGCGGTACTGGCCATGGGTTCTGCTGGGTGCGGCCGTGTTGCCCGGTGTTGTCGTGTTCGTCGTGGGCGAGTGGGGCGAGGCCCCGGCCGTGCAGGCGTGGCGGACGGTGGCGCTGGCGGTGTTCCTGCAGGCCGTGCCCTTCATGCTGCTCGGTACGGCGCTGTCGGGTGCGATCAACGCGTTCGTACCGGCGTCCGTGTTCACGCGGCTGTTGCCGAAGCGGCCCGCGTTGGCGGTTCCCGTGGCGGGGGTTGCCGGGGTGGTGCTGCCGGGGTGTGAGTGTGCGTCGGTGCCGGTGGCGAACAGTCTGATCGGGCGCGGGGTGGAACCAGCGGCCGCGTTCGCGTTCCTGCTGTCGGCCCCGGCCGTGAACCCGATCGTGCTGACCGCGACGGCGGTGGCTTTCCCCGGTCAGCCCATGATGGTGCTGGCCCGGCTGCTGACCTCGCTGGTCGTCGCGGCCCTGATGGGCTGGCTGTGGCTGTGGCGAGGGAAGGCGGAGTGGCTGCGGCCGTCCGTACGCCACACCGGTCACCGCCACGGGCACAGTCGCTGGGCGGAGTTCCGGGGCGGCTTCCAGCACGACTTCCTGCACGCGGGCGGGTTCCTCGTGGTGGGCGCGCTGGCCGCGGCGACCTTCAACGTGGCCGTACCGCCTGCCGTACTCGACGCGTTCACCGGCTCGGCCTGGCTGTCGGTGCCGTTCCTGGCGGGGCTGGCCGTGTTGCTGGCGGTGTGCTCGGAGGCGGACGCGTTCGTGGCGGCCTCGCTGACCGGATTCTCGCCGGTGGCGCGGCTGACGTTCATGGTGGTGGGCCCGATGGTCGACCTGAAGCTGATCGCCTTGCAGGCGGGGACATTCGGGCGAGCCTTCGCCGTACGGTTCTCCGCCACGACGGCACTCGTGGCGATCGTATGCAGTGCGGTGATCGGAGGAGTACTGCTGTGAGACGTCCCGTGCAGGCGGCGTTGCTCGTACTCAGCGGCCTTGCGCTGCTACGGGTCTCTCTGTTCTCCGACCTGTATCTCCGCTACGTCAAGGCGGGCATGCGCCCCCTGCTGATCGCCTCCGGCGCCGTACTCCTGACGCTCGGCCTCGCGGAGGCGTGGTCCTGGTACCGCCGTACGCGCCACGACGACAACCACCTCCCACCCCGCACCGCCTGGCTCCTGTTCCTCCCCATCCTCAGCCTCGCCCTCTGGGCCCCACCAGCACTCGGCGCCTACACGGCGGCCCGGGAGGCCCCGAAGTCCACCACCACCCAGCCCCAGGACTTCGACCCCCTCCCCACCACGTCCCCCCTCCCCCTGACCCTGGGCGACTTCACGGACCGCGTACGCGAGGACCACACAAAGGCGATCCGCACCCGGACCGTCCAAATGACAGGCTTCGCGACCCCCGCAGGCCAAGGCGGCGGCTGGTACCTGACCCGCCTGATCATCAACTGCTGCGCTGCGGATGCCCAGTCGGTGAAGGTCCGCGTCTACGGCACCCCGTCCCCTAAGCCCGACACCTGGGTAACGGTGACAGGCATCTGGCACCCACAAGGCACCCTCGGCACCCCATCAGCCGAAGTAGCCCTGACCGCCCACGCCTTGAAGAAGATCCACCGCCCCACGAACGGCTACACGGACGCCCTCCCCTTGGGCTGAACCTGGCTACGGCATCCCAAGGATCGCTGCCACGGCCTCCTGAACCCGCGTGGAGATCCGGCTCAACTCAGCACATCCCCCAGCTCGCTCCAACTGCCACTCGATGAACATGGGCGCGAACCATATGAGTTGGACGAGCCGCGAATCAACGGTTCCCCCGACGGGCGGAATCCGGGAAAGCAGCGCCACGTACGCCTCCCCGGCCACCGGGTCGAACTCCCCCGCCCGAAGCTTCCCGAGGAACCCGACCTCGTCGTCCCACGCTTCATCGAGAAGCTCCAGCACGTCGTCCGACCCCGGCGTGTTGGACGCCTGCACTCGACTGCCCACTCAATTCTCTCCAGAACTCTTGGCACCGCTGAACAGCTTTGTCGTACTCAGCGGGATGAGCCATCCTTGCATCACCGTGGACTGAATTGGCTACCGCGCGGTGGGCCCGGATGCGCAGAAGCCCCGCCAGAAATAACCTGACGGGGCTTCATATCACTCGAACCGACGCGCTTTACCGGAGGCGGGATGCCACCTCCCTGGCTCCCCCCAACCCGCCTGAGAGCAACTTCTTTCGCTTCCCCCAGCCCTCGGCCCGGACGACAGCCTGGTCAAGGAGGTCGAGCACTTCCGTTCGCGCATCCCGCTCGGGATGCCTGGGGAGTGCCACCTGGACGACCAGCGATCGAAAGTCCTCCAGAAATGACCCGATTCTGATGCCGGAGAACTTCGGTCCGTAGACTTCTCCCGGAACGAAATAGGTCACCGTGAGATTGAACGGAACGTCGAACGACGCCTCGACCTCGCGCAATGACACCTGCAGAGAGTCGATCACGGAGGTCCACCGTCTGTCCTCGAGCCCACCGCCGATGACCGATCTCACCGTCAGAGGTTCAAGGGGCGCCTTCGCTTCCCCATCCATGTCCGTCATCACAATCCCAGATTCTTCTTCCCCGCGTGTGACTCTTTGTTGAAGGGTCCAGGCCAACGCTCCACGATCCATCTCTCCAGGTCAAGCATGTTCGAACGCGAACCACGCGTCAGGACGCGCATGCGCGCCGCACCCATCGCAGCCATGTTCCTCGCGGAGTACCGGCCTGCCGGATTCTGGGTGATGCCGGTCTTGAGGTAATCCCCATTGGCATCCTCCAGAACGTAGAGATAGTTCATCGCGGAACTGTTGCGTGAGTTTCCGTGGGTGGAGGGAGCCTGCTGTGGGCTCGGATTGAGACTGGCTCCCATCTGGCCGTTGGCCATCCTGGGCTGAGCCCCGGAGACACACGCACAGGCGGTCGAATGTCCCGCAACGCCGCCACCACAGTTGTGAACCAGAACCGGCGCGGCCCCCGCCAGCACGTAGTACGTATGCGCCTGCGTGACCGTCAGGTTGTAGACGGCCGCCTGTGCCGTCCATGCCTCGACCGCGCCGATCTGGACCCAGGTGCCCGAGGACGTCTGGAGCCATTGGCCGGGCTCGAGGTGGCCCGCGTCGATCCACTCCCGCAGGGTCGGGACCCAGAAGGGGTGACCGGCGGTCGCGGTGACCGTGGTTTTCGCCGTGGCGGAGGAGCCGTCGTGGACGGTCAGGGTGATGCGGACCAGGTCCTTCTGGCCCTTGCCCAGGATCTTCGCCGTGGCCGTCTGGACCGAGGTCTTCCCGGTCCTCGGGTCGGTCGCGACGACCTTGTCGCCGACCTTGACCTTCTCGATCGGCTTGGTCGACCCGTCGGCCATCAGGACCTTCGTCCCGGGGACGAAGCTGTTGGACTCACCGCCGACCGCCTCGCAGGCCGCGCCCTGGGCTTCCTCCCTGGCGGTGTCCTTGGCCTCCTCCCGGACCTCCTTCGCGGTGTTCTTGGCCGCACGCCGTACCTGCGACGGCCGGGGCCGCGCCTTCGGCTGGGAGCGGGGCTTGGCACGCGGCTTCGGACGTGCCGCCGCCTTCCGGGCCGCGGCCCGACGCGCCGCCGACCGCTTCGCCGCCGCACGGGCCGCGCGGGCACGTGCCTGCGCCGCCGCACGGCGAGCCGCCGCGCGCTTGGCCGCCGCGCGGGCCGCTGCCCGCTTGGCCGCCGCCCGCTTCGCCGCGGCCGCCTTGCGGGCCGCCTCCCGGCGGGCCTTGGCCGCCGCACGCTTCGCGGCCTCGATCGCCCGCTTGCGCGCCAGGGCCGCGGCGCGCCGGGCCGCCGCCTGGGCCGCCTTGCGCGCCGCGATGATCGCCGCGCGCCGGGCCGCCGCACGGATCGCCGCCTGGATGGCGATGCGGGCCGCGATACCGAGCACCACCACGACCGGGAAGAACTCGCCCGAGGGGTCGGAGAACGTGGCCGGGGCGTTGTTGCTGTAGGCGTACGGGTTCATCGTGGCCGGCTGACCGAAGTCGACCATCGGGTCGACGGTGAGGAACCTGCCGGTCAGCGGGTCGTAGTCGCGGGCGCCCAGCCGGGTCAGCCCCGTGTCCCGGTCGACCGTCCCGCCGACGAAGCCGCGCTGTCCGGGCCAGGCGGTGGGCTGTGTCCCGCGCTCCTCGCCGAACGGCATCGACTTGCGCCGGGTGACGCCCATCGCCGGGTCGACCATGTCCACGACCGTCTGGGACGTGCCATGGTGGTCGGCGAGCATCATCTGACGGACCCCGCCGGTCGCGCGGACCGTCGTGGAGCCGTCGGGATGCGGGTAGAAGCGCTCCGCCTTCGCCGTGGTGTTGGCCGCGTTGACGGTGAGCTCCGCGTCGCCGAGGTACAGCGTGCGACTGCCGTCCGCGCCGGTGCGGATCAGGCGTTCACCGTCCGCGCCGTAGAGGTAGGACGTGGTCTGCGTGCCGCCGCCCTCGACGGGCTGGCCCACCTTGCGCAGCTGGCCCTCGATGTCGTACTCGAGCGTCTGCTGGTTGCCGCCGTGCTGGCGGCCGGTGGTGTTGCCCGCCTTGTCGTAGGAGAAGGTGTTCAGGCGTTCGCCCTGCGGGCCGACGGACTTGATCTCCGCGAGCGCGTTCGGGCCGCCGACCCCGTCCTTGCCGTAGGTGTAGGTACGAGTGACGTCCTTCGCCGTGTCACCGGCCGCGTCGTGCTCGACCAGCCGCTTCCGGTTGCCCGCGTCGTCGTACTCGTACGACTGCCAGTAGGCGTCCGGGCCGCCGACCGTGGTCTTGGACGGTCCGGACGAGCAGTCGTCCGTCTTCGCCGTCCAGGCCGAGGTCATCTGCCGCAGCTGGTCGTGGACGAAGCACTGGGTGTCCGTCTTGCCCGCGTCCGGCGCGGCGCTGCCCGGCACGTCGGTGATCTTCGTGATGTTGCCCGCGTCGTCGTAGCCGTACCGCGTCTCGCTGATGCGGCCGGGGCTGACGGAGCGGTCGAAGGTGGCCGACTGGAGCCGACGGGTGAACTCGTCGTAGACGTAGGAGCCGTAGACCTTCTTGCCCGCCGGTCCCGCGTCGGTGCGCAGGATCTCGCCGAACGCCGAGTACTGCACGTCCGCGAGGTAGGTGGACGCGCCGCCGACGAAGATGGGCAGGTCGTCGGAGTTGTAGCGGAAGAGGACCCGCTCGGTCACCAGGCCGCCCAGACCGGGCACTTCGACCCAGGCGAGGTTGCCGGTGGGGGTGTAGGAGTAGGAATAGGTGTAGGTGCCTCCCAGCCCCGTCTCCTCGGCCGGGATCACCGTTTTGGTCGACTTCACCCGGTAGGCGTTGTCGTAGGCGGTGACCTCCTCCCGGTACTCACGACCGCCCTCGTAGCGGATCTGCGCGGTCGGCAGGCCCTTGACGAGGCTGTCGTACGTCCACTCCACGCGCTTGGGCCCGGTGTCGCTGCCCTCGCGCAGGGTGGTGGGGCGTCCGCCCTTGTCGTAGGTGGTGACCAGGGTCCGTTCGAGCGGGTCGACGGTGGCGACCACGTTGTCGGCGTTGTCGTAGCGCACTTCGGTGCGCCCGCCGTCGGGGTCGGTGCTCGCGGTCTGACGGCCGCGCTTGTCGTACTCGAAGACGGTGGCGGCGCCGCCGGGGGCGGTCACCTTGCGCAGGTTGTCGAGGTCGTCGTACTCGTAGAGGGTGTCCCGCCACTTGGTGCGGGCCTGGTCGGTGTACTCGCGCTGCCGCTCGACCCGGCCCTCGGCGTCCTCGAAGACCGCCGTGACCGTGTCGCCCTTGGGCGGGAGGGTGGTGGTGACGTCGCCGTCGCGCTCCGTCGTGGTGCGCAGCTTCTCGGCGCCGCGGTAGTAGGTGATCTCGGCGGTGGACTGGCCCAGGCCGTCGAAGAGGGTCCGGCTCTGGGACGGAACCTCGTTGTCGCCTACCAGCAGGAGCTTGGGTTCGGGCTCGGCCGCGTTGTAGTAGCCCTCGTTCTCCTTCCACTTGCGGCCCGCGCTGTCGTAGAAGGCGTCGTTGACGATCCGGCCCGCGCCGACCGCCTCGTCTTGCGTCTGGCGCTCGCGCCCCAGGCCGTCGAGGATCTCGTGGGAGACGGCGTACTGGCCGTTGTCCTTGAGCGTGCGGGTGGTCACGACGGTGGGGCCGTCACGACGTACCGCGTAGTCGTACGTCGCCGAGGGGGTCTGCGTCGCCGGGTCGCGGTCGATCTCCCAGACCTTCAGCAGCCGACCCAGCGGGTCGTACACCATGGTGGACGACTTGCCGTTGGTCTCGGTCTCCTTCAGCGGCAGACCGCGGACCGGGTCGAAGTCCGTGGTCTCCGTGTGGTCCAGTGGGTCGGTGGAGACCTGCTTCAGCGGCCGGGCCACCGTCGCGGGTGTGTAGGTGATCCACGTCTTGCGGTCGTCGGCGTCCCAGGTCGCGGTCTCACGGCCGTGGATGTCGTACTCGGTACGGTCGATCGTGACGTAGCCGTCGCCCGAGCCGTTCAACTCCTGGACCTGCGTGGGCAGACCCTTGGTGGGCGTCGCGCCGAAGGCCAGGCCGTCGTAGAACGTCCGGGTGTCCTCGACGACTTCGGGGTCCGCCGTGCCGCACGCGCCGAGCGTCGTCCTCTCACGGGACTCCGACTCGATTAGGTGCGCGCCCGTGTTGCGGGCGTACTCCACCGTCGAGCAACGGAGCTTGCCACCCGGCGTCTTCTCCTCGACGCGGTACGGCAGGCCGTAACTGTCGTACGTGGTGGTCTCGGTGGAGGTGCGCCAGGTCTCGCCCTTGACCCGCTCGCGGGTGCGGACGGTCTCCGGCCGGGTCATCCACGCTTCCAGGGGCGTGTTGCCGGTACGGGTCCGGGTGGCGGTCTTCACCGCCCAGGGCGTGGTGACCGTGGCGGAGTCGACGGGGCCGCCGTCGGACTCGTAGGTGAGCTGCTCCAGCAACTGCCCCTGGTACTGCGGCAGATCGCTGTACGTCTTGCCCTCGCTGTCCGTGATGGTGACGGAGCGGTTGCCGGAGGGCAGCTTGTCGCCGTGCATGCCGCGGAAGTAGCGGTGCTCGGTCAGCTGCTTGACGTCGTCGCCCGCGCCCTGCCGGGTGCGGACGCGCTCGTAGCCGCGGAACTGGGACCAGGTCCGGTGCTTGTTCTCGGTGAACTCGCTGTCGTCGTGGGCCCATCCGGCGCCGCCGAGGTACTCGTAGGAGGTGACCTTGGCGGGGCTGTCGGCGACCAGGTCCTCCTCACGCACCTCGCTGACGACGTACTTGTGGAACCAGTCCTTGACCGGGTTGAGGGCGCCCTTGGGGGTCCAGTACTGCGGGAAGCAGCGCATGGTGTTGGACTCGGGCGAGGCCGGCATCCGCCTGGGCTCCAGCGCCTGGCAGTCGCGCGGCGAGTAGGTGACGGCGATACGGCCGCCGGTCTCGGTGTCGATGGCGTGCACGCGGTAGCGGGAGAAGGGCGGCAGCCCCTCCACCCTGTCCACGCGGTTGTCCATCTGGAGACCGGAGAAGGTGACCTTCGGCATGTCGGCGGTGCCGCCCGCGCCGTGGCCGGTGCGGGTGATCGACTCCAGCCACAGGGCCGGGGAGGTGCCGTCACCGGTGGCCGGGAAGGACTGCTCCAGTGTCCAGGAGTCGACGACGCTCAGGGCGCTGCCGACGAGCACACTGGTGGTGATCTTCTTGAGCCGCTTCGTGGTCCAGAAGGTGGGTGCGTACTTGTCGGTGCACTTGGCGCCGGAGGCGCATTCCTGGTCCAGTGGGGTGTCCGGCCAATAACTGGCGTTGGTCGCGGTCCGCTTGGCCTCGGCGCAGTCGAACGACGTGTCGGGGACGCACCGTTCGGTGGTGGTGAAGGCGACCCGGCCCGCGGGCTGGGTGCCGAACAGCTTGTCGGCGCGCAGACCGTAGTCGATGCGGGAGAGCTGCGCGGCGCGGGTGTAGGAGATCTGCTGGTCGGCCTTCATGTTCTGGCCGTAGAAGTTGGCCTCCTTGGCCCACCACAGGGTCATGGCGTCACCGAGCGGGTCCACCACGTAGTCCAGGTTCCAGCGGTACGCCTGGGCGCAGTCGGAGTCCATGAAGGCGGTGGCGTGGCACGGCTCGCCGGGGTGGTTGCCGAACACCGGCACGGTGAGGGCGGAGTTGGTGACCGTGCCGTCCGGGGCGCCGGGCAGCTTGTTCAGCCCGAAGTGGTACTGCGTGCCGTCGGTGGTGGTCAGGACCCAGTGTTCGCCGTCCTTGGTGTCGTTGGCCGCGCCGCTCTTGTGCTGCAGGCGGGAGCCGTCGTCGTCGGCGGGACGCCACTCGTCGGTGCCGTCCTTCTTGACCAGTTCGGTGGTGTTGCCGCCGAGCGACATCACCACGTGGTCGGAGCCCCAGCACAAGTCACCGCTGTCGCCTGTGTTGTTGGGCTTCTTTCCGTCGATCTCGGCCTTGTCGTCGGAGCAGGAGCGGTAGCGGCGTTCGATGAAGCCCGGCTCGTAGTCCCAGCCCTCGGCGATCCAGGAGGATTGGGCGTTGGTGGAGGCGGTGCGGCCGTCCACGGCCTGGGACGAGTAGGAGAGTTCGACCTCGGGCTCGGGGCCGCCGGGGACCTCGGGCGCCTCGATCGGGTAGGTCCAGGCGAAGCCACCGGAGGAGGAGCCCGCCATCCAGGAGCCGGACGGCGACAGGGAGGTCGCCTCGTGGCTGCCGCCCGGCCCGGAGGCGGCGGCGGTCGCGGCCAGCACCATGGGCGCCGCCTTGGCCGCCGGAAGGTCGACGGCGCCGGAAACGGTCTGGCCGACCGGGTCGTTGGCGCCGTCGAGCGCGGTACGGGTGCGGCAGCGCTCCTGCTCGGGCGTGGTCAGCGCACACGCGGGCAGACGGTGCAGCTTGAGCCGGGTGCCCCAGTCGCCGCCGTAGGAGTCCTTGATGGAGGAGTAGTCCAGCTGGAGTTCGACGGCGCCGGACGCGGCGCGGGCGAGGCCGCCTTGGGCGGGTGCCGCGGTGAACAGTACGCCCTGGACACCGGCCTTGCGGGCGGCGGCGGGGCTCTTGACCTCGATCTGGACACCGCTGCCGGGGGCGGCTGCCGGAGACTTCACGGCTTGGCCGCGGGTCCGGACGCCGCCCGCGGCTCGGCCGGTCTTGCGGGCCTGATGGGCGCTCACCAGCCCGGTGTGGAGGGTGTTCTTGCCGTCGGCGGACAGCGGCACGCGCCGGGCCGTGGTGGGCGGAGCGTCGGTGACGAGGGTCGTGAAGTCGGCCGCCGCGACGGTGCCCGCCGTCGGCCTGAAGGTGACCCCGGCCTCGTCACGGACTTTGGGGCGCTTCCTGGCGTGATCCCTCCCCGGCACCGACGGGTCCTGCTTCAGCTCGGAGACGCGGGAGCTGCCGGAGGCGGCGCTCGCGTCGTCCGGTATCAGGCCGATGAACAGCAGGAGTCCGACGACCAGGGACACGGATCTGTGCCAGTGACCGAAGTACCTGAGATGTCTTATCAGTTGGTCCACAGATGGACCTCCCCCTCACTCTGAGTAACCACTTCTGTGAAGACTCAGAGAGTAGGCGATGATGATCACCTCTACAAGTAAAGCGAAAGCAATGCAACAATCCCCACTTGATCCATCAGTTGGCAAAGAACGCACCACACGTCACTATGATTCCGGGGGGATTCACACATGTCACACACATCACGAAGACGACGCCACGTCAGGGGCGTGGTCGGTACGACACTTGTCGCGGCTCTGACCCTGGCGGCCACCGGGGTGGCGCCGACCACGAGCGTCGCCGCCGGAAGTACAACGGCTACGTTGTCCCTTGACGCCGAGTCGGACGCCATGGCGAAGGCCGCACGGACCGGTGAGCCGGTCGAGGTGGCCGCCGCCCGCACCGAGACGAGCGAGACGTACGCGCTGCCGAACGGCAACCTCAGGCACACCCAGCACTCGATCCCCGTGCGGGTCAAGCGCGAGGGCGCGTGGACTCCGGTGGACACCACGCTCACCGAGGCGGGGGGCCGGATCACTCCCCGGGCCACGCCCGGCCGGGTGAGCTTCTCGGCGGGCGGTGACACGAGTCTGGTCACCTTGGCCGACCGGGGCGGCGAACTCTCCCTCACCTGGCCCGAGCCTCTGCCGCAGGCACGGCTCGACGGCTCCACCGCCACGTATCCCGAGGTCTTCCCCGGTGTGGACCTCGCCGTCCGGGCCGGTGTGGACGGATTCAGCCAGGCCCTGATCGTGAAGACACCCGAGGCCGCGGACCGGCCGGAACTGGCCGAGATCGGTTTCGGACTCCACACCGAGGGCCTGGAGGTGCACAAGGACACCTCGGCGGGCACGATCCGGGCCGTGAACGCCGCGGGCCAGACGGTGTTCGCCTCCTCGACGGCCCGGATGTGGGACTCCTCCGCCAGGGCCGAGGAAGCACCGGCCTCCCGGTCGGCGCGGCAGGCTCCCACTGCCGCCGCTCCCGCGAGCGCGGAGCCCTCCCCGCTCACCCCCGGCACCAAGAGCAGCACGGTCGGTGTCGAGATCACCGACGAACAGGTCCTGCTGACGCCGGATCAGGCTCTGCTCAACGCCCCCGATACCCGGTTCCCGGTCTACATCGACCCGCGGATGACCGGTACGCGCGAGGCGTGGACGATCGCCTACAAGCCGCATCCGAGCAGCAGCTACTGGAACGGCACCGGCTGGGACGGCGGCACCACGAGCGAGGCGCGCGTCGGCTACGAGTCCTCGACGGGCGGCACGGCCCGCTCCTTCTTCCGGGTCGGCTCGAAGTTCCTGGCCGGGGTGAAGGTGGTCGACGCGCAGTTCCAGATCACCGAGACGCATTCATGGTCCTGCACGCCCAAACCGGTGGAGCTGTGGCTGACCGGCGGCATCAGCTCCTCGACCACCTGGAGCAAGCAGCCGTCCTGGGCCACCCGCCAGGACAGCCGCAACTACGCCCACGGCAACGAGACTTACGGTTGTCCCAATGCGGCGGTCGACTTCACCGCCAAGGACGCGGCGGTCAAGGCCGCCGCGGGCAAGTGGTCCAACATCACCTTCGGGCTGCGTGCTCCGCAGAGCGCCGAGGACGGCAAGGACGCCTACAGCTGGAAGAAGTTCAAGCCGGACGCCAAGCTGATCGTGGAGTTCAACCGGCCGGCGAAGGCTCCGTGGGACCTCGACACGGTTCCCAGCACCAAGGTGAGCAGTACCGAATGCGGCAACGGCACGTCGTACGTCACGCTCGGCAACACCGATGTCCAGTTGACGGCGCAGGTCTGGGACCCCGACGGAGGTGACGTCAACGTCCAGTTCCACCTGTGGGCCACCGGCAAGCACGACGTCTCGCCCGGCATCCTCCTCGACAAGAAGGTGAAGGTCACCGTCAAGGCGAGCGACTCGAAGGGGGCCCGGGCCCGCGTCACCGTGCCCAAGGACCTGTTGGCAGCCCACATCGGCGCCAGCAACGGGCAGTTCTCCTGGAAGGCGCAGGCGGAGGACACCGCCGACGCCGCGTTCGCCTCCGACTGGACGCCGACGCAGGGCGCGTCCGGCTGCCGGTTCGGCTTCGACCCGAAGGCGCCGACCGTGATGCCGAAGGTCAGCTCCAAGGACGGTCTGTTCCCCGAGACGACACCGGACGGGGAACCGGTCGAGGGCGCGCTCGCCCGCACCGAGGGCCAGTTCGAGTTCGGCGCCAACGGCGAGACGGGGGCGACGGACTACCTGTACGGCCTGGACCGCACCCCGCCGAGCACCTCGGCCAAGCCCACGAGCAAGGGCGGCCCGGCGACGGCCAGACTCACCCCGCTGACTCCGGGACCGCACACGCTGTACGTGCGCATCGTGGACGCGGGCGGCAACATGGGCCCGGTCTATCCGTACCGCTTCTACGTCAAGAGCCCGGGAGTGATGGACAAGCCCGGCGACGTCAACGGTGACGGCGCGCCGGACTTCTTCGCCGTCGATGAACCGGGCAACCTGCGCCTCTACGGCGGTACGGGCAACGGTGCGATGGCGACCATGGTGCCGCTGTCCTCGTCCGGGGGCTGGAGCGGCGCTCTGCTGACGCACCGCGGCGACTGGACCGAGGACTTCTACGAGGACCTGGTCGCCCGCCGTCCCGACGGCAAGCTGTGGCTCTACCCCAACAACGGACTGGGCGAGTTCACCGAGGACACCAAGCAGGAGGTCTACTTCTTCGCCGACCCCGAGACCGGGGCCGTCATCGATCCGGCCACCATCAGGCAGATCGTCTCGGTCGGCGACATCACTCCCGACAGCGAGTCGACCAACCCGGACTTCGTCGCGGTCATCGGCGACCAGCTGTGGTTCCTGCCCGGCTACACCTACGGCAGCATCGACGCGGGCTATCTGATCGGCAGCACCGGCTGGGGCAAGATGCACCTGGCGTCGCCGGGAGACGTGGACGGGGACGGGTTCACGGACCTGATCGCCCGCAACACCCAGACCGGTGAGCTGTGGCTGTACCACGGTCGCGGTCCTGGCGACGCGGACGGTGACGGCGTCTTCGACGGGGGCACCGACCCGGCCTCGCTGGGTGTCGGGACCAATCGCACGGCGTACGCCACCGGTTGGACCACGACGGCCCGTCCCCTGCTGACGGCTTCCGGTGACTCCAATGGTGATGAGGTGCCAGACCTGTGGAGCACCACAGCGAGCACCACGGCCGGTCTGGAGTTCGTCCCCGGCCGCCGCACCGGTCCGGTCGGCCCGCCGGTGACGGTCGGTACGGGCGGCTGGCAGGCGATCAGAGCGATCTCCTGAGCAGGGCGTAGGAACATGGCCGAGGGGTTGCCGCGGAAGTGTCCGCGGCAACCCCTCAGTCGCATGCCGTCGCCCGTCCTCGAAGACGGCTCACTCGTCGCCCTCCTCCCCCGCCCCCGGCGTGTCCACCTCCGCCCAGATCGTCTTCCCGCCCCCGCTGTCGTACCGGGTCCCCCACCGGTCCGCGAGCTGGGAGACGATGAACAGCCCGCGTCCGCCCTCGTCGCCCTCCTGTGCGTGCCGGAGCAGGGGTGCGTTGCCGCCCGCGTCGGAGACCTCGATGGTGAGGGCCTGGTCGAAGATGAGGCGGAGGCGGGCGGGTGGGGAACCGTGGCGGACGGCGTTTCCGGCGAACTCGCTGACGATCAGCTGGCCGTTGAAGCGGACGTCCTCGTCGAGTCCCCACTCGCTGAGGTACCGCTCGCAGCAGGCGCGGGCGGCCTCGGCGGCCTGGGGGCCGTCGGGCAGGGAGAGGGTGGCCACGCGTTCGCGGGGGAAGGCCATGACCCGGCACACCAGTACCTGCGCCTCGACCGCGCGCGGGTGGGAGGTGAGCAGGGGGGCCAGTTCGTCGCAGAGGGCGCGCGGGTCGACGCCGTCGGAGTCGTCGGGGAGCCGGTCCAGCGCCTCGCGCAGCAGGCCGGGGACGGCGCCGGGGTCGTCGGTGAGGCCGGGGGTGTGCAGGATCAGCAGCGACTCGGGCGGGACGGCGGCGGTGACGGACGGGATCGGCTCGGCCGGACCGCCGAGGTGGGGGCCCTCGGGGGTGGCGATGGTGTCGATGGTGCCGTCGGGGCGGACGAGGACGATCTCGGGTCCGCCCGCCCGTGCGACGGTGACCTCGCAGGACAGCGGGTCCCACTCCGCGTACGTGCACCCGGCGCGCAGGGGGCCGGACTTCCGCTGTGCCGCGCTCCGGTCGCGGGCCAGCGTGGCGGTCGTACGGCTCAGCCGCGCCAGCAGTTCGCCGGGCTGGAGGTCGAGCGTGGCGAGGGAACGCCCGGCGGTTCTCAGCTCGCCCATGGTGGTGGCCGTCCGTACGCCGAACCCGGTGACCTGTCCGACGGCCAGGCCGGTACGGGCGCCGGACAGCGGCATCACGTCGAACCAGCCGCCCCCGCTCTCCTCGCCGGGCAGCCGCAGGTCCGCGATGTCGAGCGCGGCGCCGGTCGGTGGCTGTCGGGGCAGCAGCGAGTGCTGGATGGCCAGCGCGATGGTGTGTTCGCGGTGGAAGCGCCGGGCGTGGTCCAGGCACCGTGCCGTGTGCGCGCAGACCTTCTCCACGAGGGCGATGTCCTCGGGGGAGAACGGCGCCGGTGTCTCGCCCCGGTAGAGCAGCAGCAGGCCGAGTACGGTGCCCTGCCGGGTGATCGGGGCGGCGAGCAGCGCGTGCGCTCCGGCCGCGCGCAGCAGGCGTTTCAGCGCGGGTTCGGCGTCCAGCCAGCCGGTGTCGGTCTCGGTGTCGGTGGCTCGCGGAACGCGGGCGGCCAGGAGGGGGGCGAAGGGCCGCTGGTCGGCGGGCCAGATCCGGCTGTCCTCGGGGACGCCGCCGCACGCGATCGGGCACAGTGGCTCCGGGTGGTGCGGGGCCAGCGGCGGGGGTTCGCCCTGGGTCAGGTGTTCGGCGAGGGCGATGACGACGGTGTCGGCGGCGCCGGGGACGAGTGCCTCGGCGAGTTCGGTGCAGGTGGTGTCGTGGTCGAGCGTGTCCCCCACCTCGCCCTGGATGGCGGCCAGGCGGCGCAGCGGGTCGGCGGCGGCCTGGTCCCTCTCGTCGGGGGTGATGTCCGCGATCGTGCAGACGAGCCCGGCACTCTCCTGGCCGGGCGGCGCCGGAAAGAAGGAGAGCGACAGGGTCCTGGGGCTCTGCCGGAGGGTGCGCTGGGTGCGGACCAGCCGGTTCAGGGAGGCGACGCCGCTGGTACGTACCTCGCGCGCGTCGGCCGTCTCGGCCTCGGGGTCGCGCAGCGGGAGCACGTCGGTGAGCGCCTGGCCGGTCAGCTCCTCGGCGGTGCTCGACAGCAGGCGGTGCGCGGCCTCGTTGCACTCGGTGACGCGCAGCTCGTCGTCGAGGACGAGGATCGCCAGGGGTGATGCGGCAAGGGCCTCGCAGGCCACGCGCATGGCCTCCGGGCAGGTCTCAAGGGTGCGCTCGCGTCGGGCGTCGCCTTCCATGGCACCTCCCCTAACCAGCATGCGCAAGGTGCTGGCGGGGCGCACTCCGGGCGGGGTTCCGCCCCGGCGATCGTTGCCGCCGGGGCGGACCCGCGTACGGATCAGGCCGTGCGGCGCCGGATGACGCGGAAGGAGGCCAGGACGAACAGCGCCGCCACCGCCAGCACCAGCACGCTGGAGGCGATCTGGAACGGCCAGTAGTCGCCGGTGTCCAGGGCGTTGATGAGGTAGGCGTCCTGCGGCAGCGCGTCGTAGAACATCAGACCGAATACGGCGCCGGGGTGATATCCGTCGACCTTGGAGAGCACCGGGAGGTCGAGCAGCAGCATCGCGCGCGAGCGGACGAGCAGCGCGGCCACCAGCCAGGTCAGGAGCGGGGCGGCGACGAGCGTGGGCCACAGGCGCCGCAGGAGAGTGCCGGTCAGGGCACCGGCGGCGACGCCGAGGAGGACGTACGCGACGGTGACGGGGCCGATCGTGTAGTACGCGTTCTGCCGCTCGGCGCCGTAGGTGAGCAGGTTGAGGCCGAAGGCGTGGACGACGCTCATCCGGTACAGCGCCACCAGCGGGACGGTCAGCACCACGAGGATCGCCGCCAGCACCGCCCAGCGGACGCCGAACCAGCGCCGGGGGGTGACCGTCTGGGTGAGGGCGAGGACCACACGCCGGGACTCCCATTCACGTGCGGTCAGCACACCAGTGAGGAGCGCGGCGGCCAGGGCCGGTTGGAAGGCGAGCATGGCGCCGTCATCCATGAGTTTCGCGGTCATGGTGTGGGCGTCGTCCGTGTAGCGCCCGAAATGGTACGCCTCGCCGCCGACGCGGTCGCGCAGGGCGATGGCGTCGGCCCAGCCGTGGTAGTGGTACACGATCTGCACGCCGATGCGCAGGGCCAGCAACAGGAGGATCGCGCCGGCGAACCAGCACTGGCGCAGGGCTATCCCCGCGAGGGGTCGGAGACGGCCGGGGCGGGTCGGCTTCGGTGCGGCGGCGATGGTGGCGCTCATGCGGCGGTGTCCTTGCGGTGCGGTGTCGCGGCGGGAAGGGACGAGCCGGTGAGGTGGGCGAGCACCAGTTCCTCCACGGAAGGAGGCCGGACCTCCCAGTCGGCGGGCAGCGGACGCTCGCGGAGGATCAGGGCGCTGGTGCCGCGCCCGGCGGGGCGGGACTCGACGACGGCGTGGCCGTCGAGCCGCTCGGCGCCCCCGGCGAAGGCCACCACCGCGTGGGCGTCGGTCAGTTCGTCCATGTCGCCGCACAGCCGGGCCGTACCGCGGTCGAGGAGCAGCAGGTGGTCGCAGACGTCGGTCAGCTCGGACAGGATGTGCGACGACATGATCACCGTGGCGCCGGTGTCGGCGACATGCGCCATGAGCAGGCCCATTAGCTCCTGGCGGGCGAGCACGTCCAGGTCCGCCATCGGTTCGTCGAGCAGCAGCAGGTCGGCCCGCTTGCCGAGGGCGAGGGCCAGGGCGATCCGGGTCCGTTCGCCGCCGGACAGGTTGCCGACGCGGTCGCCCTTGCCGAAGCGGGACGGGTCGGCGAACCGCTCCGCCAGTTCGGCGTCCCAGTTGCCCTCGTTGAGCCGTGCGCCCAGGCGCAGCGTCTCGGCGACCGTGAACCGGGGGAACAGGGGGCGGTCCTGGGCCAGGTAGGCGACTCGCGGATGGCCGATGCGCGCGGGCCCGCCGAAGACCTCGACGGAGCCGGAGGTGGGACGCTGCAGGCCGGCCGCCAGCTCCAGGAGGGTCGACTTGCCCGCGCCGTTCGGTCCGACGAGCGCGCAGACGACCCCGGCGGGGACGGCGAAGGCGCAGCCGTCGAGCGCGTCCGGACCGCCGCGCCGGTATCTCCGTCTGACGCCGTCCGCGGCGAGCGCCGCTTCAGGGCTGCTGGTGGGGAACGACATCGGGTTCCTTCGGTGAGTAGAGGTCTTCGACCACGGCGGTGAACAGCGCGGCGAGGTCCTCGCGCTCCAGTCCCGCCGCACGGGCGCGCGCGGCCACGTCCGCCAGCTCCGCCCGCCAGGGCGAGTCGCCGGACGAGGCGCCCAGCGTGCCGGTGATGAACGTCCCGTGCCTGCGCCGGGTCTCGACCAGGCCCTGGGACTCGAGCTCGCGGTAAGCCTTGAGCACGGTGTTGGGGTTGAGCGCGGTCGCCTCGACGACCGCACGGGCGGTCGGCAGACGGTCACCTGGTTCCAACTGGCCCAACCTCAGGGCCTGTTGGACCTGCTGGACGATCTGGACGTAGCTCGGCACCCCACTGGACCGGTCGATCCGGAAGGCGAACGCCACGAGTGATCCCCCGCTTTCAACCAATGAACTAGTGGAATAATGCATTGAGTGTTCCGGGCACGTCAAGGGGTGCTCGCCCTGGCGTGACGGAGTGCCCGGGTCCCCTGAATGGGCGGGTGCGCTCGCCTGCGCTGCGGCTGTGGGGAAGGGTGGGCGGGGCCGAGTGTCACCGCGAGGGAGTCCCCCATGGCCGAGACCAGCGAGCCCAAGGCCGCGGAACCGAGCATCACGACGGGCAACGCCGCGATCCACGAGCAGTACCCCTTCGACGACACACGGGACTTCGAGGACGCGCGCCGAGGCTTCGTCGGCACCGCCGAGGAGACCGTGGTGCGCGGCGAGGACGGCGAGGTGTGGGACCTGGGCGCATACGGGTTCCTCGACCGGGACTGCCCGCCCACCGTCAACCCCAGCCTGTGGCGTCAGAGCCGTCTCGCGGCCCTGCACGGTCTGTTCGAGGTGACCGAGGGCATCTACCAGGTCCGGGGGTTCGACCTGTCCAACATGACGATCGTCGAGGGCGACACCGGCATCCTGGTGATCGATCCCCTGATCAGCACGGAGACGGCCGCGGCGGCCCTCGCGCTGTACCGCCGCCACCGCGGCGATCGGCCGGTCACCGGTGTGCTGTACACACATAGCCACGTCGACCACTTCGGCGGTGTCAGAGGTGTGCTCAGCGATGAGGACGTCGCGGGCGGGGTGCCGGTCATCGCCCCCGAGGGCTTCCTGGAGCACGCGGTCAGCGAGAACGTCTACGCCGGTACGGCCATGGGGCGCCGGGCCGCCTACATGTACGGGGCCGCCCTGCCCACCGGTGAGCGCGGGCAGATCGGCGCCGGGCTCGGGCAGACCACGTCCACCGGCACCGTCACCCTGATCCCGCCCACCCTGTATGTCACGCACACCGGGCAGACGGAAACGGTAGATGGCATCCATATGGTCTTCCAGCTCACGCCGGGCACCGAGGCCCCGGCCGAGCTGAACATCCACTTCCCCGACCACGCGGCGCTGTGCATGGCCGAGAACGCAACCCACAACCTGCATAACCTGCTCACCCTGCGCGGCGCCCAGGCACGCAACCCACATGTGTGGGCCCACTACCTCACCGAGGCAATTCAGCTGTTCGCCACACATGTGGACGTGGTCTTCGCCTCCCACCACTGGCCGACGTGGGGACGGGAGCGCGTCGTCACCTTCCTGTCCGAGCAGCGCGACCTGTACGCGTATCTGCACGACCAGACCCTGCGCATGCTCAACGAGGGCATGACGCCGCTGGAGATCGCCGAGGCCATGGAGATGCCCCCGGCCCTGGAGCGCGCCTGGCACACCCACGGCTACTACGGCTCGGTCAGCCACAACACCAAGGCGGTCTACCAGCACTACCTGGGCTGGTTCGACGGCAACCCCGCCCACCTGTGGGAGCACCCCCCGGTCGAGGCCGCCACCCGTTACGTCGATTTCATGGGCGGAGCGGACACCGTGCTGCGCCGGGCCCGCGAGTCCTACGCGGCGGGTGACTTCCGCTGGGTCGTGCAGGTCGTCAACCACGTCCTCTTCGCCGACCCCGGCAACGCCGAGGCACGGGCCCTCCAGGCGGACGCCCTCGAACAGCTCGGCTACGGCAGCGAGAACGGCACCTGGCGCAACTTCTACCTCACCGGCGCCCTGGAACTCCGCGAGGGCCCGGTCGGCACCCCCACGGTGGCCGCCTCCCCGGACATCATGCGCGCCCTGCCCCTCCCTCAGCTCCTCGACTCCCTCGCCATCCGGGTCGACGGGCCACGCAGCTGGGAGGCCGACCTCTCCATCCGGTTCCGGCTGCGCGACGCCAACCCGGTCACCCTGCGGCTGCGCAACGGTGTCCTGATCCACACGGCGGGCACGACACCGGGCGAGCGCGCCCCCGACACCGAGATCACCCTCACCGAGGCCGACCTACGGGCGCTTCTCCTCGGCACGAACACGCTCACCGACCTCGCGGCCCAGAACCGCGCCGAGATCTCCGGCGACCCGGGCAAGCTGACCGACCTGTTCACCCACCTCACCGCCCCCGACCCGGACTTCACCATCGTCACCCCGTGAGCCGACCCCGGAATGCCTCGTCCGAAGTGCGGCTCAGATGTTGGCCCCTGGCGCTGTCGACATCCAGTCCCGGACCTCGGTGGGGTCGTTCACGCGGGCCCACCTTCACGCCGAGCGTCACCGGCACCGCCACTTCGGCTCGATCGGCGCTGTCGGCGCCGGTTGAGCACGCCGACAAGGCCCGCCAAGTCCGCCGCCCCCGCCGCATCGTCCGCATACCGGGTGACCTGGAGCGGCCCGACCTCCGGGAGGACAACGCCCTCGCGGGCCAGGACGTGGACCAGGGTCAGCAGCGCCGCGCGGGCGTTGCCGTCCGGGAAGGGGTGGAAGAAGGCCACGTCGAGGTAGGCCCGGGCGGCGCGGGCCGACAGTGGGAGTTCCGTGCCGGTCGCCCCGCGCAGGCAGGCGGCGAAGTCGGCCCGGGTGTGCGCGGTCAGTGCGTACCGCTCGCGGCCGGCCTTGGCGTAGGCGTCGGCCGAACGGAACGGTGCCTCCGTGCCGAGGACTTCACGCTGCCAGCCCGACAGCAGGGCGAAGTCGAGCGGGGCAGCCCGCACGGCATCGGCATGTGCCATGGCATGCGCGGCAAGCAGACGCTCTGCCCGGATGGGGTCCCGGCGGCGGACCGGCCCTTCGCACCACGCCCGGAATCCATCGGCAACGGGCAACACCCCGTGCAGAGCGGGTGCTTGATGCCACGCGACCTCACCACGAATCCGCAGCCAGACCGCCAGACTGTCAGGCTCGGTCATGGAGATTCTCCAGGTCTTCCCGCTCACGGTGATCCCGGTAGGGCGGGTGACCGGTGAGGTCGACGGCCAGGTTCTCGCCGACGGATTCGACCAGGGCACGGCCGGGGTCGGCCCAGCTCTTGAACCGGCCCCCGATCGCGCGGTCCACCGCCTGATCGGCCTCGACCCAGTCCATGCCGGTGGAGGTGAGGAACCAGCCGATGGCCAGCGCGGCCTGGCCGTACCAGCCGCCTTCCGCCCCGGAGTCCAGGACCATGGTCACCAGCCGGACGCTCGCCCGCTCCAGGTACCAACTCCGGTCCTCGGCGGAGGCATCCGACGGCGGAGCAAGCCGCGCGAACCGCTGAGCCATCTCCTCCAGCCACGCGCGCCACTCCAGCAGCGCGGCCACGGCGCGGGTCGCGGTCTCGTCCGGGGTCGTCACCGAGCTTGTCCCGGTGACCCAGCTGCCGATGGGTCCGCCGTGCCGGTAGCACCAGTTCCACCCCTGCGCCCAGTTCCCGTAGCGGTCCCGGATGATCGCGTCGATCTGGTGCGCACACCACCATTCCGCCTGCCACCAGCCCGCCATGCCGGAGAGCACGGGCGGCACCCACTCCCGGACCAGCGCGCGAAGGCGGGCCTCCTCGGCCGGGTCCCAGGCGAACGGGTGGCGCGCGGGGTCGACCTCGGCCCAGTTCCGGATGTCAGTGGGGCGCGGCACCAGGTTCTCGGGGAGGGGCACGGTGTCACGGTTGTACGTCAGGGTCGGCCCGCTTTCTCTGTCGGCTGTGCTCAGCCTGCGAGTCTCGGCCCACGAACATCGAGTTGGCGAACGATTATCCGACTGTACGGCCGACGGGTGCCTCACCCGTACAGCCGTCCGGGACGCTCGCCACTCGGGCCACTGCGCCAGGCTGGCGTTGCGGGACGAACCGAGATCCTCCGGGAGGGCTTCATGGGCGGGGCACTGAAGGCGCGGTTCCGGCCGGGGCTGGTCGCCCGGCTGCTCGCGCGGTGCGCCGTGGTGGCGGCGATCGGTGCCGTGGTGGTGCTGCTGCTCGCGCTGGGCGGAGGCGGTCTGCTCGTGGCGGTGGCCGGGGTCGTCGGGCTGGTGCTCTGCGCGGCGGGCGTCTGGTGGTTCGTGGCCCGGCGCGGCGTGGTGCGGCTGTTCGGGGCGCTGGTGGCGGTCGCCGCGCCGGTCGGCGTCCTGGTGTTCCTCACGCGGAGCGGTCTGTGGCTGATCGCGCTGATCTCCGCCGTGTGCTGGGCGGTCGCGGGTGTCACGGGCCGCGCGGCGCTGCGCAGGGCGCGGCCACCCCGCTCGCAGCGGCCCACCCGGGCACACCGCCCGAAACGGCCGGTGCTGATCATGAACCCGAAGTCGGGCGGCGGCAAGGTCGGCAAGTTCGACCTGGTGAAACGGGCGGAGCAGCTCGGCGCGCGGGTGATCCTGCTGGACCCCGAGGACCCGGCCGACGTGGGCAAGCTGGCGCGTGAGGCCGTGGCCGACGGCGCCGACCTGCTCGGCGTCGCGGGCGGCGACGGTACCCAGGCGCAGGTCGCGGCCGTCGCCGCCGAGCACCACCTGCCGTTCCTCGTGATCTCCGCGGGCACCCGCAACCACTTCGCCATGGACCTCGGCCTCGACCGCGCCGACCCCGCCCGCTGCCTCGACGCGCTGACCGACGGCGAGGAGATCCGGGTCGACATCGGCGACGTCTCCGGCCGCCCGTTCGTCAACACGGTGTCCTTCGGGGTGTACGCGGACATCGTGCAGAGCCCCGAGTACCGCGACAACAAGACCGGCACCGCCCTGAACCTGATGCCGGACCTGCTGGCCAGGGAGGGCGTACGACGGCTGGACGCGAACGTGGACGGCACCACGCTCGACGACCAGCAGGCGCTGCTGGTCAGCAACAACCCGTACGTCTCCCCCGACGAGCTGAGCGGCGGCGGGCGGCGGCCCCGGCTCGACAGCGGTGAGCTGGGCGTGATCGGGATCAGGGTGGAGAACGCGGCCCAGGCGGCGGAGCTGGCCGTACGGGGCTCCCAGGCGCCGGGGCTCACCGTGACGACCGCACGGCGGGTCGAGGTGACCGCCGGGGAGCCGCAGATCCCGGTGGCGGTGGACGGCGAGGCGCTGTGGCTGCGCTCACCGGTCGCGTGCTCCGTACGGCCGGGCGCGCTACGGGTGCTGCTGCCGCGCGACCGTCCCGGCGTGCCGCCACCCGCACCGGCCGTCGACTGGCGGAAACTGCTCGACCTCGCGTTCGGTCCCGCCGAGCGCACAGCACCAGGAGAGAACCGTGCCTGACCGGAACACCGTCCCCGCCGTCCTCGGCGACCTGCGCGCGGTCGACGGAGCGCTGTACGCGGCCGTGGCCGCCACGCCCACCCCCGCGCTGGACCGTGCGCTGCGGAGGGTGTCGCACGCGGCCGACCACTCGAAGATCTCGTTCGGTGTCGCGGCGGCCCTCGCCCTGCTGCCGGGCCGCCCCCGCCGCGCCGCGCTGGCCGGGGTCGCCTCGGTCACGCTGGCGTCGGCGGCGGCGAACCTGTTCGGCAAGCGGATGGTGCGCCGCCACCGCCCCGACCGGGAGGAGGCGCAGGTGGCCGTGGCCCGGCACGTGCCCATGCCCGCTTCGGCGTCCTTCCCCTCCGGTCACACCGCCTCGGCCACCGCCTTCGCGACCGCCGTGGGCGTCGTACTGCCCCCGGCGGCGGCCCCGCTGGGCTCGCTCGCGGCCGCCGTCGGCTACTCCCGCGTCCACACCGGCGTGCACTATCCGGGCGACGTCGCGGCGGGCGCGGTCCTCGGCTTCGCGGCGGCGGCGGTGTCGCTGGCCTTGGTACG
Organism: Streptomyces sp. NPDC002176; assembly: GCF_044903645.1. Classification (NCBI taxonomy): domain Bacteria; kingdom Bacillati; phylum Actinomycetota; class Actinomycetes; order Kitasatosporales; family Streptomycetaceae; genus Streptomyces; species Streptomyces sp. NPDC002176. Next base: position 1,045,182 of record NZ_JBJDQW010000001.1, read on the forward strand.
CGGCCTCTCGCAGCGGGGTCATTGCTTCAGCATGTCGCCTACTTCTGGAGCAACGCTCCGCGCGCCACGCGATAGCGGAGGTAGCGGACTCCTGAGCTGAACGCGCGGGTCTCGACGAGTTCGAGATCCACCCGGCGCTCATGCTGCGGAAAGAACGGAATACCGCCACCGACCAGCACCGGGTGGACCCTGACCCGGTACTCGTCGATCAGCCCCGCCGCGGCCGCCTCGGCGGCGAGAGTCGGGCCGCCGATCGCGATGTCGCCCTCCCCCGGCGCGGCCCGCAACCGCTCGATCTCCTCCGCCAGGCCGCCGGAGGCCAGCCGGGCGTTGCCCCGTACCGTCGACAGCGTGGTGGAGAACACCACCTTCGGAAGCGGCTTCCAGAGAGCGGCCCACTCGCGCATCGAGTCGTCGAGCGAGGGGTCCTGGTCGGCGGTCTCCCAGTACAGCATCGTCTCGTACAACCGTCGCCCCAACAGATGGACGCCGACCTGCCGGATCTCGTCCGTGACGAACCGAAAGACCTCCTCGTCGGGCGCCGCCCAATCGAAGTCGCCGTCCGGCCCGACGACATAGCCGTCCAGGGACACACCCATCGAGCAGGTCACACCGCGCATCGAAACCCCTCCTCGGGAACAGCTCCGACACTACGACCGCCGGTCGCCTAACTGATCGTTTCAGAATGCCGTCCTGCGGAGACGCTGGCGGCCTCATGGAACAATCCCTTCAGCCGCGGGCTCAGGGGGGATGACGCCGTATGGAACGGGTTGGGGCTGCACGGGAGCTCGTGCTCGGTTACGTCCACGCTCTGAACGCAATTGACGAGGCCATGAGGGTGGCGATCCCCTCGCTGGAGCGACTGGGAGATGTCCTCGGCTTGGTCCGCTCGCGCCGGATCATCAGCCGGAGTGGACGCGTCGGCACCTACTCCTACACGGTTCATGGGGCAGGGTGCCGCTTCGTCAGCGACGACGGCACTGAGGTCGATGTGGATTTCGCAGCCGACGGGAGCGAAGTCTTCGACCTCTGGCGGCTGCGCTGCTATGGGCTGAGCCTGCCGGAGCCTCTTGACGTCACGGATCAGGACCTTCGGTCCGCAGTGCGGTCCCTGCAACCGCTTCTGGACGAGGTGCGGCCGGGGTGGTTCAGCGTCGCCAACTGATCGCTCAGGATGAGGTTCGCAGGCGGCGCAGGCATATGAGGCTGCAGGCCAGTTCGAGCAAGCCCCGATGGAGATCGGCGCGGCGCTCGTAGCGGGTCCGGAGCCGTTTGAACTGGTGCAGCCAGGCGAAGGTGCGCTCGACCACCCAGCGCACCTTGCCCAGTCCGGAACCGTGGGCGACGCCGCGTCGCGCGATCAACGGCTTGATGCCGCGCTTCCACAGCAGGCGGCGGTACTTGTCGAAGTCGTAGCCTCGGTCCGCGTACAGACGCCGGGGCCTGCGGCGGGGGCGTCCCCGTAGTCCCCGGATCGATGGGACGGCGTTCACCAGTGGCAGGAGCTGGGTGACGTCGTGTCGGTTCCCGCCGGTCAGCGTCACGGCGAGCGGAGTTCCATGGCGGTCGACAATCAGGTGGTGCTTGGAGCCGGGGCGGGCGCGGTCGACGGGTGAGGGGCCGACATGATCCCCCCTTTAAGGGCCCGGACGTGGGACCCGTCCACGTAGCAGTCATCCAGGTCCAGCAGGCCGGCGCGTCGAAGCTCGGTTAACAGGGTGGCATGCAGGCGCGGCCACACGCCAGCCTCGGTCCAGTCCCGCAGCCGACGCCAGGCCGTTACTCCGGAACAGCCCACAGTCTCCGCGGGGACATCGCGCCACGCGACACCAGTCCGCAACACGTACATGACGCCGGCGAGCGCCGCCCGGTCGGGAACACGCAGCCGCCCGGGATAGCGGCGGCGGCGCTCGGGAGCGGGCGGCAGCAGCGGGGCCACCCGCTCCCACAGGTCGTCAGGAACAAGATCAGCACGCACTCCGGACACCCTGCCGACCAAGATCGGCGAGGGCAAGACCCGAGCTCAACTCATTCTGAAACGATCAGTAAGGCTGGTCAGTTCGTCGGCGGGACCGGAACCGGAACGGCCGTCGGCTGCCACTCCCGCCTGATCAACCCGAACACCCACGAGTCGGACACCTCACCGTTCACGACGCAGTCCTCCCGCAAGGTCCCTTCGCGTACGAAGCCGATCTTCTCCAGTACCCGGGCGGATGCCGCGTTGCGTGTGTCGGTCTCGGCCTGAACGCGATTCAGGTCCAGGGCGTCGAATGCCCACCGCAGCAGGGCGTGCGCGGCCTCCGTCGCGTAGCCGTGTCCCCACATCGCTTCGTCGAGGACGTAGCCCAACGACGCGCTGCGATAGTCCGGATTCCATCCGGTCAGACCGCACCAGCCGACGAAGACCCCGTCAGAAGCGCACTCGATGGCCACCCGGGCCCCGGTGCCTTCGTCCGCCATCTTGTCGCACCTGTTGATGAACCCTTCGGCACGGGCCCGTTCGACCCACGGCGGGGAGTCCCAGTAGCGCATCACGTGCGTGCTGCTGTGCAGGGCGAAGAGCGGGTCCGCGTCGGCGTGGGTGAAGGGGCGCAGTCGCAGGCGAGCGGTGCGCAGCGTCGGGGTGGCCAGGCTCATGCGCACCATCTTGTGTCCTCGTGGGCGGGCAGAACACCGAAATATCCGGTGCGGGTCGCTCGCCTGGGCCATCGGTCGTCGGTCACGAGACGGACCTGGTCCACGACCGTGGACGGAGGTCCTGGCGGAGCCTCCCTTGGCAGACTGACCTCCTCTTCCCGCCGACGTGAACGGGGTGTGTACCGGTGCCTGTGCGGCTGTTCGACGACAACGACGTCCGTACCCGGATCGATGCCGGGACGGCGGTCCGGGCCATGCGGACGGCAATCCTGGCGCACCACGAGGGCACTGTGCAGGCGCCGCCGCGTGTACGTGCCGATCTTGGCGGCGGGCACCTGGTCATCACAGCCGGGCAGCTGCGCGAGCAGGAACTGTTCGGCTTCCGGGCGTACGACACCCTTGTCGGTGCGGAGCAGTTGGTGGCCGTGTGGAATACCCGGACTGGCGAGCTGACCGCACTGGTGCGTGGTGCGGAGCTGGGCGCACGACGGACCGGCGCGATCGGCGCTGTCGCCGTGGAGGTGGCGGCCTGCCCCGGCCCTGTCCGCGTGGGCATCGTGGGCGCCGGTGCACAGGCGTGGACGCAGCTATGGGCCATGCTCGCGGTACGAGAGGTCGAGGAGGTCGTGATCGCGGCTCGTCGCCCCGAACGCGCCGAAGCCTTCGCCCACAGGGCCGCCGATGAGCTGGGAGTAAGGGCGCGCGCGGCAAGGACGGCCGAGGACGCCGTACGCGATCGGGATGTGGTGATCGTGGCCACGAACAGCGCGGTGCCGGTACTGGACGCCGCCTGGATCGCCCCGGGGGCACATGTGAACACCATCGGCCCCAAGACTGCCTCCCGGCACGAACTACCCGCCGCCCTGGCTCACCGTGCCTCGGTGGTCATCACCGACTCCCCGGCACAGGCGGCCAGTTACCCCGAACCACTCATCTTCGCCGCCGACCGCATGGTCGACCTCGGCGCTGTACTCGCCGGGGCGGTGCGTGTCCGTACCGAGCCCGATCAGATCACGGTCTTCGGTTCCGTCGGTCTGGCCGGGACCGAAGTCGCCCTCGCCGCCACACTTGTACGTCGTCCACCCCGCCCGTCCAGTGCCGTCGTGACCGAATAGGTAAGCCGAAATGATCACACCTCGAACCGTCAAACAAGCAGCGGTACTTGTCGTTGCCGCAGTCCTGATGAGCGGTTGTTCGTCAGAGGACCCGGCACAGGCCGAGGAGTGGCGACGGGACTACTGCACCAAGTTGGGCTCCTGGCAGGACGTGGCGCACGCCGCGACAAGCGGCGCGGCGGACGCCGGTGACGGGCAGGATGTCGAGTCGCCCGACGCCGACGACGCCGCATCGACAGGGCGCGCGGTCGTCGATGCCGCGAAGAGGCTTGACCGGGCAGGTCTGGAACAGGGTGGCACCTACATCCTCGATGACACGGACGACGCGGTCGGCGGCGACACCGGGGCGGAGAGTCGTGCGGTGTCCTACTGCGACCACTCGGGCTTCGAGACCTTGGTCAGGTCGGCCGGCTAGGCGAAGTGCCCCCGCGCTCTGATCCACCGGCACCCCGACACCGCAGGCGGTCCCGCTCCGGGTCAGGTTTCCGGAGCGGGACCGCAACGAAGACGCGGGCAGGGCGCGTCTGTCAGCCCGTGTACGCCTCCAGCTCGGACAACTGTGCCGCGGGCCAGCCGGTGTTGGCGGTGATTGTCACGCGGAGGTAGCGGGTCGGGGTGCCGGACAGCATGATGGTCGCGGTGTTGCCGCTCGACGGGTTGAAGGTGTACCCCGCCGACGGCTTCAGCGTGCCGAAGGTGGAGTTGTCGGTGCTGCCGAGGACGCTCAGCGTCTGGGTGCGGGTGGCCCAGGCCGCTGCCGGGGGCAGCTTGAGGACGACGCGTTTGACCGCCTTCGCCGCGCCCAGGTCGACGGTGACGGACTGCGGGAAGGCGTTGTTGGCGCTCTCCCAGTACGTGTCCGCGTTGCCGTCGACGGCCTTGGCGGCGGGGTAGACGTCGGTGTGGCTCGTCTCGGTGACGGGACGGTTCTTGGCGAGGTTGACGGTCGGGTCGGTCGGCGGGTCCGTGGGGGGATCGGTGGGCGGGTCGGTCGGTGTGGTGCCCCCGCCGGGTACTCCGCCGTTGGTCCACTTCGGGTCCGGCCAGGTGCCGGTGCAGGCCGGTGGGTCCGCGTACCAGCCGCTGTTGCCGGTGCCGCGGGTGATGACGAAGCCGGAGCCGACGCAGTTGTGGATGGGGTTGGACTGGGCGATGTGCGTGGCGGTGACGTTGGTGAACGAGGCGTTGCCGGGTGACTGGATCTGCAGGGCGTAGGTGCCCGCCCCGTCGATCCGGACGTTCTCGAAGTGCAGCCCCTTCGTCGCGCCCTCGATGTTCATGATGGCGGCGTAGGAGCTGTCGAGGATCTCGGTGTCGGTGATGTTGACCGTCGCGTCCAGCGCTTCGTTGAGCCCGCTGAACCAGACCGCGCCGACGCCGAACTGCCAGTTGTAGTCGTTGTTCCCGGCCCGGATCAGGGTATTGCGGGCGGCTGTCGTGGTACCGGAGACGGCCGTACCCTGACCGGAGTTGACACCGGGATACCGGTTGGCGACATGCAGGCCGCCGCCGTTGGTGATGGTGTCCGCCATCACGTTGTCCGAGATGGTGATGTCCTTGCCGCCGTACGTGACGATGTTGTTGGCGAGGATGGGCAGGATCACCGTGTTGAAGGTGAACTTGTTCTTGACGTTCGGTATGGCTTCGGCCCACATGGCGAGTCCGTCGTCACCCGTGTTGCGTACGAACGTGTTGGTCACCGTGGAGTTGGTGACACCCATGTGGAAGTTCACGCCGTCCGCGGTCTGATCCAGGATGCGGCTGTTCTTGATGGTGAAGTCGTCCATGGGGCCGTCCATCCAGGCCCCGCACTTGGTGTGCTGCATCCACACGTTGTCGACGGTGGAGTTGGACATCGCACCGCCGATTGCGTTGACCTGGTCGTCGTCGACGCGCTCGCGGATGTCGCCGAGGATGGCGAAGTCCTTGAGCGTGACGTTCTTGCTGCCGCCCTGGTTCGCGTACTTGCCGTACACGCCCACGGCCTTCGCCCGGTTCACCGGGTCGCGGCCGGTGAGGACGCTGTACCAGGGACCCGCCCCCGCCAGGGTCACCTGGTCGACGACTATGTGGTCCCGCACCTGGAAAGTGCCCTGCGGTATGTAGACCGCCCTGCCCTGCGCCTTGCCCGCGTCGACCGCCGCCTGAATCTTGGCGGTCGAGTCGGCCGCCCCGGTCGGGTCGGCACCGAAGTCACCGACGACGTCGAGGGCTCCGGACGGCTTGCCGAGGGGCGCGCCCACCTGCTCGAAGTCGGCGAGGTCGATGGTGAACGTCGGTGAGGCGCTGGTGGACGACACCTGCAGGCGCACCTTGGTCCCGATCGGCAGGGTCGAGCCGAGCAGGGTGCGGGTCTCGTCGTAGAAGTGGTGGGGGTTGGTGTCGCCGGGGTTGTTGTTGAACGGATAACCCCCGTAGTACCAGCCGTACTTGGAGGTCACCGGAACGCTCTTGAGCTGGTTCCCGTCGATCTTCAGGTCGAGGCTGGCATCGCGGCCGGTGCCCGCGGAGTTGTCGGGCAGCGAGTAGCGGAACGACATCGCGTTGGCGGGCGCGGTCAGCGTGAACTCGACGTACTCGCCCGGCGCGTCCAGTGTCACCGCCTGCCGTCCGGACGCCTCGGAGGGGAGATGGCCGTAGAGGCGGTCCGGCCCGATGAGGGTGCCGTTGGTGGCGGCGTACTCGGCCTCCTGCTCCTTGAACGGGACGTTCGCGCCACGGCCGGATATGCCGACCGGGGACGGCGCGGGCACCCCGGCAGCGGCGGCGTCGGGTGCGAGCGCCACGGCGACGAGGGTGCCCGCCGCGGCCAGTGCCAGCGACACGCTCGCCGCCAGGGATCGGCGCAGGGGTCTGCGGTTGGGGGGTGAGGTCATGGGTGTGCGTCCTTAGGGCTCGTGGGGTGAGCGGACGCAAGAAAAGTAGGAGCGTACGGAAATGAAGTCTATGAAGCTGCGCAAGATTGTTACAGGACGCCGCAGATTCTCGACGGCCGACCGCCCGCCCACGCGCCGCCACCCCCGTTGATCCACATGGCAGGATGACCGGACCGGCGGGGGAAACATGGTCCCTGCGCTGATCAAGAGCGTCATCGGAAGAAAACGGCGGGGTCCCGGACATGGCTGCTGAGTGGTACGTCCTCATCGAAGAGGACACTCGGGTGACGGAGTACGTCGACGGCAACCAACTGAAGCTGCACCGCTGGATGTTGACGGGCACCCACCACATCGGCGGCGACGAGGCGCAGGCCGTCGCGGCGGCCGAGGACGCGGCCTTGCACTACATACCGGGGACCATCGCCCGGCACGCCAAGCCGGGGGACGAACCGGCCCGGCACGCTCTGCTCGCCCAGGACGGCGCGTGGGTGGTGATCGTGCGGCAGCGCCACCGCGAGTGCCGCATACGCGTGACGACGGCCCGGCTCATGCACTCCCAGGAGGAGAAGGAGGCTCCGCCGAAGACCCTCAAGCAGACCCTCCGCGGCGCCCTCCAGGCCCCGCCGACGCCCCTGAAGCCCTGGGCGCCGCCCGGCCAGGGCTGAGGCTCACCACCAGACCCCCACCACGGGGACTCCTACGTCTCGGGGTCGGTGTGGAGGACTTCGCGGGCCTGTTCGGCGGCGCGGGTGATGCTTTCGCTGATGAAGTCGAGGAAGCGGGCGATGTTCTCCAGGCGGGTGGCGGCGGGGGTGTGCGGGCCGAGGACGGCGACACCCCGGCGGGCCGTTTCGACGAGCCGGTCGTTGGCCCGGGCGCTGGCGATCGTCGCCTGATAGAAGAGCTCGTCGTCGACGACGTAGCGGTCACGGCGGCGTTCGTCGCGTTCCCGGCGGACGAGACTCTGACTCTCCAGGAAGGCGATCGCCTTGGAGACGGACGACGGGCTGACCTGGAGACGCTGGGCGAGCTGAGACGCGCTCAGGCTGCCCGCGTCGGTGGTGAACAGGCAGGTCAGCACACGTGCCGACATCCTGTTCAGGCCCGAGCCCATGAGGACGGCGGTGAACGTCTCCTCGTACTCGGCCATGGCGTCGGCGTCCCGTCCGTGCGGCTGCGGGGCCGACTCCGGCCCCCGGGAGGCGGCCGACCTGCGTCGGTGGGCGCGGCGTTCGGTGGCCTGGTGGGCCAGGTCGGCGCGGTAGGCGGTGGGTCCGCCGTTGCGCATCACCTCGCGTGTGACCGTCGAGGTCGGACGGTCGAGGCCGCGGGCGATCTCGGCGTACGGGAGGCTGTCGGCCAGCCCCAGCGCGATCTGCCGACGCTCCTGATGGGTGAGCCTGCCTCCCGGCATCGCTGCCTCCTCATTGATCCTTCGTGACGGTCTCCGAGCGCTCACAGTAGCGTTCACTTCGCATTCATTGCAATGAACGCGCCAGCTGACGTTGCATTACCTCCGAGACCATTGCAACACTTTATGGGCTCCTAACTGCATAGATGACTTCCCAGTGCAACAAGTACGTTGCCCAATCATGGAACGCAACGTAGCGTTTTCGATGTCAGAAACGACGAGCACTCGGGAGTAGACGATGCAGAAGTTCGACACCCCGGCCCCGATCTCCGCCGTCCTGGAGATCCCCGCCGGACGCGTCCGGTTCATCGCGGCTCAGCGCGCCGACACCACCGTCGAGGTGCTGCCCGCCGACCCCGGGAAGAGCCGGGACGTCAAGGCCGCCGAGCAGACATCCGTCGCCTACGCCGACGGTGTCCTGCGGATCACGGCCCCGGCCCCGGACAGCCGCCTCTTCGACCCCTCCGGGTCCGTGGAGGTCACCGTCCAGCTCCCGGCCGGTTCCCACGTCGAGGGCAGGGCCGACGGCGCCGAACTCCGCGGCGTCGGGCGCCTGGGCGACCTCTCCTTCGAAGGCGCGTACCGCCACATCAAGATCGACGAGGCCGCCGGTGTCCGTCTCACCGCGATCGACGGCGACATCGAGGTCGGTCGCCTCGGCGGCCCCGCCGAGATCAGCACCACGCGGGGCGACATCCGGATCATGGAGGCCCGGAGCGGCACGGTCGTGCTCCGTACCCAGGCGGGTGACATCTCGGTCGCCGCCGCCACCGGCGTCTCGGCGGCCCTGGACGCCGCCACCGACCACGGCCGCGTCAGCAGCGCCCTCCAGAACGACGGCACCACCGCGCTCGAGATCCGCGCCACCACCTCGAAGGGCGACATCATCGCCCGCAGCCTCTGACGGAACACCGCCGGAACTTTCCAGGACCAGGGGGAACGCATGACGAAGAACAGCACTTCCGCGAACGGTTCGCAGTGGACCGGCATGGTGCCGGTCGAGGACACGGCCCTCGCCGTCACCGACACCGGCGGCCCCGGTATCCCGGTGGTCTACCTCAACGGCCAGTTCGCCACTCAGGGGTACTGGCGGCGGGTCATCGCCGAACTGGGCACGGAGTGGCGGCACATCACCTACGACGAGCGGGCCCGCGGCAGATCGAGGCGGTCGGCGGACTACTCCTTCGAGGCGGCCGTCCGGGACGTCGACGCCGTGCTCGCTGCCAGGGGGGTGGACCGGGCGCTGGTGGTCGGCTGGTCCTACGGAGCGGTCGTCGGGGCGCACTGGGCCGAGCGGAACCCGGAGCGCGCCCTGGGCGCGGTCCTGGTCGACGGCGCCTTCCCCTACGACTGGCTCGACGAGGCCATGGAGCTGCGCATCCGCAAGCTGTTCCGCCGCATGAGCTGGTTCCTGCCGCTGCTGCGCCCCACCGGCCTGGCCCCGCGCATGACCGCCGAGCAGCAGGCGAACAGCAACATCGAACTCGGCAGGATCTCCCGCGAGAGCGAACTGGGCCCGGTCCTGGACGGCATCACCGTCCCGGTGCGGTACGTGGTCGCCTCGGGAACGTCATTCGGCAGCCGCGGCGACGAACAGGAACGCATCCGCGCCGGTCTCGACACGGTGACCGGCCGCAACCCGAACATCCGGATCGCCGCGAAGGTCACCAGCAACCACGGCGCACTCCTCAAGAAGGACTTCGCGGCCATCGCCGGGGCCGTACGCGAGGTCGCCGCCCTCTCGAGTTGATGAGCTGATGGTGGGACGCGGGTCCCCGAAACGGCCGAACTCGGGGCAAAGGAGGGCTGGTCCACTCGTCCAGGTCGCGCATGATCGCCCGCGCCCGCGTCAGCGCGCCCGGGGCGTCGGGAAAGGAAGCGCACTCTGATAAAGCGTCGAAGACAAGGAGTCGGCCTCGCGGTTCGTGAGGATCAGCAGGGCCCTGACCAGGGTGGTCGTACTGGTCCCCGAAAATGATCAGCGGCCGCTTCAGAATCCCTTCTGAAGCGGCCCCTGACCCGCGACTTCGTAAAGTCGGGACGACAGGATTTGAACCTGCGACCCCTTGACCCCCAGTCAAGTGCGCTACCAAGCTGCGCCACGTCCCGATGCGCTCACTCGCGGTGACCCGCGTGATCGCGCGAACAGCACTTTACCCCACTTACGGGACTCCTCCGAAGCGGGTTAAGGGCGGGGAGGGGCAGAATCGGCCGCATGGCAGACGCAGACGGAGACGGAGACATCGGCGGGCGGGACCGGGACCCGGAGGGTCGGGCGCGCAACGCGCGGCCCCGGGACGGGCTGGGGCGGCCCTTGCCGTACGGGGCGGACGGGGTCGAGCGGCAGCCGGAGGGGGTCGTGCGCAGCCCGGCCGAGACGGTCGCGGAGGCGCAGGCGCTGTTGGACGCCGGTAAGCCGTTCCACGCGCACGAGGTGTTCGAGGACGCCTGGAAGTCCGGCCCCGACGAGGAGCGGGAACTGTGGCGCGGCCTCGCCCAGCTCGCGGTGGGCCTCACCCACTCCGCGCGCGGCAACACCACCGGCGGCGCCCGCCTGCTGCGACGCGGCGCTGCCGCAGTGACGGAGTGGTCAACCGAGCAGCACCAGCCCCGCCCCTACGACCTCGACCTCACCGGCGTGGCCTCCTGGGCCGGTGCCCTGGCCGACCGGGTGGAGCGAACCCCCACCCCCATCGACGCGGGTACCGAGGCACCCCGACTCCGACATACCTGAGCACCTGCGCTCACCGGGTCCGGATACCGGACGCCGATGCCCGAGCCACCTCGGCCTCGTACTGACCCGCGTCGAAGTGGAACGTCGGGGGCCGCACCCCGCCCTCGGGGACCTCCCAGTCGGACCACTCCACGATGTCCCCATGCCGTCGCACGAACACGGAGAGGTAGCCGCAGCAGCCGCCCGTGCACTCGGGCTCTCCCAACACCACACGCCGCCCCTCCCCGGTCGCTCGGAGGACCTCGTGCGCCAGCGGACCGCGTCCCCCCTCGCCCACCGCATCTGGCACCACTGCTTCACCGTCGACCCGCAACAGCAGCTGGGCGGGCCACCGAGGTCCCGGTGGCAACGAGCTGATCTGCAGTCGGTTCACCATCCACCCCCCATGTCGATCCTATTTTCGACGCCCGCGACACCTACGCCCTACGCCCCCGCAGCTCCTCGTCCGCCACGCCCCCGGCGCCCAGCAGGCCGGTCGGCGGAAGCGCGTGGTCGGCTTCCAGGCGGGGCAGCGCTCGGCGGGAGACGCGCAGCACGACCGGGGGGAGGATCGCGCGCCCCAGCTGGGCCAGCCGTAGCCAGGCGGGGACGTAGACGGAGGTGCGGCGGTGTTCCACCGCGCGGACCAGCCGTTCCGCGACGAATTCGGCCGGGTACACCTTGCGGGCGGGCGCGGGCATGTGGGCGCGGAGTTCGCGGAGTACGGGGTAGTGGTCGGCGTCGCGGGTCATGTCGGTGTCGGTCCAGTTGATGTAGGCGATGCCCACACCGACGGATTCGTGCGCGACCTCGGCCTGGAGCGCGTGGGCGAAGGACTCGACGCCCGCCTTGGAGGCGCAGTAGGCGCTCATCATCGGGGAGGTGCCGATGGACGCCAGCGAGGCCACCTGGAGGAAGTAACCGGACGTGGCCAGCAGGTCGGCGAGGAACGCCCGCGCGGTCAGGGCGCTGCCGACGAGGTTGACGTCGATCACCCGCCGCCAGGACTCCGGGTCGGACCCGGCGAAGGGGCCGCCCTCGGCGATCCCCGCGTTGGCGACGACGACGGACGGGCGGCCCAGCCGGTCCCGTACCTCGTCGGTGGCGCGCTCCAGGGCCCGGTAGTCGGTGATGTCGACCTCCAGGGCGATCACCGGCGGCGGGAGCGAGGCGGCCACTCCCTCCAGTTCCGGCCGCTCCAGGCCGAGCAGGGCGAGCCGGGCGCCGCGCTCGGCGAAGGCGTGGGCCAGGGCCGCGCCCAGTCCGCGCGCGGCTCCGGTCACGACGACGGTGCGGCCTGCGAGGGGGCTGTCGTACATGGGGCGCTGCCTCCGTCCGCCGGACCCGGCCGGTCCGGGCTCACCGGAAGGACCGAGTACCCACATGTGACGGGATGCGTCGACCCCGTACCCGGCCCGCCCGGAGCCGTGCGGCAGACTCGGGGCGTGCGAGAGATTCATGTCATCGGTATCGGCGCGGGCGACCCCGACCAGCTGACGTTGCAGGCGGTCAAGGCGTTGCGCGGCACGGACGTGTTCTTCCTGCTCGACAAGGGCGAGGTGAAGAGTGATCTGACGCGGCTGCGCCGGGACATCCTGGACGCGCATCTGCCCGAGGGCTCGTACCGGGTGGTGGCGGCCCGCGACCCGGAGCGGGACCGGCGGGCGGGCGGTGCGGCCTACTCCCCCGCCGTCGAGGACTGGCGCGCTGCCCGTGCGGGGATCTACGAGCGGCTGATCGCCGAGGAGGTCCCGGAGGACGGCACGGGCGCGTTCCTGGTGTGGGGCGACCCCTCGCTGTACGACAGCACGCTCGGCATCCTGGAGGAGGTGCTGGCCAAGGGCTCGGTCGCGTTCACCTACGACGTGGTGCCCGGCATCAGCAGTGTCTCCGCGCTGGTCGCCCGGCATCGCACCGGCCTGAACCGGGTGGCGCGGCCGGTACAGATCACCACCGGGCGTCGGCTCGCCGAGGGGTTCCCCGAGGGGGTGGACGACGTGGTGGTCATGCTCGACGCGCACCAGGCGTTCCGGGAGTACGCCGGGGACGACATCGACATCTACTGGGGCGCGTACATCGGCACCCCCGACGAGATCCTGGTGTCCGGGCCGCTCGCGGAGGCCGGTCCGGAGATCGAGCGGGTGCGGGCGGAGGCGCGGGAGCGCAAGGGCTGGATCATGGACACGTATCTGCTGCGCAGGCATCCCCGGGGGCAATGACCTCGGCCAGCCAGTCCAGTACGCCGTCCACGTCCGGCAACGCCCGTACATCAAAAGGGAGTTCAGGGCGGCGTACGACGACCACCGGCAACGACAGCGCGCGGGCGGCGGCCAGTTTCGGTGCCGTCGCCGCTCCCCCGCTGTCCTTCGTCACCAGTACGTCGATGCGGTGCGCCCGGAGCAGGTCCAGTTCGTCGGCGAGGGTGAACGGGCCGCGCGCCAGGACCAGTTCGCAGTGTGCGGGCAGCGGGGGCTCCGGTGGTTCCACCGAGCGGATCACGAACTGAGTGTCCGTCAAGTCGCGGAAGGCGGCCAGTCCGAGCCGTCCCGTGCTGAGGAACACCCGTTGTCCCAGGCGGGGTACGACCCGCGCCGCCTCCTCCAGGGAGGCCACGGAACACCAGTCGTCGTCGAGGCCCCAGCCGGGGCGGCGCAGGACCGCGTGCGGGACTCCGGTCAGCCGTGCCGACTCCGCCGCGTTCGCCGTGATCCGCTCCGCGAAGGGGTGGGTGGCGTCCACCAGCGCGGTCACCCGGTGGGCGCGCAGCCAGTCGGCCAGCCCCGGCACGCCCCCGAATCCGCCGATCCGGACCTCACCGTCGACCGCCCCCGGCCGGGTCACGCGGCCCGCGAGCGAGGTGGTGACGCGGACGCCGGGGCGGGCTGCGAGGGCGGTGGCGAGGTGGCGGGCCTCGGTGGTGCCGCCGAGGATCAGGACGTGCGCGGACATGGGGTGAGCGTACGCATCCGGTCAGGTCAACAGGAGTTCGACCGCCCCGACGACGGTCGCCACGATGACGATGCGGTCGAAGAGCCGCTGGTTGATCTTGTGGACGGCCCATCTGCCGAGGAACGCGCCGGGGAGCACGAAGACCAGCAACGCCGCGTCCAGCAGCAGTGAGTTGGCGTCGATCAGGCCGAGGGCGGCGCTGAAGGGGATCTTGGCGACGTTGACGATGAGGAAGAAGAAGGCGGAGGTGCCGAGGAAGCCCATCTTGCGGAAGCCCGCGGAGAGCAGGTACATCGACATCACCGGTCCGCCCGCGTTGGCGACCATGGTGGTGAAGCCCCCGGTCACGCCGTAGGCGGCGGCTGTCGCGCGGCCGGTCCGGGTGCTGACGTCCTCCGTCGCCTCCTGGCGCCGTCGCCACAGGGTGATGCCGGTCATCATCAGCAGGATCACGCCGATGGAGATCCGTACGATCCCGTCGCCGACGCGGGCGAGGAACAGGGTGCCCGCGACCACCCCGGCCGCGACGGCGGGGAACAGCCGCCACAGGGTGGGCCAGTGGGCGTGCCGCCGGTAGGTGAGGACGGCGAAGGTGTCGCCCGCGATGAGGAGCGGGAGCAGGACGCCGGTGGAGGCGCGGGCGGGCAGGACGGCCGCGAAGACGGCCAGGCTGACCGTGTTGGCCCCGCTGACCGCGGTCTTGGAGAAGCCGACCAGGAGGGCGGCGAGGGCGAGGGCGGCGAACTCCCAGCCGGATATGTGCCAGAGCGTCATCATGTTCATGCGGAGACCGATGCTATGTGCACACGTCCGGCCGGGCGCCGGGGGCTCAGCGTGCGGTGTACCGGGCGCGCAGTTCCCGCTTGAGCACCTTCATGCTGGGGCCGAGCGGGAGTTCGTCCGTGAACTCCACGCGGCGCGGGTACTTGTGCTTGCCGAGGTGCTCCTTGGACCACGCGGTGATCGCCTCGGCGTCGGGGGTGACGCCCGGTGCGGGGACGACGACCGCGCAGACCTCCTCGCCGTGCAGCTCGTCGGGCAGGCCGATGACGGCGACCTGGGCGATCTCCGGGTGCCGGGCGAGGACCTCCTCGACCTCGCGGGGGTAGACGTTGTAGCCGCCGCGGATGATGACGTCCTTCTTGCGGTCGACGATCCGCAGGAACCCGTCCTCGTCCTTGGTGCCGAGGTCCCCGGTGCGGAACCAGCCGTCGACCAGCGCCTCGGCGGTGGCCTCCGGGCAGCCGAGGTAGCCGGAGAACACGTTGTGGCCCCGGATGACGACCTCGCCCAGCTCGCCGGGCGGGAGGAGGTCGACGCGGTCCTCGACGTCCGCCCGGGCGATCTCGGCGTCCACGCCCCACAGCGGATGGCCGATGGTCCCGGCGCGGGTGCCGAAGACGGGCTGGTTGACGGTGGCCGCCGGGGAGGTCTCCGAGAGGCCGTACCCCTCGTAGATCCGGGCGCCGAACGCCGTCTCGAACCTCTCCAGCACGGCCACCGGCAGCGAGGCGCCGCCGGAGACGCACAGCCGCAGCTCGGGCAGGGCCGGGGCGTCGGCCGCGGCGGCGGCCAGCGAGACGAACATGGTGGGCACGCCGTGGAAGGTGTTGACGTGCTCGGCGACCATGATGTCGATCGCGCGGGCGGCGTCGAAGCGGGGCAGCAGGACGAGCGTCGCGCCCGCGCGCCAGGTGGAGTTGAGGGACACCGTCTGCCCGAAGGCGTGGAAGAGCGGGAGCGCGCCGAGGACGATGTCGTCGGGGCGGATGTCGTTGGCGTCGAAGGCGTTGACGGTCGCGTTCATCACGATGTTGAAGTGGCTGAGCACGGCGCCCTTCGGGACGCCGGTGGTGCCGCTGGTGTAGAAGACGACGGCCGGGTCGTCGGCGGACCGGGTGACGTACGAGTACGGCGGCTCGGCGTCCACCGCGAGCTTCTCCAGCTCCTCGCCGAGGACGACCACGCGGATGCCGAGGGGGTCGGCGGCCGCGCGGGCGGTGGCCTCCTGGGCGGGGTGCGCGAGCAGCAGGGTGGCGCCGCTGTCCTTGAGGACGTGCTCGACCTCGGACGCGGAGAGCAGCAGGTGGACGGGGACGACGACTGCGCCAACCGCCATGGTCGCGTAGTAGGCGAGCGGGAACTCGGCGGTGTTGGGGGCCATCAGGGCGACCCGGTCACCCGGCCGTACGCCGAGGGCGGTGAGCGCGCCCGCCTGGGCGAGGGAGTGCCGCCAGGCTTCGGCGAAGGTGAGGCGCAGGTCGCCCTCGACGAGCGCCGTCCGGTCGGGGCGGCGGCGGGCGTTCTCGGCCAGGATGGCGGCGACGGACAGGGTTGCCATGTGGTGCGGCTCCGTTTCCTGCGGTGCGACTCGTGCTGCGGAACTCCCCTGTGGGGAAGTCCCGTCGGGGTGGTTCAGGGGCGCTCCACCAGGACCGCGCTGCCCTGCCCGACGCCGACGCACATGGTGGCGAGGCCGCGTCCGGCGCCGGTGCGGCGCATGCGGTGCAGCAGAGTGGTGAGGATGCGGGCGCCGGAGCAGCCGAGGGGGTGGCCCAGCGCGATGGCGCCGCCGGTGGGGTTCACCAGGCCGGGGTCGATGCCCAGTTGGTCGACGGAGGCGAGGGCCTGCGCGGCGAACGCCTCGTTGAACTCGGCCTCTTGAAGGTCCTCGACGCGCCAGCCGACGCGGGCGAGCGCCTTGCGGGTGGCGGGGACCGGGCCGATGCCCATCACGTCCGGGTGGACGCCCGCCGAGGCTCCGGCGACATACCGGCCGAGGGATTCGAGGCCCAGTTCCTCGAGCGCGTCCTCGCTGACCAGGAGGAGTCCGGCGGCGCCGTCGTTCATGGGTGAGGCGTTGCCCGCGGTGACCGTGCCGTCCTTACGGAACACCGGCTTGAGGCGGGCGAGTTTCTCCAGGGAGGTGTCCTCGCGTACGCATTCGTCGCGGTCGACGGTGATGCCGTCCGGGCGTTCCACGGGGAGGAGTTCGGCGTCGAAGTGGCTGTTCTTGCGTGCGGTGGCGGCGAGTTGGTGGCTACGCAGGGCGAACTCGTCCTGCCGTTCACGGGAGATGCCGTACTTCTGGGCGACCTCCTCGGCGGTCTCGCCCATGGCCAGGACGCCGTGCAGGTCCTTCATCGCCGGGTTGGTGAGACGCCAGCCGAGGCGGGTGTCGTAGGTCTCCATGCGGTGCGGGAGGGCCTCGTCGGGGCGGGGCAGCACGAAGGGGGCGCGGCTCATGGACTCCGAGCCGCCCGCGATCACGATGTCCGCCTCACCGGCCGCGATGGTCCGGGCGGCGGTGGTGACCGCCTCCAGGCCGGAGGCGCAGAGCCGGTTGACGGTGGCGCCGGGCACGGAGTCGGGGAGCCCGGCGAGCAGGACGGCCATGCGGGCGATGTTGCGGTTGTCCTCACCGGCCTGGTTGGCGGCGCCCCAGTACACGTCGTCGACGCGGGCCGGGTCGAGGGCGGGCACGCCGCCGACCAGGTCGCGGACGACGGCCGCCGCGAGGTCGTCGGGCCGCACGCCGGACAGGGCTCCGCGCAGCTTGCCGATGGGGGTGCGGCGGGCGGCCGCGAAGTGGACGGGACGCAACTCGGGGACTCCTGACCGACGACGTTGTGGATCAGCCTGAACCTATGCCCCGCCGAGGCGGAGCGACGTGATGAGCAGCGACTTAATTAGCACTGCTAGTTTTGGGCTCTACCGGACTATAGACCGCACACCGGCCCGCTGGGAAGATCCTCCCGGAGTGACCCACGCGACCACGCCGGAGGAGACCCGCATGACCGACGTACGCGCCCACACCCGCCAGGGCGTCCACGGAGCACTGCACATCCGCGCCTGGCCGCACCCCGGCCCCCGCTACCTCGCCCTGCTGGTGCACGGGTACGGCGAGCACGCGGGCCGGTACGACGAGGTCGCCGGAGTGCTCACCGACCACGGCGCGGCGGTGTACGCGCCCGACCACCTCGGGCACGGCAGGTCGGCCGGGGAACGGGTGCTGATCGAGGACTTCGAGGACGTGGTGACCGACGTCCACGCGGCGGCGGACCTGGCCCGCGCCGAGCACACAGGTCTGCCGCTGGTCATGGTGGGCCACTCCATGGGCGGCCTGATCGCGGCCCGGTACGCCCAGCGGTACGGGTCCGAGCTGAACGCGCTGGTGCTGTCGGGGCCGGTGATCGGCGAGTGGGCGCTGCCCGGCCAACTGCTCGCGCTGGACGAGGTCCCGGACGTGCCGGTCAGCCTGGCCGCCCTGTCCCGCGACCCGGCCGTGGGCGCGGCCTACGACGCCGATCCGCTGGTGTGGCACGGCCCCATGAAACGGCCGACTCTGGTGGCCTTCGAACACGGGCTCGCGGCCGTGGCCGAGGGCGGCGACATCGGGGAACTCCCGCTGCTGTGGCTGCACGGCGACGACGACCGGCTCGTCCCGCTGCCGGGCAGCCGGATCGGCGTCGACCGCCTCGGCGCGGGCCGGGCCACCGCACGCGTCTTCCCCGGCGCCCGCCACGAGGTCTTCAACGAGACCGACCGGGCGAAGGTCTTCGCGGAGCTGACCGGCTTCCTGGACCGGGTGCTGGACGAGCGCACGGCCCGCTGAACCGGAGCGTGCGGGCCGGAGGGCGCGGTAGCTTGCCGCCATGTGCATCTCAACCGGCGCGGCCGAGTTCTCCGGCACGATCGTGTACTGCGGACGGCGGCACCACCCCGAGCACGGCCTCATCCACGTCCTGGGCTACCAGAACACCGCCGTCAACCTGGCGGAGGGCCCGAACGCCATGCTGCTGCACCTGCCCACCGGGCGGCTCGGCCCCGGGCACTTCCTCTCCGCCGGCCGCACCGGCGACGTCCTGCTCCGCATGGTCGCCGCCGTCAAAACGGACGCTCCAGAAGCCGACGGCATCGCCTGGATGGGCGCGGAAGCGGAGCCCGTCCAGGTCTTCGACCACGACGTGTACACGGTGCTCTTGGCGAACGACCCCACCACGATCCCGGCCGCGCTGGAGCAGGTGCCGCCGCACCGGCGCCCCGCTCTCGATCTGGACCTGCTCCGGTTCTACGCCGACCACTTCCCGGACCACACCATCGCCGTCTGCTGCTTCGACAACGCCGACGCGCGCCGCGCCAAGCCCCTGCTGCTGTGGTACCCGCCCCTGGACCCCGACCGGCTGACCGTGCCCGCCCTGGACAGCCACACCGGCAAGGCGCCGGACCTCGACGCCCATGTGCCCGTGGACCACTGGGTCCTGCTCGCCACCGACCAGGCGCCGACCGGCTGGGGCACGCCCGTCGAGTACCCGGAGAACATGCGCCACCGCCTGCGCGCCTTCCTCCCCGACACCGTGGTGGGCCGCCACTACGGCGAGGGACAGCGGCTGCCCAACGGCGACTTCACCATCAGCCACGACGACCTGCTCACCGGCGACCTCGACCACGTCGAGCGGTCCCGACCGACCCGGCATTGACGGCCGTCACAAGCCCTGGAGGTCGATGCCGAGCATCCGCGCGACCGTCCGCGGCACGCCCTGGTCGTTGTTGGACGGGGCCAGGTGGCGGGCCCGCCGGATGACGTCCGGGTGGGCGTTGGCCATGGCGAAGGACCAGTCGGCGGCGTCGAGCATCTCGAGGTCGTTGAGGTAGTCGCCGAAGACCATGGTCTGGGCGGGGGTGATGCCCAGTTCGCGCTGGAGGCCGCGCAGGGCGGCGCCCTTGTTGGCGGTGCGGTTCATGACGTCCACCCAGTGCTCGCCGGACACCACCACCTGGTGGCTGTCGGCGAACGGCGCCAGGGCGGGGGCGGCGCCGGTCTCGGCGGAGCCGAAGTCGTACACCGCGACCTTGATGATCTCGTCGTCCACCGCGGTCACGTCCTCGACCACACGGTGCTCCACGTAGTACTTGCGCACCTCGGCGAGGAACGCCTCGTCGGTCCGCTCCACGTACGCGGCCCGCTTGCCGCAGACCACGGCGCCCGCGTCCACGCCCCGCGCGGCCAGGCCCCGTACGGTGCGGGCGAGGTCGGCGGCCGAGGCGGCGTCCAGCGGGTCGGAGCTGAGTTCCACCCCGTCGCGGACCACATAGGTGCCGTTCTCCGCTATGAACACCATGCCCTCGGCGACCTCGGCGAACTGCCGGGCCAGTGTGGCGTACTGGCGGCCGCTCGCGGGGCTGAACAGCACGCCCCGGCGCCGGAGTTCGGCGAGGAGCGGCCACAGGGTATCGGGCGGGCACTTGTCGTCGTCCAGCAGGGTGCCGTCCATGTCGGTGACGACGAGGCGGATGTCGGCGGGGCCGGTGGGCGGGCCGGGGACGTCGAGGAGGTGCGCGGGCGTCGCTGACATGTGCTGCTTCCGGTCGGTTCGCGGGACGTCTCCAGTGTTCCTCATGCCCCGAACATGCTTTCCCCTGGGCGGTGCGGCCAGGTCCGGGAGTCGTCCGGGGATGCCCGTTCGGTGCCCGTTCGCGTACCGTGCGCGATTTTCGGGACAGCGCGATAGCCGGACGGCACAATGACGGGACGACGTGATCAAGGGCGGCGCACGACCGCACGTATCCGAGCCCGCCCGCACCCGCGGCGGGTCCCCACCCGGAAAGTATGATCAAGCAATGTCTGACATGACCGAGACCACGCCCGGCTGGCTGACCACGGACGAGCTGGAGATGGCCAGGGCCCGGATGCCGATCCTGTACGTCGAGGCCGTGCCCGTGCGGGTGGACGACAGCGGCGAAGTCACCAGTATCGGACTGCTGTTGCGCATAGGACCGGACGGCACGGTCAGCCGCACCCTGGTCTCCGGCCGCGTCCTGCACCACGAGCGGGTGCGCGACGCGCTGCTGCGGCACCTGGAGAAGGACCTCGGACCGGTCGCCCTGCCCCGGGTCCCGGTCTCCACCCAGCCGTTCACGGTCGCGGAGTACTTCCCCACGGCCGGCGTCACCCCGTACCACGACCCGCGCCAGCACGCGGTGTCGCTGGCCTTCATCGTGCCGGTGGCCGGTGACTGCCGTCCCCGGCAGGACGCGCTGGACCTGGTCTGGTTCACCCCGCAGGAAGCGGCCTCCGCGGCGCTGCACGGCGAGATGCCGGGCGGCCACGGCGCCCTGCTGAAGCAAGCACTGGCACACGTGGGCATCGTCTTCTAGCGCGCGACCGGCCGGGGGCCGAAAGGTCCCCGGCCGGGGCCGGACGGCCCGTGGCGCACCGGGCGCGGGCGGTACGACCCTGGGGGCGGACGCCTCGAAGGGAGCCGGTGCGATGACCACGACCACCATGACCACGGCCCTGGAGCCGCCGCATCGCGCGCGGCTGATGGAGCTGGCCCGCGAGGTCTCCTTCCCGGCCGGCGCCCGCCTGTTCGAGGAGGGGCGGCGCGCCGACCGGTTCTGGATCGTGCGCACCGGCACCGTCTGCCTCGACCTCCATGTCCCCGGCCGCCGCCCGGCCGTCGTGGAGTCCCTCGGCCACGGTGAACTCGTCGGCTGGTCCTGGCACTTCACGCCCCGCGTGTGGCATCTGGGCGGCGAGGCGATGAGCCCGGTGCGGGCCTGGGAGTTCGACGCCGAGGCGGTCCGGGCGCGGTGCGCCGAGGACCCCGCGTTCGGGCGGGCGGTGGCCGTCTGGGTCGGCCGCGTGGTCGCCCACCGGCTGCACTCCTCCCGCGTCCGCCTGCTCGACCTGTACGCCCCGTACGGCAGCGGCGGTCTGCGGTGAGCGGGGTCAGCGCGGCTGTCGCGGGTCCAGCTGGGAGGCGAGTACCGCCGCCTGGACGCGGCGCTGGACGCCGAGCTTGGCGAGCAGGCGGGAGATGTGGTTCTTGACCGTCTTCTCGGAGAGGTAGAGCCGCTGGCCGATCTCCCGGTTGGTGAGGCCGTCGCCGATCAGGGCGAGGATCTCCCGCTCACGGGGCGACAGGCTCTCCAGCTCGGGCGGCAGCGGGGGCGTGGTACCGGCGGGGTCGGCGCGCAGCGAGCGCATCAGCCGGGCGGTGGTCGCGGGGTCCAGCATCGACTGCCCGGAGGCGACCGTACGCACCGCGGACACCAGGTCGGAGCCCTTGATCTGCTTGAGCACGTATCCGGCGGCCCCGGCCATGATGGCGTCGAGCAGGGCGTCCTCGTCGTCGAACGAGGTCAGCATCAGGCAGGCCAGACCGGGCACCCGGTCGCGCAGTTCCCGGCAGACGGTGATGCCGTCGCCGTCCGGCAGGCGTACGTCGAGCACGGCGACATGCGGGCGCAGGGCGGGCCCGCGGGCGACGGCGTGCGCGGCGGTGTCCGCCTCGCCGACCACGGCGATGTCCGGTTCGGCGTCCAGGAGGTCGGCGAGGCCCCGGCGGACGACCTCGTGGTCGTCCAGCAGGAAGACCCGGACCGGGTCCTGCTCCGTGAAGGTGCGTGTCTCGGGCATGACGGCCTTCCGTTCTCCTGAGCCTCGATCCCGTGGGCCGATCGGCTCATGGGAGGGCCTACCAGCACGATCATCGCCTGTCGGCCAGACTCGGACTAGGGCCGACCGGACCTGCTCGACGCTTGGCCGGGTTCCCCGTATGCCGCCGCTTCCGAGGCCGGTCGGTCCCCCGGAGGGACCTGTGGCCGTGGCCCGGGCGGCCCGTTGCGGTCAGGCTGGTGGGTGGGGCTCCTTCGGCCCCCGGAAGAGCCAGGGAGGTGTGGACGATGCCCCGGACCGTGACCGTAGGACTGGACGGCTCCGCCGAGAGCCGGGCCGCCGCCGAGTGGGCGGCGCGCGAGGCGGTGCTGCGCGGGCTGCCGCTGCGGCTCGTCCAGGTGTGGGAGCCGCTGCCCGACCCGCTGGCGCAGGCCCCGCTGCTCGGCGCCGAGGCCGAGCAGGAGTGGACCGAGCGGGCGCCGAGCGAGAGTGCGGCGGGGCTCCGGCTGCGTCACCCCGGCCTGGAGGTGAGCACCGAGCAGCGCACCGGCGACCCGGTGGACGAACTGTGCGAGGCCGCCGGTACGTCCGAACTGCTGGCGCTCGGCTCACGCGGCCTGGGCGGCCTCCACGGGTTCCTCGTCGGCTCGGTCGGCATGGCGGTCGTCGGCCATGCCGGATGCCCGGTGGTGATGGTCAGGGCGGGTGAGCAGGCCGCCGACGAGCACCTGGCGGACCCGGCGGGCATCCCGTCGGCCGCGACACCGTTCCGGCCGGTCGTGCTGGGCCTGGACATCACCGCGCCGAACGCTTCCCTGCTGGACTTCGCCTTCGGCACCGCCGCGCTGCGCGGTGCCCCGCTGCGGGTGGTGTACGCCTGGGTGCCGCAGCCCCCGCCCTCGTACACCCCCGGCTACGCCTACGAGGCGGAGACACCGCCCGTCACCGAGGAGGCGCTGGAACCACGGAACGCGTTCATGCTCGGCAGGGCGCTGGAACCCTGGCGGAAGTCGTTCCCGGACGTCGACGTGGCCGAGGCGGCCGTCGAGGGCAGCGCCGGATCGGTGCTGGTGGACGCCTCCCGCGACGCCAGCCTGGTCGTGGTCGGCCGCCGGGTGCGCAAGGCCCGGCTCGGCGCCCACCTCGGGCATGTCGCGCACGCCGTGCTGCACCACTCCCCCGCCCCCGTCGCCGTCGTCCCGCACAGCTGACCGAAGTGGAGAACCCGATGGACGAGCCGATCGTGGTCGGCGTGGACGGTTCCGCGCCCAGCCTGCGCGCCGTGGACTGGGGCGCGGAGGAGGCGGCCCTGCGCGGGGCGCCGCTGCGCCTGGTGTACGCCTCGCTCTGGGAGCGCTACGAGGGTGAGCTGATCGCCCAGGAACTGAACCGTCCCGTGGAGGAGGTCATGGCCCGCGACGTGGTCGGCACCGCCGAGGCGCGGGCCCGGTCGCGCCGCCCCGGTGTGGAGGTCACCACCGATGTGCTGCCCGGCGAACCGGAGTACGCGCTCGTCCGGGAGAGCCGTACCGCCCGCGCGGTGGTGGTCGGCAGCCGGGGGCGCGGCGGGGTCGCCGAGGCGCTGCTCGGTTCGGTCAGCCTGACGGTCGCCGGGCACGCGCACTGCCCGGTGTTCGTGCTGCGCGACGGCCCCGAGGAGGAGGAAGGCGGGGGTTCCCCG
This sequence comes from Streptomyces sp. NPDC002176, assembly GCF_044903645.1. Taxonomy (NCBI): domain Bacteria; kingdom Bacillati; phylum Actinomycetota; class Actinomycetes; order Kitasatosporales; family Streptomycetaceae; genus Streptomyces; species Streptomyces sp. NPDC002176. The sequence continues at coordinate 1,068,965 of NZ_JBJDQW010000001.1, forward strand.
CGGATCGTGCTGGCGGTCGGGGACAAGCCCCGCGACGCGGCCGCCGCCCGGTTCGCGGCCCAGGAGGCCGAGCTGCGCGGGCTGCCGCTGGAGGCGGTACGCGCCTGGCGGCGGCCCTCGGGCCCCTTCACCGGCCACGACGCGGCCGAGACCGACCCGGAGGAGGCCGCGCGGGAGGCGGCGGCCGAGGCGCTGCGGGAGGTGCCGGAGGGGGTGGTGACGGTGGTCCGTACCCCGGAGGGGCACACCCGTGACGCCGTGGCCGAGGCGGCGCGCGGCGCCACTCTTCTCGTGGTCGGGGCGCACCCCCGGCATGGCGGGTTCGGTCTGCAGCTGGGTCGGGTGGCTCATGGCCTGCTGCACCGTGCGCCCTGTCCGGTGGCGGTGGTCCCGGAACCGGCGTAGGGGGGACGGGGGTGGGCGCGGCTCGGCGGACCGGGTCGGTGGGGTTCTCGGCCGTGGGCCGAGCGGTACGTGTGTGGATTCGCGCTGTGTGGGGTCGCAATATGTGGCGTCGCACTGTGTAGGGCCGCGCTATGTGGGGTTGCACTGTGTGGGGCCGCACCGTGTGGGCCCGCACAGTGTGGGGCCGCGCTATGTGGGGTCTCCCCATGTGGGGTCGCCCTGTGTGCTGTCGCCCTACGTAGGCCCGCACCGACCCCGTCCCGGGTACCCGTACGCCCCGCCGCGTCGCGCATGGCCCGGGCGGCCCATGCGCGCTAGGGCCAGGACGGCGAAGCTGGAGACAGGGGCCGGTTCCTGGCCGTGACGGCAGGCGCGGGGTCAGCAGCGGGCCGGCCGACGAGGTGAGGAGCGCGCCATGAAGGGCTTCGTCTTTCACGGACCGGGCCAGGCGTCCTGGGAGGACGTCCCGGACCCCGCGGTCAAGGAGCCGACCGACGCGATCGTGAAGGTCGGCATGGTGTCCATCTGCGGGACCGACCTGCACATCCTCAAGGGCGACGTGCCCGAGGTGCCGCCCGGCACGGTGCTCGGTCACGAGGCGGTCGGCGAGGTCGTGGACGTGGGCAGCGATGTGCGCACGGTCCGGCCGGGCGACCGGGTGCTGGTCTCCTGCATCACGTCGTGCGGCCGGTGCCGCTTCTGCCGGGAGGGCCGGTACGGGCAGTGCCTGGGCGGGGGCGGCTGGATACTCGGGCATCTCGTGGACGGCACCCAGGCCGAGTACGTCCGGGTCCCGTTCGCCGACCTGTCCGTGCACCCGCTGCCCGCCGCCGTGCCGAGCGAGGTCGCGGTGCTGCTGGCGGACATCTTCCCCACCGCGTACGAGGTGGGGGTGCTCAACGGGGAGGTCCGGGCGGGCGACACGGTGGTGATCGTGGGGGCCGGGCCGATCGGGCTGGCGGCCGTCGTCGCGGCGCGGCTGTACGCGCCCGAGCGGATCATGGTGGTGGACCTGGCCAGGACCCGGTTGCAGGCGGCCCGGCGGCTCGGCGCGGACGTGGTCGCCCTCGCCGGTGAGGACCCCCGGCTGCTGGTGGACGATCTCACCGGCGGCCTCGGCGCGGACGTGGCCGTGGAGGCGGTCGGCTTGCCGGAGAGCTTCGAGCTGTGCACCCGTGTGGTGCGGCCCTGTGGGCACGTGGCCAACGTCGGCGTCCACGGCTCCGCGGCGATGCTGCACCTGGAGGACCTGTGGATCAGGGACGTCACCATCACGACGGGCCTGGTGGACACGTACTCCACCCCGACCCTGCTGCGGATGGCGGCGGCGGGCCGACTGCCGACCGCGGAACTGGTCACCCACACCTTCCCGCTGAACCACATGGAGGAGGCGTACGAGGTGTTCGCCCACGCCGCCGAGACGGGTGCCCTGAAGGTGGTGCTGGGCGCGGACCGGCACGAGGTGGCCATCCCGATGCCATGACCCCCGTACCGACGGGGCCGGACCGATACGGTGGAGTCGACGACCCACCGGTGCCGACTTCGCGCGCCGAGCCGACGTGGAGGACCGTGGTGGCAACCCCCAGACAGCCACGCGAGCCACGAGAGCCACGCGTACTGCTGCCGCAACTGAAGCTGGACGAGCTGCTGGAGGAGTTGCAGGCCAGGATCGACGCGGCCCGCGGCACTCGGGACCGGGTGCACAGCCTGCTGGAGGCGGTGCTGAGCGTCGGCCGGGAACTGGACCTGGAGCAGGCGCTGCACTCGATCGTGGAGGCCGCGGCCGCCCTGGTCGACGCCGAGTACGCGGCGCTCGGCGTGATCGGGCCCGACGGCCGCACCCTGTCGGCGTTCCACACGGTCGGCGTCTCCGACGAGAAGATCACCGAGATCGGCCCGTACCCGCAGGGTCACGGCATCCTCGGCGAGCTGATCCGGCACCCGGAGCCGCTGCGTCTGTCGAAGATCTCCGAGCACGCGGCGTCGTACGGCTTCCCGCCCAACCATCCGCCGATGCGGAGCTTCCTCGGGGTGCCGATCCGGGTGCGGGGGCAGGTGTTCGGGAATCTGTACCTGACCGAGAAGCGCGGTGGCCTGGAGTTCGACGAGGAGGACGAGTCGGTCCTGTCGACGCTGGCGGTCGCGGCCGGGGTGGCCATCGACAACGCCCGCCTGTACGAGGACTCGCGGCTGCGGGAGCGCTGGCTGCTGGCGAACGCGGAGATCACGCACCGGCTGATGCCGGGCAGCGAGCGCTCGGAGGCGCTGGACCTGATCGCCGAGCGGGCCCGCGACATCACCGGGTCGGCGCTGGCGGAAGTGGCCATGCCGACGGCGGACACCCCGTCGCTGACCGTGGAGATCGCGGTGGGCGAGGGCGCCGACGCGCACCGGGGGCTGGTGCTGCCGCTGCACGAGGGGCTGATGGGGCTGGCGTACTCCACGGCCGCTCCGGTCACCAGCGACGACATCACCCGCGACGACCGGATCACCGCCGAGCCGCCCCGGTTCCTCGGGCTCGGACCAGCGGTGGCGGTGCCGATCGGCACCGGTGAGGTGGGCGCGCGGGGTGTGGTGCTGCTGGTTCGGAAGGCGGGTCGGCCGGTGTTCTCGGACAAGGAGACGGAGATGCTCCAGGGGTTCGCCGCGCAGGCGGCCATCGCCATGGAGCTGGCCGAACGCCGTCAGGACGCACAGCAGTTGGCCCTGCTGGAGGACCGTGACCGGATCGCACGCGATCTGCACGACCTGGCGATCCAGCGGCTGTTCGCCACGGGGATGACGCTGCAGAGCGCGGGCCGTTTCATCGAGCATCCCAAGGCGGCCGACCGGGTGCTGCGGGCGGTGGACGACCTGGACGAGACCATCAAGATCATCCGGTCGACCATCTTCGGACTGCGGGCCCGTGAGGGCGGTGCGGGCAGCGGGCTGCGCGCGCGGGTCGTCCGGGTGGCCGGTGAGGCGGCGCCGGTGCTGGGCTTCGCGCCCGGGGTGCGCATGGAGGGGCTGATCGACACCGAGGTGCCGCAGCGGATCGCCGACCATGTGGTGGCCGTACTGTCGGAGGCGCTGACCAATGTGGCCCGGCATGCCCATGCGCACGCGGTCGAGGTGGTGTTGACGACCGACGGCCGCGAGGTGGTGCTGCGGGTGGCGGACGACGGGGTGGGCATCCCGTCCGGCGGGCGGCGCAGCGGACTGCGCAACATGGCCGAACGTGCCGAACAGCTCGGCGGTCGGCTGGAGTTGGGCGGCACGGAGAGCGGTGGAGCGGTGCTGGTGTGGACGGTGCCGCTGCCCGCGGAGGCGTAGCGCCGGTCAGGTGCGCCAGAGGGTGGCCGCGGCGGCGGCGAGGGTGACCAGAGCCGAGAAGGCCACCATCACGGTTCTGAGGCTGCCCGGCCAGCGCGCCCCGCGCTGCCGACGTGGGGGTTCGGGGGGCCGGTCGGCCGGCCGCAGGAGCAGCAGGCACCAGGGGCACTCGTCGTCGGGCGGGTGCGGCGGCAGCCAGTGGATCTCGCCGCGCGGGGGCGGGCGGCGGTTGTCGCGCGCGTCTCTGTCGTCCCCGTCGTCCCGATCGTCTCTCATGTCACTCCGTGAGCGCGGTGGCCACCGCGTCATCGTTGCGAAACCTTGGGCCTTTGCCTCACCTAACAGCTAGGCCCTGGGGAGAGGTTGCGGGTCATGCCTGCCGCACGGCCGTTCTGCACATGCGCGAGCGATGGGTCATGGCTTCCACGGGACGCCGGAGGGGGTCAGCGGCGGCAGTCGCCCGCCACCACCCCGTAGGTGACGGCGCCGAAGACCAGGTGGGGCACCACGTCCGACACCCAGTCCTTCGCGGACCAGGTCCTGGGGTCGGTGACGCCCAGCTGGGTCATGGACGCGTCCGTGGCCGCCATGGCGAGCACGCCCGTCACCAGGCTCCCCGCCCACCACGGCAGCCGGACGCCGACGCGGTGCGCCAGGGAGACGACCACACCGGTGGCGACACCGACGCCGATGCCACTGAGCGCGCCGAGCCCGGAAAGCCGGTTCTCCCGCGTGTCGCCGGTGCCCCCGACGTGGAGCCCCACGTCCTCGGCGAGCTTGTCGGCGGCCTGGGCGGGCACGTCACTGGCGCCCCTGCCCCGCAGGGCCATGTCGGCATAGGTGGCGGCGTCGAGGGCGGTGGTACCGGCGGCGCCCGCCGCCGCACCGCGCAGAATGCTACGAATCATGCGCCCCCGAGTTCCCGGAACGCCGCCCGCGAACCACGAGGGACCGCCGTACGGGTGAGTGGTCTACACACATGGGGTATCCACACACGGGATCTCCGCACACCAAGGTCTCCGCACTATGGGGTCTCCACACACCCGCAAAGAACCTGTCACACAAGAACCGGAATGCGGCCTCGGGCGATGGCCGTTCTGTAGGACATGACTGTGGGAGCAGTGCTCAACACGCCCGGCGCCGTGAACCAGGTCGACGCCTCCGTCCTCCAAGCCCGCGAGGCCGCCGCAGCGGGACTGCGGTCCGTCTGGTTCGGCCAGACCTTCGGCGCGGACTCGCCCCAGCTCGCCGCGCTCGTCGGCCGCGAGGTGCCCGGTCTCCAGGTGGGCACCTCCGCGATCCCGGTGTTCGGCCGCCACCCCCTGCTCGTCTCCAGCCAGGCCCAGACCGCCCAGGCGGCCACGCACGGCCGCTACCACCTCGGTCTGGCCCTGGGCACCAAGCTGCTGACCGAGGGCGGGTTCGGGCTGCCCTTCGAGCGTCCCATCGCCCGGCTGCGCGAGTTCCTCACCGCGCTGCACCAGCTGACCGAGACCGGGAACGCCGACTTCCACGGCGAACTGCTCACCGCGGTCACCCCGATCCCGGCACGGGTACCGGGTGCCGAGGACGGGGTACCCGTACTGGTCGCCGCGATGGGCCCGCAGGCGCTCAAGGTCAGCGGCGAACTGGCCGACGGCATCCTGCCGTACCTCGCCGGACCCCGGGCGCTGGAGCGGGACATCGTCCCGGCGGTCACCGCGGCGGCCGAGGCGGCGGGGCGGCCCGCGCCCCGGATCGTCGCCCTGGTGCCGGGCGTGGTCACCGACGACGCGGACGCCGTACGGGAGAAGGCGACCGAACAGCTCGCGTTCTACGAGCAGATCCCGTCCTACGCCCGCGTCATCGAACGCTCCGGCGCCCGCCGGGCGTCGGACGTGGCCGTGATCGGCGACGAGCGGACGGTCGCCGCCGAGGTGCGCCGCTACCGGGACGCGGGGGCCACGGAGGTGGTCTTCGCGGGCACCGAGATCGCCGGTGACGAGGCCCGGCTGCGCACCTGGGCCCTCCTCGGCGAACTGGCGGAATGAGCCGTCCCCCCGCACCCCCCGTAGGCACGACACACCCTCGTAGACACGACGAAGGAGCACCGATGACCACCCACGCCCCCGCAGCCGACCTCCACGCCTTCACCGAGTCCTGGCTCGACTGGTACCGCGCGCACGAGGAACGTCTCGCCGACCCGCACGGCTTCCTCGCGGTCACCAGCCTGAACTGGCTGGACGAGCACCCCCGGCGCTTCCCCGACGCCCCCGGCACCTGGCACACCGGCCCCGACGGCGTCACCGTGACCCTGGACGACGACGAGGAGCTGACCGTGGCCGGGGAACCGGTGCGCGGGGAGCACCACTTCGGCGTCCTCCCGGAGCGCGGCGGCGTGGAGGCGGTGTGGGGAGACGCCGTGATCGAGGTGGCCAGGCGTGGCGGCCACGACATCGTCCGTCCCCGGCACCCGGACGCCCCGCTGCGCACCGCCTTCGCCGGGACGCCCGCCTACGCGCCCGACCCGCGCTGGGTGGTGACGGGCCGCTACGAACCCTTCCCCGAGCCCCGCCCCACCACCGTTGGCGCCGCCGTGGAGGGTCTTGAGCACGTGTACGACGCGCCCGGCCGGATCACGTTCGAGCTGGAGGGTCGCACACTGTCCCTGACCGCCTTCCCCGGCAGCGCACCCGGCACCCTGACGGTGTTGTTCACCGACGAGACCTCCGGCCGCACCACGTACGCCGCGAACCGGGTCCTCTCCCTGGCGCCGCCCGCCGCCGACGGCACGGTGGTGCTCGACTTCAACCGGGCGGCGAACCTGCCCTGCGCCTACACCGACCTGGCCACCTGCCCACTGCCCCCGGCGGAGAACCGGCTGCCGGTGGCGGTGGAGACGGGACTGAAGATCCCGCGCGAGCGGGGCGGCGACGCCTGACGGAACATCAAGAGCCTTTGCAGTAAGAGCTCTTGACCTCAGTCGCGCGGGAAGAGGTGATGAAGCGGCTCTCCCGCCGCGAACCGGCGTACCTGCTCGACGATGAGACGTTCCGCACGGGGCCGGAACGCGGCCGAGCCGCCCGCGACATGCGGGGTGAGGAGCACGCCGGGGGCGTGTCGCAGGGGGTGTTCGGCGGGCAGCGGCTCGGGGTCGGTGACGTCCAGGGCCGCCCGCAGCCTGCCGGACCGGGTCTCGGCGAGCAGGGACGCGGTGTCCAGCGTGCGGCCGCGCCCGACGTTGACGACCAGTGCGCCGTCGGGCAGCGCGGCCAGCTCCGCCGCGCCGAACATGCCGACGGTGTCCGGGTTCTCGGGCAGCACGAGCACGACGATGTCCGTGTCCGGCAGCAGCGCGGGCAGGTCGGCCACGGCGTGGACGCCCTCCTCGGGCCGGGCGCGCCGCGCGACCCGGACGACCTCCGCCTCACAGGCGAGCAGCCGCCGTTCCAGCGCCGCGCCGATGGAGCCGTAACCGACGATCGTGACGCGGGCGTCGGCCAGGGAGCGGGTGAAGTGGGGCTCCCAGCGCCCGGCGGTCTGGTCGGCGACCCACTGCGGGAGGTCGCGCTGGGCGGCGAGGATCAGCCCGAGGGCGTGTTCGGCGGTGGAGGCGTCGTGCAGGCCGCGCCCGTTGTGCAGGGTGACCCCGGCGGGCAGGTACGGGACGAGCTTCTCGACCCCGGCGCTGAGCGACTGCACCGCGCGCAGGTTCGGCAGCTTGGGCAGCAGGTCGACGGCGTCCGGCACGGCATAGGGCATCACCCACAGGCCGACGCGCGCGAGCACGTCGTCGGCGGGTTCGGTGCCGGGGGTGGTGCCGTCCCACATGTGGACATCCACACCTTCGGGCCAGGGGCCATGGTGGCGGTCCAGCTCGGGCCAGGGCAGCAGGACGCCGGTGGCGGTGTGGTGCAGATCTCTGGTCATCGGACCCTCCGTCTCGTACCGTGCTTTCCGTCCAGTGAAACATTTTCCACCACACGGAAAACAGGGGGTCCGGGATGACAGCGACGTCACCCGCCACCGACACCGCAGCGGCGGCACCTGCGCAGACAGGCTTCTGGCGGTCCTCCCGCGCCCGGTATCTGATGCCGGTCGCGTTCGTCACCTACTCGCTCGCCTATCTCGACAAGTCCAACTACGCGATCGCCTCCGCCGGGGGCATGGCCGAGGACCTCAAACTGTCGGCGGGGGCGGACTCCCTGATCGCCGCGTCGTTCTTCCTCGGCTACTTCTTCTTCCAGATTCCCGGCACGATCTACGCCGAACAGCGCAGCGCCCGCCGCCTGGTGGCCTGGTCGACCGTGGCCTGGGGACTGCTCGCCGTCCTGCAGGGCATGCTCAGCAGCCCGGCCCAGCTGATCGCGGTGCGCTTCGCGCTGGGCGTGGTCGAGGGCGCGGTGCTGCCGTCGATGGTGATGCTGCTCGGCCGCTGGTTCACGCGCGGCGAGCGCGGCCGCGCCAACACCCTCCTCATCCTGGGCAACCCGGTCACGGTGATGTGGCTGTCGGCGGTCTCCGGCTGGCTGGTGTCGGTCTCGGACTGGCGGGTGATGTTCATCGCCGAGGGCGTGCCGTCGGTGCTGTGGGGCGTGTGCTGCCTCTGGCTCATCAAGGACCGCCCGGAGCAGGCCCGTAACCTCCCCGAGCCCGAACTCGCCCTTCTCCGAGCCGACTTGGCGGCGGAACAGGCGGCCGCACCGCCGGTGACCGGCACCCTGCGCGAGCGGTACGGCCGGGTACTGCGCTCCCCCGCCGTGCTCACCATGGCCGCGCAGTATTTCTTCTGGTCGTTCGGCATGTACGGCTTCGTCTTCTGGCTCCCGGCCATCATCAAGAAGGGCTCCGGGGAGGGCATCGGCGCCACCGGCCTGCTCACCGCGATCCCGTACGCCTGCGCGGCCGTGGCCATGCTGGTCAACTCCCGTATCTCCGACCGCAGTGGGCGCCGACGGGTGGCCGTGTGGCCGTGGCTGGCCTGCGGCGGACTCGCCCTGCTCGGCTCGTACGCGGCCGGAGACGACTTCCCGCTCGCGCTCACCCTGCTGGTGGTGGCGGGCGTGTGCCTGTACGCCCCGTACGGCCCGTACTTCGCCCTGGTCACCACCCTCGCCCCGCCGGGAATCGCGGGCGCGGCCGTCGCGCTGGTCAACTCCTTCGGCGCGCTCGGCTCGTTCGCCGGGACCTACCTGGTCGGCTGGGTGCGCGGCACCGAGCTGGGCGACGCGGGCGCGTTCGGCCTGATGGCCGTGTGCACCCTGATCGCCGCCGCCCTGACCCTCGCGGCGCCCGAGCCCGCGAAGAGCGCCGGCCCGGTCCCGGTACGGTGACCGTCGAAGCGGCGGCCGCCCCGGCACACGTACGGACGGCCGCCGCACCCCATCCCCACCCCGGCCACGACAGCGGCAGTGAACGACGAAAGGCGCGCACGGTGACCACACCATCCGGCGACGACATGCTGGGCCGGGGGCTGCGCCTGCTCACCGTGCTGGCCGAGCACCCCGCCGGTCTCGGCGTCAGCGCCGCCGCTCGCGCCGCGAAACTGCCCGTGAGCAGCGCCCACCGCATCCTCGGCCGCCTGGTCGAGGAACGGTTCGCCACCTACGACGCGGAGGCCCGGCGGTACGCGCTGGGCTCCCGGGTGCTGGAACTGTCCCGCGGCTTCCAGCGCTCCCCCGCGGGCTACTCCGCCGCGGCCGCGCCGATGCGCGGACTCGGCGCGCGCACCGGCCTGCCCGTGATCGCGGGCATCCTCAACGACAGCGAGGTGCTGCTCGTCCTCTCCGTGCAGGGCACCCAGCATCTCCAACTGCGCAACGCCGAGGGCACCCGCAACCCCTGGCACGCCACCTCGCTGGGCAAGGCGCTGGCCGCCTGGCTGCCGGAGGAGGAACGCGAACGCCTGCTCGCCGACCCCCTCCCGGCGGTGACCCCCCGCACGATCACCGATCCCGCCCTGCTCCGCGCGGAGTTGGCCTTGGTGCGGGAGCGGGGCTGGGCGGAGGTCGACGAGGAGAACGAGATCGGCGTCCGCTCGATCGCGGTGGCACTGCCCGACACACCAGAGGGCACCCCGCCGCTCGCACTGTCCCTCGCCGCGACGGTCATCCTGACGGACGCCGACCAACTCCGCGCACACGCGCCCGCGTTGCGGGAGTGCGCGGAGGAAGTCGCGGCGCGGATGTCGCCGTAGGCCCGTCAGGACTCGGTCGGCGCTAGCAGAACCAGCCGTCCTGGACCCAGCCCCGGCGGTTGATGTCGCCGTAGGCGAAGCCGTACGCCCAGCCGGACTGCTTGCTCTCCACGAGGAACGTCTGTCCCTTGCTGAGCGTGCCCATCCAGGCGCCCAGGGGCTCGGTCCGCACGAAGAGATCCTGCGCGCAGACGGTCTCGCGGGTGCCGACGGTGCCGTTGGCGGCCTGCGCGGGGCCGGAACCCAGCAGCAGGACGGCGCCGATGGCGGCCGCGAGCGCCGCGAAGCGGACGGTACGGGGTGCGGACATGCCCTTGCCTCCCAGATCCCGGCTCACCATGAGCCGTAGCCGCCGATGCATTCGTCGCGCACATAGCCCCAGTCGTTGGGGCCGAAGTCGAAGGTGGCGGCCCAGCCGTTGTAGACGGGGTGCGCGCCTCGGGTATGGCCGACCTTGTCGCCGTAGTACAGCGTCCGGACCAGGCCGGTGGGGCCGGAGGAACTGTCGTAGTTGGCGTAGAAGCTGGCGCTCTGGCAGGTGATGATCGCGTGATCCGGGACGACGGCGGCCTGGGCCGGGGCCGGGATCTGGAGCAGCGCGGCGGTGGCCAGCGCGGGGGCGGCGAGAGCGAGGGCTCGTCTGATCAGGGGCACAGTGCATCGACTCCTCGTGGGGGAGGTGTGGGTTGACGCGGGTAGACCGTAGCGCCGTTTGGCATGCGCGCAACAGGGCGCACCGCGGATAGGTCACGCCTATGACCGCGTCGACAGGCCCCCTCGGAGCCCCCTCAGGGGCATAAAAGAGCGGCCGTTTTAACCGGTGCTGCATTCCGTACTGGAACACCGGATAAAACGGCCGCCGAACCTTTTACTTCAGGTTCAGTTCTTCTTGTCGCCTGCGGTGTAGGAGGCGGCGCCGGTGCCGGCGAGCTTTCCGCCGTCGACGATGAGGTATTCGTCGCGGATGGGCTTGTTGTCGAAGAAGTCTTCGAGGATTTCGCGGGTGCCTGCGGCGTAGCGGGCCTGAGCGGTGAGGGAGGTGCCGGAGATGTGGGGGGTCATGCCGTTGAAGGGCATGGTGCGCCAGGGGTGGTCGGCGGGGGCGGGCTGGGGGTACCAGACGTCGCCCGCGTAGCCGCCGAGCTGGCCGGATTCCAGGGCGCGGACGACGGCGTCGCGGTCGACGATCTGGGCGCGGGCGGTGTTCACGATGTAGGAGCCCTTGCGCATGCTGTTCAGGAGGTTCTCGTCGAACAGGTTCTGCGTCTCGGGGTGGAGGGGGGCGTGGATGGAGACCACGTCGACGTTCTTGGCGAGGTCCTGGGCGGTTTCGTGGAAGGTGAGGTTGAGTTCTTCCTCGACCTCGCGGGGCAGGCGCCGCTTGTCGGTGTAGTGGAGCTTGACGTCGAAGGGCTTGAGGCGGCGCAGGACGGCGACGCCGATGCGGCCGGCGGCGATGACGCCGACGTCCATGCCTTCGAGGTCGTAGGAGTGGGAGACGCAGTCGGCGATGTTCCAGCCGCCCTCGGCCGCGATCTTGTGCGAGGGGAGGTAGTTCCGCACCAGGGAGAGCACCATCATCACGGCGTGCTCGGCGACGCTGATGGAGTTGGAGTAGGTGACCTCGGCGACGGTGATGCCCCGGGCGATCGCGGCATCGAGGTCGACGTGGTCGGAGCCGATCCCGGCGGTCAGCGCCAGCTTCAGCTTGGGCGCCTTCGCGATCCGCTCGGGGGTGAGGTAGGCGGGCCAGAACGGCTGGGAGATCACCACATCGGCGTCCGGCAGCTCACGGTCCAGGACCGAGTCGGGGCCCTCCTTGTCGGAGGTGACGACCAGGGTGTGGCCGCGGGATTCGAGGAACTCGCGCAGGCCCAGCTCGCCGGAGACGCTGCCCAGCAGCTCACCGGGGGTGAAGTCGATGCCCTGCGGGCTGGGCAGGGTCTGCCCGCCGGGATAGCCCTCGATCTTCGGCAGACTCGTCCGGGCGTACCGGGGCGGGAATCCGTCGACCGGGTCCGGGTAAAGGACGCAGACAATCTTAGCCACGATTTCCTCCTCTGGAATGACGGAATAACCCCGGAATTCCTTACCGGCTTCCGTTCCGAAAACCACACTCCACCCGTCCGGGCAGCGGGGTCAAAGAGGGGAATTCAACCGCTTGATAGGGGTGGCTTATTGATTGAGGCGTTCAACCTCTGCGAGGGAAGGGCGCGGCAACATCCGATCGTGGCCGCCGGGATCGAACTACCGCATCTGCGCTGCGAGTTCGACCATCCCTCGCATACGTTCACACACGTACGGGGCGCCTGCGGCGTCACCCCCACCCGGCACCCTGCGCCCACTCAAGCCGCCTTCAACGTGATGGACGCCACATCATGAAGCCTCCGCATATGCCAGGACAACGAGCACCAGCAGCCGCACATGCAACCTGAAGCACGCCTTTAACGGCGCATACGCGTGCGTCACCTCGAATTCGATGCGATGTCGGCGGTCAGTCGGGCATGGGCTCGGCGTAGTGCCGGAAGCCGGTCCGCTCGGTGTGGAGGGTGTAGAGGCGTTCCGCCAGGAGGTCCACGATGAGCTGGGCCGCGTGGATGTTGTCCGCGGCCAGCGCGTCGTGGAGGAGCCGTGCGTAGGCGCTCTCGGCGGCGAAGGCGATCGAGGTTCCGGCCCGCTCGGGGTGTGGGCGGACAGCGGTGCCGCCGTTGACGAACAGCAGCGTGCCCCGGCCCAGCGTCCGCATCCCCGGCAGGACGGCCTGAACGCAGGTGACCGGGCCCTTCACGGAAAACGCCAGCGGGGCGTCGAGGTCGGCGGCGTCCGTGTCGAGGACCGGCTTCATGAAGTCGGCGCGCGGCACCGGGCTGTACTGGAGGATCTCGATCGGCCCCAGTTCCTCGGCGGCGGCCGTCAGGGCGGCGGTGAGGGAGGCGGTGTCGAGTACGTCGGCGGGGTAGCCGCGGGCCCGGACGCCGTCGCGGCCCAGCTCCTCCGCCAGGCTCTCCAGGTGGTCCGCCTCGCGGGCGATCAGGGCGACGTCGTGTCCGGCGGCGCCGAAGCGGCGGGCGGTGGCGAGCCCCAGTCCGGGGCCCGCCCCGACGACGGCGAATGTGGTCATGACGCGTCCTCCGAAGGATTCAAGGCTTCAGGGCTTCGGATCTTCGGGGCTTCAGGGCTTCAGGGCTTCAGGGCTTCAGGGCTTCAGGGCTTCAGGGCGTCAACAACGTCTTGATCGCGCGCCGCTCGTCCATCGCCCGGTACCCCTCCGCCACCTGGTCCAACGGCAGTGTCAGGTCGAAGACCCTGCCCGGATCGATGCGGCCCGACAGGACTAGGTCGATCAGTTCGGGGAGGTAGCGGCGGACAGGGGCCGGGCCGCCGCGCAGGCCGACGTGGGAGAAGAAGAGTTCCTCGGCGTCGATCGTGACGTCGTGCGGGACGCCAACGAAGCCGACGTTCCCGCCTGGCCGGGCCGAGTGCAGCGCCTGTCGCATGGACTCTGCGGTGCCGACGCATTCCAGGACCGAGTCGGCGCCGATCCCGTCGGTGAGGTCCTTGATCCGGGCGACGCCCTCCTCACCGCGCTCGGTGACGATGTCGGTCGCGCCGAACTCCAGGGCGAGTCGCTGCCGGGGCTCGTGGCGGCTCATGGCGATGATCCGCTCCGCGCCCTGTTCCTTGGCCGCGATCACCCCGCACAGCCCGACCGCGCCGTCCCCGACGACCACCGCGGTGGAGCCGGGCCGGACCTCGGCGGCCAGGGCGGCGTACCAGCCGGTGCCCATCACGTCGGAGACGGCGAGCAGGCCGGGCAGGAACTCGTCGCCGGGGATCTCCTCGGTGGCGACGATGGTGCCGTCCGCGTTCGGGACGCGTGTGCGGTCCGCCTGGCAGGTGCTCATGAACTCCCGGTGCAGACAGCTGGACTGCCAGCCGTTACGGCAGTTCGCGCAGGTGTTGTCCGAGGTGGCGAAGGAGCCCACGACGAACTGTCCCGGCCGGACGGAGGTGACCTCACTGCCGACCTCCTCCACCACCCCCACGTACTCGTGCCCCATTGGATGCGGGTCCCCGATCGGCTCCAGACCCCGGTACGGCCACAGGTCCGAGCCGCAGACACAGGTGACGACCGTACGGATGATCGCGTCGGTCGGCTGGAGGATCTTCGGGTCGTCGAGCGTCTCGAGGCGCACATCGCCGGGGGCGTGGATCACTGCTCCGCGCATGACGGGCTCCTTGGGTGCTGGTGCGGTTGCTTCCCTATCCAGGTACCCGCTGTTGCGCGTGGGGAGCGAGGCACCCCGGACGTCCGGAAGTCCGTGGCCCGCGCCCTCCAGCCGGACGACGCCGAGCGGGCCCACCTGCCGCACCTGGCCCAGGCCGCCGCCGGTGCCATCACCAGCCCGGCGCGGCCTCCTGAACGGGACGGACGTCCGCGCCCGCGTCGGACCGGCGGTCGTCCGCGGCAGGACCGTGCCAGTCCAGGCACAGCACCGTGGCGTCGTCCTCGATGCGGTCGCCGCAGGCCGCGATGACTGCGGCGACCAGGATGCGGACGACCTCGCGCGGGTGCTCCCCGGCGGTGGCCTCGAGGAGCGCGGGGAGGTCGACGGACTCCGCCCGCCGTTCCTGCATGCCGTCGGTGCAGAGCAGCAGCCGGTCGCCGGGCCGCAGGTCGAGGTCCTGCACCTGGTGCGGGCCATGCTGTCCGGGCACGCCGAAGGGCAGGTTGACGTCCAGCGGGATCTGTTCGACCACGCCGTCGCGCAGCCGCAGCGGCCAGACGTGCCCGGCGTTGACGATCTGGGCGCGGCTCCCGTCGAGGGCGATGCGCAGCAGTTGGCCGGTGGCGAAGGTACGCCGACCGTGGTCGAGCAGGGCCTGGTGGATGTGGTGGGCCTGTTCCCCGAGGCCGGTCCCGGCTCTGCGGGCGCCGCGCGAGGCGTTGACCAGCAGGGTGGCCATCAGGGCGGCGTCGACGTCGTGGCCCATCGCGTCGGTGACGGACAGGTGCAGGGTGTCGCGGTCGAGGCTGTAGTCGTACGTGTCACCGGCGTTGCTGTCGGCCGTGACCAGGGCGGCGGCGAGGGCGAACTCGGCGGATTCGCAGGAGGGGGCGGAGGGCAGGAGCTGGCGCTGGATCTCCGCGGCGAGGCTCACCCGTGTGGTGCGCTGCCCCAGGTGGTAGAGGTCGGTGAAGCGGCGGTCGGTGACGACGATGTACGCCAGCGCGTGCGCGGCCTCCTCGACCTGCTCCAGTACGTCCTGCGTGACCTCGGGGAGCCACAGTTCCAGCACCCCGATGGTGTCCCCGCGGTTGGTGACCGGGGCGAGGACCTGCTGTCCCTCCGCGCCGTCCACCGCCCGTACCGGCTTCTGGGTCCGCAGGACCTCCTCGTAGACACTGCCGACGAGGGGAATCCGGTCGGGGTGGCCCCCCTGCCGCGTGGCCGTCTCCTCGGCGACCCGGACCACGCATCGGCCGACGACGTCGACGAACAGGAACGACACGTACTGCGCGCCGAACCGCTCGCGCAGGTTGCGCGCGACCACGTCGAGCGAGGCCACGGGCGCCGCGGCCTCCGCCGCCTTCAGCACCTCGGCCAGTTCGATCCTGTCGCGCGTCACATCAGCCTCCCCGGTTTTCGACCATTCTCCTTCCCGTCGGCCGGACCAGTACACGACCATGACCCGGGTGGCCGATCATCATTCGATGACCGGGGGTGTCGACCGCATGCCCCGGCTCCAGCGCAGCGTCAGTCTGATCAGCCCCGCCAGCGTCAGCAGCCAGGTGGCCGCGAAGACCCAGAGCAGGACGGGGTGCGCGTAGGCGACGGCGACCGCGAGCAGCGTGAGGGAGAGGACGGCGAAGGCGATCACCGCGACGGCGAGGGCGTGCGGCCGTCCGCGCAGGGTGGCCAGGGGGCCGGGGCGCGTGCCCGGTACCGTCCCGAGCCGACGGGCGAGCGCCGGATCGCGGCTGAGCGCCCGCTCCATCTCGGCCAGTACGCGCTTCTCGTGCGGAGACAGGCGGACGTCCTTCATGGCGAGCACCTCCTGCTGGGAGCCGTCACCTGTGCTTCCGCCGTCCGCGCGCCCCCGGATGCGGCGAGGGGGCCGCGCCCGTCGGACGCGGCCCCTCGTGGTGCACTCCTGCTAGTCGAGCAGCGTGACCGAGTAGTCCAGCGTGGTGCCGGTGACGGAGTACGTCGCGGTCTGGCCGTTGTCGCAGTACGAGACGTACCGGTTGCCGTAGTTCTTGGTGCCCGCGACGGCGTCGACGTACGGGCGCAGGTCGGTGCCCTCGGGGAACGACGTGGTCGTCAGGTCGATGGTCCGGGTCTGGTTCACGGGGTACGCGTCGGTCGACGGCGACTGCTCCCCGGTACGGGTGCTCGCGGCCCAGGAGAGCACGAACCCCGAGTTGTTCACCACCGCGACCTTCTGGACACAGGGCGCCGCCTGCGCGGGCGCGGCCTGCGCGGTCACCGCCGGGACGGCGGCGAGCGCGACGGCACCCATCAGCGGCAGCGCGGTCCTGAAGAGCTTGCGGTTCATCGTTCGACTCCCTCTCGGTAGTACGTCAAGTCTCGCTTCTTGTACGGGACTTGGGATGCGGCGCGAGTACCCGGAGATGCCACGCGAGCACTACCGTCCCGGGCCCGACGCAGGGAATCGGCCATTCGTTCGGATTTGAACGGCGCGGCCGGACACGTCGGCCCACCAGACACGTGTCACACCTGCTGACCGCCCGTACCGCACCCCCGCCGCCGGGCAGCGCCCCGCGTCACCGGCACGGGGCGGCCACCCCGTCGTACGAGGCGGGGCGAGAGCGGGGGCGGATACGGAATGGCCGGATCCGAAGGACGTCAGCGACTGCCGATCGGCGCCGCGGGCACACCCCCGACGATCGAGAACGGCTCCACACTCCGTGTCACCACGGCTCCCGCGGCGACCACCGCGCCCCGGCCGATCGTCACCCCTGGCAGGAGCACCGCGTGAGCCGCGATCCAGGCACCGTCCTCGATCGTTATGGGACCCAGTTTGTGGCCCTGCCCGCGGATCGGCCGACTCCGGTCCCGGTATTCATGACTGCCGGAGTTGATGACGACGTAGGGACCGATCAGAACGGAGGAGCCTACGACCACCTGCACGGGCGCGGTGATGTGGACCCCGGAGTTGATGACGCACCGATCACCTATGGAGATGTTCCACGGGTAATGCAGGAACACCCCGGAGTACACGCGGCACGATTGCCCGAACGAGCCCATCGTGGCCCGGTAGAAAGCAGACCTGCGCGTCGTGTACGGGTCGATGGGCGCCTTGCGGGCCAACGCGGCCTGGCGCCTGTGCCAGGCCGGAGAGCCCAGGCCCATGCACGCGTACCGCACGTTCCAACACCAGCTGACAGCCGCTCCGAAGGGTCGAGCCATCGCGTGTGCGACATGCGCGCGTCTACCGGCGCGTTGCCAGTAGTTCTCCAACTCCTTACGCATGCCGCGCCCCACCACCTCCGTCAGCACGCCCTACGGCGAGCCAGAGTCGGGCTCCGGCGTCCACCCGCGCCATTTCGGTCAGGGCGCCGGGCAGATTCCTCGCCAGCACGTACACCCCGTGGGCGTGATCCAGGAAGGCGAGACCGTGCTCACGAAGCGCACTCCCCCGCTCGCTGGCAAGTGCCGCCAGCTCCGGGATCAACACGCCGCTTTCTCTGATCGCACGCGCGTCCGGGTCACCGGCATCGGAGTAAGCGACAGGGCGTCCCAACACGGGTACTTCACCGATGGGTTCGAGGGGCGGCAGTCCCTTCAGACCGGGAGAGAGGCAGGAGGCCAGGTAGGCGGCCCCGGCGTGGGAGTGCAGCACGGCACCGCACTCCGGGAAGAGGGCATAGATCGCGTGATGCACCTCCAGGCCGATGGGAGGGCGCAGACCGCGGGCGGCGGAGGGGTTTTCGCCGGGCGGGCACAGAATGACGTCTCCGGCCGTCAGCTCCCAGAAGGCCCGTGCGGAGCCGCCCCGAGTGAGCAGCGGCCCGTCGTCCGTTCGTACGCTGAGCGCGCCCCCGGTCCAGTCGAGCAGCCGCTCCTCTCGGAGGAGACGAACCGCCCGCAGAATGTCGGCCACTACTCGCTCACTGGAAGCCAACCGGCCCGCCTTTCCCCTGGATCACAACGGTGAACAGCATGGCGCTAGTACAAGTACCGTTCCTGCGGCGCGCTGTCACTACCGCAGGTCGACGCACTCGAAACACGCGTGCTTCTCCGCCCCTCCGAACACACCAGCCCCTGCCGGAACAAAGCGGAGTTGACGCATGGTGGGCACCGTACGGCTCCGCTACACTCCTCTCGACTTCACCCGCTTTCAGGGGTGTTGACCAGGCGCCATGACGAACCGGGAGGCGCGATCTGATCGAGAACATGTTCCCTCTCGGTCCGCTCCCGAGTGGAAGCGCCCGCGATCTGGCGACAGTTCAAATCACACGCGGCCTGCGGGCGATCCGCTGGGGCGTGACCCGCCTGGCGGGAAGTGAGGCGGCCAACTCCGTCGGATTCGTTCCACTCGGAGATTTCACGACGTCACTGAACGAGACCAGAGCAGCCTTGGGCTATCCGGTCGGCGGGATTCTGTTCTGGGGTCCCGGAAACCTCCCGCTGGTACCGGCGGGAATCGGCCCGAACCATTGCGGCATGCTGGTCGCCGAGGTCGATGAAGCCGTGACGGCCGACCAGCTCACGCTGCGGATCGAGCGACTACGCACAAGAATGCCCGTACTCGAGGGCGTTCCACTCCAATGGGACCTGGGACGTAAGAATCATTTTCTCAACGTCTATCGGTCGTCAGCAGGCCGCCGTATCGCGGTGATGCACTGCTCTTTACCTGAAGCCCGAGAAGACGGCGCCCTGGGCATGGGGCACGATCTTCGAGAGAGTCACCTCCTGCAAAAAATGGTCACCACGCTGGACACCCCCGTCGGGCCCTTCGAATTCTTCTGCGACGATTCGGCATCGAGTGTCCTGCAACAGGCCGAGGAATATTCCCTGCTGGCCCGCAGAAAGCGCGAGATCATCTGCAGGGCTCTGTTCAAGGATTGCCTCGTCCTCTCCAATGAGAACCACATGCGACTCCTGGACCACAACGCCATGCAGTTCGGATCGTACGCATCGAGCACACCGATGAGAAACCTGCCACTGATGGTGGGACCTGGCCGCCGCGCCCACCTCGTCGATACGGAGAATCCCATCGAGGCATTCGGGCGCATTTTGTTCCTAACCCCGCACGGAACGGGCGCCAGGTCATCATCCCTCGGCACGGTGGAGTACGACACGGAGACCGAACGTCATTTCATCACCGACGGAACGGGGCGTCGGCATTTCCGGCAACTCGCCGAGATCTTCGATGACCACCAGGATGACAGCACCGTTCTGGCTCCCGAGTACGAACGGTTCTACCGGGTGCGGGAGACACTGACACCGCAGATCGAAACCAAGTTCCTGTGAACAGGGCTGCCTCAGCCCGGAACTCAAAGGGGGCGTCGGCCCGCATCTCCGGCGCCCCCCTCGCGGCTCAGGCGGTGAAGCCCCCGTCGACGTGGACCGAGGCCCCGGTGATGTATGCGCCGTCCGGGCTCGCCAGGTGGGCGATCGTCGCCGCGATCTCGGAGGCTTGCGCGTAACGGCCCACCGCTGTGAGGCCGGTGATCGCCTCGGCGTTCGGACCGTCGGCGGGGTTGGTGTCCGTGTCGGTGGGGCCGGGGTGCACCAGGTTGACGGTGATCCCGCGCGGCCCGAGTTCGCGGGCCAGCCCCTTGGTCATCCCGGTCAGCGCCGTCTTGCTCATCGAGTACAGCGCGAGTCCGGGGAAGGGGGCGCGGTCGGCGACGTTGCTGCCGACGCTGATGATGCGGCCGCCCGGGCCCATGTGGCGCGCGGCCGCCTGGGACGCCACGAACGGCGCCCGGACGTTCACCGCCAGGGTGCGGTCGATCTCCGCCGGGCCCATGTCCTCCAGCGGGCCCACCAGGAAGACGGCCGCGTTGTTGACCAGGATGTCGATCCTGCCGAACGTGGCGGCGGCCTCCTCCACCGCGGCGACGACCGCCTCGGAGACGGCACTGTCGGCCTGGACGGCCAGAGCCCGGCGCCCCAGGGCCTTGACCTTCTCCACCACCTCTTCGGCGAGGTCCGCGCGGCTCTCATAGGTCAGCACGACATCGGCGCCCTCTTCGGCCAGCCGTAGCGCCACCGCGGCGCCGATGCCCCGGCTGCCACCCGTGATCAGGGCGACGTTTCCTTCGAATCGGTTCATGCCGTCGAGCATCGCCGCCATCGGCACCCGGGGCTGGCGGGAACCGGACCTGGCGTCACACCACCCAGGGGGCTGTCCGCTCGCGGACCCGGAGGGCAGCTCAGTGACCGGCGCCGAGCTCGATGCACAGCACCCCGACGGCGATGAGGCCGATACCGGTACCCATGACCCTGGTGAGGGGTTCGCCGAAGAAGGCACGGGAGGCGAGGGCGGTGAGCGCGACACCGGCGGCGGCCCAGATGCCGTAGGCGACACCGAGCGCCATGCCGCCGTGCAGGGCCAGGGTGAGCGCGGTGAACGCGGCCAGATACCCGGCCACGGCACCGGCGAGCCACCGCTTGCCCGCGCCTCGGGAGGCCATCCCCAGGCACAGGGTGGCCCCGACCTCGACGAGGATGGCCGCGATGAGGAAGACCCAGGTCACGAGGCCGCTCCTTCCTCGCCGGACCCGCTCGCCCGGGCGGACTGTGCGCCGAGTTCGACACAGAGCACCCCGGCGATGACCAGGGCGATGCCGACGCCCATGACCGCGGTGAGCGGGTCCCCGAAGAAGAGCGCGGCCAGGACCGCGGTGAGCGCGACACCGCAGGCGCCCCAGACGCCGTAGGCGACACCGAGGGCCAGTCCCGCGCGCAGCACCAGGGCCAGGACGGTGAAAGAGCCGATGTAGCCGACGACCACGAGGACATAGAGCGCCGGATGGTCGATGGCGCCGCGCAGGGAGAGGGTTGCGGTGACTTCGAGGAGGATCGCCGCGGTGAGCAGCAGCCACTTCCTCATGACGCGCCCTCCTCTCCCAAGAGGCCCGCGATGACGGTCAGCAGTTCGGCGCGGTCGCGCTCGGGGACGGGGAAGACACCGGTGGCGGCGGCCATCCAGTACCCGTCGGCCAGCAGCCGGGCCGCCGTGAGCCGGGCCCGCACCGGTTCCGGCAGGTCGTCCGGCAGGGTGAGCCAGGGTTCGATGCGGCGCACCCAGGCTTCGGTCAGCGCGGTGCGATAGTGCGCGTCGGTGTAGATGGCGAAGTCCGCGCGGTCGAACGGGGCGTCCAGGGCGACTTCGACATGGGCCCGGATGCGCTGGGCCGGAGTGGCGGTCTCCAGGGGTTGGCCCAGCCGTTCGAGCAGGAGCCTGTCCCAGCGGTCGGCGACATGGTCGATCACCCCCAGCATCAGGGCTTCCTTGGTCGGAAAGTGGTACATCAGCCCCGGCTTGGACAGTCCGACCTCCTTGGCCGCCGCCTCCAGGGTGATCGCCCCACCGCCCTCGGCCCGGAGCAGGTTCAGCGCGCCGTCGAGGATGCGCTGCTTCGCGTTCTTGGCCATGAATCGACTTTACCAACCGGTTGGTAAAGCAAGTCAAGGGCCAATCACCTCACTAGACCGATCGATCAAGAATCGATACGGTTTCCCCCGTGGCCAGGACCAAGGAATTCGACCCGGACGCGGCACTCCAGTCAGCCCTCGAACTGTTCTGGCGGCGCGGCTACGAGGCGACCTCGATGGCGGACCTCGTCGCGCACCTCGGCATCGGCCGCGCCAGCATCTACGCCACCTTCGGCAACAAGCACGACCTGTACCTGAAAGCACTGGACCGCTACACCGAACACCGCGACCTGACCCTCCTGCACGAGCTGTCCCAACCGGGCCCCGCCCTGCCGGTCGTACGCGCGGTGGTACGCCGCTTCGCGGCCGAGGCGAGCAGCGAAGTCCAGCGCGGCCAGGGGTGTTTCGTCACCAACACGGCGGTCGAACTGGGCGCCGACGACCCGGCCGCGCGCAGCCGCGTCGGGACGAGCTGGGACCACGTCGAGACCCTGCTGCACTCGGCGCTGGTACGGGCCCACGCGCAGGGCGAGCTGCCCCCGGACCGCGATCCGCGGGCCCTCGCACGGATGCTGCTGGTGCTGATGCAGGGCTTGCGGGTGGTCGGCAAGGCGTCGAGCGATCCGGGCCGGGTCGTGGACGCGGCCGAGCAGGCGCTGCGCCTGCTGGATTGAGCGGGGGCGGATGGTCCTGCCTCGCATGTGGAACGAACAGTCAACAAGGGGAGTCGTCACTGTGACCGCACGCTTCACCGGCAAGACCGTCCTCGTCACCGGCGCGGGTTCCGGCATCGGCCGGGCCATCGCTCTCGCCTTCGCCGCCGAGGGCGCCTCGGTGGTCGCGGCCGGACGCACCGCCGCCCCGCTCGACGAAACCGTGACGCTCATCGAGGCAGCGGGCGGCAAGGCGGCCGCGATCACGGCCGACGTGAGCCGCTCCGCGGAGGTCCGGGAGCTGGTCCGGCGCAGCGTCGACCAGTTCGGGAGCCTCGATGTCGCGGTCAACAACGCGGGCGTCTTCCGGGGCGGCGCACCCGTGGCCGATCTCCCCGAGGAGGACTGGCGGGCCCTGCTCGACATCAACGTCAGCGGAGTCCTGTTCAGTCTTCAGGCCGAGATCGCCCAGATGCGCACCCAGCCCGGCGGCGGCGCGATCGTCAACATCGCCTCCAACCTCGGCGCGCACCGCCGCGCGAAGGGCCTGGCCGCGTACATCGCGAGCAAGGCGGCCGTCTCCGCGCTGACCCGCGCGGCCGCGCTGGACCACATCGGCGACGGGGTGCGTATCAACGCGGTGAGCCCCGGCCCGTCCGACACCGCGATGTCGCTGCGGCCGGGCGAGTCCGACGCCAACCGGGCGGCCCGGATGAAGGAGGTGGCGCCGCTGGGGCGGGTGTCCTCCACCGCCGAGATCGCGGCGGCCGTGCTGTACCTGGCCTCGCCGGATGCCGCCTCCGTGGTCGGCACCGACCTGGTCGTGGACGGCGGCGCGGCGGCCTGACACGGCCCACAAGCAGCGGCCTGAGGGGGCTCATCAGCGGCAGCCTGACGCGGCTCACCAACGGCGACCCGACGAGACCCACCATCGGCGGCCCGACCCGGCTCACCAGGGCACGACGCCCGCGTCCTCGTAGAACGCCCCGGACGGCCCGTCGTCGGGCAGGGTGGCGAGCCGGATCGCCGTGGCCGCGCCCTGCTCGGGGGTGCGCGAGCCCGCGAAGTCGTTGAAGTCGGTGGCCACCAGGCCGGGGCACATGGCGTTGATCAGGACGCCGGTACCGGCGAGCTGCCGGGCGTACTGCACGGTCATGCCGTTGAGGAACGTCTTCGACGGGGCGTACGCCGCCATGACCGGCCCGACGTCGATGTCCGGGTCCGCCTGCCGGGTCAGCGAACCGACCGAGCTGGAGACGTTGACGACGCGCGGCGCGGCCGAGCGGCGCAGCAGGGGCAGCATCGCGTTGGTCACCCGGACGACGCCGAGGACGTTGGTGTCCACGACGGTGCGGACCATATCGAGGTCGATCGTGGTCGGGTCCT
The DNA here is from genome assembly GCF_044903645.1 of Streptomyces sp. NPDC002176. Lineage (NCBI taxonomy): Bacteria > Bacillati > Actinomycetota > Actinomycetes > Kitasatosporales > Streptomycetaceae > Streptomyces > Streptomyces sp. NPDC002176. The sequence goes on from NZ_JBJDQW010000001.1 coordinate 1,092,532, forward strand.
GGACCCAGTCCGGCCCCAGATCGCCGGAGATGCCCGCGTTGTTGACCAGGACGTCCAAGCCTCCCGCCTGCTTCTCGATCAGCGCCGCGGCCTCGGCGACGCTCCGCTCGTCGGTCACGTCCAGCGGCACCCCGAACGCGTCCACCCCGGCGGCCCGCAGCTTCTCGACCGCCGCCTCGCGCCGCGCGTCGTCGCGGGCGCCGACGCCCACCCGGTAGCCGAGGGCGCCGAGACCAGCCGCGATCTCGTACCCGATTCCCTTGTTCGCGCCGGTCACCAGCGCGGTCTTCGCTTCGCTCATGCTTCGATGCTCGCTCGTGGAGCGGGGGTGGTGCCAACACCAATGGGGTGGGCTGTGATACCCGGCGGGTATCACCGGGTCTACGCTGGAGGCATGGAGGCACTGGAGACCCGTGAGCTGCGGTACTTCATGGCGGTGGCGGAGGAGCTGCACTTCGGCCGCGCCGCCGAGCGCCTCGGCATGGCGCAGCCGCCGCTGTCGCGGGCGATCCAGCAGCTGGAGCGGCGCCTCGGAGTCACCCTGCTGGCCCGCGACCGCCGGGGTGTCTCCCTGACCGGCGCCGGTGAGGTGCTGCTGCACGAGGGCCGCGTGGCGCTCGACGCGGCCACCGCCGCCGCCCGCCGTACCCGCCGCGCGGGCGGCGCCGACGGTGCGGGCGGCTCCCGTGACCGTCTGGTGCTGGCGGTGAAGGCCGCCGCCTCCCACGACCTGCTGCAGAAGCTGCTCGCCGCCCACGCGGCCGAGCCCGGCGCCGCCGAGATCGAGGTGCTGCCCAGCGGGATGTGCGAGCAGGAGGAGATGCTGCGCGACGGCCGTGCCGACGCGGCCCTCATGCACGCCCCGTTCAACTCCCTCGCCGGGTTCGACCACGAGGAGCTGATGCGCGAGGGCCAGATCGCCGTACTGCCCGCCGGGCACCCGCTCGCCACACGCACGACCCTCACCCTGGCCGACATCACCGACGTCCCCGGCCTGCCGCACGCCCGCTGGCCCCGCGACGGCGCGTACCCGCCGGGGCCGGGCCCCGAGATCCACGACCAGACCCAGTTGGCCCAACTGATCGCCCTGGGCCGCACCATGGCCGTCTTCCCGGAGTCCGCGCGCGCCTGGCTGTGGTCCGAGCACGCCGCCGTACCCCTGACCGACGCGCCCCCGGTCGTCACCCACATCGCCTGGCCCGCGCACAGCCGTTCCGTCGCCCTGGCCGGGCTGATCCGTACGGCGACCCGGCTCTGACGGTGCCAGACTGGTCCTGTGACGGACACGGACCAGCGGCTCGAGCAGACCATCATGAGCCTGCTGGAACAGCGTGCCGAGACGTCCTCGATCTGTCCGTCCGACGCCGCCCGCGCGGCCTACGAGGGTGACGACGACGGCTGGCGCGACCTGATGGAACCGGCGCGCCGGGCGGCCTGGCGGCTGGTGGCGGCCGGAGAGGTCGAGGTGACGCGGTCCGGACGCCCGGTCAAGGAGTCCGAAGCCCGCGGACCGATCCGCATCCGCCGCGCACGCCAGTAACACACCTCCGCATCAGGACAGTTGACGCTCCGTCACCTTCTCCAGGCGTGCCCGATCACCGTCGGCCGACCGTGCCTGTTCCAGCAGCAGCCTGGCCGAACGGCCCTTCAGGTTCAGGGTCATGAGCTGGTTGCCGAACCAGGGGCCACCGGTGTGCCGCCAGACGACGGGGAGTTGGGCGCAGCGTCCGTGCCGGGCCAGCAGCCGTCCCAGCGCGCGTGCCGTCCGGCTCCAGCCGAAGCGGAAGCCGAACCGCATCGACCGGGGCACCGAGTTGTGCACCGGCGAGCAGGTGAGCTGCGTGACGCGGGAGTCGACCGTGGCGGACCGCCAGACGGGCTCGGCGACGTAGGCGTGGTGGACGTCGCCGGACAGGACGCTGATCGTCGCCGGTGCCCCGGGGCCCGAGCCGGCCTCGGCGATCAGGTCCGCCAGCGCGGCGAACGACGCCGGGAACGCCGCCCAGTGTTCCAGGTCGGCCGCCCGGCGCAGCCACTCCCCGAACCGGGCCCAGCGCGGGCCGCGCTCCCCCTGGCACAGGGCCGCGTCCCACGCCTCGGCGTCGTGCACGAGGTGGGGCATCAGCCAGGGCAGCGAGGTGCCGATCAGCAGGTGGTCGACGGACCCCCGGTCCGCGAGTGCCTGGTCGCGCAGCCAGCGTTCCTCCTCCGGGTCGAGCATCGCCCGCTCGTCCTCGGCCAGCACCCGCGCCGCCCGCGAGTCCACGATCAGCACGCGTACCCGGCCGAAGTCGCGGCGGTAGCTCCAGCGGGTCGAGGCCGGGTCGGCGTCGGCCTCGGCGGCGAAGGCGCGCAGCGCGTCGGTGCCGTCGGCGGCGGAGGTGACGGCGGTGTACAGCGGGTCGGCGGCCAGGTCGTCCGGGGCGAGGTTGCCGATGTGCTGGTAGACCCAGTAGGACATCAGGCCGCTCAGCAGCCGCTCGCGCCACCACGGGGTGGCCCGCATGTCGGCCAGCCAGGAGGCGGAGGTGTTCCAGTCGTCGATGACGTCGTGGTCGTCGAAGATCATGCAGCTGGGCACGGTGGACAGCAGCCAGCGCACCTCCGGGTCGAGCCAGGACTCCCGGTACAGCCCGGTGTACTCCTCGTAGTCCGCCACCTGGGAGCCGGGCGGTTCGTCCAGGTCGCGGCGGGCGGCGATCCGCTTCTGGGTCTCCTCGGAGGTCTCGTCGGCGTAGACCTGGTCGCCGAGCAGCAGCAGGACGTCGGGGCGTTCGCCGCCCGCGACGAGCCGGGTGGCGAGGGTGTCGAGCGCGTCCGGACCGGCCGGGTCGTGGCCGCCGTCGGCGGGCGGCGCGGACCAGCGACAGGAGCCGAAGGCAACCTTCAGACCGTCCTCGGGACCGGGTACGCGGATGCGGGACGGCGGGAAGGGCGAGTCCGGCAGCGGCCACACGGACTCGCTCTCCAGCAGCACCTCGTACTCCGCCTCGGTGCCCGGCGTGAGACCGGATACCGGTATCAGGGCGTAGTGGTGCCCGGCTATCTGGAAGGTGCGCGCGGCGCCCTTGGCGCCGTCGGAGCAGCGCACCTCCGCGGTGCACGGACCGCTCGTCTCGACCCAGACGGTCGCGGACGAACCGTCGACATGGCGCAGCAGGGGGCCCAGGGTCAGGCTCGGCAAGATGTCCTCCGTCCCGCCCCGGCCGGTGCGGACGGGGCGGACCGTACGGTAGTCAACGAGGAACACGGGCCGACAGCCCCTCCCCCACGGCCGGGCGGGATCGCCGACGGCCGGGGTGCGCCGCTGTCGGCAGCACCGTGCGGGTCCGTTACTCCACCCGAGTGTCAAAACCCCCCGATCGGCGGCGTGTCGGCCGCTCAGCAATTCGGGGTCGGGTCCGAGCGGCCAGGATGGCCGTCACTGACGCCACGGCGCGGGCGGACCTCGATTACCAGGAGAAGCGCGACCTGTGACAATCATCAATCAGCCCGAGCCGGCGGCTGAGGACTCGAGCGAGAACGAGCTTCTCATCCAGCGCAGGCAGCCCGGCAATGTCGTGATCAAGTGGCTGACGACCACTGACCACAAGACGATCGGCACGCTCTATCTGGCCACGTCGTTCGGGTTCTTCCTGTTCGGTGGCGTGATGGCGCTGCTCATGCGTGCCGAACTGGCGCGTCCGGGCATGCAGATCATCTCCAACGAGCAGTTCAACCAGGCGTTCACGATGCACGGCACCGTGATGCTGCTGATGTTCGCCACTCCCCTCTTCGCGGGCTTCACGAACTGGATCATGCCGCTCCAGATCGGCGCGCCCGACGTGGCGTTCCCCCGGCTGAACATGCTGGCCTACTGGCTCTACCTGTTCGGCTCGCTCATCGCGGTCAGCGGGTTCATCACCCCGCAGGGTGCAGCCGACTTCGGGTGGTTCGCCTACTCCCCGCTGACGGACGCGATCCGCTCCCCCGGTGTCGGCGGCGACCTGTGGATCATGGGTCTGGCCTTCTCCGGGTTCGGCACGATCCTCGGTTCGGTCAACTTCATCACCACGATCATCTGCATGCGTGCCCCTGGCATGACGATGTTCCGGATGCCGATCTTCGTGTGGAACGTGATGCTGACCAGCGTGCTGGTCCTGTTCGCCTTCCCCGTGCTCGCGGCGGCGCTGCTGGCGCTGGAGGCGGACCGCAAGTTCGGCGCCCATGTCTTCGACGCGGCCAACGGTGGGCCCTTGCTGTGGCAACACCTCTTCTGGTTCTTCGGCCATCCAGAGGTGTACATCATCGCGATCCCGTTCTTCGGCATCGTCACGGAGATCATCCCGGTGTTCTCCCGCAAGCCGATCTTCGGCTACATGGGCCTGATCGCGGCCACGATCGCCATCGCCGGTCTCTCGGTGACGGTGTGGGCGCACCACATGTACGTCACCGGCGGTGTGTTGCTGCCGTTCTTCTCCTTCATGACGTTCCTCATCGCGGTCCCGACCGGGGTGAAGTTCTTCAACTGGATCGGCACCATGTGGAAGGGATCGGTGTCCTTCGAGACACCCATGTTGTGGGTCACCGGGTTCCTCGTGACGTTCCTCTTCGGTGGTCTGACCGGTGTCATCCTGGCCTCGCCGCCGATGGACTTCCACGTCTCGGACTCGTACTTCGTGGTGGCGCACTTCCACTACGTGGTGTTCGGCACCGTGGTGTTCGCGATGTTCGCGGGCTTCCACTTCTGGTGGCCCAAGTTCACCGGCAAGATGCTGGACGAGCGCCTGGGCAAGATCACCTTCTGGACGCTGTTCATCGGCTTCCACGGCACCTTCCTGGTCCAGCACTGGCTGGGCGCCGAAGGGATGCCGCGCCGGTACGCGGACTACCTGTCGGCGGACGGCTTCACCGCGCTGAACACGGTCTCCTCGATCTTCTCGTTCCTGCTCGGCCTGTCGATGCTCCCGTTCTTCTACAACGTCTGGAAGACGGCCAAGTACGGCAAGCCGGTCAAGGTGGACGACCCGTGGGGCTACGGCCGCTCGCTGGAGTGGGCGACCTCCTGCCCGCCGCCGCGGCACAACTTCCTCACCCTGCCGCGCATCCGCAGCGAATCCCCGGCGTTCGACCTGCACCACCCGGACATCGCGCGGGCGGAGCGCGAGGCGTACGCCATCGGGCACTGAGTCCGGAGATCACCATGACCAGAGTGCCGGGGCAGGAAGCCGAAGGCGCCGAACTCGGCAACGAGGTCGAGGGGTATCTGCTGTGGCAGGCCACCATCGCGGTGGCCGAGCAGCGGGCGCGGGAGTTCGTGGAGCGCATGGACTGGCTGACCACGGCGCAGCGCGAGGAGATCGAGCAGCTCCACATCTCCGACAGTCTGCGCCGTGCCCGGCAGGACCTGGAGCGCGTCGCGGCCCGCTGCCGGTCCCTGCGGGGCGAGTACGAGGAGCGCTACCGCGTGTTGCGGCTGCGCTGTGTGGGATACACGCTGGGCGCGGCGGCCGGTCTCACCTCCGTGGCGGCCGCCGCGCTCGCCCTGAGCCGCTGACCGGAGAGGACCTCCCCCATGAAGATCGCTGTCGTCGGAGCGGGCGGATTCGTCGGATCGCGCCTGGTCAAGAAGTTGCGGACGACCGGCAACGAGATCACCGCGCACGACCGTTCCACCGGAGTCGACCTGCTGACCGGGCAGGGCGTGCCGGAGGCGCTGGCCGGAGCCGACGCCGTCGTCAACACCATCGACGCGCCCAGCTTTGACGAGTCCGCCGTCCCGTTCTTCCGCACCACGACGGAGACGCTGCTGCGTGCGGCGGACCGGGCCGGGGTCCAGAACGTGGTGCTCCTGTCCATCGTCGGCATCGACCAGGTGCCGGATGTGGACTACTACCGGGCGAAACTGGCGCAGGAGCAGCTGGTCGAGTCCGGGCCCGTCCCGTTCACGATCGTGCGGGCCACCCAGTTCATGGACTTCGTCGAGCCGATCATGTCCTGGACGAGTTCGGGCGACACCGTACGGCTGCCCACCACGCGCATCCAGCCCGTCGCCATCGAGGACGTGGTCGACACGCTCGCCGAGGCCGCCACCTCCGCCGCCCTGAACGGCATCATCAACGTCGCGGGCCCGGACGTCTTTACCCTCGATGAACTCGGCCGCCTCACCCTCCAGGCCCACCCCGACGGCCGTGACGTGATCGTCGACGAGAACGCCGGACTGTTCGGCCAGGTCCCGCCGGACGCCGTCACCGCACCGCCGGGGGCCCACATCGGCACCACGTCGTACGAGCAGTGGCTCCAGCACCACTCCTGAGACGGACCTTTCACACCCCGGCCCCGCCCCCGACCGGCTTCGGCCCCGGAAACCCGGACAGAGGTAGTGCGATGCCCCAGAACGACGAGCCCACCCAGGGACACCGGTCCGAGGCGTGGAAAAGCGCCGTGACCGTGATCGGCGAAGCGGAGCCTCCCGCCTTCCCCGACGGCGCCCGCGTCGTCACCGCCCGGGTCGAGTTCCCGCCCGGAGATCCTGGCACCCCTCCGCACCGGCACTCCGGCCCCGTCTTCGGCTATGTGATCGAGGGCGAGATGCTCTACGAACTGGAAGGACAGCCGCCGCGAGTGATCCGCGCCGGTGAAGCCTTCTGGGAGCCGGGTGGCGACGTCATCCACTACCAGGATGCGAACCACCGTACGGACATCCCCCTCCGCTTCCTGGCCACCCTGGTCTGCGAGCCGGACAAGCCCCTCCTCGAACTCGTCGACGAGCGGGAACTCGAGCAGCGGCGGCACCGGCGCGCACCCCGGACCACCTGACGGACCCGGCGGCGAGCGACCCGAACAAGGCGTGACCCCGCCGCGAGCCGAGCCGGGTAGCGCCTGCGGGCAATCCCATTACCCAAAGGTCTGCCTCGTAGCTCCTCCTCAGGGCGTCGCACACCGCATCACACTGTGATCGCGAGGTGTATCCAGCGTCGAGGAGGACGACCCGTGCGTGCGCATGGCAAGGAAGACGATCGCGTCGAGGAATGGTCCGCGCGGAGCCGTCCGACCGGCCCCGCGGCCACCGGTCCCCTCGCCGGACTGCAGGCGCTGCAGCGCACGGCGGGCAACGCGGCCGTCTCACGGGCGATCGCGAGAGAGCGGCAGGACGGGCAGGGCGACGGATGCCCGACCGCGCATGACAGCGGTGCGCACCAGGAGGCCGGGGCCCCGCACATCCAGCGGGTCACGGACGAGGAGCTGCGCGCGGCGAAGAACCCGGAGGAGATGCTCGCCGCCCTCAGGAAGTCGGGGCACTCGGACGACGACGCCTGGGAACTCATGCGCCACATGACCTCGCAGCAGTTCACCGCCGGTGAAGGGCAGGGCGAGTTCAACATCCTCGACCACATCAAGAACGCCTCGGACGACAAGTCCAAGCCGATCCGGAAGAAAATGGCCGCCGGGCTGATGGCCAAGCGGTGGACGATCCGCCACTACACCGGCTCCGACCCGACGACCCCGCCGAGCTTCATGGACATCGCGTCGACGTACGACAACGCGGCCGCGGGCAGGGCGAGTGAGCACACGAACGTCGCGGACTGGCGCTCCCTCGGCAACATCAAGTTCACGTTCTACCTGGTGGCCGTGGACGGCCGCGTGCCCCCGCGGAAGTGGCTCGGCAACACCCACTGGTACGCCGAGTGGGACCTCGACCAGATCTCGGAGTGCTGGGTCTCTCCGGATCTGCTGGAGAAGATGAACAAGCCCATGGACGCGGACGGGGCGCGTGCGGCGATGCAAGGGACCCAGGCGTTCCGCGGTACCGGTCAAGAGCTCAAGGAGATGCTCGCCGTCCACTCCTTCGGCAAGGACAACGACCCGGTCACCGCACTGGACAACACGATCGGCGGCGCGTTCGAGCTCAAGGTCCCCGGTGGCCTGCCGGTCACGGAGTGGAAGAAGAAGTAGCCACCCACTGCCGATACGTGCCCTATACCACATAAGTCAGCCATCAAGCCATTAGACATTGACAAGATTGGGCGTTACACGCAAACTGGACAGTCTCTCAAAAGACTTTTGTCCGCTTCTGTGCGGTTACATCGAGTTCAGGAGCGAACCTCATGGCATTCCCGTCCGAGAACCGGCGCATCACGCTCGCCGAGCACACGGCCGACCAGGTCATACGGGCCGGTCGGCCGTTCGAGGTGGTGTCCCGCCACACCCCGTCCGGGGACCAGCCGAAGGCGATCGCCGAGCTGGAGAAGCACGTCCGCGCCGGGGAGAGCGACGTGGTCCTGCTGGGCGCCACGGGCACCGGCAAGTCCGCGACGACCGCCTGGCTCATCGAGAAGCTGCAGCGGCCCACCCTCGTGCTCGCCCCGAACAAGACACTCGCCGGACAGCTCGCCAACGAGCTGCGCGAGCTCTTCCCGCACAACGCGGTGGAGTACTTCGTCTCCTTCTACGACCACTACCGGCCCGAGTCGTACGCCCCGAGCACCGACACCTACTTCGCCAAGGAATCGGTCTCCAACAAGGAGGTCGACCGGCTGCGCCACTCGGCGACCTGGTCACTGCTGAGCCGTCGTGACGTGATCGTCGTGGCGTCCGTGTCGTGCATCTACGGCCTCGGCACGCCCCAGTCCTACCTCGACCGCTCCTTCCAGCTCGCGGTGGGCGACACCGTGGACCGGGAGGAGCTGCTCGCGGCACTGGTCGACATCCAGTACACGCGCACCGACGCCGAACCGGCCTCGGGCACCTTCCGCGTCCGCGGCGACACCATCGACATCCACCCCGCCTACGAGCACACGATGCTGCGGGTGGAGATGTTCGGCGACACCATAGAACGACTCACCATCGCCGATACGGAGACCGGCGAGGTGCGCGACGTCATCGACCGCACCCGCGTCTTCCCCGCCACCCACTACTCCGCCGGACCCGAGCGGATGCGCGCGGCGGCGGACTCGATCCAGGCCGAGCTGACGCAGCGGGTCGCGGAGCTGCGCCGGGGCGGCAGGCTGCTGGAGGCGGACCGGCTGCAGACGCGGACGGAGTACGACATCGAGCTGATCCGGCACACCAAGGTCGCCTCCGGTATGGAGAACTACTCCCGGCACCTGGACGGCCGCTCCCCCGGCGCGCCCCCGTCCACGCTGCTGGACTACTTCCCCGACGACATGCTCGTCGTCATCGACGAGTCGCACGTGACCGTGCCGCAGCTGTCCGGCATGAGCCACGGCGACGCCGCGCGCAAGAGCACGCTGGTCGAGCACGGCTTCCGGCTGCCGTCCGCGCTGGACAACCGTCCGCTGACCTGGTCGGAGTTCGCCATGCGCTGCCCGCAGCGGGTCTACCTGTCCGCGACCCCGGGCCGGTTCGAGCTGACCGCCGCACGGGGTGCGGTCGTCGAGCAGATCATCCGGCCCACCGGACTGCTCGATCCGCAGGTGACGGTCAAGCCGACCGCCGGGCAGATGGAGGACCTGCTCGAGGAGATCCGCGAGCGGTCCGCCCGCGGCGAGCGGACCCTGGTGACGACGCTGACCAAGCGGATGTCGGAGGAGCTGACCGAGTACTTCGACACACAGGGAGTGCGCGTCCGCTACCTGCACTCCGGCGTGACGACCATGCGCCGCGTGGAACTGCTGGCCGACCTGCGCCGGGGCGAGTACGACGTACTCGTCGGCATCAACCTCCTGCGCGAGGGGCTCGACCTCCCGGAGGTCTCGCTGGTCGCGATCCTGGACGCCGACAAGGACGGGATCTTCCGCTCCGACACGGCACTGATCCAGATGATCGGCCGCGCGGCGCGCAACGTCAGCGGCGAGGTGCACATGTACGCGGACCGGATGACGCCCTCGATGCTCCGCGCGATCGACGAGACCAACCGGCGCCGCGCCCTGCAGGAGGCCCACAACGAGACCCACGGGATACGCCCGACCGCTCTGCGCAAGAAGATCAGGCACACGGTGTCGGCCCTGTACCCCCAGGCCCAGCACCCGACCACCGGCACGTCCTACAACCGCGGGATGGCGGCATAGCAGCCAGGGCCGCCATGCCGCGGCGGCACGTCTCAGGTGCCGGTGACTCCGTCTAGCTGCTCGCGGATGAGATCGGCGTGACCGTTGTGACGCGCGTACTCCTCGATCAGGTGCACCATGATCCAGCGCAGTGAGACCCGCTGATCGCCGACAAGGCCGGCCTCCCGTTCGGACAGGTGGCCGGAATCGTCCAGCGAGGCGTCGGCGATCAGCGCGCGGCCGCGGGCGATCTCGGCCTGCCAGGCGGCCGTCGCCTCGTCGAGCCCTCGGTCGGGCTGGACGGCGTAGCCGTTGAAGTTGTCCTCCCCGAAGACGGGCGGAACGTCCTGACCTGCGAAGATGCGCTGGAACCAGTTGCGTTCCACCTCCGCCAGGTGCTGCACGAGACCGAGCAGCGTCATCGACGAGGCCGGCACCGCGGCAAGCCGTAACTGATCATCCTTGAGGCCCGAACACTTCAGGGCGAGAGTCGCACGATGAAAGTCCAACCACGCTTCGAGCATGCCGCGCTCGTCGGCGTGCGGGGATGGGATGAGGCGTCCGTCCGGTGTCGTGTGCATCGACACACCATGGCAGGAAGCGAGTTCGGGCAACAGGTGCTGATCCATGGCTGGCCGAGAGACCGCGTTGTCAGTGGGTTCTGTCAGGGTGTGCCGGGTGGATGAACTGGTGGAGCGGGTCGATCGGCACGATCGTGTCCTGGGGGTGGTCACCCGTCAGCAGGCCACCCGGGAGGGTTGGCTGCACCGCATCGCCTCGACGGTGTGCCGTGATGAGCGTGGCCGGTTCCTCGTCCATCGGCGGTCGGAGCAGCTGTCGCGCTTCCCCGGGCTCCACGAGGTCGTGGTGGGCGGCGCCGTGGGCGTCGGCGAATCCTACGAGCAGGCTGCCGCAAGGGAGTTGGCCGAGGAGCTGGGCGTTCGCGGTCTGCCGCGCCCGCTGTTCACGTTCATCAACCGCAGCGGCTTGAGCCCTCACTGGCTCGGCGTGCATGAAGCCGTGCTCCCGGACGCTGTGGTCCCTGATCCCGACGAGGTCGCCTGGCATGGCTGGCTGAGCGAGTCGGAGCTTCACTCGGCCCTGGCGGGGTGGCGCTTCACTCCCGACAGCCATGAAGCCTTCGGCCGGTATCTCGCGTTCCGGGCGGCGCGGTCCTGAACGTTCTCCGCGAAGTCGGCGCCGGGCGCGGGCGGCTCAATCGACGACACCGCCATGATGTGCGCGCGCCCGGTCCCCGAAAACGATCGAAGGCCGGTTTCGGATTTCTCCGAAACCGGCCCTGATCTGCGACTCTCTCGAGTCGGGACGACAGGATTTGAACCTGCGACCCCTTGACCCCCAGTCAAGTGCGCTACCAAGCTGCGCCACGTCCCGATGCTGTTTGACCTGGGGTTTCCCTGGTCGAAACGCGCAGGGAAACTCTACCGCACTCGGGTCGGTGCTCGCGCACCGCTCACTGTTGACCTCAAGCGGGCTTGAGGTTGCAGGATCGTCGGCATGACGATCACAGCGGACCAAGGCTACGACGATCTGCCCCGGCTGATGAGCCGGATGACCGGCGACGAGAAGCACGACTTCGCCGCCACCTCCACGCTCGACGTGCTGTGGGTGCTCTACGACCGGGTGCTCGACGTCACCCCCGAGCGGGCCGAGGCGCCGGACCGGGACAGGTTCCTGCTCAGCAAGGGGCACGGGCCGATGGCGTACTACGCCGTCCTCGCGGCGAAGGGATTCGTGCCGGAGGAGTGGCTGCCCGGCTTCGGGTCGTACGACTCGCCGCTCGGGCATCACCCGGACCGCGTCCTCGTGCCGGGAGCGGAGATCGGCAGCGGGTCGCTCGGGCACGGGCTGCCGCTCGCCGTCGGCAGCGCGCTGGGGCTGCGGGCGCAGGGGCTCACGGACCCGGCCGTGTGGGTGCTGATCGGGGACGCCGAGCTGGACGAGGGCAGCAACCACGAGGCCATCGCCTACGCCGGGGCGGCCGGGCTGGACCGGCTGCACACCGTGGTCGTGGACAACGCCTCCGCCAGCCACGCCCTGCCCGGCGGCATCGCGGCCCGGTTCGAGGCCGCGAACTGGTCGACCGCCACCGTCGACGGACGCGACCACGCCGCGCTGTACGAAGCCTTCACCGCCCCGCATCCGGGCCGCCCGCACGCGGTCGTCGCCCGGGTGGAACCGAAGAACGCCCGCTGACCGGATCAGAAAGGCCCACCCTCGTGGAAATCATGGAAACCATGCGTGACCGGTTCGGCGCCGTCGCCTCCCGGCTGCTGGACGAAGACCCGCGGGTCGCGGTCGTCCTCGCCGAGATCGGCCGGGACGCGTTCACGGACGCCGCGCGCCGCCACCCCGACCGGCTGATCAACGTCGGCATCCGCGAGCAGCTCCTCGTGGGCGCCGCCGCGGGGCTGTCGCTCACCGGGATGCGGCCCCTCGTGCACACCTTCGCCGCGTTCCTCGTGGAGCGCCCCTTCGAGCAGGTCAAGCTGGACCTCGGCCACCAGGACACCGGCGCGGTGCTGGTCAGCGCGGGCGGCTCCTTCGACTGGCCGGCCGGGGGCCAGACCCACATGTCGCCCGGCGACGTAGCCCTCGTGGACACCCTGGACGGCTGGACCGTGCACGTCCCCGGCCACCCGGACGAGGCCGAGACCCTGCTCAGGCACGCCGTCGCGGCGGGCGACGACAAGGTGTACGTACGCCTCTCCCTCCAGCGCAACCGGCTCCCCCTCCCCGTCGACGGCGCCCGCTTCCAGACCGTGCGCGAGGGGCGGGCCGGGGTGGTCGTCGCGGTCGGCCCGATGCTGGACCCCGTGCTCGCCGCCACCGAGGGCCTGGACGTGACCGTGCTCTACGCGACGACCGTCCGCCCCTTCGACACGGCCGCCCTGCGCCGGGCCACCGAGGCGGCGGGCACCGACGTGGTCCTCGTCGAGCCCTACCTCGCCGGAACCTCGACCCGCGCCGCCACGGAAGCCCTCGCCGACGTGCCGCACCGCGTGCTCGGACTGGGCGTCGGCCGCCGGGAGCTGCGCCGGTACGGCACACTGGACGAGCACCTCGCCGCGCACGGCCTGGACGCCCGTGGCCTGCGGGAACGGATCGGCGCGTTCGTGGGAGCGGGCGCGGTCAGCGCTTAGCCGTCCTGCGGCACCCCCAGCCCCGGATGCTCCTCCAGCAGCCGTATGGGTGCCGCCTGGCGCCAGGAGTCGGCGAGGATGTCGCGGAGTTCGTCCTCGCCGTCCAGCGCGGCGAGTCTCGCCCGCACCCAGGCGAAGTGGGCCTCGTGGTCGGCGATCCAGAACTTCTCCGGCTCGGCCAGCACGAGTTCGTCCCGCTCCTCCTTCGGGCAGCGCACCGCGAGGGAGGTCTCCTCCTCCGGGAGCGTGGCGAACATCTTTCCGGCCACCCGGAAGGTGGGCATGCTCCAGGCGACCTTCTCGGTCGTGTCCGGCAGGGACAGGGCGATACGGCGTACGTCTTCTGCGTCCGGCATGCAACGCACCGTAACCCCCGGCACTGACAACGGCCCCGGCTCAGCCCTCGGCGGCGGCCTGCCCGAGCGCCTCCAGCACCGGCCGGATCAGCGGATGCGCCTCCGCGCCCCGGCGCACGGCCGCGAACACGCGCCGGGTGGGGGCCACGCCGTCCACGGGCCGTACGACCACACCCGTCAGGTCCATGCCGCGCAGCGCGGAGCGGGGTACGAGCGCCACACCCGCGTCGGCGGAGGCCAGCGCGACCACCGCGCGGAAGTCGTCGGAGGAGTGCTCCAGCCGCGGCTGGAATCCGGCGCTCTCGCAGGCCAGCACGACCACGTCGTGGCAGGGGTTGCCGGGGTACGGGCCGATCCACGGGTCCTTGGACAGCTCCGCGAGCGGCACCTCCGCGTCGTCGGCGAGCCGATGCCCGAGCGGGACGACGGCGTCGAACGGCTCGGCGTACAGCGGGAGATGGGTCAGCCGGGGGTCGTCGGCGGGCGGCGCGCCCCGGTACTCGACGGCCACCGCCACGTCGACCTGCCGGTCCAGCAGCATCCTGAGGCTCGCGTCGCCCTCGGCGTCCTGGACCCGGATGCCTATGCCGGGCGCCGCACGGCCCAGCCGGGCCAGGGCGGGCGCGACGACCTGGGCGATACCGGTGGCGAAGGCGGCGACGGTGACCGTCCCGGCCTCGCCCTTGCCGTAGGCCGCGAGTTCCGCCTCGGCCCGCTCCAGCTGGGCGAGGACGGCGTTGGTGTGGCTGAGCAGGATCTCACCGGCCGGGGTGAGCCGTACGCCCTTCGCGCCCCGGTCGACCAGGCGGTGCCCGGTCTCCTGCTCCAGCGCGGTGAGCTGCTGCGAGACGGCGGACGGGGTGAGATAGAGCGCGGCGGCCGCCGCCGTGACCGTGCGGTGGTCGGCCACCGCACGGAGGATGTGGAGCCGCCGCGCCTCGATCATTCCGCCATTATCGCAAGGCGGCCGCCCTGTTCCGGCGCAGGTCAGCCCGCCAGCTCGGCGCGGGCCGCGATGAAGGCGTCCACGGCGCGGTTCACGTCCTCGGTGGAGTGCGCGGCGGACAGCTGGACGCGGATGCGCGCCTTGCCCTGCGGGACCACCGGGTACGAGAAGCCGATCACGTACACCCCGCGCTCCAGCAGCAGCTCCGCCATGCGGCCCGCCTCGGACGCGTCGCCGATCATCACCGGGGCGATGGCGTGGTCGCCGGGGAGGATGTCGAAACCGGCCTCGGTCATGCGGGAGCGGAACAGCGCGGTGTTCTCGGCGAGCCGCACCCGCAGGTCGTCGGCGGACTCCAGCAGGTCGAGGACCTTCAGGGAGGCGGCGGCGATCACCGGGGCGAGGGTGTTGGAGAACAGGTACGGGCGCGAACGCTGGCGCAGCAGGGCGACGATCTCGGCGCGGGCCGCGACGTAGCCGCCGGAGGCGCCGCCGAGGGCCTTGCCGAGGGTGCCGGTGATGATGTCGACGCGGTCCATGACGCCGTGCAGTTCGGGCGTGCCGCGGCCGGTGGGGCCCACGAAGCCGACGGCGTGCGAGTCGTCGACCATGACCATCGCGTCGTAGCGGTCGGCCAGGTCGCAGATCTCGGCGAGCGGGGCGACGTAGCCGTCCATGGAGAAGACGCCGTCGGTGACGATCAGCTTGCGCCGGGCGCCGCCCGCGGTGGCCTCCTTGAGCTGGGTCTCCAGGTCGGCGAGGTCGCGGTTGGCGTAGCGGAAGCGGCGGGCCTTGGACAGGCGGATGCCGTCGATGATGGAGGCGTGGTTGAGGGCGTCGGAGATGACCGCGTCCTCCGCGCCGAGCAGGGTCTCGAAGACACCGCCGTTGGCGTCGAAGCAGGAGGAGTAGAGGATCGTGTCCTCCTGGCCGAGGAACGCCGAGAGGCGGGCCTCCAGCTCCTTGTGCACCTCCTGGGTGCCGCAGATGAAGCGCACGGAGGCCATGCCGTAGCCCCAGCGGTCGAGCGCCTCGTGGGCGGCGGCGATCACCTCGGGGTGGTCGGCCAGGCCCAGGTAGTTGTTGGCGCAGAAGTTGAGGACCTCACCGGGGCGGCCGCCCTCGGTGACCTCGACGGTCGCGGACTGCGGGGTGCCGATGACCCGCTCGGGCTTGTGCAGTCCGGCGGCGCGGATCTCGTCGAGGGTGGCGCGGAGGTCGTCGCGGACGGTGTCGAACATGGGGGCTCCTTCGAAGGTGCTGACGGGGGTTATGCGGTCCAGTCGAGGATGATTTTCCCGCCCTTGCCGCTGGCCGCGTCCTCGAAGGCCGCCTCGTAGTCGCGGTAGTCGTACCGGCCGGTGATCACGGGGGCGAGGTCGAGGCCGCCCTCCAGGAGGACCGACATGGCGTACCAGGTCTCGAACATCTCGCGGCCGTAGATGCCCTTGATGGTGATCATCGAGGTGACGATCCGGGACCAGTCGACCGGGAACTCCTGCGACGGCAGGCCCAGCATGGCGATGCGGCCGCCGTGCGTCATGTTGGCGATCATGTCGCGCATGGCCTCGGGGCGGCCGGACATCTCCAGGCCGATGTCGAAGCCCTCACGCAGGCCCAGCTCCCGCTGACCGTCCGCGATCGAGGATCGCGAGACGTTCAGTGCCAGGCTCACCCCTATCTTGCGGGCCAGTTCGAGGCGCTCCTCGCTGACGTCGGTGACGACGACGTTGCGGGCGCCCGCGTGCCGGGCGACGGCCGCGGCCATCAGGCCGATCGGGCCCGCGCCGGTGATCAGGACGTCCTCGCCGACCAGCGGGAAGGACAGCGCGGTGTGCACTGCGTTGCCGAACGGGTCGAACACGGCGGCGATGTCGAGGTCCACGGGGACCCGGTGCACCCACACGTTGGCCGCGGGCAGCGCCACGTACTCGGCGAACGCGCCGTCGCGGCCCACGCCCAGGCCGATGGTGGAACGGCACAGGTGGCGGCGGCCTGCGAGGCAGTTGCGGCACTTGCCGCACACCAGGTGGCCCTCGCCGCTGACCCGGTCACCCACCCGGATGTCGGTGACGTCGCGGCCCATGGACACGACCTGTCCGACGAACTCGTGGCCGACGATCAGGGGGGTACGGATCGCCTGCTGCGCCCAGCCGTCCCAGGCGCGGATGTGCAGGTCGGTGCCGCAGATACCGGTCCGCATGACCTTGATGAGCACGTCACCGGGACCTACTTCGGGCTCGGGCACGTCCATGAGCCGGAGACCGGGCTCCGCCTTCTCCTTGACCAGCGCCTTCAACGCTACGGCTCCTGTGGGTGAGGCCCGGCCGTACGGGCACGCCTGGGCGTCCGCACCGGGTCCGAGGGGTGGAATCACCCCGCAATCTGCCGTATGCGCCGACCGGAATCCATCGAGCTTTTCTTAACCGGCGCCACAGGTTTCCTTCACGCGTCGGGGGCTTCGACTCAACTCCGTTCTTATTTACGTTCGTTCAGATGGGTAGACCGTCGTCGGCGGCCCGTTCGATCCGTACGGCGAGTTCGGCGGCCATCCCCTTGATGGCCTCAAGCCCGGTCCTGCCCCAGCTACGGGGCTCGGTGTCGGCGGCGCACACGGTGCCGAGCACCATGCCGGAGCTGTCGATGAGTGGGGCGCCCATATAGGAGCGGATGCCGAGGTCGTCGACGATCGGGTTGCCGGCGAAGCGGGGGTAGTCGCGGACGTCCTCCAGCACCAGCGCCTTGTGGCGGACGACCACATGTGGGCAGAACCCATGTTCGCGGGGCAGTACCCGGCGTGCCACGTCCTCGCGTGTGAGGCGGCCGGTGGGCGGCGCGCTCAGGCCCGCGAAGAACTGCTGCTGCTCGCCGATGAAGTTGACCATGGCGTACGGCGCGCCGGTGACCTGGGCGAGATGGTCGGCGAAGGCGTCCAGCGCGGGCTCGGCGCGCTCCCCGAGGCCGAGGCGGCGCAGCCGGGAGGCGCGGGCCGGGGCTTCCTTGTCCTCCGGGGTGAGCAGCAGACCCCGGACCCGGCGTACCGGCTCGTACATCATGACCGCACTCCCTGGACGGGGGCTCCCTGCACGGGGGCGGGCGCCGGGACGTGGGCGAGGAGGTGGCGTACGAGGGTGAGCAGGGTCTGTACGCCGGAACTGGAGATACGGGCGTCGCAGGGCACGACCGGGACGGCGGGGCTCAGATCGAGGGCGGCGCGTACCTCGTCGGGGTCGTAGCGGAAGGCGCCGTCGAACTCGTTGACGGCGATGATGAAGGCGACGCCGCGTTCCTCGAAGAAGTCGACGGCGGGGAAGCACTCCTCCAGGCGGCGGGTGTCGGCGAGGATGACCGCGCCGAGCGCGCCCTCGGACAGCTCGTCCCACATGAACCAGAACCGTTCCTGGCCGGGCGTGCCGAACAGGTAGAGGACGTGCCGGGGGTCGAGGGTGATGCGGCCGAAGTCCATGGCGACGGTCGTCTCGACCTTGTTCTCGACGCCGTCGAGGTTGTCGGTGGCCGCGCCGACCGTGGTGAGCAGTTCCTCCGTGCTGAGCGGCGCGATCTCGCTGACCGCGCCCACGAAGGTGGTCTTGCCCACCCCGAACCCGCCCGCCACCAGGATCTTGAGCGCGGTGGGGAACGGGTCAGAGCTGTCGTCGTAGTCCATCGAGCACTGCCTCCAGCAGAGACCGGTCAGTGGGGTTGTGGCGGAAGGCGGGCGGCTTGGTGGTCAGCGCCCCGCAGTCGACGAGGTCCGAGAGCAGCACTTTGGTGACCACGGCGGGCAGCCGCAGGTACGCGGCCATCTCGGCCACCGAGACGGGCGCGCGGGACAGGTCGAGCGCCTGCGCGTACTCGGGGCCGAGATAGCCGAGCGGGGTGACTCCGGTGGCCATCACCTGGGAGATCAGGTCCAGCGCGACACTGGGTTCGGTACGGCCGTCGCTGACCGTGAACGGCCGCACCAGCCGCCCGGCCGCGTCGTCGAGCCAGGGCTCGTCGCCCACGGCGGCCACGCTCACGGCCTCATCGCCGTGGGGTCGGTGGCGGGCTGGCGGGGCGCGGTGACGAGGTACGGCCGGACGCTCTTCACCAGCATCGCCATCTCGTAGCCCAGCACGGCGGCGTCGGCCTCGCGCCCGGCGAGCACGGCGAGACAGGTACCGGAACCGGCGGTGGCGACGAACAGCAGCGTGGAAGCCAGTTCGACCACGACCTGCCGCACCTCCCCTCCGTCGCCGAACCGGACGCCCGCGCTGCGGCCGAGGGAGTACAGGCCGGAGGCGAGCGCGGCCATGTGGTCGGCGCTGTCGGGGTCCAGCCCGTGCACGGACTTCACCAGCCCGTCGCAGGACAGGAGCACCGCACTACTGGTGTGCGGTACGCGCTGCACGAGGCCGCTCAGCAGCCAGTCGAGGTCGGATGCGTGGGCGGTCGGCGCATCGCTGGCCATGGTGGATCGACTCCTTGGGGTACGGGGGGCTGCGGGAGCGGTGGGGGGTGTGGGGGCGGTGGGGGTGTACGTCATGTGGGGGGCGCGCTCCTGTCCAGGGGGCCGGGGGGCATGTGGTCCGACTCCATGTGCTCCGAATCCATGTGGTCCACCGCCATGTGGTCCACCGCCATGTGGTGGGGCTCTGTGGGAAGAGACGCCGTGGGGTCGAACGCCATGTCGGGCAACACCGTGGGGTCCGGCTCCATGTGCGCGGAAACCATGTCCTCGGCACCCATGTGCGGAGGCTCCGCCTGGGTGCCCTCCATGTATGCCGTCTCCGCAGGCACTCCCTCACCACCAGGCACCGGCTCCCCGAACGCCTCCCCCGCCGCCTCCAGGCTCTGCTGGGACTCCGCCAGCCCGATTCCGCGCTGGAAGGCGGCCATCAGACCGGGGTCGTGGCCCACGACAACATCGTTGTCCTGGCGCGGTACGGGCCCGCCCCGGAGCTGCGGAACGATGTGCTCCTGGGCACGACGACGAGGCAGCGAGGGCCTTTCCGTACCCAGGGGCGCCGCACCGGCTCGCGGTGTCGGCAGCGTGCCCGCGTTGGCCTCCACGACGGCCCGGTCCCCGGCGCCGATGCCGGGCACCGCTTCGGCGGGGTTGGCCCGCTGCTCCTGAGCCCCGCGCATGGGCAACGGAGGCGGCGTCGCAGCCCCCGTACCGGTACCGGCGTCCCCGCTCCCTCGCCGGGCCACCTGCCGATGCCGCCCGGTGGCCGGAGCGGGAGCAGGAGCACTCGGAGCAGCTGCCACCGCCCCAGCCACCTCGGCCGGAGGGCCGGCGATCTCCGCACCGGCCCCCGCCGCAGCCCCCGCCCCCTCGACCCCCGGCAATCCCCCCGCCGAAGCCCCCAACAACCCCTGCGGCACGACGAGTACCGCCTGCACGCCCCCGTAGATGTTGGTCTGGAGGCGTACCGAGATCCCGTGCCGACGGGCCAGTTGGGAGACGACGTACAGCCCGATGCGGCCGTCGGCCAGCAGGCTGGCGACGTTGACCTGGTCGGGGTCGGCGAGGAGGGCGTTCATCCGGTGCTGTTCCTCGACCGGCATGCCGAGTCCGCGGTCCTCGACCTCGATGGCGAGCCCGGAGGTCACCAGGTTGGCGCGGAGCAGGACTTGGGTCTGCGGGGCGGAGAACACCGTGGCGTTCTCGACGAGTTCGGCGAGGAGGTGGATGACGTCGGCGACGGCGTGGCCGCGCAGTTCGCCCTCGATGGGCGGGACGAGTTTGACCCGTGAGTACTGTTCGACCTCGGCGATGGCGGAGCGCAACACCTCGGTCATGTCGACCGGGTTGCTCCACTGGCGCCGGGAGACGGCGCCGCCGAGCACGGCGAGGTTCTCGGCGTGGCGGCGGATGCGGGTGGCGAGGTGGTCGACGTGGAAGAGGCCCTTGAGCAGGTCGGGGTCCTCGATCTCGTTCTCCAGCTCGTCGAGGATGGAGATCTCCCGGTGCACCAGGGACTGGAGTCGTCGGGCGAGGTTGACGAAGACCTCGAGTTTCTGTTCGTTGGCGGCCTGGCTGGAGAGTTGGGCCGCGCGGACGACGGCGGTGACGGCGCCGTCGTGCGCGCGGGCCAGGTCGGCGGCGAGGAGTTCGAAGTCGTCGGCGTCCTCGGGTGGTCGGCGCCGGGGTTTGCCGCGTGGCGGTGCGTCGCCCCGGCGTAGCCCGTCGACCAGGGCGCGCAGGTCGGCCTCGCCTCGGGCGGCGTTGCGGCGCAGCGCGCCGACGCGGTCGCCGACGGACCGGGCGGCGCGATCGGCGGCGACGGCGGCGACGGCGATCGCGGCCCCGGCGACCACGACGGCGGCGGCGAGCATCGCCCAGAGAGCGAGGCTGGTGTGGGTGCCGTCGGCGCGGACGGTGAAGACGACGGCCGCGGTGGCGGCGAGGGCGACCGCGACGGGCGGGAGTACGGCGAGCCGCATGAGCTGGGGCCGTAGGAGCGTCTCGGGCAGTGCGGGAGCGGGTCGGGCGACCGGTCTCCCGTGTCGGCCGCCCTCTCGGCGGTCGGCACGGGCGGCCGGTGCGCGGAGGTGAGACATCTGCGTCCTCGTACTGGTCCGTCGGGCCTGGTGTCGGAAAGAAAGAAGGGGAAAGAAAAGGGGCCCTGATGTGTCCGACGGGAATTCACGTTAGTTGCCTCTGCGGTAGGTGCGGCGGGCAGTTGACAAAGTCTCCCGGCCTGCGTCCCGCTCTGGTATGAGGCGTCGTACGCCCGATCGATAAAGCCGGTGAATTTCCACTGCAGAGGGAAAAGAAAACAGTCCGTCTCGATCAGAAGAAATCATTCCCCGTGATCCGTACGTGATCAACGCCCCGTACGCTCCCGCCTGATCGGTGTACGCGAACGTGCGACAACTGCGGGGGACGGAAGATGACTTGGGGACGTGCGGCGATACCGGCGCTGGTCGGCGGGCTGCTGCTGACGGCGTTGCTGTGGTGGGCGGGGGCGAGCATGGAGGCGCTGCACCTGCCGGGGAGCGGCGATCTGCTGGGCGGGGAGGCGGTGGCCGATCTGGAGCGGTGGCTCACCCCCTGGGCGTACGACCCGTCCGCGCCCGCCCAGTATCCGCAGGGCAGCGACGGCACGCCCCACCTCGACCTGTTCCACACCGCGATGCAGATCCGGTTCGGAGCGCTCTTGGTGTTCTTCACCGTGGGGGCGCTGCCGCTGACGCGGTGGCTGCCGCCGGTCGCGGGGCGGGGGCCCGCCGCGCTGCTCGCGCTGTGGGCCTGGGGGCAGGTGTCCGCCATGCTCGCGGTGACGCTGTCGGCGCCGTGGCAGATCGCCGCGTACGGGCACGGCAGCTATCGCTTCCTGCCCAATCTGTCGGGCGTGATGACCCAGGGGCGCGAACTCGCGGTGGTGGCCGGGCTGGTCGCGGCGGCCGCGACGGTACTGGTGGCGCGCGCCGCCGCCAAGGGTGCGGGCCCGCTGCCTCGGCGTGAGGTCCCGGCGCGTGCCGCGCGATGGGCGGCCACGGCCGGTACGGCGGTGATCGCGCTGTCGCTGCTGGTGCTGTCGTACCAGGGGGTCGCCGCCGCGATCCAGACGGCGCCGTACGGCGGGGGGTTCTTCTCCGAACCGGGTGAGCTGCTGCGGGAGTTGCTGCTGCTCGGCGCCTGGTCGGGCCCTTCGGGCACACCGGTCGTCGACTGGCTGCTCGCCCGGCTGTGCGACGTGCTGGTGCTCGCGGTGGTGTGGTGGGCGCTCCGGCTGCTGCCCGGCCTGCTCACCAGGGCCACGGTTCCGGCGATGGCGGTCGGTACGGTCTGCGCGACCGTCGTCGGGCTCGGGGCCGGACAACTGCTGCGGGCGGCGACCATCGACGGCGGCCCCAAGTGGGGACTGCGGTACCTCGTCACCAACCTGGGCGTCGGCCTCCCGGCCGCGTTGCTCTGGGGGCTGGTCGCGGGCGCGGTGGCCGCCGTGACGCTGCGGTTGGCGGCCGGGCCCACGCCTGCCGGGGAGTGAGTCTCAGACGAGGGTGAGGACGACCGCGAGCGTGGAGTCGTACTTCTGCTGGCGTCCGGCGACCGATTCGAGGACCTGCTGGGCGCTCTCCCACTGCTCGGGCTGGGCCTTGGCGTAGTCGCGCCAGCCGAGGACGACGAGGAGGCGGCCCGCCACCTCGGGGCCCCAGCCGATGTCGCCGCAGGCGTCCTGGAACGCCTGCCAGTTGCGTCCGGCGAACTCGGGCAGGTCGAGGGCCTTGGTGGCGCGGTCCATGAATCCGGCCTGGTCCGTGACGCCGGCGAGGTCGAGCGGGATGACCTTCCAGCCGGCCTGGTGGACGACCTCGGCGAGGGTGGCTGCGGGCATGTCGGCACCGCCTTCGGGGTCCGGGGATGGCGTCGGTCCACCCATCATGCCCCGGTCGGAGCGGGTCCGCAGGTTCGCCGGACCGAGCCCGGAGGCGGCGCCGGGGTAGGCTGGCGCCTTTGTGCCCGGGAGCCGTACCGGGTGCGCCCGAGCCCGACAGGTACCCCTCGTCTTGACCACCTCCGCTCCCTCGCGCCGTCTCCGCCGCCCGTCCTGGCTGTCCGACCCGAGGGTGCTGCGCACCGAGGTGCTGGGCGGTCTGGTGGTCGCTCTCGCGCTGATCCCGGAGGCGATCTCGTTCTCGGTGATCGCCGGGGTGGACCCGGCGATCGGGCTGTTCGCGTCGTTCACCATGGCGGTGACCATCGCGTTCGTGGGCGGGCGCCCGGCGATGATCTCCGCGGCGACCGGCGCGGTGGCCCTGGTCATCGCCCCGATGAACCGGGAGCACGGCTTCGGGTATCTGATCGCCACGGTGATCCTGGCGGGTGTCCTCCAGATCGTGCTGGGCGCGTTGGGGGTGGCGCGGCTGCTGCGGTTCGTGCCGCGGGGTGTGATGGTCGGCTTCGTGAACGCGCTGGCCGTGCTGATCTTCCTCACCCAGCTCCGGGAGCTGACCGGGGTGCCGTGGCCGGTGTATCCGCTGTTCGCGGGCGGGGTGGCGTTGCTGGTGCTCTTCCCGAAGGTGACGCGGGCGGTTCCGGCGCCGCTGGTGTCGATCGTGGCGCTGACCGCGGTCACCGTGGCGGCGGGCATCGCGGTTCCCACCGTGGGCGACCGGGGCGCGCTGCCCTCGGCGCTGCCGGTGCCGGGGCTGCCGGACGTGCCGTTCACCCTGGCCACGCTGACCACGATCGCGCCCTACGCGCTGGCCATGGCGCTGGTCGGCCTGATGGAGTCGCTGATGACGGCGCGGCTGGTGGACGACATCACCGACACCCGCTCCTCCAAGACGCGTGAGTCGGTTGGGCAAGGCGTCGCCAACATCGTGACCGGGTTCCTCGGCGGCATGGGCGGCTGCGCGATGATCGGCCAGACCATGATCAACGTACGGGTGTCGGGTGCCCGTACCCGGCTGTCGACGTTCCTGGCCGGGGTGTTCCTGATGGTGTTGTGCATCGTGTTCGGGCCCGCGGTGTCGAAGATCCCGATGGCCGCGCTGGTCGCCGTGATGGTGATGGTGTCCGTGGCCACCTTCGACTGGCACTCGGTCGCGCCGCGCACGCTACGGCGGATGCCTGCCGGGGAGATCTTGGTCATGGTGCTCACGGTGGTGGTCGTGGTGGCCACCCAGAACCTGGCGATCGGTGTGGTGGTGGGCTCGCTGGTCGCCCTGGGGGTGTTCGCCCGCCGGGTCGCCCGGTCCGCCGAGGTCACCTCGGTCCTGGACCCGGACGGCTCGACAGTGGTGTACCGGATCACCGGCAACCTGTTCTTCGCCTCGGCGGACGGCCTGGCACACCGTTTCGCCTACGCCACCGACCCCGGCCGGGTGGTGATCGACATGTCGGCCGCCCACATGTGGGACGCCTCGTCCGTCGCCGCGCTGGACGCCGTCGAGGCGCGGTACGCCGAGCACGGCAAGACGGTCGAGATCAGTGGCCTGGACGAACGCAGCGCCCGTCTGCACGGCACGCTCACCGGCGAGCTGGCGGGCAAGGGCTGAGCGGACGCGGACCGTGTGGGCGCGCACCGTGTGGGCGCGGACCATGTGGGCGCCGACTACGTGGGCGCGGACCCGTCACCCGGTCGCGGCCAGCAGGGTGCGGCCGCCGAGCGCGACGGAGAACTGGTCGGTGATCTGGGCCAGCGCCTCGGCGGTGCCGGGGGCGACGGCGAGGCTGCCGTCCTCACGCACCACTATGTCCTTGTCGAGGGTGAACCAGCCCTGGACTATATGGGCGGCACCCATGGAGCTGAGCACCGGCCGCAGCGCGTAGTCGATGGCGAGCACATGGGCCGTGGTGCCACCGGTGGCGAGCGGCAACACCGTCTTGCCGGTGAGCGCGTACTGCGGGAGCAGGTCGAGGAAGGACTTGAGCAGCCCGGAGTACGCGGCCTTGTACACGGGGGTGCCGATCACGACGCCGTCGGCCCGGTCGACCAGCTCGGCGGCGGCCGCGATCGCCGGATGGCGCACATCGGCACCGAGCAGCGCCTCGGCGGGCAGCCCGCGCACGTCCAGCGGGACCACCTGGTGTCCCTGACGGCTCAGCCGCTCGTCCAGGTGGCGCAGCAGACGGCCGGTGCGGGAGGTGGCGGAGGGGCTGCCGGAGATGGACAGGACGGTTGCCATGGGGGGACCTTTCAAGCGGGGTTCGGTGGGCGGGGGTCAGGGGGTGTCTCGCTACGACAGCCCCCTACGCCTGCTGCCACAGGGTGGTGGGCGCTTCTGTCCGCACCACGGGTGCGATCTCCTCGGCGAACCAACGGAGTTGGTCGATCTGCCGGGGCAGGGAGAGGCCGGAGCCGTCGACGGTGACGGACTGGAGGTCGTGGCGGTAGGCCGCGTGGAAGCCGAGGATCTTGTCGATGACCTGCTGCGGGCTGCCGATGAGGTGGGGCCCGTCCGCGATGGCCTCCTCGACGGTGCGGAACGGCGTGTTGTAGCCGGGCTTGCCCGCCAGATGGGGCTTGTACGACTGGCGGACGCGGGCCTCGTAGAAGTCCTTGAACTCGGCGACGGCCTGCTGGGTGGTGCGGGCGATGAACAGGCCGCCGGAGCCCGCGCCGACGTAGGCGCCGGCCGGATCGTGGCCGTGGGCGGCGAAGCGTTCCCGGTAGTGGTCGATGAGCCGGGTGTACGCCTCGCGGGGCTGGATGGCGTTGGCGCTGAACAGCGGGTCCCCGTATCGGGCGGCCAGCTCTGGGGAGTTGAGGCTGGTCGCGGAGCCGTGCCAGACGCGGGGCGGGCGGCCCTCGTACGGGCGCGGGAGGGTGGTGACGCCGGTCAGGGGCGGGCGGAACTTGCCCTGCCAGGTGACGTCCTCCTCGCGCCAGAGCCTGCGCAGCAGCTCGTACTTCTCGGCCTGGTAGTCCCACTGGAGGCCCTCGTCGAGGCCGAAGAGGTCGAAGTGGCCGGCCTCGGCGCCCTTGCCGATGACGAGTTCGAGGCGGCCGCGGGAGAGCTGGTGGAGGCTGGCGTAGTCCTCGGCGACCCGTACGGGGTCGAGGATGGCGAGCACCGTGACGCCGGTGAGCAGCCGGATGCGGGAGGTGCGGGCGGCGAGCGCGCCGAGCAGCACGGTGGGGCTGGAGGACAGGAAGGGTCCAGCGTGCCGCTCCCCGATGGCGTACGCGTCGAAGCCCAGCTCCTCGGCGGCGACACCGGTTTCCACGATCTCGGTCAACCGGTCTGCGGCAGAGGGCTGTTCGCCGGTCAGGGGGTGCGGGGCGTGGCCGCCGATGGTGAGGACCTGGAACCTCATGCGGACTCCTCCTTACGCGGTGCGGGGCGGCCGAGGCCGAGGTGGTCGCGCAGGGTGGGGCCCTGGTACTCGGTGCGCAGGACCCCTCGTTCCTGGAGCAGCGGGACGACCCGGTCGACGAACTCGTCAAGACCGCCCGGGGTGAGATGGGGTACGAGGATGAAGCCGTCGGCCGCGTCGGTCTGGACGTGTTCGTCCATGGCGGCGGCGACCGAGCCGGGGGTGCCGATGAAGGACTGGCGGGCGGTGAGTTCGATGGCCAGCTCGCGGATGGAGAGGTGCTTCTCCTCCGCGAGGGCCCGCCAGCGGGCGGCGATGCCGAACCGGTCGGCCATGTGGGCCCAGCCCTGGGCGAGTTCGCCGTCGGGCACCGGTTCGATGTCCGGGAGGGGACCGTCGGGGTCGTGGCCGGTGAGGTCGCGGCCCCAGACGTTCTCCAGCGTGGCGATGGCGGTCTGCGGGCTGACCTGCTGACGCCGGATGTGCGCGGCGCGTTCCTGTGCGTCGGCCTCGCTGTCGCCGAGGACGACGGTCGCGGCGGGCATGATCTTCAGCTGGTCCGGGGTGCGCCCGTACCGGGCCAGGCGTCCCTTGACGTCGGCGTGGAAGACGCGGCCCGCCTCCAGGGTGCTGTGTCGGCTGAAGACGATGTCGGCGGTGCGTGCGGCGAACTCGCGGCCCTCGTCGGAGTCCCCGGCCTGGATGAGGACGGGGTGCAGCTGGGGCGAGTGGGGCAGCGTGGCTCGGGCGGTGATGTCGAACTGGGGCCCGCTGTGCCGCACGGTGCGCGGGGTGCCGCCGCTGGGCCAGGAGTCCCACAGGGCGCGGGCCACCTCCACGAACTCGGCGGCGCGCAGGTAGCGGTCGTCGCGGTCGAGATAGCCGCCGCGCCGGAAGTTCTCGCCGGTGAACGCGTCGGAGGAGGTGACGATGTTCCACGCGGCCCGGCCGCCGGAGAGGTGGTCCAACGAGGCGAATCTGCGGGCGAGTTCATACGGCTCGTTGAACGTGGCGTTGACGGTGGCGGCGAGTCCGAGGTGCTCGGTGACGGCGGCGAGCGCGTTCAGCACCGTCAGCGACTCGGGACGGCCGACCACGTCCAAGTCGTGGATGCGGCCCTTGCGTTCACGCAGCCGCAGCCCCTCGGCGAGGAAGAAGAAGTCGAACCGGCCGCGTTCGGCGGTGCGGGCCAGGTGCTGGAAGGAGGCGAAGTCGATCTGGCTGCGCGAGTCGGGGTCCCGCCACACGGTGATGCTGTTGACGCCGGGGAAGTGTGCGGCGAGGTGGATCTGCTTGCGTCCGGCGGGAGTTGGTGAACTCATCGTGTGGCTCCCGTCCGTACGGCATAGCGGTTGGCGGGGCGGGCGAGGCCGAGGTGGTCGCGCAGGGTGTGGCCGGCGTGGGTGGCGCGGAACAGGCCGCGGGCGCGCAGCGCGGGTACGACGTCGTGGATCACGGCGGGCAGTTCCTCCGTGGGGTCGGTGAGGGCGAGGTGGAAGCCGTCCGTACCGGCCTCGGCGTGCCAGTCGGCGAGCAACTCCGCGAGCCCGTCCGGGCTTTCGGTGACCCGTATCAGTACTCGCAGGTCATCCCGGTCGGCACGCCTCAGCAGTTCGGTGCGGGCCTCGCGGGCGGTGGCCGGGCTGTCCGCGTCCAGCAGCACGATCTCGGCGTGGCGGGCGGCCAACTCCCAGCGCACGTCTCGCCCTTGAGCGTCGAGTACGACGGCAATGGGCGGCTGTCCCTGGGGCGGCCGGGGCACGATGGACGGTCCCCGGACCGAGAAGCGCGGCCCCTCGAAGTCGGTGTAGTGCAGCTTGTCGCGGTCGATGAAGCGGCCGGTGTCGGCGTCCCGTATCTCGGCGTCGTCCTCCCAGCTGTCCCAGAGCCGGGCGGCGACCTCGGCGGCGTCGGCCGCCTCCGCCCATAGCTCGGCGTCGGGCGCGGGGTCGCGGCGGCCGACGGCGCGGGCCGCTTCCTCGGTGGTGGAGACGTCGACCAGCCAGCCCGCGCGGCCCTGGCTGACGAAGTCCAGGGTGGCGAGGGCAGTGGAGGTGTGGAAGGGCTCGGTGTGGGTGGTGGTGACCGCGGGGATCAGGCCGATGCGACTCGTGCGGGCGGCGGCATACGCCAGTACGGCGACGGCGTCGAGGCGGCCGTCGGCGTCGGCCGGGTCGAGGGAGTCGTCGAGGGTGACGAAGTCGAGCGCGCCGAGTTCGGCGAGCTGGACGAGCCCGGTCCAGTGGGCGGCGGGCCGGGGTCCGGCGCTGCCGAGGGCGACGGAGAGATGGAGTTCGCGGGTCATGCTGTCCTCCTCCCCTACTTCCCGGTCTTGGGCAGGCCGGGCGGGTTGATCTCGGACTTGGCCACCGCCTCGTCGGACAGCCCCCAGCGCTTGAGCACCTTCGCGTAAGTGCCGTTCTCGATCACGTGGTTGATGGCGTCCGCGAGGGGCTTGGCGAGGCCGCTGTCCTTCTTGGTGGTGGCCGCGATAAGGCCCTGGAGGGTGGCACCGGCACCGGAGTAGGTGCCGACGACCTCGGTCTGCCCGGCGGTGGCCGCGTGGTAGGCGGCGGTGGGGTTGGGGCCGACGTAGAGGTCGATGCGGCCGGAGCGGAGGGCCAGGTAGGTGTCGCTCTCATCCTGGTAGTACTTGATGCGGATCGGCTTACGGCCCGCCTTCTCGTTCTCCTTGCTCCACTCGACCAGGAGTTTCTCCTGATTGGTGCCGCTGGAGACGGCGACGGTGCGCCCGGCGAGGTCGGCGGGGCCGGTGACCTTCAGTCCACTGCCCTTCTTCGCCGAGAAGCCGAGGTTGTCCTCCCGGTAGGTGGCGAAGTCGTACTTCTCCTTGCGTTCCTCGGTGACCGTGATGTTGCTGAAGCCCACGTCGTACTTGGCGCTGTCGAGGCCGACGAAGATGTTCTCCCAGGACACGTTGTTGAGGTGGGGCTTGAGCCCGAGCACTCCGGCGACGAGGTACGCGAGGTCGGGTTCGACGCCGATGACGGTCTTATTGTCGGTGGCGTGGAAGCCCAGGGGCGCGGCCGAGCCCGAGGAGTCCACGATCTCCAGGGTGCCTCTCTTGCGGATCTTCTCCGGGACCTCGGCGGCGATGGAGGCGACCTGCGGCGTGGTGATCCGGTGCTGGTCGGGGCTGAGGTTGATCTTCGTGGTGGTGCCCTTCCCGGCCGCGACCTCGGCCGTGCCGCCGTCGGTGGGGTTGGCGCAGGCGGCCAGGACGAGGGCGGAGGCGAGGCCGAGTGCGGGGACGGCGATACGGCGGGCGGTGGTGGACACGCGGAAATCTCCTAGGGGAAAGATGAGTTGGGGAGTTCAGAGGACCTTGGCGAGGAAGGCGCGGGTGCGTTCGCGCTGCGGGTCGTCCAACACGGCGGACGGCGGCCCCTGTTCGACCACGGTGCCGTCGTCCATGAAGACCACGGTGTCGGCGACCTCGCGGGCGAAGCCGATCTCGTGGGTGACGACGATCATGGTGGTGCCGGTGCGGGCCAGGTCCTTGATGACGTCCAGGACCTCGCCGACCAGCTCGGGGTCGAGCGCGGAGGTGGGTTCGTCGAAGAGGAGCACCTTGGGCTCCAGGGCGAGCGCGCGGGCGATGGCGACGCGCTGCTGCTGGCCGCCGGAGAGCTGGCGCGGGTAGGCGTCGGCCTTGTCGGCGAGGCCGACCCGGTCCAGCAGGCGGCGCGCGGTGGCCTCGGCCTCCTTCCTGGGGCGGCGCAGCGCGGAGACGGGGGCTTCGAGGAGGTTGTCCAGCACGGTGAGGTGCGGGAACAGGTTGAAGTTCTGGAACACGAACCCGATGTGGGTGCGCTGCTTGAGGACGTCCCGTTCCTTCAGTTCGTGCAGCTTGTTCCCGGCGCGGCGGTAGCCGATGAGTTCGCCGTCGATGCTGATCCAGCCGCTGTCGACCTTCTCCAGATGGTTGATGGTCCGCAGCAGGGTGGACTTGCCGGAGCCGGACGGCCCGAGGATCACGGTGACCTCGCCCGCCCGTACGGTCAGGTCGACGCCGCGCAGGACTTCCAGCGGGCCGAAGCTCTTGTGGACGCCACGTACGTCCACCATGACGTCGTTCATCGGCTCTCTCCCCCAAGGTGAAGTGCGGTGACGGGTGCCTCGCGCCGGGCGGCGGCCGCGCGCAGGTCGCGCAGGAAGCGGCGGGCCCGCTGGAGCGGAGTGGGCGGCGGGGTGCGGTCGGCGCCGCGGGCGTAGCGGCGCTCCACGTAGTACTGGGCGACCGACAGCAGCGAGGTCAGCAGGACGTACCAGGCGGTGGCGACGAGCAGCAGCGGGATGACCCGGCCGTTGCGGCCGTAGACGACCTGGACCTGGTAGAACAGCTCGCCGATGGCCATCACGTAGACCACCGAGGTGCCCTTGAGCAGGCCGATGATCTCGTTGCCCGCGGTGGGCAGGATGGCGCGCATGGCCTGGGGCAGCACGATCCGGCGGATCTGCCGTAGCCGGGGTATGCCGAGCGCGGCGGCGGCCTCGCGCTGTCCGGCGTCGACGGAGAGGACTCCGCCCCGGACGATCTCGGCGGCGTAGGCGGCCTGGTGGAGGGTGAGGCCGATGACGGCCGCGCCGATGGTGCCGATCAGGCTGTCGCTGTCGACGGACCAGAAGACGGGCCCGAACGGGATGCCGATGCCGAGGCGTTCGTACAGGGCGCTCAGATTGAACCAGAACACCAGCTGCACGATCATCGGGATGGACCGGAACACCCAGATGTAGGTCCAGGCGACGGTCTGCAGCACCGGGCTGTGCGAGAGCCGCATGAAGGCGAGCACCGTACCGAGGAGGAAGCCCAACACGGTCGCGTAGGCGGTGAGTTGGAGGGTGACCCAGACGGCCTGGACGATCGTCTCGGACAGCACGTAGTCGCGGAAGACGCGCCACTCCCAGACCGGGTTGGTGGCGAGGCCGTGCGCGAACTGGGCGATCAGGACGAGTACCGCGGCGGCGCCTGCCCAGCGGGCGGGGTGCCGGGCGGGTACGACCTTGTAGGCGGCCGGGTCGGCGGTGGCGGGCGGCACGCGGGGCGCGGCCGGGGCGGTGTCGGGGGCGGCGGTGGTCATGGTGGGTTCCGTCGCTTCTCAGGCGTGCTCGGGCGGGCTGATCCGCGAGCTGTCGATGGCGGAGCCGGTGGTGCCCCACTTCTTGAGGATGCGGTCGTAAGTGCCGTTCCTGATCAGCTCGTTGACGGCCGCCTGGAACGCCTTGGTCAACTTCGAGCCCTTCTTGAAGGCGAAGCCGACGTCGAGACGGTGGAACTCGCCGAGGAACGCGGTACGGGCGGCGGGCTGGGCGGCCTGGTAGCGCAGGCCGTTGATGGTCGACATGATCACGTCGATGCGGCCCTGCTGGAGCGCGGTGACGGTCGCCCCGTTCTCCGAGTACACCTTCACCTCGTACGGCTTCTTCCCGGCCTCGGCGCAGACCCCCTTCCGCGCGGCGAGGGTGGCCTCGAAGGTGGTGCCCGCGTTGATGCCGACGGTGCGGCCGCACAGCTGGGTCAGCTCGGTGATCTTCTTGCCGAAGGAGGTGTCGCCCTGCTTCACGGCGAAGCCCTGGCCGTCGTCGATGTAGGTGACGAAGTCGATGGTCTTCAGGCGCTCGGTGGTGACGCCGAAGTTGCCGGTGCCGACGTCGTACTTGCCGCTGCCGAGGGCGGGGAGGATGGTCTCGAAGGAGGCGTCCTGCCGCTCCAGCCTGATCCCGAGGACCTTGGCGACCGCGGCGGCGATGTCGATGTCCTGGCCCTGGGGCGTGCGGGAACCGTCCGGGTAGTACGCGGAGGGTGGCGCGCCGACCGAGCTGCCGATGCGCAGGGTGCCCGCGGAGCGTACGTCGGCGGGCAGCAGGGCGGCGGCGGAGTCGATCTTGTGGACGGCGGCCACGGGGTCCGCGGTCGGTGCGGGCGAGCCGC
Source organism: Streptomyces sp. NPDC002176 (assembly GCF_044903645.1). NCBI lineage: Bacteria > Bacillati > Actinomycetota > Actinomycetes > Kitasatosporales > Streptomycetaceae > Streptomyces > Streptomyces sp. NPDC002176. The sequence continues at coordinate 1,124,698 of NZ_JBJDQW010000001.1, forward strand.
CCGCGGCGGTCGCCTCGGCGGGGTCGCCGGAGCCGCACCCGGTCAGGGCCAGCAGGGGCAGGAGCGCGGCGGCGGCCACGAGCGGGCGGGTGCGGCCGGGGATGCCGGGGAGCTTCACTGGGCGGTGGCCTTTCCGGTGCGGAGGTCTTCGGCGTGCTCGGGCTGTCTTTCGAGGTGCTTCTCGAAGGGCAGTGGGCCGATGGACTCGGGGTCGGCCTCGGTGTCGAACAGCGGGCGGTAGCCGGTGTTCAGGTACAGCGCGCGGGCCTCGGGCTGGCGGGGTCCGGTGGTCAGGTAGATCCGCTGGTAGCCGCGGGCGCGCGCCTCGCGTTCGAGTTCGGCGACGACCTCGCGGGCGAGGCCCCGGCGGCGGTGGGCGGAGTGGGTCCAGATCCGCTTCAGCTCGGCGGTGGCCGGGTCGTACCGGCGGAAGGCACCGCCCGCCACCGGTTCGCCGCCCTCCAGGATCAGCAGGAGGACGCCGCCGTGCGGTGCGGTGAACTCCTCGTCGGGGTAGCGGGCGAGTTCGGCGTGCGCGTCCTTGCCGTAGCGGGCGGAGTACTCCTCGCCGAGTTCGCGCAGCAGGGGGCGTACCCGTGGGTCGGAGACGGTCACCTGGACGACCGAGCGGGCGGAGAGTGCGGAGAGGGCGGGCAGGCTCACTCGCCCACCGCCGCCGTGAGCGGGCCGGTGCCGGCCGCGCGGGCGGCGTCGCGCTTGGCGACCTCCTCGCGGACGATCGGGATGACATGGCGGCCGAAGTCGATGGCGTCGCCGAGCAGGTCGTAACCGCGTGCGGAGAGGATGTCGACGCCGAGGTCGTAGTAGTCGAGCAGGGCCTGGGCGACCGTCTCCGGGGTGCCGACCAGGGCGTTGGAGTTGCCCGCGCCGCCGGTCGCGGCGGCGGTCGGGGTCCACAGGGCGCGGTCGTAGCGTTCGCCCGCCTCGGCGATGGCGATCAGCCGCTGCGAGCCGGTGTTCTCGGGGGCGCCGCCGCGGCGGTGGCGGACGAGGCCCGCCTCGCGGCGCTGCTTGATGGCGCCGACCGTGCGGTGCGCCTTCTCCCACGCCAGCTCCTCGGTGGGGGCGATGATCGGGCGGAAGGCGACCTGGATGCGGGGTACGTCGGTGCGTCCGGCCGCGCGGGCGGCGGCCTTGACCTTCTCGATCTGCGCGGCGGTCTCGGCCAGCGGTTCGCCCCACAGGCAGTAGATGTCGGCCTCGGCGCCTCCGGCGGCGTACGCGGCAGGCGAGGAACCGCCGAACGAGACGCCCGGGCGCGGCTGTTGGACGGGGAAGACATCGCTGACGAAGTCGTGGAATTGGTAGTGCCCGCCCTCGTGGTCGAACGCCTCGTGGGTGGTCCAGATCTTCTTGACGATCTGGATGTACTCGAGGGTGCGGGCGTAGCGCTCGTCCTTGGTGAGGGTGTCGCCCTCGCGGCCCTGTTCGTGGTCGTTGCCGCCGGTGATGAAGTGGACGGTGAGCCTGCCGTCGCTGATCTGGTCGAGGGTGGCGAAGGTCTTGGCGGCGAAGGTGGGGTACGAGACGTTGGGCCGGTGGGCGAGCAGCAGCTGGAGCCGGTCGGTGCGGGCGGCGATGTACGCGGCGGCGGGGGCGGGGTCCGGGGAACCGGAGCCGTAGGCGAACAGCACCCGGTCCCAGCCGTGGTCCTCGTGGGCGCGGGCGAGGCGGAGGGTGTAGTCCTTGTCGAAGGCCGCGCCCGAGCGCGGGGTGGTTTCGGAGCCGTCGTTGGTCGCGGCTATGCCGAGGAACTCCACTGGCATGAGTGAGCCTTTCCGGCGAGAAAGCGCAGGCGTGCAGGGCTGAACTGCCGTGCTCGATAAGCAAGTTGATGAAGCATCAGAAACGTCGGAACAATGACGTCAGAAATGCGGCGTGACGACGACGGGCGTCGGGCGGAACGGGGCGGCGGCAGCGCGCGGAAGGGTGGGCATCGGCCCGCGCCGGGGTGGTGCCGGCGGAGGGAAAGGGCCGGTCAGACGGCCCGCTGCCGAGTCAGACGCAACACGAGGACGACCACACTCGACCGAAGTCGATGTGATCGCGCGTGACCAAGCGCTGCTGGGCATCCATGCGGTCAATTGAGCAGCGCATCTCGCTTTTCGTCAACCCATGACCGCATGTCGGACCACAACCGACGGGCTGTGCGGTGTGGTTGCCGGATGTGTGGTTGACAGACATGTGTGCCCCACCCATACGATCGACGGCGGACGGGCCCGTCACGCGGCGGGCTCCTCCGGTCGCGTTGAGGGACGCGGCACGTGACGACGCAGGCCACCGGCCGCCGCACCGTACGCGAGTACGTGTGCCACCGGACGGTCCCCACGTCCGCACCTCCCTCCCGGAGCGTCTACCGATGGCCACGCCTTCCGATGTCACCTCCCCTTCCCTGCTGAAGCCCCCGGCGGCCGCGCCGCCCTCCGACGGCACCGAGCTGCCCCGGATCGTGCCGCGCCGCCACCCCGGCCGCTGGCTCGCCGCCGCCGTCGCCCTGCTGGTCCTCGCCATGGTGCTCAACTCCGTGGTGCGCAACGACGCCTTCCAGTGGCAGGTGGTGGGGCAGTACTTCACCACCGCCGCCGTGCTCGACGGGCTGCTGCTCACCCTGTGGCTGACCGCCGCCGTGATGGTGCTGGCGTTCCTCCTCGGCACCGGCATGGCGGTGCTCCGGCTCTCCGCCAACCCCGTGCTGCGCACCCTGAGCTGGGGCTATGTGTGGATCTTCCGGTCGACGCCGCTGCTGGTGCAGTTGCTGTTCTGGTTCAACATCGGCGCGCTGTACCCGACGCTCGGCATCGGCATCCCGTTCGGCCCCGAGTTCATCACGGTCAAGACGGTGAACCTGCTCGGGCCGACCCTGACCGCGCTGATCGGCCTCACCCTGCACGAGACGGCGTACGCGGCCGAGGTGATCCGGGGCGGCATCCTGTCCGTGGACGCCGGGCAGACCGAGGCGGCGCAGGCGCTGGGCCTCGGCAGAGGGCGCACCCTGCGCCGGATCGTGGTCCCCCAGGCGATGCGCTCCATCGTGCCGACGGCCGGGAACATGCTGATCGGCACCCTGAAGGGCACCAGCATCGTGAGTGTGCTGGCTGTGCACGACCTGCTGTTCTCCGTCCAGCTGGTCTACAACCGGACCTACCAGGTGATCCCGCTGCTGCTGGTCGCCACGGTCTGGTACATCGCGGTGACCTCGGTGCTTAGTGTGGGCCAGTACCACGTCGAGCGGTACTACGGCCGGGGCGCCGCACATGTGCTGCCGCCCACCCCTCTCGCGCGGCTGGGCCCCTGGCTCACGGTGCTGCGCGGCCGGGCCCGGCGTACGCCCCTCGGCGGTGACCGATGAGCACGCGCACCCTGGTGATCGTCGGCGCGGGACCGCGCGCCACCGGACTGCTGGAGCGCATCGCCGCCAACGCGCCCGACCTCTGGTCCGGAGAGGGCGAATTGCGAGTCCATCTGGTCGACCCGCACCCGCCCGGGCCGGGCCGGGTCTGGCGGCACGAGCAGTCGTCGCTGCTGCGGATGAACTCCATGGCCGAGGACGTCACCATGTTCACCGACGAGACCTCCACCGTGGACGGCCCGGTACGCCTCGGCCCCTCACTGGCCGAGTGGGCCGCACAGTTCGCCGGGCCGGACGCCCCGCGCTTCTCCCCGTACGCGGAACCGGCCGACCCGGAGGTGCTGGCCGAGCTGAGCACCCTGGACCCGGCCGACTTCCCGACCCGGCGCGCTCAAAGCGCCTATCTGGACTGGGTGTTCCGCCGGGCGCTTGCCGATCTGCCGCCCTCGGTGACCGTCGAGTGGCATCGCACCACCGCGACCTCGGTCACCGGCTCGGCCGACGGCCCCCAGGAGGTCCACCTGACCGGCCGGAGCGAGCCGCTGCGCGCCGACCTGGTGGTGCTGACCCAGGGCCATCTGGGGTCGACTCCCGCCCCGGCGCACCGAGTTCACGCCGACTTCGCCCGCAGGCACGGGCGCTTCCACCTGCCGCCCGCCTTCTCCGCGGACGCCGACCTGTCGGGGCTGCGACCCGGTGAGGAGGTGGTGCTGCGCGGCTTCGGGCTGGCGTTCGTCGACCTGATGGTGCTGCTCACCGAGGGCCGCGGCGGCACCTACCGCACCGAGCCGGACGGCACGCTGACCTACCTGCCCTCCGGCCGCGAACCCGTGCTGCACGTCGGCTCGCGGCGCGGGGTGCCGTACCACGCGAAGACCGGCTACCGGCTCCAGGGCCCCCGGCCACCGCTCCCCCGGTACTTCGGTCCGGAGGCGGTCGACGCGCTGGGCGCCGGGTCTGGCCCGCTGGACCTGCGGCGCAATGTGTGGCCGCTGATGGCCAAGGAGATCGGGTTCGGCCACTACCACGAGCTGTTCCACGCCCATCCCGAGCGCACCGCGATGCCCTGGCCGGAGTTCCTGGCCGCCTACGACCGCTTCGGCTGGTACTCGGACCAGCTCGCCGGGCTGGTCGCCACCGCCGTGCCCGACCCGGCCGACCGGCTGGACTTCGAGGCGCTGGACCGCCCGCTGGACGGGCTCGTCTTCGACACCCCGGACGTCTTCCAGGAGCATCTGCGCGCCTACGCCCGCGACGACGTGGCCCGCCGCGAGAACCCGGCGCACAGCGCCGACCTCGGCGCGTTCCTCGCCCTGCTCTCCCTCTACGGCCAACTCCCCGGGCTGGTCGCCTCCGGGCGGCTGACGGCACGCTCGCTGGCGGACGGGCTGGACGGCTGGTGGCACGGGTTCTTCAGCTTCCTCGCCTCCGGGCCGCCCGGCTTCCGGCTGCGCGAGCTGGACGCGCTGTCCCGCGCCGGTGTGGTGCGCTTCCTCGGCGCGGACGTCCGGGTCGGCACGGACGAGGCGACGGGCACCTTCACGGCGACCAGCCCTACCGTGCCGGGTCACACCGTGCACGCGACCGCCCTGATCGAGGCGTATCTGCCGGGCCCGAACCTGGACCGCACCGAGGACCCCCTGCTGCGGCACCTGCACCATACGGGCGCGCTCGCGGAGGAGGTGGTGGCCGACGGGACGCACCGGCACCGGTCCGGCCGGATCACCGTCTCCCCCGCCGACGGCCACCTGATCGACCCCGGCCTGGGCCGACCGCACCCCCGCCGGATCGCCCTGGGCGCCCCCACCGACAGCCGGGCCATCGCCGCCTTCGCCCGCCCCCGCACCGACGCGCCCGCCTTCCGGCAGAACGACGCGGTGGCCAGGGCGGTGCTGCGGGCGCTGGGCGCGGAGTCGGAGCCACATGTGCAGGAGCCACATGTGCAGGAGCCACATGTGCAGGAGCCACATGTGCCCGAGCCACATGTACGAGCGCTACATGTGCCGGAGCCACACGTACAGGACGCACACGTACAGGACGCACACGTACGGGAGCCACACGTGCCGCAACCACATGTACGAGGGCCACACGTGCCGGAGCCACATGTGCAGGAACCCCATGTGCCGGACCCACACACGCCAGGTCCGGCAGACTGCGCGCGGGTCGGAGGCTGATGCACGAGGGGGCTGCCCGGACGATGACCGAGCAGCCCCTCCATATGTGCCTACGCCCGCGGCCCCACCGGGACATCCCCGCGCAGGGTGATCCGGTGCATCACCCGGTGCTGGTCCCCATAGTCGCGGTTGGCGTAGTGCGAGGTGCTGCGGTTGTCCCACAGCGCCACATCGCCCGGCTGCCAGCGGTGCCGCACCACATGTTCCGGCTTGGTGAGGTGTGCGTAGAGAATGTCGAGCAGCCCCCGGCTCTCGTGCTCGGAGACGCCGACAATGTGCGAGGTGAAGCCGGGGTTCACGAACAGCCCCTTGCGCCCGCTCTCCGGGTGCACCCGGACCACCGGATGCTCCACCGGCGTGAGCTGTGTGAACACCTCTCCCTCCCACAGGTTGCCCTTCCCCTGACGGCGCTGGGCGAGGTAGTAGCCGAACTCGCGCGAGCCGTCGTGGACGGCGGTGAGGGTGTCGATGTGCGCCCGCAGCCCCGGCGACAGCGACTCATACGCGGCCTGGCTGTCGGCCCAGTTGGTGTCGCCGCCGGTGGGCGGCAGCACCACCGCGCGCAGCACGGAGATGGCGGGCGGGCGCGCCACGAAGGTGACGTCGGTGTGCCACACGTCGGCGAAGCCGTTGTCCTGGCTGTCCAACGAGTACACCTCGGGCGCCACGTCGCCGGAGTCGTGCACCGGGTGCCCGACCGTGACCTCGCCGAGCCGACGGCCCAGCTCGATCTGCCCGGCGTCGTCGAGCCGGTGCTGCCCGCGCACGAAGAGGACCTTGTGGCGCACGAGGGCCTCGCGGAGCGCGAGCACGCCGTCGTCGTCCAGCCGGGCCAGCTCGATGCCGTCGATCTCGGCGCCGATGTTCGGGCCGAGTTCGGTGAGCGGCAGCCGCGTCGCCACGGGCCGGTCGCTGAGAATGCTCATGGGGATGTCCTTTCCGGTACGGCCCCGTCCGGGACCTGGGATTGCTCGGGGTACGGCGTTCAGGAGGCGGCGGCGCTCTTCACGGCGTGCGCGACCTCGGCGCGCAGCTCGCCGAACTCCGGTGAGCCGCGCAGCTCTTCGGCGTCCACCGCACCGCGCGGCAGGGTGATCGGCAGGTCGAGCGCGACGGTTCCCGGGCTCTTCGTCAGCACCACGATGCGGGAGCCGAGGAAGACGGCCTCCTCGGCCGAGTGCGTCACGAACACCGTGGTGCGCCCGGTCTGCGCGGCCATCCTCCGCACGTCCTCCTGGAGTCGTTCGCGGGTGAGCGCGTCCAGGGCGGCGAACGGTTCGTCGAGCAGGAGCAGCGGGTTCTCGGCGGCGAGCGCGCGGGCGATGGCGACGCGCTGCTGCTGCCCGCCGGAGATCTCCCAGACCCGGCGCGCCTCGGTGCCCTCCAGGCCGACCCGGGCGAGCAACTCGGCCCGTCGCTGCGGCCATTGGGCGCGCTCGACACCCGCGTACCGCAGGGCGAGGTCGAGGTTGCCGCGCACGGTGCGCCAGGGGAAGAGCCGCGGCGTCTGGAACACCACGCCCGCCGTGTCGCCGGGGCGGGGATCGGTGCCGGACACCTGCACCGTGCCCTCTCTGGGCCGCTCGAACCCGGCGATGAGCCGCAGCAGCGTGCTCTTGCCGCAGCCCGAGGCACCGACCAGGACGAGGAACTCCCCGGTGGGCACGGTGAGATCGACCGGCCCGACGGCGGTCACGGCTCCGTACCGGTGCGTGACGTGGTCGAGCCGGACGGTACCGTCCTTGACCCCACCGGAGACAACTTCTGCTTCCGCCAGCTCACTTGAGGACATCGGGCAGCCCCTTGAGGTAGAACGCCTTCTCGACGGAGGCCGCCGAGGGCGCCGCGTCGATCTGCTTCTGGCCGGCCAGGAAGCGGCCGGTGTCGCCGACGTAGGTCAGCAGCTTGCCGGGCTTGCCGTCGGTGCCCAGCCACTCGTCGGAGGTCACCTGCTCCGGGGTGAGGAACACGCCCTGCGCGAGCTGTGCCCGGGCGTCGGCGGCGCTGATGTTCAGCTCGGCCGCGACCGCCTTCACCGAGCCCTCGTGGTCGGACTTGAGCAGCCGCAGCGCCTCGGCCTCCGCCTTGCGCCAGGCGTCGATCGCCTTGGGATCGCGGGCGATCAGCTCGTCCGAGACGACGGCGAGGTCCAGGGTCGGCTTGCCCGAACCGGCCACCTGCTTGCTGCTGGTGAGCTGCTTACCCGTCTTGCGCAGCTCGTCCAGCGTCGGCAGCCACACGTACGCGGCGTCGATGTCGCCCCGCTGCCAGGCGGCGAGGATCGCCTGCGGCTGGAGGTCGATCAGCTTGACGTCGGACGGCTTCAGCCCGGCCTGGTCCAGCGCGGCCAGCAGGCTGTAGTGCGAGGTCGACGCGAACGGCGTGGCGACCGTACGCCCCTTCAGCCCGGCCACGTCGGAGATTCCGGTGCTCTTCCGCGCGACCAGCGCCTCGTTCTCCCCCGCCACGTCGAGAATCCAGGCGACCTTGTACGGGATCGGCGACGGCCCGGATATCCCGCGCGCGAACGGACTCGACCCGAGCGCGGCGATGTCGAGGGACTTGCCGAGGAACGCCTGGTTGACGCTCGCCCCGGAGTCGAACTTGATCCAGGTGATGGTGTGGTCCGGCAGCGCCTTCTCCAGCAGCTTTCTGTTCTTGACGATCAAGTCGCCGCTGGGAAAGGCGAAGTAGCCGATGCGCAGCCGTTTCCCGGAGCCGGAGGCCGAGGCGGAGCTGTCGGTGGAGCAGCCGGTGACCGCGGCGGTGGCGGCGACGGCGAGCGCACCCGCGAGCAGCTGGCGGCGGGAGGGGCGGTGGTCAGCGTGGGTCATCGAAAGGCCGTTTCTGTAAGGGGAGTTCAAGGGGGTCTCAGGTGCGGCCGCGCCAGGGCACGACGGCCCGTTCCAGGCGCAGCAGCAGGCCGTCGATGATCAGGCCGGAGATGCCGATGGCGATGATGCCGACGAGCACGACCGGGGTGTTGTTGTAGTTGGCGGCGTCCTTGACCATGCCGCCGATGCCGGGCAGCCCGTTGACCAACTCGGCGGCGACCAGGGAGGAGTAGGCGACCCCGACGGCCAGCCGGACGCCGGTGAGCGTCTCCGGCAGGGCGGAGGGGATGACGACGTCCCGTACGACGTCCCAGCGTGAGGCGCCGAGCGCGCGGGCGGCCTCGGTGAGCGCCTTCGGTACGGCGGCCACGGCGGTGGTGGTGGAGACGGCGACCGGCGGGAACGCGGCCACGGCCAGCAGGGTGATCTTGGGCTCCTCGTTGATGCCGAGCCAGATGATCAGCAGGGAGAAGTACGCCAGCGGGGGCAGGGTGCGCAGGAAGGTGATCCACGGCTCGAACAGCGAGCGCACCCAGCCGACGGTGCCCATGAGCAGCCCGAACACCACTCCGGCGGCGATGCCGATCCCGGCGCCGAACGCGATGCGGCGCAGGCTGATGCCCAAGTGCTCGATGAGATAGGTGCCGTTGTAGCCCCGGACCCCGTCGTGCGTGGTCGACACGTCGATGAAGGCCCGCCACACCTTGACCGGCGGCGGCACCAGCGTCTCGCTCCAGGTGCCGGTCACCGCGAGGAGTTGCCACAGGAGGAGGAACAGCACGAGTGAGCCGAGCGGAAGTGCGGTGCGCCGCAGGGCACTTGAGGAGCGGGCGGGACGGGGTGCGGCGGCAGCGGCCGGGAGCGGGTCGGCCTTCTCCGGGCGCAGGGAAAGGGACACGGGCGGCCTCCATGAGGGCCTCGTAGCAGCGGCGAGGTGAGAAGTGGGTACGGCGAAGCGCCGCCTGCACAGCGGGAGAGATCGGTCCTGCGAGACACAACTCGCCTGATACCGCGCCGGGTTACCTCACCGGGCGGAGCGGACCGTCAGAGACGCGCGCGGACAGCGGCGGACAGCGGCGGTCAGCGACAACACGCGGCCGGGCGTCGGCACAGGTCGATGACCAGGCGTCGCACCAACGGCATGGGATTCATGGGGCCCTTTTCTACCGCAGCCGGGGCCCACCACCAAGAGGTGTCCACGAAGTGGACCACAGGGTGAGAAGGGGGGCGGGAGGTGGCCGAGAGAAACGTTCTGCCTGGACAGGCGGCCGAAGCGCCCTGTGACCCGAGCGGCGTTCACTCGTTTGCCGTAGCACCAGCTCCGAACGCCCCCGGTCGTGGAAGGCAGTCGCCCGATGGTCCTGTCCCCGCTCAGTCGTTCCTCGCTCAGCCGTTCCCCGCACGGTTCGCGCCGTCTCCTGCTGCACGCCGAGCGCAGACTCGCCGAGCGGTACGCCGAGCTGGTCCGCCTGGCCTACCTCGTGCTCCCGGCCTCCCTCGGCCGCCACCGCCGGGTCCTCGCCGCGCACTCGCTGGTGCAGCGCAGCCTGCCCGACGCCACGCCCGCCGTACCGGCGCCCCGCGCATCAGCGGCCGACCCGGACCGGTCGCTCCGGGTGGCGGTGGTGCGCGGGGCGCTCGCCCAGTGCAGGCGGCCCCGGCTGTGGCCCGAGGGGGCCCGGCCGCCCCGGCTGCTGCTGCCCCGGCTGCCGGTGGTGGTCGGGCTGCGGCTGGCGCCACGCTCGGGCGGTGCCGAGGAGATGGCGCTCGGCCAGGCCCTGTCGGAGCTGTCGGCCCCGGCCCGCGCCGCCTTCGTCCTGCTCCGTGTGGAGGGCCTCACGGCGGACCACGCGCGCGGGGTGCTGGAGGCGGCCGGGGTGGACGAGGCGCGGGTAGCGGTGCGGGAGGCGTCCCGGCTCGACACGTCACTCGGGACCGCCGCCGCGTCGGTGCTCACCTCGGACGAGTTCGACGCGTGCACCCTGCGCGCCCGCCCCACCGACCTGGTGCGCCGCCGTCGCCGGGTGCGCCTGGCCGCGATCGCTGTATTGGCGGGGGCGCTCACGGCGGGCGGACTGGCCGCGGCCGTCACACGCTCGACGCCGGACGCGCCGGGGCCGTACGAGCGTCAGCCCAGGTCCGCCGATCTGGTCCGGGGCGACCCCGACGCGTGGGCGGACACCTCGCGGGTCGACTTCACCGCCTGGCCCGCGCGCGGGGACCGGGTGCGGGACCGCGCGCTGCTGGACCGGGCGCTGGCCGTCTGGGCCGACCCGCCGTCCGGCACCCGGGTCGTCCGCGCCCCCGGCACCCCGGCCGACCCCCCACCGCGCGCGCCGCGACTGCTGTACGCCGGGTCGGTCGGCGGGCGCGCGGTGGTGGTGTTCCACGACGGCCAACGCCTGGTGCGGTACGGCGAGTCGGGCACCGGTGCCCTGCTGGTACTGGCCCGCGCGGACGACGCCGACGTGACCACGGCCGCGGCTCTGGCGCTCGCGGAGCGGGGTGGCGCGGTGCGCTATCTGCTGGCGCCGTGGGTGGCGGAGTCCTCGGTGCGCGATCTGACCCGGCCGGACGCCCCGGCGCGGCCGCTCCGGGTGGCGCGGGACGGGGTCACCGCGCCGGTGCCCCGGTGGACGGGCGGCGGCTGCGGGCGCCGTCCGGCGCTCCAGCTGCGGTCGTCCCCGGCGATCGCCGAGCACCACGCGTTCCTGCTGGCCGACCTCGGCGGCCTCACGCCCGCGCATCTGACGTACACCCCGCTGCCGGGGCATGGCTCACCGCCCGCCCGGCAGCCGCGTGAGGCGACCGGCCCGGCCGCGCTGGTGGCGTGGGGCAAGACCGGCTGCGGCCTGGAATCGGCGGACGGCTCGGGGGTGCGGGCGGTCAACGCCTGGGACTTCGCCGAGCAGGACCTCCCGGACGGCGGCGGGCACGCCGTGTGGACCTGCGCGCGGGCGGACACCTGGCGGGGGCCGGGCGACATCACCGTCTTCCTGCGCCGTCCGGGCGAGAAAGCGCAGGTGGTGACGCGTGTGCGGTCGACGGCCGCGTGCAGCAGGTTCGGCCAGCATGTGGTGGTCCGGACGCACTGGAAGTCCCCGCGCGGCCACTGGTACGTCCTGGCCGCGGGCAGCCGCGCGGTCACCTCGCTCACCCTCACCGGCGAGGTGACCGCCACCCGGAGCGGGCACACCGTGGCGGTACGGGCCCCCAAGGACGCCTCCACCGAGGTCCGGGCCAGGCTGGCCTCGGGCGAGAATCTTCCTGAGGTCGGTTCCGGGCCGTCCGGGGGTACCCGTCCCTAGCGGCGACCCGCTGCCCGACCCCTGGAGATCGACCATGGTCCACGTCCGACGTTCCTTCACCGTCCCCCGCCCCCTGCCCGCCGTGAACGCCTACCTGGCCGACTTCGCGAACGCCGTGGACTGGGACCCCGGCACCCAGGAATGCGCCCGCACGAACGGCACGGGCTCGCCCACCGAGGGCGCCACGTGGCACAACGTCTCGGAGTTCCGGGGCCGTAGCACCGAACTCGAGTACCGCCTCGACCACCGCTCCGAAGACCGCCTCACCTTCATCGGCACCAACAAGACGGCGACCTCCACCGACGACATCACCCTCCGCCCCACCCCCGAGGGCACCGAGATCACCTACGACGCCAACATCCAGTTCCACGGCCTGGCCCGCCTCGCGGACCCCTTCCTCCGCAGCGAGTTCGAACGCCTCGGCGACGAGATCACCCACACCATGCCGGAGGCCATCGAGTCGGCGGTACCGCTGTCCTGACGGGAGCGCAGGGCTCCGGGGCCGAGTGTGCTCGTTCCAAGGCGACAGCCAGATGCGGTGCCCTAGAGTCGCCGCATGCGACGGAGAACAGGGCTGGCGTTAGCGGGGGCCGCGGCCCTGGCCTGGGGCGAGTGGGTGAACTGGCGCTGGTCCCGAGTCCGCGTGGGGAGCAGCGGGGGCGCATCGGAAGCCGTGGTCGTGCTGGGCTACCGCAACGCACGACCGACGGCGAACTTCATCAACCGCTGGCGCGTCCGTGCCGGTCTACGCTCCGTCGCCGCTGACGGCGCACAAGAAACTCTCGTGATCTTCAGCGGCGGCGCGACCGGCAGCTACGCCACGGAAGCCCAGTTGATGGCCGACTACGCGAATTCGGTGCTCGGGTTCGACGGCACGGTGCTGCTCGAGGACCGGAGCGCGACGACCTGGGAGAACATCACGAACGTGATCCCGCTGCTCGAGGATGTCGACCGCATCAAGATCGTCTCCCAACCGGCGCACGCGCTCAAGGCCCGTGCGTACTTGCGGCGGCAGCGCCCCGATCTGGCCGAGAGGCTCGTACGCGCGGCCGACTACCGTCCTGGCGAGTGGATGCTCGGTAAACCACTGCTGGCTCTGTACGGGCTCTGGTCACTCCGTGGCCTCACGGCCGAGGAGCGGGCCGGTCGGGTCGGCCCGCCGGGGTGAGGCACGGCTCGACTCGGCGGCCCATCAGCCGCGGCAACCGGGCTTGGCGGGACTCCCCGACGGGGGACGTGGCCACGGGGGCGGCGAAGAAGCGGTGGGTGGTGTCGGTGGAGACGGGTGACTCCGCCAAGTCGGCGTAGATGTCGGTGAGATGGTCCTCGATCCAGGCGACGAACCCGAGATCGAGTTCCTCGGGTGCATCGACGGCCCGGGCCAGATCCCACGTGTGGATGGTCGCGTCCGTGGTGCGGACGGCGAGCGCCTGCTCTCCGCTCATCGGGCCGAGGGGGTGGTCCAGGATCTGTGCCAGCGCACCTGACCTGCGGAACGCGGCGGCGCACTCCCGCTCCGACCGGACGTACGCGCCCACGGGATCTGCGTACAGGGCGTCCGTGTCCCGGAGCCGGAGGAATTCGGCGGCCGAGCCACCGTTCAGCAGGGCTACGTAGTTGAGGTTCCCCCGGGTCATGTGGTTGACGAGGCGCTGTACATCCCATTCCGCGCAGGGAGTCGGTGCCGTCCACTGCTCGGGCCGTACCGCGTGCAGCCTGCGGGTGAACTCGGAACCGGAGAGCAGATAGCGGTCGATGATGCCGGTGAAGCGGTAGGACATGGCCGCAGCGTAGGACTGCGGAAGGCGACGCGCTGGCGGAGATCGGCCACCGAGCCGTGGCTCATGGGTCCGTGGGGACGCCGCCGTCCGCCCGGCGCGAGGACCGGTCAGGCGGACGGCGTCACCAGGTACTCCCGAGGCAACATGCCTCGCCCGACGTCACACCTCGCCCGCGAAGTCGAGATCCCCGCTCCGCTCCCCCGCAGCGGCCGACACCGCCGTACGCGGCCCGCGCCACGTATGCGCGATCGGCCCGGACACGGACCTCCACCACGCGTCGGACGGTACTCGCCCGCCCGGTTCGAAGGGCTCGCCCGGGCGGGGAGAGGCCACGACCTGGCCGACTGCTTCGCCCGCCTCCTTCGTCCACTCCCCCGGCTCCGCCCACGCGTGCATCGCCAGGTTGAAGGTGCCCCAGTGGATGGGGAGGAGGACGCCGTGGGGGGTGCCGGACTGGAGGTCGAGGTGGGCGCGGACGCCCTCTTCCGGGGTCATGTGGATATCAGGCAATATATTGCTTTATCAGGTTTCAGCGCTGCGGCCCCATCGCAGCGTTTCATCAACCGGGTTGAGCTTCTGGAGCAGGTCCGGCATCTGTGATGCTGCAGGGCCCGGGGCGGTGACGCGGACGCGTCTGCGCAGACGGATGCTGGCGATGGAGAACGTCCGCATGATGCGGATGACTCGCTTCTCGTTGACCCGCAAGCCGTTCGCGTGGAGCTCGGCGGTCACTCGTGGGGACCCGTAGGCGCCGCCGGACTCGCCGTGGACCTCGCAGTCGTTTATCGCCATTGGCAGTCTTCTCGCTTCCTCCGGGTCAAGCAGATTCACTATCAGTGTGTCCCCCGCTCAGGGGGAGACCCGGTCCGGGCGAAGTTGGCGTTATACCTGACGGCTGTATTCGCCTCGGTGCTGCGTAAGGATCAGCGGGCTGAAGGCGATTGCTACCTGTTAGGACTGATGCTGGACGGCCGCCACAAGTCGCTCCAGACCATGGCCTCGAGGCTGCCGGACGGCACCGAACAGAATCTGCAGCAGTTCGTGAACCAGTCCACCTGGAACCCGGTGCCGGTGCGCGTTCGCGTCCGCCTTGGCCTGCGGCGGATGATTCTTCATGACCACGAGATGTCCGTTCTCAGATCCTCAGGATCCAGTGCCTCGTGTGTCCAGGGTCGAGAGCCAAGGCCCCTGTCACCTCCCCCCGATCTGACTCAACTTGGTCGTGACAAGGTCCCCGGACTATGCAAGGCACCAATGACAGAAGTTGTACCTGCCACGCTTACACGGCCCACGTGTTGGAAACCCGCAGGTCATGCGGTAACTTGACGGTTCGTTAGTCGGCCGGGTTGGGGAACCGCAGGTGGTCGAGGGGGAGGGGTCGGGGCATGTCTTGTCCACGTCTAGTGAGCTGGCACGTGAGCATTTTCGGCAACTGGATACCGGTAAGACTCGGGGCAGACGCGTAAGCATGCAGCCCCAAGGCTTGTTCGAGCGCGGCCAGAGAGTAAGAGTCCGAGCCGCCGGCGTACCGGAGTTCGCCACAATCCGCTTCGCGCTGCCCGGAGACGAGCCCGGTTCATGGGACCTCATCCTCGTCGATGACGACGACCGACGCCACGAGGTGAATCTGGCGCCTGGAGACACCGCGACCGTGCGACCTCTCGTCAGCGACGGCAAGGCCGACTCGGCCCGCGTGCTGGCCGCCATGTGGACGCAGTGGATGAACGCCGCGGCGACCAACGCCGAGTCCAGCGCCATGGCGGCCACGCCGCTGAAGCCGTACGCGCACCAGACCACGGCCGTCTACGGAGCGATGCTTCCGCAGCCCCTGCTGCGCTTCCTCTTGGCCGACGAGCCAGGCACCGGCAAGACGATCATGGCGGGGCTGTACCTCCGTGAGATGCAGCGACTCGGCCTGATCAAGCGGGCGATCATCGTCTGCCCAGCAAACCTCGCCACGAAGTGGGTGGATGACTTCCAGAGGCTCCTGGGCGGCGGACTGCGTCAGCTCACCTCGGCCACGGTGCGTGAGGACGCCCTGAACTCCAACGACCTGTGGGTGGTCTCTCTCGAGCTCGCAGCGGTGAACCCCGCCGTGCAGGACGCGATACGCCCGGACAAGGCCGGTTGGGATCTGGTCGTCTTCGACGAGGCCCACCGGCTGACTCCGACTGCCGCCGGCTTCCACCAAGTTGGACGGCTTCTGGCCAAGAACACACCCCGAGCACTGCTGATGACGGCAACACCGCACCGGGGCAAGGAGTGGCTCTTCCGACACCTGCTGCACTTGGTCGACCCCGAGATCTACCCGGATCCGGGCAGCGACCCCAACGTCGAGCTCAGTGCACTGCGTCCCGGGCCCATCCACTTCCTGCGGCGGATGAAGGAGGACCTGGTCGACTACGACGGCACGACCCGGTTGTTCAAGGGGCGCACCGCTCACAACCACCGTGTCCCGCTGTCGCAGACCGAGTACGGCTTCTATCAGGCTGCGCTCGACATGGTCGACCGGTTCTTCCCTCCGGTGGCGCAGCCGCTTGCCCGCATGGTCTACGGCAAGCGAGCAGCCTCCAGCCTCTACTCGCTGGCCGAGACCCTGCGGCGGCGTCACGAGCACATGGGGGCGATGAGCGAGGCGGAAGCGGCGCTCATCGCCGATCGCGAGGACCACGGCGACGAGGCCGAGGTCGATGAGGCGAAGGTGATTCACACGGTCTCGGCCTCGACCAGGGCTGAGCGGACCGCGATCAACAGCCTCGTGCAGCAGATCGAGGCAACGATCACTGATCCCCGCTGGCAGCCATCGAAGTGGAAGCGGCTCACCGACGACTGTCTGGCCGCCCACGGCATCCTGCCGGGAAACAGTGAGCAGGCCGTCATCTTCACCGAGTACGCGGACTCGGCCGAGTGGATCACCCGGCGACTCCAGGCCGAGGGGTACTCCGCCGCGCTGTACTCCGGCCGCCAGAGCAAGGCCGAGCGCGACGAGACCCGCAAGGCCTTCATGCGTGCCGAGTTCCAGGTCATCGTCACCACGGACGCCGGCAACGAGGGCATCGACCTGCAAGCCGCCCACGTGCTGGTGAATTACGACATCCCGTGGTCCCTGGTGCGCCTCGAACAGCGGATGGGCCGCATCCACCGCGTCGGTCAGCAGCGTGACGTCTATCTGTACAACCTGGTCGCCGCGGACACCCGGGAAGGCGCGACCCTGCTCCGTCTTCTGGACAACTTCGTTACGGCCGCGAACGAGCTGCGGGGCCAGATGTTCGACAGCCTGTCGGCCGTCGCAGAGATCACGGGCGTCGACTACGACAAGTGGCTGTCGGACCTCTACGGCAACGACGAGGTGAAGAAGCAGCAGGCCATCGACGCAGCCCAGGCAGTCCAGGCCCAGGAACTCACCCGGGCGGCCCGGAAGGTACGGGACAACGAGCGCCGCCTTGCCAGCCAGGTGGACGCGGTCGCCGCACTGACGCTGCTCCAGCGCGATCTGTTCGCACGCATCAACCCCGCCATCGTCGAGGCATACCTCGACCGGCTCGCAGCCGCCGGCGTCCTGGAGTCCGCACCGACTGCCGCCGGCCCCGGATTCCGGCGGCTCACCTTGAACGGCGGTACCAGTTTTCCTGTCACCCTGGGCGGACAGCGCGAAGTTCACGTCGCGACCAGCGGCGACGCCGTACGCAACGCCTCCGAGAGCATCGACGTTGGGGACACCATCACCCTCGGCCCCGGCGAGCCCGGCTTCAGCGACCTGATCCACGTAGCCGAGCTCACCCTGGCCGAGGACCTGTACCAGTCCGGTGCCGCAGCCGACCCCACCAGCCTCACTCCGTACGACCTGTACGCGTACGAGGCGACGATGACGGAGAGCAATGGCAAGCGCGCCAGCGTGTGGGCCACCCTGATCAAGGTGGACGACAGCGGCAACGCCCGGCCGGTCCGGTGGGAGTCTCTGGCCAACCTTGTCCCCACCAACCAGTACGGCGGCGAACCACATCCTGCCCGGGAGGGCCACGCGCTCACAGCGGCCCGCGAAGTGGCCGCCACGACCGTGGCAGAGCACCGAAAGGTGCGCGCCGACTGGTTCGCACAGGCCCGCCGCGACCTGAACAACCTGCCCCTGAGCCTGACGGACCGGATCGAGGACCGATCTGCCCGCCTTGAGCTGCGGCATCGGCTTCAGGCCCAGACCGCCCAGCGGCTCCAGGAACTGCAGCGGCTCGCGGACGTGCATCTGACCGAACCGAAGCAGATAGGTCGAATCCGCGTCCTGGCCACCGCGGACACCCGCGCTCAGGCCGAGATCGATGCCGAGCTGGTCTCCATGCGACACGTCCAACAGCTTCTCGAGGACGACGGCTGGACAGTGACCGACGTCCACACGGAGGGCCGCGGATACGACCTGGAGGCCCGCCGCAACAGCCAGGTCCGCCACGTAGAGGTCAAGGGCGTGCTCGGCAGCGCGGCCAGCGACGGCATCCGCATGACCGGCAACGAAGTCCTCATCGCCACCCAGCACCGCAAGGAGTACTGGCTCTACGTCATCGACCACTGCGCCGACGGCAAGGGCCGCTTCTTCGGTGCCTATCAGGACCCCGCCACCCTCTTCGCGAACGTCATGACCGGGAACGCGGTGTTCCGCGTTCCCGGCAGCAGCCTTAAGAACGCCCCCGGGAGCAACGCATGACCCGAATGATCGAACGCTGGTTCCCCTGTGCCGAGGTATCGGCAAACAGCTCAGCAGGATGGGGCAGCGGGTCGACGGAGATCGGGCTGTTCCCGTGGTTCGCGAAACGCCCTGTCGCCCAGGCGAAGGCGGCGGTCGTCTGCTCGCTACTGCCCTGGCCCGAGGACGAGGCAGAACAGCAGCACCTTCAAGAACTGGTGCAGCAGGGCATGTCCGGACGCTACAGCGCGTGGCAACTGCTCCACGACGAGATCCTCAATGCCAACCCTGAAGGTGCGTCGGTCCTGGACCCGTTCAGTGGCCGCGGCATGATCCCCCTGGAAGCAGGTCGGCTCGGGCTGGAGGCCCACGGCGTCGACTACAGCCCGGTCGCGGTACTGGCCAGCACGCTCCTCACCGACTTCCCCTTCCGGGATTGGTCCCAGGAACCGCGTCTGCCGTTCGCCGAGGAGAGCGATGCCCTCTACGACGACCGGCCCCGCCTCCTCGTCGACGTTCGCGCCACTCTTGACGAGGTGGGCCGCCGGTGGACTGCAGCGATGACGGACTACTACCCCGAGGTCAACGGCAAGCAGCCGTGGGGGTACCTGTGGGCTATCGCCATCCCCTGCCAGGAGTGTGGCAACCACTTCCCCCTGACTGGTTCGTACGAGCTACGACGACCGGGTAAGAAGCGAGGCAGCAAGAGTGCTCCGCCCGTGATCGACCCTGGCCAGTCGTTCTACATCGAAGCCGACCCGGCTACAGGCACGTGCGCGACGGTTGTACACGAGGGCCCTCCGCAGCGTACCCCCACGCTGACGCGTGCTCGCACAGCCGAGGGCCGCGCCTTGGCGGGAAAGTCGGCAATATGCCCGTTCTGTAGCCATGTGCACCCGCTCGACGTGCATCGGCGGCTCACCGATGAAGGGCGCGCCACGGACATGCTGCTCGTGGTGGCCGATCACTCGGACGGCAGCGGGAAGGAGTACCGAGAGCCCACCGGAGTGGAACTCGCTGCTGTCGCCGCAGCGCCAGCGGCACTACGCGGTCTGTCGGATCCGAGTCCCTTCCTGAGTGCCGTGCCCGATGAACGGATCGCACCAGGCAACAACAACATCATCGGGCCATCGATCTACGGGGCACGCACCTACGGGGACTTCATGTGCGATCGGCAGACGTTGGCCTTCGCCATGCTCGCCCAGTCCATCTCCGCGGTAGCCGACGAACTCATGAACAAGGTAGGGGTGAGCCCTGACTACGCGCGGGCGCTGAGCGGATACGCCGGGTCGGTCGTGGCTCGGAAGCTTCGTCGCGCTACCCGCGGTTGCACGATCGACATCAGTCGCGCAGGGGTTCACGATATCTACGCCAATCAGGGATCCATCACCTTCTCCCAGGACTTCTTCGAGGTGGGGATCGGCACCGGCGCCGGCTCGTGGTCGTCGTTGTGCAAGAGCAGCATGTCGACGCTTTCGAACCTGATGACCAACATCCAAGGAGCGCCGGTCAGCGTGACCCGGGGGTCGGCGACCGCCCTGGGCCTGCGGGACAAATCCATCACTGCCGTGGTGACCGACCCGCCGTACGACGAGATGCTCGCATACGCCGACTCCTCCGACCTGATCTACGCGTGGCTGAAGCGTGCCCTGCAAAACACCTGGCCCGAGTTGGTGATCACATCTGACGAGTACGGCTGCCAAGAGAAGCAGGAAGAGATCATCGTCAAGCGGGTCCGGGGAGAGGCACCCAACGAGCATCGAACGCGCGAGCATTACGACACCAAGATCGCCGAAGCGTTCGGCGAGATGCGTCGAGTGGTCCGTGACGACGGTCTGGTGACCATCGTGTTCGGGTCCGGAGACCCGGAGGTCTGGCAGCGTCTGCTAACGGCCATCGAGCAGGCCGGCTTGGTGATGACCGGGTCTTGGCCTGCGAACACCGAGGCCGGCAGCCACCAAGGCAAGGCGAACATCGAGACCACGTTGACCATGACGTGCCGCCCCCTTGCGCCCGGGCGGTCTCCCGGGCGCAAGGGGGCGGTCGAGGCCGAGATCAAGGCTGAGATCAAGCGGCGCTACCCGGACTGGGAGCGGTGGGGATTGGCCCCGGCCGACATGCTGATGGCGGCTGCGGGGCCAGCCATGGAGGTTGTCGGCCGGTACTGCGAAATCCTCGACGCCAAGGGCGAACCGGTCGACATCTACACGTTTCTGCCGTTGGCCCGAGCCGCAGTCCAGGAAGCGATGGCGGTCGAGATTGACCACCAGCCGCTGGAGACCTTCGACGCTCGTACGCGGTTCGCGCTGTGGTGGGTGACGCTGTACAACCGTCAGATCCGAGGGAAGTCCGAGCTGCGCTGGCAGGCTCTGGCCGCCACGCTCGACCTGGCTGCGATCCGTGACCTGGTACCCGATGCGGACGGGGGTGTCCGGTTCGTGGCCTCCCGCGACTTCAAGGGCAAGATCAACGCGGATTCGACGGTCATCGACATCGCCCTCGCGCTCGCAGCTGCCTCGGAGGATGGCCTGCAGGCCATGGGTCAGGTGCTCGGGGCTGCGCAGCACACGGCCGACGACACCTTCCTGTGGTCCGCCGTCCAATTCCTCGCGGACCGGCTGCCCGACAACGACCCGGACTCCGTCCGCTTCACCCGGGTGCTACGCAACCGGACCGGCGTCGTCGGAGCCGCCGAGTCCATCTCCGCGAGCGCCCTCGACAACCCGCAGCTCGAACTGATCGATGACGACGAGTTGCGGCGCCTGTGATGACGAACCGCAGCACCCTCGCGACCTTTGTGTCCACCAGCCCAGGAGAGCAGCAGTGACGACCAGCGTGACGCCTTGGTGGAAGGCACTCAAGCTCCGCCAGGAGATCCTCAACGCCTCTGGGCAGATCGATGACGTACAGATGTCGCTGTTTCGGGCCGTTCATGCGACCGGGGCCGATCGCCCTCCCTACGCCGACGCGGGCTACTACGGGGACATCACGCACCCGACCGAACTGCTCATCGACCTGCTCACCGAGGTCGCGGTGCGTATCGGTGGCGGTGACGACTACTTGAAGGCCCGAGCGGTAACCCGGCTCGCCCAGGGCATGGGCGGCGGTAAGTCGCACGCGTGCATCGGCGCCTACCACCTGGCCGCCAATCCAGCGGCACTGCTGGGTACCGAACTCGGCCAGAAGGTCGCTGAGCGGGCACAAGCCAGGATCGGGCACCCGCTGACCGACCACCTCGGACGTCCGCACGTCGTCGTGCTGCCCTGCGACAACATGACCCCGGGCGCTGGCGTGCAGGAGCTCGACGGCCCCGGCGTCACCCTCTACGAACGTTTCCTGTGGCGCCTGTTCTCCAAGGACTACACCCTCTACGAACGCTACCGGCCCTTCTGGAGCGACAAGCACAAGATCGCTGAGGCCATCAGCGCGGTGAACCGACCCGTGCTGATCATCATCGACGAAGTGCTCGACTACATCGGCAACGGACTGGACGGCGCAAACAAGACCGACCTGGCGGCGCAGGACATGGCTTTCCTGCGGGCAGTGCTCGATGTTGTCAACGATGTCCCTCACGTCGCGATGCTGGTCGTAATGATCGCCCCCGACGTCGACAAGACCTCACTATCCGCCGCTGCTCAGGACCGCCGTGATGACTTGAACAGCCAGCTCGACCGCAACGGCCTGCCGACGACTGTGACCGGCGTGGGCGACTTCGCCGACATCCTCCGCCGACGGTTGTTCGACGCCGAGCCCGCCGGGGAGGTCCTTGCTGCGACTGCCGCACTGCACGAGAAAGTGCTGACGGACAAGGCGTGGGCAAAGCAGGTCTGGGACCCGATTAATGCCGCCTGGCGTCGTAACTGGCGCACCGAGATGGCGACGTGCTACCCGTTCCACCCCATGCTCATCAAGCTGGCGCAGGACGAATGGGGCAAGATCACCGGATTCCAGCGGGTACGGTCCACGATCCGCATCTTCGCCGCCACGGTCTACGCCCTCCAGCAGCGCGGCAAGGCCGGCGGGTGGGTGCCAGCCCTCATAGGCCCCGGAGACCTGCCGCTGTCGGACAGCACCGTCCGAGAGGCGCTCCTGGGCAGCGGTCTGGTGGAGGACGACCGGACCATCGCCAATTACCGGAGCCTGGCCGAGATCGAAGTCGTCAACCACGACGCCTCGTCCGGGGCCGCGCGCCGCCAGGACCTCGAACGCCCGTCGAGCACCTGGTCCTCGCACAACCCCCGCGCGACCGAACGAGCGGCCACCTTCATCTTCCTGGCCAGCGTCGTCGGCACCCTGCGGCCGGGACGAGGCCGCGGGGCCAGCGCTCCCGAGGTCAAAGCGGCCACCAGCGTCCCGGAGACCACCTACACGATCACTGACGCCGACGGCGTCGTCGACGAGTTGGTCAACCCGAACCGAGGGATGAGCGCACTCGACATCACGCCTGGACAGGGCAACAACAAGCCGGCCCGCTACTTCCTGTCCACCAGGCTCACCCACCGCATGCTGGTCAAGAACATCCGGCGGACCATCACCGAGACGGAGCGCGACCAGGTCATCTTCGACTTCGCGAAAAGGCTGACCAGCAGCGGACCGTTCCGCGACGTGAAGTGCGTCTCGGCGGACCTCCAGCGCAGCGCCGCCGACGTCCTCGCCACGGCCGGGCTGGACACCGCCCACACCACCCGGCTCATCGTGCTCGACCCCGCGCAGTTCAGTCTGCGCAACGGCATGGAAAAGCCGACCCTCGAGGCGCTCAACGTCGCCATGGGACTCGGGCAAGGTTCTCAGCAGCTTCCCGTGCAATGGGCCAGCAGCGCGGTCTACGCCGTGGTGAACACGCAGCAGCGAGCCCTGGCACGCAATCTGGCGGTGGAGTACCTGGCCAGGCAAAAGGCTCTGCAGGCGCCCGAGATCCAGAACGACGACGAGCTCAAGACCATCGGGGCGAAGGAACTCAGCGAGGCCAAAACCCAGCTGGAGAGGCAGATCAAGCGGGCTTACCAGCATGTCGCCTTCCTGGCCCAGCCGGACCCAGAGCGAGAGCGGTACCTGGACCAGCTCACGTTCGACAAGGACAACATCACGGCCCTCGACGGCCTGCTCGTCTGGAAGGGTCTCGCCGACCGGGACAAGGTGCTCGATACCGGCCAGTTCAGCGCCAAGGCCCTCCTGCACAACCTCCGCGACAACGACTATGGCAAGACCCTCTCCGACATCCGGGCCGCCTTCTACAGTGCCCCCCGGCTGCCGCTACTGTACGGCGGCGACCGCGATCTTCAGCAGGCCATCTTCGACGCCGCAGGCCAAGGGCTGCTGAGCATCGTCGACGGAACCGGAATCGAGGTGGCAGTCACTGCTCCCGGCCAGGTCAACCTCGCGAGCACGGGCCTGCGCCTCGCCAAACCGCAGGTCAAAACATGCTCCACGTGCGACCAGCTGGCCCACGAAGGCCCGTGCGCAGGCGGTGTCGGCGACACCGCGGGTGGTGCCTCGTCGCCCGCGTCCGAGGGGCCGGTGGGTACTGCGGCCGAGACCAGTCCGCAGCCGGCTGGCGGTGAGGAGCCGGATAGATCACCGAAGCCGGCACCCATCAAGGAGCGGCAGATTGCCTTCTCCTTCACCAAGAACCTTCTGGCCAACGCCGACAGCGCCGACGGCTTCGCCGCGCTCTTCCGGGCGTTCTACATGACCCTGGACGAAAGGCAGATCAGCTACCTGCAGGGCACCCTCCAGTTGGTGATGCAGGCTGGCGCGGCAGAGGAAATCCAGCAGCGCCTTGAAGAACTCGGCATAAACGGGACGTTCAAGGAGATCTGACAGGCCTGCCACCGGCTGTGGCGGAGACTCCCCGGGGCGTCCGGCCCCGGGCAGTCGTGTGCCCGGGGCCGGCGCGGCCATGACCACCACGGGACGATCCAGGTTCTTCCGCGAAGCGGCAGCAGCCCGGTGGCAGAGAGCATGTGGATGCTTCGAGTCGTGGAAGCAGAACTGATCAAAGTCGCGGCGAGCACCTTGTGTGGCACGGTGTTGGGTGCCGTGCTCACCTGGTGGCTGACCGCCTCGGCGCGGCGACGGGCTAAGCGGGAGAGCGAAGCGGTCGGCCTGCGAATCCAGGCGGACGCCCTGGTCGTCGCGGTCGGAGAGGTCCGCAGTACGGCAGCCACGGCCCGCATCCTGCACGACGGCTGGCAGGAACGAGCCCGCTCCGTTCTGCTGATCTCCATGGCTTGGGTGGGCATGGCGGACAGCCGGTCCATGCCTCCCGCGGCGCGCACGCAGACACCGCGACCGCGCCACGGATACGCCGCGCGGAGCCGGCCTGGGCTCTCTCCTGCTAGTTCAGCGTCCCAGGATCCGTGTTCGGACGGCAACCCAAGACGAGCCGTCTAGGGACGGCAAGGGACTGAATCGCTGAGCGGTGGCTTCACGCTCCACGCGGGGCGCTACGTCCAAGGCTCGCAGCAAACGATCCTGCTCTTTAGCCGGGAGACGCTCCAGGTCCGCACCATCTCCCCCATCTGGTCCTCGACCAACGTCACCACTCACCCGCGAGGTCGAGATCCTCTTGCTCGTCTCGGCCACACCTTCAGCACTCCGGGGACGTCGCCAGGGGTGCGCGATCGGACCGGAGACCGCCCTCCACCACGGCTCGACCGGCAGCCTCCCCGTCGGCTCGAACGGCTCGCCGGGTCGCGGGAACGCCACCGCCTGGCCGACCTGCTCGGCCGTGTTTTTCGTCCACTCCCCCGACTCCGCCCACGCGTGCAGCGCCAGGTTGAAGGTTCCCCAGTGGATCGGCAACAACACCCCACCCGGACCGCCTCCCTGCAGGTCAAGATGGGCCTGCACCCCCTGGGCAGGCAACATGTGAATGTCTGGCCAGGCTCCAGGCAGCGGCGTATAGTCCGTGTGGTTCTTGGGCGACATGACGCTCTATCAGGCTTCAGAGTACTGACCGAGTCGATCGCACACCGCGACCAGTCCAGCTCGCCCCGAGCGCCGAGCTCGTCCAGGGTGACGCGGCGGAGCCGATCCCAGACACGGTTCCGGCTCCCCTGGGCGAAGCGCCGGTGGGCGGTGGGCCAGGCCGGCCCGAACATCGGCGGCAGCTGCCGCCAGGTACAGCCCGAGGTGGCCACAAAGATGATCGCTGCCGGGCCTTCACGCTCACCAGCCCGCCGTCTCCCGGCGCTACCACCATCGACGGGACCACCCGCCGGAAATACGTCAACAGCTCGTCCGGCACCAACCGCTCCACCAGATCAGTCATGCATAACTCAACGAGTGATCAAGCCATTAGGCGACGTCTTAGGTGGGGTGTCGTCTAGCGTCTGGTCTGACAGGGAGGTACGGAGGCGGTGTTGACAAGCGGGGGCGGAGGGAAGCGGAGCCGTCTTTCATCCAAGGCGGTTCTCGCCGTGTGGGTGCGCAGTGGAGGCAGGTGCATGCTGTGCAACGCGTATCTGCTGGAGGGGGCGATGTCGGGACGAACGTTGCCTTTGGGGGAAGTCGCGCACATCGTCGGGCAGAGCACTGATCCACGCTCGCCGCGCGGCGGGGATCCGTTGGAGAAGTCACTGCGGGACGAGGCGGACAATCTGATGCTGCTGTGTGCCCAGCAGCACATGGAGATCGATGCGAAGGCTGCGCTGGACGTTTTCACCGTCGAGTGGTTGCGCCGTGTGAAGCAGGAGCACGAGGACCGGGTCAGGCACCTGACCGCGCTGGGGCCGGAGAGGGCCACCACAGTGGTGCGGATGGTGGGGTCGGTGCACGGAAATGCGGTGGAGCTGTCACGGGAGACCGCTGCGGACGCTGTGACGGCGGGCCGCCGGTTTCCTTTGTACTTGGAGTCCTATACCCGGCACGGTGTGGAGATCGATCTGCGGCACACTCCCGGCGAGCAGGCAGCCGCTGCCTGCGACGCGGAGTCTGCCGCCGAGGCCAGCCGTCACTACTACCGGCAGGCAACCAAGGTCATCGATGAGGTGGTTCGCAATCGGCTGCGGCCGGGGATAGAGCGGGAATCCGTGCAGCACGTGAGCGTGTTCGGGTTCGCGCGTCTGCCGTTGCTGATCTACTTGGGGTCTCTCTTGGACGACACCGTGCCCACGGACATCTACCAGCGTCACCGGCACGAGCAGTCCTGGGTGTGGCCCGCCGAGAGCGGCCCGGTCACCGACTTTGCCGCGCATCCGGTTCAGGCCGGGCAGGACGGGGATAATGCTGTCGTCGTGGTGAATGTCTCGGGGGTCATCGCCCCTTCGGAGATTCCGCGGGAGCTTTCGGCGCTGCGCCGCTACGAGGTCAGCCCCGTGGGTGCGCAGACCGGTCCAGACATACTGCGGTGCCGGGCGTCACTGCGGCAGCTGGAGGAAACACTGCGGATGCTTCTCGCCCGGCTGGAAAGTGAAGCGAAGTCGCTGCGCCGCCTGCATGTCCTGCCTGCCGTTCCCCTCTCCGCGGCTATCGCCCTGGGCCGTACTCACCATCCGCAGGTGCACCCGCAGCTGGTGATCTACGAGCGCCTGGCACGCAGCTACGTGCCCACCTTGGAGGTGGGGCAGGTTCCCGGCTGATCCGGGGGCAGCGGCCCAACGGCGCCTTCTCACCGGGGGTTGGAGGTATGTGGCCGCGGCGGGCTTGTATGGGGTCCTGCTGGGGGTGCGGCTGGGGTCCACGCGGCCTGTTGCAGAGGCCCGGCAGCCTTTAGGGGCTGGCGGCCCTGCCGCGGATGCTGGGCCGCCGGTCCAGCGACACGGGGACTGCCTCTTACACGGTTGTGTGGGGGATGAAGCGATGTGCTGGGGCTGTCCCGGTGTAGGGCTGGGCGCACAGGTGGGTCCCGGATACCGGGTGGCGCATCTGGGTGCCCAGCAGGGTGATCAGGGTGGCGGTGGTTGCCATCAGGTCGGCGGCGGAGCCGTGGAATGTGGGAGTGGAGCAGCCTCTTGTGGGGCGCAGTTCGTCGCCCGGGGCAGGTTCGGCCCACAGTGCGTGGTACGCCTCGAGGTTCGGGTCGTTAAGGACGTGGCCGCCGGCGGTGTGATCGATGGTGGACAGAGGGGTGTAAGTGCCGGGGGCGGCAATGGTGAGGATTCCCAAGCTGGCGGTGAGGCTGTCCGTGGCGAGCTGGGCCAGGACGGCTTTGCGGTGGGACTGCTGGGCGAGAAGGTCGAGGAAGCGTCCGGCGGTGATGCTGACGGTGGCGTCGATGATGAGGTCGGCTTGGTCCGCTGCGGTCAGGAGGGCGGGGTCGGGGGGCGGGGTGGCCGTCGCGGATGGTGCGCAGGTGTGAGGCCAGAGCTGTCGCCTTGGTCATGCCGATGTGCTGTTCGGTGTAGTTCTGACGCACCAGCAGGCCGCCGGTGACACGGCCGGGGTCGCTGAGGCTGAGATGTGAGGCACCGGCCCGGGCCACCATCTCGGCTGCCCAGGAGCCGATGCCTCCACAGCCCCAGATGTGGACGTGGCAGTCCTGGAAGGCGCGGACGGGGCGGAGAGTGTCACGGCGGGTGGTTACTTCGAGGCGTTCGTCGGAGAGGTAGCACCATTCGATGGAGGCGTGGGCCAGGTCGTCAGGCAGGCTGCCGATACGGCTGGGGGTCGCTTGTTGTGCTAGGCGGCGCAGCATGTCGCTGGCCTGGGGTTGCAGGCGGCCAGCGAGGAGAAAGGGGGGTGCTGCGGGTGCGGTGGGGTGCCGGACGGCCAGGATGAAGTGCTGGGTGGTGCCTTCGGAGTTGCGCAGGGCGCTGGCGGCGAGTGCGGTCAGCAGTGCCGGGGATGCGGCATCGGCCGATAGCGGGTTGTCGGTAACGGTGGAGCGGGTGAGGGTGAGGAGCTCGGCCAGAGTGCTGCCCGCACCCAGGGGCAACGTGTCCACTGGCAGGATCGGGGTGCGGTGGCTGTGAGAGTCTGCGGGGGCGCTGGTCAGGTCTAGCCGGTCGGTGGTGCGCTGTGTGAGCCAGACTGTGGCCGGCCGGTAGGAGAGGGGTTCTCGTACGACGACGGTGGGAGTGCCCGGGGTGTGGTGCAGGACTCCGCCGACGGGGTGGTATAGGGCGGTGGCAGCGTCGAAGGTGCCGACCGCTGCCTCGGTGAGCCACTGCCACAGGCGGTTGATGACGGGGGTAATTCCGGCGGCAGGGTCCCATTCGCGGGCCGGGTCGAGGTAGAGGCACAGCCGGTTGCCCTGCAGGACGTGCGGGGTGCCGGCGAACCGGATGTGGGGGGTGTGCACCTGGGGCGGAGTCATCGGGGTGGCGGGCAGAGTAAGGAGGAAGTCCTCACTCTCCTTGAGTTGCAGTCCTCCTGGAGTATGCGGCATGTTGCCGGTGCGGACGCTGATGGGGACGGTGACCAGGCCGTCGGTGTCGGTGCGGGCTCGGCCGGTGATGCGCAGGTCCGGCTCGTGTGCGGTTGCCAGCGCGGTGAGTTCCTCCAGGAGGCGGCGCTGGGAGAGGTTGGGGCGGGCCGTGGGCTGTTTGTGTTTGCTCATCCGGCCCGTCCGGTGCGGGAGGTCGTGGTGACCAGCAGCGGGGTGGCGAACTCCGCCGCCGTCGGGGTGAGAGAGGCGGTGGCACGCGACTGGTCGGGGAAGGCGTCGCCGAACAGGTTGCGCCACAGCCGCACGCTGCGGGCGTAGTCGGGCGCGTCGTAGGCTTCGCGGATCTGGCGGGCGTGCGTGTGGATGCGGGCCCGGAAGTAGCTGTAGGTCGTCTGGTCCCAGCGGTGATCGAAGGTGACGCCCGATCCGGAGGGGTCGGAGATGGAGGGCTTGTAGGAGCGCTCCTGCAGCCATCGGTCGAGGTCCTCGACGATGGTGAGCAAGGTAGTGGGCACGTCGCTGTAGCAGCCGGGGTCCGTGAGCTTCTTGATCTCCTCGACGCGCTCGCCGAGCAGGGTGGTGAGGATGATGGAGCGGGTACCGGTGAAGGAGCCGCGGTGGTTGCGCAGGTACTTCATCAGGCGGATGACCTTGCGCAGGTTGTTGTTGGCGATGCCGTCCTTCTTCTGCATCCAGGCGGTGAAGCCGGCCGGGTTGGTCTGCTCCCAGGTGTTGGCGTCACGGTTGACGATCACCTCGCGGCCGTCGGCCAGCTGAAGGTAGGGGACGATGTCGACGTGCATGGAGTTGGCGTAGCTGAGCTGCACGCAACGGCACTTGCGGGTGTGGGGCATGGTGCCGTAGATACTGTGGCGGTGGAGTGCGGCGTAGACCTTGTCGATGTAGGTCTTGGGGCTGTCGGCCCACTCGGTGTTCTCGGCGAGGTGGAGCATGAAGTCGGCGTCGAACTCGCTGTCGCCGACAGGGTTGATGATGGTTCGCTGCGCCCAGGAGCCCTGGGGCTTCTTACCGCGGATGAGCGGACCGAGTTCCGGATCGTCCTTGAGTGCCTTGTAGATGGCCTCGACGCGGACATCGAGCAGGGTGAGCTTGGCCTGGCTGAGGTTCACGGTGTTCTTGAGGAAGGTGTCGAAGTTCTTGCGGCACTGCATGGTGCGGTTTCCTTTCTGCGATGAGCCGGTTGGCGGCTCAGGGTGACGGGAGGGATGCGGGGCATGCCGACGGGAGACGTGACGGCGTAGGGCAAGGAAGAGACCGGGAAGGCACGTGGCTCTTGCCCGTATGGCGGGCGCACGGAAACGAACACGGGTGTGCGTGCGCGAGGGACCTGGTGTGGGGCTCGCGGAGGGGGCCGGCCATGGCACTGGGCAGAGGGTCGGCTGATGCGTGGCATCAACGGATGGCCTTGGGTGACAGCTGGCCATCAAAGGTAGCCGGTGCGGTCCGGTCGACGATGCTGGCCATCCTGGCCAGGCACGTGTACGCGGTATCGCCCGCGGTGGACTGTCCCGTCGGCCTCACGCCGAGCAGGGGTCACCCGTTACACACAGAGACCGGTCACTCTCTGCGGTAACAAGTGCACCACACACAGCGACACTCATGCAAGACAAATTTCGAAGGACAGTCAGGCTGACGTCTCTTCAGCGCGGGTCAGACAGGGGCTGCTTCAGCTCCTGCCCCCTCCCTTCGCGCAGCCGGAGCGGGAGCAGCGAGAGGGACACGGCTCCAAAACGGGCGCGGCAGGGCGGCGCCTGGAACGCGCATCGGGCGGCGCGGGGCGGGCCGGCGGCCTGGCCGGGATGGTGTCAGTGAGCAGGTCCGGAGACGATGCCGAGATTCATCAGGCGGTAGGTCATGGCCATCTCGCTCAACTGGAAACGCTTGGCCAGGACCCGCACGAGGTCATTCGTCGTGCTGAAGCTGATGTGCTGTGCCGCCCGACGGACCATACCCTCCGGGGCCAGCAGCGCCGCAGCGAATCGGTTGGCGTCGATCTCCTCGCGGTCCGTGGCCATGCTCGAGACCGCGTTGCGGTAGTTCACGCGCGCGTCCGTGTCTAGGATCAGCGGGCGTCCTTCGTGCAGGCGCAGGTGTCCCAGTTCGTGTGCCACTGTGAAACGCCGCCGTTCGACGGAGTGCGCCTGATTGACGCCGATGACGCAGTCTCCCTCTTTGCGCAGGAGCATGCCGGAGACGTCGTCGTCCATGCGCTGCGGGACAACCAGGACGCCGAGGTGTTCGGCCAGGGCAAAGGGGTCGACCGGCGGGGCGTCGATCCGGAATTCTCGCAGCAGCCTGCGGGCCGCCAGGTCAGCCTTCGCCACCGGCACCCCTCCTCTTCGATGCCTGCGCCCACACCGCGGCCACATCGGCGGCATGACGTGTGGATAGGCCGGACGCTTCATCGAGATGAAGCGAGGGAAGCAGGTCGGCAGGTTCCGCATTGACCGCTGCGGCGATCAGGGCAAGCCGGTAAAGAGGCGGGGTCTGGGTCCCGGACTCAATGTTCGTGATCGAACCGCGCGTCAGCCCTGCCCGTCGCCCTACATACTCCTGCGTTACCCCGGCACGCATCCGCGCCTCCCGGATCAGCCGGGCAACGGCCTCGTTAAAATCCCGCTCTTCCACATCGCCCCCACGCGCCGCCAGTCTCCCGCACAACCTAGTCCCCCGCTTCGGGCCCGGCCAGCCGTAGACGAGGGTCTGCTGCAGGTCTGGGTGACAGGTCACCCATTCGTGCGGCAGACCCCACCAACGCCGCTGCACTGCGCAGATTAAGGAGCGCAACGCACTCCACACGTTGTGCCGTCCCAGCCTCGAAAGCGCGTTGAACAGGTTCATCGGAAACTATAAAAGCGCAGGTTAGATGCCCTTAGCTGCTGGCTCTAGAACAGCAACACACTCATACATGCGATGTCATTGGAAAAATGTCGGCGGAGTGGAGCACATCATCACCCAGCGCGGGACTCACGTTCCCCGAGGCGTTACCGACTGATCATCACCCCCGCGGGACGACGTGCGTTCGGACCGCAACCCGCACCGAGCCATCCAACGTAGGCAGGGGCCTGAACTGTCGAGGGGGATCCGAAGGTTCCTTGCCAGGCGGCCCATCCAAAGCACGGATCACGCGGTCATACTCAGGACCGGAACACCGGCTCAACATCTCCACGATCGGGCCGATCTCACCCTCGCTCGATGTCAGACGTCACCCGCGAAGTCGAGATCCCCGCTCCGCTCCCCCGCCGCGGCCGACACCGCCGGGCGCGGCCCGCGCCACGGGTGGGCGATCGGGCCGGACACCGACCGCCACCACGGGTCCGTGGGTAGTCGCCCGCCCGGCTCGAAGGGCTCGCCGGGCCGGGGGGAGGCCACGGCCTGCCCGGCCGCCTCACCCGCGTCCCGCGTCCACTCCCCCGGCTCCGCCCACGCGTGCATCGCCAGGTTGAAGGTGCCCCAGTGGATGGGGAGGAGGACGCCGTGGGGGGTGCCGGACTGGAGGTCGAGGTGGGCGCGGACGCCTTCCTCGGGGGTCATGTGGATGTCGGGCCAGTACGGGCTGTACGCGCCGATCTGGATCATCGTGATGTCGAACGGGCCGTGGGCCGCGCCGATGTCCTTGAAGCCGTCGAAGTAGCCGGTGTCGCCGCTGTGGTAGACGCGGTGACTCTCGCCCGCGACGACCCAGGAGGCCCACAGGGTGTGCTGGGTGTTGCGCAGGCCGCGGCCGCAGAAGTGGCGGGCCGGGGTCGCGGTGAGGGTGACGCCGCCGACCTCGGTGGACTCGTGCCAGTCCAGCTCGCGCAGCCGGTCCGGGGACACCCCCCAGTGTTCGAGGTGCGCGCCCACGCCCAGCGGGACGGCGAACAGGGTGTCGGTCCCGGCCAGTGCCTTGATGGTGGGCAGGTCGAGGTGGTCGTAGTGGTCGTGGGAGATGACCACCACGTCGACCGGGCCGAGCGCGGCCAGCGGCAGCGGGGCGGGGTGCAGTCGCTTGGGCCCGGCGAAGGGGAACGGCGAACAGCGCTCGCCCCAGACCGGGTCGAACAGCACCCGGTGCCCGTCGATCTCCACCAGCACGCTGGAATGGCCCAGCCAGGTCACGCGCAGGCCGGAGACCGGCGGCTTGGCCAGGTCGGCCACGGTGGTCGGGTGGACCGGGATGGTGCCGTGCGGCGCGCGGACCGGACGCGTGTCCTTGTCGAAGAACGCCTTGGCGAGGTCCAGCGCGGAGCCGGAGGGCCGGGTGCTGGCCGTGCCGCCGGGGTTCTGGAAGACGCCGTCCTTGAAGTGCGGGGAGCGGTGGATGCGCGCGAGGCGCTCACCGCGCGGTTCCACGCCGAAGGCTTCGGGCTGTAGCGCGCGGAGCCCGGAGCTCAGGGAACGCAGACCGGACACGGTACCTCCAGGTGGAGTCACTGAGGGCTCCCTCGTCGACGGCGGCGGTGGCGGCCCGGAGCCGCCGTGGGCCGGGTGACCCGGCCACCCGTCCCAACGCGCTCACGGCCCTCACTGTTCCCGAACAGTGTTCCGGATCTGACCCACCGCGAGCGGTCGACTCCGTTGCGCCCGGACGACGGACACACGACGAAAGCGTGCCGGGACGACCACCCCCGCGCGTACAGGACGTGCCGGGACCGCTGCCCCCGCGAGCACCGGACGCGCGGGGGCAGCGGCGAACGGCCTCACGCCACCGGCGCGATCCGCATCCTGATGTCGCTCGGCGACAGCAGGCCCTTCGCGACGACGTGGTCCCCGGAGGACTCCCCGCGCAGGCGGCGCCCGATCCACGGCACGAGGTGCTGACGCGCCCAGTGCACGTCGTCGCGCCGGATCTCCAGCGTGCCGCGCGGCGGCAGTACCGGCCACGCCTGCTCGGGGTCGGCCGGGATGGGGAGGCCGAGCGCCTGCCCGGCGCGCAGCGCCACCCGGGTGTGGCCCTCGGGCGAGAGGTGCAGCCGGTCGCCGTCCCAGGCCCGGCGGTCCTGGACGGACTTCAGGGACCACAGGTCCAGCACCGGGCAGTCGTACCGGTCGGCGATGGCCCGTACATGACCGTTGTACGTGGCGATCTTGCCGCGCAGATGCTTGAGCAGCGGGACGCCGCGGGTGTCGAAGCCGGTCGCGACCAGCACGGTGCCCGCGCCCGCCGCGAGCTGGGCGACGGCGCGCTCGAAGCGCTCGGCCGCCTCGTCCGGGTCGGTGCCGGGGCGGATGATGTCGTTGCCCCCCGCACAGATGGAGACGAGGTCCGGGGCGAGCCGTGCCGCCTCGGGTACCTGGTCCGACGCGATCTGGTCGAGCAGTTTCCCGCGCACGGCCAGGTTCGTGTACATGAAGTCGCCTTCGGGGCGCCGGTCGGCGAGGAGTACCGCCAGCCGGTCGGCCCAGCCGACGAACGCCCCGTCGGGGCCGGGGTCGCCGACGCCTTCGGTGAAGCTGTCCCCCACCGCCACGTACGACCCGATCACTGTCCTGTTGTCATTCTCCGCATCGTCTGCCACGTCGGACCATGATTCACCTTCGGATGTGACCTACGCGACCGTAAGCAGGGGTTGACGAACGGTGAGATAAGCCACGCTTAAAGAATTTGCCAATCGAGGAATAGCGCTCCCGGCCGCCATGTTGAACGGGCGATCATGGGGTCGGGGCCGGGGAAATCCGATGTCGTATCGTCGGCTGTGCGCCCGTCGACGAGCCGCGCGGCGGGGCGGAGCCTTCAGGGAGCACCCGTGACGCAGCAGGTCCCGTCGACCGAGCCCGAGCTGGCCGCAGTCCGCAACTTCCGTGACGTGGGCGGCCTGCCGACGGTGGACGGACGCCGGGTGCGGCACGGGGTGCTGTTCCGCAGCGGGCATCTCGCGCACGCGACCGAGGAGGACGCGGCCTATCTCTCCTCCCTCGGCCTGCACACGGTCTTCGACTTCCGCAACACGGCCGACCAGCGGCTGGAGGGCCCCGACGTCGAGCTGCCGGGCGTGCGGAACGTGAACGTCCCGCTGAGCGACCCGGCGGACGGCGCCGAGTTCTGGCGGATGGTCCGCGACGGCGACCTCGACCAGCTGCGGGACATCCTGTCGGACGGCAAGGGCGCGGGCCGCATGATCGCCTCGTACCGGAAGATCGTCACCGAGCGCACCGCCGAGCACTCCCGGGTGCTGCACGCGCTGGCCGAGGACAGTGTGCCCGCGCTGATGCACTGCGCGGCCGGGAAGGACCGGGCGGGCATCTCGGTCGCGGTGACGCTGCTCGCGGTGGGTGTGGAGCGGGACGCGATCACCGCCGACTATCTGGAGTCCAACGCCAAGCACCGCCGCTACAAGGTCCGGCGCAACGGTGACCAGACGAGCGCGTACACGCCCGAGGTGATGGAGCTGCTCAGCCCGCTCTTCGACGCCCGCGCCGAGTACCTCGCGGCGGCCTTCGACAGCATCGAGGACACCTGGGGCGACGTGGACGCGTACCTGGAGCGGGGGCTGAAGCTCTCGGACTCCGCGCGGGAGCGGCTGCGCGAGCGGCTGGTCGACTGACCGGCGCCCCGGCCGCCGCCCCTCAGCTCTTGGCGCCGAGCGTGAACAGCAGGTAGAGGAAGGCGGCCAGAAGGTGGCCGAGAACGACGTAGATGATCACCCGGACCCACAGGGCGGGCGGCAGCTTGTCCTCGATGTCACTCATGACGACTCTCCGGTGGGATGGCCCAGGCACAGCGTGGCCGTGGGGCTCTGCAGCAGGGTGTGGACGAACAGCAGCTCCACGCCGTCGTGGTCGTCGGCGTTGAGGCGGTGCGGGGTGAGCGAGTCGAAGTGGGCGCTGTCCCCGGGCGCGAGCAGATGCGAGCTGTCCCCGAGGCGCAGCCGCAGGCGGCCGGTGAGGACGTACAGCCATTCCTCGCCGGGGTGGACGCGCACGATGTCGCCCTGGGGGCGGTACGGCACCCGGACGCGCAGGGCCTGCATGCCGCGGCCGGGGGCCCCGGCCTGGAAGTAGGTCCAGCCCGCGGCGCGGGTGGGTTCCATGTCGGCGGCGCGGACGATGGCGTCCCGGTCGGCGGCCGTCTCACCGAGCAGGTCGGAGACCGTCGTACCGTAGATGCGGGCGAGGGCCAGGAGCATCGGCAGCGAGGGCTGGCGGTGGCCGGTCTCCAGCCGGGAGAGGTGCGCCGGGGAGAGCCCGGCGGCCCCGGCCGCGGCCTCCAGGGTGAGACCGGCCCGGCGGCGCAGGGCGCGCAACTGCGGTGCCACGGCGGGCAGGTCGTCGCCCTGACCCGCCGAGGCGGCCGCTTCGGAGGCGTTCATGCCTCCATTCAGCCCGAGTTTTGCCTGCCGGGCAATTTTCTTGCCTCAGAGGCAAAAAAGCCGGTCAGCGCCCGGCGACCGCCTGCTTGATCAGGGTCCGGCCGAAGTCCCACATCAGCCCGCCGCCGCTGTGCGCGTCGTCCATCACGGCGGTGAAGGCGTCCACGAACCGTTCCACGTCCGCCTCGTCGATCACGAGCGGCGGGATCAGCTTGATCACCTCCAGGTGGTCCCCGGAGACCTGGGTGAGAATCCGGTGCCGCTGGAGCAGCGGTACGACGACCATCTGCGCGAACAGCCCCTTGCGTGCCGCCTGGAGCATGGTCCAACGGCCGCGCAGCTTCAGCGAGTCGGGGCGGCCGAACTCGATGCCGATCATCAACCCCCGCCCGCGCACGTCGGCCAGCAGCTCGTACTTCCCGATGAGCGCGGCCAGCCGGGACTTCAGCAGCTCGCCCATGGTCCGGGCGCGGGCGACGATCTGCTCGTCCTCCATGACGGAGAGCACCGCGAGCCCGGCGGCCATGGCCTGGGCGTTGGAGCCGAAGCTCGCGGAGTGCACCAGGACCCGGTCCATGGACGAGTAGACCTTCTTGAAGATCCAGTCCTTGCCGAGCGTGGCGCTGACCGGGACATAGCCGCCGGAGAGCGACTTGGCGACGCACACCAGGTCGGGTTCGACGCCGTCCTCGTGCTGGTAGGCGTAGAAGTCCCCGGTGCGGCCGAGGCCGGTCTGCACCTCGTCGGCGATGAGCAGCGCCTTGTGCCGGTGCAACAGCTCCTGCGCGGCGCGGAGATATCCAGGAGGGCTCTCGTGCACGCCCTTGCCCTGGATCGGCTCGACGATGAGGGCGGCGACGTCACCCTTCTTCAACTCCCTTTCCAGCGCGCCGAGATCACCGAGGGGTACGGCGGTGTCGGGGAGCAGCGGGGCGAAGCCGTCGCGGAAGCCGTTCTCCCCGTTGACCGACAGCGAGCCGGTGGTGAGGCCGTGGAAGGCGTGGTCGCAGTAGAGGACGCGGGGGCGGCCGGTGGCGAAGCGGGCGAACTTCAGCGCGGTCTCGACGGCCTCGGTGCCGCTGTTGCCGAAGAACACCCGGTCCAGGTGCGGGCTGTGGGCGAGGAGGCGTTCGGCGAGCAGGCCGGGCAGCGGCTGGCAGTCGAAGCGGGTGAGGTCGGCGAGGTTCAGGTCGAGCACGTCGTGCAGGGCCTTGCGGACGACCGGGTGGTGGCGGCCGAGGCCCATCACGCCGAACCCGGCGAGCATGTCGAGGTAGTCGTGTCCCTCGGCGTCCCAGAAGTGGGCGCCCTCGGCGCGTTCGTAGACCTTGTCGAAGCCGATGGTGTGCAGCATGCGCGGGAGTTGGGGGTTGAGATGGCGCGTGTGCAGGTCGTAGCGCTCGGCTCCGCGCGCGGCGAGGAGGGCTTCGAGGTCGAACTCCGTGCTCATTCAGCTCTCCTGGTTCTGCCGTGCGCCGACGTCCTTGACGGCGAGGCCGGCGCTGATCCGCCCGGCGATCTCCACCGGGGTGAGACCGATGTCGGCCAGCACCTCACCGCGCTTGGCGTGGGCGAGGAACTGGTCCGGGATGCCGAACCGCCGTACGGGCACGTCCACGTCGGCGTCCCCGAGGGCCAGCGCCACGGCCGAACCGACGCCCCCTGCGCGGCTGTTGTCCTCGACCACGGCCACCAGCCGGTGTGCGGCGGCGAGTTCGGGCAGAGCGGAGTCGACGGGCTTCACCCAACGCGGGTCGACCACCGTGCAGTTGATCCCGCGTGCGCCGAGCAGCGAGGCCACCTGGAGGCAGACGGGTGCCATCACGCCGACGGAGACGAGGAGCACGTCGGGCTCGTCGTCCCGGTGGAGGACGTCCATGCCGCCGATGTGACCCAGGGCCGGGACCTCGGGGCCGACGGACTCCTTGGGGAAGCGGACCAGGGTCGGGGCGTCGTCCACCGCGACCGCCTCGCGCAGCTGGGCCCGGAGCTGGGCGGCGTCGCGCGGGGCGGCGATCCTGAGGCCGGGGACGACCTGGAGGATCGACATGTCCCACATGCCGTTGTGGGAGGCACCGTCGACTCCGGTGACCCCGGCGCGGTCGAGCACGAAGGTCACTCCGCAGCGGTGCAGGGCGACATCCATCAGCAGTTGGTCGAAGGCGCGGTTGAGGAAGGTCGCGTAGACGGCGACGACCGGGTGCGCTCCCCCGGTGGCCAGGCCCGCCGCGGAGACGGCCGCGTGCTGCTCGGCGATGCCGACGTCCCAGACCCGGTCCGGGAACCGCTTGGCGAACGGGCCGAGGCCGACCGGGTGCAGCATGGCCGCCGTGATGGCGACGATGTCCTCGCGTTCCTCCCCGATCCGGACGATCTCCTCGCCGAACACCGTGGTCCACGTGGGCCCGCCGGAGGGGGTGAGCGGGGCGCAGGTCAGCGGGTCCATCACCCCCACGGTGTGGAAGTGGTCCTCCTCGTGGGCGAGGGCGGGCGGATAGCCGCGTCCCTTCTCGGTGAGGCAGTGCACCAGCACCGGCCCGTGGAACCGCTTGGCCCGGCGCAGCGCGGACTCGACGGCGCCGATGTCGTGCCCGTCGATGGGGCCCACGTACTTCAGCCCGAGATCCTCGAACATGCCCTGCGGGGCGAAGGCGTCCTTGAACCCCTTCTTGGCGCCGTGCGCGGCTTCGTAGAGCAGGCCGCCGACGACCGGGGTGCGCTGGAGCGCCTCCTTGCCCCAGGCGAGGACCTGCTCGTAGCCGTCGGTGGTGCGCAGCGTGGCGAGGTGGTTGGCGAGGCCGCCGATGGTGGGCGCGTAGGAGCGCTCGTTGTCGTTGACGACGATGATCAGCGGGCGGTCCTTGGCGGCCGCGATGTTGTTCAGCGCCTCCCAGGCCATGCCGCCGGTGAGCGCGCCGTCCCCGATGACCGCGACGACGTGCCCGCGCTCCCCCAGCACCTGGTGCGCCTTGGCGAGGCCGTCGGCCCAGCCGAGGGAGGTGGAGGCGTGGCTGTTCTCCACGATGTCGTGCTCGGACTCCTCGCGCGAGGGATAGCCGGACAGGCCGCCCTTGCCGCGCAGCTTGGAGAAGTCCTGACGGCCCGTCAGCAGCTTGTGCACATAGCTCTGGTGCCCGGTGTCCCACACGATGCGGTCGACCGGTGACTCGAAGACCCGGTGCAAGGCGATGGTCAGTTCCACCACGCCCAGGTTGGGGCCGAGGTGCCCCCCGGTCCTCGACACCGCCTCCACCAGGAACTCGCGTACCTCGCCGGACAGTTGGTCCAGTTCTTCCTGCGACAGCGCCTTCAGGTCGCGTGGTCCCCGGATGCTCTCCAGAATCGTCACGCCGGCCCCCTCTCGGTCCGTGCCGTGCTCTGCCTCAACTCACCTGATCCGCCTGGCCGGTCTCCTCGGCCAGCCGCATGGCCTCCTCGATGAGGGTCTCCACGATCTTCGACTCCGGGACGGTCTTGATGACCTCGCCCTTCACGAAGATCTGCCCCTTGCCGTTGCCCGAGGCAACCCCGAGATCCGCCTCTCGCGCTTCACCGGGGCCGTTCACCACGCACCCCATCACCGCCACCCGCAGTGGGACCTCCATACCGGTCAGCCCCGCCGTGACCTCCTCGGCCAGCTTGTAGACGTCCACCTGCGCCCGCCCGCACGAAGGACACGACACGATCTCCAGACCCCGCTGCTTCAGGTTCAGCGACTCCAGGATCTGCAGCCCGACCTTGACCTCCTCCACCGGCGGCGCCGACAGCGAGACCCGGATCGTGTCACCGATGCCCTCGGACAGCAGCGCGCCGAACGCCACGGCCGACTTGATCGTGCCCTGGAACGCCGGACCCGCCTCGGTCACGCCCAGGTGCAGCGGGTAGTCGCACTGCGCGGCGAGCTGCCGGTACGCCTCGATCATCACGACCGGGTCGTTGTGCTTCACCGAGATCTTGATGTCCCGGAAGTCGTGCTCCTCGAAGAGGGACGCCTCCCAGAGGGCCGACTCCACCAGCGCCTCGGGAGTCGCCTTGCCGTACTTCTGCAGCAGGCGGCGATCCAGCGAACCCGCGTTCACGCCGATCCGGATCGGGGTCCCGTGCTCCTTCGCGACCTTCGCGATCTCACGGACCTTGTCATCGAACTGCTTGATGTTGCCCGGGTTCACCCGGACCGCCGCACAGCCCGCCTCGATCGCGGCGAACACGTACTTCGGCTGGAAGTGGATGTCCGCGATCACCGGGAGCTGCGACTTCCGCGCGATCGTCGCCAACGCGTCCGCGTCATCCTGCGTCGGACACGCCACCCGCACGATCTGACAGCCCGACGCCGTCAGTTCCGCGATCTGCTGCAACGTCGACCCGATGTCCGACGTACGCGTCGTCGTCATCGACTGCACCGACACGGGCGCCCCGCCCCCGACCGGCACCGACCCCACCTGGATCTGCCGCGACACCCGGCGGGTGGCGACAGGGCGGGCCGGTACCTCGGGGACGCCCAGGGAGACGGCGCTCATGGCCTCACTCCCGGTTTCCGGAGACGGTCTCGCGCATGGCCCGCAGCGACTCCTTCAGGGAGCCCATGGTGGCGAGGACGGCGGTCGGCTCGTAGCCGCAGTGCGCCATGCAGTTCGCGCAGCGCGGGTCCTTGCCGCGGCCGTACTTGTCCCAGTCGGTGTCCTCGACCAGCTCGCGGTACGTCGGCACATAGCCGTCGCTCATCAGGTAGCAGGGGCGCTGCCAGCCGAAGAGGGAGTAGTTCGGGATGGCCCAGGCGGTGCAGGGGAAGTCGACCTTGCCCTCGAGGAAGTCCAGGAACAGCGGGGAGTGATTGAGCCGCCACCGCCTGCGGTTGCCGCCGGAGAACGCCTTCTTGAACAGCTCGCGGGTCTGCTCGACGCCGAGGAAGTGCTCCTGGTCGGGCGCCTTCTCGTAGGCGTAGGCGGGCGAGATCATCATCTCGTCCACCTCGAGGTCGTCGTTGAGGAAGTTCAGCACCTCGACGATGGTCTGCGGGGTGTCGGTGTTGAAGAAGGTCGAGTTGGTGGTGACCCGGAAGCCGCGCTGCTTGGCCTCCTTGATCGCCGCCACGGCCTCGTCGAACACGCCTTCCTTGGCCACGGACTCGTCGTGCCGCTCGCGCAGCCCGTCGATGTGGACCGCGAACGCGAAGTACGGGGACGGCGTGAACTTGTCCATCTTCTTGCGCAGCAGCATGGCGTTGGTGCACAGGAAGACGTACTTGCGCTTGGCGACCAGCTGGCGGACGATCTCGTCGATCTGCGGGTGCATCAAGGGCTCACCGCCCGCGATGGACACCATCGGCGCGCCGGACTCCAGCAC
Source organism: Streptomyces sp. NPDC002176 (assembly GCF_044903645.1). Classification (NCBI taxonomy): domain Bacteria; kingdom Bacillati; phylum Actinomycetota; class Actinomycetes; order Kitasatosporales; family Streptomycetaceae; genus Streptomyces; species Streptomyces sp. NPDC002176. The sequence goes on from NZ_JBJDQW010000001.1 coordinate 1,165,823, forward strand.
CGCGCCGACGGCCTGGGCGACCGGCATCCGCTGCTTGAGCACACCGGCCGGGTGCTGGATCTTTCCGCAGCCCTCGCACTTGAGATTGCAGGCGAACAGCGGTTCCAGCTCGACGATCAGCGGAAACTTGTCCCGCCTGCGGATCTTCTGTTCGGCCAGGTATGTAGCGACCTTGATGGACTGACGCAACGGCATGGCCATCTGGCTCACCTCCGGGGGAGCGGCAAGGAACGGTGCCATTCGAAGAAAGCGGGAAGGACGGAACGAAGAACGCGGAAGGCTGATATTCCACCGCGAAGCGTTCCGATCCGGACAAGTTCATGTTCAGGAGCGTCCACGACCACTCGTACGGCCGCAACCGGGCGGGGGCCCGCGCCGACGGCGCTCCGCAGGGTGGCCGCCGACTCCATGTCGACCGCGATGGCGCCGGTCGCCAGGAGATCGGCGCGTTCCGGGCCCCGGACCACATGGTCGGAGCCGGTCAGGGGGCCGGTGTGGACGATGCGGCCGGGGGCGGCGCGCCGCAGTTCCTTCACCAGCAGATCGGTGCGCACGCAAGGCACGGTCCCCCGCTCGTCGCGGGTCTCCTCGGCGACGACCAGGTCGCCGGGGTGCATGCCCGGTGCCAGCCCGGCGCAGAAGCCGGTGGCCAGTACGGCGGCGTCGGTCATCTCCGGACCGGCGAGCCGCTCGGCGACGGACCGCTCCGCCGCCCTGGGGCCCATGCCGGTGCGCAGGACGCTGAACCGTTCCCCGGCCCCGCCGCGGTCGCCGGTGCGCAGGGCGAACCGCTCGATGCCGAGCGCGCAGACGATCAGCAGCGGTGCCGAGGCGGGCCGGGGTCTCATTCAGCTCCCTCCGGCGGCGGCGACGCGCGGGCCGCTGCGGGCGGCCAGGGGCGCCTTGTCGAAGGGGTCGCCGTGCAGGTACCGGCCGAGCGCGGTGAGCGGGAACACCTGCCGGTAGAGGTGGTAGTTGATCGAGAAGTCCCAGGGGAAGCCGGTGCCGGTGAAGTACGGCTCGTCCCAGGAGCCGTCGGCCCGCTGGGTCTCGGCCAGCCATCGCACACCCCGCTGGACGGCCCTGGACTCCCGCTCCCCCGCCGCGAGGAGTGCCATCAGTGCCCAGGCGGTCTGGGAGGCGGTGGAGGCGCCGCGGCCGCTCCACTCCTTGACGTACTTGTAGGAGCGCAGGTCCTCGCCCCAGCCGCCGTCGTCGTTCTGGGCGCCCCGCAGCCAGTGCACCGCGCGGCGGATCGCCGGGTGGGAGGTGGGGAGTCCGGCCGCGGTCAGGGCGGGCACCACCGAGCCGGTGCCGTAGACGTAGTTGACGCCCCAGCGGCCGAACCAGGAGCCGTCCGCCTCCTGTTCGGCGAGCAGCCAGGTGATGCCGCGCCGGGTGCGTGGATCGTGGGCGAGTCCTTCGGCCGCCATCATCTCCACGACGTGCGCGGTGACGTCGGCGGACGGCGGGTCGATGACCTCGCCGAAGTCGCAGAACGGCAGCCGGTTGGGGAAGGGGCTGGTGTTGTCGACGTCGAAGGCGCCCCAGCCGCCGTTCTTCGACTGCATCCCGAAGTTCCAGCGCACCGCCCGCGCGATCGCCCCGTCCATCCGGGCGGGTTCGGGGTGGCGCACCCGGCGCAGCGCGAGGGCGACCTCGGCGGTGTCGTCGATGTCGGGGTAGTTGTCGTTGTGGAACTCGAACGCCCATCCACCCGGCGGGAGTTGAGGGCGTTTGACGGACCAGTCACCGGGGCGGCGGATCTCCTCGCCCAGCATCCAGTCGGCCGCCTTGACCAACTGGGGGTGATCGGCGGGGAGTCCGGCGTCGGCCAGGGCGATGACGGCGAGGCAGGTGTCCCAGACCGGGGACTGGCACGCCTCGATCATCCGGGACCCGTCCGCGCGCCAGATGGCGAACCGGTCCAGCGACTCCAACCCGGCCCGCATCACGGGGTGTTCGAGGTCGTAGCCGAGCAGATGGAGGGCGATGACGGAGTACACGGCCGGGGGCTGGATGCCGCCCCAGCAGCCGTCGTTCTCCTGGCGTTCGACGATCCAGCGGGCGGCGGAGTTGATCGCGGCCCGGCGCAGCCGGGGCGGGACCGCCCCCCGCAGCCGGTGCACCATCCGGTCGAGGCGCTCGAAGGCGCCTTCCCAACTCGCCAGCGGAGCAAGGGGCTTGGGCGGGTTGGGGTTCGCCGGGTCGGTGTGCAGCTCGTCGAGCGGGAAGGGTGCCGGGCGGACCGGGCGCGTGGCCGAGACGATGGTCAGCGGCACGATGGTCTGCCGGGCCCAGCAGCCGAAGTCGTAGATGTTGAGCGGCAGCCAGGTGGGGAACCAGATGAGTTCCGGGGGGAGTTCGGGCAGGTCCTCCCACTTCCACCAGCCGAACAGGGCGAGCCAGATCCGGGTGAAGACGCGGGCGGAGGCGATGCCGCCGCGTGCGCGCACCCAGGCCGAGGCGCGTGCCATGTGGGGGGCGTCGGGGGCGTCTCCGGCCAGGCGCAGCGCGACGTACGCCTCGACGGTGGCGGACAGCTCGCCGGGACCGCCGTAGAAGGTCGCCCAGGCGCCGTCCGCGCGCTGCTCGCCCCGGATGAACAGGGCGGCCGCGTGGGTGGTCGCCTCGTCGCGGATGCCGAGGAACTGGCGCAGCAGGAGGTCCTCGGCGTCCATGGTGACGTTGGTCTCCAGGTCGCCCTTCCACCAGCCCTCGGGGTCCTGTCCGGCGAGCAGGAACGCGGTGGCGCGCGCCACGGCGTGTGCGGCGGCCTCGGGTACCCCGGCCGCCAGGGGGGTGGTGCTGTCGGTGTCGCTGGCCGCGGCAGCGGGGGGCGGGATCGTGGCCCCGGTGCTTCCGTCGGTCGTCGCTGTCATGGCTTCCCCTTTGCGCAGTCGTTCGAGTCGTGCTGCTTGGGTCCGCCGTCGGCCGGTGTGGTGCATCGCGCCGCACCGGCCGGCGACTACGCGAGGATTATTCGGCCGATAGTGATCATCTCTTCCTCACGACGACGAAGTCGGCGAGCGCCGTGAAGGCGGCCCGCACCCGGTCGGGCATGTCGACGGCGTGCAGGGCCTCGATGGCGACGGTGTGCTGGCGCCGCGCCTCGTCCGCCGTCCACTCGCGGCCGCCGGCCTCCTCGATGAGGGCGGCGCGGGCCGCGAACTCCGCCTCGGAGAAGGCGGCGAAGTCGTTGCTCTTGGCGTCGGCGGCGAGGATCTCGCCGAGCCGCTCGGAGGCGGGGCCACCGGCCGCGAGGGCGGCGACCACGGGCAGGGACTTCTTGCGCTGGCGCAGGTCGCTCCAGGTCTGCTTGCCGGTGGACTCCGGGTCGCCCCAGATGCCGAGCAGGTCGTCGACGGCCTGGAAGGCGAGGCCGAGGTGGTAGCCGTAGCGCTCCAGGGCGTCGGCGGTGCGGTCGTCGGCGCCGCCGAGGACCGCGCCGATGGAGGAGGCGCAGGCCAGCAGGGCGCCGGTCTTGTTGCCCTCCATCTCCAGGCACTCCTCGACGCTGACGCGGTCGCGGTGCTCGTAGGAGATGTCCTGGGCCTGGCCGTCGATCAGGGCGCGGGTGGCGGTGGTCAGGCGGCGGGTGGCACGCCCGGCCTCGACGGTGCCGAGCTCCAGCAGGACCTCGTTGCCGAGGGCGAACAGGGCGTCGCCGACCAGGATGGCCTGGGCGGGTCCGTGCACCTTCCACACCGTGTCGCGGTGGCGGCGCTGCTCGTCGCCGTCCATCAGGTCGTCGTGCAGCAGCGAGAAGTTGTGCACCAGCTCGACGGCGACCGCGCCGGGCACGCCGACCTCGGGGGCGGCGCCGGTGACCTCGGCGGAGAGCACGGCGAGGGCGGGGCGTACGGCCTTGCCGCCATCGCCCGCGGCCGGGTTCCCGGCGGCGTCGATCCAGCCGAAGTGGTAGGCGGCGACGGTGTCCATGGGGGGCGCCAGCCGGTCGACGGCGGCGCGCAGGACCGGGGTGGCCAGGGTCCGGCCGCGCTCCAGCAGTGCGGTCACGTCCACCGCGTCGGCGGCTGTCGAGGCCGGGGGCGGCACAGTGGGCACAGTCTCTCCTCTTGTTGCGGTACCGGGGGTGCGGGGCCCCTCCGGGCTGTGCTGATCGAGCATCACGCCGCCTCCTCGAACTGGAAGAGGTGACGGGGGCGGGGGCGGCCCAGGGCGCCGAGTGCGGCGTCGGCCGCGCTCACGCCGCTGCGGACCGCGCTCTCCATGGTCGCGGGCCAGCCGGTGGCGGTCCACGCCCCGGCCAGGTACAGGCCGGGAACCTTGGTGCGGGCGCCGGGGCGCAGCCGCCCGACGCCGGGGGTGGGGGCGAACGTCGCGGTGCGTTCGCGGGTCACGAAGAAGTCCCGTACCCGCGCGGTGCGGGTGCCGGGGATCAGCCGTTCCAGCTCGGGCAGGTAGCGCTCGCGCAGGTCGGCGACGGGGGCGTCGATGTCGTCGTGGGCGGCCGACTGGGACAGCGCCAGGTACTGGCCCTCGCGCAGCCCGGAGGCGGCGGTGCGGTCGAACACCCACTGCACGGGCGTGCCGAGCGCGGTGAGGAAGGGCCGGGCGAGCACCTCACGGTCGTACACGACGTGCACGTTGAGGATCGGCGCGGTGCCGATGCGCAGCAGCCGCCCGGGGTCGTCGAGGGCACCGGCGGGCAGCAGGTCGTGGGTCTCGCGCTGGGGTACGGCGAGGACGACGGCGTCGGTGTCGATCGTCTCCCCGGGGGTCCGGACGCTCCAGCGCCCGTCCTCGTGCTGGGAGACGGAGGTGACGCGGGTACGGACCTCGGTACGGACGCCCGCGGAGTCGAGCGCCTTGCGGGCCAGCCGGTCGTGCAGGTCGCCCAGCGGGACGTGGGCCCAGCCGATGTCGGCCGCGCCCGGCTCGGACAGCAGACCGGTCTTGAACACCATCGCGGCGAGTCCGAGCGAGGCGTCACCCGCGACCGCGTTGAGGGTGGCGACCCCGACGAGGTCCCAGAGGGCCTCGATGGCGCGCGCGGACTGGCCGTGCCGGGCCAGCCAGGTGCCGAAGTCCTGGCCGTCCAGCGCCGGGTCGGTGGGGTCGAGCCCCTTGAGCGCGAGCGCGGCCCGCCCGACGGAGGCACGCTCGGCGAGCGAGAGGTGCGGGTAGGCGGCCAGGCTGCGCCCGAGGTGCAGGGGGACGGGCAGCGGGTCGCGCCGCAGCCTGCCGAGCCGCCGCCCCTCGGGCTTGTCGACGTCGACCACGGGTACGTCGAGCCGGTCCTGCAGCGGGGCCAGCGCGGTGCCCTCGATACGGTCGAGGAACCAGCGGTAGGCGGTGCAGCAGCGCAGATAGACGTGCTGGCCGTTGTCCACGGTCAGATCGCCGCGCTGGAAGGAGAAGGCGAGTCCGCCGAGCCGCGGCCTGCCTTCGAGCAGGGTGACGCGGACGCCCGCGTCGGCGAGCGCGAGGGCCGCGGTGACCCCGGCGAGTCCGCCGCCGACCACGACGGCGTCCCGGCCGGTGGAGCCGGTGTGCGCCCGTGCCGGGCGGGAGACGTCGCTCATGCCGCGTCCTTCCGTGCGTGCCGCGCGTGCTGGTTGAACCGTGCGCGTCCGGCCCTCGCAGTCAGGGACGCCACGCCGCGGGCGAGGGTTGCCCGCCGCGGCCGGGCCGCCGGAGCCGCCTCCTGGGCCTCGGCCGTCATCAGGCACGCCTCCTGAGCGTGTGCCGCGAGACATGCCTGGCGTCGAAGCCGGACAGGCCGCGCACGGCGACGTACGCCTTCTCGCGGCCGGGCAGCGAGACCCGGCCGCGCAGCACGGCCTCCGGGTCGCGCTCGATGCGGTCGAGCAGACGGCGGTAGATGCCCGCCATGGCGGCGACGCAGGCGCCGCTGCGGCGGTCCAGCATGGGCAGCAGCCGGTAGCCCTCGGCGAACAGGGCGCGGGCGCGGCGGACCTCGAAGTGGACCAGGCCCGCGAAGTCGGAGCCCTCGGGCGGGGTGGGTCCGGCGAACCCGGCCGAGCAGCCGAACTTGGCCAGGTCGTCGGCGGGCAGGTAGGTCCGGCCGCCTTCGGCGTCCTCGCGTACGTCCCGCAGGATGTTGGTGAGCTGGAGGGCGAGGCCCAGGGTGTCGGCGTACTCGGGGGCGCGCTCGGCGCCGGGTGCGCCCGCCTCGGTGCCGAAGACGCCGAGCGAGAGGCGGCCGATGGCACCGGCGACACAGCGGCAGTAGACCTTGAGGTCGTCCCAGGTCTCGTAGGTCGCGCCGCGCAGGTCCATCTGGACGCCGTCGATCAGCTCGTCCAGGCCGCCGAGCGGGATCGGGAAGGCACCGGCGGCGTGGGTGAGGGCGACGGCCACCGGGTCGGTGTCGTCCTCCTCGATCGCGCCCGCCTGGATGCGGGCGAGCAGCGCCCGGGTGTCCTCCAGGCGGTCCACCTTGACGTCGCCGGGCAGCTCGCCGTCGCCGATGTCGTCGACGCGCCGTGAGAAGGCGTAGAGCGCCGACATGGCGCGGCGCTCCGGCGTCGGCAGCAGCCGGATGCCGTAGGCGAAGTTGCGGGCCTGCTGGCCGGTGACCGTCTCGCAGTAGCGATAGGCGGCGAGTACCGGTGCGGACACGGCTTGCGAAGCCTCCACTGCCCGGATCACCCCTCTCCTCGCAGGGTCGTGGCCGCCTCGCGCAGCAGCTGGAGCTTGCTGGGTCGGGGCGGGCCGGGAAGTACGTCGTGATCGGCGGCGGCGATCGCCCGGACCGCCGCCTTTCCTCCCGCCACGAACCCGGCGAGCAGCAGCTTCAGCCTGCCCTGGACGCTACCCACGAGGGGGGCGCCTTCATTCAGGAGTTCGCGTGCGCGCTGGGCTTCGTACGCGACCAGGGCGCGTACGGACGCGCCGGCGCTCGGGGCGGTGAGGTCGCTCTCCTGGACATGGAAACGCTTCATGTCCTGGGCGGGGAGGTAGATGCGGTCGCGGCCGAGGTCCTCGGCGACGTCCTGGAGGTGCTCGACGATCTGCAGCGCGGTGCACACGGCGTCGGAGCGCCGGACGCGCTCGGGGGTCGCGGTGCCGGTGACGGCGAGCACCAGGCGGCCGACCGGGTTGGCGGAGAGTTCGCAGTAGGCGCGCAGGTCGTCGTAGGTCTCGTAGCGGGTGACGAGCTGGTCCTGGCGGTTGGCGGCGATCAGGCCGAGGAAGGGCTCGGGGGTGAGGCCGCGGCGGCGCACGGTGGGCGTCAGGCGGCGCAGCAGGGGGTGGTGCGGGGTGCCGTCGAAGACGCGGCGCAGGTCGGTCTCGAAGGCGTCGAGCATGACGAGGCGGTCGTCGGCCTGCTCCGGGGAGACACCGAGGGCGCGGGCGTCGGCGCCGCCGGGGGCCAGATCGCCGTCGCCGATGTCGTCGACCAGGCGGGCGAAGCCGTAGACGGCCATGAGGTCGGTGCGCCAGGCGCGGGGCAGGAAGAAGGGGGCCACGGGGAAGTTCTCGCGCGCGGCCTTGTCCAGCGTGGCGCGTTCCAGTGCCGTCGCCGTGTCGGTTCCCGTCACTGCGCGCTGCCCGGTGCAAGGACGGCGCGGCTCGCGTTGAGCTGGGGAGTTTCCGTAGCCATTGCCGTCACATCTCCCGTTCTACACTGCCGACCCGATACACACTATTTCGGACACGCCGCCGACCCTCCGGGGGGCTTCCCCGGCGGAGGGTGTCGCGCATTATCGCCCCGATTGCCGGTTTCCGGCACCGGTACAGCTTACGTTGTACGACGCGACATGGTCCGTCGGGGTGTCCGGCGCATCACCAGAACACCCGGACAGACGTCAAGATTCCGCCGTGCAGGCGGAGTTGACGCATCCTTTGCAGACGCGGGGCCCCGCCGGAGGGGCGTCCGGCAGGGCCCTGACGAAGCGCGGGCTACTTGCCCGTGAACTTCTCGTACTCCTTGAGGACCTCTTCGGTGGGGCCGTCCATGCGGAGTTCGCCGCGCTCCAGCCACAGGACGCGGTCGCAGGTGTCGCGGATGGACTTGTTGTTGTGGCTCACCAGGAAGACCGTGCCGGCCTCCTTGCGCAGCTCCCGGATGCGTTCCTCGGAGCGCTTCTGAAAGGCGCGGTCACCGGTGGCCAGCGCCTCGTCGATCATGAGGACGTCGTGGTCCTTGGCGGCGGCGATGGAGAACCGCAGCCGGGCCGCCATGCCGGAGGAGTACGTCCGCATCGGCAGCGTGATGAAGTCGCCCTTCTCGTTGATGCCGGAGAAGTCGACGATCTTCTGGTAGCGCTCCTTGATCTGCTCACGGGACATGCCCATGGCGAGACCGCCGAGGATGACGTTCCGCTCACCGGTCAGGTCGCTCATCAGGGCCGCGTTGACGCCCAGCAGGGAGGGCTGGCCGTCGGTGTAGACCTTGCCCTTCTCCGCCGGGAGCAGACCGGCGATGGCCCGCAGCAGGGTGGACTTGCCGGAGCCGTTGGAGCCGATCAGGCCGATGGCCTCGCCCCGGTAGGCGGTGAAGGACACCCCGCGCACCGCGTGCACCTTGCGCACACCGCGCTGCTCGCCGCGCTTGAGCATGCGGCTCAGGGCGGAGGTGGCGCTGCCCTTGCCGGTCTTGGCCCCGTTGACCCGGTAGACGATGTGCAGCTCGTCCGCGATGACGGTCGGACGGCGATCGCCGGTGTTCTGCTCAGCCACGGCCGTACCGCTCCTCTGCCTTCCAGAAGTACACGAAGCCGCCGACGGCGACGACCACGGCCCAGCCCAGGGCGAGGGCCCACACGTGCGGGGGCAGGTTCGAGGCGCCGTAGTCGTCGATCAGCGCGAAGCGCATCAGGTCCATGTAGACGGCCGCCGGGTTGGCCTGCAGCACCCGGACGATCCACTCCGGCTTGCCCGCCAGCATGTTGCTGATGGAGAACATGACGCCGGAGGCGTACATCCAGGTCCGCAGCACGAACGGCATCAGCTGGGCGAGGTCCGGCGTCTTGGCGCCCATGCGCGCCACGATCATCGCGAGCCCGGTGTTGAACAGGAACTGCAGCACCAGCACCGGCAGGATCAGCAGCCAGGACAGGCGCGGATAGTTGCCGAACCCGATCGTCACCAGGAACACGACGATCATGGAGAACAGCAGCTGCTGGAGCTGCTGCAGGGAGAACGAGATCGGCAGCGAGGCGCGCGGGAAATGCAGGGCCCGCACCAGGCCGAGGTTGCCGGAGATCGCGCGGACGCCCGACATCAGCGAGCTCTGCGTGAAGGTGAACACGAACACACCGGTGACCAGGAACGGCACGTAGGTGTCGTGCGACATGCCCCGGCTGGCCTTGAGGATCAGCCCGAAGATCGCGTAGTACACGGCCGCGTTCAGCAGCGGGGTGGCCACCTGCCACAGCTGGCCCAGCTTGGCCTGGCTGTACTGGGCCGTCAGCTTCGCCTGGGAGAAGGCGAGGATGAAGTGACGGCGGCTCCACAGCTGCCGGACGTACTCGACGAGCGAGGGGCGGGCACCGCTCGTCGCGAGCCCGTACTTGGCGGCGAGATCTGCCGCGGGCAGGCCCTCGTCGGGCGACGGAGCCGCGGTCACCGCGACACCGCCGTCATGGGTTCTCTCACTCACAGGTGGACACTTTCGTCTTCGAGTGCGTCGTGTACTTCGCGTGCGCCGGGCCGCGTGCCCCGCGACATCGAGCTTCTCAGATCACCGGGGGACGGCCCAGCCGGGTCAGCCGCCACACCGTACGCCAGCGCATCGGGCGACGGGGACCGCAAGGGCTGGTCCAGCCCTCCTTGAAGCCGCCGAACCACGCCTTCAGCGCCGGTCCGGAGGGGCGGCGGGCCAGCGTGAGCAGCAGCCAGACGCCGAGGTAGACCGGGACGAGCGGCACGGGAAGGTTGCGGCGGGCCAGCCAGACGCGGTTGCGGGCCACCATGCGGTGGTACACCGCGTGCCGCGAGGGGGCGGTCGTCGGGTGGTACAGCACCATGTCCGACCGGTAGTCGATCATCCAGCCCGCGTCCAGCGCGCGCCAGGCGAGGTCGGTCTCCTCGTGGGCGTAGAAGAACTCGTCCGGCAGCCCGCCGACCTCGCAGAGCACCTTCGTACGGACGGCGTTGGCGCCGCCGAGGAAGGTGGTGACGCGGGAGGAGCGCATCGGGTCGGCGGCGCGCAGCCGGGGCACGTGGCGGCGCTGGGTCTCGCCGGTCTCGGGGTCCGCGATGCGGAAGCTGATGATGCCCAGCTCCGGGTCCGCGGCGAACGCGGCCCGGCACAGCTCGGCGGTGTCCTGCCGGGCGAGCAGACCGTCGTCGTCCAGGAACAGCAGGACGTCGACGTCACTGCCGCCGGGGCCGAACGCCTCGATGCCGACGTTGCGGCCGCCGGGGATGCCGAGGTTCTCGGGCAGTTCGACGGTGCGCACGCCCTCGGGCACGTCGGGCACGGGCGAGCCGTTGCCGACGACGACCACCGAGACCTTGTCGCCGTCCTGCTTGGCGACGGAGTCGATGAGCGCCCGCAGCTCCTCGGGGCGGTTGCCCATGGTGATGATGACCGCGCCGACCTTCATGCCGTTCACCTCAGCCTGCTCGACGCGAGAATGGACACCAGGTGCAGCAGGGTCTGGAGCAGCGCGATGCCCGCCAGCACGGCGGTGCCGAGCCGGGTGAAGAACAGGTCGCCGCGTACCTGGTCCACGATGGCCAGTACCAGGATCAGCAGCGACGCCTCGATGCCGAGGATCAGCCGGTGGAACTTGAGCGCGGCGGCGGCACGCCGGGCCAGCGCCATCCCGGAGGAACGCGGCTCGGCGGCCGACTCCTGGACCGGGGGCAGCCCGGTCTGGTGCCTGGCGACCCCGACGAGGTCGGTCTCCGCCTTGATGAGGATCGCGCCGAGGGCGGCCAGGGTGCCGAGGAACGCCCACAGCCAGTCGATACGGCCGCTGCCGAACAGGTCGGCGGCGCGCAGCCCGAGGCCGACCAGGACGGCGGCGTCGGTGAGGTAGGCGCCCACCCGGTCGAGGTACACCCCGCCCAGCGAGTACTGCTTCCGCCAGCGGGCGATCTCACCGTCCACGCAGTCCAGCAGCAGATACAGCTGGGTGGCGACGATGCCGAGGACCGCGCCCGTGATCCCGGGCACCAGCAGGGCCGGGGCCGCGAGCACACCGCAGACGGTCATCAGGTACGTGAGCTGGTTCGGCGTGATCCTGGTGTTCACCAAGTAGCGGTCGATGCGCAGGGACACCTCGCGCATGTAGAGGCGTCCCGCCCAGTGCTCACCGCTGCGCCGGTCCTTCACCCCCGCGGGGTGGACGACCGGGCGGAGTTCAGCTACCGATGGCCTTGACATAGTCGGCGTAGATGTCCTTGATCTGTTCAGTCTTGAGGTCGAGGTGTTCGAGGATCGTGTAGCGGCCCGGCCGGGTCTCCGGCGCGAACTCCACGACGCGGACGAACTCGTCCACGGTGAAGCCGATGTCCTCGGGCAGCACGGGCAGCCCGTGGCGGCGCAGTACGGCGGCCATGTGCGCCGACTCCTCGTGCGCCCCGCGCAGGTACATGGCGAAGGCGGCGCCGAGGCCGCACTGCTCGCCGTGACTGGCGGCGCGCTTGGGGAAGAGCAGGTCGAAGGCGTGGTTGATCTCGTGGCAGGCGCCCGAGGAGGGCCGCGAGTCACCGGAGACCGACATGGCGATGCCGGACAGCACCAGCGCCTCGGCGAGGACCTGGAGGAAGTCGTTGTCCTCGATCCCGCCGGGGTGCCGGAGCACCGCCTCGCCCGCCTGGCGGGCCATGGCGGCGGCGAGGCCGTCGATCTTCTCGCCGTTGACCCGGTTGGCCAGCTCCCAGTCCGCGATGGCGGACACGTTGGACACCGCGTCACCGATGCCCGCGCGCACGAAACGCGCCGGGGCGGCCCGGATGACGTCCAGGTCGATCAGGACGGCGATCGGGTTGGGCACCCCGTAGGAGCCCCGGCCCGCGTCGTTGTCGAGGGTGGCGACCGGCGAGCACAGGCCGTCGTGCGCGAGGTTCGTCGGCACGGCGACCAGGGGCAGGCCGACCCGCGCCGCGGCGTACTTGGCGCAGTCGATGATCTTGCCGCCGCCGAGGCCGACGAGCGCGTCGAAGTGACCGCCGCGGATGTCGTCGGCGAGCCGGACGGCGTCGTCCAGGGTGCCGCCGCCGACCTCGTACCAGGTGGCACCCGGCAGCTGCGGGGCGACCCGCTCGCGCAGCTTGGCGCCGGAGCCGCCGCTGACCGCGACGGCCAGGCGGCCGGAGTGCGAGATGCGCTCGTCGGCGAGCACGGTGGCCAGGTCGGCGAGGGCACCCGGACGGATGTCCACGACGACCGGCGAGGGAATGAGCCTCGTCAGTACCGGCACGCGATCTCCCGTCCCTTGGCGAGGTCGTCGTGGTTGTCGATCTCGACCCAGGAGACGTCACCGATCGGCTGCACGTCGATCTTGAAGCCCCGGTTGACCAGCTCCTGGTAACCGTCCTCGTAGTACAGCTGCGGGTCCCGCTCGAACGTGGTGCGCAGGGCGTCGGCCAGCTCCTCGGCGGCGTCGCCCTCGATCAGCGTGACGCCGATGTACTCACCGGTCGCCTCGGCCGGGTCCATCAGCTTGGTGATCCTCTGGACACCCTTCTCGGGGTCCACGACGACCTTCATCTCCTCGTCCGCCAGGGACTTCACCGTGTCCAGCGCGAGGATGATCTTCTTGCCGTCACCGCGCGCGGCCAGCAGGGTCTTCTCGACCGACACGGGGTGCACGGTGTCGCCGTTGGCGAGGATCACGCCGTCCTTCAGCGCGTCCCGGCCGCACCACAGGGAGTAGGCGTTGTTCCACTCCTCGGCCTTGTCGTTGTCGATCAGCGTGATCTTCAGGCCGTACTTCGCCTCGAGGGCCGCCCGGCGCTCGTAGACGGCCTCCTTGCGGTAGCCGACGATGACACCGACCTCGGTGAGACCGACCTCCGCGAAGTTGCCGAGGGTGAGGTCGAGGACGGTGAGCGACTCCTCGTCGCCCTCCGGGCCCACCGGCACCAGGGCCTTGGGCAGCGTGTCGGTGTAGGGGCGCAGACGCCGTCCGGCGCCGGCCGCCAGCACGAGGCCGATCATGCGGTTTCTCCTTCGTCGTGGACGGCGGGCGCCCCAGCGGACACCCAGAAGCGGATGCTCTCGACGAGCACCAGCAGAGCGACGCACACGGCGATGACCGTGAGCGCGACGGTGAACTGGGAGGCGGTGAGCAACGCGGCAAGCACGGTGACGAGCAGCGTGCGCCCCTCCTGCCCCCCGATGGCGCGCACCAGCCAGGCCGGTGGCGCTCCGGCGTCGCCGCGGATGCGGTACACCGTGTCGTAGTGATGGTAGGCGACCGCCGCGACCAGCCCGAACGCCGCCGGAAGGGCTCCGTGGACGTCGGCGCGGGCGGCCAGCGCGAGCACCGTGCCGTACTCGGCGGCGCGGAAGAACGGCGGGACGAGCCAGTCCAGCGAGCCCTTGAGGGGGCGGGCGGTGGCGAGCGCCGAGGTGAGGACGTAGACGACCGCGCCCGCGACGGGCAGCCAGCCCCCGAAGCCGGTCAGCGCCGAGCAGGCGACGACGGCGGCCCCGCCGAGGAAGGCGACGGCCGGGACGGCGAGGCCGGGCAGGCCCCGCTTCAGCACACGGCCGAGGGCCCCGGCGAGCGGGCCGGTGTCCGCGAGGTCGGCGAGCGCGCGGGCGGCGCGGTCGGTGCGGCGGGCCTTGCGGGTCAGCGAGCGCAGCACACGCCCGGCCGTGGTGTACGTGGCGGCCAGCGCGCAGCCGATCAGCAGCACGTAGAAGGTGATGCGCGGCGTGGTGACCGCGGTGAGGACGGCGATCATGGCCCAGCGTTCGCCGATGGGCAGGACGATCATCCGGCGGACCCAGACCGTCCAGCCGACGCTGTCCAGCTTGTCGGAGAGGGCGGCGGTGGGGCTGGTGTTGGCGGTGGCGTCGTGGTTGGCCTCGTTGAAGGAGAAGTCCACGACGTGCCGACAGGTCTGGAGGATCATCGCGCCGAGCGCGAGGGCCCATACGTCGTCGCCGCCGCGGGCCGCGCCGAGGGCGAGTCCGGCGTAGTAGGCGTACTCCTTGGCCCGGTCGAAGGTGGCGTCCAGCCAGGCGCCGAGCGTGGAGTACTGGAGCGAGTAGCGGGCGACTTGGCCGTCGGTGCAGTCCAGTACGAAGGAGGCGATCAGCAGCAGGCCCGCCGCGATGAAGCCGGGGCGGGTGCCGGTGGCCGCGCAGGCCGCCGCTATGAGCGCGGTGAGCAGCGAGGCGGTGGTGATCTGGTTCGGGGTGAAGCCCCGGCGGGCGCACCAGCGCGCGAGGTAGCGCGAGTAGGGGCTGATGCAGAAGGTGGTGAAGAAGCCGTCGCGGGACTTCACGGCCGACTTCAGGCGGACGTCCTCCTCGTCGACGGCGAGGACGGCCTGCCGGGCCTCGTTGCGGGCCTGCGGGTCGGCGGGTACGGCGGCGACCAGGCTGCCCAGTTCGGGACGGTGCACCGGGGTGCCGTCGGCGTCGAGGGCGGTGACCAGGCGGTCGGGCAGGCTGTCGACGGCGACCGCGGTGCCGCCGCCGGTTTCGTCCAGCGTCCCGTTCTGCCCGGCCTGCCCGGCCTGCCCGGCCTGCCCGTTCAAGGCCCGGTGCAGCGTCTGCCGGGCGCTGCCCTGGGCGGTGACGGCGCCGGGGACGGCGGCGAGCGGGAAGCGAGGGTCGGTCAGGCCGAGCCGCAGGGCGTGCGGGTGGCCGACGAAGCGGGCGTCGACCAGGGCCACGCGCCCGTCCTCGGGGGCCGCCGCGATCAGATCGCGGGCCTCGGCGGTGTCGGCGGCCAGGTGCACATCGAAGCCGAGGGACCGCAGATCGCCCTCGAGTGACGATCCGGGGACCGGCTGACCGGTGACGATGGCGGTCGGCAACCGAATTCACTCCCTGGGTCCGGCGCGTCGGCGCCGGTCTGCTGCGTGATGGGGGCGCCCCTCGCCTGCGGCTCGCCGGGGCGGCGTGTCGGCAGAGGCTATCGGATCGGCCGCGATGGACGTTCACCGGGCGTTCAGGCCCGGTCCACCGGGAACCGCGCCCACCTGCGCCGCGGTCATCATCGGGGATGCGGGGGCCGCCCCACAAACCGCGCTCGGGCGAGCGGCACGTAATCGGGGCATCGGGGACACCGGGCGGCGACGGCGTAGGGTCTGCGGGCATGACGTGGCTGATCACCGGCGGAGCCGGATACATCGGGGCGCACGTGGCGCGGGCCATGCACGGCGCCGGGGAGAACGTGGTCGTCCTGGACGACCTGTCGGCGGCGGTGCCCGAGCGGCTGCCCGAGGGCGTACCTCTGGTCGAGGGCTCGACGCTGGACGGGGACCTGCTGAAGCGGGTGTTCGCCGAGCACGGGGTGACCGGTGTGGTGCATCTCGCGGCGCGCAAGCAGGTCGGGGAGTCGGTGGCGGAGCCCGTCCGCTACTACCGGGAGAACATCGGCGGTCTGGCGACCCTGCTGGACGCGATCGCGGACGCGGGCGTGCGGCGGCTGCTCTTCTCCTCTTCCGCGGCCGTGTACGGCAACCCGGACGTGGACCTGATCACCGAGGACACCGCGTGCGCCCCGGTGAACCCGTACGGCGAGACCAAGCTGGCCGGTGAGTGGCTGGTCCGCGCGGCCGGACAGGCGCACGGCATCGCGACGGTGTGCCTGCGCTACTTCAACGTGGCGGGCGCGGCCGCGCCGGAGCTGGCGGACACCGGGGTGTTCAACATCGTCCCGATGGTCTTCGACCGGCTCACCCGGGACGAGGCACCCCGGATCTTCGGCGCCGACTATCCGACGCCGGACGGCACCTGTGTCCGCGACTACATCCATGTGACCGATCTGGCCGAGGCCCACCTCGCGGCGGCCCGGCGGCTGGCCGACGGCTCGGTCACCGGCGATCTGACGCTGAACATCGGCCGGGGCGAGGGTGTCTCGGTGCGCGAGCTGATCACGGTGATCGGCGAGGTCACCGGGGACCGGCGGGCGCCGGTGGTGGAGGACCGGCGGCCGGGGGACGCGCCGCGCGCGGTCGCCTCCGCCGAGCGGGCGGCGGCCGAGCTGGGCTGGCGGGCCCGGCTCGGGGTGCCGGAGATGGTCGCCTCGGCGTGGGCGGGCTGGCAGCGCCACCACGGCCTGTAGGGAGTGCCGTACGGCTCTGACCTGCGTGTCGTTTCCGCAGGTCAGAGCACATGACAACGGTGTTCAGTGCCGCGTTGCCCGGTGGCCGCCGACCGTAGTTGACTGTGAGCCGGTGCGTTCGTTTGCGAGCCGGCGCGCGGCGCTGAAGGGCGGTCTTCCGATGGGGGCAGGGCACGATCACGGGCACGCGCACAGCCATGTGCCGTCCACGGGGACGGCCTCGGCCGCGTACCGGGGCAGGCTGCGGGCGGCCCTGGGCATCACGCTCACGATCATGGTGGTCGAGATCGTCGGTGGTCTCGTCGCGGACTCCCTGGCCCTGATCGCGGACGCCGCCCACATGGCGACCGACGCGGTGGGCCTGGTCATGGCGCTGCTGGCGATCCACTTCGCCGCCCGGCCGCCGAGCACCAACCGCACCTTCGGCTTCGCCCGCGCCGAGATCCTGGCGGCGCTCGCCAACTGTGTGCTGCTGCTCGGGGTGGGCGGCTATGTGCTGGTCGAAGCGGTGGAGCGGTTCCTGCGGCCGGCCGAGACCCACGGCGGGCTGATGGTCGTGTTCGGCGCGATCGGCCTGGTGGCGAACTCCGTCTCGCTCCTGCTGCTGATGCGCGGACAGAAGGAGAGCCTGAACGTGCGCGGCGCCTTCCTGGAGGTCGCCGCGGACGCGCTGGGCTCGGTGGCGGTGATCATCTCGGCGGCCGTGATCCTGGCCACCGGCTGGCAGGCCGCCGACCCGATCGCCTCGCTCGTCATCGGGCTGATGATCGTACCGAGGACGCTGCGGCTGCTGCGCGAGACGCTGGACGTGCTGCTGGAGGCGGCGCCCAAGGACGTCGACATGAGTGAGGTACGGACACACATCCTGGAGCTGGACGGTGTGGAGGACGTACATGATCTGCACGCCTGGACGATCACCTCGGGCATGCCTGTGCTGTCCGCACATGTGGTGGTGAGCACGGATGTGCTCAACGCCATCGGGCACGAGAAGATGCTGCACGAGTTGCAGGGCTGTCTGGGCGACCACTTCGACGTGGAGCACTGCACCTTCCAACTGGAGCCGGGCGGGCACGCGGAGCACGAGGCGCGGCTCTGTCACTGAGGGGCGTGCGCGGGTCCGGGACGGGTGACACGTACGGGTCCAGGACATGCGGACGTGCCGGGAAGTGCCGGGAGTGCCGGTTTCGTACGGCAGACTTGAGTCGCGAAGACCGACGCGAAGGATGGGTATGCCGATCACACCTGCCACCGAGACGCACAGCTCGTCGAACGGCACCACAGAGTCGATCTTGCTGGAACTCGTGGACGAGAACGGCGTGACGATCGGCACCGCGGAGAAGCTGGCCGCCCACCAGCCGCCGGGGCAGCTGCACCGGGCGTTCTCGGTGTTCCTCTTCGACGAGCGGGGCCGACTGCTGCTCCAGCAGCGGGCGCTCGGCAAGTACCACTCCCCCGGCGTGTGGTCCAACACCTGCTGCGGCCACCCCTACCCGGGTGAGGCGCCGTTCGCGGCGGCGGCCCGGCGTACGCACGAGGAGCTGGGGGTGTCGCCCTCGCTGCTGGCCCAGGCGGGCACGGTGCGCTACAACCACCCGGACCCGGCGTCCGGCCTGGTGGAGCAGGAGTACAACCACCTCTTCGTCGGCCTGGTGCAGCAGACCCTGGCGCCGGACCCGGCGGAGGTGGGCGACACCGCCTTCGTGACGGCGGCCGAGCTGGCGGAGCGGCACGCGCGGGAGCCGTTCTCCGCGTGGTTCATGACGGTGCTGGACGCGGCGCGTCCGGCGATCAAGGAGCTGACGGGGTCGTCCGCGGGCTGGTAGGCCCCGCGCGGGGCCGTCTCGTGGCCTCGCGGACCCTCATCTGGACAGCGCGGGTTTGAGCGGCAGGGCGGCCCAGATCACCTTGCCGCCGCTCGCCGTGTGCTCCACGTCGACCGCGCCGCCCGCCTCCCGCGCCACCTCGCGCACCAGCAGCAGGCCCCGGCCGCCGGTCTGGGCGTGGTCGGCCTCCAACGCGGTGGGGCGGTAGGGGTGGTTGTCCTCCACCGAGACCCGGACCCACTCGGCGCCGACGGCCACTTCGACCCCGAGCATCGGGGAGAGCAGCGCCGCGTGCTTGACGGCGTTCGTGACCAGCTCGGAGACGATCAGCAGCAGCCCGTCCACCACTTCGTCCGCGACCGGTACGCCCTGGCGCATCAACAGGTCCCGCACGGCGTGCCGCGCCTGCGGGACCGAGGCGTCCACGGCGGGGGCGGTGAACCGCCACACACCCTCGTACGGCAGGGGTTCGGGCGGTGGCCCGGCGGCCTCCGGCGGCCGCGGCACACCCCCGCGCCCGTGGTTGTCCATCGTCCGGTCGCCACCCTCGCGCTCGATTGTCACCACACGTCGAGTGTTGGTAACGATGGGCTCCGCCCCGGAGGACTGAACACAAGTCAGCGGGTATCGAACAGTTCCGATCGCTCTCGTACGGTGTGTTCACGTGGACGACCGTTCTTGTCGTCCAGATGTCCGGTCCGAGAACTATTCAGGTTGTACGTGTTGGTCAGGTCTGTACGGGACCTTCACACGGTCGCCCTGTCGTCCACCATTCCGACGACCCTGCGGCCGCCGTATCCGGCGGCGATCAGGCCGAGGCCGTCGAAGAGCAGGGCGAGGGAGAAGAAGCAGCCGATGACGTACTGGCTGCTCCCCGGCCAGCTCGCCAGCACCAGGATGCCCAGCAGCAGGTCGAACGCGCCGAGCAGCAGGGTCCAGCCGAACTGGGGGCCGCGCACGATCACGCTCCCGACCAGCCGGAACAGGCCCGCGGCGAGGAACAGCAGGGCGGCGAACATGGTCAGGGCGTCGGCCGCCGCGTGCGGCATCCGGATGACGACGATCCCGGCGGCGATGTTCAGGGCGGCCACGATGACGCCGAGCCAGAAGAAGTTGGTGCCGCGCGCCTGCACCGAGTGCAGCAGGCCCACGATGCCACCGATCAGCAGCAGCCAGCCGAAGAGGATCATCGAGGTCAGGGTGGCCGCCGCCGTGTAGACCAGGCCGACGATCCCGGCGATCAGCAGGATCACCCCGAGCACCGCGAGCCAACTGAAGCTCCGGCTCAGGCCCTTCGCGCCCCTCGCCCCGGTTTTGCCGGATCTGGCCATCGCCGCCTCCTTGATCGCCCCAGTTCGCTGTTCTTCTCTCCTTTTGTCCCTCGGGTGGTGCGAGCTAACTCACCCGGCCGTGACCGGCACCCGCCGATAGCATCCGCCGCATGGAGCCCCAGCTGACGCACGACGTCACCGACCGCGTCGCCACCGTCGTCATCCGCCACCCGGCCAAGCGCAACGCCATGACGGCCGCGATGTGGGGGGCGCTGCCCCCGCTGCTGGCGGACCTGGCCGCCGATCCCGAGGTGCGCGCGCTGGTGCTCACCGGAGAGGGCGGGACCTTCTGCGCGGGCGCCGACATCTCCACGCTGCTGGATTCGCCCACCGAGGCGCAGGGTCTCGCGGTGGCCGCGGAGGAGGCGCTGGCCGCGTTCCCCAAGCCGACGCTCGCCGCGATCAAGGGCCACTGCGTGGGCGGCGGGGCACAGCTCGCGGCCGCCTGCGATCTGCGGCTGGCGGAGGAGGGCGCGCTGTTCGGCGTGACCCCGGCGCGGCTCGGCATCGTCTACCCCGCCTCCTCCACCCGGCGCCTGGTCTCCCTGGTCGGCCCCGCCACCGCCAAGTACCTCCTCTTCTCGGCCGAGTTGATCGACACCGAACGCGCCCTGCGCACCGGCCTGGTGGACGAGGTGCTGCCGGTCGGTGAGCTGGACAAGCGGGTCGCCGCCCTCACCGCCACCCTGGCCACCCGCTCCCAGCTCACCCAGGCCGCAGCGAAGGAGTACGCCGACGGCCACACCGGCCGCGACGCCCACTGGACCGCCCAGGCCCTCGCCTCGACCGACACGGAAGAGGGCGTGACCGCCTTCCTGGAGCGCCGGCAGCCCCGGTTCACCTGGAGCGTGCCTACGACAGGATGAACCGGCTGCGCTCGCGCAGGGCGTCGACCAGGTGGGCGGGCGCCTTGTCCGGCGAACCGGCGTCGTAGGGCGGCCGCGGGTCGTACTCGGTGGCGAGCTGGACGCCTTGGGCGGTTTCGTCGCCCGCCAGCTTCCCGAGCAGGGTGAGGCCCATGTCGATCCCGGCGGAGACTCCGGCGGCCGTGACGTACTTTCCGTCGGTCACCACGCGCTCCCTCACGGGCTCGGCGCCGAACCGCCGCAGCGTGTCGACGGCGAGCCAGTGCGAGGTGGCGCGGCGGCCCTCCAGCAGTCCGGCGGCGCCCAGCAGCAGGGATCCGGTGCACACCGAGGTGGTCCAGGTGCTGGTGGCGTCCACCTGGCGCAGCCAGTCGAGCAGCGGGGTGTGCTCCATCAGCGCGCTCTGGCCGGGCCCGCCCGGCACCACCACCACATCGGGGCTGGTGACTTCGGCCAGGGACCGGTCGGCGACCAGGGCGAGTTTGCCGGTGTCGGTGCGCACGGGTCCGGCCTGCTCGGCGACGAAGACGGTCTCCGCGTCCGGTGTGCGGGCGAGGATCTCGTACGGTCCGACCGCGTCCAGGGCGGTGAAGCGGTCGTAGAGGACGATGGCGATCTGCATGGCGGTCCTTTCGACGTCTCGCGCCGGGGTCAGCGCGGGAGTACGGGGTGGAAGCGGCGGCGGTACTCCGCCGGGGCGGTGCCGAGCGCCTTGAGGAAGGCGCGGCGCATGGCCTCGGGGGTGCCGTAGCCGCTCGCGCGGGCGACCTCCTCGACCGAGGCGGAGGTGTCCTCCAGGAGCCTGCGGGCGTGTTCCAGCCGGACGCGGTCGACATAGCGGCCCGGTGTCGTGCCGGTCTCGGCGGTGAAGGCGCGGGCGAAGTGGCGTGGCGAGAGCCGGGCGCGGGCCGAGAGGGCGTCGACGGAGAGGTCGGCGTCCGGGTGGTCGGTGATCCAGCGCTGGACCTCCCGCAGCGGCTCGCGGGAGGCGGTCTGCGCGGACAGCTGGACGCTGAACTGCGCCTGGTTGCCGGGCCTGCGCAGGAAGACCACCAGGTGCCGGGCGATGGTGAGCGCGGTCTCCCGGTCCAGGTCGTCCTCCACCAGTGCCAGCGCCAGGTCGATGCCCGAGGTGACGCCCGCCGAGGTGGCCACATGTCCGTCGCGCACATAGATCGGCTCGGGTTCCACCGTGACCGCCGGATGCTCGCGGGCCAGCCGGTCGCAGTACGCCCAGTGCGTGGTGGCGCGGCGGCCGTCGAGCAGTCCGGCGGCGGCGAGCAGGAGGGCGCCGGTGCACACCGACACCAGGCGCGCAGCCCCGGTTCCGCGGGCGCGCAGCCACTCGACCAGTGCCGGGTCCGGACGGCGGGTGCCCTCGCCGCCGGGGACCAGCAGGGTGTGCGGGGCGGGTGCGGCGGTGAGCGCCAGGTCGGGTACGAGGGTGAGGCCGCTGGAGGTGCGCACCGGGCCGCCGTCCAGGGAGGCGGTGACCAGGCGGTAGCTGCCCGGCGCGAGCCGCTCGGCGCCGGAGAAGACCTCCAGCGGGCCGGTGACGTCGAGGCTCTGCACGTCGTCGAAGAGGACGAGGAGGACGGTGCGCGGGGCGGGCTGCGGCATACCTCGATTCTTCGGCGGGCCGACGGTGTCCGCAATGACGGATACCCCACCTTTCCTGCCACCGGGATCGGCGGATGTGACCGGGCGTGCGCCGACGACCTGGGGGTACCCGGTGCGGACCGGGCAACCGCCCGGTGGATTGGAGTTCTCTCATGTTCCGTGCCATCGCCGATGTGCTGCGCCAGATAGGTGGCGCCATCGCCACCGTCGTCACCCTGCCGTTCCGGGCGCTCGCCCGGCTGTTCGGCGGGGCCTCCAGCGGGCGGGCCTGACGCGGGCGACCGGTGCGCCCTGTCGTCCGTTTCCCCGTGCCGCCTGCCACAATTGCCGCGCAACGTTCAGCGGAGAAGGCGGATGGGATCGTGACGACACCCCTCACAGGGTCCATCGAAAGCAGGATCGCCGGAGAACTCGGCGTACGGGAGCGGCAGGTGAAGGCCGCGGTGGAGCTGCTGGACGGCGGTTCGACGGTGCCCTTCATCGCCCGCTACCGCAAGGAGGCGACCGAGAGTCTCGACGACTCCCAGCTGCGCACCCTCGAGGAGCGGCTGCGGTATCTGCGTGAGCTGGAGGAGCGGCGGAGCGCGATCCTGGAGTCGGTGCGCGAGCAGGGCAAGCTCACCGACGAGCTTCAGGAGCGCATCCGGGGTGCCGAGACCAAGGCCCGCCTGGAGGACATCTACCTGCCGTACAAGCCCAAGCGGCGCACCAAGGCGCAGATCGCGCGGGAGGCCGGTCTGGAGCCGCTGGCGGAGGGGCTGTTGAGCGACCCGTCGGTGGAACCGGCGGCCGCCGCGGCCGCGTTCGTGGACGCCGACAAGGGCGTCGCGGACCCGCAGGCCGCGCTGGACGGCGCGCGGGCGATCCTGACGGAGCGGTTCTCCGAGGACGCCGACCTGATCGGCGAGCTGCGCGAGCGGATGTGGACGCGCGGTCGGCTGGCCGCCAAGGTGCGGGACGGCAAGGAGGAGGCGGGCGCCAAGTTCGCCGACTACTTCGACTTCACCGAGCCGTTCACCGCGCTCCCCTCGCACCGGATTCTGGCGATGCTGCGCGGCGAGAAGGAGGAGGTCCTCGACCTCGTCCTGGAGCCGGAGGAGCCGACGGAGGGCCGGTCCTCGTACGAGGGCGTCATCGCGAACCGGTTCGGCATCGCGGACCGTGGCCGTCCCGGTGACAAGTGGCTTGGCGACACGGTCCGTTGGGCCTGGCGCACCCGCGTCCTGGTGCACCTCGGCATCGACCTGCGGCTGCGGCTGCGTACGGCCGCCGAGGACGAGGCGGTCGACGTGTTCGCCGCCAACCTGCGCGATCTGCTGCTGGCCGCCCCGGCCGGGACCCGCGCCACGCTGGGCCTGGACCCCGGTTTCCGTACCGGGGTGAAGGTGGCCGTGGTCGACGCGACCGGCAAGGCCGTCGCCACCGATGTGATCTACCCGCACGTGCCCGCCAACAAGTGGGACGAGGCGATCGCCAAGCTGGCCCGGCTGGCGAAGGAGCACACGGTCGACCTGGTCGCCATCGGCAATGGCACCGCCTCCCGCGAGACGGACAAGCTGGCGACCGAACTCATCGCCAAGCACCCGGAGTTGAACCTCACCAAGGTGATGGTGTCCGAGGCGGGCGCGTCGGTGTACTCGGCGTCGGAGTACGCCTCCCGTGAACTGCCCGGTATGGACGTGTCGTTGCGCGGCGCGGTCTCCATCGCGCGGCGTCTGCAGGACCCGCTGGCCGAGCTGGTGAAGATCGACCCGAAGTCGATCGGCGTCGGCCAGTACCAGCACGACCTGTCCGAGGTGAAGCTGTCCCGCTCGCTGGACGCGGTGGTCGAGGACTGTGTGAACGGTGTCGGTGTGGACGTCAACACCGCGTCCGTGCCGCTGCTTTCGCGGGTGTCCGGCATCTCCGCCACGCTGGCCGAGAACATCGTGACGCACCGGGACACCAACGGCCCGTTCACCTCCCGCGTGGAGCTGAAGAAGGTGTCCCGACTGGGCCCGAAGGCGTACGAGCAGTGCGCGGGCTTCCTGCGCATCCGGGGCGGCTCGGACCCGCTGGACTCCTCCAGCGTGCACCCGGAGGCGTACCCGGTGGTGCGGCGGATGGTGAAGACGGCGGGGCAGGACGTGGCCTCGCTGGTCGGCAACACCGGGGTGCTGCGCTCGCTCAGGCCCGCCGACTTCGTGGACGACACCTTCGGTCTGCCGACCGTCTCCGACATCCTGAAGGAGCTGGAGAAGCCGGGGCGTGACCCGCGTCCGGCGTTCAAGACGGCCACCTTCAAGGAGGGTGTGGAGAAGATCTCCGACCTGTCCGCCGGGATGGTGCTGGAGGGCGTGGTGACGAACGTGGCCGCCTTCGGCGCGTTCGTGGACATCGGCGTCCACCAGGACGGCCTGGTGCACGTGTCGGCGATGTCCAAGACGTTCGTCAAGGACCCGCGTGATGTCGCCAAGCCGGGTGACATCGTCAAGGTGAAGGTCCTGGACGTGGACATCCCGCGCAAGCGGATCGCGCTGACGCTGCGCCTGGACGACGAGGCGGCCGCGCGGGAGCCGGGTGCTCCCCGTCAGCAGCGGGGCGGTGGCGGCCGCCCGCCGCAGCAGCGGCAGGGCCAGGGTGGTCAGGGCCGCCAGGGTCAGGGCCAGGGCGGTCAGGGCCGGGGTAGCGGTGGCGGCAGGGACCGGGGCGGCCGTCCGGCCCCGGCACCGGCCAACGACGCCATGGCCGACGCGCTGCGCCGCGCGGGCCTGCTAGACCCGAAGAAGGGCCGCCGCTGATCCGCTCCCCGTTCTCGGCCCGGCCTTGCCGCCGGGCCGAGAACGGGGGTCAGCGTTCGGTGACCTTGCCGTCCGCGACCTCCAGGCGGCGCGTCACCTTGATCGCGTCCAGCATGCGGCGGTCGTGGGTGACCAGCAGCAGGGTGCCGTCGTAGGAGTCGAGGGCCGACTCCAGCTGTTCGATGGCGGGCAGGTCGAGATGGTTGGTCGGCTCGTCCAGCACCAGCAGGTTGACGCCCCGGCCCTGGAGCAGGGCGAGGGCGGCGCGGGTGCGTTCGCCGGGCGAGAGGGACACGGCCGGGCGCAGTACATGGTCGGACTTCAGGCCGAACTTGGCGAGCAGGGTGCGTACCTCCGCCGGTTCGGTGTCCGGGACGGCCGCCTGGAAGGCGTCGAGCAGGGACTCGGAGCCGTGGAACAGCTTGCGGGCCTGGTCGACCTCGCCGACCAGCACCCCCGAGCCGAGCGTGGCGTCCCCGGCGTCCAGCGGGACCCGGCCGAGCAGGGCGCCGAGCAGGGTGGACTTGCCCGCGCCGTTGGCCCCAGTGACCGCGATCCGGTCGGCCCAGTCGACCTGGAGCGAGACCGGGCCGAAGGTGAAGCCGTCGCGCCGGACCTCGGCGTCCCGGAGCGTGGCGACGACCGCGCCGGAGCGCGGGGCGGCGGCGATCTCCATACGCAGCTCCCACTCCTTGCGGGGCTCCTCGACCACCTCCAGGCGCTCGATCATCCGCTGGGTCTGCCGGGCCTTGGCGGCCTGCTTCTCGCTGGCCTCGCTGCGGAACTTGCGGCCGATCTTGTCGTTGTCGGAGCCCGCCTTGCGCCGGGCGTTCTTGACGCCCTTGTCCATCCAGGAGCGCTGCGTCTGCGCGCGGTCCTGGAGGGCGGCGCGCTTGTCGGCGTACTCCTCGTAGTCCTCGCGGGCGTGCCTGCGGGACACGTCCCGCTCCTCCAGATAGGCCGCGTAGCCGCCGCCGTAGAGGTTGATCTGCTGCTGGGCCAGGTCGAGTTCGAGGACCTTGGTGACGGTGCGGGTGAGGAACTCGCGGTCGTGGCTGACGACGACGGTGCCCGCGCGCAGCCCGGTGACGAAGCGTTCCAGCCGCTCCAGGCCGTCGAGGTCGAGGTCGTTGGTGGGCTCGTCCAGCAGGAAGACGTCGTAGCGGGAGAGCAGCAGGGAGGCGAGTCCGGCGCGGGCGGCCTGGCCGCCGGACAGGGAGGTCATGGGCCGGTCCAGGCCGACGGCGAGGCCGAGGGTGCCTGCCACGTCCTCGGCGCGTTCGTCCAGGTCGGCGCCGCCCAGGTTGAGCCAGCGGTCCAGGGCGGTGGCGTAGGCGTCGTCGGCGCCGGGCGCGCCGTCGACCAGTGCCTGGGTGGCCTCGTCCATGGTGCGCTGGGCCTCGGCGACGCCGGTGCGGCGGGCCAGGAAGTCCCGTACGGACTCGCCCTCCCTGCGCTCCGGCTCCTGCGGGAGGTGGCCGACGGTCGCGGTCGGCGGGGAGAGCCGCAGCTCGCCGTCCTCGGGCTGGGTGAGCCCGGCGAGCATCTTCAGCAGCGTGGACTTGCCCGCGCCGTTGGCACCGACCAGCCCGATCACGTCACCGGGCGCGACGACGAGGTCGAGCCCGGTGAAGAGGGAGCGGTCGCCGTGGCCGGCGGCGAGGTTCTTGGCGACGAGGGTGGCAGTCATCAGGACGCTGATTTTAGTCGCGGGCCGGGCGGCCCCGGACCGGTGCCACCAGGACCCCGCCGGAGGTGCGCGCCACGAGGTACGCCTCGCCCCGGACCGTCCTCGGGTCGAGCGGCAGCCGGTGGTGGCCGGGGCCGAGGGTGGCGTCCAGGACGGTGTGGACGCGGGTGCGGCGGAGCCGGTCGAAGCGGTACGCGGTGAGCTGGACGCGGCCCGGCGCGGTCACCTCGATCTCGGCGGCGTACGGGGTCGCGGTCAGCGCGGTGAGGCGGCGGCGCCCTTCCGGAGCCTGGTCCAGGGCCTGCTGGAGTTGGGCGACGAGGAGCGGGACGACGGGAGCGGGCGCGTCCACGAGGACGATGCCGGTGCGCGCGAACACCTCGCGCAGGGCGGCCCGTTGCGGCTCCGAGACGGTCAGCGCGGCGCCGTACGAGGTGAGTTCCGCGGCCGGGACGTCGGTGGCGTCCGGGGTGATGTCGGCGCCGATGCCGATGCCGCGCAGGGCGGCCGCGAGCCTGGCGAGGAGACCGGCGCGGGGGCCGATGAGGAGCACCCGGCGCGGTGGGGTGGCGTCGTGGGTGCCGTTGAGCAGCGCGGTGAGGGCGGCGCGGTAGGCGGGGCCGTGGAAGCGGAACGGGCCGGTGCCGTGGTAGCCGTCGCGTTCGAGGTCCACGTGTTCGCCGGTCTGCCAGGCGAAGTCCCGCCAGCGGTAGTCGTCGCCGTCCCGTTCGATGACGACGGTGACGGCGCCGCAGCCCAGGTCGGCGCACTCCGGGCAGCCGTAGAGCACGAACCGGCCGCCGGGCAGCGGGGGTTCGTCCTCCAGCAGCAGCGCGCGGACCTGGGCGTCGAGCACGGCGGGCGGGAGGTCGGAGGCGAGCGGCGACACGGCGTCCAGGTCGGCGAGCCGGAACAGCAGCGGGCTGCCGTCGACGACGAAGTCCACGAAGTCGCGGTGGACCTGGTAGCCGCCGTCGGCGAGGACGGCGCCGACGCGGGTCGCCGGTTCCAGGCCGAAGGTGGCGTAGGCGGGTGACATGAGATGAGTATTCCCACGTCCGGCCCAAGCAGCGGTCGGCCGAGGGCGCGGGCTTCCCCGCTCCCGCCCGCGGTGGCGGGCGGGAGCGGGGCCAAGTGGTCGGCGGGCGTACGCGTGGTCGAGGGTGTACGGGGTCGTACGGCGCTGGACGGTGTGGCGTCGGAGCCGCGCCCCTCCTAGGGGGTGTCCGGTCCGGTGCCGGTGCAGCCGTCGCCGTGGCCGGTCAGGCAGCTCGGGGTGCCGACGACGGTGAGGGTGCGCTGTGCGGGCGCGGGCGTCGCCGCCGTCGCTCGGGCCAGGGCGGCGGGGCCGCCGGTCAGCGGGAGGCGGGCGGTGGTGCGGGAGAGGTCGAGGGTGAGGGTGGGGCGGGTGGCGGGCGGTTCGATGAGGTCCTTGTCGGTGCCCGCGACGACCAGCGCCAGCCGGTGGCCCTCGGGTACGACGTGGTCGGTGGCGGCGAGGTCGAGGGTCATCGTGTAGGCGCGGCCGGGGGTGAGCGGGACGCCCTTGGCGAGCGAGGCGTGATGGCCGAGGTCGGCCCAGCCCCGGCTGACGACGGTGGCGCCGACGTCGGCCGTCTTCGCGGCGGTGGTCTTGAAGCAGGCGCTGTCCCCGGCCGTGCTCTCGCCGAAGCAGGTGCGCTCGGTGAGGGTGGTGATGCCCTCGCCGCCGTCGGCGTAGTCGCGGATGGTGTCGGGGCCGAGGTCGACCAGGACGGCGGACAGGTGGGCGGAGGCGGTGCTCGGGGTGGCGGTGACGGTCACCCGGGAGGAGCCGGAGATCCGCAGCGGGCCGGTGAGTGCCGGGGTGATGAAGGCGGCCTTGTCGGGGGTCGGCTTGGTGAGGTCGGCCGCCCAGTCGGTCTCGCTCCAGCTCGGGTCGTCGGTGAAGGTCTCGGTGCCGGTGGCCCGGCCGAGGCCCAGGGTGCCGACGCCGGGCGTGCTGCCGCGGGCCGGGTACAGGGTGGTGGTCCGGGTGTCGCGCGGGGGCCAGACGGTGGAGGTGGTCCACTGGTCGGGGTGGCGTTCGATGTCGGCCATGGGCTCGCGGTCGATGCCGTTGTCGTAGCCGAGGAGTTCGTGGTCGAACCAGCGGTGCAGGGTGTCGACCCAGGCGCCGCGCCGGTAGTCGAAGGGGTCGACGTGGCCGGTCTGGGAGAGCCAGATCTTGCGCTCGACGCCGTGCTTCGCCAGCGCGTCCCACCACTGTCCGAAGTGCTTGGTGCGGACGTTGAGATCCTGCATGCCGTGCACCAGGAACACGCTGGCGCGGACCTTGCCCGCGTCCTTCACGTAGTCCCGCTCGGTCCACAGCCGGGTCCAGTCGCCGGAGTCGGGGCTGCCGTCGGCGAGTTTCTTCTGTACGGCGGCGCAGTGGACTCCCTCGCGCTCCACGTATCCCGCGAGTTCGTCGGGCCCGCCGTCGTAGAGCTGGGCGCCCTGGGCGAAGTAGTAGTCGTACCAGGAGGAGATGCCGCTGATCGGCACGATGGTCTTCAGGTTCTGGACGCCGGTGGCGGCGACGCCGTTGGCGATGGTGGCGTCCCAGCTCTTGCCGATCATGCCGGTGGCGCCGGTGGTCCAGCTCGCCCTGGCCGGGGTGCTGCCCGTGCGGGTGGTGTAGCCGCGGGCCCGGCCGCCGAGCCAGTCGACGACGGCCTTGGCGGAGCGGATGTCGGAGCGGCCGCCGACGTCCACACAGCCGTCGCTGCGGTTGGTGCCGGTGAGGTCGACGCCGACGAACGCGTAGCCGCGCGGCACGAAGTAGTTGTCGTAGAAGAGCGGCATCTGCACGACGTGCCCCTGCGCGTCGTACGTCTTCAGCTGGCTCTCGTTGCCGCGGCCGCAGCAGGAGTAGTAGGGGCTGGCGTCCATGATGACGGGCACCTTGCGGCCCGCGCGGGCGGCTTCGGCGGGGCGGACGATGTCGGCGGCGACGCGGTCGGTGCGGCCGTCGCCGTCCTCGTCCAGGCCGGTGTCCACCCAGACGGACTCGCGGACGGCATCGGCGTACGAGTACACGGGCCTGCTCTCGCGCGGTGCCGCCTGCGCGGCGGTCGGGGCGAGGAGGACGGCCGTCAGTGCGCCGACGGCCAGGACCGCGAGCATTCTCCAGAGCGAGCGATTCGGCATGGGCGGACGCTACTCCCGTCAACACCCGTACAGAAGAGGGCCTTTCGGCGGTCACCGGGACGCGTGACGGCTGAATGGCGATCGTGTGACAGCAGGGGCCGTGGACACGTCAGGAGCGGCCGGGACTGAATAGGCTCCGAACAGACTTCCTGTCCAGAAGACTTGGAGCTGACGTGCACCGCAGAATCATCGCACCGGGCGCCCTGGCCGCGGCCTCCCTCCTGCTGGCGATCCCGGCATCGGCCGCGTCGTCCGCCCCCGGCGCGCCGGGCATCGGCGACCCCTACTACCCGCAGTACGGCAACGGCGGCTACGACGTCTCGCACTACGACCTGAGGCTCCAGTACCAGCCGAAGACCGATGAGCTGCAGGGCACCGCGACCATCCTGGCGAAGACCACGCAGGACCTGTCCAGCTTCGACCTGGACTTCCTGCTGGACGTCAGCGAGGTGCGGGTCAACGGCACCAAGGCCGCGTTCACCACATCGGGCGAGCATGAACTGGTCGTCACCCCGAAGACCCCGCTGGCCAAGGGGACGCAGGTCACCGTGGTGGTCCGCTACAGCGGGGTGCCGTCGACGAAGAGCGCGTACGGCTTCTCCACCTGGCACCGCACGCCGGACGGCGCGATCGCGGCCGACGAGCCCGAGGCGGCCTGGTGGTGGTTCCCGAGCAACGATCACCCCAGCGACAAGGCGACCTACGACGTGTCGGTGGCGGTGCCGGACGGCACCCAGGCGATCTCCAACGGCACGCTGGCGTCGACCAGTTCGAAGCTGGGCTGGACCCGGTACAACTGGCGCCAGGACAAGCCGCAGGCCACCTATCTGGCCACGCTCGCGCTCGGCCGGTTCGACATCACCACCTCCACCTCCGAGGGCGGGGTGCCGGTGATCAACGCGTACAGCCGGGACCTCGGCGCGAACGACGGCGCGGCGCGGGCGAGCGTGGAGCGCACCGGTGAGCTGGTGGACTGGCTGAGCGGCTATTTCGGGCCGTATCCGTTCTCCTCGGCCGGAGGCTACGTCCCGAACACCACCACCGGGTACGCCCTGGAGACGCAGACCCGCGTCTACTACAGCCCGAAGCAGTTCGCGGCCGGTTCCAACACCTCGGTGGTCGTGCACGAGCTGGCCCACCAGTGGTACGGCGACGACGTGTCGCTCAAGGGCTGGAAGGACATCTGGATCAACGAGGGCTTCGCCCGGTACGCGCAGTGGCTCTGGTCGGAGCACGAGGGCGAGGGCACCACGCGCGAGCTGGCCGACTACGTGTACGCCTCGCACCCGGCCGACGACCCGTTCTGGACCGTCAAGCCCGGTGACCCCGGCGCGGACGCGCAGTTCGACCTCGCCGTCTACGACCGGGGCGCGCTCGCCGTGCAGGCGCTGCGCGAGCAGATCGGCGACGACGCGTTCTTCGCCGTGCTGAAGGGCTGGCCGAAGGAGCACGCCTACGGCAACGCCTCGGTGGCCGACTTCCAGAAGTACGCCGAGCAGGTGTCCGGCAAGCCGCTGGCCGCGCTCTTCGACACCTGGCTGTTCCAGCCGTCGAAGCCGGACGCGCGGAGTTCGGGCTCGTCGGCCCGGTCGCTGGCGGCTCACGCGGCCCAGCCGAAGTCGTGGAGGAAGATCGAGGCGACGAACGACGTGCACGCGCACTGAGTCCCGTCTTTGTCCTAGGCCGTGACGGCTCCCTCTCCGAGGAGGCCGTCGCGGCCTATCGCGTCCGTGCGGGTGGCGGGGACGGTGCAGGCGTAGGCGCCCGCTGCCGCGCCGTAGCGGGCGCAGCGCTCGGGCGTCTCCCCGGCGAGGTGGCCGTAGAGGAAGGCGGCCGCGAAGGCGTCGCCCGCGCCGTTGGAGTCGACGACCGGGGCGGGCGGGGTGACCGGCGGGACGTGGGTCAGCTCGCCGTCGGCCAGCAGATAGGCACCCTCGGCGCCCGCCGTGGCGACGACGACCTCGGCCCGGCCTCGCTCGGCTATGCGCCGCATGGTGCGCTCGGGGTCGGGGAGCGCGGCGGCGGAGACGAAGACCAGGTCGGCGGCGAGGGCGTAGGGCTCGTGGTACGGGTTCTCGCCGTCCCAGTCGTGCAGGTCGGTGGAGAGCGGCACGCCGGTCTCGCGGAGCAGCGGCAGGGCCTCGGCGCAGGGCGGGGTGATGGTCACGTGGACGTGCCGGGCGGCCGCCGCGAGGGGGCGCAGCACGTCGTCGGGGAAGCGGTCGCCGGGGCGGGCGCGGCTGGTGTCGTACAGGGAGAGGCGGCGGCCGTCCGGGCCGACCAGGTTGACCGCCCGCTTGGTCCCGGCGGGCTGGGGCAGCGCGGTCAGGGCGATGCCCCGGTCCCGGTGCAGGGCGCGGACGAGGTCGCCCTCGGGGTCGTCACCGATCAGGTCGAGGTGGTGGACGTCGAGGCCCAGCGCGGCCAGCCCGAGCGCGACGAAGTCGCCGGTCTGCCCGGCGCGGGTGTGCACCCCGGTGTCGACGTGATAGCTGTCGGCGAAGGGCAGCGGCAGCTCGGGCACGCGGACGATGGTGTCCACCCCGGCTCCGCCCAGCACCAGTACGTCCGTCATGCGGCCTCCCCGTGGTCGTACACGGTGACGGGGATGCCCCGTCCCGCCGGCCGCCCGCTGACGAGCTGGACGGCGCCCAGGCCGGAGTCGTTGCAGACATGGGCGATCGCGCGGGCGCCCTCCGCACATGGCGCGGTGGCGTCACCCCGGATGTAGACGATCTCCTCCGACATGACGCCACCGTAAGGGCTGCCACTGACAGTGGCCGTGAGCTGCTACTTCGTGAGGTCGGTCAGCTCCCGGTCGGTGTTCGCGGTGACGCGGCGGCGCACCCCGAACCAGCCCGCGACCAGCAGGACGGCGATCAGCGGGATCAGATAGAGGGTGCGGCGGCCGACCTCGGGGTCGTTCCACATCATGCCGAGACAGACCAGCAGGAACGCGATCGTGACGATCTCCGTGACCGGGCTGAACTTCAGCTGGAAGCGCGGCCGGGTGACCTGGCCCTCGCGGGCGCGGCGGACGAAGATCATGTGGCAGAGCATGATGATCACCCAGGTGCTGATGATGCCGAGCGAGGCGACGTTCAGCACGATCTCGAACGCCTGGCTGGGCACGAGGTAGTTCAGGCCGACGCCGAGCACGCAGACCGCGCAGGTCAGCAGGATGCCGCCGTAGGGGACCTGGCTGCGGTTCATCCGGGTGGTGAACTTCGGCGCGGAGCCGGCCATGGCCATGGAGCGCAGGATGCGGCCGGTGGAGTACAGGCCGGAGTTCAGCGAGGACATGGCGGCGGTGAGCACCACCAGGTTCATCACGTCACCGGCCGCCGGGATGCCGACCTTGGACAGGACGGTCACGAACGGGCTCTGGTCGGCGGTGTACACCGAGCCGGGCAGCAGCAGGGCGAGCAGCACGACCGAGCCGACGTAGAACACGCCGACGCGCCACATGATCGAGTTCACCGCGCGGGGGACGACCTTCTCGGGCTGCTCGGTCTCACCGGCGGCGACGCCGACCAGCTCGAGCGCGGCGTACGCGAAGATCACGCCCTGCATGACGAGGACGACCGGCATCATGCCGTGCGGGAAGATCCCGCCGTGGTCGGTGATGAGGCTGACGCCGGGCTGGTGGCCGCCGACGTCGTGCTGGGTGGCCAGCAGGAAGATGCCGATGAGCATGAAGCCCACCAGGGTGGCGACCTTGATGATGGAGAACCAGAACTCCATCTCGCCGAAGATCTTGACCGAGATCAGGTTCACGGCGAGCACCACGGCCAGCGCGACGAGTGCCAGCACCCACTGCGGTATGGACGTGAACATGCTCCAGTAGTGCGTGTAGAGCGCGATCGCGGTGATGTCGGCGATGCCGGTGGTCGACCAGTTCAGGAAGTACATCCACCCGGCGACGTAGGCGCCCTTCTCGCCGAGGAACTCGCGCGCGTACGACACGAAGGACCCGGAGGACGGGCGGTACAGGACCAGCTCGCCCAGCGCCCGGACCACGAAGAAGGCGAAGACTCCGCAGACCAGATAGGCCAGGGCGAGCGCGGGGCCCGCGTTGTGCAGGCGGCCGCCCGCGCCCAGGAACAGGCCGGTGCCGATGGCACCGCCGATGGCGATCATGTTGACGTGCCGGGGCTTCAGGTCCTTGCTGTAACCGGCGTCGCCCGCGTCCGCGGGCGTCTGGGCCTGCTGCGTGGGGGCAGCGGCCGGGGCCGAGTCAACGGCGTCCTTGCTCACGGATCGTTCCACTCTCTGGTACTCCCGGGCCACGAGGGACCGGTTCCTTACAGGGCGGCCCGCGC
Source organism: Streptomyces sp. NPDC002176 (assembly GCF_044903645.1). Lineage (NCBI taxonomy): Bacteria > Bacillati > Actinomycetota > Actinomycetes > Kitasatosporales > Streptomycetaceae > Streptomyces > Streptomyces sp. NPDC002176. Next base: position 1,199,622 of record NZ_JBJDQW010000001.1, read on the forward strand.
CGCACGATCATGTCGCGGTACAGACCAAGGCAGCAGTTTCCCAGAGAGATCACCCGATATGCGGTGGTCCACGTCACAGAGCGGCACTTCTCACATGACCTTCGCCGGTTGCACACGCGTGCCTCCGCGGGTTTCACACTCCTGCTGCGACAGCAATACTGCTGCGATGACCACCGAGGCCGAGGACCCGACCCTCACCATCGACGAGCTGGCCGCGCGGTCCGGCGTCACCGTGCGCACGGTGCGTTTCTACGGCACCCGCGGTCTGCTCCCGCCCCCCGAGATAGGCCCCCGCCGGGTCGGCCGCTACGGCCACGCGCACCTGGCCCGCCTCGCGCTGATCGAGGAGCTGCGGCTGCAGGGGATGACGCTGGCGGCGATCGAGCGCTACCTGAGCCGCCTCCCGGCCGACCTCACCGAGCAGGACCTCGCGGTGCACCGGGCGGTGGTCTCCTCCTGGGCCCCGGAGGCGGTGGAGACGGTCGGCCGCACCGAGCTGGACCGCCGCGCGGGGCGCCCCCTGACCGACGACGACGTACGGCGCCTGGCGGCGATGGACGTCCTGGCCGCCGAGGGGGACGACTGGCGAGTGGACACCGGCATGCTGCGCCTCGCCGTCCAGCTCCTCGACCTCCCCTTCTCCCAGGAGGTCATCCTCGCCGCGCGCACCACCCTCCTCGACCATTCCCGGGCGGCCGCGCAGGAACTCTCCGCCCTCCTCCGCGACGCGGTCCCCGAGCACACTCCGAGCGACGTCCGCACCCTCTCCGCCCACATGCAGCCCCTCGTCATCCAGGCCCTCCTGACCACGTTCCAGCGTTCACTGCGGCACGAGGTGCGGGAGTGGCTGGGGGAGGGTGAGGCGGGGCACGGGCGCGCGGACTAGGACTCCGGGAACTCCCACGGCCGGGCAGCGGCTGTCACCAGCGACGACGCCACCGGCATGACCAATCGTGATCAAGAACTACAGCCGCCTTGTCATATGCCAGAGGTCTACTCTTGTGCACTTTTTCAAGATCCACGAAACTGCACGGATCACACACGAAAACCACACGAACAGGGGGGGTTATGCGGAGAAGACTTGGAAAAATCTCGGGCTCGCTCGCGGTTTTCCTGGCGCTGGCATCGCAAGTTCCCGCTCTTGCGGCCGACAGCGAGCCAACGCTCGGCGGCACGAGCAGCGAGGTCGCCGCCGCCACCGAGGCAGCAGACCTCCAGGCGGCGCGTCTTGCCGCGGTTCTCGGCGGGAAGAAGGTCGAAGCGCGTTCCGAGCGCACCGCCGACTCCACCACATGGGTGAAGAGCACAGGCGCCCTCATCAGAGGCAACCAGCCGCGATGAGCCTTCCGTGGGTGAGAAGAGCGGCTGCTTCCGTCCTCGCGCTCCAGGCGCTCTACCTCTTGGTCGTCGAGTACGTGGTCGCACAGCTGGGTTCCGTGGGAGCCGAGGTCGATCATCCCGAGGGTCCGACGGCCGCCGGCATCGTGTGGTCCGCCGCGAGTGTCTGCGTGATCATTCTGATCATGGGAGGGGCCGTACTGCTGTGGTTCGACTCCGCGCGAAGGCGCATCCCCTCAGTAATCGGGGCCGGGTGGCTACTGCTTCTCGGAGCGACGCAGGCGGCCATCGCCGTGTACTCCGCATTTTTCGCCCCGGCCGACGCCCCGGTGAGAGGAGGAGCGTTCATAGTGTGTTCCGTCCTCGCAGCGGTGAGCTTCGCCAACTCCCGCGGCGCCGGCAGGGTTACCGCATGACGCGCACCTCCGCTCGTTCGGAGTGACACCCCGCGGGGGTCTCGTGCCGGTCGACCGGCACGGGACCCTCGCATGCTGGTGGTGTCGTTGCAGGGCCAGTTCGTGTGTTGCCGAAGCATCACCGAGCATTCAGGGCGTGGCGGGCCGCGTTGATGAGGTTCTGGGCATCGGGGCCGTACACGGCGGACTCACGCAAGGTTTTCCATGTCCGGAGGTACAGGGCGACGCTGTCGGCGTCGTCGAGCCACAACTCGGCGTGCCACGTCTCCGTGACCACCTGGCGGTCGTCGTAGATCCAGAAGCCCAGACCGGGTGGGGCCTTCAAGGACGCGGTGAGCGGGACGATGCCGAGTTCCACGGTGTCCATGCCGATGACCCCGGTGAGGCGGTCGAGCTGGACCGCCAGGACCGAGGGCGAGCAGACCAGCGAGCGCAGGACCGGTTCCCAGAGGATGACGTGGTACTGCCTGCCCCCGCTGTACAGGAGTTCCTGGCGTTTCATCCGGGCACGGACGGCTTCTTCGACGTCGCGCGGCGACCGGTGCAGCTCGGCGGACCGGGTCAGCACGGCGCGCGCATAGTCGGGAGTCTGGAGCACGCCCACGATCCATGAGGACTCCCAGGCCCGGAGCACCTTCGAGTCGGCCTGTGCCTCGTTGTGGGCGTCCTGCACGGGCTTGTGGCCGCCTACGAGCTGTCTGCGCCATGAGCGGATGTGCGACTCGAACCCTGCCAGTCTGGCCCGCAGCTCGTCATAGGACGCGGCCTGACCACACGCGGCGGCCCACTGCCGCAAGTCCTCCGGGGTAGCCGTCTGCTTGCCCAGCTCCAGCTTAGAGACCTTCGAGTTGGGCCAGCCGAGCCGACGGGCCAGAGCCGTGCCGGTGAGCCGACCGTCAGGACAGGACAACCGAAGCTCCCGTAGCCGAACCCCGAGCGCTTCGCGGGCCTGCTGGTAGTCAGTGCTCACCGGCACACACCTGCGTCACTCCTCCTTCGTGGCCAGCGCGGCCGCGAACTTCCTGAACGGGGTGGCATGGTGCTGGGCCACGTCCCGCAGTCGGTTGTACTGGTTGACTCGCGCCGGTTCCGTGACCATTTCGGCACCCGTCAGGTTGTCGTCATCATCGAAGATGCACACGGCGACGATGTGCGAGTCGAAGATCCAGAAGTCCTCGTCCGGCAGGTTGACGCGCTTGGCGTCCTCGCGCCACATGTTGCGTACATCCTCGCCCAAGGCGGCGTTCTTCTCGGCGTGCGCGAGCAGGTAACGCTGCCCCTCGGTCGGCGGGTTGTCCACGATGCGCACCCGGCCGACGTACACGCCGTCCGCCGTCTTGGCCCGAATGCCCTGGCTCCATGGGGTGTCGAGGTCCCACGTCGGTGCCTCACCCCTGGTGAACTGGGCCCAGGTGTCGGTGGTTTCGTCGACCGCGTAGCGCTTGCGCATCTCCAGGTGCCACGCGCTGTGTTGGAAGTTCTCGAAGAGCTGGGCGAACTGCTCGGGGGTGAGAATGCGCGGTTCGGCGTCACGGTCTTTCGGGCCGAAGTCGATCAGGGTGTTGCGGGGCACCACGATCGGCACCTCGTCCTCGTTGATGTGCTGGAGTTGGGCGAGGGCCTCGGGGTCGGTGAGGCGCGGTCCGTGCACGATGACCTCGCCCGTGTCCAGGTCTTCATGAATCGCCGGGCAGCCACCTTCGCCGCTGCCCGTCCCGTTGAACCGCAGTCGTCGCGCCATGACCAGTTCCTTCCGCCGGGGCTGATCACCCCAGCATCAACCGGTGAGGGTCGCACCACCACGGGTTCGGACTACCTTCATGCGAAAAAGCGAGCTAAGCAAGCCAGCACCTGAGAAAAATCGAGAAACAGCATACCGCCCACCAACACCCCAGTCCTAGCGTCCCGTTCATGGATACGAAGAAACCGGATGTCGATCCGTTCACAGCGGTGGAGTCCCTCAGAGCGGCACTGGGCGGGGTGGGGATCGTCCTCCCCTCGCTCGCGGTCGACATCGCTTCCCCCGCGCTGAAACTCCTCAGCCGCGGGGACCGGATCGGCTACGAGGGGCAGTGGCGCACGATCAAGGCGACGAGGACCGACATCGGTGCGATGGGCGGCCTGTTCGTGGTCGTGACGTGGGAGGAGGGCGGCACCGAGCGGTTTCGTGCCGGGGATCAGCTGGTGGTGGAGCAGTCCGGAGCGGCGTAGGACGTGCGGTGCCCCCGGCGGACCGGGGGCACCCACATGTACCGGTACGTCAGCGGGCGTCGGTGAAGGTCTCGCCCTTCTCCGCCTTCTCCACCAGCAGGACCGGGGGCGTGAAGCGGTCGCCGTACCGCTCCGCCAGTTCCCGCGAGCGCGCTACGAAGCCCGGCAGCCCGTCCTCGTAGCCGTTGATGTACTGGAGGACGCCGCCGGTCCAGCCGGGGAAGCCGATGCCGAGGATGGAGCCGATGTTGGCGTCGGCGATGGAGGTGAGGACGCCTTCCTCCAGGAGGCGGACGGTGTCGAGGGCCTCCGAGAAGAGCATGCGTTCCTGCATGTCCCGGAAGGGGATCTCGTGGCCCGGCTTGGTGAAGTGTTCGCGGAGGCCCGGCCAGAGGGCGGCGCGCTTGCCGTCCTCGTAGTCGTAGAAGCCTGCGCCGCCGCTGCGGCCGGGGCGGTCGAACTCGTCGACCAGGCGGTCCACGACCTCGTCGGCGGGGTGCGGGGTCCAGGTGCCGCCCGCCTCCTCCACGGCCCGCCGGGTCTCCGCGCGGATCTTGCGCGGGAGGGTGAGGGTGAGTTCGTCCATCAGGGAGAGGACCTTGGCCGGGTAGCCCGCCTGGGCTGCCGCCTGCTCCACCGAGGCCGGTTCGATGCCCTCGCCGACCATCGCGACGCCCTCGTTGATGAAGTGGCCGATCACCCGTGAGGTGAAGAAACCGCGGGAGTCGTTGACGACGATGGGGGTCTTGTTGATCTGGCGGACCAGGTCGAACGCGCGGGCCAGCGCCTCGTCGCCCGTGCGCTCGCCCTTGATGATCTCGACCAGCGGCATCTTGTCGACCGGCGAGAAGAAGTGCAGCCCGATGAAGTCGCCCTGGCGCTCGACGCCCTCGGCCAGCGCGGTGATGGGCAGCGTGGAGGTGTTGGAGCAGAGCAGCGCGTCGGGCTCGACGACGGACTGGATCTCCTGGAACACCTTGTGCTTGAGCGACGTGTCCTCGAAGACCGCCTCGATCACCGCGTCGCAGCCCGCGAGGGCCGCCGCGTCGGCGGCCGGGGTGATCCGGGCCAGCAGGGCGTCGGCCTTCTCCTGGCTGGTGCGGCCCTTGGCGACGGCCTTGGCGCACAGCTTCTCGGAGTAGCCCTTGCCCTTGGCGGCCGCCTCCAGCGAGACGTCCTTGAGGACGACCTCGATCCCCGCGCGGGCGCAGGAGTAGGCGATGCCCGCGCCCATCATGCCCGCGCCGAGCACGGCGACCTTGCGGACCTTGCGCGGTTCGATGCCCTGGGGGCGGCTGAGGCCGGAGTTGACGGCCTGGAGGTCGAAGAAGAACGCCTGGATCATGTTCTTCGCGGTCTGCCCGGCCGCCAGTTCCACGAAGTACCGCGCCTCGATGACCTGCGCGGTCTCGAAGTCGACCTGGGCGCCCTCGACCGCGGCGGCCAGGATGTTGCGCGGCGCCGGGTAGGGCGCGCCGTTGGTCTGCTTGCGCAGGGAGGCCGGGAAGGCGGGCAGGTTGGCGGCGAACTTCGGGTTGGCCGGGGTGCCGCCCGGGATGCGGTAACCGGGCTGGTCCCAGGGCTGCTTGGACTCCGGGTTGGCGTCGATGAAGGCGCGGGCCTTCGCGGTCAGCTCCTCCGGCGTCTCCGCCACCTCGTGCACGAGCCCGTTGTCCAGAGCGCGGCGCGGGTTGTACTGGGTGCCCTGGAGCAGGACCTTCAGCAGCGCGTCGGTGATGCCGAGCAGCCGGACGGTACGGGCGACGCCGCCACCGCCGGGGAGCAGGCCGAGGGTGACCTCGGGGCAGCCGATGCGGGAGCCGGGGGCGTCCAGCGCGATGCGGTGGTGGCAGGCGAGGGCGATCTCGAAGCCGCCGCCGAGGGCCGCGCCGTTGATCGCGGCGACCACGGGCACGCCGAGGGTCTCGATGCGGCGCAGGTTGCGCTTGATGGCGAGGCCGCCGTCGAAGAGGTCCTGGGCGGTGTCGGGGGTGACCCGGATCAGGTCGCGCAGGTCGCCGCCCGCGAAGAAGGTCTTCTTGGCGGAGGTGAAGATGATGCCCCGGATCGAGTCCTTCTCGGCCTCCAGCCGGTCGGTGATCACGGCGAGGGACTCGCGGAACGCCTGGTTCATGGTGTTCGCGGACTGGCCCGGGTCGTCCAGGACGAGGGTGACGACACCGGTGTCGTCCTGTTCCCAGCGGATGGTGGTGCTCTCGGTCATGACAGTCGTCTCCGTAGAAGTCGCTTGGTCCCGCTGATTCCGCTGATTCCGCTGATTGCGTTGATTCCGCTGGGAGTTCAGACGCGTTCGATGATCGTGGCGATGCCCATGCCGCCGCCGACGCACAGCGTGGCCAGGCCGTACCGCTTGTCCTGGCGCTCCAGTTCGTCCACGAGGGTGCCGAGGATCATCGCGCCGGTGGCGCCGAGGGGGTGGCCGAGGGCGATGGCGCCGCCGTTGACGTTGACCTTGTCCAGGGACAGGCCCATGTCCTTGACGAAGCGCAGGACGACGGCGGCGAACGCCTCGTTGATCTCGACCAGGTCGATGTCGTCGATGGTCAGCCCGGCCTTGGCGAGCGCCTTGCGGGTGGCGGGGGCGGGGCCGGTGAGCATGATGGTGGGCTCGGAGCCGGAGACGGCGGCGGAGACGATCCGGGCGCGGGGGGTGAGCCCGTACCGCTCCCCCACCTCGCGGGAGCCGATGGCGACCAGGGAGGCGCCGTCCACGATGCCGGAGGAGTTGCCCGCGTGGTGGACGTGGTCGATCTTCTCCACCCAGTGGTACTTCTGCAGCGCGACCGCGTCGAACCCGCCCAGCTCGCCGATGTCGGCGAAGGACGGCTTGAGACCGGCGAGGGAGTCGGCGGTGGTGCCGGGGCGGGGGAACTCGTCGTGGTCGAGGACGGTGAGACCCGCGCGGTCCCTGACGGCGACCACCGAGCGCTCGAAGCGGCCTCCCTTGATCGCGTCGGCGGCGCGCTCCTGGGACAGGGCCGCGTACTCGTCGACGTCGCGGCGGCTGAAGCCCTCGATGGTGGCGATGAGGTCGGCGCCGATGCCCTGCGGGACGAAGTTGGTGGCGAGGTTGGTCATCGGGTCGTTGAACCAGGCGCCGCCGTCCGAGGCCATCGGCACCCGCGACATCGACTCGACACCGCCCGCCAGCACCAGGTCCTCCCAGCCGGAGCGGACCTTGGCGGCGGCCGTGTTGACGGCCTCCAGGCCCGAGGCGCAGAAGCGGTTCTCCTGTACGCCCGCCACGGTGTCCGGGAGGCCCGCGGCGACGGCGGCGATGCGGGCGATGTCGGAGCCCTGGTCGCCGACGGGGCCGACGACGCCGAGCACGATGTCGTCGATGGCGGCCGGGTCCAGGCCGGGGAAGCGGGCGCGGATCTCGTGGATCAGGCCGACGACCAGGTCGATCGGCTTGGTGCCGTGCAGCGCGCCGTTGGCCTTACCTCGGCCGCGCGGGGTGCGGATCGCGTCGTACACGAACGCTTCGGTGGTCACTGGTGTGCCTTTCGGGAGGGTGGGCGGGGCGGTCAGCCGGTGGCTTGCGGGAGGTCCCAGTCGCGGGCCACGTCCTCGGCGCCGGTGCCGGGCAGGGCGGGGCCGGTGCGGACGCGGGTGGGGGTGGCGGAGAAGCGCGGGGCGGGGGCGGGCTGGACCAGCCCGTCGTGCTCGGTGAAGGTGGCGCGGGCGGCCAGGTGGGGGTGGTGCGGGGCCTCGCGCAGGCTCAGTACGGGGGCCACGCAGGCGTCAGTGCCTTCGAAACGGGCCGTCCACTCGGCGCGGGTACCGGACTTGAAGCGGGCGGCGACCCGCTCGCGCAGCTCGGGCCAGCGGGCCGGGTCGTGGTGGGCGTCGGCCAGGCCGTCGAGGTCGAGGAGGCGGAGGAACTCGGCGTAGAACCGGGGTTCCAGGGCGCCGACCGCCATGTACTTCCCGTCGGCGGTCTCGTAGGTGCCGTAGTAGGGGCAGCCGCCGTCCAGCAGGTTGGCGGCGCGGCGGTCCTGCCAGGCGCCCGCGGCGAGCATGCCGTGGATCATGGCGGAGAGGTGGGCGGTGCCGTCCACGATGGCGGCGTCCACCACCTGGCCGGTGCCGGTGGCGCGGGCGTGGTGCAGGGCGGCTAGGACGCCGACGACGAGGTAGAGGGAGCCGCCCGCGTAGTCCCCGAGGAGGTTGGCGGGCAGGGCCGGGGGTTCGCCGGGGCGGCCGATCATGCCGAGGGTGCCGGTGACGGCGATGTAGGAGGCGTCGTGCCCGGCGCGGTCGGCGAGCGGGCCGTCCTGGCCCCAGCCGGTCATCCGGCCGTAGACCAGACGGGGGTTGCGGGCGTGGCAGTCGGCGGGGCCGACGCCGAGGCGCTCGGCGACGCCGGGGCGATAGCCCTCGATGAGGATGTCGGCGCGCTCGGCGAGGTCGAGCACGCGCGCGGGGCCGTCCGGGGCCTTGAGGTCGACCACGACGGAGCGCTTGTTGCGGTTGGTGACGTCGCGCGCGGGGTCGATGCCGAGGCCGGGGCCGTCGGGGCGGTCCACCCGGACCACGTCGGCGCCCAGGTCGGCGAGCAGCATCGCGGCGAAGGGGCCGGGGCCGATCCCGGCCAGCTCGACCACCCGTACCCTGCCGAGCGGGCCCTGTTGCGGCGTCGTTGCCGTCGTCATGCCGTCATGCCCCCAAGCGCGTATGACACAAACGATGTAACACCGGTGATGCTAGGAACACCGTCCACCGGGCACAAGACCTGAACGAGCGGGCGCTTAGCGAAGTGCCCCGGTGCGCCCCGATTCCCCAGGGCCCACCGCACGGGGCGCCCTTCGGGTCCCGCACCGTTCACGCTAGCCTCGGCCCCCGACAGCTGCGCGGGCTGCATGGGCAAGGAGTGTCATGAGCAGGCTGAAAACGACGGACCGCCCCTACGACATCGTGCTGTTCGGCGCCACCGGCTTCGTCGGCACGCTGACGGCGGAGTATCTCGCCGAGCACGCTCCCGAGGGCCTGCGCTGGGCCGTCGCGGGCCGGGACCCCGGCAAGCTGGCGGCACTGCGCGACCGGCTGCCCGGCGGCTCGGCCATCGGAGTGCTCCGCGCCGACGTCGGCGAGCCCGCCACCCTGCGCGCGCTCGCGGACCAGGCCCGCGTGATCGCCTCGACCGTCGGCCCGTACATCACCTACGGCGAGGAACTGGTCGCCGCCTGCGCCGACAGCGGCACGGACTACCTCGACCTCACCGGCGAGCCCGAGTTCGTGGACCTGATGTTCATCCGCCACGACGCCCGCGCCCGCGAGACCGGCGCCCGGCTGGTGCACGCCTGCGGTTTCGACTCCGTACCGCACGACCTGGGCGCCTATTTCACGGTGCGGCAGCTGCCCGAGGGGGTGCCGCTGCGGGTGGACGGGTTCGTCACGGTGGACGCCACCTTCTCCGGGGGCACGCTCGCCTCGGCGCTGAACCAGTTCGCGCGGCCCGGGAGCATGTGGGCGGCCGCCCGCGACCGGGCCCGGCACGAGCCGCGTCTGATGGACCGCCGGGTCTCCGCCCCGGCGGGCGCGCCCCGGTTCGCCGGGGAGGTCGGCGCCTGGGCGCTGCCGCTGCCCACCATCGACCCGCAGATCGTGTCCCGCTCCGCCAGGTCCCTGGACCGCTACGGCCCCGACTTCCGCTACCGCCACTACGCGGCGGTCGAGCACCTCCCGGTCGCGGCGGCCGGGGTGGCGGGCGTCGGCCTCCTCGCGGTGGCGGCCCGGCTCGCCCCGGTCCGCTCCTGGCTCTCCGGTCGGCTCCAGCCCGGCGAGGGCCCGGACGCCGAGAAGCGCGCCCGGAGCTGGTTCCGTATCCGCTTCGTCGGCGAGGGCGGCGGGCGGCGCGTCTTCACCGAGGTCACGGGCGGCGACCCCGGCTACGGGGAGACCGCGAAGATGTTCGCGGAGGCGGCCCTGTCCCTCGCGACGGACGACCTCCCGGACCGCTCCGGCCAGCTGACCCCGACGACCGCGATGGGCGACGCGCTGTTGGAGCGGCTCCAGGCCGCGGGGATCGGGTTCCGGGTGGTGGCGGAGCGGAGCGTCTAGGTCTGCGTCGCCTCCCGCAGTGCCCGGCGGCACAGCGCGTCCGCTCGGCGGGTCGTCTCCGGGAGGCGGTAGCGCGGGGTCAGGGCGAGGGTGTGGGCGAGGGCGTTGTCGAGGGTGATGCGGTGGCCCACCGAGACGTAGACCGGCTTCACCCCGCTCCGGGTGCGCAGCGCCGCGCCCACCTCCTCGCCCTCCTCCGCGAGCAGCGGGGCGGTGCTGCCGCGGGCCGGGGACGGGTCGGGGTGGGTGAAGGTGAAGGGGTTCTTGGCGACGCCCAGCGTGGGCAGGCCGGTCAGGACGCCCAGGTGGCTGGCGAGGCCGAAGCGGCGGGGGTGGGCCAGGCCGTAGCCGTCGCAGACGACCAGGCCGGGCGGACAGGGCAGCGCAGCCAGCGCCGCGCGCACGGCGGGCAGCTCACGGAAGGCGAGCAGGCCGGGGACGTAGGGGAAGGCGACGCGGCCCACGGCCGTCGACTCCGCGACCGTCTCCAGGGTCGCCGCGTCCAGGACGACGGCCGCCGCCGCGACCAGGTCGCGTGCGTCGTCGTAGGCCACGTCGACGCCGGTGACGTGGCCGGTGCCGGGCGACGGGCCGGACTCGTCGCGGACTACTCGCCCGCGCAGCGCGTCCTGGACGGCGCGGGCCTCCGCCTCCGTGGCGGGCCAGTCGGCGGGAACCTGTGCGGTGATCATGATGGCCCCGACGATACGGGTAGGCTCGCGATCATGTTCGTACTGGAGCTGACGTACACCGCCCCGCTCGACGCCGTCGACGCCGCCCTGACCGCTCATGTGGCCTGGCTGGACGAGCAGTACGACAAGGGGCTGTTCCTGGCCTCCGGCCGCAAGAACCCCCGCGACGGCGGGGTGATCCTGGCCGTCGCGGACAGCCGGGCGGAGATCGAGGCGGTCGTCGCGGCGGACCCGTTCGTCACGGCCGGGGTGTGCGAGTACCGCGTCACCGAGTTCACCGCCACGAAGACGGCGCCCGAGCTGGCGCGGTACCGGCAGAGCGCGGGCTGAGCCCGCCCCGGCTCACTTCTTCTCGTCCAGCGCGCGCCGGAGCTGCTCCTTGTTCATGTCGGAGCGGCCGTGGATGCCGCGCTGCCTCGCCTGGTTGTACAGCTGGTCGTAGGTCGGACCCTGCGGACCCTTCCCCGAGCGCAGCCCGCCGCGCCGTCCGGAGGAGATGTCCTCGGTCGAGGTACGGCTGGCGGTCCTGGACTCTCCCGCGCGGGCGCGTTCCTTGTTGACGGTGCGCGCGGCGATCTCCTCGGCGCGGTCCTCGCTCGCACCCCGCTCCAGCTGGCTGTCCTTGATGTGCTCGTACTGCCGCTCACGCTTGGGGCTGGAACCGGCTGGCATGATCGCTCCCTCCTCAGGGCCTTCGCAGGCTGTCCGGTACGGGGTCGAGTACCCGGATTCGAGCCCGTTTCGCACCCCGCGATCGTGACCGAGGTCACTCCCGTCGGGTGTGCACGGAACGGAGGCTTCCGTCGTCTCTCCCGGTGTCGGGCCGCGACCCGCGCAGGCAATGTCCAGCCGTCCCGAGGGAGCACAGGCTTTGTCCACCGTGATCGAGGCGATCGTGGAGGCGCGACTCGTCGCCGCTGCACCGCGCATGCCGAGCATTCCCGCCGCCCTGCACTACGACCCGCGCGACCCGTACGCCGTCCGGATGACCTTCCCCGCCCCGGCCACCCTGGCGGGCGTGGAGGTGTGCTGGACCTTCTCCCGCGAGCTGCTCTCCGCCGGGCTGCACGAGCCGCAGGGGCAGGGGGACGTCCGCGTGCGGCCGTACGGCTACGACCGGACGGTGCTGGAGTTCCACGCGCCGGAGGGCACCGCGGTGGTGCATGTGCGCTCCGGGGAGATCCGGCGCTTCCTGCGGGCGGCAGGCGAGCTGGTGCCGGTGGGGCTGGAGCACCTTCAGGTCGATCTGGACCACGGCCTGGCCGAGCTGATGCGGGACTCCGGCTGAGCGGGCGTGGTCTCCTTCCGCTCCCGCGTTAATCGCGTTGACAGGCTTCACAGCCGTTCGTAGCGTGTACAGCGGTTCTGTTGCCGTCGATAGGAGAAGGACGTTGCTCGTCTGAGGTCATGAGACATCGCGTTCACACCGGTGAGGTGTGCGTGGCGTTCGACCTCGGCGTACGAGCCGTCCCTCAGACACAGGCCCCCTTTTTCCCAGGCCCGGTGTCTCCAGGCTTCCGGTTTCCGCCCCGCGGTGTCTCGTCAGCTCCCCCGACCAGACCGCACCCGGCAACCGTGAGGCCCGTATGTCATCACCCGCCACTTCGCTCTCCGCCACCTCCCTGACCTTCGCCTGGCCCGACGGCACCCCCGTCCTGGACGGCCTCGACATCTCCTTCGGCCCCGGCCGCACCGGCCTGGTCGGCGCCAACGGCTCGGGCAAGTCCACCCTGCTGAAGCTGCTCTCCGGCGCGCTCGTCCCGGCCGACGGCACCATCCGGGTGTCCGGCGAGATCGGCCTGCTCCCCCAGAACGTCACCCTCGACACCGCCCTCCGCGTCGACCAGGCCCTCGGCATCGCCGCCAAGCGGGCCGCGCTGCACGCCATCGAGGCGGGCGACGCCGCGGAGGAGCACTTCGAGACCCTCGACGAGGACTGGGACGTGGAGGAGCGCGCCCTCGTCACCCTCGGCGAACTCGGCCTCGGCCACATCGGCCTGGACCGCACGGTCGGCGAGGTCTCCGGCGGCGAGTCGGTGCTGCTCCGGCTGGCCGCGCTGCTGCTGCGCCGCCCGGACGTGCTGCTGCTGGACGAGCCCACCAACAACCTGGACCTGTACGCCCGCCGCAGGCTCTACGCGGCCGTGGCGGGCTGGCCCGGCGTCCTCGTCGTGGTCAGCCACGACCGCGGACTGCTGGACCTGGTCGACCAGATCGCCGACCTGCGCGCCGGGGAGGTCGCCTGGTACGGCGGCAACTACTCCGCCTACGAGGAGGCCCTCGCCGTCGAACAGGAGGCGGCCGAACGGACGGTCCGCGCGGCCGAGGCCGACGTCCGCAAACAGCGCAGGGAGCTGACCGACGCCCATATGAAGCTGGCCCGCCGCAAGCGGTACGGGCAGAAGATGTACGACTCCAAGCGCGAGCCGAAGATCGTGATGGGCGCCCGCAAACGCGCCGCCCAGGAGTCCGCGGGCAAACACCGCATCCTGCACGAGGAGCGGCTCGCGGAGGCCCGGGAGCGGCTGGACGAGGCGGTGGAGGCGGTCCGGGACGACGACGAGATCCGCGTCGACCTGCCGTACACCGCGGTGCCGCCGGGCAGGCAGGTGCTCACGCTGGAGAAGCTCCAGACGGTCCACGGGCCTTGCGTGGAGGGCCTGTTGGACCTGCGCGGCCCGGAGCGGATCGCGCTCGTCGGGCGCAACGGCGCCGGGAAGACGACCCTGTTGCGGACGATCGCCGGGGAGCTGCCTCCGGTTGCCGGGCTGGCCGAGGCCCATGTGCCGCTACGCTTCCTCCCCCAGCGGCTGGACGTGCTGGACGACGAGGCGACGGTCGCGGAGAACGTGGCCCGGTTCGCGCCGGGCGCCACCCCCAACCGTGTCCGGGCGCGCCTGGCCCGCTTCCTGTTCCGGGGCAAGCGGGCCGACCAGCCCGCGGGCACCCTGTCCGGCGGCGAGCGGTTCCGGGCGGCGCTGGCCGCGCTGCTGCTGGCCGAACCCGCTCCGCAACTCCTGCTGCTGGACGAGCCGACCAACAACCTGGACATGGCGAGCGTGCGCCAGCTGACCTCGGCGCTGGAGTCGTACGAGGGCGCGCTCATCGTCGCCGGGCACGACCTGCCGTTCCTGGACTCCATCGGGATCACCCGCTGGCTGCTGGTGGCCGACGGGGTGCTGCGGGACGCGACACGGGAGGAGATCGGCCAGCCGAGCGGGGCCTGACCTGGTCGGCGGTCCTTACGCCCGCCTTAACCTACGGCTTCGTAACCTACGGACACGTAGGCTACGAAGCCGTAGGTTCACGGCACCGCCCTTCTGGGTGGACATGTCGATGAATCTCCCTTTTCTGCTCGGCTGTTTTTTGGAGTACCCCCGTGACGCTCACCTCCCCGCACCTCGGCAGCCCGTCCGCCGCCTGGACCGACGCGCGACTGCTGTTCGCGCTGGAAGAAGTGGTCGAGAACGAGCTGAACCGGCATCTGAAGGTCGCCAAGGACTGGATGCCACACGAGTACGTGCCGTGGAGCGACGGGCGTAACTTCCCCGGTCTCTTCGAGGACGGCGAGGCGTGGGGCAAGGAGCAGTCCAAGGTCACCGACATCGGGCGGGTCGCGCTGGTCGTCAACCTGCTGACCGAGGACAACCTGCCGAGCTACCACCACGAGATCGCCTCGCTCTTCGGCCGCGACGGCGCCTGGGGCACCTGGGTGCACCGCTGGACCGCCGAGGAGGGCCGCCACGGCATCGTGATGCGCGACTACCTGCTGACCTCGCGCGCCGTCGACCCGGACGCGCTGGAGCGGTTCCGGATGTCGCACATGAGCGAGGGCTTCGAGTCCGACAACCGGCACTCGATGCTGCACTCGATCGCCTACGTCGCCTTCCAGGAGCTGGCCACCCGGATCTCGCACCGCAACACCGGCCACCAGTCGGGCGACCCGGTGTGCGACCGCATGCTGGCCCGCATCGCCACCGACGAGAACCTGCACATGGTCTTCTACCGGAACCTGCTGAAGGCCGCGTTCGAGCTCGCGCCCGACCTGACCATGCAGGCGGTCCGCGATGTCGTGGTCGACTTCCGCATGCCGGGCCACGGCATCCCCGGCTTCGAGCGCGCCGCCGCGCAGATGGCCATAGGGGAGGTCTACAACCTCCGTATCCACCACGACGACGTGCTCCAGCCGGTGCTGCGCTTCCTGAAGGTCATGGAGATCGACGGCCTCGGCCCGGAGGGCCTCAAGGCCCAGGAGGAGCTGGGCGTGTTCATGGGCGGGCTGGACTCGGAGGCCGCCAAGTTCGACGAGCGCCTCGCGGCCCGCAAGGCGCGCATGGCGGCGCGCGCGGCGGGCTGAGGCAAGGGCCGTACGAGCCCGTGCTTCAGCGGGCCTCGCGGCGCAGGGCGAGCCGTTCGCGTTCGGACAGGCCGCCCCAGACGCCGAAGCGTTCGTCGTGGGCGAGGGCGTGGTCGAGGCAGGCGGGGCGGATCTCGCACAGCGCGCAGATCCGTTTCGCCTCGCGCACCGAACTGCCGGGCTCGGGGAAGAAGAAGTCCGCCCCGGTCTGCGCGCACAGGGCCTGCCCCTGCCAGGCGGAATCGGCCGGTGTGATCGTCTCGATGTGCATGGCCACGATCGTGCCGCGCGCCGAAAAACGTTTGATCAACGCCGTGTCAACAAGCGCTCCGGGTACCCTCCTCGTGGGCCGTCCCGATGATCCTCCGCCCGGACACGCCCGCGCACGGCGGCGCGCGGAGGTGATCCTCCCCGCCCGGTGCCAGACTCGTCGATGCCAGGACGGCACGGCCGACGGTCCCCGAGGAGGGCGCGCATGCTCACCACCCGTTTCCCCGACGGCGCTGCGAACTGGATCGACCTCGGCTCCCCCGACCTGGCGGCGAGCCTCGCGTTCTACGGCGGCCTCTTCGGCTGGCAGGCCGTCCCGGCGGGCCATGAGACGGGCGGCTACGTCCTCCTCCAGCTCGACGGCCGTACGGCCGCGGGCGCGATGGCACTCGACCCGGAGCGGGGCCGGGCGGGCTGGACGGTGTACTTCCGCTGCGCGGACGCGCTGGGCACCGCGGAGGCGGCCGGGGTGGCGCACGGCAAGGTGGTGTTCTGGCCGACGGAGCTGCTGGGACTCGGCCGCGTGGCGGGCCTGAAGGACCCGGCCGGGGCGGCGTTCCGGGTCTGGCAGCCGGACCCGGTCGAGGGCCTGGCCGCGGCGACCGAGCCGGGTGCCCTGTGCTGGGTCGAGCTGCACACCCCGGACGTGGCGGCGGCGGCCGCCTTCTACCACCGGGTGCTCGGCGTGGAGACCTCCGGCGTGGACTTCCCCGGCGGCGTCTACACCTCGCTGTACCCCGGCGGCGCCGACGAGGCGGCGACGTTCGGCGGCATCGTCCCCACCTTCGACACCACCCCCTCCTGGCTCCCCTATTTCGGCGCCGCCGACACCGATGCCGTGGTGGCCCGGGCGGAGGAACTCGGCGGCTCGGTACGCCTGCCCGCGACCAGCGTCCCCGGCGTGGGCCGCCTGGCCCGCCTCGCCGACCCGCACGGGTACGAGTTCGCGGTGATCAAGGGCGACCCGGCGCAGGACGCCTAGCGCGCGTGCGCGGGGCGTGCCCATATCGCGTTGTGGGGGCGGCGGTACGGCCATAAGGTCGTCGGCATGTCTCTGCGCCTCCGTATGCGTCAAGCCCTGCCCGAAGCGATGCGCGCCCGGGACAAGGCCGCGATCAGCGCCCTGCGCGCGACGCTCGCCGCGCTGGACAACGCCGAGGCGACGCCGGTCGACACGCAGGCGCTCCAGGGCGTGGCCCTCGATCACGCGCCGGTCGGCGTCGGCAGCACCGAAGCGGCACGGCACGAGCTGAGCGAGCGCGAGGTGGTGGACATCGTCCGCGCCGAGGCCGCCGAACGGCTGGAGGTGGCAGCCCGGTTGACCGCACCCGCACACACGGAGCGAGCCACCCGACTCCGCACGGAGGCCGCCGTGCTGCACCGCTACCTCGACGGTTCCGGCGGCGGCCAGGACATCGCGCCGTCGGCTGACACGACGTCCGCGCGGACCGAGCGGTGACCGCCAGGGATGACCTCGCGTCGTACCACCGGAACGCGGCACTGCGGAGGCGGTCCTTCGACGGTGAGCGTCTCGCGTCGGTGTCCCTGCCGCAGCTGTGGTTCACCCGGTGCTCGTTCCGCGGCGCGGATCTGCGTCACTCCACCCTGGACGGCTGCCACTTCAAGCTGTGCGATCTCCGCGGGGCCGACCTGCGCGGCGCCTCCCTGCGCGGCAGTTCCCTGGCGGGCTGCGATCTGACCGGGGCCGACCTCCGGGACGCGGACCTGACCGGCGCGCGAATCGGTCGGGTCAGCACCGGCGTCCCCCCTCACGGTCTGACCGACGCGACCGGCATCAGGCTGGACCACGCCGTGCTCCGGGATCTTCAGCTCGACGAGGTCATCGGCTGGCCCGTCAGCAGGTGACCGGCCGAGGCGACACATGGGCCCCCTTGGCGTCGGCCGTCTAAGCGGACGCCCGGTGGACGATCGTCGTCGGGAGGATCACACCGCCCGTGGGGCCGCCGGTCAGGAGGAGGCGGGCCATGAGGCGGCCCATTTCCTCTATGTCCTGGCGGACCGTGGTGAGTGGGGGGTCGGTCTGTTCGGCGACGGGGGCCATGTCGTCGAAGCCGATCACCGCGACGTCCTCGGGGACGCGTCGGCCGTGTGCGCGCAGGACGCGCAGCGCGCCTAGGGCGGTGAGGTCGTTGGCGGCGAAGACGGCGTCGACGTCGGGGCGGCGGGCGAGGAGTTCACGCATGGCGTGTTCACCGCCGGCCGGGGTGAAGTCGCTCTCCACGACCAGTCGGGGGTCGGCGTCGCCCATCACGTCGCGGTAGCCGTCCAGCCGGTCCACCGCGGAGGTCTGGTCCAGGGCGCCGGTGATGTGCGCGATCCGGGTCCGGCCGAGGCCCACGAGGTGCCGGACCGCGTCGCGGGCGCCGCCCCGGTTGTCGCTGTCGACGTACACCGCGCCGCCCGTGTCGCCCTCGTCCCAGTCGGGGCGGCCGCCGAAGACGGTGCGGACGCCCGCGTCGCGGATCAGGCCGGGCAGCGGGTCGTCCAGGTGGAGGGAGAAGACGAGGGCGCCGTCGACATGGCCGCCCGCGAGATAGCGGGCGACGCGGGCGTGGTCGTCGCGGCCCTCGGTGAGCAGCAGGACCAACTGATTGTCGTGGGCGGTGAGTTCCTTGCTGATGCCGCGCAGCTGGGCGGCGAAGAAGGGGTCCGCGAAGACCCGGGTGCCGGGTTCGGCGATGACGACCGCGACGGCGTCGTGCCGCTTGGTGACGAGGCTGCGGGCGGCCTGGTTGGGGACGTAGCCGAGTTCGTCGACCGCCTGGCGGACACGGGTGACGAGGGAGTCGCGTACGCCGTCGCCGCCGTTGACGACGCGGGAGACGGTGGCGCGGGACACCCCGGCCCGCGCGGCCACTGCCTCCAGCGTGGGACGCGACACTGCCTCGGTCACTCGGTGCTCCTCATCGGCGGCTGTGATCAGGATAGCCGCGGGGCCCTCACCGGAATCAGGACGGCGTCTGGTCCTTGCGGGCCCGGCTCGGCTGTACGCGCTTGGGTTCGCCGGGCATCTTCGGGTACTCCGGCGGATACGGCAGGTCGCCCAGGCCGTGTTCGGCCTCGTCGCGGCGGGCCAGGTCCAGCAGGCCGTCGAGGGAGTAGGCGTGGTCGTCCATGTCGGCGTGCACATCGCCGAGTTCGGCGAAGCGGCGGGGCATGGTGACGATGTCGAAGTCCCTGGGCCGGGCGTCGGCGACCTCGTCCCAGCGCAGCGGCGCGGAGACGGTGGCGTCGGGCAGCGGGCGGACGGAGTAGGCGGAGGCGATGGTGCGGTCGCGGGCGGTCTGGTTGTAGTCGACGAAGATGCGTTCGCCGCGTTCCTCCTTCCACCACTTCACCGTGACGTGCTCGGGCATCCGGCGGGCCAGTTCGCGGCCGACGGCGATGGCCGCGCGCCGTACCTGGGTGAAGGTCCAGCGCGGCTCGATGGGCACGAAGACGTGCAGGCCCCGCCCGCCGGAGGTCTTGGGCCAGCCGCGCAGACCCCCGCACTCGTCCAGGACCGCCCGGAGTTCGAAGGCGGCGCGGACCGCGTCCTCGTAGCCGGTGCCGGGCTGCGGGTCGAGGTCGATGCGGAGTTCGTCGGGGTGGTCCACGTCGTCGCGGCGTACCGGCCAGGGGTGGAAGGTGAGCGTGCCGTACTGGGCGGCCCACACCGCGGCCGCCTCCTCGGTGGGGCACATCTCGTCGGCGCTGCGGCCACTGGGGAAGGTGATGTGGGCGGTGGGAATCCAGGACGGCATGTTCTTCGGGGCGCGCTTCTGGTAGAACCACTCCCCCTCCAGGCCCTCCGGGTAGCGCTGGAGGGTGGTGGGGCGGTCGCGCAAGGCGCGCAGGACGCCGGGGCCGACCGACGCGTAGTACTGGGCGATGTCGAGCTTGGTGTAGCCGTGCGCGGGGAAGAACACGCGCTCCGGGTGGGTCAGCCGTACGGTCCGGTCGCCCACCTGAAGTTCCACCGCGTCGCCCATGCGGCCACCGTAGGCGTACCCCGCGCGGCCCGCACACCGGGCGGCGGCGGGTGGGGGCGCGCAGAATCGGCGTATGGACCTGCCGGTGATGCCGCCCGTGAAGCCGATGCTCGCCAAGGCGGTCGCGAAGATCCCGCCGGGCATGCACTACGAGGCGAAGTGGGACGGCTTCCGGGCGATCGTGTTCCGCGACGGCGACGAGGTCGAGCTGGGCAGCCGTACCGGCAAGCCGCTGACCAGGTACTTCCCCGAGCTGGTGGCGGCGCTGAAGGAGCGGTTGCCCGAGCGGTGCGTGGTGGACGGGGAGATCGTGATCGCGCGGGACGGGCATCTGGACTTCGACGCGCTGACCGAGCGCATCCATCCGGCGGACTCGCGGGTGCGCACGCTGGCCGAGCGGACCCCGGCGTCCTTCGTCGCCTTCGACCTGCTGGCGCTGGACGACCACGCCCTGCTGGACGTCCCGCTGACCGACCGGCGGGCGCTGCTGGAGCGGGCGCTGGCCGGGGTGACGGAGCCGGTGCATCTGGCGCCCGCGACGACCGACGCGGCGGAGGCGGAGCGCTGGTTCGAGCAGTACGAGGGCGCCGGGCTCGACGGGGTGGTCGCCAAGCCGCTCACCGTGCCCTATCTGCAGGACGAGCGGGCCATGTTCAAGGTCAAGCACGAGCGGACGGCGGACGTGGTGGTCGCCGGGTACCGCCTGCACAAGAGCGGCCCGGTGGTGGGCTCGCTGCTGCTCGGGCTGTACGACGACGAGGGCGCGCTCCAGCACGTGGGGGTGGCGGCCGCGTTCTCGATGAAGCGGCGCGCGGAGCTGGTGGAGGAGCTGGCGCCGCTGCTGATGGACGACGTGAGCGGGCATCCGTGGGCGCGCTGGGCGGAGGAGTCAGCACATGAGACGGCCCGGCTGCCGGGGGCGCCGAGCCGCTGGTCGGGCAAGAAGGACCTGTCCTGGGTGCCGCTGCGCCCGGAGCGGGTCGCGGAGGTGGCGTACGAGCACATGGAGAACGGCCGCCGCTTCCGGCACACCGCCCGCTTCCGCCGCTGGCGCCCGGACCGCACCCCGGAGAGCTGTACGTTCGCCCAGCTGGAGGAGCCGGTGCGCTACGACCTGGCGGAGATCCTGGGCGGCGCGCCGGAGCGTTGAGTCCCCTTCAGCCGCCGAGGTCCTCCAGTGCCGCGCTCGCGCGGGCCACGAGTCCGTCCGCGCCGCACGCCTGGGCGAGGTCGAGACCGCGGGTGAGTTCGGCGCGTGAGCGGGCGAGGATGCCGTGTTCGACGCGGGCGGCGGCGTGCTCGTACTGGCAGGGGGACGCCTCCAGGTAGGCGACGGCCTTGGCGGCGAGGCGTTCGGCGCGCGGGCCGGTCTCCAGGGCGGCGGCGCAGCGCAGGGCCTCTCCTATGGCGGTGTCGGTGCCGAACCGCTCGGCCTGGCGGCGGGCGTCGGTGAGGAGCGCGCGGGCCCGGTCCGGGTCGTGCACGGCGAGCGCCCTGGCCAGGTCGACGGCCCACGGGGCGAGGACCGGGTTGTGGCCGCCCCGGGAGGCGGCGGCCTTCTCGGCGGCCTCCAGTTCGTTGACGCCCTCCTCGGTGCGGCCCACGGCGAGCAGCAGCCGTCCGCGGACGGAGCGGATGTCGGGCAGCACGATGGTGGACGGGTAGGGCGGGGTGAAGCCGTACTGCTCGGCGACGGACCATGCCTGGGTGAAGTGGCCGCGGGCGAGCAGGGTGTCGATGAGTCCGCAGGTCGCCGACCAGTACAGCGGCAGGCCGCGGCCGACGCGCTCGGCCAGCCGGAGTGCCTCGCGCAGCGCGGCCTCGGCGTCCTGCAGCTTGCCCTGGCGGCGGTAGGCGAGGCCGAGGTAGGCGTTGGCCAGGGAGAGGTGGCCGCCGTGCCAGCCGGAGCGGGTGTAGGCGCGCAGGGCCTCGGAGAAGAGGCTCTCGGCGCGGTCGAGCCGGTCGGTGTGGGCGTAGGCGCTGCCGAGCATCATCAGCAGTTCGACGCCCCACTCGTCGTCGGTCCAGCCGAGGCCGGGTGCGAGGCGGCCGTTGACCAGGGCGCGGTCGCACAGTTCGACGACCTGCTCGGCGTTCTCGCCGTGGGTCATGGCGTCGAAGCCGCGCAGGATCAGCAGGGCGCGCTCGGAGTTGTCGCGTCCGGCGCAGGTGGCGGCGAGTTCGGCCAGGCGCCGCGAGCGTTCCGGGGAGACGGTCTCGCCGTGGACGGCCTCCCAGGTGAACTGCACGGCCTGAAGGCGCATCCGCACCGGTCCTGGCTCGTGCCGGTTGGCCTCGGCCTCCACGGTGCGGACGGCCTCCTCCAACTGGTCGTTGTGGAGCAGGGCCTGGGAGAGCCGGATGGAGGCGTCGACGCGCTGGGCGCTGTCGAGTCCGGGGGTGGTGGCGAGGGCGTCCCGCAGATGCTCGATGGTGAGCGCGGGCGCCGACAGCAGCCTGGCGCGGCCGAGTTCGTACAGCACCTGGGCCCGTACGTGGGGCAACGGCGGTTCTTCGAGGGCGCGTTCGAGGCAGGCGCAGGCGGCGTCGGGGGCGCCGACGGCGAGGTGTTCGCGGGCGGCCTCGCGCAGTTGCTCGACGAGGGTCTCGTCGCCGTCGGGGTGCACCTTCAGCAGATGCCGGGCGGCCTCGGCGGCGCTGCGTCCGGTCTCGGTGACGATGTTCGCGGCGATGCCGTGCATGGCGGTGCGCATGCCGTCCGTGATGGAGTCGTAGACGGCGGAGGCGATCAGCGGGTGCACGAACTCCAGGGTGACGTCCTGCGGTTGGGGCGCGGTCGGGTCGGGGGCGACCTCGGCGAGGATGCGGGCACCGCAGAGCAGTTCGGCGCAGCGGGTGGCGGTGTCGGCGTCCAGCATGGCGAGCCGGGCGACGAGCGCGACGGGGCTGCCGGTGCCGAGGATGGCGGCGGCCCAGGCGAACTTGGTGGGTTCGAGGCCGAGTTCGCTCAGCCGGTCGACGAGTCCGCCGCCGCGTGCGGAGCGGTTGAGGTCGCGCAGTTCGGCGGCGCGGCCCTCCACGGGGTGGAGTTCGCGGTCGCGGACCTTGGCGAGGAGTTCCACGGTGTCGTAGGCGTTGCCGCCGGTGACGGCCCATACCTCGCGGCAGAACGGGTCGTCGGCCTGCGGGCCGACGGTGGCGCGGGTGAGGCCCGCGGTGGCCTGCGGGGTGAGTGCGCTGAGGTTGCTGACGGGACGGCCCGCGGCGGCGATCTCGTCGAGCAGGCGGGCGCTCTCGCCGTGGACCTCGCCGGGCCTGCGGGCGACCACGACGAGCACGGGCAGCTCGGCCAGCCGCCGGGCGAGGGCGGCGAGCCAGCGCAGCGTCTCCAGGTCGGCCCAGTGGGCGTCGTCGACCACGAGGACCAGCGGATAGGAGCGGACGGCGAGTCGGCCCACCGCGTACACGAGTCCGTCGCACACGTAGCTCGGGTCGGGGCTGCCCTCGCCGGGCTCCACTATGCCGAGGGCGGGGCCGGAGATGTCGTACCAGGAGGCGAGGTAGTCGCGGGTCTCGTCGGGGGTGAGGGCGGCGAGCGCGGGCTGGAGGAGCTGCCGCAGGACGTGGAACGGGACGGACTTCAGGGTCTCGCCCGCACGCGCCGACCAGACCACGCAGCCGCGTCGTTCGGCGATGCGGCGTATCTCGGCGAGCAGTGCGGTCTTGCCGAGTCCGGCCTCGCCGCGGAAGAGGAGGAGGCTGCCGGCGGACGCCTGGTCGGCGCACAGCACCTCGATCGCCTCGGTGACGGTGGCGATCTCCGCTTCCCGTTCCCACAGGAAGCCCGAGGCGGCCGTGTGTGGCCGTCCCTCCGTCATCCCGTTACCTCCACAGGTCGTCCGAACAGCGTACGAACCACGAGCGTAGCCGCCTGGACGGGCCGTTGGCGCCCGCTCGGGGGCAGGTGTTGTCCCGCTGGGTGAACCGGGACGCGGCCCGGCTGACGAACACCCCGCCCGACCGGCCGGTTTGTGCATAGTCGCCCGTCAACTCCGTTCGGGGAAGCACTTATTGACCTGGAATCAGATAAACCTGTGAATCGGGACGGGTTCCTTCCGCCCGGCCGTCGGCGCGCTCGGGGGCGGACGCTCTCATCCGGCTTTCACCGACTCCTCATACGGTATGCCCATGACGCAGGTGACTCCTCCCGGCTGGTATCCCGACCCCGGACAGACGCACGACGCTCCGCCCACCGAGCGCTGGTGGGACGGCAACGCCTGGACGGCCGAGGTCCGGCCGTCCGGGGCGGCCCGGTCCGCTCCCCCGCCCGCCTACCCCTCGTACGCCTACGCGGGGTACCCCGCGAAGCCCCCGGCCGGGTCCCGGCGCGCACTGCGCACCGGCATAGCCGTCGCGGCGGCGGCCGCGGTGCTGGCGTGCGTCGGGGTCGGCGTGTACGCGCTGGCCAAGGACTCCGGCGGGGGCGACCGCGCCGACTCCCGTCCCCGGCTGGGGCAGGAGCGCCGCCAGGAGGGGCCGGACGATCCGCAGGAGTCGCCGTCCCCCGAGCGGTCGGCGGCGCCCAAGGTGCGCGGCGGCGGGACCCTGCCGGACCCGGTCAACGGGATCAGCATGCCGGTGCCCGAGGGCTGGACGGGCCAGGCGTTCGCCATCGGCGCGCAGGTGACCTCGGACAAGTCCTACAAGTGCCCCGGCGACACCTCCAAGACCTGCACGGCGGGCGGCGCGTACTCGGCACCGGCCCGCGCGCTGGGCACCCGCGGCGAGACGGCCGAGGCGGTCGCCAAGGCCGATGTCGCGGCCAACGCCGAGGAGTCGTACGGCGGGAACTCCTACGGCGGCATCACCTCGCACCAGGTGCTGGCCTCGCGGGCGGTGACGGTGGCCGGGCAGAAGGGCTATCTGGTGCGCTGGAAGGCGGTCACCAGCAAGGGCGCGGACGGGTACGTGGAGTCGGCCGCCTTCCCCGCGCCCGCCGACCCCAGCCGCATGCTGGTGGTGCGCTTCGGGCTGGACGTGGGGCAGTCCACCGCCGTGCTGGACGACATCCTCAAGGGCATCAAGGTGTCGTCCGGCGGCGGGAACGGGCAGGACGTCTGAGTCCCGGCCTCTTCCGACACCTGAGGCCCCGCGAGAAGTACGGGCCGGGCGGGCTTCCCTCCGCTCAAAGGGAAGCCCGCCCGGCCGGAGTACGCGCCGCCCCCGTCCCCACGGTGCGGCGCGACCAGGTCACCGTTCAGTCATCCCGTGAACGGCGGCCTGGTGTCTGTGTCGGCCTGCTCGGCCGGGTTCCGGGTCAGGCCGAGGGCGGGAAGCACGACGGCCTCCACGAACCCGACCAGGTAGTCCGCGTCGGCGTACTGCCCGCAGAGCACGGGGCGCACACGCAGCACGCCGAACATCATCGCCGGGACGTACTCCAGCGCGGGGTGGCCCGCCGGGACCTCGCCCCGCGCGACGCCCCGCTCCAGCATCTCCTGGAGCGCGGCGATCTCCGGGTGGACCAGGGCCTCGCGCAGCGCCTCGGCCAGTTCCCGGTCGTCGGTGACGGCGTGCCCCAGTGACTGGAGCAGCCGGGTGTCCTTGCCGGACCAGTCGCCCGCGGCCCGCGCGGCCTGCCGCAGGTCCTCGGTGAGGGAGCCGGTGTCGATCCCGGCGAACCGCACCTTGCGGCTGGCGCGCAGCGCGGCGGCGACGAACTGGGGCTTGGTCTTCCACTGCCGGTAGAGCGTGGACTTGCTGCACCGGGTGCTGGCGGCGACGCCCTCCATGGTGACGGACTCGTAGCCGCAGTGGCGGATCTGGTCGAGCACGGCGTCGAAGAACTCCTGCTCGCGCTCCGGCGTGAGCTTGGAGCGGCGCGAGGCGACGACCGTCTCCGGTTCGTCCGCGGCCTGCGACGTCATACCTGGCTTCCCCTCACTCGTCCCGGCCCACTCATGCTCGGCGTGTGCTGCCCGATCCCAGTGTGTCGCACTGTTCCGATACGGGAGTGTACCGGTACTCGACCGTATCGGTACACTGGCGTATCGGTACGGAAACGTATCGCTGAGTTCGGAAGCCGTCCGGACCCAGCACGCACCACCGTCAGTGAAGGGGGCCGGGGGATGAACGCCCGATCCGAGCCCGCCGGAGCGGAACCGGACTCAACCGTCCGGCCACCACTTCTGCGGGAGTTCCTGCTCGTCGCGGGGCTCTTCTTGGTCTACAAGCTCGGACGGCGCATCGCCGACGGCCACACCTCGGACGCCTTCCGCGACGCCCACCAGGTGTGGCATCTGGAGCGCGCCGTCCATCTGCCGTCCGAGACGGACGTCCAGTCGGCGCTGCTGCACGGCGACGCCCTGGTCCATCTGGCGAACACCTACTACGCCACCGTGCACTTCCCGGCCACCGTCGCCTTCCTGGTCTGGCTGTATCTGCGCCGCCCCGCCCACTACGTCTGGGCCCGCCGGGTCCTGGCGCTGGTGACGAGCGCGGCGCTGGTGCTGACGTTCACCTTCCCGCTGGCCCCGCCGCGGATGCTGACCGGCACCGGCCTGCTGGACACGGCCCGGATCTACGGGCCCTCGGTGTACGGGCCGCCCGCCCGCGACCACCTCTCCAACCAGTTCGCCGCGATGCCCTCGCTGCACTTCGGCTGGGCACTGATGGTGGCCGTCGGACTGATCGCCGCCACCCGGTCCCGCTGGCGCTGGCTGTGGCTGCTGCACCCGCTGGTCACCCTGGCGGTGATCGTGGGCACGGCGAACCACTACTGGCTGGACTCGATCGTGGCGGCGGCCCTGCTGGTCACCGCGCTCGCGGTGGTCCACTCCCCGCACCGGACGCCGGACACCGCCCCGCCCAAGGCCCTGCTCCTCCCCCAGGACACCGTGCTCGCGGGACCGGCCCGATGAGCGGCGCGCTGCTGGTCGCCATCGGCCTGTCCCTGATATCGGCCGTCGCCTACGCCTCGGCGGCCGTCGCGCAGGCGCGCCTCGCCTCCCGGAACCTGGGCGCGGGCCTGCTGCGGATGCTGAGCACCGGCGCCTGGTGGTCGGCGGTCGGCCTGAACGCGGGCGCCGCCCTGCTGCATGTCGTCGCCCTGCGGTACGGCCCGCTCACCGTGGTCCAGCCGCTCGGCGCGCTCACCCTGGTCGCGGCCGTGCCGCTCGGCGCGCGGGCGGCCGGACGCCGGGTCACCGCGCTGGAGTGGCGCGGTACGGCGGCGACCCTGCTCGGGCTGGGCGCGCTGCTGATGGCGGCCTCCGGCCCGGCGCCCGAGCGGGCGCTGAGCCTGCCCTCGGCGCTGGCGGTCGCCGCCACGACGATCGCCGTGATCGGCACCCTGAGCCGCCCCGGCACCCGGCCGGGCCTGCGGCACGCGACCGCGTCCGGCTTCGCCTCGGGTGTCGCCTCGGCGCTCACCCAGACCGCGACGGTGGCGGCCACCGAGGGCTCCGGGCCCGCGCTGAGCCCGCTGGTGATCGTGGTCGCGGTGCTGGTGGCCGCGTTCGCCACCGGCGGCCTGCTGCTGTCGCAGACGGCCTACCGGGGCGGGCTCGGCGCCCCGCTGGCGGTGGTCACCCTGGCCAATCCGCTGGCCGCGTCGGTGATCGGTCTGACCCTGCTCGGCCAGGGCCTGAACGGCGGCGCCGTCGGCATCCTGCTGGCGCTCGGCGGAGCGCTGCTGGCGGCCCGGGGCGTGGTCCTGCTGACCCGGGCGGCACCGGCCGCGGCGGCCGTACCGGCGCCCGCGCCGGGGCCGGACGACGACGAGCATCCGGTGGCGGCGGTGCTGGCGCTGGAGCCGGGCACGGCGACCCGGGAGCCGAGGCTGACCCGGCGGCGGTCGAGGCCACGCCGTCTGACCCGGCTGTAGACGGGGAAAGGGCGGCCGGCGCGTGACGCGCCGGCCGCCCTTCCGTCTGTCCGGGGACTCGTCAGCCCAGGCCGCGCGCGTCCTGCTTGAGCGCGGTGTCCACGGTGAGCGCCGTCGCCACGACCAGGCTCAGCAGCGGCTCGGGCAGCGGGCGGTGAATCTGGAGGACGTAGTTGTCCGCCGTGGTGAACAGCGTCTTGGCCAGACCTTCCCAGGTCTTGGTGATGCGGGCGATCTCGGTGCCCTCGTGGTCCACGATGGCGAAGTTCCAGGCCCGCCAGTTCTCCGCCTTGATCGCGCCGACCTGGTGGCCGTCCACGTTCATGGCGAAGTTGATCTTCCCGATCATGTTCTGCTGGACGATCTCACCGACCGGCGAACCGTCCGGACGGGCCACCAGGACCCGCGACTTGAAGATCTTCGCGGGCCGGGTGAGCAGCAGCTGCGGCTGCCCCTGGGTGTCCCGGATCTCCAGCCGGTGGGTGAGGTACTGGTCCAGGCTGGAGACGAAACGCAGGATCTTGCGGAGCACGGTCTGCCCGACCTCGACCACGGAACCGAGGTCACGGCCGTTCTGGTCCATGACCTTGTACTCGTTGGTCAGCTCGATGAGCTTGGCCTTCTGGTTCACCACCAGGACGGGCTCGGTGAAGAGGGTGCCGCCGGGCGTCCCGTCCGCGCTGTTCGCGTCGGGGTACGAGCCTGCGGGAATGTTCGATTGCGTGGTCACCGGGGCACCCTATCGTGGCTTGATCCGTACCTGACGAAAATATTTCGGTCAGGGGGTCTGGTACGCCTCCACCTCGCTGAACTGCCCCGCGGGCCAGCCGGTGTTGCCGCTCACGGTGAGCCGCAGCTGGCGCAGACTCGTCCCGCTCGGCAGGGACACGGTGACGGTGTTGCCGCTCGCCGGGTCGAAGCGGTAGCCCTGGGCGCCGGACAGGGTGGTGAAGGTCGAGCCGTCGGTGCTGCCCTGCACGGCGATGGTCTGGGTACGGGCGCCCCACGCCGAGGACGGGGGCAGCTTCAGGACGACCCGGCGGACCGGGTAGGCGGAGCCGAGGTCGGCCGTCCAGGACTGAGGGAAGGCGTTGTTGGCCGACTCCCAGTAGGTGTTGGCGTCACCGTCGGCCGCCTTGCCGGGGGTGTAGACGTCCTGCGAGCCGGTCGCGGTGGCCGGACGGCCCTTGACCAGGTTGCGGTTCGGGTCCGGCTCGGGGTTGCCCTGGCCGGGCTGGGGCCAGGTCGAGCAGTCCGCCCAGGTGCTGTTCCAGCCGGAGTTGCCGCCGCCGTCGGTGAGCGCGAAGGAGCCGGAGTTCGCCGGATAGGGGCAGTTGTAGATCCCGGCGACGCCCACCTGGGTGGCGGTGACGTTCTTGAAGGTGGCCGCGCCCTGCGCCTCGGCCTGGACGACCACGGTCCCGGTGTTCTTCACCGTCGCACCGGTCACGTTGACGTTGCGCACCGGGTAGCCCTGCCCGCCGCCGGACACGAACTCGAAGGCGCTGTACGGGCTGTCGGTGATCGTGGTGTCGGTGATGTTGACCGTGGCGTTGATGGCGCTGTCGTAGGAGTCGACGCGCAGCGCGCCCATCGGGTGGTTCCAGTTGGGGTTCAGGGCGCCGGTGCGGACCAGGGTGTTGCCCGAGACGGTGATGGTGCCCGCCAGCGGGGAGAAGGGGTCGAGGAACTTCTGGTTGGAGATGGCGATACCGCTGCCGAGGGCGTTGGTGTCGGAGACCAGGTTGTTCTTCACCGAGATGTCGGTGCCGCCGTAGATGGCGATGCCGTTGGCGAGGTTGGGCTGCGAGATGGTGTTGTTCTCGAAGCTGGAGTTGCTGTCGGGGGCGTAGAGGGACCACATGGCGAGCGAGTCGTCACCCTGGTTGCGCAGGAAGTTGTTGCTGACGCGCACCCCGCGGGCGTTGCCGTTGAGGTTGAGGCCGTCGGCGGTGGTGTCGAGGATGCGGTTGTTCTCCACGACCAGGTTGTCGTTGTTGCCCAACAGCCACAGGCCGACCTTCATGTGCTGGACCCACATGCCGGACACGGACGAGTTGGGGCCGAGCGAGCCGTTGACGAAGTTGTCCGGGCTGGAGTCGACGCGCTCGGTGACCTCGCCGATGACCGCGAAGTCCCGCAGGTGGACGTTGCCGGAGGAGCTGGACTGGTCGATGAAGCGGGAGGTGCGCACGACCGAGTACCAGTGGCCCGCGCCGCGCAGCGTCACGTTCTGCACCCCTTGAAGCGAGGACGTGATCCGGTACTCGCCCGGCGGAATCCACACCGTGCCGCCCTGCGCGGCCGCGATGGCGTCGCGGAACGCCTGGGTGGAGTCGCCGCCGCCGCTGGGGTCGGCGCCCTTGGAGACGACGGACACCGAACCGGCGGGCTGGGCGGCGGCGGCCGCGGCCTGCTCGAAGTCGGCGACGTCCACCGTGACTTGGGTGCCGGTGGGCTCGAAGGCGACCTTGTCGCCCGCCTGGACGTTCTGGCCGAGCAGGAGGCGGGCGTTGTCGAAGAAGTGGTGGTTCTTCGAGCCCGGTATCCAACTGGTGTCGATGTAGCTGTACTTGGAGGTGACGGGAAGCGTCTTGGCGATCCGGGTGCCGTTCACGTAGACCGCGAGGGAGCCGGACTGGCCGTCCGGGACGCTGTAGGAGACGTTCACCGCGTTGGCCGCGCGCGGCACGGTGAACTCCACACGCTGGCCGGAGTTGAGGCGTACGGCCTGCCGTCCGGACGCCTCGGAGGCGAGGCTGCCCTGCGTGTAGTCGGGGCCCACCTTGGTGCCGGTGGTGGTGGCGGACTCGGCCTCGACGGAGGTGAAGGGGAGGGTGGCGCCGGAGGCGGCGTGCGCGGCCGGGGCGAGCGCGACCGTCATGCCCGCGGCGAGCGCGACGACGGCGCCGAGGGCGGGCAGGCTCCTGAGGTGTCTGGCGGTGCTGCTTCTGTGCATGTGCTGATCCCTTCAGGGGTGGGGGTGCCGGGGATAGCAGGTGCGGGGGTGGGGCGGTTCAGGCGCGCAGCCAGACCGCCGTGTCCTGCGGCAGTCGGCCCGACTCGTCCAAGGGGGCGCTGCTGATCAGGAGTTCGGAGTGCGCGGGCAGTTCGGCGGGGGTGGGGGCGAGGTTCACCACGCACAGGGCGCCGTCGGCGCGGGCGAAGGCGAGGGCGCCCTCGGGGGCCGGGAGCCAGGTCAGCGGACCCTCGCCGAAGGCGGGACGGGCGGCGAGCGCCTCGCGGTACAGGGTGAGCATGGAGTGCGGGTCGGGTTCCTGCCGCTCGGCCGCGTACGCCGCCCAGCCCTCCGGCTGCGGCAGCCAGGGCTCCTCGCGCGAGCCGAACCCCGCGTACGGGGCGTCGGCCGACCAGGGCAGCGGGACCCGGCAGCCGTCCCGGCCGGGGTCGGTGCCGCCGGAGCGGTGGTGCATCGGGTCCTCGATCCGGTCCACCGGGATGTCCGCCTCGGGCAGGCCCAGCTCCTCCCCCTGGTACAGGTAGACCGAGCCGGGCAGGGCGAGGGAGAGCAGGGCGGCGGCGCGGGCGCGGCGGGTGCCGAGGGCGAGGTCGGTGGGGGTGCCGAACGCCTTGGCGGCGAAGTCGAAGCCGGTGTCGGTACGGCCGTAGCGGGTGACGGTGCGGGTGATGTCGTGGTTGCACAGCACCCAGGTGGCGGGGGCGCCGACGGGGGCGTGCTCGGCGAGGGTGGAGTCGATGGCGCCGCGCAGCCGGTCCGCGTCCCAGGGGCAGGACAGGAAGGCGAAGTTGAAGGCGGTGTGCAGTTCGTCGGGGCGGAGGTAGCGGGCGAAGCGCTCGGCGTCGGGGAGCCAGACCTCGCCCACGAACACCCCGTCGTACTCGTCGGCGACGGCTCGCCAGGCGCGGTAGACGTCGTGGAGTTCGTCGCGGTCGACGAAGGGGTGCGGGTCGGGGGCCCCGGCGAGGTCGGGGAGGTCGGGGTCCTTGGCGAGCAGGGCGGCGGAGTCGATGCGGACGCCCGCGACACCGCGCTCGAACCAGAAGCGCAGGATGTCCTCGTGCTCGCGGTGCACGGCCGGGTGGCCCCAGTTCAGGTCGGGCTGCTCGGGGGTGAACAGGTGCAGGTACCAGTCGCCGTCGGGCAGCCGGGTCCACACCGGTTCGGTGGTGCCGACGAACTGCGACGGCCAGTCGTTGGGCGGGAGTTCGCCGTGCGCGCCGCGTCCGGGGCGGAAGTGGAAGAGTTCGCGCTCGGGGCTGCCGGGCCCGGCGGCGAGCGCGGCCCGGAACCAGGGGTGCTGGTCGGAGACGTGGTTGGGCACGATGTCGACGATGGTGCGGATGCCCAGCTCACGGGCCTCGGCGATGAGCTTCTCGGCCTCGGCGAGAGTGCCGAAGGCGGGGTCGACGGTGCGGTAGTCGGCGACGTCGTAGCCGCCGTCCTTCATCGGGGACAGGTACCAGGGGTTGAACCACAGGGCGTCCACGCCGAGTTCGGCGAGGTAGGGCAGTCGGGCGCGGACCCCGGCGAGGTCTCCGGTGCCGTCGCCGTCGCCGTCGGCGAAGCTGCGCACGTACACCTGGTAGATGACGGCCGAGCGCCACCAGTCGGCCTGCCTGCGGGCATGGGTGGGCTGTGCCACGGTGCGTGCCCTTTCTGTCGAGTGTGTCGAGGGGGCCGGGTCAGCCCTTGGTGCTGCCCGCGCTGATCCCGGCGATGATGTGCCGCTGGAACACGAGGAAGAGCGCCACCATGGGGATGCTGGCGATCACCATGGCCGCGACGAGCACGGTGAGCTGGATGTTCTGCGACAACTGGACGAGCGCCACACTGATCGGCTGCTTGTCGGTGTCGGAGAAGACCATCAGCGGCCAGAGGAAGTCCTGCCAGACGGCGACCAGCGCGAAGATGGAGACCACGCCGAGCACCGGCCGGGACATGGGCAGTACGACCGACCACAGGGTGCGCAGCTTCCCCGCGCCGTCGATCTCGGCGGCCTCCAGCACATCGCGGGGCAGCTGGTCGAAGAACCGCTTGAGCAGATAGAGGTTGAAGGCGTTGGCGACGGCCGGCAGCCAGATGCCGAGCGGGTCGTTGAGCAGACTGGTGTGGATCAGCGGCAGGTCGGCCGCGGTCAGGTACTTCGGTACGACGAGCGCCTGCGCCGGGACCATCAGGGTGGCGAGGATGCCGCCCAGGACCACGTTGCCGAAGGCGGGCTTCAGCTTGGACAGGGCGTACGCGGCGGCCGTGCAGAACACCAGCTGGAAGGCCCAGGCACCGGCCGCCTGCACCACGGTGTTCCACAGGTGCTGCGGGAGCTGCATCAGGTCCCACGCGTCGGTGTAACCGCTGAGGTGCCAGTGCTCGGGGACCAGGGTGGGCGGGGTTCGGGCGATCTCGTCCGGGGACTTCATCGCGCCGGACGCCATCCAGTACACCGGGAACAGGAAGGCGAGCGCGAAGAGGACGACGACGGCCCAGAACACCGTCCAGTACAGGGCCTTTCCGCGCGGGCGGGCGAGGGTGGCCGGGGAGATGAGGGTGCGGGTGCTCATGTGCTCACCTCAGTACGGGTGTTCATGCGTCCCCCTCGGTGCGGGTGAGCCGCAGGTACAGGGCGGAGAAGGCGCCGAGCAGCGCGAGCAGCATGACGCTGAGGGCGCAGGCGCCGCCGAAGTCGTTGTAGAGGAAGGCGTACTTGTAGATGAGGTAGAGCACGGTGACGGTCGCGCTCTCCGGGCCGCCGCCGGTGATCACGAAGGGTTCGGTGAACACCTGCATGGTGGCAATGATCTGAAGGAGCATCAGCATCAGGATCACGAACCGGGTCTGCGGGATCGTGACGTGCCGGACGCGCTGGAGGAGGTTGGCTCCGTCGAGTTCGGCGGCCTCGTACAGCTCGCCGGGGATGGACTGGAGGGCGGCGAGGTAGATGAGGACGGTGCCGCCCAGGTTGGCCCAGGTCGCCACGATCACCAGGGAGATCAGCGCGGTGTCGGTGCCGTTGGACCAGTTCGAGGTGGGCAGGTGCAGGGCGCGCAGCGTCTCGTTGGCGAGTCCGGCGCCGGGGTCGTAGAACCACTTCCACAGCAGGGCGCTGACCACCGGTGGGATCATCACCGGGAGGTAGACCACGACCCGGAAGAACGCCTTGGCGTGCCGGAGTTCGTTGAGGACGAGGGCGAGGACGAAGGGGACGGCGAAGCCGAGGAGGAGGGCGAGCAGGGTGAAGGTGAGGGTGTTGCGCCAGGCGGCGCCGAACTCCGGATCGTGCAGGACCCGGCGGAAGTTGGCGGTGCCGACCCACTCGGGAGCCGAGCCGGGGGTGTAGCGCTGGAAGGCGATGACGACGGCGCGGATCGCCGGGTACCAGGAGAACAGGGCGAAGCAGACCAGGCCGCCGAGGAGGAAGCCGTAGGCGCGGACCTGGTCGGCCAGGACCCGGCGCCCCCGGCCGCCGCCCTCGGGGGGCGCGGCCGGGGCCAGGGGGGCGGCGGCCGCGGGGAGCCGCTCGGCCGTCTTGGTCATGGCGGTCAGCCCCGCGCCAGGATGCTGTCGATCTTGCCGGACGCGTCCTTCAGCAACTGGTCGATGTCCGCGTCCTTCTTGGTGAGGACGGCGGAGACGACACCGTCGAGCACCGAGTAGATCTGCTGGGCGTGCGGCGGCTCGATCTTCATGTCCAGGCTCTGGTTGCCGTCCAGGAAGGTCTGGTAGTTCTCCACCGGGACGTTGGCGTTGGCCTTCTTGACCTGCTGGTCCTTGGCGTCGGCGGCGCCGGTGAACAGGCGCGGCTCGGGCAGGCCGACGGGTGCGTCGTTCTTCTTGGCGCGGGCGTAGTCGCCGAGGAAGCCGTCTCCGGGGGTGAGGAACATGTGGTCGAGCCACTGCAGTCCGGCGCGGATCTGGGCGGGGCTGGCCTTCTTGTTGAACATGTAGCCGTCGCCGCCGATGAGCGTGCCCTTGCCGCCGGGCATCGGGGCGAGCGCCAGGTCCTTGTAGGAGCCGCCCTTCTCCTTGACCAGGATCGGGATGTTGTCCGGCGCCGAGAGGTACATGCCGAGCTTGCCCGAACCCATCAGCTGCTGGGCGTCGTTGATGACGAGGAGCTGCTTGCTGCCCATGGAGTCGTCCGCCCAGCGCATGTCGTGCAGGTTCTGCAGCACCGCCTTGCCCTCGGGGGTGTCGACGGTGGCCTTCTTGCCGTCGGCGCTGACGACGTTCCCGCCCTGGGAGTACAGCTCGGCGGTGAAGTGCCAGCCGCCCTGGTTCTGCGCGCTGTAGTCGGCGTAGCCGACGGTGCCGTTGCCGAGCCCGGCGATCTTCTTGGCGGCGGCGCGGACCTCGTCCCAGGTGGCCGGGGGCTTGTCGGGGTCGAGACCGGCCTTCTGGAACAGGGCGCGGTTGTAGATCAGCCCCATGGAGTAGCCGGTGCGCGGGATGCCGTAGACCTTGCCGTCGACGGTGTAGATGTCCCGGAGCTGCTGCTGGATCGAGTCGTAGCTCTTGAGGTCCTTCAAATACGGGGTGAGGTCGGCGGCCTGGTGGATGTCGACCACATGCCGGGCGTCGGTGAAGTAGGTGTAGAACACGTCCTCCATCTGGCCGCCCGCGAGCTTGGCGTCGAAGGTCTTGGGGTCCTGGCAGGGGAAGGCGTCGTGGGCGACGACGTCGATGTCCGGGTGGGTCTTCTCGAAGGAGGCGATGTCCTCGTCGAAGAACTGGCGGTCGACCTTGGCGCTCTTGGGCGGCTCGCAGTTGACGGTGATGCGGGTCTTGCCGCCCGCCGAGCTGTCGTCGTCCGAACCGCAGGCTGCTGCGGTGAGGGCGAGGGAGGAACAGACGCCGATCGCGGCGACGGTGCGGCGGAACCCGGTGCTTCTCATCGGTGGACCCCTCAAGGCAGGAGCGGTGGGCGCCGCACACTCAAGCATCGACGACACCGGGCCGCAAGATGTCGCGCGTAATCTGTAATTATTCGACAGGCAAGCGGCTCTCCGGAGCGCTCAGTCGCGCGGGGCTTGCGCGGTGGAGCCCCGGACCACCAGTTCGGGTTCGAACAGCAGCTCCTCGGCGGGGACCGCGCTGCCGCCGATCTGCGCGTTCAGCAGTTCCACGGCGGCACGGCCCATCGCCTCGATGGGCTGGCGCACGGTGGTCAGCGGGGGCTCGGTGCAGTTCATGAACGCTGAGTCGTCGTAGCCGACCACGGAGATCCGGCCCGGCACGTCGAGGCCCTTGCGCCGGGCGGCCCGCACCGCGCCGAGGGCGAGCGGGTCGCTGGCGCAGATGATGCCGGTGACGCCCTGGTCGATCAGCCGGGAGGCGGCGGCGTGACCGCCCTCGATGGAGAAGATGGCGCGGGCCACCTGGGCGTCCGGCAGGTCACCGGCCAGCGCGCGGGCGGCGGCGAGCTTGCGGGCGGAGGGGACGTGGTCGCCGGGGCCGAGGACCAGGCCGATGCGCTCGTGGCCGAGGGAGGCGAGGTGACGCCACGCCTGCTCGACGGCGACCGTGTCGTCGCAGGAGACGGCGGGAAAGCCGAGGCGCTCTATGGCCGCGTTGACCAGCACGACCGGGATGTTGCGGTCGGCGAGCCTGCGGTAGTGGTCGTGCGGGGCGTCGGCCTGCGCGTAGAGGCCACCGGCGAACACGACGCCGGAGACCTGCTGCTGGAGGAGGAGTTCGACGTAGTCGGCCTCCGAGACGCCGCCCTTGGTCTGGGTGCACAGCACCGGGGTCAGCCCGAGCTGGGCGAGCGCGCCGCCGATGACCTCGGCGAACGCCGGGAAGATCGGGTTCTGGAGTTCCGGCAGGACGAGGCCGACCAGGCGGGCGCGTTCGCCGCGCAGCTGGGTGGGGCGCTCGTAGCCCAGTACGTCCAGGGCGGTGAGGACCGACTGCCGGGTGGCGTCGGAGACTCCGGGCTTGCCGTTGAGCACCCGGCTGACCGTGGCCTCGCTGACTCCGACCTTCTTCGCCACTTCCGCAAGTCGTCGCGTCATGCGCGCAAGGGTAGCGCAATTTACGCAAGCTGCTTGCGTAAGAGATGCGGGGTGCGGATGACCCGGCGCCGTCGATGACCTGAACACCGACGGGGCCGGGCCAGGTCTACGGGGTGGGGACGATCGTCAGGTGGGCGCGGCGGGTGGTGGCGGACGGCTGCCGGGGGATCATCGTCAGGCGCCGGTGGCCCAGGTCGCGCAGGAGCGGCGGGGTCTCGTCCACCACCCGGCACTCGGCGGTGCCCCGGCGCGGGTCCGGGTGGTGCAGCAGGCGGACGGCGCCGTCGAGCCGGGCGGCACTCTCGCCGACGGCGTGCATCCAGTACGGCAGCCCCTGCCGGTAGGCGGCGTCCATGATCGGGTCGTGCGCCACGTCCCGGCGTATCGCCTGGAGTTCGTGGTCGTGGCCGTACCCCTCCAGCGCGGTCTTCAGCTGGGCCAGCATCGGCAGGCACCAGCCCGGCTCGTGCTCGCCGAGCACCCGGCCCGCGTCGGGGTGGAAGAGGACGAACCGCAGGAAGTTGTCTCCGGGCATCGCGGTGGGGTGGTGCCGCACCTCCCCGAAGAGGGTGGCGAAGGCGTCGTTGGCCAGGATCACGCGCCAGCGGTGGTCCACGACGAGCGAGGGGTGCGGAGCGGCCTCCACCACGGCGGCGTAGTCGTCCAGATACGCTCGCGCAGCACCGCTCTCGGGGACGGACCGGGGTACCGGTCGCCGCCCTCCCGCCTGATGTGCCATCGGGTGGTCACCCCTCTTGCCTCGGCCGCCTGCACGCGGCGCTGCGATCCTGCTGCCCCGACGAGAGCGGTGTCAACTATCGTGGCATTCCATGCCTGTTGACGGCTGAAATTCGCCACAGTTGTGGCGAGACCTGGATGCGAGTTCGAACCACGGGCTACTCTCCGGGATGTTCACGGCGGCCGGGGGTGACAAGCGCGCCCGATCTCGCGCGGCCGCCCAGAGACGTAGGAGTTCTGTCGGTGACGGATGGCTACGAGAATCCGGGCGCCACGGCGACCGCTCAGCTGCCGGCCGTCGTCGCCCGTGTCACCGCGCTCGCCGACCGGCTCGGCGTACCGCACCCCGAGGTCTTCGACACCGCCCGGCTCTCGGTCGGCAGCGGGGTCCCGGAACCGGTGGTCAAGGCGCTCCTCTGCGGCCGCCCGGCCGGTGAACCGGATGTGCAGGCCCGCTTCCTGCAACGTCTGGACCTGCTGCGCCGCACCCGGCTGAAGCCCGGCGGCCGCAGATACACCCAGCAGGAGATCGCGGACGGCGCGGGCATGTCCCGGCAGCAGGCGGGCGCCCTGATCAACGGCGACCGGCGGCCCACGATGGAGCACTGCGACGCGCTCCAGCGGTTCTTCCACGTGCACGCCGGTTTCCTCACGGCGGAGGACCCCGAGGCCCTGGCCGGCGCCTTGCAGCACATCGAGCAGGAGCTGCTCCAGAAGCTGGCGGACCGGGAGCGGGCCGCCTCCGGCACCGCGCAGGACCCGCTGGAACGGCTGCTCCAGGACCACGGGGTGCGCGGGATCGCCTGGCGGGCCGCCCAGCTCCCCACGGACCAGCACCGGGACAAGGTCGCGGAGTGGCTGGACATGCTGCTGGAGAGCGTCCGGCAGCCGGGGTCGTGAACGCGATGAGCTCCAGGAACACCGCCAAGAGCACCGCCAGGGGCATGCGGCGGCTGTGCGCCGAACTGGTCGGCCAGCTGGACCGGCGCCCCGCCCCGGTGCCGCCCGACGAGCTGTACCGCTCCCTGTGCTCGGCGATGAGCCGCAGGCGCGGCCGCCCGGTGCACTTCCGTACGTCGGCCTTCCCGCCCGGCACGGCCAGCGGGCTGTGGCTGGACATGAGCGACCGCGATCTGGTCGTGGTGGAGGAACGCACCGCCCCCGACCACCAGTTGGTGATCCTCGGCCATGAGCTGTGGCACATGCAGACCGATCACGCCGCGCACCGGGTCGACGGTCTCGGCATGGGCGTGGCCACCCGGCTGCTGACCGACGACACCGACCGGGACGCGCTGCGGGCGGCCGTGCACCGGGTCGCCGCGCGCACCCGCTTCGACGCGGACGAGGAGCGGGACGCGGAGGCGTTCGGCCTGCTGCTGGCGAGCAAGTGCCGTACCCGGATGACGGGTTCGTCACTGAGCGGGCCGGTGCGCCGGGACGACGTGGCCGGTCGCATCGGTCAGTCGCTGGGGTATCCGGGGCCGCAGGGCTGAGTCGGGCGTGGGCCGTACGGGCGACCCCGGGCGGGCCGGAGCGGCGGCGTTGTCAGTGGCGGGCGGCAAGCTGGACCCCTGCGTGCCGCGAGGGGCGGCGCGTGGCGCCAGCGTGCGTGAACCGTGCCGCCGACCGGGGAGCCGACCGATGCCGACCGCCGTACTGACCGACCGTGAACGCACCGCCGTCCAGGCGTATCTGCGGCTGCTGCACACCGTGCGCGCCACCCTGGACGGCCCGCCGGAAGCGGCCCCGGCCATGGTGCCGCCGACCGTGCTGGCGGAGGCGGAACAGGCCCTGGCGGGCGCGGGGTTGGCGGGGAACGAGGACGAGTTCTTCGAGCTGCTGCGGGCTTGGTGTCCGTAGAACTCAGGGCGCCGGTACGGTCACCGCCGTGAGGACCAGTCCGTCGGCGGTGAGCCAGCGGCCGTCGAACCCGGTCAGCCGGGTGCCGCCCACCAGGGGGCCCGGTACGAGGAGTCGGGCGTGGAAGGTGCCCCGGTCGTCGTGCGTCGGGACCAGCTCGATGTCCGCCTCGGAGAAGTCCAGCCAGGCGCGGGCCAGCGGGAACCACGCCTTGTACACGGACTCCTTGGCGCTGAACAGCAACCGGTCCCAGTGCACGCCCGGCCGGGCGGCGGCCAGCGCCCGGTGGCGGTCCCGTTCGGCGGCGACCGACACGGCGTCGAAGACGCCTTCCGGCAGCGGTTCGTGCGTCTCGGCGTCGATGCCGAGGGAGGCCAGATCACCCGAGCGGGCCAGCGCCGCGCCCCGGTAACCGTCGCAGTGGGTCATGCTGCCGAGCAGCCCGTCCGGCCAGACCGGGGCTCCGCGCTCGCCGGTCGGCACGGGCGCGGGCGGACGGCCGAGCTTCTCCATCGCGCGCCGCGCGCAGACGCGTGCGGAGGTGAACTCCCGGCGCCGCTTGGCGACCGCGCGGGCCACCAGTACCCGTTCCTCCGGGTAGAGCGCGGTGTCCGGGTCGTCGTCCGGGGCGCCGTACGACTCCACGGCGACCACCGGGTCCGGCAGCAGCTCCTCGATCACCGGTACCCGACCTCCCACGACAGTGTGCGGCGCGGCACCACGACAGCACATCGGCCGGGGCGCGGGCAAGGGTGGCCGGTGCGCGCGGGGTGCCGGGGGGTCGACGCGCCCGGCGAATCCGTAACACGCGCGTTGCACGAAGCGCTCCGCGCAGGCCGTATGATCGCCCCATCACTCACCGCCCAACACCCTTTTTCCGAGGGCGGTTTGGTGTCCCTTCCTTCCTCCTGTCCGGGCGCGGACCGCTGAGTCCTGCCCGAAAATGCCCGAAAGGCGGCCCGCATGGTCTCTCGCGTACGCGTATGGCTCAACCGCACGTACGCGGAGAACGTGTTCTTCATGGATCAGCTGCGGAGAAATCCGAGCGACCGCGCCGTGGAGATCCACGCGACGCACGGCGACCCGGACTCGCCCGTGCTGGCCGCCGCCGACACCGCCGCGCTGGAGCCGGAGGGGCTGTCCCCGGCCGGGTACGTCGAGTACGCGCTCGACCAGTGCGCACGGCGTGGCATCGATGTCTTCGTGCCCCGGCTGCACCAGGCGGCGATCGTGGCGCACCGCGCCGACTTCGCGGCGGCGGGTACGGCCCTGCTGGCGCCGACGCCGGAGGCGGTGGCGGTGTTCGAGGACAAGGTGACCGCGTACGAGGCGGTCCGCTCGGTGGGCGTGCCGGTACCGCCGTGGTTCCGGGCCCGCACGGCGGACGAACTCATTGCGGCGGTGGAGGAGTTGGAGGGGGCCGGGTACCGGCCGTGCTTCAAGCCCGCCAGTGGTGCGGGTGGGGTCGGCTTCCGGATGATCACCCGTTCGCCGTTCTCGCTGGCGCATCTGAGCGGCTTCCCGAGCCCGTATGTGCAGCTGGACCTCGTCGTGGCCGCGCTGCGGGAGGCCGAGGAGCCGGTGAACCTGCTGGTGATGCCGAGGCTGGAGCAGCCGGAGGTGTCGGTGGACTGCCTGACCGGCCCGGACAACCGGACCCGGCTGATGGTGGGCCGCACCAAGAACGGCCGGCGTCGCGGCTTCACCCTGGACGAGCGCTGGCTCGCCCCGGCCCGGCTGGTCGCGGAGGGCTTCGGGCTGCACTACCTGTCCAACGTCCAGTTCCGCATGCTGGGCGACCGGCCGGTGCTGCTCGACGTCAACACCCGCGCCGCGGGCGGCCTGCACCAGCTCTCCCTGTGCGGGGTCAACGCCCCTTGGGCGGCTGTGCAGTTGGCGCTGGGCGAGGACCCGGGCACGGTCGAGCCGCCGTTCCTGGGCCAGGACTACGCGGTCGTCTCCGGCCCCCGCCCGCTGGGCCCGACGACCCTCCCGGACCTGGCCCCCGAGGAGGCGGAGCTGCGCCTGCCCGCGCCCGCCGCCCCGCTCACCGCGTCGACCGCCGCATCGGCGGAAGCCGGAGCCGCGCTGCCGCTGTAGCGCCCCGTCACCCTCCCGGTATGGACCAATCCCGCACTGTCCCTTGACAGTTGGATTGGTCCATACCACTTTGGGGGGCGCACTCTCCGCAGGCTCGTTCCGCACTTCCCGCACCCCGGTGCACTCCCGAACGCCCCCATACCATCAGGGAGATCGCGTGCGACACCTTCTCGGACGTCCCAGACGTCGGCTTCTCGCCCTGCTCGGCTCCGCCGCTCTCGCGCTCGGCGGGGCCGTCGCCCTGCCGGGCACCGCCCAGGCGGCCAACGTGCTCACCAATCCCGGCTTCGAGTCGGGCGGCCTGTCCCCCTGGACCTGCTCCGGCAACCTCGGCTCGGTCGTCTCCTCCCCCGTGCACGGCGGCTCCAAGGCGCTGCAGGGCGCGGTGAGTTCGAGCGACACCGCGCAGTGCGCGCAGACCGTCGCCGTCAAGCCGAACACCGCGTACACCCTCACCGGCTGGGTCCGCGGCTCGTACGTCTACCTCGGGGTGGACGGCGGCGCCTCGACCTGGACCTCCTCCCCCTCGGCGTACAGCCAGCTCAGCGTCTCCTTCACCACCGGCGCCTCGCAGACCAGCGCCACGGTGTACGTGCACGGCTGGTACGCGCAGGGCTCCTACCAGGCCGACGACATCAGCCTGGACGGGCCGGGCGGCGGCGGGGGCGGCGACACCCAGGCGCCGAGCACGCCGGGCGGCCTCACCTCGACCGGCAAGACCTCCAACAGCGTCTCGCTGAAGTGGAACGCGGCCACCGACAACGTGGGCGTCACCGCGTACGACATCTACAGCGGCTCCAACCAGGTGCTGAGCGTCTCCGGCACCACGGCCACGGTGAGCGGGCTGTCGGCGAGCACGGCGTACACCTTCACCGTGAAGGCGCGGGACGCGGCCGGGAACTCCTCCGGCGCCTCCAACTCGGTCTCGGTGACGACGAACGCGGGCTCGGGCGGCGGCACCGGCTTCAAGCAGGCCGCGCCGTATCTGTACGAGGGCTGGGGCGACCCGCCGAACCCGGCGACGGTGATGAACGCGACCGGGGTGAAGTGGTTCACCATGGCGTTCGTGCTGGACTCCGGCGGCTGCACCCCGTCCTGGGACGGCAGCAGGCCGCTGACCGGCGGGGTCGACCAGACCGCGATCAACCAAATCCGCTCGGCGGGCGGTGACATCGTGCCGTCGTTCGGCGGCTGGCAGGGCAGCAAGCTCGGCGCCAACTGCTCCTCGGCGAGCGCGCTGGCGGGCGCGATCCAGAAGGTGATCGACGCCTACGCGCTGAAATCGATCGACATGGACATCGAGAACACGGACGAGTTCGAGAACGAGACCGTGCAGGCGAAGATCCTCACCGCGCTGAAGACGGTCAAGGCCAACAACCCGGGCCTGAAGACCATCGTCACCTTCGGCACCACGACCACCGGCCCGACCTACTACGGCAACCGGCTCATCGAGCAGGCCAAGTCGATCGGCGCCGACATCGACGTGTTCACGATCATGCCGTTCGACTTCGGCGGCGGCTCGGACATGTACGGCAACACGGTGAACGCGGCCGAGGGCCTGAAGACCAAGCTGAAATCGACCTTCGGCTGGGACGACGCCACCGCGTACTCCCACATCGGCATCTCCGGTATGAACGGTCTCTCTGACCAGCAGGAGAACACGACTCCTGAGATCTGGACCAAGATCCGCGACTGGAGCAACTCGCACCACATCGCCCGGCTCGCCTACTGGGCGGTCAACCGGGACCGGCCCTGCGCGGGCGGTGGCGTGGTGAGCAACTGCTCCGGCATCAACCAGAGCACCTGGCAGTTCACCTCGATCACGGCCGGGTTCACGGGTTGAGCTGTTGACCCGGTTCACAGGCTGAGCTGCTGACGCGGCCGTGAGCACGACGGAGGGCCGTTCAGGGGGACGGCCCTCCCGCGTGTTCACACCAGATACGCCAGCTCCGGGTGGGCGGCGGTGTACCCGTCGACCAGCCGCCTGGCCACGTTGACCGAGTCAACCAGCGGATGCAGCGCGAACGCCTTCACAGCTGTCTCCCGCGCTCCCGACTCGGTGGCGGCCAGCACCTCCCGCTCCACCGCCTTCACCGAGCAGACCAGACCGGTGGCATGGCCGGGCAACGGGTCCGTGGCCAGCGGATGCGCCCCGTCCGCGCCGACCAGGCACGGCACCTCGATCACCGCGTCCGCGTCCAGCGCGGCGAGCGTGGAGCGGTTGCGGACG
Organism: Streptomyces sp. NPDC002176; assembly: GCF_044903645.1. Lineage (NCBI taxonomy): Bacteria > Bacillati > Actinomycetota > Actinomycetes > Kitasatosporales > Streptomycetaceae > Streptomyces > Streptomyces sp. NPDC002176. The sequence goes on from NZ_JBJDQW010000001.1 coordinate 1,242,747, forward strand.
TTGAGGATCAGGGTGGTGCGCTCGTCGCGGGCGATGGCCCGCATCAGCGCGAGCGCCACCTGCTCGTAGCCGCCCGACAGATCCTCCTCCTCGCGCTCCCCGGCCCCGGCGCTCTCCCGGTTCTCCGCCATGTACGTCGCCTCGCGCTCGGCGCGGGTGCCCTCCCAGGCCCGCAGCGCGGACCCGTCGGGGCGCAGCGCGTCGGTGTAGAACCGGGACTGCTGGTCGCGCAGGAAGGCGCCGCGGGTCAGCTCGGCCTCCTGGTAGGCGCGTACGGTCTCGCGGTTGAAGTAGTAGTAGTGCAGGTACTCGTTGGGGATCGCGCCGAGGGAGCGCAGCCACTCCGGGCCGAACAGCCTGCCCTCCTCGAAGGAGCCGAGCCGGTCCAGGTCGGCCAGCAGGCGCGGGAGTTCGTCGCGTCCGGCGACGCGCAGGCCGCGTACCCAGCCGAGGTGGTTGAGGCCGACGTAGTCGACGAACGTCTCGCGCGGGTCGGCGCCCAGGGCGCGGGCGACGCGGCGGCCGAGGCCGACCGGGGAGTCGCAGATGCCGATGACCCGGTCGCCGAGGTGCCGGGACATGGCCTCGGTGACCAGACCGGCCGGGTTGGTGAAGTTGATGACCCAGGCGTCGGGGGCGAGCCGGGCCACCCGGCGGGCGATGTCGACGGCGACGGGCACGGTCCGCAGCCCGTAGGCGATGCCCCCGGCGCCCACCGTCTCCTGCCCGAGCACCCCCTCGGCCAGCGCCACCCGCTCGTCCTCCGCCCGCCCGCGCAGCCCGCCGACCCGGATCGCGGAGAACACGAAGTCGGCCCCGCGCAGCGCCTCGTCCAGGTCGCCGGTGGCCCGTACGGCGGGCGCGTCCGGCACCCCGGCCGCCTGTTCGGCCAGCACCCGGGTGACCGCGTCCAGCCGGGCGGTGTCCACGTCGTGCAGGACGACCTCGCGCACCCGGCCCTCGCCGCGGTCGGCCAGCAGCGCGCCGTACACGAGCGGCACGCGGAAGCCGCCGCCGCCCAGAATCGTCAGCCTCACGTCTCAATCCTTTCCGGCGCACCTGGTCCGATCATGGCACGACGGTCCGGGGAGGAGCCGGGGCGGCGTGTCCCGCCGGACCCGCGACTTGCACCGGTAAGGACGCCTTCACTGGGTGAACTCCCGTGTGGCACAAGGACTTTCCTTGCTTCAACCCTTGACGCCCGCAGGCGCGGAGAGGACATTGACCGCACCTTGAGAGCGCTCTCAGAGAGTCTCGGAGAGCTCTCAGGGACACCCCCGCACTCCATCCCGTACCCCGGAAGGCACCCCCATGAGTGAAACCTCCGGTACCTCCCCGGCCGGTGGCAGACGTCGGCGTTCCGTCCGGCGGGCGCTGATCGCCGCCGTCGGCACGCTGGGTCTCGCGGCCGTGACCGCGCTGGCGGCCATCGCCCCCGCCGACGCCTCGGCGCCCACCCCGCCGTCCGGCTGGACCCAGGTGTTCCTGGACGACTTCAACGGCTCGGCGGGCTCCGGTGTGAACACCTCGAACTGGCAGTACGACACCGGGACTTCGTATCCCGGTGGCGCCGCCAACTGGGGCACCGGCGAGGTCGAGACGATGACCAACAGCACCAACAACGTCGCGCTGGACGGCAACGGCAATCTGCTGATCACCCCGCGCCGCGACTCCTCGGGCCGCTGGACCTCGGGCCGTATCGAGACCAACCGCACCGACTTCCAGCCCCCGGCGGGCGGCAAGCTGCGGGTGCAGGCGCGCATCCAGATGCCGAACGTCACCGGCGCGGCGGCCAAGGGCTACTGGCCGGCGTTCTGGGCGCTCGGGGCGCCGTACCGGGGCAACTACCAGAACTGGCCGGGCGTCGGCGAGCTGGACATCATGGAGAACGTCCAGGGCCTGAACACCGTCTGGTCGACGTTCCACTGCGGCACCAACCCCGGCGGCCCGTGCAACGAGACGACGGGCGTGGGCAATTCCGTGGCCTGTCCGGGCAGCACCTGCCAGTCCGCGTTCCACACCTACGCGATGGAGTGGGACCGCTCGACCTCCGTCGAGGAGATCCGCTTCTACGTCGACGGGGTCAACCTGCACACCGTGCGGGCGAACCAGTTCGACGCCACGACCTGGAACAACGCCACGAAGCACGGCTACTTCCTCATCCTCAACGTGGCGATGGGCGGCGGCTTCCCGGGCGCCTTCGGCGGCGGCCCCTACGCCGACACCGACCCGGGCCACCCGATGACCGTGGACTACGTCCAGGTGCTCCAGTCCGGCAGCGGTGGCGGCACCACTCCCCCGCCCACCGGCAACCGCGACGCCTACGGCACCATCCAGGCCGAGTCCTACGACGGCCAGTCCGGCCTGAACACCGAGACCACCACCGACTCCGGCGGCGGCCAGAACCTCAGCTACGTCTCCAACGGCGACTGGGCGCAGTACAAGGGCGTCAACTTCGGCTCGACACCCGCCAAGCAGTTCAAGGCCCGCGTGGCCAGCGGGGCGGCGGCCGGGGTGGGCGGCCTGGTGGAGGTACGGCTCGACAGCCGGTCCAACGCCCCCGTCGGCAGCTTCGCCCTGTCCGGCACCGGCGGCTGGCAGAACTGGCAGACCATCCCGGCCAACATCAGCGGGGTCACCGGGACCCATGACGTGTATCTGACCTTCAGCAGCGGTCAGCCTGCCGACTTCGTGAACGTGAACTGGTTCAGCTTCGCGCACTGACGGACACCGCGGCGCCGGACACGATCGCGTCCGGCGCCGCCCGCCGTCAGTAGTTCCAGCGGTTCCGGCTGCCCTCGTCCCGGCAGTAGATCAGCCGCCCGTTGCCCGCGTGGGTGGAGCTGCCGACGTCCGCCTTGCGGCAGAACTGGCCCGCGTTGTAGCAGTTCCCGGCGTTCGAGACGATCTCGCAGGTGGTGCCGGCGCCGCCACCACCGCTGCTGCTACTGGAGGAGGAACCGCCAGAACCACCAGAGCCGCCGGAGGAGCTGGAAGACCCCCCGCTACCGCTGTCCGCCGCGACCGGCGGTGTGTAATCCGGGTCGTTGGTCTTGTCCTTGTACGTCCCCGTCGCCGACGGGCACCCGCTCTTGGTCAGCCACAGCGTGACATCCCGGTCGCCGACGACCTTCGTCCCGGCGTCCGGCGACTGGAAGCACACCTTCCAGTCGTCGTGCTCCCCGGCGACCCGCTCGTCCTTGTAGGACGCCTTGACGGAGATCTCACCCTTCGTCACCCCGCCGACGGCCGTGGCGGCGGCCGCGTACGTACGGCCGATCACCCCCGGCATCGTCGGCCACGGGATCGGGCCGCCGTCCGCCTTGGGACACGGCGCCCCGGACGCGACGGCCCCGAAGTCGACGCTGTCCCGGCCGTACTTCTCGAAGCAGACCTTCCAGTCGTCCGCGACAGACGCGTCCTTGTTGCTCGCGTCGTGCGTGGCGACGCGGTAGCCGTGCTCCTCGGCGGCCCCGGTCGCGTCGGCGACCGTGCTCTCCACCTGGCTCTCCAGCAGGGCCGGGGTGGCCGTGACGGTCGCGGTGACCGTCACCGTGGGCCCCGGCTTGACGGCCGCGGCCGCCTTCTCGTCGTCCCCGCCGCCGCACCCGGTGACGAGGGCGCAGACCAGCAGTCCGGCCCCGACCCCCTTGAGCCACGCCTTGCGCGCGCCCCGAACCGGCGCCTGCGATCGTCCCGGACGAATCATGTGTCCCCCCTGTGCTTCTCTCACACTGTGCGTGTGCGAGACATGTGAAGAACTGGGGAAGTTGCCTTCACAACCAAAGCGAGACCGGAACGTGACATCGAGATGAAGGCCAGGTGTCAGCGCAGCTCGGCCCGGAATCCGACCGGGGTGACCCCGGTGTGCAGATGGAAGTACTTGGAGAAGTTGGCCGCGTCCGGGAAGCCGATCGCCGCGCCGACCCGGCCGATGGGCATGTCGGTGTGGGCGAGGAGACGCTTGGCCTCCAGGACGACGCGCTTGTCGATGAAGCCCTTGGGGGTCTGCCCGGTGGCGGCGCGCACCGCGCGGACGAGGGTGCGGCGGGAGTAACCGAGCGCGTCGGCATAGGCGTTGACGCTGTGGTTGGTGGGGAAGCCGCGCTCCACCGCGTCCCGGAACAGGGTGAAGGTGGTGTCGGCCTGGCTCCGGGTCGCCTCGGCGGAGCTGGCCGCGAGGTGGGCGAGGCGGAGCAGGAACGCGGTGAGGCTGTGCCGCAGGACGGCCGTGTGCAGGCTGAGCGGCAGCGTGGCGGTGTCCTCGTACTCGCGGCCGAGCTGGGCGAGGGAGTTCTCCAGCGCGGCGAGCTGCGCCGGGTCGGGGTGCAGCAGCGGCGGGAGGTCGTAGCGGTACAGGCCGGTCGCCTCGACGGTGGCGCGGGGCAGGAAGCCGGGCTGCATGGTGAGGACGGTGCCCCGGTACCGGCTGGTGCGGGAGAAGCGGTGCACCTGGCCGGGACGAATCCAGAGCAGGTCACCGGCGCCGACCTCGTACTCGGCGAAGTCGATCATGTGCCGGACCGGACCCTCGGTGAACAGCATGACGACGTGGAAGTCGATGCGATGGACCCGGTCCAGCGGGGCATCCGCATGCCAGGTGCGGTCCTCACCCATGGCGCCGACCTGCATGCCGACACCACCCACGGCCAGCTCGGTCGGGAAGGGGAAGGTCCTGATCCCGTCACCGTCCGTGCCGCGACCCACACCTTGAGGCGATCTGTCCGCCATGTTCGATTTGCCGTTCCTATCAAGCGATCGGTGTCCCAGATTCACCACAGGCTGACACACCCCGACCTTTCCGCGAAAAAGTCAGACTTTTAAGTTTGAACACGTTTGATCGACATCCCCGCTTCTGAAGAGGACTTCTTGAAGATGAGCACGCAGACCCCCGAGAGCTTCGAGTGGACCGATCTCGACCGCCGCGCCGTCGACACGGCCCGGCTTCTCGCGGCCGACGCGGTGCAGAAGGTCGGCAACGGCCACCCCGGCACCGCGATGAGCCTCGCGCCTGCCGCGTACACGATCTTTCAGAAGGTGATGAAGCACGACCCGGCCGACCCGGAGTGGACCGGCCGTGACCGCTTCATCCTCTCCCCCGGTCACACCTCGCTGACCCTCTACACCCAGCTCTTCCTGGCCGGGTACGAGCTGGAGCTGGACGACCTCAAGGCGTTCCGCACCCAGGGCTCGAAGACGCCCGGACACCCGGAGTACGGGCACACCGCCGGTGTGGAGACCACCACCGGCCCGCTCGGCCAGGGTGCCGCCAACGCGGTGGGCATGGCGATGGCCGCCCGCTACGAGCGCGGCCTCTTCGACCCGGAGGCCCCCGAGGGCACCTCCCCCTTCGACCACACCATCTGGGCGATCGTCTCCGACGGCGACCTGGAGGAGGGCGTCTCCGCCGAGGCGTCCTCGCTCGCGGGCCACCAGAAGCTCGGCAACCTGGTCTTCCTCTACGACGACAACCACATCTCCATCGAGGGCGACACCGCGACCGCCCTGTCCGAGGACGTGCTGAAGCGGTACGAGGCGTACGGCTGGCACACCCAGCGCATCGAGCCCACCGCCGACGGCGACGTGGACGTCCCCGCGCTGCACGCCGCGCTGGAGGCCGCCAAGGCCGAGACCGGCCGCCCCTCCATCATCGCCATGCGCACGATCATCGCCTGGCCCGCGCCGACCGCGCAGAACACCGAGGCGTCCCACGGCTCCGCCCTGGGCGACGAGGAGATCGCGGCCACCAAGCGCGTCCTCGGCTTCGACCCGGAGCAGACCTTCGAGGTCTCCGACGAGGTGCTGCGCCACGCCCGCCGCGCCCTGGACCGGGGTGCCGAGGCGCACGCCGCCTGGGACAAGAAGATCGCCGAGTGGCGCACCGCCCAGCCCGAGCGCGCCGAGCTGTTCGACCGGGTCGCCAAGGGCGAGCTGCCCGAGGGCTGGCAGGACGCGCTCCCGGTGTTCGAGGAGGGCAAGTCCGTCGCCACCCGTGCCGCGTCCGGCAAGATCCTCCAGGCGCTCGGCCCGGTGCTGCCGGAGCTGTGGGGCGGCTCGGCCGACCTCGCGGGCTCCAACAACACCACGATCGACAAGACCAGCTCCTTCCTCCCCGCGGGCAACCCGCTGCCCGAGGCGAACCCGTACGGCCGTACCGTCCACTTCGGTATCCGTGAGTTCTCCATGGCCGCGGAGATGAACGGCATCGCCCTGCACGGCAACACCCGCATCTACGGCGGCACCTTCCTGGTGTTCTCCGACTACATGCGCAACGCCGTCCGTATGGCGGCCCTCATGCAGCTGCCGGTCACCTATGTGTGGACCCACGACTCCATCGGCCTCGGCGAGGACGGCCCGACCCACCAGCCGGTCGAGCACCTGGCCTCGCTGCGCGCGATCCCGGGCCTGAACGTGGTCCGCCCGGCGGACGCCAACGAGACCGCCATCGCCTGGGCGGAGATCCTGAAGCGGCACTCCACCGACCCGGCCCCGCACGGTCTCGCCCTCACCCGTCAGGGCGTACCGACGTACGCTCCGAACGAGGACGCGGCCAAGGGCGGCTACGTGCTCGCCGACTCCTCGACCGAGGTCCCGGAGGTGATCATCATGGCGACCGGTTCCGAGGTCCAGCTCGCCATGGCCGCCCGGGACGCCCTGGAGGCCGAGGGCACCGGTACCCGCGTGGTGTCCGTGCCGTGCGTCGAGTGGTTCGACCAGCAGCCCGCCGCCTACCGCGAGAGCGTGCTGCCCGCCGCCGTGAAGGCGCGCGTGGCCGTCGAGGCGGGCATCGGCCTGACCTGGTACCGCTATGTGGGTGATGCGGGCCGCATCGTCTCCCTGGAGCACTTCGGCGCCTCCGCCGACGCGAACGTCCTGTTCGCCGAGTACGGCTTCACCCCCGAGAACGTCGCCGCCGCCGCCCGCGCCTCGCTGGCCGCCGCGCGCGCCTGATCCCCCGCGACACAGAATTACGCGACGAAGAAAGATGAGCACTGTGACTGAAGCAATCAGCACCCCCGGAGCCCTCAAGCGTCTCGCCGACGAGGGCGTGTCGGTGTGGCTGGACGACCTGTCGCGCAAGCGGATCACCTCGGGCAGCCTGGCCGCCCTCGTGACGGACGGCGGCGTCGTCGGCGTCACCACCAACCCGTCGATCTTCCAGGCCGCCATCGGCTCCGGCGAGGGGTACGAGGAGCAGCTCACCGACCTCGCGGTGCGCGGTGTCACGGTCGACGAGGCCGTGCGGATGATGACGACCGCCGACGTGCGCGACGCGGCCGACGTGCTGCGCGGGGTGTACGACGCCACCGGCGGCCGGGACGGCCGGGTCTCCATCGAGGTCGACCCCCGTCTGGCGCACGACACGGTCGCCACGGTCGCCGAGGCCAAGCAGCTGTTCTGGCTGGTCGACCGCCCCAACGTGATGATCAAGATCCCGGCCACCGAGGCGGGCCTCCCGGCGATCACCGAGGTCATCGGCCTGGGCATCAGCGTCAACGTGACCCTGATCTTCTCCCTGGAGCGCTACCGCGCCGTCATGGACGCCTACCTGGCGGGCCTGGAGAAGGCCAAGGAGCGCGGCCTGGACCTCTCCCAGATCCACTCGGTGGCGTCCTTCTTCGTGTCCCGCGTGGACTCCGAGATCGACAAGCGCCTGACCGCGATCGGCACCGACGAGGCCCTCGGCCTGAAGGGCCGCGCGGCCCTCGCCAACGCCCGTCTGGCCTACGAGGCGTACGAGGATGTCTTCGCCTCCGCCCGCTGGCAGGCGCTCGCCACCGCCGACGCCAACAAGCAGCGCCCGCTGTGGGCCTCCACCGGCGTGAAGGACCCGGCGTACAAGGACACCCTGTACGTGGACGAGCTGGTCGCCCCCGGCACCGTCAACACCATGCCCGAGGGCACGCTGAAGGCCACCGCCGACCACGGTGACATCACCGGCGACACGGTGACCGGCCGCTACGAGCAGGCCCGCGCCGACCTCGCCGCCGTGGAGAAGCTGGGCATCTCCTACGACGAGGTCGTCCAGCAGCTCGAGGACGAGGCCGTCGCCAAGTTCGAGGCGGCCTGGCTGGAGCTGCTGGGCGCCGTGACCGAGTCCCTGACGAGCAAGGGAGTGGACGCGTAATGACGAGCAAGTCAGCGCCGTCGAAGGCGGCCGCCGCCGAGGCGGAACCGGAGGCGGCTCCCGCCGAGGCGGAGGCCGAGCCCAAGGCGCGCAAGACCCGGACCAAGGCGAAGCCCGCCGCGGTCCGCGAGGCCGAGGACATCCAGGTCCCGGTCACGCCGACCGCCGAGTGGGACAACCCGCTGCGCGACCCCCAGGACCGACGGCTGCCCCGCATCGCGGGCCCGTCCGGCCTGGTGATCTTCGGTGTCACGGGTGACCTGTCCCGCAAGAAGCTGATGCCCGCCGTCTACGACCTCGCCAACCGCGGCCTGCTGCCGCCGGGCTTCTCCCTGGTGGGCTTCGCCCGCCGCGACTGGGAGGACCAGGACTTCGCGCAGGTCGTCCATGACGCGGTCAAGGAGCACGCGCGGACGCCGTTCCGCGAGGAGGTCTGGCAGCAGCTCGCCGAGGGCATGCGCTTCATCCCCGGCGACTTCGACGACGACACCGCCTTCGACCAGCTCAAGCAGGCGGTCGACGAGCTGGACGCCTCCCGCGGCACCGGCGGCAACTTCGCGTACTACCTCTCGGTGCCGCCGAAGTTCTTCCCGAAGGTCGTCCGGCAGCTCAAGAAGCACGGTCTGGCGGACGCCCCCGAGGGCTCCTGGCGCCGCGCGGTCATCGAGAAGCCGTTCGGTCACGACCTGGAGAGCGCGCACGAGCTGAACAAGGTCGTGCACGAGGTGTTCGAGCCGGACCAGGTATTCCGGATCGACCACTACCTGGGCAAGGAGACCGTCCAGAACATCATGGCGCTGCGGTTCGCCAACCAGATGTACGAGCCCATCTGGAACCGCTCCTACGTGGACCACGTGCAGATCACGATGGCCGAGGACATCGGCATCGGCGGCCGCGCGGGCTACTACGACGGCATCGGCGCCGCCCGTGACGTGATCCAGAACCACCTGCTCCAGCTCATGGCGCTCACCGCCATGGAGGAGCCGATCGCGTTCGACGCGGACTCGCTGCTCACCGAGAAGCTGAAGGTCCTGAAGTCGGTCCGCCTCCCGGACGAGCTGGGCGAGCACACCGTGCGCGGCCAGTACGCCACCGGCTGGCAGGGCGGCGAGAAGGTCGTCGGCTACCTCGACGAGGACGGCATCGACCCCAAGTCGAAGACCGACACGTACGCGGCCATCAAGCTGGAGATCGACAACCGCCGCTGGGCGGGCGTGCCGTTCTACCTGCGCACGGGCAAGCGGCTGGGCCGTCGCGTCACCGAGATCGCGGTCGTGTTCAAGCGCGCCCCGCACTCGCCGTTCGACTCCACCGCCACGGAGGAGCTGGGCCAGAACGCGATCGTCATCCGCGTCCAGCCGGACGAGGGCATGACCGTCCGCTTCGGCTCCAAGGTGCCCGGCACCTCGATGGAGATCCGGGACGTGTCGATGGACTTCGCGTACGGCGAGTCGTTCACCGAGTCCAGCCCCGAGGCGTACGAACGGCTCATCCTCGATGTGCTGCTCGGCGACGCCAACCTGTTCCCGCGCACCCAGGAAGTGGAAGAGTCCTGGAAGATCCTCGACCCGATCGAGCGCTACTGGAACGAGCACGGCACTCCGGCGCAGTACGCGTCCGGAAGCTGGGGACCCGAGGAAGCGGACGAGATGCTCGCACGAGACGGACGGAGCTGGCGCAGGCCATGAAGATCGACCTGACCGACACCACGGCAAGCAAGATCAACAAGGCGTTGGTGGAGGGCCGCCGCGCCATCGGCACCCCGGCCGTGGGCATGGTCCTGACGATGGTCATCGTCACGGACGAGGAGAACGCCTACGACGCCATCAAGGCGGCCGAAGAAGCCTCGCACGAGCACCCCTCGCGCACCCTGGTCGTCATCAAGCGCCACGCCCGCATGCGGGACCGCACCGGCTCCCGGCTCGACGCCGAGGTCCGGGTCGGCTCCGAGGCGGGCGCCGGTGAGACGGTCGTGCTGCGCACCTACGGCGAGGTGTCCGACCACGCGGGTTCCGTGGTGCTGCCGCTGCTCCTGCCCGACGCCCCCGTGGTCGTCTGGTGGCCGGTGGACGCCCCGGAGGCCCCCGCGAAGGACTCCCTCGGCGCGCTCGCCCAGCGCCGGATCACCGACCTGTACGCGGTGGACAACCCGCTGGAGGTGCTGGACGCCCGCGCCCGCACCTACGCCCCGGGTGACACGGACCTCGCCTGGACCCGGCTCACCCCGTGGCGCTCGATGCTCGCGGCCGCGCTGGACCAGGCCCGGGTCAAGGTGACGTCGGCCGCCGTGGAGGCGGAGGCGGACAACCCCAGCGCCGAGCTGCTCGCGCGCTGGCTGGAGGCCCGGCTGCACGTCAAGGTGGACCGGGTGGTCTCCGACGGCCCGGTGGTCACCGCCGTGCGGCTCGGCACCGAGAACGGCGAGATCGTCATCGACCGCCCGGAGGGCCCCCTCGCCACGCTGACCCTGCCGGGCCAGCCGCCGCGCACCCTGGCCCTGAAGGTCCGCCCGACCTCGGAGCTGATCGCCGAGGAGCTGCGCCGCCTCGACGCGGACGAGATGTACGCCGTCGCCCTCACGGGCGAGGCACTCAAGGAGAACGCCTGATGTCCGACGCATCGTCAGACACCCCCAAGCTCACCCGGCGCCCCGAGTGGACGGCTCTCGCCGACCACCGCGCGGGCGGTCAGCCGCAGCTGCGCGAGCTGTTCGCCGCCGACCCCGGCCGGGCCGAGCGCTATGTCGTCCAGGTGGGCGACCTGCACATCGACTACAGCAAGCACCAGGTCTCCGACGAGACCCTGGCCCTGCTCCAGGAACTCGCCGTCGCCACCGATGTGTTCGGGCAGCGGGACGCGATGTTCCGTGGCGACCGGATCAACACGACCGAGGACCGTGCGGTGCTGCACACCGCGCTGCGTGCCCCGCGGGACGCGGTGATCGAGGTCGACGGCGAGAACGTGGTCCCGGCCGTGCACGCGGTGCTGGACAGGATGGCCGGTTTCGCCGACCGGGTCCGCTCGGGTGAGTGGACGGGTCACACCGGCAAGCGGATCAAGAACATCGTCAACATCGGCATCGGCGGTTCCGACCTCGGTCCGGCGATGGCGTTCGAGGCCCTTCGCCCCTTCACCGACCGCGACCTCACCGTGCGGTTCGTGTCGAACGTGGACGGCGCCGACCTCCACGAGGCCGTGCGCGACCTAGACCCGGCGGAGACGCTGTTCATCGTGGCGTCCAAGACGTTCACGACGATCGAGACGATCACCAACGCGACCTCGGCCCGTACCTGGCTGCTCAACGCGCTCGGTGACGACAAGGCCGTGGCGAAGCACTTCGTGGCACTGTCGACGAACGCGGAGAAGGTCACCGGGTTCGGTATCGACGCGGACAACATGTTCGAGTTCTGGGACTGGGTCGGCGGCCGGTACTCGTTCGACTCCGCGATCGGGCTGTCGCTGATGATCGCGATCGGCCCGGAGAAGTTCCGGGAGCTGCTGGACGGTTTCCACACCGTCGACGAGCACTTCCGCACCGCCCCGGCCGAGGAGAACGCGCCGCTGCTGCTGGGCCTGTTGGGGATCTGGTACGGCAACTTCTTCGACGCGCAGTCGCACGCGGTGCTGCCGTACAGCCATTACCTGTCCAAGTTCACCGCCTATCTGCAGCAGTTGGACATGGAGTCCAACGGCAAGTCCGTGCAGAAGGACGGCACTCCGGTGGAGTGGCAGACGGGGCCGGTGGTGTGGGGTACGCCTGGCACCAACGGGCAGCACGCCTACTACCAGTTGATCCATCAGGGCACGAAGCTGATCCCGGCGGACTTCATCGGCTTCGCGCGTCCGGTGGACGAGCTGAGCGATGAACTCAAGGCGCAGCATGATCTGTTGATGGCCAACTTCTTCGCCCAGACCCAGGCCCTCGCCTTCGGCAAGACCGAGGAAGAGGTCCGCGAGGAAGGCGTCGCCGAGGCGCAGGTGGCCCACCGCACCTTCCGCGGCAACCACCCCACCACCACGATCCTGGCCCGCGAGCTCACCCCCTCCGTGCTCGGCCAGCTCATCGCCCTCTACGAGCACAAGGTGTTCGTGCAGGGCGCGGTCTGGAACATCGACTCCTTCGACCAGTGGGGCGTCGAGCTGGGCAAGGTGCTCGCCAAGCGCATCGAGCCCGCCCTCACCGAGGGCGCCGACGTCCCCGGCCTCGACCCCTCCACCACGGCCCTCGTCGCCGCCTACCGCTCCCTCAAGGAAGTGAACTGACATGCAGCTCGGACTCATCGGCCTCGGCAAGATGGGCGGCAACATGCGCGAGCGCATCCGCCGCGCGGGCCACCAGGTCATCGGCTACGACCGCAACCCGGACCTGACCGACGCCAAGGACCTCGCCGAACTGGTCGAGAAGCTCGACGCGCCGCGCACCATCTGGGTCATGGTCCCGGCCGGTACCGCCACCCAGGTGGTCGTGGACGAGCTGAAGGACCTGCTCTCCCCCGGCGACATCGTGGTCGACGGCGGCAACTCCCGCTGGACGGACGACGAGAAGCACGCCGCCGAACTGGCCATCAAGGGCATCGGCTTCGTGGACGCGGGCGTCTCCGGCGGCGTCTGGGGCCTGGAGAACGGCTACGCCCTGATGGTCGGCGGCGACAAGGAGAACATCGACCGCCTCCAGCCCATCTTCGACGCCCTCAAGCCCGACGGCCCGTACGGCTACGTGCACGCGGGCCGCGTCGGCGCCGGGCACTTCTCCAAGATGGTCCACAACGGCATCGAGTACGCCATGATGCAGGCGTACGCCGAGGGCTGGGAGCTGCTGGAGAAGGCGAACTCCGTGGACAACGTCCGCGAGATCTTCCGCTCCTGGCAGGAGGGCACGGTCATCCGGTCCTGGCTGCTCGACCTCGCGGTCAACGCCCTGGACGACGACGAGCACCTGGACGAGCTGCGCGGCTACGCCGAGGACTCCGGCGAGGGCCGGTGGACCGTCGAGGCGGCCATCGACAACGCGGTGCCGCTCCCGGCCATCACCGCGTCGCTGTTCGCGCGGTTCGCGTCCCGTCAGGACGACTCGCCGCAGATGAAGATGATCGCCGCGCTGCGCAACCAGTTCGGCGGCCACGCGGTCGAGAAGAAGGGCTGACCCGCCGTGGGGGACCTCCTACTGGTCCGCCACGGCGAGACGGAGTGGAGCAGGTCGGGCCAGCACACCAGCTGGACCGACCTGCCCCTCACCGAGCACGGCGAGGAGCAGGCGAGTTCGCTCGCCCCGCTCCTCGCCGACCGGGACTTCGCACTCACCCTGACCAGCCCCCTCGGCCGGGCCCGGCGCACCGCCGAACTGGCGGGCGTCACCGGCACCGAGACCGAGCCCGACCTGCGCGAGTGGGACTACGGCGGCTACGAGGGCATCACCACCGTCGACATCCACCGCACCCGGCCCGACTGGGACCTGTGGACCGACGGGGCGGTGCCCGGCCCCAAGGGACATCCGGGTGAGTCGCCCGAGCAGATCGGGGCGCGTGTCGACCGGGTGCTGGCCCGCGTGGAGAAGGCGCTCGACGCGGACAACGGCGATGTGCTGCTCGTCGCGCACGGCCATGTGCTGCGGGTGCTGACGGCCCGCAGGCTGGGCCTGCCGCCCAGCGAGGGACGGCTGTTCCAGCTGGCCACCGGCACGGTCAGCCGCCTGTCCACCGAGCATGGGCGCCCCGTGATCGCGGAGTGGAACCGGCAGCCCTGAGCGGCGAGACGGCCCGGAGTGACCAGCTGGTCGCTCCGGGCCGTCTCCATGTCCGGCGGGCCGGGCTTCTACAATCGCCGAGAGACCGGTACCCGCCCCGCCCGACAGCCGGAAGGAACGCGATGACCACCGTCGACGAACCGGCGCATCCCGACCGGCGGTTACCGGACGCCGCCCGCACCCGGTCCGACATCCTCGACGCGGCCACCCGCGAGTTCGCCCGCGCCGGGTACGACGGCGCCCGCGTGGAGGAGATAGCGGCCCGCACCCGCACCACCAAGCGGATGATCTACTACTACTTCGGCGGCAAGAAGCAGCTGTTCGCGGCCGTGCTGGAGCGGGCGTACGGCGCGCTGCACGAGGTCGAGGACCTGCTGGAGGTCGAGCACCTGGACCCGGTCGCCGCCGTCCGGCACCTGGCCGAGGTCACCTTCGACCACCACGAGCGCCACCCGGACCTGGTCCGCCTGGTCGGCATCGAGAACATCCACGGCGGCGAACACCTGGCCGCCGCCCGCCGGTTCGGCCGCATCGACTCCCCCGGCCTCGGCGCACTCCGCCGGGTGCTGGACGCCGGGCGGGAGTCCGGAGCGTTCACCTCCGACATCGACGCGGTCGACCTGCACGCGATGATCAGCGCCTTCTGCTTCTACCGGGTCGCCGGGCGGCACACCTTCGGCGCCCTCTTCGACCGCGACCTGGCCGCCCCCGCCCGCCGCGAGCACTACCGCGCGATGCTGGCCGACATGGTGCTGGCGTACCTCACCCGTTAGCGCTGGGGCACCCCATAGGCGCGGTCCACATGTAGCCGGACCACAAGGCGCTTGTCGCGGACCATGGACGCGCGGTAGTCGTCCCAGTCGTCGTGCTCACCCAGCACCTCGCGGTAGAGCCGCACCAGCTCCTCCACCGTCTCGTCGTACGGGTCGGCGGCGACCGGGCTCAGCTCGGCGGTGCCCTCGGCGACGGTGTACGCCCAGCGATCGGCGCTGGTGACGTAGTAGGAGGCGCGGGGGTCGCGGCGCAGGTTGCGGGTCTTGGCGCGGTCGTCGGTGACGGAGATCCGGACGATCCGCTCGTCCGGGTCGTAGGCGTGGGCGACGTTGGACAGCTGGGGGCGGCCGTCACGCTTGAGCGTGACCAGCACCCCGCCGTGCCCCTCGGAGAGCAGCGCCAGCAATGCGTCCTGCGTCGTGTCCTGAGTCATATCCACGTCAACCCGGCCGGGCTCGGTCGGCATTCCCGGCAGGGACTGTAGACAGTGTCTACGCGATGCTGGTAGACACTGTCTATGAGTACTTCCGACGCCGGTCTCCGGGACCGCCTGGTGGACGCCGGAGTGGCGCTGGTGGCCGCCGAGGGCGCCCAGGCGCTCACGCTGCGCGAGATCGCCCGCCGCGCGGGCGTCTCCCACGGGGCGCCGCGCCGCTACTTCCCCACCCACCTGGAGCTGCTCTCCGCCATCGCCCGGCGCGGCTTCACCGACCTGGGTGCCCGGGCGCGGGCGAGCCTGGACGCGGCGGACGAGGACCCGCGCGATCAGGTGGCGGCACTGGCGCGCACCTATCTGCGGTTCGCGCTGGGGAATCCCGGCATGTATGAGCTGATGTTCCGTCACGATGTGCTGGAGAGCGGCCATCTGGGGCTGCGGGACACCAGCCTGCCCCTCTTCGGGCTGCTGGTGGAGCGGGTCGGCCGGGCCCGCCCGGATCTCGACGCGCGCCGGGTGACGGGCGCCCTGTGGGCCAACCTCCACGGGCTGGCCCAGCTCTGGCGCTGGGGAAGTCTGCAACTGGCGACCGGGGAGGAGGACTTCGGCCCCCTGCTGGAGGCGTGCCTCGCCGCGCACCTGGGGCCGGAGGACCGCGGATGAACCGTCGGCTCGTCCTGGCGTCCAGTGTGGCCGGTGCGGTGCTGGTCGCGTTGGACGGCACGGTGCTCACGGTGGCCCAGCCGCCGTTGCAGCGCTCGCTGGGCGCCTCGTTCGCCGAGGTGCAGTGGACCAGCACCGCCTATCTCGTCGCCGTGGCAAGCCTGTTGGTGTTCGCGGGCAGGCTCGGGGACCGGTACGGGCAGCGGCGGATGTTCGCCCTCGGGATGCTGGGCTTCGGTGCCGCGTCGGCGGGCATCGCGCTCGCGCCGGACATCGGCTGGGTCATCGGGCTCCGGGTCGCGCAGGGGGTGTGCGGGGCGCTGCTCCAGCCCGCCACGCTGGGCATGCTGCGGCTGGCGTACCCGCCGGACCGGCTCGCGATGCCACTCGCCGTGCGGACCAGCGCGATCGGGCTGGCGGCGGCCGCGGGCCCACTGCTCGGCGGGGCGCTGGTGAGCGGGCCGGGCTGGCGGGCGGTGTTCCTGCTCGGGGTGGTCCCGGCCCTGGTCTTCGGGGCGGCCGCGCTGGCGGGTGGCACGTGCGTGAAGGGGGCCGCCGGGCCCGCGCTGGACCTGCCCGGCGCGCTGCTGCTCGCGCTGACCTTGGCGTGCCTGGTGCACAGCCTGGTCGCCTCCGGTGCGGTCAGGGCGGCGGGGTTGGTCGTGGCCGTACTGGCGGGCGTCGCCTTCGTGCGGCGCGAGCGGCGCGCGGCGGACCCGCTGCTGCCGCCCGGTGTGATCGGCTCGGCGCCGGTCGCGGCCGCGCTGGGCGTGCTGATCGCGGTGTCGGCCGCTTTGTTCGGCACCCTCTTCGTCGAAACGTACGTACTGCAGCGGGACTTGGGGCTCGATCCGTTCCAGAGCGCGCTGCGGAGTGTGCCGCTGGCGGTGCTGATGGTGGCCTCGGCGCCTTGGTGCCCGGTGCTGCTGCGCCGGGTGGGCGCGCGGTGGACGGTGGGGGCGGCCACGGCGCTGCTCGCGCTGGGCGGGGCGGTGCTGTCGCAGGCCACGGGCACGGTCGCGCTGGGCTGCGGGTTCGCGCTGCTGGGGACGGGGTTCGGCACGGTGATGGTGGCGGCCACCCATGTCGTCGTACGGCAGGCCGAGGTGACGGTGGCCGGGGTGGCGGGCGGGCTCCAGCAGACGGCGCTGAACATCGGCCCGGTGCTGGGGGTCGCGGCCGCCACCGCGCTGATGGGTACGGGCCCGCGTACCGCGCTGCTCGTGCTCGCCGCCGTCGCGGTCATGGCCGTACCGCTCGCCCGGCTGCTGCCCGGACGCGGAGTCGTGTCGCTCACAAGATCGGCGGGGGACGGGGTACTTGACGGTGATCATGCGCCACGATGAGCGATGAGGCCGGCCCGGCGGCACATGGGTACGGCATGACCCGAGGAGAGCCATGGCACAGCTGCGACAGGAAGTCGCCCCGCAGGACGTGGGGCTGGACGCGAAGGCGCTGGACCGCCTGGACGAGCACGTCGCGCGGCTCGTGGACGAGGGCAGGCTGCCCGGCTTCCTGGTGTCGGTGGCCCGTGGCGGCCGGGTGGCCCATCTGACGACCCGCGGCCACCGCGACCTCGCGGCCGGGCTGCCGGTGGAGACCGACACCCTGTGGCGGATCTACTCGATGACCAAGCCGGTGACGGCGGTCGCGGTCCTGATGCTGGTCGAGGAGGGCCTGCTCGCCCTGGACGACCCGATCGACCGCTACCTGCCCGAGTTCGCCAACCCCCGCGTGTACGTGGACAGTTCGGGGGACGACGTACGCACCCGCCCGGCCGCCGGGCCCATCCGCGTCCGGCATCTGCTCACCCACACGGCGGGCCTGACCTTCGCCTTCTACTACGACCACCCGGTGGACGCCCTCTACCGCGCGGCCGGGCTGGAGTCGTCCGTGCCCTCCGGCGCGGACCTCGCCGAGACCATCGCGGTGTACGCGTCCCTGCCCCTCCAGTTCGAGCCGGGCACCCGGTGGAACTACTCGGTCGCCACCAATGTGCTGGGCCGTCTCATCGAGGTGGTCTCGGGCCGCCCGCTGGACGCGTTCTTCGCCGAGCGCGTCCTCGGCCCGCTCGGCATGACGGACACCGGTTTTCACCTCACCCCCGAACAGGAGCCCAGGCTGGCCGAGTTGTACGGCGAGACCGAGGACGGCGGCATCACCCCGGTGGCGGGACTGCCGGTGCGCGGGCGGCCCCGGTTCCTGTCGGGGAGCGGCGGGCTGGTGTCCAGCGCGGGCGACTACCACCGCTTCATGGAGCTGCTGCGCCGGGGCGGCGAACTCGACGGCGTCCGCCTGCTCTCCCCCGCCACGCTCGCCCTGATGACCCGCAACCAGCTCCCGGACGACGCCGTCCTGCGCGAGTTCGGCGCTCCCGCGCACCAGGAGCGGGCCAACGACGGGCTGGGCTTCGGCTTCAACGTCTCCGTCGTCACCGACCCCACCCGCACGCTCGCCCCCTCCGCGCCGGGCACCTTCGGCTGGACCGGGGTGGCGACCACCGCCTTCTGGGTGGCCCCGGCGCTGGACCTCACCGTGCAGTTCATGACCCAGGTGCGCCCGCGCACCCTGAAGATCTTCCCCGACCTGCGCCGTCTGGTGCACGAGGCGGTCACGGGCTGAACCCCGGCGGGAACGCGAGAAGTCCGGCCGGGGAATCCGGCCGGACTTCTCGCATGGGGGAAGGTAGCGGCTCAGGAGCCGTGGGCCACCGCGTCCAGGTGGGGCAGATGGTGGTCCAGGCGTTCGCGCTTGGTGCGCAGATACGTGATGTTGTTCTCGCTCGGCTCGATCAGCAGCGGCACCTGCTCGGCGACCTCGATGCCGTACTGCGTCAACGCCTCACGCTTGCGCGGGTTGTTGGACATCAGACGGACCGAGCGCACCTTGAGGTCGTGCAGCATCTCCGCCGCCACCCGGTAGTCACGGGCGTCCACCGGCAGACCGAGCGCGAGGTTCGCCTCGACCGTGTCCAGCCCCTCCGCCTGGAGCGCCATCGCGCGCAGCTTGGCCAGCAGACCGATGCCCCGGCCCTCGTGACCCCTCAAGTACAGGACCACACCGCTGCCTTCGGCGACCACCGCGCGCATCGCGGCCGCCAGCTGCTCACCGCACTCGCAGTGCTGGGAGCCGAACGCGTCCCCGGTCAGGCACTCCGAGTGCAGCCGCACCAGCACGCTCTCGGTGCCGATGTCACCGTGCACCAAGGCGACTTGTTCATCACCCCGGTCGTGGTCCAGGTAGCCGATCGCCTGGAATTCCCCGTACACCGTGGGCAGCGGAGTGTTCACGACGCGTTCCGTGCCCGAACGCCGCGGGGTCTTCCCGCCGAAGACGCCGATGTTTTCTGTCATGATCTGATTCCTAAGCAGAGACGAAAGGCCATGGGAAACATGAGTGGTTCGGACGCGCGAGCGGCGGCCTACGGGGTGATGCCCGCGGACACCACCGAGGACGTACGGGCGCGGGGGGAGGGTGTGTCACGTCAGGTCGCCGTCCTTCCCGTGGGGAGCTTCGAACAGCACGGTCCCTACCTTCCGTTGGCGACCGACACGCTGGTGGCCTGTGCCGTGGCCCGCGAGATCGCCGCCGCGTACCCGGTACACCTCCTGCCCCCGGTCACCCTCTCGTGCTCGCACGAACACGCGGCCTGGCCGGGAACCGTCAGTATCTCCTCCGTCACCCTGCACGCGGTGGTGCGCGACATCGCCGACTCGCTGCGCCGCTCGGGCGTGGAGTCGCTCGTCGTGGTCAACGGGCACGGCGGCAACTACGTACTGGGGAACGTCGTCCAGGAGGCGTCCGCGCGGGGCGAGTCGATGGCCCTGTACCCGGCGGCCGAGGACTGGGAGGAGGCACGGGAGCGGGCGGGTGTGGTCACCTCGCTGCTCACCGACATGCACGCCGGGGAGATCGAGGCGTCGATCCTGCTGCACGCTCATCCCGAGTTCCTCCGCCCTGGCCATGAGTCGGCCGACTTCACCGCCGACGACCGTCGCCATCTGCTCACCACCGGAATGTCCGCCTATACCGAATCGGGCGTCATCGGCCGCCCGTCCCTGGCCTCGGCGGAAAAGGGAAAGGGCCTGCTGGCCGCCCTGGTGGAGAACTTCGAGCCGTACTTCCAGCTGCTGACCTCGGCCGGGGAACCGGACACCTCGCGCGGGTAGTCGCGCAGGGCGGCGGCCCAGCGGGCGACCAGGACGACGGCGCCGGGCAGGGCGGCGACGAAGCTGAGCACGCCGTACACCACGGCGACGGCGACGCCGCTGCTCGCGCCGAGTCCGGCGGCGGCGAACGCCCAGGCGGTGACGCCCTCGCGGGGGCCGAAGCCGCCCACGTTCAGCGGCAGCCCCATGGCGACCAGGGCCAGCACGGCGAGCGGCAGCAGCACCGCCACCGACGCCCCGCTCCCGGCCACCCGGGCCGCGACGACGAACATGCCGAGATGTCCGGCGAGGACGACCGCCGAGGACAGCGCGACACCCGGCCCGCTCTCCCGTGACAGCAGCCCCCGCCGCGCCTCCCGTAGCAGCCCGCTCCCTGGTAGCGAGCCGGGACTCCGCCCGGGCGCCCGGTTCATCCGGACGGCGAGGACCACCGCGAGCGCGCCCGCCCCGGCGAGCGCCACCGGCACCGCGAAGGTGCGCAGGTCGTCGCGGACCGGGGACGGCAGGGTCAGCAGCAGGGCCGCGCCGCAGACGGCGAGCGCCAGCTGCCCGGCGACCCGCTCCAGCACGACCGCCTTGACGGCGCGCCGGATGTCCCCGGCGCTCTGTCCGTGCCGCACCGCCCGGTGCACGTCCCCGAGGACGCCGCCGGGCAGGGCCGCGTTGAGGAACAGCGCCCGGTAGTAGTCGGCGACGGCGGGCCCCAGCGGCAGCCGGATGCCGAGCCCGCGCGCCGTCAACTGCCAGCGCCAGGCGCTGAACACGGTGGTGACCACGCCGATCCCGAGGGCCGCCAGCACGGTCGCCGTATCGATCCGGCGCAGCCCGTCGACCAGCGGCCCGGTGCCGAGCCGCCACAGCAGCACGCCGAGGATGGCGACGCCGACCGCGGTGCCGATGTGGGTGCGCAGCGCGTGGCGCGCAGTGACGTTTCCCTCCGGGGTGCCGGGCGGAGGGGCGGGCTCCGACGGCTCCCGTCGGCCGATGTCCGGGGCCTTGGTGACCGCCTCGCCCGTCCGCCCGTTCATCACGCCTCCACCGGCCGGGGCAGGGCCAGCAGGTCGCTGTGGTGCACCACGACCTCCAGCTCGCCCGCCTCGCACGCGGCCAGCCGGTCGCGCAGATAGTCGTCGGCGCGCGTCCGCAGCGCGGGCCGCTCCTCGACGGCCGCGCCGACCCAGCCCCGCAGCCACTGCGCGGTCAGCGCGGCGTGCTCCGGGCCGAGCCGCCACGGGCTGGGGCTGAGCCGTACCGTCGCGCCGTGTGCGTCGAACGCCTCGCCCGCCGCCGTGACCGCGTCCGGGCCGAGCAGTCCGCCCCGGCGCTGGTGGGCGTTGAACGCCTCGGCGAGGTCGGCGTCCAGCGGGTCGGGGGACGCGAACTCCACACGCCCGGCGACGGACAGGGTGAGCAGGGCGGGGCTGCCCGCGCCCGCGCAGGCGGCGGCCAGTGTCTCGATCTCGGCGCGGGTGAGCACGTCCAGCAGCGCGGACGCCGTCACCAGCGAGGCGCCGGACAGCGCGTCCGGGGTGAGCCGGGCGACGTCGCCGCGCCGGGTCTCCACGGTGACCCGGCTGCCGTCGGCGGCGGTGCGCGGGGAGGCGACGGCCGCGAAGTGCAGCAGGTAGGGGTCGCGGTCGTGCAGCACCCAGTGCTGGGCGCCGTCCAGCCGGGCCGCGAGCCAGCGGCCCATGGAGCCGGTGCCGCAGCCCAGGTCGTGGATCACCAACCCGCCTTCCTGGGGCGGGAGTTCGGCCAGCCGCTTGCCCAGCGGTGCCAGCAGGCCGAGGGCCCGCGCGTCCGCGTCGGCCGGTTCCCGGAGCTGGAGCCACTCGGGCGCGTACCGGGGCGCCTCGTCGGGCTCCCCCTCCCGCAGCCGTACGGTGGCCCGCTCGCCGGGGCGGCCGACGGGTCCGGCACCCGCGATGACGTCGGTGCCGGGGTGCTCGGTGGCGTCGTTCACCCGGTGCTCCTCCTGTGCGGCGGTGTCGGCGTCGCCCGGCTGGGTCAGCGTCGTCGGGTCGGTCATGCGGCCCTCCTGGGGGCGCCGGGGAGCCTGCCGATGACCCCGGCGAGGCTGCGGGCGGTGGCGGCCCAGCCGCCGAGCGCGCTGCGGCGGCCGCGGGCGGCGGCCTTGAGGCGGCGGCGCACGTCGGGCTCGCCGAACCAGCCGCGCAGTTCGGCGGCGATGGCGGCGGGGTCCTCCGGGGGTACGAGGATGCCGGGCACGCCGCCGTCGGGGGCGCGGCCGACCGCCTCGGGCAGTCCGCCCACGTCGGTGGCGATGACCGGGATGCCGCGGGCGAGGGCCTCGGTGACGGCCATGCCGTAGGTCTCGGCGTAGGAGGTGAGCACCAGGAGGTCGGCGGCGGCGTAGCTGGCGTCGAGGTCGGCGCCGGTGCGGGGGCCGGTCAGACGCAGCCGGTCGGCGAGGCCGTACCGCTCGATCTGGGCGCGCAGCGTGGTCACGTACTCGGGGTCGGTACCGAGGCCGCCGACCAGCGAGCAGGTCCAGGGCAGGTCCCGTACGGCCGCGAGGGCCTCGACCAGGCGGTGCTGGCCCTTGCGCGGGGTGACGGCGGCGACGCACACCAGGTGGGAGATGCCGTCGGTGCCGGGCGCGAGGGGCGCGATGTCGGCGCCGGGGGCGGCGAGGTGGACGCGGTCGGGGGCGAGGCCGTGGTGGGAGACCAGGCGGCGTACGGCCCAGTCGCTGGTGGCGATGGTGGCGGGCACCGCGCGCAGCACGGCACGCTCGCGGGCGTCGAGGTCGGCGGCGACGGCCGGGTCGAGCCCGGTCTCGTCGCCGAGCGGCAGATGGACGAGGACGGCGATCCGGAGCCGCTGGGCCTCGGGGACGACGATCTCGGGCACTCCGCAGGCGACCAGGCCGTCCAGCAGGACCGCGGTGTCGTCGGGCAGCTGGGCGAGGGTGCGGGCGAGCGACTCGCGGGCGTCGGCGTCGGGGTCCGGCCAGGCGCCGTGAGCGGCGTGCCGGACGACCTGCCAGCCGAAGCCGGGCAGGTCCAGGCAGACCCGGCGGTCGTAGGCGTTGCCGCCGCTGGGTGCGGCCGGGTCGTCGACGCCGCCCGGCATGACGAAGTGCACGGTGCGCAGCGACATGGGGATGATCCCGAGGTTCTCGGTGGCGGCGAGGGGCTGGGCGGGCACGTAGGCGAGGCGGGCCCGGTCCACGGTCAGATCGCTCACAGGTCACGCTCGTAACTCGCCCAGGCGATGTGGGACTCGTGCAGGGTCACCGAGAGCGCGGCCAGGCCCTTCGCGCCCTCGCCGAGCGCGCCCTTGGCGATGCGCTCGGCGAGGCGGTCGGCGACGACCTTGGCCAGGAACTCGGTGGAGGTGTTGACCCCGGCGAACTCGGGGTTCTCGTCCAGGTTGCGGTAGTTCAGCTCGGCGGTGATGGCGCCGAGTTCCCGCGTGGCCAGGCCGATGTCGACCACGATGTTGTCCTCGTCCAGCTGCTCACGGCGGAAGGTGGCGTCCACCAGGAACGTGGCGCCGTGCAGGCGCTGCGCGGGTCCGAACACGTCGCCGCGGAAGCTGTGGGCGATCATGATGTGATCGCGGACGGTGATGCTGAACAACGGACGACCCTCCAGGTGCGGCGCGTCTGATCCCCCGGAGGTTCCCGTCCGGGGGTTGCCTACCAGTACGGCTCTTGGCTTCCCCGTGTTCAGCCCTGTCTCACTCTTTTCTCAGGTCAGGCCGGGTCGGGGTACCGGATGCGGTGACACAGGGCGGGGATCTCGCCCCTCGTCAGGCGGGGCATCAGCGCCGGGAGTTCGTCGAAGTCGCTCTCCCCGGTGATGAGCGCGTCCAGTGCGGGGTCGGCGAGCAGTTCCAGGGCGAGGGTCATCCGTTCGGCGTAACCCCGGCCGGGGCGGGCGGCCGGGGAGACGGTGCCGACCTGGCTGCCGCGCAGGGTGAGCCGACGGGAGTGGAACGCCTCGCCGAGCGGCAGGGTGACGCGCCGGTCGCCGTACCAGCTCAGCTCGACGACGGTGCCCTCGGGGGCGAGGAGTTCCAGGGCGCGGGTCAGGCCCGGTTCGGTGGCGCTGGCGTGGATGACGAGGTCGCGCTCGCCGGTGGCCGCGTCGGGGGTGGCGAAGTCGACGCCGAGGGCCTTGGCGGTCTCGGCGCGGGCCGGGTCGGCGTCGACCAGCTGGAGCCGGATGCCGGGGAACCGGGCGAGCAGGGCGGCGACCGAGCAGCCGATCATGCCGCCTCCGACCACGCTGATCCGGTCCCCGAGCTGCGGGGCGGCGTCCCACAGCGCGTTCACGGCGGTCTCCACGGTCCCGGCGAGCACGGCCCGCGCGGCGGGCACCTGTTCGGGTACGACGGTCACGGCGCTCACCGGAACGACGTAACGGCTCTGGTGCGGGTGGAGACAGAAGACCGTACGGCCGATCAGCGCATCGGGCCCGCGCTCGACGACGCCGACGCTCAGATAGCCGTACTTCACCGGGGCCGGGAACTCGCCCTCCTGGAACGGCGCCCGCATCACGTCGTGTTGGCTCACCGGAACGCCGCCGCGGAACACCAGGGTCTCGGTGCCCCGGCTGACTCCGGAGTACAGAGCACGCACCAGCACCTCACCCTCGCCGGGCTCAGGGAGGGTGACCTCGCGCAGCTCGCCGTGGCCGGGTGAGCTGAGCCAGAACGCGCGGGCGGCGGGGTTCATCGGCATCCTCCTGAACGATCGGGAACTTGCTCACGTACCGAGAAGGGCACAGGCCGCGCACAGTACGCGGCCTTGATCGACTCTGTCACTCGGCCGGAGGATGCGCGGTGGCCCTGAACAACACGTATGACGCGAGGCTCCAGCAGGAGACGGCCGTGGGAGCGGCCGTACAGATCCTGCTGCTCGCCCTGCTCGGCACGGCCATCGGCTTGGGGGTGGCCGGCTGGCTGTCGGGGCTCGCCTTCGCGTTCGCCACCTGGGCGGTGCTCTCGCGCGCCCTGCACCGCTCCGCGCTGCGCTCCTTCGGCCCGGCGAACCGGGTCACCCTCGGCCGGGCCGCCCTGGTCGGCGGGGTCACCGCGCTGGTCGCGGACTCCTTCAGCAGCGCCCCGCCGGTCACGCTCCTGGTCGGCCTGACGGCCGTCGCCCTCCTCCTGGACGGCGTCGACGGCAAGGTCGCCCGCCGCACCGGCACCTCCAGCGCGCTCGGCGCCCGCTTCGACATGGAGGTGGACGCGTTCCTGATACTCGTCCTCAGCGTCTACGTCGCCACCCGCCTCGGCCCCTGGGTCCTCCTGATAGGCGCGATGCGCTACGCCTTCGTCGCCGCCGCCCGCTTCGCCCCCTGGCTGAACGCCCCCCTCCCCCCGTCCTTCGCCCGCAAAACCGTCGCCGCCGTCCAGGGCATAGCCCTCCTCATAGCCGGCTCGTCCCTGCTCCCGCACCCGGCGGAACTCGCCGTGGTCCTGCTGGCCTTGGGGTCGTTGGTGTGGTCGTTCGGGCGGGATGTGGTGTGGTTGTGGCGGCATGGGCGGGCTACGGCGGTCATGCCGGAGGCACAGCCCCAGGAGACGGCTGCCGTACAGACCGCGGTGCTGGAGCTGGCCGTCCGCTGAGCCTAGGGAACCCGCGCCACCCCCACATAGAACCCGCTCCGCTCCTGCACAGGTGCAGGCTCCTCCTGGTACCACTCCGTGGCGAACACCAGACCGGGGTCGACCAGTTCGAGGCCGGAGAAGAAGGGTTCCACCTCTGCTCGGGTGCGCATGCGCAGCGGGATCGTGCCCTTCTTGTAGGCGTCCTCGACCTGTTGGCGGAGGTCGGGGTGTTGGTCGGCCGTGCCGTGGGAGAGGACCAGGTAGCTGCCGGACGGGAGGGCGGAGAGGAGGGTGCGGGTGAGGGCGTAGGGGTTCTCGGTGTCGGGGAGGAAATGCATGAGGGCGATGAGGGAGAGGGCTACGGGGCGGTCGAAGTCCAGGCGTTCGCGGGCGTGGGCGAGGATCGCCTCCGGGTGGCGTACGTCGGCGTGGATGTAATCCGTCGCGCCCTCCGGGGTGCTGACCAGGAGTG
This sequence comes from Streptomyces sp. NPDC002176, assembly GCF_044903645.1. Classification (NCBI taxonomy): domain Bacteria; kingdom Bacillati; phylum Actinomycetota; class Actinomycetes; order Kitasatosporales; family Streptomycetaceae; genus Streptomyces; species Streptomyces sp. NPDC002176. Next base: position 1,268,715 of record NZ_JBJDQW010000001.1, read on the forward strand.
CTTCGGCGTGGCGCAGCACGATCGGGTCGTTGTCGACGTAGACGATCCTCGACTCCGGGCGGATCGCCTGGACGATCTGGTGCAGGTTGGGCTCGGTGGGGATGCCGGTGCCGATGTCGAGGAACTGGTCGATGCCCCGCGCCGCCAGCCATGCGGAGGCGCGGTGCATGAACTCCCGGTTGCGGGCCGCGCTGCGCCGGGACTGTTCGGGCAGCGTCTCCCCTATCCGCTGGTCGACCGGGTAGTTGTCCTTACCGCCCAGCAGCCAGTCGTAGACGCGGGCGGGATGGGGCTTGCTGGTGTCGATCTGCACGGACACTCCTCCGGCGCGAGAAACACGGCAGTCACCGAACTGGCCTGTGCCGAAAGAGTATCCGCCGGACGTCGGACGCCGTGCGGCTACCGCTTCTGCTCCACCCGCACCCAGTCCACCTCCGCCTGCACTCCCCCGGCGGCGATCCGGTCCACGCTGGACTGCGGCAACCCCCAGTACGGCGAGGTGACCTGGTTCCAGCCTGCCGGGTAGGCGCCGCCCAGGGCGAGGTTCAGGATGACGTACTGGTTGTGGTCGAACACCCACTTCCCCCGCGTCGATTCCAGCTTGTTGCGGGTGGTCTCCTGGACGAGGCGGTCGTCGACGTAGAACCGCATCGCGGTCGGCGTCCACTCGGCGGCGTAGGTGTGCCACTGGTCGGCGCGGCCGCCGTTCGGGTAGGTCTGGCGGGCGCCGATGTTGCCGTCGGCCGAGTAGCCGGGCCCGTGCAGCGCGGAGCTGGTCCAGTCGCCGTAACCGATGTTCTCCATGATGTCGGTCTCGCCGGACGCGGGCCAGGAGACGGACGGGTCGTCCACGTTGCTGCCCAGCAGCCAGAAGGCGGGCCAGAAACCGTCGCCGACCGGCAGCTTCATCCGGGCGCTGACCTTGCCGTAGCTGAAGTCGAACTTGGTGTTGGTGTCGACGCGGCCGGAGGTGAAGTCGTACGTGCCGCCGCCCGCCTTGGTGCAGCCCTTGCAGTACTTCGCCCGGAGGATCAACTCGCCGTTCTCGGTACGGATGTTGTCGGCGGAGTCGACGTACGCCTGGGACTCACCGTTGACCGAGCCCATCTCGGAACCGGTGCGCACCACACGCCACTTGGCGCGGTCGAGGGCCGTACCGGTGAAGTCGTCGAAGAACGTGGTCTGGTAGGTGCCTGACTGGTCGGCGGAGAGTGCCGGGTAGGCGGCCGAGGCGCTGCCACCCGTGCCCCAGACCTGGAACTCGTAGAGGGAGTAGCCGAATTGCGCGGTGTAGGGCGCCGGGTTGTAGAAGGAGCGGCGCTCCTTGCCGAGCATGCGGACGTAGCGGCCGGTGGCCGGGGTCGGGAGGGTGACCGTGTCGTGCAGTCCGGCCGCGTCGCCGGGGGCCTGGACGTTGGCGCGGCGGGCGGAGACCTCGGCGGCGGACGGCTGGTGCACCGTGCGCCAGGTGCGGTTGTCGTCGGAGACCTGGAGCAGGTAGTCGACGGCGTAGGCCGACTCCCAGTAGAGGTCGACGGAGGAGATCGTGGAGCTGGCGCCGAGGTCGACCGACACCCAGCGGTCGGCGTTCCAGTCGCTGGACCAACGGGTGCTGTCGCCCTTGAGGTTGGCGGGCCAGCCGCCGTCGGTGACGAACGCCGGTGAGTTGCCCGCGTGTTGGTAGAGGTTGGAGTACGCCGGGTGGTTGAGCGCGAGGTTGGTGCGGGTGGTGGAGGCGGGCGCGGGTTCGCCGCCGTAGACCTTGAAGGAGTAGAGCGAGTAGCCGTAGGGCGTGGCGCGTTCGAGGCCGCGGAGACGGACGTAGCGGCCGGTCACCTCCTGCGGGTAGGTGTGCGCGGTGACGGAGCCGCCGGTGCCCGCGGTCTCGGTGTAGAACGGCGTCCAGTCGGTGCCGTTGCGGGAGACCTCCAGCACGTATCTCTTGCCGTACGCGGCCTCCCAGTCGAGGACCACGCGGTCGACGCGGATCGTGCTGCCGAGGTCGACGCGAATCCAGGCGTCGTCGGCGAAGTTGCTGGACCAGCGGGTGGTGCCGTTGCCGTCGAAGGCGAGCGCGGCGGCGGTCCCGGCGTTCTCGCTGCCGGAGGCGGTGACGGCGACGGGGTCGGCGGCGTAGGCGGTGGCGGCGCGGTCGGTGTCCCAGGTGGCGGCAGCGGCGGCCGGTGCGGCGGTGGCGGGGGCGGTCAGGGCCGTGGTCCCGGCGAGCAGGGCGACGGCGGCGAGTGCGGTGAGCAGGGTGCGGGGGGTGCGTGACGGCATGCGGCTCTCCTCGGGAGGATCTGTCGGCGGTGCGGGGTGCCTGGACAGTTCGGTGCCTGGTGCGTGTCACATGGAAGGCGGGGGGCGGGCACGGGGGAGCGCGCCCGCCCCGGGTGGCTCAGGCGGCGCGGCGCCCGAGCTTGCGGTGGGTGTCGATGATCTCCGCGTACCGGCGCCCGCTGGCCTTGATCGTGCGGGCCTGGGTCGCGTAGTCGACGTGGAAGAGGCCGAAGCGCTTGTCGTAGCCGTACGCCCACTCGAAGTTGTCCATCAGGGACCAGGCGAAGTAGCCCGCGAGCGGGGCGCCCTTGCGGGCGGCGGAGGCGCAGGCGGCGAGGTGGCTCTCGAGGTAGGCCCGGCGCTCGGGGTCGTCGACGGTGCCGTCCGGGCCGACCAGGTCGGGGAAGGACGAGCCGTTCTCGGTGACGTAGATCTTGCGGGCGCCGTACTCCTCGGTGAGGCGCAGCAGCAGCGTCTCGATGCCGCTCGCGTCGATCTCCCAGTCCATGCCGGTACGCGGTACGCCCTCACGGCGCACGGAACGGGCGTACGGGGCGGGCCCCTTGGGGTCGTCGGCGACGTGGGCCGGCATGTAGTAGTTCAGGCCCAGCCAGTCCAGCGGGGTGGCGATGATCTCCAAGTCGCCCGGCTTCTGCGGCAGTTCCACGCCGTACACCTCGACCATGTCGGCGGGGAAGCCCCGGCCGTGCACCGGGTCGAGCCACCAGCGGTTGACGTGGCCGTCCTGCCGGTGCGCGGCGGCCATGTCCTCGGGGCTGTCGGTGGCGGCGTGCACGGTGGAGAGGTTGGTGACGATGCCGATCTCGGCGTCGGGCGCGGCGGCGCGGATCGCCTGGGTGGCGAGGCCGTGGCCGAGGAGCAGGTGGTAGGAGGCGCGGACGGCCGCGGTGAGGTCGGTCCAGCCGGGGGCCATCTTGCCTTCGAGGTGGCCGATCCAGGCCGAGCAGAGGGGTTCGTTGAGGGTGGCCCAGTGGGTGACGCGGTCGCCGAGGCGTTCGGCGACGGCGGAGGCGTACGCGGCGAAGTGTTCGGCGGTGTCCCGCTCCGGCCAGCCGCCCCGGTCCTGGAGCACCTGCGGCAGGTCCCAGTGGTAGAGGGTGACGGAGGGGGTGATGCCCGCCTCCAGCAGCGCGTCGGTCAACTCGTCGTAGAAGGCCAGCCCCTTGGGGTTGACCGGGCCGTCGCCGCCGGGCATCACGCGCGGCCAGGCGACCGACAACCGGTAGGTGTCGACGCCCAGTTGGCGCATCAGGCCGAGGTCGTCGCGCCAGCGGTGGTAGTGGTCGCAGGCGGTGTCGCCGTTGTCGTCGCCGTCGATCTTGCCGGGGGTGTGCGAGAAGGTGTCCCAGATCGACGGCGAGCGGCCGTCCTCGGTGACGGCGCCCTCGATCTGGTACGCCGAAGTGGCCGTGCCCCAGCGGAAGTTGTCCGGGAGGGCGGCGAGGTCGATGGGCTCGGACATGGAAGTCCCTTCGAGGTGCGGGGAGTCGGTCACTTGACGGCGCCCGCCGTCAGTCCGGTGACGAGATAGCGCTGGAGCAGCAGGAACCCGGCGACCACGGGGACGCTGACGACGAGCGAGGCGGCCATGATCTGGTTCCAGTAGACGTCGTAGAGGGTGGAGTAGCCCTGGAGTCCGACGGCGAGGGTGCGGGTGGTGTCGTTGGTCATCACGGACGCGAAGAGCACTTCTCCCCACGCGGTCATGAAGGCGTAGACGGCGACGGCGACGATGCCGGGGACCGCCGCGGGTACCACGACCCGGAAGAGGGCGCCGAGCGGGCCGCAGCCGTCCACGAGGGCCGCCTCGTCGAGGTCGCGCGGCACCGAGTCGAAGTACCCGATCAGCATCCAGATGGAGAACGGCAGCGAGAAGGTCAGGTAGGTCAGGATCAGCCCGCCGCGCGAGCCGAACAGGGCGATCCCGGTGGCGTTGCCGATGTTGATGTAGATCAGGAACAGCGGGAGCAGGAAGAGGATGCCGGGGAACATCTGCGTGGACAGCACGGTGACCGTGAAGACGCGCTTGCCCCGGAAGTCGTAGCGGCTGACGGCGTAGGCCGCGAAGACGGCGATGACGACCGAGCAGATCGTGGCCGAGCCCGCGACGATCAGCGAGTTCACGAAGTACCGGGCGAGCGGCACCGTGGACCAGATGTCGATGTACGGCCGGATCGTCAACTCACTGGGAATCCAGCGGAACTTGTCGGTGACATCGGCGAGCGGCTTGAGCGAGCTGGAGACCATCACATAGACGGGCAGCAGGACGAAGCCGGTGAGCAGGGTGAGGAAGATCCGGCGGGACCAGAGGAACGAACGCGGGGGCGCCATGGGCGACGAGTCAGCCATTTCCGGCCCTCCTTCCGCGTGAGGTGAACAGCAGGTATCCGCCGGTCACGGCCAGCAGGAAGAGCAGCAGCAGGACGGACATGGCGGAGCCGGTGCCGAAGTCCCAGGTGAGGAAGGTGGTTTGGTAGATGTGCACGGAGATGAGGTCGGCCGCTTCGGGTGCCGCCCGGCCGAACAGGACGTAGGGCGTGTTGAAGTCGTTGAACGTCCAGAGGAACAGCACCAGGACCAGTACCTGGTTGACCGGGCGCAGGGACGGCAGGGTGATGCGGCGGATCTGCTGCCACAGTCCGGCGCCGTCCAGGGCGGCGGCTTCGTAGAGTTCGCGCGGGATGTTCTGCAGCCCGGCCATCACGATGAGGAAGGCGAACGGCCAGCCCTTCCACACCGAGACGGTGAGCAGGGCGTAGAAGCTGTTGTCGCCGATGAGCCAGAAGGACGGCTTGTCGGTGAGGTGCAGCTGGTCGTGCAGGACGTGGTTCACCAGGCCGTTGTCGTGCTGGAACATGAACACCCAGGTGATGACGGCCGCGTAGACGGGCAGCGCGTACGGCACCAGGAACAGGGCCCGCAGGATGCCGCGGCCCCGGAAGGTGTCCTGCATGAAGACGGCGGCGGCGGTGCCGAGCGCCCAGCACAGGGCGACGGAGAGCAGGGTGAAGCCGACGGTGACGGCGAACGAGCGCAGCAGCGCCTCACCGGCGGGGGCGTCGAAGTCCACGGCCACGCGGTAGTTACTGAGGCCGTTCCAGGGAGCGTTGCTCCAGTCGCGCAGGGTGAAGCGGGTGATGGCCCGGAAGCTCATCAGGGTGCCGATGACCATCGGGACCAGATGGACGAGGAGTTCGAAGACCAGGGCGGGCAGCAGGAGCAGGTACGGGAGCGCGGTGCGGCGGGACCGCCCGGTGCGGCGCGGGCCGCGCGCCGCACCGGGGGTGTCCTCGCGCACCGGTTCCTCGAGAACGGTGGAGGTCATGGACGTCAGGCCGCCGGCATCTGCTGCTGGGCCTTCTCCAGCTTGGCCTTGACGGAGGCGGTGGTGACCGCGCGCCCGGCGGCGGCGTCGGCGAACAGGTCCTTCACCGCGGTGCCGACGGCCGTCTCGAACTGCGACTCGGTGGCGACCTGCGGCAGCGCGGCGGCGCTCTTGGCGAGGGTGTCCTTCAGCACGGCGGTGGACGGCCCGTCGAACGCCGAGTCCGCCTGCGCGGCCTTGACCGGCGGGATGGAGCTGTACGCCTTGTTGAGGATCTTCTGCTCGGCGTCGCTGGTCATGAACTTCACGAACTCGGTGGCGCCGTCGAGGTTGTGGCTGTCCTTGAAGACGGCGATGTTGATGCCCGCGGCCATCGAGTTGACCTGGGCGCCGGGTCCGGGGGCACCCTTCTGGACGGGGACGGGGGCGACACCGTAGGCGTCGTCCTTCATGCCCTGGGACTTGAGGTTGGCGGCGGCGGACTGCCAGAGCAGCATGGCCTGCTTGCCCTTGGCGAAGTCGCTGACGGACTGGTTCTGCGCGTACTCGGCGTTGCCCGGCGGGATGACCTTGTCCTTGGCCATGAGGTCGACGTACTGCTTGACGGCGTCGACCACCTTGGGGTTGGTGAAGTCGGGCTTGCCGTCGGCGGAGAAGAAGTCGGCGTCGTGCTGCTTGGCGAAGACGAAGACGTGGTGGATGTTCTCGGAGAGGTTCGAACCCTCGGCGCCGAGCACGGACTTGCCCTTGGCCCTGATCTTGGCGCCGTCCGCGACGAGTTCGTCCCAGGTGGCCGGGGGCCCGGCTATCCCGGCGTCGGCGAAGATCTGCTTGTTGTAGTAGAGGGCGTACGACATCGAGTACAGCGGTACGGCGGCCGGGTCCTTGCCCTCGGCGCCGGTGGAGCCGAGCGCGGGGTCGACGAAGCGGTCCCGTCCGCCGATCTTGGCGAAGTTCTTGGCGTCCCAGGGCAGCAGCGCGCCGGTCGCCTGGAGGGAGGCGCTCCAGGTGTTGCCGATGTTCAGCACATCGGGGCCCTGGCCGGAGGTGGTGGCGGTGAGGATGCGGTTGAGCAGATCGGACCAGGGCACGACCTCGACCTTGACCTTGATGCCGGTCTGCTGCTCGAACTTGTCCAGCTCGGGCTGGAGTACCTGCTTGTCCACGGCGACGCTGGCGCCCTGGTTGGAGGCCCAGTAGGTCAGCGTCTTGGACGAACCACCGGCCCCGTCCCCACTGCCCGTACCTCCTCCGCACGCCGTTGCCGCGAGGGCGAGAGACATGACGACGGCGCCTGTGGCCGCGGCTCGGATGCTGCGCATGGCTCCAGCTGTCCCTTTCCGGGAGAGAGGCCCCGAAAACCGCGTGGGCTTCTCAGGGCTTAATTTAGGACGTGAGTTAATCCGCCGGAGGGGGGTGCGTCAAGGGATGCGGCACGGGTAGGTGCGGGGGTCTCGCGTTCTGAGAAGATCACCCGTCAACTGTTCTGCCCTGGAACGCGTTTCCGGGGCCGGACGCAGCAGGGGGAGAGTCGATGAACACGTCCAGTGAGGCGTTCCGGCCGTTGCAGGCGGACGATCCGGTCGTGGTGGGGGGATACCGGCTGGCCGCCAGGATCGGCGCGGGCGGGATGGGCCGGGTCTATCTGTCGCACACGCAGGGCGGCCGACCGGTGGCGATCAAGGTCGTACGGTCGGAGCTGGCCGACGACCCCGCGTTCCGGCGCCGGTTCCGCCGGGAGATCGCGGCGGCCCGCCGCGTCCGGGGCGCGTACACCGCGGAGTTGATCGACGCCGACCCGGAGGCCGAACCGCCCTGGCTCGCCACGCTGTACGTGCCGGGGCCCTCCCTGGCGGACGCGGTCGCCGAGCGCGGGCCGCTGCCGGTCCCGGCCGTGCTGTGGCTGATGGCGGGCGTGGCCGAGGCGCTCCAGGCGATCCACGAGGCCGGGATCGTGCACCGGGACCTCAAGCCGTCGAACGTCCTGCTGGCCACCGACGGCCCCCGCGTCATCGACTTCGGCATCTCCCTGGCCGCCGACGCCACGTCCTTCACCGCCACCGGTGCCGCCATGGGCACGCCCGTGTTCATGGCCCCCGAGCAGGCGTCCGGGGACGAGGTCACCGCGGCGACGGACGTCTTCGCCCTCGGCCAGACGGCGGCGTTCGCGGTTCTGGGTGAACCGCTCTACGGCGATGGCTCGTTGCCCGCCGTGCTGTACCGGATCGTCCACGCGGCGCCCGAACTGTCACTCCTGCCGGAGGAGCTGCGCCCGCTGTTCGCCCGGTGCCTGGCCGCCGAGCCGGAGGAACGGGCCACTTTGGCGGACATCGTCCAGTGGTGCGGAGAACGACTCGGCCCCGACGCGGCGGGCATGGAAGGGCCGTCCGTCTGGCGGGAGATCAGGGGGTCCGAACTGACGGTTCCGGCGCCCCTCGCTCCTTCGACCCGAATACTCCCGCCCGCCCCGGCCCACTGGCCGTACGCGCCGCCGCCTGCCGAGCCGATGTCCCGCAGGACGCGTATGGCGCTGATCGCGGTCGCACTCGGTGCCGTCATCTCCCTGGCGCTGCTGGGGGGCCTGGCGTGGACGGCGCTGAGCACGGGGGACGGGTCCCACGCTTCCACGGCCACGGGTTCGCAGCGGCCGGGCGCCGGTGCGGCGCGAGCGGGGACGGGAACAGGCGTCACAGGCTCTGGCTCTGGCTCTGGCTTCGGCTCCGGCTCCGGCTCCGGCTCTGGCTCCGTGGGCGACGCGGTCGAAGCCTCGCCCCGCCCCTCCCCGACCGCCCCCGCGACGCCACAGCCCATCGCCGAGCCCCTCCAGTACCTGGACGCCACGAACTCCCTGAACCTCGGAGAGTCGGCCGTCCGGAATGATCGCAAGGGCGACATCCGCTTCACCTGCGGCGCCCAGAAGTGCTCCCTGGAGAGCCGCGGCAGCGTGCTCCTCCCCCGTGTCGGTGAGCCGGGCGCCACCTACGACTTGTGCGAGTTCGAACTCCGGCACGCCACCAGCCACCACCTGCCCCTGGCGGCCGTGGCCGCGGGGAGCGAGATCTGCGCCAGGGACCGCGCGGGCGACATCGCCCTGCTGGTCGTCCAGGTCAAGTCGACGGTGTCGCCCGAAGTGGGCTTCCTCATGACGGACGTGACGGTCTGGCCGCACGCCTGAGCGGGTGCGCGCCGGTCAGCCGAGGGGGTCCGCCAGAGGCCAGCCGTCGGCCAGGAGGCCGTCCACGGCGCCGAGGGCGCGGGTCAGGCGGGCCGGGCGGTCGCCGTGGAGTTCCAGCCAGGGGACGCCGGAGGTGGTGAGGGTCTCGCGGAAGCGGTCGGTCATCCAGCCGCGGAGGTGTTCGCCGTCGCGGAGGCCGTCGTCGTCGAAGGGGACGTCCTTGTCGGAGGTGAGCAGGTAGAGGGCGCGCGGGGGCATGGCGCGGGCGAGGTCCCGGACGGGGGTGGTGGTGCGGCCGCGGTAGCGCTCCTGCCAGATGGTGGTGGCCAGGGCGTCGGTGTCGCACACGAGCACCGGGCCGCCGCCGCGGGCCGCCCGCTGTTCGGCGTGGTTCTGGCGGCGGGCGACGAGCTCGAAGTCGGCGTCGTCCCACTCCAGGTCCACCACGGACGGCGGGGGCGTCGCCGGGTCCGCCAGCGCGCGGGCGCGGGCGAGTTTGGCGACGGTCAACTCCCTGCCGTACTCCGGTACCCAGCGGGTGAGCGCGTGCGGGCCGCCCCGGGTGCGCAGGGCGTCGGCCAGGTCGCGGGAGAGGGTGGTGGTGCCGGTGGACTCCGCGCCGACCACGACGACCCGGCGGGCCAGCCACGCCCGGACCGGCAGCTCGATCTCCGCCCAGTGGGCGACGGGGTCCGCGCGGACCTGCGTACCGGAGACGGCGAAGGTGCCCCGGTCGAGGTCCAGCAGCACGGGGGCGGCGTCGAAACGGCGGGCGAGTTCGGTGCCGTAGGGCTCGGAGCTGAACACCGCGTCCACGGCAGGGGTGTGCGGCCCCAGGGCGAGGGCCTGGCGCATCAGGCCGACATGCCCGTCCCAAGCCACCTCACTCTCGTAGTCGACCGGCAGATCGTCGACGATGCCCACGACCGCCACGTGCGGATCATCGGCCCAGTGCTCCCGTATCCAGGCGACGCGCTGCTCCAACGGGATCGACTCCTGGCCGGCCGCCATCACGACCACCGTGACGGCGTCGCAGGCGTCGGCCGCGGCGCGGATCAGGAAGTGGTGGCCGGAGTGCGGCGGGTAGAACTTGCCGATCACCAGCCCGTGGGCGAAGCGGGCGCTCACGCGGTCACCGTCCGTCCGGCTTCCGCCATGGGCGTCGCCAACTCGCGTCGCCAGGAACGCCAGCCGACCAGGCACATCGCCAGGAAGAGCACGTAGACGATGCCGGTGAGGTCCAGTCCCTTGCTGAAGTACAGCGGGATGTACACGAGGTCGGCGGCGATCCAGAAGTACCAGTTCTCGATCTGCTTGGCGTTGAGCAGCCATTGCGCGGCCAGCGACAGTGCCGTGGTCAGGGCGTCCCAGAAGGGCGCGGAGTCGTGCGCGCGGGTCAGCAGCACGGTCAGTCCCCAGGTGACCGGCACCAGCAGGGCCAGCAGGAGGTACAGGGTGGAGCGGGAGGCGTGACCCATGCGTCGGCGGGAGCGCCGCTCGCCGCCACGCAGCCAGATCAGCCAGCCGTACGCGGCGAGCACCAAGTAGACGACCTGGAGGGAGGCGTCCGCGTAGAGCCGGGCGCTCCAGAACAGCACCAGGAAGAACAGGTTGTTGGCGATCCCCACCGGGAAGTTCCACACACTGGCCCGCACACACAGCCACACGCACACCGCACCGGTGACGAAGCCGAGCAACTCGGCCCAGGTGACGGCGTCTTGGCCGAGCCTGAACAACTCATGATTCAACGGCGCGACCAGGCCACCAAGAACATCCGAAACAGCCATGGCGTCCCCACCCCTCCAGTTAATGTCGAAGTGACGATAACAAGAGGGTGGCGGTTCCACAATCCCGGCCAGGCTCCGCCGGACCGGGCGGCCGACGCGTCTCGCGCCAGCAGCGCACTGTTTCGGGACCAGGCGTGATCGCGCTACGGTCACCTGACGGATGGGTCCCCTCGCCGGTCGCCCGGTGCGGACCCGAGCGATGTCCGCCTGAGGAGATCAGATGGCACGAGTGAACTTACGTACCGCGTTCATGGGCGGGGCGGCGTCCGCCATCACGGCACAACGGGTGTTCACCAACCGCGTCAGCGAGACGACCGCGTTCAGCCGCTCGCTGGACGGGCTGCACGAGGCACTGGACGCGGCCGAGATCTCACCGGTCGTCGACCGCCTGCAGGGGCGTCGCAATGTCCTGACGTTCTACGGCGTCGGCGGCATAGGGAAGACGACGCTCTCCCAGGAGTTGGAGCGCCGACTTCTCGCCGAGGCGGACGCCGAGGACCGGCACGACGTCGTGTCCGTGCGCATCGACGTCTCCGAGGACGGCGCATGTGACATCGAAGGTCTGCTGCTGCGCCTGCGCGCGGGACTGGGGCAGTTGGGGAGCCGCTGGACGGCCTTCGACCTGGCACTTGCCTCCTACTGGGCCCGCGCTCACCCCGGAGAGCCGTTGCAGGAGTTCCTGGACGCCTCGCCCGCCATCCGGCGCGCTTCGCGGAGCGTCGGCCTGAACGAACAGATCGCCTCGGCCATCGGGCAGGTGGTCCCCTCCGGAGCGGGCGGTCTGGTGGGGCTCGCGCACCACGCGGCTTTGGCCACCTACCGGGCCATCCGCGAACGGGTCCGCGAGGGACGGCTGCTCTCCGAATGCGAACTGTTCGCCGAACTCGTCGAGGCGGACGCCGACTACGAGACCCTGTCCTACTTCCCCTATCTGCTGGCCTGGGACCTGGAGCGCCAGCCGCGCAGGGGACGGCAGAACCGCAGACCGCGGGTGTGCGTGTTCCTCGACACGTTCGAGGCGCTCGGCGACCGGACCGACCGCGCGGTGGAACGGTTCGTGCAACGCTGCGTCTTCCTGATGCCGAACGTGCTGTTCGTGATCACCGGAAGGAACCGCATCGACTGGGCGGACAGCGCCACGCGTGGCGAGCTGGACTTCACCGGGCCCGAGTGCTGGCCGAACCTGCACTTCAGCAACACCACGGCCGAGCCACGCCAGCACCTCGTCGGATACCTCTCGGACTCCGATGCCGACAGCTACCTCCGCGAGGCGGTGACCCGGAGCCAGGAACCGGCGATGCCCGCCGACGTACGCGAGCGCATCATCGCGGGCGGCCAGGGCCTGCCCCTCTACCTGGATCTGTCGGTCTCGCACTTCGTCGAACTGCTGGCACGCGACGGACAGCCGTCGGTCGACGACTTCGGTGGCTCCTTCACGGCCGTGGCCACCCGGTCGATCAGGGACCTCTCGCGGGAGGAACGCGACCTGGTGCGCACCGCGGCGCTCATCGACCGGGTCGACGCCGATCTGCTGCTGGCGGGCCAGCCCTCGCTTCCGGACGGCTGTGTGGCGCGCTTCCTGCGTCGCCCGTTCCTCACGCACGACGACGCCTACGAGCTGCCGTACGCCCTGCATCTGGCGTTGCGGCACGCCATCAGCGAAGCCGACCGGGCACTGGCGGACGGCTGGTCGGACCACGACCGCAGCCGGGTCGCCGCCCGGCTTCTGCGGCACCTCGGGGAGCGTCTCGGGGAGCGTGCCGGGCGCGCGGCGATGACACAGGCCCTCGAATCCGGCCTGAAGCTGTCCGGCACGTACGGGGTCTTCGACGACTGGATGGTGCGGGCCGCTCAGCGGCTGGTGGAGGCCGGTCAGTGGACGGACATCGGCGCCGGGCTCACCGCCGATGCCGCGGGCGGTCCCGAGTACCGGGCCATCCGCACCGCGATCCAGGGGGTCCTGCTCCGCCGGACCGGCCATGCCTCGGAAGCGGTCGCGGTCCTGGGCAGGGCCGACACGGGCCTCAGCCCGGACGGTCTGACCGCGCAGCTGGTTCGCCTCCACCGCGCGCACGCCCTGCGCAACGAGGGCGACTACACCGGCGCGGCGGAGATCTACCGGGGCCTTCTGGGGGGCGAGTTCGATGCCGCGGCCCGCTACTGGCTCTCCGACTACGACTACCTCAACGGACGCTTCGCCGTCGCCCTCGAAACGCTCAGGGGCCAGCACGGCCGTGACGCGGCGGACGAGGGCGAGAGGCTGCGGCTGATCGGGCACATCTGGCGGGTCAACGCCCGCTTCGACGAGGCCGTGGCAACCTACGGCAAAGCGATCACGCTGGCACGCGACGAGGGACTGGCCTCCGCCGAGGCGAAGGCGCTGGCCAATCTGGCCCAGACGGCATGCTGGTCCGGCGACGCGGCGACCGTGTCCGAGGCGGCGAACCAGGCGCGGGAACTCCTGGACGTCGTCCCCAACCCGGTCGAGCTCGTCAAGATCCGTTCCGCCGAGGCCGTCGCCTCGGCGATGACCGGCGATCACGCCGCGGCATGGAGTGCGGTCGCCGACACCCGTCGGCTCACGAACGACATCGGCTATCCGGGCGGGCACAACCTGGCGGACGTGGCCGCGATCCTTCTCGACGTCCTCGCCGGCGACCGCGACGGCGCCCGCCGGGTCCGCTCTGAACTCGACGAACGCACCCGCACGTCAGGCGGCAACACCTACTGGGTGCCCATCGTGACGTCATGGATCGACGGTGTCGACGCGGCGGCCGGGCACCATCCCCCCGTCGAGTGGGTAGACGGCCCGGAGTCGTCGCTGGGGCGCTGGGCCCGGGTGACGGCCGACCGGTGACAGGGAAGCGCAAGGAGGACGGGATTTCATGAGTGACCTCGTACAGGTCGGCCTCGTCGGTGTCGGGACCATCGCGGAGACGCATCTCGCCGTCCTCGCCGAACGGTCCGACGTGTCCCTGGAGTTCACCGTGGACCCGCATGTCGAGCAACCGCCCACGTTCCGTGGGGCCGAGCCACCCCACTACGGCGGCCTCTCGGACGCCCTCGAAGCACACCAGCCCGACCTGGTCGTGATCGCCACTCCCACGAACACCCACACGGAACTGACCGTCGAGGCCCTCACCTCGTCCTCGGCCAAGGTCCTGGTCGAGAAGCCCCTCGCCGCCGATCTCACCTCTCTCTCCCGGCTGCGTTCCCTGGACGAGTCCGTGGATGTGCGCGGCCGTGTCTTCACCGCGCACCATTTCGCCTTCTCACCCGAAGTGGACTGGGCGGTGGAGCTGATCGCCGAACACCCCGAGTGGGGCCCGGTCACGACCGTCACCTCGGCGTTCTACGACCCCTACGCGCCGAAGGGCGAGCAGGCTTTCGCCTCGTACGTCTCCAGCTGGATGGACTCGGGCGTCAACCAGCTCAGCATGCTCTCGCGCTTCGTCGAACTGACCGGACTCGTCTCGGGCGATCGTCGCATGGACGGGGGCGCGAGCTCCTGGGCGACGTTCGCCCACCGCTCCCGCGGCACGACCGGTACGGCCCGGCTGCGCAGCAGTTGGCTCACCGGCTCCAGCAGCAAGGAGACCGTCCTCGCCTTCGGCCGTTCCGGCGTGGAGGTCTGGATCGACCACACCTCCATGACCGGCTTCGCCGTCCAGGGCGCGAGTCTCCTCGCCGCCCACGGCAACGACGGCCGCACCCCCCGGAAGATCGCCCATTACCGGCCCCTCTACGAAAGCCTGCTGTCCGGCGACCCCGACCCCGTACTCGGCTTCGACACCACCGCGACCCTGACGGAACTCCACAGCGCGCCCTGACTCCGCCGGGCCCGTCGCGCCGCAGCCAGGAGAAACCGCATCCGGGAAAACAGAAAGACCCCAGTTGGACTGGGGTCTTTCGCTGGTGTCCGAGGGGGGACTTGAACCCCCACGCCCGATAAAGGGCACTAGCACCTCAAGCTAGCGCGTCTGCCATTCCGCCACCCGGACAAGGTGTCTGTCACCCGGCCGGGGGTGTTCCCCGCGGCGACATGGACAACAATACCAAGGTTTCGGAGCGCCTTTCACCTGCGTATCTGTGCCTTGGGCCACCCCTGGCTCACGGGCAGCGGATCACCTGGCCCGCGTACGACAGGTTGCCGCCGAAGCCGAAGAGGAGGGCCGGGTCGCCGGTGCGGACCTTGCCCTGTTCGATCAGCTTGGAGAGGGCGAGGGGGATGCTCGCGGCGGAGGTGTTGCCGGACTCGGTGACGTCGCGGGCGACGACCGCGTTCACCGCGCCGATCTTCTGCGCGAGGGGCTCGATGATGCGCAGGTTGGCCTGGTGGAGGACGACCGCGGCGAGGTCGGCCGGGGCGATGCCCGCCTTCTCGCAGGCCCGGCGGGCGATGGGCGGCAGCTGGGTGGTGGCCCAGCGGTACACGCTCTGTCCCTCCTGCGCGAACCTCGGCGGCGTGCCCTCGATCCGTACCGCGTTGCCCATCTCCGGCACCGAACCCCACAGCACCGGTCCGATCCCGGCCGACTCCCCCGGCGCGCACGCCTCGACCACCGCCGCGCCCGCGCCGTCGCCGACCAGGACGCAGGTGGTGCGGTCGGTCCAGTCGGTGACCTCGGACATCTTGTCCGCGCCGATCACCAGCGCACGGGTCGCGGCGCCCGCCCGGACGGTGTGGTCGGCGGTGGCCAGCGCGTGGGTGAACCCGGCGCAGACCACGTTGACGTCCATCGCGGCGGGCTCGGGGATGCCCAGGCGGGCCGCCACGCGTGCGGCGGTGTTCGGGGAGCGGTCGATCGCCGTGGAGGTGGCGACCAGCACCAGGTCGATGTCGCCGGGGGCGAGCCCGGCGGTGGCCAGGGCCTTGGCGGCGGCGTGTGCGGCCAGCTCGTCCACCGGTTCGTCGGGGCCCGCGATGTGCCGGGTGTGGATGCCGACCCGGCTGGTGATCCACTCGTCGCTGGTGTCGACCATCCGCGCCAGGTCCTCGTTGGTGAGCACCCTGGCGGGCTGGTAGTGGCCGATCGCGGCGATACGCGAGCCGTGCATGTCGGGGTCCCCTCGTTGCTGCCGTGGGTGGCGGGACCCTCCAGTGTGCGTAGTGACTCACGGGTACGGGGGCACGTGAAGCCACAGGAATCGGGCATCCCCGTTGTCGGCTTCACGCAGACCCTCGTACGGGCGCCCGACACCTCACCCGGTGAACAGCTGTGTCGCCTTCCGCACCAGTTCGTACAGCCCGTAGGCGAGCGGCGCGCCCACCCAGAGCCAGGAGAGGGCGATCAGGGCGCGCCGGTCAGGCGGGCTGCTCTCGCTGGGCATCGGGGGCCTCCTTCGGGGCGGCGGGGACGTGGTGGCGGGGGTTGACGGGGCGGACGAGTTCGTTGGCGACGAAGCCGACCAGCAGCAGGCCGATCATGATGGAGAAGGAGAGGCCGTAGAGCGCGGGTCCGTGCTTGCCCGCGGCCTCCTGCCGGTCGGCGATCCAGTTGACGATCAGCGGTCCGAGGACGCCCGCGGTGGACCAGGCGGTGAGCAGTCGGCCGTGGATGGCGCCGACCTGGTACGTGCCGAAGAGGTCCTTCAGATACGCGGGGACCGTGGCGAAGCCGCCGCCGTAGAAGGAGAGGACGACCAGCGCGCACAGCACGAACAGCGGCTTGGAGGTGTCGCCGAACAGGGCGAGGACCAGGTACGTCAGCGCGCCGACGCCGAGGTAGACGCGGTAGATGTTCTTGCGGCCGATGAGGTCGGAGGTCGAGGACCAGCCGATCCGGCCGGCCATGTTGGCCGCCGACAGCAGGGCGACGAAACCGGCCGCCGCCGACACGGACACCGGCGTGGAGCTGTCCGCGAAGAAGTCCGTGATCATCGGGGCGGCCTTCTCCAGGATGCCGATCCCGGCCGTGACGTTGGTGCACAGCACGACCCACAGGCACCAGAACTGCGGAGTGCGCAGCGCGCCGCGGGCCGAGACCTGGACGCCCTCCACCACGCTCGGGCCGCTCTCCGCGCGCTCGGCCGGTCGCGGTACCCGGACCAGCAGGACCCCGAGCGACATGAACACGGCGTACGCGAGGCCGTGCACGAGGAAGGCCAGCGCGATCCCGGAGTGGTCGGTGCCGAAGGACTCCAGCATCTGGGCCGACCAGGGCGAGGCGATCAGGGCGCCGCCGCCGAAGCCCATGATGGCGATGCCGGTGGCCATGCCGGGCCGGTCCGGGAACCACTTCATCAGGGTGGAGACGGGCGAGATGTAGCCGATGCCGAGGCCGATGCCGCCGACGAAGCCGTAGCCGAGGACGATCAGCCAGTACTGCTGGGTCTGCGCGCCCAGCGCGGAGATCAGGAACCCGGAGGAGAAGCAGACCAGGGCCACGGTCATCGCCCAGCGCGGGCCGTTGCGCTCGACCAGGGTGCCGCCGAACGCGGCCGAGAGACCGAGCATCACGATCGCCAGCTGGAACGGCAGCGCGCTCTGGGTGCCGTCGAGGTGCAGCGCGGATTCCAGGGGTGGCTTGAACACGCTCCAGGCGTACGCCTGGCCGATGGAGAGGTGGACGGAGAGCGCGGCGGGCGGTACGAGCCAGCGGCTCCAGCCCGGGGGCGCGACAGGGGGGCTGCTCATGGGGCCGGACGGTAGGTCGGGGCGGGTGGGTTGAGAAGGTGGGGCGCGGGGCGTTTGCGGTGAACGGTCGGCTCCGTGCGTCGGGCGGTCGGCGGGGTGGCCCAAAGGGTCCGGTCTCAGTCCTGGTCAGCCGTCCCGAAGCCCAGCCGTCCGACGGTGGTGACGGTGCCCAGTCTGGGGAAGTCCAGCCGTACCGACGCGTCGTGTTCGGCGGCCGTGAACGCGGCCATCGCGTCCTCCACGAAGACCAGGTCGTACCCGAGGTCGGCGGCGGCGCGGGCGGTGGACTCGACGCCCAGGTTGGTGGCGATACCGCCGAACACCAGGGTGTCGACGCCATGGGCGCGCAGCCGCTCGTCCAGTTCCGTGCCCTGGAACGCGCCGATGGTCCGCTTGACCACCTCCAGGTCCCCGTCGTGCACGAGTCCGGCGACGAGACCGCTGCCGGGTGGCTGTTCGGCGACGGTGGGCCGTTCGACCCGGACGAGTACGACGAGCGCGCCCTCGGCACGGAAGCGCTTCGCCAACTCCTCCCCGGCGGCGAGCACTTCGGCGCCCTTGCGGGGTTCCAGCGGCAGCGCGACGAGGCGGTCCATGAGGTCGACGAGGACGAGGGCCGTGCGCTGCGGGTCGAGTACCGGGGCTGCGGTCATGACGGAACGTTAGCCGTAGCGAGCTGTCCGTGCCGGAAATCCGGGTCAACGGGCCCGTGAACGAGACGCGTTCGGCCGTCTACGAGGTGTGCCTCCGCGGGTCTACGGGGCCTCGCGGCCGTTCGGCCGGACGCGCGGGCGGGGTACCTGGGCGGGCGGCGACGCGGGTTCCTCGGGGTCGCGGGCGCGGCGTTTGGCGATGACCGCGCAGACCATGAGCTGCATCTGGTGGAAGAGCATCAGGGGCAGCACGGCGAGGGAGGCGTGGGCGCCGAACAGCACGCTGGCCATGGGGAGTCCGGCGGCGAGGGACTTCTTCGACCCGGCGAACTGGATGGCGATGCGGTCGGCGCGGCCGAAGCCGAGCGCCCGCGCGCCGTACCAGGTCAGGGCGAGCATCACAGCGAGCAGGACGGCCTCCACGAGGACCAGCGCGCCGAGCCGCGGGGCGCTCACCTGGTGCCAGATGCCCTGGGCCATGCCCTCGCTGAACGCGGTGTAGACGACCAGCAGGATCGAGCCCCGGTCGACCAGCCCGAGCACCTTCTTGTGCCGGGTGACGAAGCCGCCGATCCAGCGCCGCAGCAGCTGCCCGGCGAGGAAGGGCACCAGGAGTTGCAGCACGATCTTCACCAGGGAGTCGGCGGAGAAGCCGCCGCCCGAGTTGCCGAGCAGCACCGAGGCGAGCAGTGGGGTGACGAGGATGCCGACGAGGGAGGAGAAGGAGCCCGCGCAGATGGCGGCGGGCACGTTGCCGCGCGCGATGGAGGTGAAGGCGATGGACGACTGGATGGTCGACGGAACCAGGGTGAGGAACAGCAGGCCCTGGTAGAGCGGCTGGGTCAGCAGCGCCGGGACCAGTCCGCGCGCGGCCAGCCCGAGCAGCGGGAAGACGGCGAAGGTGCAGGCCAGCACGGTGAGGTGGAGCCGCCAGTGGCGCAGCCCGTCCATCGCCTCGCGGGTGGAGAGACGGGCGCCGTAGAGGAAGAACAGGAAGGCGATGGCGGCCGTGGAGGCGCCGGAGGCCACGTCGGCGGCGATGCCCCGCGCGGGCAGCAGCGCGGCCAGGCCCACCGTGCCGAGGAGCAGCGCGATGTACGGGTCGATGGGCAGCCGGCGTTTCACAGGGCTCCGTAGCGTGTCGGGCGTCTCGGTGGGGCGGACGATCTCCATCGTGCCTGGTCGCCGCCGATCACGGAATCCGGCATACCGCTCTGACTGCGATCGCGGTCCGTGATGACCGGGCTAGGCTGCGGTCATGTACGACCCCACGCAGCTGCGTACGTTCCTCGCGGTGGCGCAGACGCTGAGTTTCACGCAGGCCGCGCGGCGGCTGGGGC
This sequence comes from Streptomyces sp. NPDC002176, assembly GCF_044903645.1. Taxonomy (NCBI): domain Bacteria; kingdom Bacillati; phylum Actinomycetota; class Actinomycetes; order Kitasatosporales; family Streptomycetaceae; genus Streptomyces; species Streptomyces sp. NPDC002176. Next base: position 1,287,933 of record NZ_JBJDQW010000001.1, read on the forward strand.
TGCGGCAGTCGACGGTGAGCCAGCATGTGCGCAGGCTGGAGGAGGCGGCCGGGCGGCAGCTGTTCGCGCGGGACACCCATTCGGTGGAGCTGACCGGGGACGGCGAGGCGATGCTCGGGTTCGCGCGGCGGCTGCTGGAGGTGCAGGAGCAGGCGGCGGCCTACTTCTCCGGGACGCGGGTGCGGGGGCGGCTGCGGTTCGGCGCGTCGGAGGACTTCGTGCTGACCCGGCTGCCGGAGATCCTGGAGGGCTTCCGGTACGACCACCCCGAGGTCGACCTCGAACTCACGGTGGAGCTGTCCGGCACCCTGCACGAGCGGCTGGCCGAGGGCAAGCTCGACCTGGTGCTGGCCAAGCGCCGCCCCGAGGACCCGCGTGGCCGCCTGGTCTGGCGGGACGACCTGGTGTGGATCGGCGCGGAACGCCTCCGGCTGGACCCGGACCGCCCGGTCCCGCTGATCGTCTATCCCCCGCCGGGCGTCACCCGGGCGCGGGCCCTGGAGGCCCTGGAGGCACAGGGCCGCCCCTGGCGCATCGTCTGCACCAGCGGCAGCCTCAACGGCCTCATCGCGGCCGCCCGCGCGGGCCTCGGCGTGATGGCCCACTCCCGTCGGCTGATCCCCCCGGGGCTGGTCCGAGTGCCCGACCGTGCGGGCCTGCCGGACCTCGGCCGCATCGACTTCGCCCTGACCCACGCCCGGGCGCGCGGCGCGACGCAGGACGCGGCGGACGCGCTGGCCGCGGCGATCCTGGCGGGCGGGGAGCGGCTGCGTCGGCGGAGCGACTGAGGGGATTCAGGTGGGGAGGCGGTCCGGACTCGGTTCGGGGCGGCGACGGCTTCCTCCCGCCAAGGTGCCGACCCATGGTCCGGTGCCGACTGGCGCATATTGCTCCAGCGCCCGCGTGGCAGTGGCCGACAGCCTCCCCGCCCCGTGACCGGCCCGTACAGATTCGGTGGAGATTACGACCGGGGTACGTACCGACCCGTCAGTATCGTGTCCGGCCCTTCCGCATGTGGGGGGATTTTCCGGGTGCCGTGCGCGAGGTACGTGTGGTTTGGACGGTTTCCCGACCCCTCCCATCCGGCCATTCGGTGGGGTAGCTTTCACGGCGCTGTGCGGAGCGTCGCGGGGGCGTGACGGAGGAGCGAGGACGATCGAGCAAGGGGGGAGCGAGGTTTTGCGCGAGTTCACCAACCCTGTGAGGGAGTCGGAGCCGCTGGTGGGCGGTCTGGCCGACGCCGTCTTCGACAACGCGCGCACCGACCCGCGGCACATCGCCCTCGGCCGCAAGGACGACCAGGGGCAGTGGCGGGACGTGACCGCCGCCGAGTTCCGTGACGAGGTCGTCGCCCTCGCCAAGGGCCTGCTCGCCCAGGGCGTCTGCTTCGGCGACCGGGTCGCCATCATGTCCCGCACCCGCTACGAGTGGACCCTGTTCGACTTCGCGCTGTGGACGATCGGTGCCCAGGTGGTGCCGATCTACCCGACCTCCTCCGCCGAGCAGTGCTTCTGGATGCTGCACGACGCCGAGGTCACGTCCGCCGTGGTGGAGCACGAGGACCACGCGATGACGATCGCCACGGTCATCGGCCGCCTCCCCCGGCTGCGCCAGCTCTGGCAGCTGGACGCCAACTGCGTGCGGGAGTTGTACGACGCGGGCGCGCACCTGGACGACGAGGTGGTGCACCGGCACCGCAAGGCGGTCACGCCGGACTCGACCGCCACCATCATCTACACCTCGGGCACCACGGGCCGCCCCAAGGGCTGCGTCCTCTCGCACGGCAACTTCATGTTCGAGGCGGACACCGTGATCGGCCGCTGGGAGTCGGTGTTCCACTCCAAGAAGGGCGACCAGGCGTCCACGCTGCTGTTCCTGCCGCTGGCGCATGTCTTCGGCCGCATGGTGGAGGTCGCCGCGCTCCGGGGCCGGGTCCGCTTCGGGCACCAGCCGCAGTTGCACGCGTCCGCCCTGCTGCCCGACCTGGCCGCGTTCCGGCCGACGTTCATCCTGGCGGTGCCGTACATCTTCGAGAAGGTGTTCAACTCGGCCCGGCGCAAGGCGGAGAAGGAGGGCAAGGCGACGCCCTTCGAGAAGGCGGTCGACGTGGCCGTGAAGTACGCCGACGCCCTGGAGGCCAAGGCGTGGGGCCTCGGACCGGGACCGTCGGCGGGCCTGAGGATGCAGCACCAGCTCTTCGACAAGCTGGTGTACTACAAGGTCCGCGCGGCGATGGGCGGCCGTATCCGCAACGCGATGTCGGGCGGCTCGGCCATGGACCGCCGCCTCGGCCTGTTCTTCGCGGGCGCGGGGGTGCAGATCTACGAGGGCTACGGCCTGACCGAGTCGACCGCCGCCGCGACCGCCAACCCGCCCGAGCACACCCGCTACGGCACGGTCGGCCAGGCCGTCCCCGGTGTGACGGTGCATGTCGCCGACGACGGCGAGGTCTGGCTGCACGGCGGGAACGTCTTCCAGGGGTATCTGAACAACCCCAAGGCGACCGACGAGACCCTGCACGACGGCTGGCTGGCCACCGGTGACCTGGGGTCGCTGGACGCGGACGGCTATCTGACGATCACCGGCCGCAAGAAGGAGATCCTGGTGACCTCCGGCGGCAAGAGCGTCTCCCCCGGCGTGCTGGAGGAGCGGGTGCGGGACCATCCGCTGGTCAGCCAGTGCATCGTCGTCGGCAACGACCGCCCGTACATCGCGGCGCTGGTCACCCTGGACCAGGACGCAGTCGACCACTGGCTCCAGATGCGCGGCAAGCCCCGGCCGACCCCGACCGAACTGGTGCGGGACGCGGATCTGGAGACGGAGGTGCGGCGGGCAGTCGTCGCGGCGAACACGCTGGTCTCGCAGGCCGAGTCGATCCGCACCTTCCGTATCCTCGCGCAGCCGTTCACCGAGGAGCACGGCTTGCTGACGCCGTCGCTGAAGCTGAAGCGGAAGGCGATCGAGAAGGCGTACGAGCGTGAGGTGGAGGCGCTCTACCGGTCCTGATCCGCCGGTCAGGAATGCAGGACGGCGCGTGATCGTTGACGATGGGTGTACCACCTGTCCACAACCGAAGGATCATGAGCTCGTGAGCAGCAAGGTCCCCCCGATCATCCTCAACAACGGCGTCGAGATGCCCCAGCTGGGCTATGGCGTCTGGCAGGTTCCGGACGACGAGGCGGAGCGCGCGGTCGCCACGGCGCTGGAGACCGGGTACCGCAGCATCGACACAGCGGCGATCTACGGCAACGAAGAGGGCACCGGCAAGGCCATCGCGGCGTCCGGCCTGCCCCGCGAGGACCTCTTCGTCACCACCAAGCTCTGGAACACCGACCAGGGGTACGACTCCACCCTGCGTGCCTTCGACACGTCGATGGAGAAGCTCGGTCTCGACTACCTCGACCTCTATCTGATCCACTGGCCGCTGCCCGCGCGGGACAACTACCTCGACACCTACAAGGCGTTCGAGAAGCTGTACTCCGACGGCCGTGTCCGCGCGATCGGCGTGTCCAACTTCCTCCCCGAGCACCTTCAGCGGCTGATCTCGGAGACGTCGATCGTCCCGGCGGTCGACCAGATCGAGCTGCACCCGCAGCTCCAGCAGCGCGCGGCGCGGGAGTTCAACGCCGAGCAGGGCATCGCGACCGAGGCGTGGTCGCCGCTCGGCCAGGGCAAGGGCCTGCTGGAGGTCCCGGCGATCGTGGCCATCGCCCAGAAGCACGGGCGTACGCCGGCGCAGGTCGTGCTGCGCTGGCACATCCAGCTCGGCAACATCGTCATCCCGAAGTCCGTGACTCCGTCGCGGATCAAGGAGAACATCGAGGTGTTCGACTTCAGCCTGGACGACGAGGACCTCGCCGCCATCAGCGCGCTGAACGAGGACAAGCGGCTGGGTCCCGACCCGGCCACGTTCGACATGGTCTGACAACCCGTACGCCACAGGGTCGTCCGTCCCCGCGCAGGGGGCGGGCGGCCCTGTGCGCTACGCCGAGCTTCGCCGACCGAAGGGCTCCGCGCCGTGCGTCTTCGTCCACTGGGTCTCGCCACCGCCGCCGGGACCGTCATCCTCTGCGCCACGACACTGGCCGCCGCCTACGGCGACTCACCGAGGCGGGCGCGGGAGGGCACGGTCGCCGCGGCCGACCTGCTGGCGAAGCTGACGTCGTGCGAACGGCTCTCCGACGGCCTGTACCGCACCGACGCGGAGAGCGCCGCGACCGTACCGGTGTGCGGGCTGAAGGGCGCGGTGTTCTGGAAGGCGGACCTGGACGTGGACTGCGACGGGCAGCGCACGGCCAACTGCAACCAGGACCGCGACCCCTGGTACCAGGATGACACCGCCTACCACCAGTCCGACGGCAAGCCCCTGCGCGCCGACACGCTGCCGTACGTGGTGGTGCCCGGCAAGAGCGACCTGTGGGACCACACGGCGGCCGGGATCGGGGGCGGCGGTGTGGTCGCCGTCATCCATGGCGACCAGGTGGAGTACGCGGTCGTCGGGGACACCGGCCCGAAGGAGATCATCGGCGAGGCGTCGTACGCCACCGCCGAGGCGCTGGGCATCGATCCGGACCCGGCGACCGGGGGCGCCGAGTCCGGGGTGGCGTACATCCTGTTCAAGGACTCGCGGGTGTCCCCGATCGAGAGCCACAGCGCGGCGGTCGCGCTCGGGGACCGGCTGGCCCGGCAGTTCCTCGCCGAGAACTGATTCAGCGGGGGCGTACGGCCGTGTAGACGGTGTACGCGTCCAGCACGAACAGGTCGGCCCGGTGGTACAGGCTCTCCGGGTCGGCGCGGTCGAGGAGGCGGTCCACGGTGGCGCGGTCGTCGGCGTCCAGGGCGTCACCGAGGCCGTCGCGCAGCCGGGTGAAGTAGGCGGCGGCGTAGTCACGGGCGGCCTCGTCGGCGGGGGCGGGCAGGTCCAGCAGGAAGGTGCGGGTGCGGGTGGGCTTCAGGCCGGCCGAGGTGAGCAGGGCGGGCCAGTCCTCGGGCTCGGCGACCGCGCCGGGCAGCTCGGCGCGCATCCGGCTGAACCACTCCTCCTCAGCCGCGTTGAGCCGGGACTGGAGGCCGGGGCGACCGATGCCGATGTCGCGGGGCAGATAGCGGGCGGGGAGTCCGCCTTCGAGGAGCGCGAGGGTGCCGCCGGGGGCGAGCCGCTCCGCGAACGCGGCGAGCCCAGCCCGCTGGTCGCCGAGGTGGTGCAGGCTGCGGCTGGCCCACAGCAGGTCGGCCGGGCGGTCCAACTCATCTAGTGCTTCGGGGAGTTCGCCGGTCACGGTGGAGAAGCGGCCGTCCACGCCGAGACGGGCGGCGCGGTCGCGGGCGCGTTCCAGCAGGGGTCCGCTGCCGTCGACGGCGGTCACCCGCGCGCCGGGGAACTCCTCGGCGAACAGGCAGGCGACGACGCCGGGTCCGCTGCCCGCGTCCACGATGAGGCCCGGCTCGGGGGTCTCCTCGGCGAGCCAGGCCATCGACTCCCGGTACAGCGGGGCGAGCAGCTCCGCCTGGGACTCGAGCACCGGGCCCATCTCGGCCCAGTCGATGTCGGTGTCGTGCCCGTGTCCATGCGCGTGTCCGTGTCCGTGCCCGGCGGGTGCGTGGTGGTGGTCGTGCGCCATGCTGGTCAGCCTCTCTTCCCCGGCTCTGCTCCGGTCTTCCCCGGCTCCGCTCCGGCTGTGCCCAGCGTGCGACGTTGCGGTGTGTGGCGGCAAGCTCTGTTGCTGATACGGCAAGGATGATGGGAGGCATGCCGACCCTGGCCGGGCGTCGTCCCGCCCCGTGGTGGCCGCGGTGCTGAACCGGCGCCCGGAGGTGTGGCCGCCGCACATGTGGCCGGACAACACCCCTAACCGGAGCGCCTGTAGGCGTGCAGGGTGAATTCGGGGTCGGCGCGGGGGCGGTCCTGGTCGGGCAGGCGGGCCAGCCGGGCGGCGAACTCCTCGGTGCGGGGCTCGCCGGGCGGCAGCAGGGTGAACCAGCCGCGCCGGAGGTCCTTGATGGTCCGGCGCGGGCTGCGGCCCTGCCCGACGCCGGTGAAGCGGGCCTGACCGGTCCGGACGAGCCCGGCCTCGGCGGCGTACGCGTCCACCCTGGCCGGGTCGTCGGAGGCGGGCCGCCGGGGGCGCGGGCCGAGCACGGCGTCGATGTCGCTGCCGACGTCGTGCGCCTTCGCCTTGTCGACGGTGGTGACGTAGGTGCCGCCCGGCCGGAGCACCCGCGCGCACTCGGCGAGCACCGCGCGCAGGTCGGCCGGGTCGTCCAGCAGATGCAGCAGCCAGACGCTGGTGACAGCGTCGAACGTACCCTCGGGGAAGGGCAGTCGGCGGCTGTCGGCGCGTACCACGGTGCCGGGCAGTCGGGCGGCGGCCCGGTCGGCCATGGCGGGCGTGAGGTCCACCCCGGTGACCCGTAGCGCGGGCCGCGCCCCGGCCAGGCGGCGGGTGACGATGCCGGTGCCGCAGCCGTTGTCCAGCAGGCGGCCTTCGTGGTCCGGGATCAGCCCGAGGACGGTGTCGGCGGCGGCGCGGGCGCGGGGCTCGCCGCCACGGAGGTTGTCGTAGGACTCGGCTTCCTTGTCGTAGTCGAGCACAGACTTCCGTGTGCCCACCTGCGCCGTTCCCATGTCCCTTGGTTTTAGGGGGAGTTCACTACTCCGGGATTTTCGGCCCCACCTCGGATCAGCTGGCGTCCAAGCCGTCGACGAGGCGGTCGAGGAAGCGGGTGAAGGTGGCTTCGGGGTCGGTGGGGCGGCGGGGGCCGGAGAGGGCTTCGGCCAGTTCGGGGTGGCGGCCGTCGTGGGCGACCGCGGCGAGGTAACGGGCCTCGGCGGCGGCGCGTTCGGGGGCTCGGGTGGCCCTGGCCGTGGCGAGTTCATGGCTGACATGTCCGGCGACGAACGCGGTGAGCTGGGCGAAGACCTCCAGCCGTGCGGCGCCGTCGAGGCCGGAGGGGCGCAGGGCGGCCAGGGCGTGTTCGAGGAAGGCCAGGACGTTCGGGCCGGGGGTGCGGTGAGTCGCGAGGGCGGCGGGGAGCCAGGGGTGGCGCAGCATGTGGCCGCGCTGGAGGTGGGCGAGGTGCTTCAGGTCGGCCCGCCAGTCGCCGGTGAGCGGGCCGGTGGTCGGCAGTTCGGCGCTGACGTGGTCGACCATCAGCTCCAGCAGCGTGTCCTTGTCGGGGGCGTAGCTGTAGAGCGACATGACCCCGGCCCCGACCGCCGTGGCGACCCGCCGCATGCTGACCGCGTCCAGCCCCTCCGCGTCCGCGAGGGCGACAGCCGCCTCGGTGATCGCCTCCCTGCTGAAGGAGGGCTTACGGCCCCTGCGGGGTTCGGCGGGGTGCAGCCAGAGCCGCTCGGGGTCGACACCCGCGGCTCCCTCGCCCTGAGTCATGTTCCGGCACCCCTTTCCCTGATCCATGGACCGTTCGCCCTTGCCAAGGTCATCCAAGCATCCCCTATTCTCGTACACCGTACGGAATACAGGAGGGAAACATGTCGTTCCGCAAACCACCACTGTCCTCGCGTCTGATGCGCGCCACCTGGCGCGGCCTCCCGGCGAAGCGGTACGACGTCGGCTGGGAGCCGGGGCTCGCGGTGCCCGGCGCCGACGGCAGCCCGCTGCTCACCGACCACTACTTCCCGCGCGCCGAGGGCGACTTCCCCACCCTGCTGGTCCGCTCGCCGTACGGCCGGGGCCTGCCGTGGTCCCCGATGTACGGCCTGCTCTTCGCCGAGCAGGGCTTCCATGTGGTGCTCCAGAGCTGCCGGGGCACCGGTGGCTCCGGGGGCACGTTCGACCTGTGGCGCAACGAGGCCGCCGACGGCCTGGCCACCGTGTCCTGGCTGCGTGCACAGCCCTGGTTCGACGGGCGGCTGGGCACCGTCGGCCCCAGCTATCTGGGCTATGTGCAGTGGGCCCTCGCGCTGGACCCGCCGCCGGAGCTGAAGGCCATGGTCGTCCAGGTGGGACTGCACGACCCGTACGCCCTCTTCCACACGGGCGGCACGCTGCGCCTGGAGAACGCCCTCGTGGTCGGCCTCGGCATGACCTACCAGCACCGGGGCGTGGCGACCTTCACGCGAGCCGCCCTGCGCCTGCGGCGCCACCTGCGCGCCGTCACCATGGCCCGGCCCCTGCGCGGGGCGTACACCTCCGCACTCGGCGGCGAAGTGCCCTGGCTGGAAGAGGTGTTGGCCCACCCGGACGCCGAGGACCCGTACTGGGAGGGCGCGTCGGTGGCACCGTCGGAGGACTTCCGCGTGCCCACGAGCCTGATCACCGGATGGCACGACGCGCTGGTCGACCAGACCTTCCAGCAGTACGCGCGGCTGCGCCGGGCCGGGTGCGAGACCGCGCTGCTCGTCGGCCCCTGGACCCACACCTCCGCCCTCCAGCAGGGCTGGCCCGAGGTGTTCGCCGAGAGCCTCGCCTGGCTGCGTGCCCACATATGCGCCGACCCCACTGGATTGCGCCCCACAGCGGTACGCGTACACATGGGTGGGGACCACACGGGTGGGCACCACATGGGTGGAGACCACACGGGTAGACACCACAAGGTTCGGGACCACATAGGTGAGGACCACATAGGCGGGCACCACACAGGTGGGCACCACACAGGCGACGACCACATGTGGCGAGACCTCACCGACTGGCCGCCCACCCCCGAGCCCACCTCGAACCCCACCCCCTGGTACCCCACCAAACACGGCCACCTCACCCACCACCCGCCCACCGACCCCGCCCCCCTGACCACGTTCCGCTACGACCCGACCGACCCCACCCCCGCCATAGGCGGCCCCCTCCTCTCCCCCGCCGCCGGGCCACGCGACAACCGTCCGCTGGAGTCCCGTACGGACGTCGTGACGTTCACCGGCCCCCCGCTGACCGAACCACTCGACCTCATCGGCCCGGTCACCGCGCAACTGACCTTCTCCACCGACACCGGTCACGCCGACATCTTCACCCGCCTGTGCGACGTGGACGCCGAAGGCCGTTCGGTCAACGTCTGCGACGGCCTGGGCACGTTCGACGCATCCCCGCACACCCCCCGGCGGATCACCGTCCCGATGAGCGCCACCGCGCACCGCTTCGCCCCCGGCCACCGGGTCCGCTGGCAGATCAGCGCGGGCGCCCACCCCCGCTACGCCCGCAACCCCGGCACCGGCGAACCCCCGGCGGACGCGGTCGAGTTCGTCCCGGTACGGCTCACTCTCCACGCCGACTCCGCCCTGACCCTCCCCGACTCGGCCAACTCGGGCCGCTCGATGGCTGATTGATCCCCCGTGTGCGGCTGACCTCCGCGTGGCACACTGCCCGCATGCGTCGGCGGGCAGGGGAGGGTGAGGCGTGAGTGAGCGGCGGGCCGCTCCCACCGTGGGTCAGGTGGTGCTCGGCAGGCGGTTGCAGCAGTTACGGGAGTCGACCGGGCTGAGCCGGGACGAGGCGGCACGGGTGCTCCGGGTGGCCTCGGCGACCGTACGGCGGATGGAGACGGCCGAGGTCGCGCTGAAGATCCCGTACGTGCAGGCGCTGCTGGCGGCGTACGGGGTGGGCGAGGAGGAGGCCGCCGCGTTCGTGCGGCTGGCCGAGGAGGCCAACCAGCCGGACTGGTGGCAGCGCTTCCACGACGTACTGCCGGACTGGTTCAGCCTGTATGTGAGCCTGGAGGGCGCCGCCCGCCTGATCCGCTCCTACGAGCCGCACTTCATCCCCGGCCTGCTCCAGACCGAGGCGTACGCGCGGGCGGTGCTGGAGGCCGGGACGATCGGGCAGCACGGCCCGGAGACGGTGGAGCGGCATGTGACGCTGCGCCTGGAACGGCAGCGGCTGCTGGAGCGGGAGGACGCCCCGCACCTGTGGTTCGTGATGGACGAGACGGTGCTGCGGCGTCCGGTGAGTACCCGGTCCGAGGTGATGCGCGACCAGCTGGACCGGCTGCTGGAGTACGCCGACCGGGACCGGATCACGCTCCAGCTCGCGGAGTTCACGGCGGGCCCGCATCCGGGGACGTACGCCCCCTTCACCCTGTTCCGGTTCGCCGAACGGGAGCTGCCGGACATGGTGTTCACCGAGTATCTGACCGGCGCGCTCTACCTCGACTCGCGCGACGAGGTGGCCGCGCACCTGGAGGTGCTGGACCACATGACGGCGCTGGCCGCCTCCGCTCAGCGCACCCAGAAGCTGCTGCGGGAGTTCCGCGAGAGCCTGTGACCGGTGCCGCGCCCCTCAACCCCGAGGACGCGACGCGGCACCGGAAGAGCCACAGGCTTCAGGCCAGCTCGGCCGTGAGGCTGATGTCGGTGCCGGTCAGGGCCTGGCTGACCGGGCAGTTCTTCTTGGCGTCCTCGGCGGCCGCGCGGAAGCCGTCCGCGTCCAGGCCGGGGACCTCGCCGCGCACGGTGAGGTGGATGCCGGTGATGCCCTCGCCGGGCTGGAAGGTCACGTCGGCCTTGGTCTCCAGCCGGGTGGGCGGCGTGCCCGCGCCGGTCAGGCCGTGCGACAGCGCCATGGAGAAGCAGCTGGAGTGGGCGGCGGCGATCAGCTCCTCGGGGCTGGTGCGGCCGTTAGCCTGCTCGGCGCGCGACGGCCACGACACCGGCTGGGAGCCGATGCCGGAGGAGTCGAACGTGACGGTGCCGCTGCCCGACAGCAGTTCGCCTTCCCAGACCGTGTGTGCGGTGCGCGTGGTAGCCACGGTGGTTCCTTTCGCGTGTGTTCCGGTTCCGGTGTCCCGGTGCTCCGGTTTCTCGTGCCCCCGTACCCCCATCCGATCACATCCGAGGTCACGGCACCGTGAGGACCGGCCCGCGTGCTCAGGCCGCCCGGCGTTCGGGGTCCACGTCGAGCGGTACCTCGGGGCCGTTCAACTCGCTGAGCCAGCGGCGCAGTACGTCGTGCACGCGCTCGGCGCCGGAGAGGGCCTCGTCGTCCTCCTCGGGCACGGAGAGGGTGAGCGGGGAGAGCAGGAAGGGGCGGGACTGGGCGCCGCCGAGGCCGCCGTGGGAGCCGATCTGCTCCTCGAAGGCGTGCACGTGGCCGCTCGCCGGGTCGTGCCAGGAGTTGACCATGATGTCGGCGGTGTGCGGGAAGGCGTGGGCGCGGCGTACGGCGTCGGCGGCGCCGGGGCCGAAGCGGGCCAGCGGTCCGGGCCGCTCGTCCAGTTCGGCGAGCGGGATCTCGGTGCCGCAGGGGCCGAGGACCACGCCGTCGTGCTCGGCGCTGCGGACCAGCAGGAAGCCGATGCCGGGGTGGTTGGCGAGGGTGGGGAGCAGCGCCGGGTGGCGGGCGTCGATCTCCTCCTTGGTCATCCGGTGCGGGACGTCCGGGAAGGAGACCAGGCCGAGGTTGCCGGAGGCGAGGACGACGGGTTCGGAGCGCGGCGCGGGCCCGCTCTCCAATTCGCCCCGGCCGAGGGCGGCGCGTACGGCGGCGCGGGCCTCGGCACCGCTGGGGGTGCGTCCGGCTCCGCGTGGGACGGGCAGTCCGCTTCCGGCGCGGACGAGGTCGGTGAGGGTGAGGCCGTAGCGGGAGCGGAAGGTCTCACCGGGGCTCTGGCCGTGGTCGGAGAGGACGACCAGGCGGTAGGGGCGCGGGGCGTGCTCGGCGGCCTTCTCGATCAGGGCGAGGGAGCGGTCGAGGCGCCTCAGGACCTTGCGGGCGTCGCGGCTGTCGGGTCCTGAGTGGTGGGCGACCTCGTCGTAGGCGACGAGGTCGGCGTAGACGGCGGTGCGTCCGGCGAGGAGGTCGCCCATGACGGCGGTGACGACCACGTCCCGTTCGACGACGGTGGCGAAGGCGCGGACGAACGGGTAGAGGCCGCCCCGGCCGACGCGCGGGTGTTGTCCGGCGAACCGGGCGCGGGTGGACTGGCCTATCTCGCGGCCGATCTCGGCGAAGAAGGACAGCGCGGTGCGTACCGCGTTGGCGGGGTCGGAGAAGTAGGCGAAGTACCCGGCGCGGGAACGGTTCTCCCGGCCTCGGCGGCGGGTGGCGATGGACAGGACGAGGGCCTGTTCCCCGGCGCCGCCGCTGAACAGGTTGCCGCGGCTGGCGCCGTCGACGGCGAGCAGTCCGGCCTCGCCGGTGCGGGCCATGGCGCGGCGCTGCAACTCGGCGGCGGAGGTGGGCCGGTTGCAGACCATGATCTCGCCGCGGTCCTTCTCGTACCAGCGGAAGGCGGGGACGTCCCAGGTGCTGCCGTGCAGGATGCCGAGCTGGCTGGCGCCGGTCTGGCTGGACCAGTCGGTGCGCCAGGCGGTGAGCCGGTGGGTGGGCGGGATGATGCCGTCGGCGGCGAGCCAGCGGGCGACGGTGGGCATGAGGCCGTCGCGGACGGCGGCGGTGAGCACGTCGTGGCCGACGCCGTCGAGTTGGACGCAGACCAGGCCGGGGGTGCTCGCGCAGGGCAGGGTGGCTCGTCGGCGGCGGTCGGCCAGGCGGAGCAGGCGGCGGCGGTAGGCGTCGTCGTCGCGTACGGCGAGCGCGCCTCCGGTGGCGGAGGCGACGGCGGACATCACGGCGGCGACGATCACGGCGGTCTCGGGTGCCACCTCGCCCCGGCCGGAGGGGTTGACGCGCAGGGCGAGCAGCAGCAGGGAGCCGTTGAGGAAGAAGACCAGCAGGCCGAGGAAGAGCGCGGGCACGAGCAGCAGCATCCGCACCAGTACCGGCCAGGCGAGCGCCGACAGCAGGCCGAACGCCCCGGCTCCGCAGGCGGCGGTGACGGCGATACGGGTGGCGCTGTCGCCGTCGGGTGACTGGAGCCGGAAGTCGGGGAGGAGTCCGGCGAGTACGAGCATGGTGAGTGTGGAGACCGCCCACACCGTGACGCTCCGACCGATCTGACCGGCAACCCGCCGCCACCGCACGCCCCGCGCACCTCACGTCCCGGCCCGCCCCACGGAGCCTGCCCCCACCTTGTCACACCGGCCGGACGTGCCGGACGGCTTACTTGCCGTCGTATCCGGCCGTCGGCATCGAGAGCCGCCGGTGCACGCGCGCCTTCATCCGGGCGTCGTACGCGGGTTCGGCGCTGCCCACGGTCTCGACGCGGACCCCGCGGCGGGCGCATTCGGCGGTGAACTGCTCCGCCGAGGACAGCGCGCGTGCCAGGACCCTGAGGCTGGGGGCGACGAACACGTCCACGCCGGGCCGCATGCCGTCCCACAGCGCGCCGTGGTCGAAGCGCAGCCCGCCGACGAGGAGTTCGCGCGCGATGACATAGCCCTGCTCGGCGGCCCAGCGGGCGCACATGGCGTGCTGGCTGCGGGAGTCGACCAGGAAGGGGTCGGCCTCCAGCTCCTCCAGCGGGGTCAGGCTGGCGATGGCGGTGATCCGTACCGTCGCCGCACCGGCCGAGGCACCCTGTAACGGTCCCATGGCGTCCCCTCACCTCCGGGTTTCGCCGCCGACCCTACCGCTGCCCGTAGGCTTCGGGGGAGTCGCGCGGCGGAGGTGAGGGTAGTGCCGGTGGAGGTCACCTGGTGGGGTCACGCCACCTGCACGATCGAGGACTCGGACACCCGGGTGCTGACCGACCCCTTGTTCGCCTCCCGGCTGGCGCATCTGCGTCGCCGTAGGGGCGGTCCGCCGCCCGCCGGAGCCCGCCGTGCCGACGCGGTGCTGGTCTCGCATCTGCACGCCGATCATCTGCATCTGCCCTCGCTGGCGGGGCTGGCGCCGGGCACCCGCCTGCTGGTGCCGCGGGGCGCGCGGCGGGCGGTGCCGGGACTGCGTCGGCTGCGGGGGTTGGAGATCACCGAGGTGGCGCCCGGTGACGAGGTACGGCTCGGGGAACTGCGGGTGCGGGTGGTGCCCGCGCTGCACGACGGGCGGCGGCTGCCGTTCGGCCCGCACCGCTCCCCCGCGCTCGGCTATGTGGTGGAGGGCGAGGCGCGCACCTACTTCGCCGGGGACACCGGGCTGTTCGACGCGATGGCCGAGGAGGTCGGGCCGGTGGATGTGGCGCTGCTGCCGGTGGGCGGCTGGGGGCCGAACCTCGGTGAGGGGCATCTGGACGCGGGCCGGGCGGCGCGGGCGCTGGCCCGGCTGGCGCCGGGCTGGGCGGTGCCGGTGCACTACGGCACGTACTGGCCGATCGGGATGGACGCGGTGCGTCCGCACGAATTCCACGCGCCGGGCGAGGAGTTCGTGCGGCTGGCGGCCGAGGCGGCGCCGAAGGTGACGGTGCACCGGCTGGGGCACGGGGAGGGCGTACGGCTGGAGGTCGGCCGGTGAGATGCGTGGGGGGTGTGGCGGTGCTGGCCGCCGCCGTGACGACCGGGGTGCCGTTGGGGCCGTCGCAGCAGGCGTTCGGGTATCCGTCGCTGTTCCTGCTGGTGTTCGTCGGGGCGTTGATACCCGTGGTGCCGACGGGGGCGCTGGTGAGTACGGCCGCGGTGGTGGCGGTCCATCGGACGGCGCCGTTCTCCCTGGTGCTGGTGTTCGTGACGGCGTCGCTGGCGGCGTTCCTGGGGGACGCGGCGCTGTACTGGCTGGGGCGGCGGGGGCTGGGCTCGCGGAGCGGATCGCGCTGGCTGGAGGCGCTGCGGTCGCGGGCGCCGGAGGAGCGGCTGAACCAGGCGCGGGAGAAGCTGGCCGAGAACGGGGTGACGGTGCTGGTGCTGTCCCGGCTGATACCCGCGGGCCGGATTCCGGTGATGTTGGCGTGTCTGCTGGCCGAGTGGCCGTTGCGGCGTTTCGCGCGGGGCAACCTTCCGGCGTGCCTGGCGTGGGCGCTGACGTATCAGCTGATCGGCATTCTGGGGGGTTCGCTGTTCGCCCGGCCGTGGGAGGGCGTGCTGGCGGTGGTGGTGCTGACCGTGCTGGTCAGTGCGGCTCCGGGGCTGGTGCGCCGGGTGCGGGGCGGGGAGCGGTAGTACGCGGGTCCGGTTCCAGGACCCGGGAGGCGCCTACGGGCAGGTCCCACAGGTCGGTGCGGGCGAGGCCCGCCTTCTCCCAGGCCGCGCGGACGCGGGTGAGGGGTTCGAGCACCGGTTCGGCGGAGAGCACGAAGGTCCCCCAGTGCATGGGTGCCATCCGGCGGGCGCCGAGGTCGAGGGTGGCCCGCACGGCTTCCTCCGGGTCGCAGTGGACGTCGCTGAGCCACCAGCGGGGGTCGTAGGCGCCGATGGGCATCAGGGCGAGGTCGATGCTGGGGTAGCGGCGGCCGATGCGGCCGAACCAGTGGCCGTAGCCGGTGTCGCCCGCGAAGTAGAGGCGCTGTCCGTCGCGCGCGGTCATCACCCAGCCGCCCCACAGACTGTGGCAGGTGTCGGTCAGGGTGCGCTTGGACCAGTGGTGCGCGGGCACGAAGTCGAAGCGCACACCGGAGAGTTGGGCGCCCTCCCACCAGTCCAGTTCGGTGACGTGGGTGAACCGCCTGCGCCGGAACCAGCGTCCGAGTCCGGCGGGCGCGAACACCGGTGTGTGGCGCGGGAGTCGGCTCAGGGTGGGGGCGTCCAGGTGGTCGTAGTGGTTGTGGCTGACCACGACCGCGTCGACGGGCGGCAGGCTGTCCCAGGCGACGCCGACGGGGGTGACGCGGGCCGGGGTGCCGAGGATGCGGCGCGACCACACCGGGTCGGTGAGCACGGTGAGTCCGCCGATCCGCACCACCCAACTGGCGTGCCCGGCCCAGGTGACGGCGAGGGTGTCGGCGCCCACGCGGGGCAACGGGCCCGGCTCGTACGGGAGTCGGGGGATTCCGGCGAGGCCCTCGGGGTCGGGGCGTACGGCGCCCTCGCGGGCGAAGCGGGCCATGGCCTTCCAGCCGGGCAGCGGCGCGGTGAGCCGGTCGTGGAAGGTCCTCGGCCATACCCGGTGCTCGCCCAGCGGGCGGGGTTCGGCCAGCGGCGGGGACGCGGGCGCGAGCGGGGCGTCGACGACCACCTCGGGCGCGGCGTCCGCCGGTCCGGGGGCGCTCGGCGGGGGTGTGGTGGTCGTCGTGGCGGTGGACCCGGGCTCATGCGTCTGCTGCGTCATCGAGGGGGCTCCCGTCGCACGGTGTCGTCACGGAGTTCGTCGAGGACCGACCCCAGGGAGAGCAACGCGTCCCGGGTGTACGGCAGTTCCGTCGGGTCGGGCGAGGTGAGCGCGGCCTCGCGCTCCTCGTCCGTACCGCCCAGCAGCGGGCCGGTGGACAGTCGTACGCGCAGGGCGCCGAGGTCGTCGCCGAAGCGGTGGCCGCCGGGCGTGGGCATGCCGAGCCGGGCGGTGAGGAAGTCCTCCAGTTCCTGCGCGTCCCCGACACCCCGGGCGGCGAGGGGCTCGCGCAGTGGGCCGAGGTCGGCGTAGAGGTGGCGGCCCGCCTGCGGGGGCGTGGCGAGCGCGCCGCCCGCGAGGACCGTGCGGTGCGCGGCGGCGGCCAGGCGGGCGTGCAGCCGTACGGCGGCGTCGCGGCGGGCGGTGACCGGCTCGGGTTCGTCGAGCGCGTACTGGGCGGCGGCCGCGACGGGGGCGGCGAGCCGGGCGCCGAGCGCGGTGAGCACGTCCAGCACGCGGGCGTGGGCGTCCTGCCCGGCCGCGGTGTCCGGGAAGCGGGCGACGGCGGCGGGCCAGCCGACCGGGAGCAGCGATCCGGCGAGGTCGGCGACGACGGTGACGTGGTCGGGCAGCATCTCGGCCGGACTGACCAGGACCGTGTCGTGCGGGTGGTGCCGGGTGTCGCGCCAGGTCTCGTCGCTGATCAGGTGCAGGCCCTCGGCGGCGGCCGCCTCCACGGTCTCGTGCAGCAGTTCGGGCGGCGGGACGGCGGCGGTCGGGTCGTCCGCGACGGACACCACCAGCAGCCGGGGGTCGCCGCCCTCGGCGCGGACCCGGCGGACGGTCTCCAGCAGGGCGTAGGGGTCGGGTATGCCGCCGCTCCCGGCCGGGGCGGGCACCGGGAAGAGGCGTCTGCCGAGCAGCCGGGCGCTGGGCGCCCACCAGGCGGCGCGGGGGCGGGGCGCCAGGATGTCGCCGTGGTCCCCGGCGAGCGCGGCGGTGAGCGCGAGCAGCAGCGGGGGTGCGCCGGGGGCGAGGGTCACGCGGTCGGGGGTGCAGGGCAGTCCGCGCCGGGTCCAGTAGCCGCAGGCCGCTTCCAGCAGGGCCGGGATGCCACCGGCGGGCTGGGCCTCGCCGTGGTGGTCGGCGGCGGCGAGGCGGGCGGCGAGTTCGGGGAGGACGGGCAGGCCGTCGGCGGGGAACGGGGGGCCGTAGCGGACGGGGCCGTGGCCCTCGGGTTCCCTCCGCCGCATGTCCGCCTCCGCGCGGTCCGTGTGCCGAATCCCCTGTGTCCCTGGTGTACCTGGTGTCTCGTGCCGTGTGGCGGGTGCGCGGGGTGCCTGCTGGTGGTGCCCTCGGGAAGGTGTGTACCCGGCGAACGGCCCGGCATGGCTCGCGTCCGGCGTCGTCCCGGTCACGGCGGTCTTCCGGTGCCCGCCGTCAGCGCCCGGCCGGACGTCTGCGGCCGAACACCCGGTAGCCCGCGCCCGCGGCCGCCGCGGCGATCAGCGCGCCGCCCGCGGCGAGGGCGGGCACCGAGTCGGTGAAGGTGCCTCCGGCGCCCGCCCGCACCCCGTGCTCGATGGTGGGCGGGGCGTCCTTCGCCGGGCCGGAGTCCCAGTCCTGGCCGTCCTCGTCGCCGTCCTCCCGGACCGGGTCGTCGCCGCCCTGCCCGGTCTTCCCGGCGGAGCCGCCCGCGCAGCCTTCCGCGCCGTTCCACGCCGGGGCGGTGGGGGCCTTGCCGCCGGGGTCGGGCGCCGCGCTCAGGTACGGCGCTCCGGGCACCGGGCGCGTCCCGGTGCCCTCGTACGACGAACCGGGCGACCGGGACGCCGACGCGGCGGGGTCCTCGCAGGGGGCGCCGGGCTCGGCCGACACGGCGGGCCCGGCTATGGCGAGCGTGGCACCGGCCAGGGCGGCGGCGGTGGAGAGGGCGCGTACGGTGCGGCGCATGGGGCGGGCTCCTCGGCGGTACGGCGGTCGGGGCACGCGTTCCGTGCCCTCGCTGCCATCAGAGCCCCCCGGGCGCCGCCCCGCGCGCGGCCGGACCCCATTCGCGGGACACGGACGACACCCAACGGGTGACACCGGCCCCCGGAGCCCGCTCGGACGTCATGCCTCCCCCGGCTCCCCGCAGCCCCGTTCGCGGGCGCCTTCGCGGGTGCGGGCCGCGCTGACCAGGCGGCGCGGGTTGCGGCGGAGGTACTCGCCCTCCAGCTGGGCCATGCGTTCGTTGTGGGCGCGCAGGGCGTCGTTCGAGCCGTACAGCAGGGTGTCGTGGCGTGTGCGGTGGATCGTCTCCAGCTCTTTCATGAGCTGCTGGTCGTCCAGTCGGCTGGGGTCGACTCCGGTCATGGTGGTACCCCCGCTCGTGGTGTCCGCGGTCCTGAGGTCCACTGTACGAAGATCCCGCTCCCCCGGCCTCCGCGCGTGCCGCCCGCGCGCGTACCCGGGCGGGGGCACAAGAAAGGCGCGCTTCGGGGTAGAGGGTCGAGCATGAGCGCAGATGTCGACCTCACCGCTGTCCCGGCCACCGGCCGCAATGTCCTGCGGCGGCTGCTCGCGGCCGACGCCCGCCTCTTCGAGGTGGCCGCCGAGCGGAACTGGCCCGGCGCCCAGAAGGTGCTGCCCCGCCTGAGCCGGAGCGCCAACCACGGTGTGCTGTGGTTCGCTGTGGCCGGTGCGATCGCCGCGACCCGCACCCCGCGGGCACGCCGGGCGGCCGTGCGGGGGCTGGCCTCGCTGAGCCTGGCCTCGCTGACCGTCAACACCCTCGGCAAGCGGTCGGTGCGCCGCTCCCGGCCGGTGCTGGACTCGGTGCCGCTGTCCCGGCAGCTGAAGCGGCAGCCCATCACCACCTCCTTCCCGTCCGGCCACTCCGCGTCGGCCGCCGCGTTCGCGGCCGGGGTCGCGCTGGAGTCCCCGGCGTGGGGTGCGGCGGTGGCGCCGGTGGCGTTCTCGGTGGCTACGTCGCGGGTGTACACCGGTGCGCACTTCCCCAGCGATGTGCTGGCGGGTGCGGCGCTCGGGGTCGGGGCCGCGTTCGTGGTGCGGAAGCTGGTGCCGACGCGGGCGGCGGCCCGCCCGGTGGCCCGGCCGCGGGCGGACGCCCCGGCGCTGCCGGACGGCGAGGGCCTGGTGATGGTCGCCAACCGCTCGTCGGGCACCGCGGACCGGGTGAGCGCGCTGCACGACGCGCTGCCCCGGGCGGAGATCGTGGAGTGCGAGCCGGAGGAGGTCCGGGCCGAGCTGGACAAGGCGGCGGCCCGTGCCCGGGTGCTCGGGGTGTGCGGCGGCGACGGCACGGTGAACGCGGCGGCGGAGGTCGCCCTGCGGCACCGGCTGCCGCTGGCGGTGCTGCCCGGCGGCACCCTGAACCACTTCGCGTACGACCTCGGTGTGGAGGACGCGGCCGATCTGGCCGCCGCCGTCCGCGCGGGCGAGGCGGTGCAGGTGGACGTCGGCGAGTTCACCGCCGACGGCCGTTCCAGCGTCTTCCTGAACACCCTGAGCCTCGGCGTCTACCCGGAGCTGGTGCGTGAGCGCGAGCACTGGTCGCCCCGGATCGGCGGCTGGGCGGCCGGGGTGCTGGGCGCGGTGAAGGTGCTGCGCGCCGACCGGCATCCGCTGGTGGTCGAGGCGGGCGGCAAGCGGCATCCGCTGTGGATGCTGTTCATCGGCAACGGCGTCTACCGCCGCAGCGGCCTGGGCGCCGGGCGCCGTACGGAGCTGTCGGACGGGCCGCTGGACGTGCGGGTGGTGCACGGCAACGGCTGGCCGACGCTGCGTCTGCTGGCGGCCGCGGTGGCGGGCCCGCTCAGCCGGTCCCAGGGCCACGCGGCGGTGCAGCTGGGCCGACTGCGGCTGTCGGGCCTCGCGCCGGGCACCCCGCTGGCGTACGACGGTGAGGTCACGTCGGTGTCCGGCACGGTGATCGTGGAGAAGGTGCCGGAGATCCTGACGGCGTACAGCCCGCACCCGAACGTGGCCTGACGGTGCGTCAGTCCGTATCGCGGAACGGCGGTCTCAGCATCCGGGTCGCGGGCGTACCGTGACGTCATGCCGGAGACACGCGAGACCGCCGTCTACACGCACGGGCACCACGAGTCGGTGCTGCGTTCGCACACCTGGCGCACGGCCGCCAACTCGGCCGCCTATCTGCTCGGTTCGCTCGAACCGGGCATGCGCGTCCTCGACATCGGCTGCGGCCCCGGCACCATCACCGCCGACCTCGCCGCACTGGTCCCGGAGGGCCGGGTGACCGGCGTCGACCGCGCCCCCGGCATCCTGGAGCAGGCCCGTGCCACCGCCGAGGGCCGGGGTCTGGGCAACGTGGACTTCGAGGTGGCCGACGTGCACGCCCTCGACCATCCCGACGGCGCCTTCGACGTGGTCCACGCCCACCAGGTGCTCCAGCATGTCGGCGACCCGGTGGGTGCGCTGCGCGAGATGGTCCGGGTGACCCGGCCCGGCGGGCTGATCGCGGTGCGCGACGCGGACTACGCGGCCATGGCCTGGTACCCGGCCGTGCCCGGCCTGGACGACTGGCTGGACCTGTACCGGCGCGTCGCGCGGGCCAACGGCGGTGAACCGGACGCCGGTCGGCGGCTGCGGAGCTGGGCGCTGGCGGCCGGGCTGAGCGACGTCACGGCGACCTCGGGCACCTGGACGTACGCCACCCCCGAGGAACGCGCCTGGTGGAGCGGGCTGTGGGCGGACCGTACGCTCGCCTCCGCCTACGCCGACCGCGCGGTGGAGGGCGGCCACGCCACGCCCGAGGAACTGCGCGCGGTGTCCGACGCGTGGCGGGAGTGGGGGCGGCGGGAGGACGGCTGGTTCGCCGTCCTGCACGGCGAGATCCTGTGCCACAAGCCCGCCTGAACACGACGGCGGGCGCCGCGTGAGCGACGCCCGCCCTCGCACAGTGCCTAGCTCACCACGGCCTCGCCGACCAGCAGCCGGGCGGTCGCCGCGATGTTCGCGGCGTCGATCCCGGCCGCGTGCAGCTGCTCGTCGGGCGTGGCGGAACCCGGCATCATCCGGACCGCGAGGCGGACCAGGCGCGGTACGGGACGCCCGTCGGTGAAGGCTTCCACGACCGCGTCGCCGATGCCGCCCTCCTCATGGTGGTCCTCGACCGTCACCAGGCAGCCGGTGTCGTCGGCGGCCCGGCGCAGCGTCTCCACGTCGACGGGCTTGACCGAGTAGAGGTCGATGACCCGGACCTTGATGCCCTCCTCGGCGAGCTGGTCGGCGGCCGTCAGCGCCTCCTGCACGGTGACCCCGGCCGCGACGACCGTCAGCCGGTCCTCGTCGCCGGAGCGGAGCACCTTGCTGCCGCCGACGGGGAACTCCTCGTCGGCGTCGTAGATCACCGGGCTCTCGCCGCGCGAGGTGCGCAGATAGCGGACGCCGTCCAGGTCGGCCATGGCGGCGACGAGGCGGGCGGTCTGGTTGGCGTCGCAGGGGTAGAGCACGGTGGAGCCGTACACGGAGCGGAACATGGCCAGGTCCTCCAGGCCCATCTGGGAGGGCCCGTCCTGCCCGATGGCCACGCCCGCGTGCGAGCCGACCAGGTTGATCCCGGCGTCGCTGATGGAGGCCATGCGCACGAAGTCGTAGGCGCGGCTGAAGAAGGCCGCGAAGGTGGACGCGTACGGCAGCCAGCCGCGTGCCGCCATGCCGACGGCCGAGGCGACCATCTGCTGCTCGGCGATGTAGGACTCGAAGAACCGCTCGGGGTGCTCCTCGGCGAACACGCCGGTGCGGGTGGAGTCGCCGACCTCGCCGTCCAGGGCGACGACGTCGCCGCGTGCGGTGCCGAGGGCGGCGAGGGCCTTGCCGAAGGCGTCGCGGGTGGCGACCTCCTCGCCCTTGTCGAAGCGGGGCAGCTTCAGCGGCTCGTGGGCGAGCTTCTCGGGGCTCGCGGCGGGCGGCTGGCTGACGTGGACCCGGATGTCGCGGCGGCCGCCCAGCTCCTCGATGGCCGCGTCGGCGTCGGGCAGCGGCTTGCCGTGCTTGCCCTCCTTGTCCTCCACGGCGGCGACGCCCTTGCCCTTGAGGGTGCGGGCGATGATCGCGGTGGGGCGGTCCTTGGTGGACTCGGCCTCGCTGTAGGCGCGGTCGATGGCGGCGACGTCGTGGCCGTCGATCTCGATCGTGTGCCAGCCGAACGCCTGGAAGCGGCGGGCGTAGGCGTCCAGGTCGTGGCCGTGCCGGGTCTCGCCGCGCTGGCCGAGCCGGTTGACGTCGACGATGGCGGTGAGGTTGTCCAGCTTGTCGTACGCGGCTGCCTCGGCGGCCTCCCAGATGGAGCCCTCGGCCAGCTCGCTGTCGCCGCACACCACCCAGACGCGGTAGTCGGAGTGGTCCAGCCGCTTGCCCGCGAGGGCGATGCCGACGCCGACCGGCAGGCCCTGGCCGAGGGAGCCGGTGGCGGTCTCCACCCAGGGCAGCCTGCGCGGGGTCGGGTGACCTTCGAGGCGGCTGCCGAGCTTGCGGAAGGTGAGCAGTTCGGCGTCGTCGATGGCGCCGGCCGCCTTGAAGACGGAGTACATCAGCGGGGACGCGTGTCCCTTGGAGAGCACGAAGCGGTCGTTGGCGGGATGGTCGGGGCGTTCGAAGTCGTAGTGCAGATGGTTGGCGAGCAGGACGGCCAGCAGGTCGGCGGCGGACATCGAGGAGGTGGGGTGTCCGGATGCCGCGGCGTCCGCCGCCCGTACGCTGTCCACCCGCAACTGCTGACCGAGTTCGGCGAGTTCGTCGTTGTTCATGGGTCTCCTTTCCGCGGTCCGAGGCGACTCGGACGGTCCTCGGCACACCGGGCGGGCTGCCCGGCCCCCGACGGGCCGCGACTCGTCACGCTGGGTGACCGGCCGTGGGCGCCCCGGTGGTGCGGTTCGTCCGAGGTCTTCCGCGTAACCGGGGTGACGGCACCCAAACCCCCTTCACGTCACCCGGCCGCCGCGCACGCCCCCCGAAGCGGGCCGACGGCCTGTGCGCTCCGGTCCGCCCCAACTAGGCTCGTCCGTATGGAGATTCTTGGCGCCACCCTGCGCATCTGCGTCGACGACCTCGAAACCGCGATCCCGTTCTACGAGCGGCTGGCGGACGGCACGGCCCTGCGCTTCGAGCGCGGTGGCGTACGGGTCGCCGCGATCGGCTCGTTCCTGCTGATGAGCGGGCCGGAGGCGGAGCTGGAGGTGCTGCGCAAGGTGACGGCGACGATCGCCGTGAAGGACGTCGAGGAGGCGCACCGGCTGCTCTCGGCTCTGGGCGCGCAGATCATCGCGGGCCCGGTGCCGACGCCGGTGGGCCGGAATCTGCTGGTGATGCACCCGGACGGCACGATCCTGGAGTACGCCGACCAGTCGGGGGCCTGAGCGGGCGCGGGGCCCTGGATCAGCCCCGCATCTCCGCCGTGAGCGCCCAGCGTTCGTGGTCGCGCCATTCGCCGTCGACCCGGAGCATGGCGGGCGAGAACCCCTCCAGCCGGAACCCGGCGCCGCGCGCGAGGGCGATGGACGCGGTGTTGCCGGGCTGGACGTTGATCTCCAGCCGGTGCAGCCCGAGCGGCCCGAAGGCGTACCCGATGACCAGGTCGAGCCCCTCCCGCATCAGCCCCCGCCCGGCCGCGTGCGCGAACGCCCCGTACCCGAGCGCCCCGCACTGGAAGCCGCCCCGGACGATGTTGTTGATGTTGACGAACCCGGCGATGTCCCCGCCGTCCTTCTCGCACACCAGGAACCCGGCCCGCGCCGCGTCCCCGATCAGGCGTCCCGCGTAGTCGCCGTACGCCTCCTCACTGTCGGGCATCACCAGCCACGGCCGGTGCAGCTCCTTGCTCTCCCTGGCCCGCGCGGTGAACTCACCCCCGTCCTCCATCCGGAACCGTCGGACGGCCACCCGGGGGCCCTGGGCGAGGTAATGGGGCGCGGTGTGCGGCATCCGGCCAGCCTACGCCCGGCTCTTGACCGGAAGTCAGCGCAGCGCGGGCTCCTCCAGGGTCAGCGTGCCCGTGTCCGCGTCGAGTTCCGCCGCCAGGCCGAAGGGGATCGTCAGGGCGTCCGGATTGTGGCCGAAACCGGTGTTCTCGAGGACCGGGACGCCCAGGGGGGTGAGGCGGTCGGTGAGCATGGGGCGGAGGGTGTCGTAGGGGTCGCAGTCGTGCCAGGAGCCGAGGAGGACGCCGTGGACGCGGTCCAGCCAGCCGGAGCGGAGCAGCTGGGTGAGGTAGCGGTCCAGGCGGTAGGTCTCCTCGCCGACGTCCTCCAGGCAGAGGAGGCCGCCCGCGGCGGAGGGGCGGGCGTGCGGGGTGCCGAGTTCCGCCGCGAGGAGGGAGAGGCAGCCGCCGAGGGTGGTGCCCCGGGCGCGGCCGGGGACGAGGGGTGTGCCGTCGGTGGCGATCTCCTGGACCTTCTCCGGGGTGAAGAGGGTCGCGTGGAGGTGGTCGCGGGCGCGTTCGCTGCCGATGAAGTCGGTTCCGGCGGCCATCGGGCCGTGCAGGGTGACGAGGTCCAGACGGGTGGCGAACGCCTCGTGCAGGGCGGTGATGTCGCTGAAGCCGACGAACACCTTCGGTCCGGCCGCGCGCAACGCCTCCCAGTCGAGCAGGTCCACCATCCGCTGGACGCCGTAGCCGCCGCGCGCGCAGAGCACCGCGTCGACGGAAGGGTCGCACCAGGCCCGCTGGAGGTCCTCGGCGCGGGCGGCGTCGGTGCCCGCGAGATAGGTGAACTGGCCGTGCCGGTCCAGCACATGGGGTGCGGCGACCGGGTCGAGGCCCCAGCCGCGCAGGATGTCGAGGCCCGCGAGCAGCCGTTCCTCGGGGACCGGGCCGCTGGGCGCGACCACGGCCACCCGGGCGCCGGGGGCGAGCCGGGTGGGGCGCTTCAGTTGCTTCACGTGTCCAGCTCCAGTTTCGGGACGCCGGGCAGGTCGAAGCCGAACACCTGCGCGTAGAGGGACAGTTCGGCCTCCATCGCGCGGACCATGGTGTCGGCGCGGCGGAAGCCGTGGCCTTCTCCGGCGAAGGCCAGGTAGGCGTGCGGCACGCCCCGACCCGCGACGCGCTCCAGGAAATGCTCGCACTGCTCGGGCGCGCAGATCACGTCGTCCAGCCCCTGGAGGAGCAGGAAGGGGGCGGTGAGCTGGTCGGCGCGGTTGGCGGGCGAGCGCTCGGCGTAGCGTTCGGGGACCTCGGCGAAGGGGCCGACCAGGGACTCCAGGTAGCGGGACTCGAAGTCGTGGGTGCGGCCGGGGCCCCAGGTGGTGAGGTCGAGGATCGGGTAGCTGATCGTGCCGCAGGCGTAGACATCGGTGCTGGTCAAGGAGGCCGCGGTGGTCCAGCCGCCCGCGCTGCCGCCCCGGATCGCGAGCCGGTCCCGGTCGGCCGTGCCCTCCTCGGCCAGCGCGAGGGCCACGGTCGCGCAGTCCTCCACGTCGACCACGCCCCACTGGTGCCGCAGCCGCTCGCGGTACTCGCGCCCGTACCCGGTGGAGCCGCCGTAGTTGACCTCGGCGACGCCGATGCCGCGTGAGGTGAAGGCGGCGATGGCGACGTCCAGCACGAGCGGCACCCGGCTGGTGGGTCCGCCGTGCGCCCAGATCACGTAGGGCGGCAACTCGTCCTCGGGGCCGGTGATTTCGGGGTGCCGTGGCGGATAGACGTGCGCGTGCACCTCGCGGCCGCCAGGCCCGGTGAAGGTGCGGACCTCCGGCTCGGGGTAGTACGCGGGGTCGACGGGGTCCCGGTGCCGGGCGCCGACCGTGCGGGCGCGGCCGGTGCCGGTGTCCAGCTCGATCACCTCGTACCCGGTGCGCGGGCTCGCCCCGATGGCCGCGACCCGGCTGCCGTGGGCGGCGAGGGAGGACGCGAACTCGGTCCAGGGACCGGCCGCGTCGGCGATCTCACCGGTCTCGGAGTCGAGTATCCCGAGCACGGCGGCCCCACGCCCGTGCAGCACCGCGAGCAGCCCGTCGGCCAGCGGGACGAACCAGCGCTGGCCGGGCTTCCACAGTGGCCCGCCGAACTCCTCTTGGCGCGGGCACAGCGGTACGCCGTCCCGGTACAGGTTCCACCAGCCGCCCCGGTCGCTCGCGTACAGCAGCCGCCCGTCCGGCGCCCACTCCACCTGGGCGATGGCCTCGTCGTCGCCCCCGGCGACCGTGCGGACGTCCCGGAAGCGGCCGTCGTCGCCGATCTCCGCGACGAGCAGTTCGGTGCCGTCCCAGGGCATCCGCGGATGGTCCCAGGCGAGCCACGCGGCCTTGCGCCCGTCGGGGGACACACGGGCGCCGGTGACGAACCGGTGCCGCTCCTCGACGAGTTCACGCACGGCCGACCGGTCCTCGGCGGCCGAGCCGTCCAGCGGTACGGCGGCGAGCACGCGTCGCACGTCACCGCTGTCCTCGCCGGTGAACTCCTCCAGCACACAGCGGACTTCGCTGCGCTCGGGGTCCAACTCGAGCTCGGCCCAGCGCAGTCCGCCGCCGACCGACGAGAGCGGGGTCAGCGGGACCGGCTCGCTGCCGGGCTCGTAGCGGTAGAGCCGCTGGTCGGCGAAGTGGGTGAAGACGACCAGCGGCCGGTCCGCGCCGGGGGCGGCGGTCCAGGGGCGGCCGCCGTACTCGTGGACGCGGTTGCGGACGTTCCACGGCGGCGGCAGCACCGGCTCCTCGGCGCCGTCGGCCGTACGGCGCACCAGGGCGCGGCGGCCGCCCTCGGCGGGCCGCGGTTCGGTCCACCAGACCTCGTCCCCGACGAACCCCACCCACTCGGGGTGTCCGTCGTGCGCGGCGGCGAGCGCCGCGTCGATCGGCGACGGCCAGGAACCGTACGGCTGGACCTGCATCTCTTCCCCCATCTGGTCAGGCCGTCCGCAGGAAGCGGTCGAGGACGCGGACGCCGAACTGGAGCGCCTCCACGGGCACGCGTTCGTCCACGCCGTGGAACAGCGCCTGGTAGTCGAAGCCTTCGGGCAACCGCAGCGGGGCGAACCCGTAGCCGGTGATGCCGAGCCGGGAGAACTGCTTGGCGTCGGTGCCGCCGGACATGCAGTACGGGACGACGTGCGCGCCGGGCGCGAACTCCTCCACGGCCGCGCGCATCTTGCCGAACAGGGGTGCGTCGACCGGGGCTTGGAGGGCGACCTCGCGGTGCACGTACTCCCAGTCGACGTCGGGTCCGGTGAGCCGGTCCAGGGTGGACTCGAACTCCTCCTCGCCGCCGGGCAGGAAGCGTCCGTCGATGTGCGCGTGGGCCTCGCCGGGGATGACGTTGACCTTGTAACCGGCGTCCAGCATCGTCGGGTTGGCGCTGTTGCGGACGGTCGCCTCGACCAGCCCCGCGGCCGGGCCGAGCTTGTCCAGCAGCAGTTCCATGTCGTCGAAGTCGGCCTCCAGGCCGTACAGCGCGGCGAGTTCGGTGAGCGCGGCCCGCACGGTCGGGGTGATGCGCAGCGGCCACCGGTGCTCGCCGATGCGGGTGACGGCGGCGGCCAGCCGGGTCACCGCGTTCTCCCGGTTCACCTTGGAGCCGTGCCCGGCGCGCCCCCCTGCGGTGAGCCGCAGCCAGCCGGTGCCCCGCTCCCCCGCCGCGACGGGGTAGATCTCGCGTCCGGTGCCGTCGTGGAAGGTGAAGGCGCCGGACTCCCCGATGGCCTCCGTACAGCCCTCGAACAGCTCGGGGTGCTGGTCGGCCAGGAAGCCGGAGCCGTCCTCGGCGCTGGCCTCCTCGTCGGCGGTGAACGCGATGACCAGGTCCCGGCGCGGCCGCACGCCCTGCCGGGCCCAGCCGCGCAGCACGGCCAGGATCATCGCGTCCATGTTCTTCATGTCGACGGCGCCGCGCCCCCAGACCACGCCGTCGCGGACCTCGCCGGAGAAGGGGTGCACGCTCCAGTCGGCGGCCTCGGCGGGCACCACGTCCAGATGCCCGTGCACCAGCAGCGCGTCGGCCGACGGGTCGGTGCCCGCGACCCGGGCGACGACGTTGCCGCGCCCCGGTGTCCGCTCCAGCAGCAGCGGTTCGAGCCCGGCACCGGCCAGGCGCTCGGCCGCGTACTCGGCGGCGGGCCGTTCCCGGCAGTCGCCGCCGCCCCGGTTGGTGGTGTCGATCCGGATCAGCTCGGAGGTGAACTCCACCACCTCGTCAAGCGCGCGCTGGTCAGCCATACTGCTCCTCCACGGCGGCCGAGGCGATCGTGGTGACCGCCTTGAACGTGCGAATTGCCTCGTACATCGTGTCGGTGGTGTACGCCACCTTCCGCTCCCCGATCCGCGCGACGCCCGGCACCACGGTGACGGCCATCGCCAGATGCTCGGCGTCGAACTCGACAGCGACGGTGAACGGCCCCTGCTCCGAAGGCTCCTGGCGCACCGCGAGCCGGGCCGCCTCCTTGGCCGCCGCCCGGATGTCGGCGGCGGTACGGGCCGGGGTACGGCAGACGGCCGCGTACCGCGAGACATGGTCCTTGACCGCGACCTTCAGCGCCTCGGGCGCGTAGCCGAGCGCGTCCTCGCAGGCCAGGTCGTCCCCGGTGACCAGCACCACGGGCACCCCGTACTCCGCGACGACCCGCGCGTTGAGCAGGCCCTCGCTGGCGCGTACGTCGTTCAGCCAGACCCCGGTGATCTGGTTGGCTAGGTAGGTGTGGGCGAGGACGCCCTCCATCCCGGCGCCCGCGTGGTAGCCGACGAACGCGATGCCGTCGACGTCGCCGTGCTGGACGCCCTCCACCATCGACAGCGCCTTGTGCCGCCCGGTCAGCATCTCGACCCGCTCGTCCAGCCGCTCCAGCAGCAGGTTCCGCATGGTCCAGTGCGCCTCGTTGACGAGCACCTGGTCGGCGCCACCGTCGAAGAAGCCCTGCGCGGCGGCGTTCACGTCGGACGTGAACATCCCCCGGCACCGCTCCCACTCCGCCGTCCCCGGCAGCACGTCGGCGGGCCAGGTGACCCCGGTGGCGCCTTCCATGTCGGCACTGATGAGGATCTTCATGCCGCGCAGGTTACGCGCCCGGCCCGGCGACGGCTACGACCAGCCCCTCGGCCGCCGCCCGGCCCGCGCCCCTCTCACTCCCGCGTCAGCACGAACCACCGGGCGGGCAGGTCGATGCGGGTGCCGTCCGGGAAGTGTTCGGTCTGGGGGAGGACCGTCTCGCCGGTGGCGAGGATCTTGAGGCCCGCTTCGGTCAGGAGGCGGGGGATCTCCTCGTCCGGGGCGTCCGCGGGCTTGAGGTCGTGGTGGAAGACGCGGCGGAGTTTCGGGGGTGGCCCCGCGGGGCCCGCGGCCGCCCGCTTGAGGACGTCACGGGACGCGGAGGTCAGTTCGACGACGAAGGCGCGGCCCGACTCCCCGAGGAGTTCGGCCACGGCGGCGGCGACGAGCGGCCGGGCCGCGGGTTCGCTCTGGTGGATGACGGCCCGCATGTAGACGTGGGAGTCGCCGAGCCGGTCGTGCAGGGCGCGTACGGCGTCGGTGTCGGTCAGGTCGAGCTGCTCGAACTCGGCGGTGGCGCCCGCCGTGGCGCGGCGGGCGTGGTCGATCGCGGCGTGCGAGAGGTCGACGCCGACCGCGCGGGCGAACCGGGTGGCGAGGTAGCGGGTCTGGGTGCCGTTACCGCAGCCGAGGTCCACGATGACGCGGCCGGGGTCGGCGTGCGGCAGGAGGAGGTCGCTGTGCGGCTCGGCGGTCAGCGAGGGGTCGGCGTCCCAGATCGCGTCCCCCCGCTCCTCCGAGGTCTCCCGCCAGTAACTCTCCCAGTTGGAGCGGTAGTTGTCGGAAACGTTCACTGCGATCTCCCCAGGTTCGGTGCCATGATCGGGATATCGCGCCTCCTGCCCCTCGGCAAGGGGTCCAAGGGCACCTTTACGGGATCAGCGCCTGCTCGAACCACACCGTCTTGTGGTGTCCGCTCGTCGTGGCGCCCCACTCCTTTGCCAGTCGGCTGACCACGCGCAGGCCCCGGCCCGCCTCGTCGTCCGGCCCGGCGGTGAGCATGTCGGGCAGCTCCGGCTCCGCGTCCGTGACCTCGAACAGCAGGTCCTCGGTGCGGACCACGCGGAGCCCGACGGGGCCGCCCCCGCCGTGCCGTACCGCGTTGGTGACGACCTCGCTGACCAGCAGCAGCGCGGTGTCCACCGCCTGCGGCAGGCCCCACTTCAGCAGCCGCTCGCGGACCAGGTGCCGGGCGCGGGAGACCTCGCGCGGGTCGGCGTCCAGCCGCCACTGGGCCACATGGTCGTCGGGGATGCCGTTGAGCCGGGCCATCAGCAGGGCCACGTCGTCCTTGCGGCCGCCACGCGTGTTGAGGGCGCGGATGATGGTGTCGCAGGCGGCGTCCATCGAGGCGGCCGGGTGCGCGGCGGACTCGCAGAGCGCGGCCAGCCCCTCCCCGATGTCGGAGCCGCGCACCTCGACCAGGCCGTCCGTGCACAGCACCAGCCGGTCGCCGGGCGCGACCCGGAGAGTGGTCGCCTCGAAGGGCACTCCGCCGACGCCGATGGGCGCGCCGGTGGGCAGTTCGAGCAGATCGCTGCCGCCGTCCGCCGCGCGCACCAGCACGGGCGGGATGTGCCCGGCGTTGGCGAGCTGCAGCTCGCCGCGGATCGGGTCGTAGACGGCGTAGAGACAGGTGGCGAGGTAGTTCTCGCCCAGCCTGCGGGCCAAGTCGTCGAGGTTGCGCAGCAGTTGGGCGGGCGGGGTCTCGAGTACGGCCATGGTCTGGACGGCGGTGCGCAACTGGCCCATCATCGCGGCCGAGTTGAGCCCGTGGCCCATCACGTCGCCGACGACCAGCGCGGTGCGTGAGCCGGGCAGTTTGACGGTGTCGAACCAGTCGCCGCCGATCCGGCCGAGCCGGGTGCCGGGCAGATAGCGGGTCGCCACGTCGCACCCGGCCATGCGCGGGGTGACCTGCGGCAGCATGCTGTCCTGGAGGGTCTCGGCGACGTTCTCCTGGTACGTGTACATGCGGGCGTTGTCGAGCACGAGCCCGGCGCGGGCGGCGAGTTCGGCGCCGGTGGTGCGGTCGATGTCGTCGAAGGGAAGCCGGTCGGCGCGGCGCAGCAGCACCATGAAGCCGAGGACCACGTTGCGTGCCTTGAGCGGGACGATCAGCAGCGAGCGGCCGTTGATCAGCGGCCGGAGGTCGCGCTTCTCGAACTCGCCGGAGATCCGGTTGCCCAGTTCGTCGCTGATCCTCGGGATGAGGACCGGTTCGCCGGTGACCATGCACTGGTAGAACGGCGTGTGCTCGGGGAAGGCGAACGCCTCGCCGACCGGCACGGTGTCGTCCCAGCGGCCGGGTTCGTCGTTGTGCTCGACCCAGACCCGGTGCATCAGGGTGCTGGCGTCGGGCGGCCCGTCGGGGAAGCCCTCGCCCGCGAGGACGGCGGAGCGCAGGTGGGTGCCCGCGAAGTCCGCGAACCGGGGTACGGCCGCGCTGGTGACCTCGCGGATCGTCTCCCCCAGGTCGAGGGAGGTACCGATGCCGGAGCTGACCTCGTTGAGGAACTCCAGCCGCTCCCGCACGGCCGCGTACTCCAGGTCGGCCAGGGCGTCGGCCGGGATCAGGGGCTCGGAGCGGGGGCGGGGGACAACGCTGTCAGAGCGGCCGGGACGCCGGGGCACTCCCCAGTACGGGGTGACGGGCACCCGCTCGTACTGGCTGAACTCCAGCACCGGATAGCCGAGTTCGAGGACCTGGGAGACGATGCGGGCGCTGAGTCCGGGGCCCATGTTGGGCAGGATCTCGGGGAGCCTGCGCTCCAGGTCGGCGGCGGTGGGCAGTTCGGTGTGCCGGGCGAAGCCGGGCGCGATGCGCTCGGTGCCCTCGTCGAGGTGACCCCTCTCCTCGCGCAACCGGGTGGCGTCGGCGGCGAGCACCAGCAGCCGGGAGGGGCCGGGCCCGACCAGCGGGTAGGCCCACCACACCACGTCGATCCGCTCGTCGTCCCCGCGGCCGGGCGGGGTGAGCCGGGCGCGGCCCGCGGTCGGGTAGCCGGTGTACCCGCCGAGGGAGCTCTCCAGGTCAGGGCCGTCGTCGTCGGGGGTGTCGTCCAGCAGGTCGTCGGGCAGGGCGCCGGTGACGGGCAGCAGATCCGCGACGGGCTGCCCGACGGCCGCGTCCCGGCCGGGGCCGAACATCCGCCCGGCGCCGCTGCTCCAGTGGGACACCAGGCCCGCGCGGTCGACGATCACCACGGCCAGCGGAACCCGGCCCGCCGCGGGGGTCCCCGCACCGCGGCCGGGAGACGCGTCCCGCTCGCTGCCACGGTCCATGGCCCAGGCCCTCTCTCCCCACGGCTGTACGCGAACGATCAATGCCGCCCGCCACTACGGTACGGGGGAGTCACGTCGCCATGTGTGGCAAACCGCGAATTCCGTCCCCCGAGATCCCCGTGGGCCGAGAGGGCCCCTAGGGCCTGTCTCCGGATCTTGCCGGGGTCGCGGGCCCTGGCACGCACACCTGCGGCGTTGTCGTCACTCGCCGACGCTCCGCGTCGACTCCCTCCTCCGCCTTGCAGCTGCACGCACCAGACCCCGCTCGGGTCAGCCAGGAAGGCGCCGTCGGCCCGAGCCGGCCAGATCCGGAAGACAGGCCCTACCCTCAGTCCTCGTGCCCCAGTTGCAGGTCACGCTCGGTGCGGCCGCCGCCCGCGACCTGGAGCACCGTGGCGACGGGCGGGTAGCCCGCAGCGATGACGGTGTACTCGCCGGAGGAGAGGTCGACGAAGCGGAAGGTGCCGTCGGCGCCCGTGGTGAGGGTGTCGACGACGTTCCCGGCCGCGTCGAGCAGGGTCACGCGGGCGTCCTCCACGGCCCGCCCTCCCCCGGCCCGGACGGTGCCCTTCAGCACGGCGCCGCCCGCGAGTTCGACGTCCTGCCGGGTCTCGCGGGACGCCTGGACGGTGACCGGGAGGGCGGCCGGGCGGAAGGCGGGGGCGCTCGCGGCGAGGGTGTACTCCCCCGCGACCAGCTCGCCGATGACGTATCCGCCCTCGCGCCCGCTGCGGGTGGCGGCGACCACCTCGCCGTGCACGTTGGTGAGGGTGACGGTGGCGTCGCGCACCGGGCTGCCGTCGGCGGTGAGCACCGCGCCCGCGAGGCGTCCGGCGCCGCCGAGGACCACGTCGAGTTCGACGGGGCGTTCCCCGACGGTGACGGAGACGGCCTGCGGCTGGTGGCCGCCCGCCGCCGCGATCAGCACGTAGGAGCCGGAGCCTGGGGTGGCCAGCGCGTAGCGGCCGTCGTCGCCGCTGGCGCCCCGGCCGATCTGCACTCCGCCGACGTCGATGAGGGTGAGCGCGGCGCGGGGCACCACGGTGCCGTCCGGGTGCTGGACGGTGCCGCAGACGGCGATCCCGGCGGTGTGCGGCGCGCGGGCCTGGGGCGGTACGGGGATGCCCGGCACGGTGTCCGGTTCGGTGGTGGGGGCGTGCTGGGACACCAGGGGTTTCTCCTTGAGGAAGAAGGCGATGATCAGGCCGAGGACGAGCACCGGCACCAGGTACAGGAAGATCCGGGGCATGGCGTCGGCGTAGGCGTGGATGTAGGCGTCGCGCAGCGCCGGGGGCAGTGCGTGCACCAGTTGCGGGGTGATCGCCTCGGGGTCGGGCAGCGCGGCCGAGGCGTCCGGCGGGAGGTCCTCGCGCAGGGCGTCGGTGAGCCGGTCGGCGAAGAGGGTGCCGAAGATGGCGGCGCCGACGCTGCCGCCGATCTGCCGGAAGTAGTTGTTGGCGCTGGTGGCGGTGCCGAGGTCGGCGGGGCGCACGGAGTTCTGCACGGCGAGCACCAGGACGGGCATGACCAGGCCGATGCCGGTGCCGAGGACGGCCATCCAGACGCTGTAGGCGAGCCGGGAGGTGTCGACCTCCAGCCGGGACAGCAGCCACATGCCGAGCGCGGCGAGCGCGGCGCCGAGCAGCGGGTAGACCTTGTAGCGGCCGGTGCGGCTGATGAGCTGGCCGCCGACGATGGAGGCGATGACGATGCCCGCCATCATCGGCAGCATCAGCAGCCCGGACTCGGTGGCGCTGGCCCCGTCGACCATCTGGAGGAAGGTCGGCAGATAGCTGGCCGCGCCGAACAGCGCGACCCCGATGACCAGGCCGACCAGGCCGGTGATGTTGAAGACCGAGTCCCGGAACAGCCGCAGCGGGATGAGGGGTTCGGCGGCGAACCGCTCGGCGACGACGAAGAGGATCACGGCGGCGACCGCCCCCGCGCCGAGCCCGATGATCTCGCGCGAGTCCCAGGCGTACTCGGTGCCGCCCCAACTGGTCAGCAGCACCAGGCACGTCGAGGCGGCGGCGAGCAGCAGCGCGCCGGGTACGTCGAGCCGGGCGCGCTTGTTCGGCCGGGGCAGCTTCAGCACGGCGGCGACCACGGCGAGGGTGACCAGGCCGAAGGGGACGTTGATGTAGAAGCACCAGCGCCAGGAGAGGTGGTCGGTGAAGTAGCCGCCGAGCAGCGGCCCGGCGACCGAGGCGAGGCCGAAGGCGGCGCCGATCAGGCCCATGTAGCGGCCGCGCTGCCGGGGCGGCACGATGTCCGCGATGATCGCCTGCACGCCGATCATCAGGCCGCCCGCGCCGATGCCCTGGACCGCGCGGAAGGCGATCATCTGGTCCATGCTCTGGGCGCGCCCGGCGAGGGCGGAGCCGATGACGAAGACCAGGATGGCGAACTGGAAGACGCCCTTGCGGCCGAAGAGGTCGCCGAGCTTGCCGTAGAGCGGCAGGCCGATGGTGGAGGTCAGCAGATAGGCGGTGATCGCCCAGGACATCTTGTCCAGGCCGTGCAGCTCGCCGACGATCTTCGGCAGCGCGGTGGCGACGATCATCTGGTCCAGCGCGGCCAGCAGCAGCGCGAGCATCAGCCCGATGAAGACCAACCGCACCTGGCGCGCGCCGAGTTCGGGTCCGGGGGCGGGTGGTGGGTCCAGGTGTTCGACCGGAACCGGCACCGCCTCGGTGTCCGGCTCCTCCCACACCAGCGTCGTTCCGCCCACGTACCGCTCCCCTCGCTCACACCTGTCGCACATCCCGCGTTACGCGACAACTGCGAACACATACGGCGAGTTACGGCATGAATCCGGTCTCGGCGGCAATCACTCGAACCGGTGAGGGGAGCAACGTCCCCCGCACCGGCCGGTGTTTGGGGTCAGCTCTCGACTTCGGCGGCGAGCTTGTCGAGCACCGAGTCGTAGATGCGGCCGAGGCCCTTGGGGGCGAAGGTGCGCTCGAAGAAGCCGCCGATGCCGCCGGCGCCCTTCCAGGTGGTGGTGACCACGACGCGGGAGCGGCCCTCACCGGCCGGGGTGACGCGCCAGGTGGTGACCATGGTGGAGTTGCGGTCCTTCTCGACCAGCTCGCCGTCGGTGGGCTCGCCGACCTCCATCAGGCAGTCGCGTACGCGCTTGCTGGTGGCCTGGAGCTTCCAGTGGACGAGGGTGCCCGCGCCGTGGCCGCCCTCGCGCACCTCGTACTCGCTGAAGTGCTCGGGGAGCAGCTTCGGGCGGGTGGTCCGGTAGTCACCGAGCGCGTCGAACACCCTGTCGGCGTTCGCCGCGATGACTCGTTCCGTAGTGGCCTCGACCTGCGCCATCGCTCTCCTCCACGACCTGTTTTCCAGCGTTTCGGATCAGCCAACCACCCCGGCACCCCGGCTCCAAATCGGGGTCCGCCCGATCATGGGAACAGATGTTCTATTCTGGGGAACGAGCTACCGAGGAGGCGTCATGCGCTGGGAGAACCTGACCGACGAGTCCGGTGGTCACGGCCGGACCCCCGACGGCGCGCTGTTCGGCGCGGACGCCGTCACCACACGTACGTTCGACACACCGGAGTTCCGGGGCATCACCTTTCACGAGGTGCGAGCCCGCTCGATCCTGAACCGGGTGCCGGGCGCGTCCCGGATGCCGTTCGAATGGACGGTGAACCCGTACCGGGGCTGCTCGCACGCCTGTGTGTACTGCTTCGCCCGCAAGACGCACAGCTATCTCGACCTGGACACCGGGCTCGACTTCGACTCGCAGATCGTGGTCAAGGTCAACGCGCCCGAGGTGCTGCGCCGCCAGCTGGCCTCGCCGCGCTGGGGCGGGGAGCACGTGGCGATGGGCACCAACGTGGACTGCTACCAGCGCGCGGAGGGCCGGTACCAGCTGATGCCGGGCATCATCGACGCCCTCACCGAGCGGGCCAACCCCTTCTCCATCCTCACCAAGGGCACCCTGATCCTGCGCGACCTGGACCGGCTGGTGCGCGCGGCCGAGGTCACCGACGTCGGCATCTCGGTGTCCGTGGGCTTCACCGACCCCGAGCTGTGGCGGACGGTGGAGCCGGGCACCCCGGCGCCCGAGCGGCGGCTCGACGTGGTGCGCACGCTCGGCGAGCACGGCATCGGCTGCGCGGTGCTGATGGCCCCGGTGATCCCCTTCCTCAGCGACCGGCCCGGCCAACTGCGCGACACCGTGCGCGCCATCGCGGAGTCCGGGGCCACCTCGGTGACCCCGCTGGTGCTGCACTTGCGGCCCGGCGCGCGGGAGTGGTTCATGAGCTGGCTCGCCCAGCACCATCCACACCTGGTGGCCCGCTACGAGCGCATGTACGCGGGCGGCTCCTACGCCCCCACCTGGTACCAGCGCCGGGTCACCCGCCAGGTGCACGAGCTGGCGCGGGAGTACGGCATCGGGCCGACCCGCGCGAGCGCCACCCGGCGCATCCGCCCGGACCGGCCGCGGGAACGGCAGGCGGAGCCCGAGCCGACGCAGCTCACCCTCATGTGAGGGCGTTCGAGGGCATCGGGCGACCCGTTCGGGTCAACCACGGGGCGGACGGGCTCCGGGAGCGGGGATCGCAGGGACGATGCCGCGAGGGCCGTGACCCACGCGGTCCGCGCCATCCTCCGTCCCGTGGAGTTGCCACGCATGAGAACACGCGCAGCCGTACTGGGCGCGACGGCCGTCCTGCTGGCCGCCTCGGCCACCGCCCTGCCCGTCCAGGCCGCCCCCGCCCCCACCTCGCCGGGCCTGACCTGGAAGGACTGCGGCACGGATGACCACCCCACCCTCCAGTGCGCCTCCCTGAAGGTCCCGCTGGACCACGCGCGGCCCGCCGGGCGGCAGATCTCGCTCGCCCTGTCCCGCGTCCCGCACACCGCGAAGACCTCCGAGGGCCCGCTGCTGGTCAACCCCGGCGGTCCCGGCGGCAGCGGGCTGAGCCTCGCCGGTTTCGTAGCCTCCACACTGCCCGAGAAGGTGGCCGCGCGGTACGACGTCATCGGGTTCGACCCGCGCGGCGTCGGCAGGAGCACCCCGGCGCTGAACTGCGCCCCGGACCACTTCGCGCCGGTACGCCCGGACACCGTCCCGGCCACACCCGAGCTGGAGCGGCGGAACCTGGACCGGGTGCGGTCCTTCGCCGCCGCCTGCGGCAAGGCCCACGCGGACGTCCTGCCGTACATCGACACCGTCTCCGCCGCCCGTGACCTGGACTCGGTCCGCGCGGCCCTGGGCGCCGAGCGCCTCAGCTACCTCGGCTACTCCTACGGCACCTACCTCGGCGCGGTCTACGCCAAGCTCTTCCCGGCCCGGGTGCACCGCCTGGTGCTGGACTCGATCGTGAACCCGACCGGCGTCTGGTACGAGGACAACCTCACC
Source organism: Streptomyces sp. NPDC002176 (assembly GCF_044903645.1). Lineage (NCBI taxonomy): Bacteria > Bacillati > Actinomycetota > Actinomycetes > Kitasatosporales > Streptomycetaceae > Streptomyces > Streptomyces sp. NPDC002176. The sequence goes on from NZ_JBJDQW010000001.1 coordinate 1,325,581, forward strand.
CAGGACCACGCCTTCGACGCCCGCCACAAGGCCCTGATGGCGTGGATCGCCGGGCACGACGAGGCGTACGGCCTGGGCACCAACCCCGCGCGGATCGAGGCCGACTGGTACACGATGCGGGCCGCGCTGGCGAATGACCCGGCGGACGGCAAGGTGGGCGCCGCCGAGCTGGAGGACACCTACATGCCGGGCGGCTACTACGACGGCTACTGGCCCTACCTCGCCGAGGCCCTCGCCTCCTGGGTGCACGACAGGGACACCGGGCCGCTGGAGCAGGCGTACGAGAAGTTCGCCGCCGTCGACGCGGCCGGGGCCAACAACTACAGCGTCTACACGGCCGTGCAGTGCCGGGACGCGGCCTGGCCACGCGACTGGCGCCGCTGGTCACGGGACACCTGGGCCGCCCACCGCAAGTCACCCTTCATGACCTGGAACAACGCCTGGTACAACGCGCCCTGCGCGTTCTGGCCCACGCCTCCCCGGCAGCCGGTCAACATCGCCAACGGCCAACTCCCCCCGGCCCTGCTCTTCCAGGCCACGGACGACGCGGCCACCCCCTACTCCGGCGGCCTGATGACCCACCGCCTGCTGGCCCACTCCAGCCTCGTGGTCGAACAGGGCGGCGGCAACCACGGCCTCACCCTCACCGGCAACTCCTGCCTGGACGACCACCTCACCGCCTACCTCACCGACGGCACCGTCCCCCGCGGCCACGGCGAGGTCGACGCGATCTGCGACAAGTCCCCCGCCCCGAAGCCCCTGGACGCGAAGACGACACCCGCCACGTCGAAGGGCTCAACCCTCCACGGACTGCTCGGCTTCCGCCGCTGACGGCCCCGCCGGTGCCCGCTCGTCCGGCGGGCACCGGAAAATCCAGGGGCGCCGACCCATGCTCCTCCCTAGGCTCCCCGCCATGGACACTCTCCGCATCCGCCCGATGGCCCTCTCCGACTGCGACCGGGTGGCCGAGATCCGGGTGACGGGCTGGCGGCACGCCTACCGGGGGCTGGTGCCACAGGCCGAGCTGGACGAGCTGAGCGTCGAGGCGGACGCCGAACGCCGCCGGGCCCACTTCGCCCGCCCGGACGACCCCACCACCCACCTGGTCGCCGAACGCGCGGGACGGGTCGTCGGCTGGGCCGCGACAGGGCCGTACCGGGACGGCGAAACCCGTACCGGGGACGCCGAGTTGTACGCGCTCTACGCCGACCCCGCCCACATCGGGACCGGTGTCGGATGGGCGCTGCTCGCCGAGGCGCTCGCCCGCACCGCCGCTCGGCCGCGCATGCTGCTCTGGGTCCTGCGCGACAACACCCGCGCCCGCCGCTTCTACGAGCGGGCGGGCTTCCGGCCGGACGGCGCCGAGGACGGTACGTCGGCCCCTGAGGTGCGGTACGTGAGGTCTCAACTCCGTTGCTGTTGACGTGGGATGCGGCCCAGGGCCGTCGTCGCCGCGTCCGCCAGGAGCGGGTGGGCCAGGGCTTCCGTCAGGACGCGTTTGGCTCTGGGGTCGGCCAGGGTGCCGAGGCCGTCGACGCACGCGAGGGCGACGCGGCGGTAGGGGTCGTGGGGGCGCAGGCGGCGTTCGAGGGTGGTGATGAGGGCCGGGACGGACTCGGGGGCGCGCAGGCGGACGAGGAGGCGTACCGGCTGCAGGGCGTAGGCGACGCGGAGTTCGTTGGTGGCGAGGGCGGCGGCCGCGCGGGCGGTGCGCGGGTCGCCGAGGGCGGCCAGCGCGTCGGCGGCCGCGGCGCAGCGGGGTGGGTCACGGTGGTTGAGGAGCAGCACCAGGGACTCGAACGCCCGCCGGTCCCCGGCGACTCCGAGCCGGTACGCGGCCAACTCCCTGGCCCACAGCGGCTGTCCGGGCGCGGTGAGCACGTCGGCCAGTTCGTCGTGATCCCCGGTACCCACTAGCCTCTCGTACGCGGAACCGCCCCGCGACTCCTGCCGTAAGCGTTCGGTGAGCACTCGCAACTCTTCGTCCACGCACCCAGCGTAGGCGCGTGGTGACACCTGCGGGAGGTCCATCGCAGAGGTGCATCACAAAGACAGGGCCGGCCGTCGCCCCAGAGGCCCGCGTCAGTGGGTGCGTTCGTAGTGGCGTCGGGCCTTCTCGCGGTTGCCGCAGACGGCCATCGAACACCAGCGGGCGCGGTTGGCGCGGCTGCGGTCGAGCAGGAACAACCGGCACGCGGAGTTGGCGCACGGCCGCAGTCGGCCAGGCATGCGCTCCTCAATGTCGGCCCACGCGAGGATCACTTCGACAGCCAGCCGGGCGTGCGGCGGAGTCCTGAGCGTCCACCGAAGGCCCTCCGCGGCGACCTCCGGAATCCGCTGGACCCCGTCGAGCAGCGGCTCCAGCGCCTCGGGCGGGCGCGCTCCGGTCACGATGTCCCGCAGGACGTCCCGCGCCTCGCGCAGCGACGCCAGTTCCGCGAGGCTGCCGTCGCCGCCGTGCTCCCGTGCCCAGCGCCGCCCGTCGGCCGGGTCGGCGAGGGCGTCCGCTTCTCGCCCGTCGACCAGCGGCCTGCTGTTGAGCAGGTCCAGCAGCGTATCCACAGCACCTCCCTCTCTAACCACATCGGAGCACTTGACAGGTTAACCGAAGCGTGTTTGCGTGGCCAGGAGATAACCGGACTCAGCACCTGAAGGGGTTAGACATGAACTCGGTGCACCACCGGACCGCCACCGTCGACGGGCACGAGATCTTCTACCGCGAGGCCGGACCGGCCGACGCCCCCGCGATCGTCCTGCTGCACGGCTACCCGACCAGCTCGTTCATGTTCCGCGAGCTCATCCCGCTGCTGGCGGACACCTACCGCGTCATCGCGCCGGACCACCTCGGCTTCGGCCTCTCCGACGCCCCGGACGCGGCGGACTTCGCCTACACCTTCGACGCCCTCGCGGACATCACCGCCGAACTGCTCGACCAGCTGGGCCTGGACCGCTACGCCCTCTACGTCCAGGACTACGGCGCCCCCGTCGGCTGGCGCCTCGCACTCAAGCACCCCGAGCGGATCACCGCCCTCGTCACCCAGAACGGCAACGGCTACGAGGACGGCTTCGTCGAGTCGTTCTGGACCGACGTCTGGGCCTACGGGGAGAACCCCGGCCCCGACACCGAACCCGCCGTACGCCCGGCGCTGGGCATCGACGCCATCCGCTGGCAGTACCTGCACGGCGTGCCCGACCCGAGCGTGGTCAGCCCGGACACCTGGGAACACGACTTCGCCCTGGTCTCCCGGCCGGGCAACGACCAGATCCAGCTCGCCCTGTTCCGCGACTACCGCGACAACCGCCCGCTCTACCCGCGGTTGCACGAATTCCTGCGCACCACCGAGGTACCGGTGCTCGCCGTGTGGGGCCGCAACGACGAGATCTTCGGCCCGGACGGCGCCCGAGCCTTCGCCCGCGACGCCGAGGACGCGGAGGTACACCTGATCGACGGCGGCCACTTCCTGCTGGAGAGCCACCTGGACGTCGTCGCGGGGTATCTGCGCGGGTTCCTCGGCAGGGTGCTGGGCTGACGGCCAGGGGGACGAACGGGGGCCGGACGACGGGGGGTTCGAGCGGGCGGGGCACCGATGGCGCGTTCACGGTGCCGAGCCCAACCATCGGCACGCCAGTTCCCGCCAACCACTGGCGCGCTCGTTACTCACTGGTTAAGCTCAGACGAGCGAGTTACCCACTCGCGCTTCGGCTGGCGACGGTCTGGTGACGCAACCGTCGAGAGCACGACCCGGCTCCGGGACAGGGCCGGTCGGCAAGTTGGACCGTCCTGGGCGTGTGCGCGCCCGACATGACGGCACCGGGCGTGTGCGCTTCGCGGCCCGGCAACACCCGCATCCCCGCGCTCCGTCGCGTGTGCACCTTCACGCGTCCGGCGCGTTCCCTCGTCGTCACCACTCTTCCTGGAGTTCCGCGATGGCCACTCCCCTGTCCCACACCCCTCCCTCCCCGCTCCGGACGATCGCCGTGGTCGGTCTCGGCACCATGGGCACCGGTCTCACCGAGGTCCTGGCGCGGGCCGGTCGCGAGGTGGTCGGCATCGACATCGACGCCTCGCAGGCCGCCCGGTGCGTCCAGGCGCTGGAGACCTCCACCGCCCGCGCCGTCGAGCGCGGTCGGCTCACCGAGCCCGAGCGCGCGGCCCTGCTGGACCGGGTCACCACCTCCACCGACCTCGCGGCGGCGGCCGACGCCGACCTCGTGATCGAGGTGGCCCCGGAGTCGTACGAGATCAAGCAGCAGATCCTCTCCGAACTCGACCGCGTGGTGCGGCCGGAGACGATCCTGGCCACCGGCACCAACGCGCTGTCGGTCACCCGGCTCGCCGCCGGTTCGGACCACCCCGAGCGCGTCCTCGGCCTGCACTTCTTCAACCCGGTGCAGGCGATGAAGCTGGTGGAGGTGGTGTCCTCGGTGCTGACCGCGCCGCAGGCGGTCACCGCCGTCACCGATCTCGCGGTGGAGCTGGGCAAGGAGCCGGTCGCGGTCGGCGACCGTCCCGGATTCGTCGCGGACGGCCTGCTGTTCGGCTATCTGAACCAGGCCGCCGCGATGTACGAGGCGCGGTACGCCTCCCGCGAGGACATCGACGCGGCGATGCGGCTGGGCTGCGGTCTGCCGATGGGCCCGCTCGCCCTGCTGGACCTGATCGGCGTGGACACCGCCCGCCGGGTCCTGGAGGCGATGTACGCCGAGTCCCGCGACCGTCTGCACGCCCCGGCCCCCATCCTGAAGCAGCTCAGCCAGGCGGGCCTGACCGGCCGCAAGGCGGGCCGCGGCTTCTACACCTACGCGGCCCCCGGCAGCGCCGAGACCGTCCCGGACGCCCTCACCCCGGCGCCCGGCGACAGCGCGACGGCGGGCCGTACGGTGCGCTCGGTGGGCGTCGCCGGGTCCGGCACGATGGCGTCGGGCATCGCGGAGGTGTTCGCCAAGGCCGGGTTCGAGGTGATCCTGGCCGCCCGCAGCGAGGAGAAGGCGCAGGCCGCCAAGGCGCGCGTCGGCAAGTCGCTGGACCGCTCGGTCGCCAAGGGCCGCCTGACCGCCGAGTCGGCGGCCGGGATGCTGGAGCGGATCACCCCGGCGGGCGGCTACGAGGCGTTCGCCGACGTGGACCTGGCCGTGGAGGCGGTCGCGGAGGACCTGGACGTCAAGCGGCAGCTCTTCCAGGCGCTGGACAAGGTCTGCAAGCCGGGCGCGGTCCTGGCCACCACCACCTCCTCGCTGCCCGTCGTGGCCTGCGCCCGCGCCACCTCGCGTCCGCAGGACGTGATCGGCATGCACTTCTTCAACCCGGCCCCGGCGATGAAGCTGGTGGAGGTGGTGCGCACGGTGCTCACCGCCGACGACACCCACGCCACCGTCCGCGAGGTCTGCGCCCGCCTGGGCAAGCACCCGGTGGACTGCGGCGACCGGGCGGGCTTCATCGTGAACGCGCTGCTGTTTCCGTACCTGAACAACGCGATCAAGATGGTCGAGGAGCACTACGCGACCCTGGACGACATCGACGCGGCGATGCGGCTGGGCGGCGGCTACCCGATGGGCCCGTTCGAACTGCTGGACGTGGTCGGGCTCGACGTCTCGCTGGCCATCGAGAAGGTGCTGCACCGCGAGTTCCGCGACCCGGGTCTCGCCCCGGCGCCGCTGCTGGAGCACCTGGTGGCGGCGGGCTGCCTGGGCCGCAAGACCGGCCGGGGCTTCCGCGAGTATGCCCGCCGCTGACGGCGATGGTTTCCGGGACGGACCGGAGTGGGGCGGGCTGCTCGAACCGGGCGGCCTCACCCCGCCCGGCCGGGCCCCCGCCCGCTCCGGGGACGAGGAGGGCCTCCCGGCACCCGCGCGTGGGACGGCGTCGATGCAGTACGTTCGGGTCATGTCCCAGCCCGTCAGGTCCTCACGTACATCCGCCGCCTCCGACGCCCCGGAGAGCGCCGTGGGCGGTCGCGCCGCCGCCCAGCGGCTGAAGATGCGCCGGGAACTGGCGGCGGCCGCGATGGAACTCTTCGCGTCCAAGGGGTACGAGGCGACCACGGTCGACGAGATCGCCGCGGCGGCCGGGGTCGCCCGGCGCACCTTCTTCCGCCACTTCCGCTCCAAGGAAGAGGCGATCTTCCCCGACCACGACGACACCCTGATCCGGGCCGAGGCGGTGCTCAACGCGGCCCCGGCGCACGAGCATCCGCTCGACACCGTGTGCCGCGGGATCAAGGAAGTCATGAAGATGTACGCGGCCCAGCCGGAGATCTCGGTGGCCCGCTACCGGCTGACCCGCGAGGTGCCGACGCTGCGCGAGGCGGAGATCGCCTCGGTGGCCCGCTACGAGCGGCTGTTCACCCGCTATCTGCTGGGCCACTTCGACGAGCGGGCGCACGCCGACGACGCCAACGACGACCCGCTGCTGGCCGAGGTCGCCGCGTCCGCCGTGGTCACCGCGCACAACCATGTGCTGCGGCGCTGGCTGCGGGCGGACGGCCAGGGCGATGTGGAGGCGCAGCTCGACCACGCCTTCGCCATCGTCCGCCGGACCTTCGGCACCGGCATCGGGGCGGGCCGGAGCACGGCCACCGGCGCCGACCGGGCCCCGGCCGCGGTCTCCGCGCACGGCGAGGTGCTGGTGACGGTCGCCCGCACCGACGCCCCGCTGGACGAGGTCATGCGGACCATCGAGCAGGCGCTCAAGGAACGCTGACCGGTTTTCTCATCTTGTGCCGACGGCCACCCTCCGGGGTGGCCGTTTTGGCATGCCGGGGGCCGATTTCACCGGGCTTTCCGGCGCCGTTCGATCGATCATCGCTCATTTGTTACGTAAAGATTTCATGTGAGGCCAATTTCTGGCACTCAGTGCCTTGCCGCCTGACACGCGGTGTCATACGTTGAGAGTGTCCGGACGGCCGGCGCGTAGCGAAATCCCGCGCGTCGGCTGTCCCCGCAAGCCACCCGGCTCGCGCGTCCGGACGCCTGCGTCACAGGCAACCTCCCGCGCCACAAAGCGCCGCCGAAGCATCCGCCGCCACCAGACGGCACCCCCCTCGCACCCCCGAGCGCACTTCCCGCACCGACGAAACCCCAGCGCCCCTCCCTCAGGGCGCTCACCGCCGGAGGCAATACCGTGACCGTGAAGGACATCCTCGCCGCGATCCAGTCGCAGGACGCCACGTCCGCCGACTTCGCCGCGATCCCGCTGCCCGAGTCGTACCGCGCGATCACCGTGCACAAGGACGAGACGGAGATGTTCGCGGGCCTCGAGACCCGCGACAAGGACCCCCGCAAGTCCACCCACCTCGACGAGGTGCCGCTGCCCGAGCTGGGCCCCGGCGAGGCCCTGGTGGCCGTCATGGCCTCCTCGGTGAACTACAACTCGGTGTGGACCTCGATCTTCGAGCCGCTGTCCACCTTCGGGTTCCTGGAGCGCTACGGCCGCACCAACGAGCTGGCCAAGCGGCACGACCTGCCGTACCACATCATCGGCTCCGACCTCGCGGGCGTCGTCCTGCGCACCGGCCCCGGCGTGAACGCCTGGAAGCCCGGTGACGAGGTCGTCGCGCACTGTCTGTCCGTCGAGATGGAGTCCTCGGACGGCCACAACGACACGATGCTCGACCCCGAGCAGCGCATCTGGGGCTTCGAGACCAACTTCGGCGGACTGGCGGAGATAGCGCTCGTCAAGTCCAACCAGCTGATGCCGAAGCCCGGCCACCTGAGCTGGGAGGAGGCCGCCGCCCCCGGTCTGGTCAACTCCACCGCCTACCGCCAGCTCGTCTCCAAGAACGGCGCCGGGATGAAGCAGGGCGACAACGTGCTGATCTGGGGCGCCAGCGGCGGACTCGGCTCGTACGCCACCCAGTTCGCGCTGGCCGGTGGCGCCAACCCGATCTGTGTCGTCTCCAGCGACCAGAAGGCCGACATCTGCCGCTCGATGGGCGCCGAGGCGATCATCGACCGCAACGCCGAGGGCTACAAGTTCTGGAAGGACGAGCGGACCCAGGACCCCAAGGAGTGGAAGCGCTTCGGCAAGCGCATCCGCGAGCTGACCGGCGGCGAGGACATCGACATCGTCTTCGAGCACCCCGGCCGCGAGACCTTCGGCGCGTCCGTCTTCGTCACCCGCAAGGGCGGCACCATCACCACCTGCGCCTCGACCTCGGGCTACATGCACGAGTACGACAACCGCTACCTGTGGATGTCGCTCAAGCGCATCATCGGCTCCCATTTCGCCAACTACCGCGAGGCGTGGGAGGCCAACCGCCTGATCGCCAAGGGCAAGATCCACCCGACGCTGTCCAAGGTGTACTCCCTGGAGGACACCGGCCAGGCCGCCCACGACGTGCACCGCAATGCGCACCAGGGCAAGGTCGGCGTGCTGTGCCTGGCCCCCGAGGAGGGACTCGGCGTGCGCGACGCCGAGCTGCGCGCCGAGCACATCGACGCGATCAACCGCTTCCGGAACGTCTGAGGAGCGAACCGTGACAGAGCGTCAGGCGCCGCAGGCGCGTCAGAAGGACCGTCCGTGGCTCATGCGGACCTACGCCGGGCACTCGACGGCGGAGGCGTCCAACGAGCTGTACCGGCGCAACCTCGCCAAGGGCCAGACCGGTCTGTCGGTGGCGTTCGACCTGCCCACCCAGACCGGCTACGACGCCGACCACATCCTCGCCCGCGGCGAGGTCGGCCGGGTCGGCGTGCCCGTCTCGCATCTGGGTGACATGCGCAGGCTGTTCCAGGACATCCCGCTGGACCAGATGAACACCTCGATGACGATCAACGCGACCGCCATGTGGATGCTGGCGCTCTACCAGGTCGTCGCCGAGGAGCAGGGTGTGGACATCACCCGGCTCCAGGGCACGACCCAGAACGACATCGTCAAGGAGTACCTCTCGCGCGGGACGCACGTCTTCCCGCCGGGACCCTCGCTCCGGCTGACGACCGACATGATCGCGTACACGGTCTCCCACATCCCCAAGTGGAACCCGATCAACATCTGCAGCTACCACCTGCAGGAGGCCGGGGCCACGCCGGTCCAGGAGATCGCGTACGCCATGTCCACCGCGATCGCGGTGCTCGACGCCGTGCGCGACTCCGGCCAGGTGCCGCAGGAGCGCATGGGCGACGTGGTGGCCCGGATCTCCTTCTTCGTCAACGCGGGCGTCCGCTTCGTCGAGGAGATGTGCAAGATGCGGGCGTTCGGCCGCATCTGGGACCAGGTCACCCGTGAGCGCTACGGCATCGAGAACCCCAAGCAGCGCCGGTTCCGCTACGGCGTCCAGGTCAACTCGCTCGGCCTGACCGAGGCGCAGCCGGAGAACAACGTCCAGCGGATCGTGCTGGAGATGCTGGCCGTCACGCTGTCGAAGGACGCCCGCGCGCGTGCCGTGCAGCTGCCCGCCTGGAACGAGGCGCTGGGCCTGCCCCGCCCCTGGGACCAGCAGTGGTCGCTGCGCATCCAGCAGGTGCTGGCGCACGAGAGCGATCTGCTGGAGTACGAGGACATCTTCGCCGGGTCGCACGTCATCGAGGAGAAGGTGGCCTCCCTGGTCGACGACTCCTTCGCGGAGATGGCCCGGATCGAGGAGATGGGCGGCGCGATGGCCGCCGTCGAATCGGGTTACCTGAAGGCCCAGTTGGTGGCCTCGCACGCCGAGCGGCGGGCGCGGATCGAGTCCGGCGACGAGAAGATCATCGGCGTCAACATCTTCGAGACCACCGAACCCAACCCGCTCACCGCCGACCTGGACACCGCGATCCAGACGGTCGACCCGGCCGTCGAGAACCGGGTGATCAAGGCCCTGGGCACCTGGCGGGACACCCGCTACCAGCCGCCCTTCAACCACCCGCGCCCCTGCAAGGCGCTGGAGAAGCTGAAGGAGGCCGCGAAGGGCACCGCCAACCTCATGGAGGCCACCCTGGAGTGCGCCCGCGCCGGTGTCACGACCGGCGAGTGGGCGGGGGCGCTGCGCGAGGTGTTCGGCGAGTACCGGGCGCCCACCGGCGTCTCCTCCGCCCCCGTGGCGGTCCCCGCCGAGGCGGGCTCCGCGATGGCCGGGGTGCGGGCCCGGGTGGACGCCACCGCCCGTGACCTGGGCGTGGGCAAGCTGCGCTTCCTGGTCGGCAAGCCGGGCCTGGACGGGCACTCCAACGGCGCCGAGCAGATCGCCGTACGCGCCCGTGACGCCGGGTTCGAGGTGGTCTACCAGGGCATCCGGCTGACCCCGGAGCAGATCGTGGACGCGGCCCTCGCGGAGGACGTGCACGCGGTCGGCCTGTCCATCCTGTCCGGCTCGCACGCCCAGCTGGTGCCGGACGTGCTGGACCGGCTGCGCGAGGCCGGAGCGCACGACATCCCGGTCATCGCGGGCGGGATCATCCCGAACGCGGACGCCGAACTGCTGAAGTCGGCCGGTGTCGCGGCCGTGTTCACCCCGAAGGACTTCGACATCACCGGAATCATCGGCCGTATCGTCGACGAGATCCGCACAGCGAACAAGCTCGACCCCCTGGAGGTCCCCGCATGACTGTCAACCGTCTGCGTCCGCGCCGCTCCTGTCTGGCGGTGCCGGGGAGCAACCCGCGCTTCCTGGAGAAGGCGCAGGGGCTGCCCGCCGACCAGGTCTTCCTGGACCTGGAGGACGCGTGCGCGCCGCTCGCCAAGCCGGAGGCGCGGCACACCATCGTCAAGTTCCTCAACGAGGGCGACTGGACGGGCAAGACGCGGGTCGTGCGGGTGAACGACTGGACGACCGAGTGGACGTACCGCGACGTCGTGACGGTGGTCGAGGGCGCCGGTCCCAACCTGGACTGCATCATGCTGCCCAAGGTGCAGAACGCCCAGCAGATCGTCGCCCTGGACCTGCTGCTGACGCAGATCGAGAAGACGATGGGCTTCGAGGTCGGCCGGATCGGCATCGAGGCCCAGATCGAGAACGCGCAGGGCCTGAACAACGTCAACGAGATCGCGCAGGCGTCCCCGCGCATCGAGACGATCATCTTCGGCCCGGCCGACTTCATGGCGTCCATCAACATGAAGTCGCTGGTCGTGGGCGAGCAGCCGCCCGGCTACCCGGCGGACGCCTACCACTACATCCTGATGAAGATCCTGATGGCCGCCCGCGCCAACGACCTCCAGGCGATCGACGGCCCCTACCTCCAGATCAAGAACGTCGACGGCTTCCGCGAGGTCGCCGGCCGCGCCGCCGCGCTCGGCTTCGACGGCAAGTGGGTGCTGCACCCCGGCCAGGTGGAGGCGGCCAACGAGGTCTTCTCGCCCTCGCAGGAGGACTACGACCACGCCGAGCTGATCCTCGACGCCTACGAGTACTGCACCTCCGAGGCGGGCGGCAAGAAGGGTTCGGCGATGCTCGGCGACGAGATGATCGACGAGGCCAGCCGCAAGATGGCCCTGGTCATCGCGGGCAAGGGCCGCGCGGCCGGGATGCGGCGGACGACCAAGTTCGAGATTCCGGAGGCGTGAGCATGCAGTTCGGGCGCACCTACGAGGAGTTCGAGGTCGGGGCGGTCTACAAGCACTGGCCCGGCAAGACGGTCACCGAGTACGACGACCACCTCTTCTGCCTCCTCACCATGAACCACCACCCGCTCCACATGGACGCCAACTACGCCGAGAGCACGACCGACTTCGGCAAGAACGTGGTGGTCGGCAACTACATCTACTCGCTGCTGCTCGGCATGTCGGTGCCGGACGTGTCCGGCAAGGCGATCGCCAACCTGGAGATCGAGTCGCTGAAGCACGTGGCGCCGACCTTCCACGGCGACACGATCTACGGCGAGACGACCGTGCTCGACAAGTGGCCGTCGAAGTCGAAGAACGACCGCGGGATCGTGCACGTCGAGACCAAGGGCTACAAGCAGGACGGCACCCTGGTGTGCGTCTTCCGCCGCAAGGTCATGGTGCCGACCGAGACGTACATCAAGGAGCGGGGCGGCGAGCAGCCGGGCCGCCCGGAGCTCAAGGAGCAGGTGAAGTAGATGGCGCGCCTCGCCCGGACCGCCGGTCTGACGGACATCCAGCAGGAGATCCTCTCCACCGTCCGCGACTTCGTGGACAAGGAGATCATCCCGGTCGCCACCGAGCTGGAGCACCGCGACGAGTACCCGCAACAGATCGTGGACGGCCTGAAGGAACTGGGCCTCTTCGGACTGATGATCCCCGAGGAGTACGGGGGCCTGGGCGAGTCGCTGCTCACCTACGCGCTGTGCGTGGAGGAGATCGCCCGCGGCTGGATGTCGGTCTCCGGCATCATCAACACGCACTTCATCGTGGCGTACATGCTCAAGCAGCACGGCACGCAGGAGCAGAAGGACCACTTCCTGCCGCGCATGGCGGCGGGCGACATCCGGGGCGCGTTCTCGATGTCGGAGCCCGCGCTCGGCTCGGACGTGTCGGCCATCACGTCGAAGGCGGTGAAGGACGGCGAGGAATACGTCCTGAACGGCCAGAAGATGTGGCTGACGAACGGCGGCACGTCCTCGCTGGTGGCCGTTCTGGTCCGCAGTGACGAAGGACACCCCGAGGGCACCGCGCCCCACAAGTCCATGACGACCTTCCTGGTGGAGAAGGAGCCCGGCTTCGGCGAGGTCCGGCCCGGTCTCACCATCCCCGGCAAGATCGACAAGATGGGGTACAAGGGCGTCGACACCACCGAGCTGATCATGGACGGTCTGCGGGTGCCCGCGGACCGGGTGCTCGGCGGCGTCACGGGCCGGGGTTTTTACCAAATGATGGACGGCGTCGAGGTCGGCCGCGTCAACGTCGCGGCCCGTGGCTGCGGTGTCGCCCAGCGCGCCTTCGAGCTGGGCGTCCAGTACGCGCAGCAGCGGCACACCTTCGGCAAGCAGATCGCCCAGCACCAGGCCATCCAGTTCAAGCTGGCCGAGATGGCGACCAAGGTCGAGGCCGCGCATGCGATGATGGTGAACGCCGCGCGCAAAAAGGACTCCGGGGAGCGAAACGACCTGGAGGCCGGAATGGCCAAGTACCTGGCCTCCGAGTACTGCAAGGAGGTCGTCGAGGACGCCTTCCGCATCCACGGCGGCTACGGCTTCTCCAAGGAGTACGAGATCGAGCGCCTGTACCGCGAGGCGCCGATGCTGCTGATCGGCGAGGGTACCGCCGAGATCCAGAAAATGATCATCGGCCGCCGACTGCTCGAAGAGTATCGATTCCAGGGCTGATTGTCCCGAGACGGGGTGTTTTCTCCGAGAAGAAGATCACACCCCGTCGACGCTCTTCGGCCGCCGACTCGGCTTCCTGGCTTGCCCAGTTGCGCCCCGCGCCCGGTACGATCCCCGGAAAGCCGCCGTCCCCCGTCATTGCGCGGCATCATCCGCTACGAAGGTCATCCATGCCCCACAGCCAAACCTCTGCACCCAGCGACAGCCGAGCCGGCGGCGTACGCCTCGCGCGCGGAGCATCGCCGTGGCTCCTCCCGACCGTCGCCACCGCAGCCCTCAGCCTGGCGCGCTCCCGCCGCTCGGGCGTCGCCAAGGCCGTCGCCGTGCCCGCCACCGCTCTCGCGGCGGGCATGCTGTGGTTCTTCCGCGACCCCGAGCGCGAGATCGCCACGGGCCGCGTCATCTCGCCCGCCGACGGTGTGGTGCAGAGCATCATGCCCTGGAAGGACGGCCGCACCCGCGTAGCCATCTTCATGAGCCCGCTCAATGTCCACGTCAACCGGGCGCCCCTCGCGGGCACCGTGACGTCGGTCGAGCACATCCCCGGCGGCTTTGTTCCGGCTTTCAACAAGGAGAGCGAGAACAACGAGCGCGTAGTCTGGCATTTCGACACCGAACTCGGCGACATCGAGATGATCCAGATCGCGGGCGCGGTGGCCCGTCGCATCGTGCCCTACATCCCTGAGGGCACGAAGGTCGAGCAGGGCGACCGCATCGGCCTGATCCGCTTCGGCTCGCGTGTCGACCTCTACCTGCCGGAGGGCGTGGAGGTCGACGTCGAGGTCGGTCAGAAGACCGTGGCTGGGGTGACTCGCATTGACCGTGATTGATCCAGAGACACAGGCGGGCTGGGTGCCCGAGGCCGACGAGGCGGGCGACGAGGAGGAGATGCCCCTCTCTATGCGCCTGTCGATAGCGGACACGCTCACGCTCGGCAACGCGACCTGCGGCTTCATGGCGGTGTACTTCACCACCACCGGCATCCTCATCCCGCACCTCACCGGCAGCCAGGAATCCGGCATGGCCCGCCACAGCGCGGCCACGGCGGTCATCCTGATGCTCTGCGCGGCGGTCTTCGACCTGTTCGACGGGCTGGTGGCGCGCAAGCTGCGCTCCTCCCCGATGGGCGCGGAGCTGGACAACCTCTCCGACCTGATCAGCTTCGGCCTGGCCCCGGCGTACTTCGTCCTGGTCTACGGCATGGTCGCGGACGACGCGCACCAGCGGGTGGCGGCACTCGGGGCGATCGTGGTGCTGCTCGCCGTCGTCCTGCGGCTCGCGCGGTTCTCCTGCGTGACGCTGAAGGACGGCATGTTCCAGGGCATGCCCTCGCCGTTCGGCGCGCTGACGGTCGTCTCCATCGTGCTGCTGGAGCTGCCGTTCCCGGCCACGCTGCTGGCCATCGTGGGCACGGCCTGGCTGATGGTGAGCCGGGTCGAGTACCCGAAGCCGCGCGGCCGCTCCGCCGGTGCCGTGCTCGGCTGGATCGTCCTCTCGATGGGTCTGCTGGCCGCCTGGGCCTTCGACGCCCCGGGCGGACAGCTCCTCCTCCAGACGGGCTGCGCGCTCCAGCTGGTGATGGGCGCGGTGATCCCCCTGTTCGCCACGGCCCGCCGGGTGAACAACTTCCGCGACAACCGCCGGGAGGCCCGCGCGGCGCAGCTGCCGTAGGGCGGACGTAGGGCGGACGGCTTGGCTCGAGGGCCCCGGACCTTTTGGTCCGGGGCCCTCGGTCTGTCCGGTTCCAGGCAGTCGGCCTCAGGTCAGGTGCTGCTCCGCGATCCGGGATGCCAGGCGTTCCAGCAGGGGGCCCGCCTGGGCGATGCAGATGGCGGGGTCGGGGTCCAGGGCGGTCAGGGGGTAGGCCGCGGTGATGCCGGCCCGGTGCAGGGTCTCGGGGGGCAGGGTCAGGCGGCCGCACACCGCGACGACCTCCTTGCCCGCGGCACGGGCCGCCGCGGCCACCCCGGCGGGGGCCTTGCCGCGCAGGGTCTGTTCGTCCAGGGCGCCCTCGCCCGTGATGACCAGGTCGGCGCGGGCCAGGGCCTCGGCGAAGCCCAGGACGTCGAGCATGACCTCGATCCCGGCCCGGAAGCGGGCGCCGAGCAGCAGCGCCGCGTATCCGACACCGCCCGCCGCGCCCGCACCGGGCGCCGCCGCGAGGCCGGGCGCCAGGACGGCCGCGAGGTGGGTGAGGGCCGCGTCCAGGAGGGTCACGTCGGCCGGGGAGGCGCCCTTCTGCGGGCCGTAGACCGCGGCGGCGCCCTGCGGGCCGGTGAGGGGGTTGTCCACGTCGCTCGCCAGGACCAGGTCGACGGAGGCCAGCCGGGGGTCGAGGCCCGTCAGGTCGGCATGGGCGAGGTCGGCGAGTCCTCCGCCGCCCGGCGCGACCGGCTCGCCCCGCGCGTCCAGGAACCGCGCGCCGAGCGCCGTGAGCATCCCGGTGCCGCCGTCCGTCGTGGCGCTCCCGCCGACCCCGAGGACGATCGTCCGGGCGCCCGAGTCCAGCGCGGCCCGCAGCAGCTCCCCGGAGCCGTGGGTGGAAGCGGTGAGCGGGGCGAGGGTCCCGGCCGGGAGGCGGCGCAGTCCGCTCGCCTCGGCCATCTCCACGACCGCGGTGTCCCCGCGTACCGCGAAGGCGGCGGTCACCGGATGCCCGAGCGGTCCGGCGACCCGTACCTCCCGGCGCTCGAACCCGGCCGCGAGGGCCGCGTCCACCGTGCCGTCCCCGCCGTCCGCCACGGGCAGCGTCTCGACCTCCAGGTCCGGTACGGCCCTTCGCAGCCCGGCCGCCACATGGGCGGCGACCTCCGCGGCCGTCAGCGACCCCTTGAACTTGTCCGGGGCGACGAGCACCCCGCGGCCGACACCGTCCACCACTCCACGTCCCCTCACCGCTCGTCCGCCGCCCTCCGGGGGGCGCGGCTGCCACCCTAGGGCCCGTCCCCAACACGCCCCTGACCGGCCCGAACCCCACGACACCGGCCTCCACGAGTCCCTCACCCTGCCGCCTTGGTTACCCTGCCTGGATGACCGCCTCTGACGACTTCGCCACGTACATCGCGGGTCTGCCGCGCGTCCTGTCCGCCGCCGCGACCCTGTTCCGGGACGCGGAGGGGCGGGTGCTGCTCGTCGAGCCGAACTACCGGCCGGGCTGGGGGCTGCCGGGCGGGACGATCGAGTCGGACGACGGCGAGACGCCCCGGCTGGGCGCGCGCCGCGAGACGCTGGAGGAGATCGGCCTGGACCGCGCGCCGGGCCGCCTGCTGGCCGTGGACTGGGTCCCGGTCCCCGGCCACATGCCGCTGGTCGCCTACCTCTACGACGGCGGCGTCCTCACCGACGCCGACCTCAAGGCCATCCGCCTCCAGGAGGAGGAGCTCCTCTCCTGGCGCATGGTCCCCCGCACCGACCTCCCCGACCACCTCCCCCCGCCCCTGGGCCGCCGGGTCCTCGCGGCCCTGGACGCCCTGGAGGAGGGCGACGGCCCCGCGGAACTGGAGAACGGGCACCGGGCGGTCTGACGGGTCCGGGACGAGGCGAAGGGCGCGTATGACCTCCGTGGACGACGACCACCGCTGGCTCGTCGCGGTGTTCGCCGTGCCGGTCGTGCTGCTGACCCTCGTTTCCGCCTTGCGGTGGGCCGTAGGGGGATGAGGGGTATTTCGTTGGCCGGGCGGGGCGGCCCCGGCCTACCCTCGGCGCCATGACCAAGCCTCTCGTCGCCGTGCTCAGCGGCGCGGGCATCTCCACCGACTCCGGCATCCCCGACTACCGGGGCCCGAACGGGCTGTGGCGCCGGGACCCCGAGGCGGAGAAGCTCGTCACCTACGGGTACTACATGGGCGACCCCGAGATCCGTCGGCGGTCCTGGCAGCTGCGGCGCTCCCAGCGTGCCCTGCGCCACGAGCCGAACGCGGCGCATCGGGCGGTGGCCGAGCTGGAGCGCTCGGGGGTTCCCGTACGGGTCCTCACCCAGAACGTGGACGGGCTGCACCAGCGGGCCGGGCTGCCGGAGCGCAAGGTGCTGGAGCTGCACGGCAGCGCGCAGGGCGTGGTCTGCACGAAGTGCCACGCACGCGGTCCGATGGCGGACGCCCTCGCGCGCGTGGAGGCGGGCGAGGACGACCCGCCGTGCCTGACGTGCGGCGGCATCCTGAAGTCGGCGACCGTGATGTTCGGCGAGAACCTCGACCCGGTGGTCCTCGGCCAGGCGCTGGCGATCAGCAAGGCGTGCTCGGTGTTCGTGGCCGTGGGCAGCACCCTCCAGGTGCAGCCCGCCGCCGGGCTGGCCGGGGTCGCGGCGGACCACGGCGCCCGGCTGATCATCGTCAACGCCGAGCCGACCCCATACGACGACCTCGCGGACGAGGTGGTGCGCGAGCCGATCGGCACGGCGCTGCCGGAGCTGCTGCGGACGCTCGTCCCGGTGGGCGACGGCTAGGACGAGTCCGCGAAGTGCCGCCTGGCACGCCCTAGAACAGCACCCCCGCCTCGGCCCGCTCCGAGCCGCGTTCGAAGGCCAGGAGCCGTCGCTTGCGGTCCAGGCCGCCGCCGTAGCCGGTGAGGCTGCCGTCGGAGCCGACGACGCGATGGCAGGGGACGATGATGCCGACCGGGTTGCGGCCGTTGGCGAGGCCGACCGCGCGGGAGGCGCCGGGGGTGCCGAGGGCGAGGGCGAGTTGGCCGTAGCTCCGGGTCTCCCCGTAGGGGATCTCGTTCAGCTGGTCCCAGACCCGGCGCTGGAACGGGGTGCCGTGCAGGCCGAGCCGGACGGTGAACCGCTGGATCTCACCGGCGAAGTAGGCCGCCAACTGCTCCTGGGTCTCGGCGAAGACGCGGATGCTGTCGTCGCGCGGGCCGAAGGTGTCGTCGGCCGGGCGGTGCCGCTGGTCGGTCATGTACAGGCCGCACAGGGCGTCGTCGGCGTCCGCGACGAGGGTCAGCGGCCCGTAGGGGCTGTCGATCACGGTGTGATGTCGCACGGGAATTCCTTACTGGTTCACCCTGAGGCGGTTCAGGTGGTGCGGGCGGTGCGGGCGGTGCGGGCGGTGCGGGCGGTTCAGCCGGTTCAGGCCGGGAGGAAGTTGATCGGGTGGCTGTCGGTCGCCCACAGGTACTGCACGGCGTAGGCCCGCCAAGGGCGCCATGCCTCGGCGCGGGCGGTGAGCGCGGCCGGGGTGGCGGGCAGGCCCAGGGTCTCGGCGGCGCGCCGGACGCCGAGGTCGGTGGGGAGGAAGGCGTCGGGGTCGCCCAGGGCGCGCATGGCGATGACGTCGGCGGTCCAGGGGCCGAAGCCGGGCAGGCTCAGCAACTGGGCGCGGGCCTCGGCCCGGTCGGTCTCGACGCCCAGGTTCAGGGTGCCGTCGGCGAGCGCGCCGACGAGGGTCATCAGGGTGGCGCGGCGGCTGCGCGGCATGGCGAGCGTCTCGGGGTCAACCCCGGCCAGCGCGTCGGGGTCGGGGAAGAGATGGGTGAGCCCGCCCTCGGGGTCGTCCAGCGGTTTGCCGTGCGCGGTGACCAGCCGGGCCGCGTGCGTACGGGCGGCGGCCGTGGACACCTGCTGCCCGAGCACCGCGCGTACGGCGAACTCCGCCTCGTCGACCGTGCGCGGCACCCGGCGCCCCGGCCCGGCGTCCACCAGCGGGGCGAACAGCGGGTCGGCGCGCAGCCGTTCGTCCACGGCGACCGGGTCGGCGTCGAGGTCGAGCAGCCTCCGGCAGCGGCTGATGGCGACGGTGAGGTCCCGCAGGTCGCTCAGGCTGATCCGGCAGCCGATGTGGGTGGCCTCGGGGGTGAGGGCGACGATGCCGTGCCCGTACGGCAGCCGCAGCGTGCGCCGGTAGGCGCCGTCCCGCCACTCCTCCACGCCGGGTACGGCGGTGGCGGCGAGGTGGCCGAAGAGGTTGCTCGGGTTCAGCGGGGCACGGAACGGCAGCCGGAGCGTGAGCGTGCCCGCGGTCCCGGCCGCCTGGGCGCGGGGTGCGCGGGCGCGCAGGTCGGTGGGGGCGAGGGCGAAGACCTCGCGGACGGTGTCGTTGAAGGTGCGGATGGAGGAGAACCCGGCGGCGAAGGCGATCTCCGCCATGGGCAGCGCGGTGGTCTCGATCAGCAGCCGCGCGGTCTGGGCGCGCTGGGCGCGGGCCAGCGAGAGGGGTCCGGCGCCGAGTTCGGCGAGGAGCTGGCGCTCTATCTGGCGGGCGGAGTAGCCGAGCCGGGCGGCGAGTCCGGGCACACCCTCGCGGTCCACGACGCCGTCCGCGATGAGCCGCATGGCGCGCGCCACCAGGTCGGCGCGGTGGTTCCACTCCGGGGAGCCGGGGGTGGCGTCGGGGCGGCACCGCTTGCAGGCGCGGAACCCGGCGCGCTGGCAGGCGGCGGCGCTCGGGTAGAAGGTCATGTTCTCGGGCTTCGGCGGAACCGCGGGGCAGCTCGGGCGGCAGTAGATGCGGGTGGTGAGCACGGCGGTGAAGAACCAGCCGTCGAACCGGGCGTCCTTGGACTGGACGGCGTGCACGTGGTGCTCCCGGCCGAAGGAGGGGGGCTGGGTGCTGGTGGTCGCGTTCCGCATGCCTCCAGCATGGGGCAGGGCGACGCCGGAGGCTGGCGAGTTTCCGACATTCACGTCGGACGGGATCAGCCCCGCCCCTCCCGGTACCGGGTGATCCACTCGGCGGTCGGCCGGAGCCCGCCGAAGGTGTAGAAGTGCAGCTTGACGGTGCCGTGGCGGGCCGGGTCGTAGCCGCCGCCCAGGGCGTCCAGGAAGCGGTCCGGGCCCGCCGTGCCCATGAGGTTGGTCAGCGACAACCCGTACTTCCGGGCGACCGTGGCCCCGGTGCCGACGCCGAACCGGGTCGCGTACCCGAGCAGCCGCCGTACCCCCGCCGGGCCGGGTACGCCGACCCGCACCGGGAGGTGCGTCCCGCGCCCGCGCAGGGCCTCCAGCCAGCTGAGGACGGCGTCGGCGTCGAAGCCGAACTGGGTGATGACCTCGCCCGCTAGCCCCGCCTCCTCGAGCGCGGCCGCCTTGTCGGTGAGCGCGGACCACAGCGTGTCGTCGCCGATCGCCGGGTGCCCCTCCGGGTAGCCGCAGATGCCGACGTGCCGGACCCCGTACCGCTGGAGCAGGCCGCCGCGGATCACGGACAGCGCGTCCTCGTACGGTCCCTCGGGGCGGGCGGGGTCGCCGCCGACCACGAACACGTTCTCCACGGCGCCCGCCTCGGCGAGCCCGGCGAGGAAACGTTCCAGCTCCGCACTGGACGGCAGCCGCCGGGCCGACAGGTGCGGCACCGGCACGAACCCGGAGCCCTTGACCACCCGCGCCGCCGCGAGCCGCATACCGGGGTCCTCGCCCGCGAGGTAGGTGACGTTGATCCGGGTCCCCGGGGCGATGCCGCCGCGCGCCTCCTCCAGTCGGGGCACGTCCTTGCCGGTCATCTCCAGCGAGACCCCGTCGAGCAGCGCCCCGGCCCGGCCGGACACCCCCAGAACCCGTTCCATCACCCTCCGCGACCCTTTCTCCACCGGAACCCCGGCCGATGATGCCACGGGGCCGGGGCGGGCCGGGTCGGAGGTCCCGCTGGTCAGGAAGGGCGGGCGGATTCGAACGCCCGGGGGGACGTGACCGGGGGTAAGGCCGGTCGTTGGCTGTCCGTGGGGCTGGGGCGGGCGCGGGTGGCCGGGGTCGTTCCGGTGCCGCGTGTCCCGTCGTACGAACAGCAGGAGCTCCCACCGTGCCCCTTGCCGGACTCCTCCCCCGGATCTGGACCCAGCTACCCGCGCTGTGCGCGATATCCACGCTGTTCGTGCTGTTCGCCGGGCAGCTGACCGGCGCGCTGCTCCCGAACGCCCCGCTCCTCGTCGCCTCCGCCGCGGCCGGTCTCGCGCTAGACGCCTGCCTCCTGCACCGGTACCCGGCGCTGCTGTCCCCGCTGAGCCGCATCCGACTGGACGTGACCGTACGGCAGTTGCTGCGCGACATGCTGCTGATGGTGGCGCTGCTGCGGATCGACGGCATCGACCCGGAGCGGGAGACGCCCGCGCTGCTCGGCGCGCTGAGCGTGTTCTACGTCCTGCACTTCGCCTGCCAGGCGGTCTCCCTGCTGGTGCGCCGCGCCCGGACCCTGCCGGTCGTGACGCGCAACATCGACGTCTCCGCGCTGCACCCGACCGTCGCGCCGCCGTGCGTCCTGGCCCGCCGGGCCGGTCACCGCCTGCTGGCGTTCTCCGCCCCGGCCACGGCGGGCCTCCTGGTCACCGCCCTTACCGCGCACGCCCGTTGGGGAGCGATCGGCCTCGCCGCCTCCCTCACCCTGATCGGCATGGGCGTGGCCCGGCTGGCCACCTGGCTGCTGCCGGAGAAGCGTGCGGCGAGTGACGCGCGGGTCATGGAGTGGCTGGACGACTGGCTGGCCGAGTACCGGCCGACCGTGGCGATGTACTTCTCCGGCGGCGCCTCCTCCGCCTACCAGGCCAACATGTGGCTCGCCACGCTGGCCGGTCTCGAGCGGCCGCTGATCGTGCTGCGCGAGCGGTTCATGGTGCAGAAGATCGACGCGACGGACGTACCCGTCCTCTGCCTGCCCAAGGTCGCCACGCTGTTCGCGCTGGAGAACTCGACGCTGAAGGCGATACTGCACCCGGCCAACTCCGGTAAGACGTCCCAGGTGTTGCGCATCCCCGCCATCAAGCACGCGTTCATCAACCACGGCGAGAGCGACAAGCTGTCCTCCTGCAACCCCTACGCCAAGGCGTACGACGAGGTGTGGGTGGCGGGACCGGCGGCGCGCGAGCGGTACGCGCTCGCCGACGTCGGGGTGGAGGACAAGGATGTGGTGGAGGTGGGCCGCCCTCAACTAGCCGCGATTCAGGCGTACTCGGGGCCACCGGAAGGCGCGTACACGACGGTGCTGTACGCCCCGACCTGGGAGGGCTGGGACGGCAACCCGGGCAACACCTCGGTGGCCCTCGCGGGCGAGCACATCGTCGCGCAGCTGCTCAACGACCCGCTGGTCCGCGTGCTGTACAAGCCGCACCCGATGACCGGCTCGGTGGACCCGCGCGCGGGCGCGGCCGACGCACGTATCAGGACGCTGATCCGCGAGGCGAACGCGAGGCGCTCCGGCCCCCGGCCCACCCAAGAGGCTCAGGACGAACTGGTGCGCCGCACGGTGGAGTTGGACGGCCTCACCTCGATCGTGTTCCGTGGCGCGGCGGACGAACTGGAGCGGATGATGCTCCAGGGCACCCCCGACGGCGACCGGGAGTCCCGGATCGCACGGGCCACGGCCGCCTGGGAGAAGGCGTACTGGGCGTCGTTCCCCGAGTGGGAGCACCTGATCGTGACCGGCCCCCGCCCGGCCCTGTACGCCTGCTTCAACGTGGCCGACCTGCTGATCAGCGATGTCTCCAGCGTGGTCTCGGACTGGCTGAGCAGCGAGAAGCCGTACGCCGTCGCCAACACCTCGGGGCTGCCCGAGGAGGAGTTCCGGGCCGCCTTCCCCACGGTGTCGGCAGGCACCGTACTCACCCCGGACGCGGCGACCGTACGGTACCTGCTGGACTCGGTGCGCGACCCGCGCCAGGACCGGTACGCGGCCGACCGCGCCAAGCTCAAGGAGCGGTTGCTCGGCCCGGAGGAACCGCCCTCCCCCGAGCGATTCGCCTCGGCCGTACGGGAGTTGTGCGAGAAGTCCGACGAACGCCGGTCGCGCGTGCACGCCCGCCTGTCCCCGGCGATCCCGGCCCCGCGTACGGCGGGCGAAGGCGCCTCGGCCCGGCGAGGGGCCTCGGACACATAGAGAGCATCAGCCGGGCACCCTCTAGACGGCGCCTCCGCGCCCGAGCACCAGGTCCAGCAGACCGGGGAATTGGGCGTCGAACTCCGGCTTGCGGAGCCGGTTGAGGCGCTTGGGCCCCGCGTCCCGCTGCTCCAGGAGCCCCGCTTCGCGCAGCACGGTGAAGTGGCGGCTCAGGGTCGCCTTGGTGACCGGTACGTCGAAGCTGCCGCAGGCCCGCTCCCAGTCCCCGGCGTCGGCCAACTCCCGTACCAGGGTCTGGCGTACGGGGTCGGCGAGGGCGAGCAGGGCGGTCTCCAGCGGGACTTCGTCCGGGGGTGTGTGGACGGGCGGGGTGCGGTGGCTCGTCGCGTCCTGCCGCCGAGGGGTCTGTGCCGCCATGCCTGATCGCTCCGTCTCGCTCGCTTCCGCACACGCCGGGCGTACGGGATTGCAGAGTGTTCGATGATCTGCGTACACTCCAACTGTTCGTTCAGCAGCGAACAGTCTACCGGAGCGACCGGCATACCGCCCTGCGCCCGCACCCCCACTTCCCCTCCCCCGCCCGGAAGGAAGACCCGTGCCCCGGACCCAACCGCACCAGCCCCGGCCAGGACTCACCCTGTTCGCCGCGTGCCTCGGCTTCGTCGTCGTCATCCTCGACGTGAGTGTCGTGAATGTCGCCACCAAGGCGCTCGCCACCGAGTTCGGCGACAGCCTCTCCGGCCTGGAGTGGGTGATCAACGGCTACACCCTCACCTTCGCGGCCTTCCTGCTGACCGCGGGGGCGATGGGCGACCGCTACGACCCCCGGCAGATCTACATCTGGGGCTTCGCGCTCTTCGCCGCGACCTCGCTGGTCTGCGGCGCCGCGCCGACCCTGGTGGCTCTGATCGCGGCCCGGGTCCTCCAGGGCGTGGGCGCCGCGATGATCGTGCCGTCGTCGCTGTCGATCGTGAACACCAACTTCCCCGACCCCCACGAGCGCACCCGCGCGGTGAGCCTGTGGGCGGCGGCGGGCGGCCTCGCCCTGGCCCTCGGCCCGGTGGTGGGCGGCCTGCTGGTGGACGCGCTGGGCTGGCGCTCGATCTTCTTCGTCAACATCCCGATCGCCGCCCTGGGCATCGTCCTCGTCCGGGCCTACGCCCGCCCCGCGCCAGCCGGTGACGCCTCCGCGGCCCGCTCGCTGGACCTGCCGGGCCAGTTGCTCGCCGTGGTCGGACTGGGCGCGCTGACCGGGGCGATCGTGGAGGCCAACGCGCGGGGCTGGACCTCGGCCACCGTGCTGACCTGCCTGGTCGTCTGTGTCCTGGCCCTGACCGGCTTCCTCGCCGCCGAGCGCCGCACCCACGACCCGATGCTGCCGCTGCACCTGTTCCGCCGCCCCGCCTTCACCGCGACCTCGCTCATCGGCGCGCTGCTCAACTTCGCGTTCTACGGCCTCATATTCGTCTTCAGCCTGTTCTTCCAGCAGGTGTGGGACTACTCGCCGATCACCGCGGGCCTGGCGTTCCTGCCCATGACGGCCGCCATCATGATCGCCAACCTGTGCTGCGGCCCCCTGGTCAAGCGGTACGGCGCCCGTTCCGTCCTGATCACCGGCAACACCCTGGCCACCCTCGGCTACTTGGCCACGATCCCGGTCGTCGGCTCGGACTCGTACGCGCGGATGGTCGCCCAGTTCGTGGTCGCCGGGTTCGGCCTCGGCCTGGTCGTACCGTCCATGACCAACGCCATGCTCGGCTCGGTGGACCCCGCCAACGCGGGCATCGCCTCCGGCGTCCTCAACGCCTCACGCCAGCTGGGCGGGCTCATCGGGGTGGCGGTGATGGGGCTGCTGGTGGGGCAGGCGTCCTCGGGCCACTTCCTGACGGGGCTGCGGGCGGCGCTGGCGGCGGCGGTGGTCGCACTCGCGGTCAGCGCGGGGCTGAGCACCTTCGGCCCGCGCAAGCCCCGGCCGATGCCTGTGGCGGAGGCCCTCCAGCCGGTGTCGGCGGAAGCCCGCTGAACCGGTTCACCTTGGTGGGAGCGCGAGCCACCGCTCGTCCTCGAACTCCTCCGGAACGTCGCCCTCCCCCGGCTCGATCCCCCGCCGCTCCAACTCCTCGAACCACCGCTCCCGCCGCGACTCCGGCAACCGCCGCCCACACCAGGGGCAGAACCCGATGCTGCTGCTCGAGGTGCCGCCGTCGTGGATGATCAGCCCGTACTCCTGGAACTTGGCGCTGAACTCGATCAGCGCGTCGGGGCAGGAGTATGGGTCGGCGTGCTGATCGCAGGCCGCGTTCACCTGGCGGCTCATGGTCTCGCAGCAGTGGTTGGTCACGGCGGGAAGTAGATCACGGTCGGTGCTGGTCGGCGGATGGCACCCGTCGTCGCCGGACGGGACTTGCTGTCAGACCCGCCCGGTACGTTCCGCACCATGGCAGAGAGACCGACGATGCGCTGGCGCAGGGGCGTGGCCGAGGAGGCCGCAGAGCTCGCCGCCGGCACTCTGGACCCCGACTGCGGGTGCATGGCCCAGCTGTTCCCCGAGACACTCTTGCGGGCGACCGACGCCGTACTGGACGTGTTCGAGGCCGAGTTGCACACACTCGCAGAAGGAGAGGACGCACATATCTTCGCCGCGGTGGAGCACGTCGTCCTCTCCCTGAACGCCGTGAACGAAGCTCACGACGAATGTGCCTTTGAAACCGATGAACGCGAGCAACTGTGCGCCTACATCGATGCAGCGCTCACCGAGCAGGGAGTCGACGTCACATCTCTGACCGCAAGACACGGCCTCGATCGGCACGAACTGACGGATCGGTGGCGGGACTGGTGAGCTACGACATCTACTTCGTGACCCGGCGCGACGGACAGACCTGGGACGAGGCCATGGAGGCACTGGAAGACGCGGCCGACGACAGCGAGGGGTTGGTCCCTGCCCACCTCCTCGAAGCATGGGACCGCATAGTCCCCGAGGCCCGGCCGCTACTGGGCGAATCGAACCTCACGGACTACCAGCACGAGTCCCGGGAGCTCAGCCAGTCGGGCACCGGCATCACCCTGTCCCTGTACGGCGAGAGCTTCGCATCCATCGTCGAGAGGGAGACGGGACTGACGGCGTACGACCCCCAACGGGACCGCGCGCTGACAGAGGGCCAACCGGAAGGGGCGGCAGAGTTGATGTCGAGGATCGCCGAAGATCTGCGCAGCCGCTATGGGAGTTGATCGACCCCCGAATGAGATCGGCGGGTGCCGCAATCACGATTGGTGCCAGGCTCCCGGTTGTTACCACATATCCACGCTGCCTATGTACCGTCGGGAGTGAGCACCGAAGGAGGGCCCATGTCCGACGAACACGGCCTCGGGGATCGGCTACGCGACATCCGCAAGCGGCGCGGTCTCTCGCAACGCGAACTGGCGCAAGCGTCGAAGGTCAGCCACTCACTGATCACCAAGCTGGAACAGGGGGTGGTCACCGACACGCGCCTGGAGACCGCCCGAAAGCTGGCCAACGCCCTGCGGGTGCCCACGTCGGCCCTGGTGACCCGGGCGCCCGCTGAGCCCCGCCCCGCGCCCGAACCGTGGCAGGCTCTCCAACGTGCGGTGGAGCGCCCCGCCCAGCAGCCCGATGAAGAACCGACGATCCGAGGTGTCCTGACTGGCCTGGAGAACGTCCGGGCGGCCCACTTCGGCAAGCGGATGCGCGAGGCCGTGGACCTCTTGGTCCCGCTGCTGAGGGATGCTGAGGCCCTCGGAGACTCCCCGGCCGTACGCGCGGCCCGCGCCCAGCTTCTCCAGATCGCCGGATCGACCCTGACGGGTGCCCGCCAGTTCGCCGCCGCCGAGACCGCGCTGCGCCGAGCCCTTGACGAAGCCCCGGACCGTCTCCGGGCCGCGAGCGTCGTCACCACCTGGACATGGCTGCTCGTACGGCAAGGACGGTTCGACGCAGCCCGCGACCTGGCGGTGAAGTGGGCGGACGACACCGAACCGCGCTTGTCCCGGGCGACCGCCGAGGAGATCGCAGCCTGGGGCTGGCTACTGATCCAGGGACAGGCAGCAGCGCTCCGGGACAACCGGGGAGGCGAAGCCGCCGACATGCTGCGTCTCGCCCGGTCGGCGGCGGTCGCCACCGGCCCGCTGGCACACGGTGACGTACGGATCGCCACCTGGGGCCCCGCCACGGTCGCCTACAAGGCCGCCGAGCAGGGCGTCGTGACGGACAGGCCGGAGGAGGTCTTGGAGATCGCCGCCCGGCTGAAGGGCGGCAACGGTTCCGAATACCACCGCCACCGGCTCGACGTGGCGAAGGCGTACACGATGACGCGACAGCACGGACGCGCGCTGGAGGTACTGGGCGAAGTAGCGGCCGAGGCGCCGGAGTGGATCGCCGAGCAGCCCTACGCCCGTGACACCCTGGCCGACACGATCACCCGGCGCCGCACCGTCACCGACGAGACGCGCCAACTTGCCGACCTGGTGGGCCTACCGCTCTGAACTACGCTTTTGCTACTTTGATCTGACGAGCCACCAGACTGTCATTGAGCCCCGGGCAGTGGTTCCGCCACGGTTGAGAGCATGAGCCGTTTCCCATGCTCCACTGACTCCTCGTGTCGACCACAGAAAGCCCCGGACGGGGGCGCCCGGTGACCATGACCACCACATCCCGTCCGACCGGGCACCCCGGCTACAGCGAGACCCTGCTACGCGAGCCGGAAAGCGCCGCCACGGCGCGGCGCCTTGTACGTGCGGCTTGTACCGCGTGGGGCCTGGAGAGGCTCGCCCAGGATGGTGTCCTGGTCGTCTCCGAACTGGTGGCCAATGCCGTTCGGCACGCCCGTCGTGAATCCATCCGCGTGATCGTGGAGCGCACCGCACCGTGCACCGTCCGCGTGGCCGTGGCGGACTTCTCCCGTACGGTGCCCACGCTGTGCCCGCCGAAGGATGACGAGGAGAACGGGCGCGGTCTATTACTCGTGTCGGCGTTGGCGTCGGATTGGGGCACCGATGTACGGCGCTGGGGGAAGGTCGTCTGGGCCGATCTGGAGGAGCGCGAGTGACCACCGACGAGACCCCAGGCCGCAGCTTGGCTCGAGCCCACCTGTCGCAGCTCATGGACATGTTCGGCACGGACGGCTGCTTGCGGATCCGCACGGCCCCTGCCCATGACACAGGCGCCTCGGCTTCGGATATGGCCCCCGAGGGTGACGAACCGGGTCATGACGAGCAGACCTGATGCCTTATTAGAGTCCTGAGGGAGAAGGCGGCGCCTACCCGAACGCTCAGTGGCCGCAGCCTTCTCCCATCCGGAGATGACTGACGGCGATCTGACAGGACCGCATTATCTGCCCGCGCTGCGCCGACGGGCGCGCGCCCAACGCGAACGGGCCGGCCGATGAGTGCGTCCCCGCAAGGAGCGGCGCGGTCAGAACAACCCTCCAGCGGGGTAATCAGGGTCCGAGATTGAAGACTCCGTGTGCGAGTGCCGACCGTGGGGTGTGAACGACCAAACCCCCCGGCGCGCACCGAGTTGGAGGCAGTACGTCCATCGACACACCAGGCGCCTTCTAAGCGCTTGGCCGCAGGTTCGAGTCCTGCCGGGGGCGCGTCTTCTGGCCCTTCCTCCGGGAAGGGCTTTTTGCTGGTCAGGTGAGGTTCCGGTGGGTATGACGAGGCCCCGGCCTCTCCCCCGACGATCATGGGAAGACTCCGGGGCCGTCCGGCTGTCACCGGGTTTTGGCGGGTGGCCGTGTCGAATACGTGTCGAAGTTTTCGTGGGCCCCGTCAGCCGACATCCGGCCGCTCGGGCAGATCTCCGGCAGCCTCCAGCCGCCGTTTGAGATCGGGAAGCTGTCCTTCTACACACCGGGCGTAGGTGGCCAGAAGCACGGGCACGCTGTTGCCGGCCCAGTCGGCCACCTGTGCGGGCGGGATCCCGTCGTTGAGCCACTTGGTGAGGCGGGTGTGCCGGACGTCGTACACCCGCTTGCCAGTGGGCGACTCGAAGACGTGAGTGGGCAGTACCGCTTTGCGGGCGCCGCGCCAGGCTCGGCGGATGACGGAACCCGCCAGGACGCTGCCCTTCTCCCCCTGAAACAGCAGGTCGCCGGGGCGAAGTTCCTCGTTCTCGATGTGCCGCCGCAGGATGCGCGTCAGGGCCGGATGACCCGGAACGGTGCGCGTCTCCCCCTCGGCACGACCCTTGAGATCCCGCTCTTCATGGATCTTGCCGGTGTCGGTCCACTGCTTGCCCACTTCCGGCGTGGCTGTGTGGATCAGCAGCTCGCACCACTGGTCGCGGCTGTCGGGGTCCGGCAGCGTCACGTCCTCCACCCGCATCGCCACGGCTTCCTCGGGGCGCGGTCCGCAGTAGTACAGCGTGGCGAAGAAGGCGTGCAGCCGCTTGCCTCCGCGCGGCCGGCGCCGGACCCAGTCGAGAAGGGCCGCAGCCTGATCCGGGTTGACCAAGGACCGCTTGTCCACGGCGTTGGTGGTCTTCGTGGCGGCCGTCGGCTCCTTCCCCTTGGGAAGCGGGTTGGTCCGCAGGATGCGCCGTCGGATCGCGTGCTTCATGGCGACGTTCAGAATCCGGCGATGCCGCTTACGGGACCACGCGGCAGCCTGCCTTCCGTCGAGAAGCGTATCGAGGGCCCGCAGGACCTCATCGACCTTGTCCGGCTCCTCCCAGGCCGAGACGGGCAGCGAGTTCCGCTCCACCCACTGAAGGATGACCGCCACATCACCGGGAGCCGCAGCGCGCTGATTCTTGTTGAACGCCCACTCGCGTAGGGCTGTGCGAACCGCGGCCGGTTCGAACTGGGCGGGCTTGGTTCGAAGCAGTGCGATCGTGGTCGCCGTCATCGTCTTGGCAAGGTTCTTCCGGCTGTTGCCGCCGAGTTGAGCCCAGCGCGCGTCCACGTACTCGACGGCGAACTTGTACCAGCTCATGGCAGCCGACTTGGAACGGTGCGACACCGGCAGGCCGGTCGCGATGACGAACGCCTCCCCCTTGCCGGTCGCGGAGATGAGTTCCGAGCGGAAGCCCTCCGCGAGCGCGACCGTGCCGAACGGCTCACGCCAGCGCTTCCCCGCCACAACCCATCGCACTGTGTGGGTGGTCTTCCTGGCGCCCTTGTAGGTGAGGATCTTGTAGACCTTGACGTCGTAGGTCGTCTCCGTCGTCTCCATCAGGCGGCGTCCTCACGGTCGTCCAACCAATGTTCGAGGTCGCTGCGCCGAATCCTGAGATCGCCGTTCGGGAGCTTGATGCAACGCGGAGCGCGTCGCTTGGCCCGCCAGTCGTAGAAGGTCGAGCGGGAGACGGCCAGTTCCTCGCAGACCTCCGCGAGCGTGAGCATGTTCCGTGACCGAACGGCCGTGGTCATTCCGCGCTCCCTTCGGCCCGGAGTGCGTCTCGGGCGGTCTCGCGGTTGGTCTGGAGGTCGCGGGCGATGGTGGCCGCGAGGGCCGCTTCGCCGGGAGTGTGGCCGTGGCCGGCGTACTGCCAGTCGGCCAGGACGAGGACCGTGTCCGGTTCTCGGTCGGCGAGGCCGAGGGCAGCGGATTCCTGGACGGCTCGGTAGTCGGCGCGTTCCTGGCGGAGGCTGCCGAGGGTGGTGGAGTAGGTGCGCGACTTGGACGAGAAGTGCCCGCGGAATCCGAGCATGTGCGCCCAGGCCCAGAGCCGTCGGTCGGGGTACAGGGCGTCCAGGTCGCGGCACGCTGTGATGAGCCGCCGAACGTGGTCGGGGACGCGGTGGCGGTCGAGTTCGGCGAGTTCGCCGATACGGCGGTCGAGGGTTCCGGTGTTCTCGGCGGCCTTGGTCGCGTACTTGGCGACGTACGAGGCGACGGCCTGCTCGGTGATGTCGGAGCCGTCCCCGAAGGCTTTGACCGGGCGGACATCGAGTTGTCGGCCCCAACGGAAGGTGCGCCCCGGCTGGTCGCCGGCGGCCGGAACCGAGACGGACGTGTACGAGTGCGAGGCGGCAGCGCGAACC
Source organism: Streptomyces sp. NPDC002176 (assembly GCF_044903645.1). Classification (NCBI taxonomy): domain Bacteria; kingdom Bacillati; phylum Actinomycetota; class Actinomycetes; order Kitasatosporales; family Streptomycetaceae; genus Streptomyces; species Streptomyces sp. NPDC002176. Next base: position 1,356,545 of record NZ_JBJDQW010000001.1, read on the forward strand.
GCGTCCGTGAGGAGATCAGCCGTGGCCCAGGCGGGCGGCGGAGCTCCGGGGCCGTCGGGACCGTCGAGCCGCACGACGGCGTGGAAGTGCAGGGCTCCGCGCTTCTGGAATTCGGCGACCTTGCTGTACGAGACGCGCAGGTACTCAGCGAGTTCCCGGCGGGGCAGGCCGGCGCGGGCGGCGAGTTCGCGGCGGAGGCGCGTGGTGAAGCGCTGCCAGAGCTGACCGGCGTGGTTGTTGAAGAGGACCGCACCCGCGTAGTCGTAGGTGTCCGGGTCGAGCGGTGTGCCCAGTTCGGGGCTCTCGGGGGTGTGCGGGGTCCCGCAGCGGCACGCACCACGGTCGGGGCGGTTGTGGACCGGGCCGAAGGATGGGGCCGTGAGGGTGGCGAAGACGCGCGGGTGTTCGCGGACAGCGGCGGGGATGTCCCGTCGTTCGTCTCCGGCGAGGCCCGCACGGATCAGGTGGTACGTGTCGCCCGCGTAGGTCCAGGCGCAGGCGGGGCAGCGGGACGCACGGCGGTTGCCGCAGGCGAGGCGGAGTCGGCCGCCCGGCTCGTTGGCGGTGGAGTAGTGGTGCAGCGTCTCGCCGGTGGACTTGTCCTTGTGGAGGGTCCAGCCGGTGAGGTGGACAGGGTCGGAGCAGCCGCCCGTGCGGCGGATCTGGTCTTCCCAGCGGGAGTACTCGGCCGCCGAGGCGACGCGGAGAACGTCCCCGAGGATGATCGGGTCGAGCCGTTGAGCGGACGTTGCCGGCTTTTGTGTCCTGGGTGTGGCCCGGTAGGCCATGCTGGAGGTTCCTTCCGGTTGCGAGATCGGACAGGGACGGCTCCTGGGCGGCGGATGCTTGGCGGTATCGAGGCCGCCCAGGAGTCGGTCAGCGGCGCCTGGCGTCCGAGGCGAGCAGGGAGCGCAGGACGACCGCGCAGACGGCGACCGAGGCACCGGTGATGGCGACCGCCAGGAGCAGCGAGACCAGGACGGTGCCGAGGACCAGGACGACTGCCGTACCGCCGCCGACCAAGGCGAGGGCGGTGCCGGGCGTGAGCTGGACGACCGGACGGGCCGGCGCGGGGGCGACAGGTGACGGCGGGGCCGGGGTGTCCTGGCTGCCGACGGTGACGCTGGTCGGTTCGATCACGACGGGCAGACTGATCGGCTGCGGCATGGTCGGGAGTTTGGGCCGGAACATGGGCGGTTCTCCTTTCGTGACGGGCTACTTGACGGCGGTGTCGATGACGGGGGCCAGCACGCTGTCGGCCAGGAGGTAGCCGCCGAGGAGGAGCACGGCGATGAGCCACCAGGGCGGGCGGATGAACTTGACGCCGAGGCAACCGACGGCCAACAGGGCAAGCCAGAGAGGGACGTTCATGGACGGTGTCTCCTAGCGGACGTGGCAGCGGTGGGTGCGAGCGGCGAGCTGGGCGGCCGTCTGGCTGGAGTAGTCGGCGGACCAGCCGCAGCGGTCGGCGGTGCAGACGGCGGCGTGCGTGGTCCGGCCGCTGCGGTCCCGGTGCGTCCCGATCTGCACGGGACCGATCCGCATCACGGAGTGGAAGTTCTCGCGGGCAGGCATCGCGGGGTCTCCTTCCGGTCAGGCAAGTTGGGCGGCGATCGCGTCAGCGAGTTGGGACGGGACGCCGAGGCGGGATCGGAGGGTGTCGGGGTCGATCGGAGATCCGGTGCGAGCGCGGTACTCGTCGGCGACCTTGCGGGCGTGCTCGATGAGGACAGCGGGGACCTGCGGAGGGGGTGCCACCGGCGACGTCGAAGCGGGTTCGTCCGTGACGGGAGTGGGGACCACGTCGGGCTCGGACACCACTTCCGGTTCCAACTGCTCGCCCTCCGGCGCGTCGGCAATGGCTGCCGGTGGAGCCTGGTTCGGCTCCGTCTCGGGCGAGTGGGCAAGGAGCGTGCCGCCGAGAAACGCGACTGCGGGCCATCCGGCGATGCCAAGACGGAGCAGTGCGGGCGGGTTCGCCAGGTCGAGGAACCCAGCAGTGGCGACGTTGGCGCCGAGCGAGGCGAACAGCGCGACGACGAACCAGCACCAGGCCAGCCGGGATGGTCCATCGCTGCGCAGGCGCCGCCAGGCGGCGACCAGGAGCAGGTCGACGCTGACCGGATACGCCCACGCCTTCCATCCGTTCTGCCCGGCAGCGGCGGCCAGGTCGTGCAGATGGGCGAAGGAGAGGGCGCCGGCGATGACGGCCTGGACCAAGACCGCGTCGACCCGGAGACCGCGACGGGCTCCCATCAGGAGTCACCGGGGCGGGCGGGGCCGCCGTCGGAGTCGTAGCCGTCGGGGAACATGCCGGGCGGCGGCTCGGGCAACGACACGGCGAGGGCCGGACTGACGACCTCCACGAAGTCGAGGTCGGCGCCGTCTATGTCGGCGTACAGGGCGAGTTGACCCAGCAGGAGCACGGTTCGGGCGAAGTCCTCGCAGGCGGGGCACATGACGGTTCTCCCTTGTTCGGGCATGGCGGGGGTAGGGACATGGCGCGGGGGTGGTCGGCCAAAGGGGCCGGAACAGTCAGGCAGTGGCCGAGGACGCCCCGGCCAGCGAGACGGGCGCGGCGGCGGAGGCGGAGAGAACGGGCCGGAATACGGCCAGCTCAGGCAGAACCGGGGTCCGGTCGGCGTACCGGTTGCAGATGTTCACAGCCTGACGGAGCGAGGTGTGCGGGGCGCGGATGCGATGCCAGCCCCCGGAGGAGTCGCCCGCGATGGCGAGCCCTCGCATCTCGGCAGGGATCTGGATGGCGGCGAGAACAGCGTCCGGGGCGATGTCACCGAAGGCCATGTTGGCGGACGTCTCGTCGTTGACACGGTGGGCGGTGCGGCCGGTGAGCTGGGCACGGAGCATGGTGATGCCCTTGCCGAGTTCGGAGCCGAAGCGCTGCCCGCAGATTTCGAGGTAGATGCCGGCCGCACGTCCGAGCTGGGCGAGACGGACCAGAGCGGTGATGATCCGGTCTCGGCGCTTCTCCTCTTCCTTGCTGGCGTACAGGGCGAGTTCCGCGACCTCGTCGACCAGGACCACGACCGGGACCGGGCGCAGGCCGTCGGGGAGGTCCCAGATGTCGGCGGCGATCTCCGCATCCGGCACGTCAGAGGTGATCCGCTGCTGTGACCGGATGAGCTGGTAGACGCCTTCCATACGGCTGACCAGCGCATCGAGCACTTCAGCGGCGGTGTCGGCGTCGTCCGCCAGCGCGGAGAACCGACGGGCCAGGGGGTACAGCTCCACCCCTTGCTTGCAGTCGATACCGACGAGGGCGACGTCCATCGGAGCGAGTCCGGCGACCAGGTTGCGTTGGTAGACGGACTTCCCGGACTCCGTGGCGCCGAGGGTGAGGGCGTGAGGTATCGCCCGGTAGTCGCGGTAGTGCACCGAGCCGTCCTGCCGCAGGGCAACCGGGACTCGCATGGGCCGCGGGTCGGTCTCGGTCGGCATCTGCACCCGCTTGAGCACGTCGTAGCCGGTCATCCGCAGCTCGACGACGCCGGACCGGACCTCGCGCGAGGTGACGCCGTACATCGAGAACGAGTGCCGTAACCGGTCCGCGGCGGCAGCGACGTCGAAGGCGTCCTGTCCGGGGCGCAGCTTGAGCCGCAGGACCAGGCCGGTTCGGGTCGGCCTCATCCGCAGGATGCGCGGCGAACGCGGCTCCGGTATCGGCCGGTTGGTGGCTCGCGCCAGGGCGAGGCGCCACCGCGCGGCCGGAACCGTCAGCCCGCAGGCGTCCATGACCGACCTGTACCGGACCAGGACCCGCACCACTGCCAGCGTGACCCCGAAGGTCAACCAGTACCAGGCGGGGCGCCGCCACCGCAGGAGACCTACGGCAGCGGCGACCAGCACCAGGGCGACCGCGTAGACGGTCATGATCACGCCGCCTCGGCACCTGCGGCAGCGCCCGCGAGGGAAGTGACCGCGACCGCGCGGAACGCGATGCCGTGCCGCTTCTGACCATTGAAGTCGTTCTCCCACGGCCGGGCGATCAGACCGGTGAGCGCGACGGGCGTGCCCATGGCCAGTTCACCGGAGATACCCGGCTCCGGGACAGTGACGGCAAGGATCTCCACCTCCTCGTTGGCCGCGAACATCACGTCCACCGTCATGAGCTTCGCCCCGGTCTCGGTGTCGGTGGCGATCTCACCGGTGCGGCGGTCACGGACCTTGACCTGCGGGGACTTGGCGACCATGACGACGGCGCCGGAGGTGTCGACGGGGATCTGACGCACAGAGATCACTCCTCTATAGATGCCGCACTCCTGCACTCATGTATATGAGTGATACGAAGAAGAGTGCATGACTCCTGTACATGAGTCAACCCGCCGCGAGGAAGAACTCACGACGGGCTGCGCAGAATTGAGCGGCCGTCAGTCGTCGGCAGGGATCCGGTACTCGAAAACGAACTGGTCAGCGGCCATGAGGGTGTCGCACACCTCGACGACGAGACCCGCGGTTGTTCGGGCTTCGCGGATCAGGTGGACTACGGGAGCCCCTGGGCTCAGTGCCAGCTCCGAGCACTCCGCCTTGGAGGCCGGCCGCGCTTGCAGCGTCTCGACGAACTCCGCGAACTCGTGACCGTGGTCTTCGAGTCGGGCGTAGATGCCACCGCCGCCCGGATTTTCGGCGAACAGTTCCGGGATGTCCTTCACTACATCCCAAGGCAGGTAGGACGTCGCGGACTCGACCGGAGTGCCGTTACGGAAGTAGAGACGCCGACGGGCCAGCACCTGCGCGCCGACAGGGACGCCCAGACGCTGCGCGGCGTCCTCGGGCGCGTCCATGGGGCCGATGTAGAGAACACTGACTTTGGCAGTGGCGCCGGACTGTGCCGACTCGGCGAGGTAGGCCGCCTGCCCTCCCTGGCGGAGCGAGCGCCGGAAACGGTCGGAAGAACGGTGCCGTACCGGAGGCCGGCTCTTTACGATCGAGCCCTTGCCGTGCCGGGTCTCAACCAGCCCGCTCGCCCGCACCTCGACCATGGCTTTGCGGATCGTCCCCCCAGAGACGCCGTACCGCTCCACCAGCTCGGATTCACTCGGCACCATGTCACCGGGCTTCAGGATCCCCGCCCGGATCTGCTGCACGATCTCGTCCGCGATCTGCACGTATCGAGGCCCGGAACCGACCCCTCCCGCCGCAGTTCCCATAGTCCTTCTCTGCCTCCTATGCTCCTTTACATGAGTCAACCACAGGAAGTGAACCCGTCTCCCCTGCACTCCGTGTCCGTGGCCGGAGTGGTTGTGCGCGAGGACGGCCGCCTCCTGGCGATCCGCCGAGCCGACAACGGCGCCTGGCAACTCCCCGGCGGCATCCTCGAACTCGACGAGACCCCCGAGGCCGGCGTGGCCCGCGAGGTCCTGGAGGAGACCGGCATCCACATCGAGGTAGACGAACTGACCGGCGTCTACAAGAACTTGCCCCGCGGCATCGTGGCCTTGGTCTTCCGCTGCAAGCCGTCCGGCGGCACGGAGCGCACGTCGAGCGAGTCCACGGCTGTCTCCTGGCTCACGCCGGACGAGGTCAGCGAGCGTATGTCGGAGGTCTTCGCGGTCAGGCTGCTGGATGCCTTGGACGGCAACGGGCCGCATGTGCGGAGCCATGACGGCAAGCGCCTGATCCCAGCGGGATAAGACTTTCTCTACTTCATCAAGGCGGCTCGCTCCGCTCCCCGCGCGTGGCACGGGCGCCGGCCGGGCCTGCGCTCCTGTCTCCGCCCCGCTCCAGCCCGGCCGGCGCCCGTGCCACGCTCATGGCGATCAGCCACTTTAGGCGAGAGAAGAGGTACGCCGCGGCTGGGCGGTCGGCTCAGCTTTCAGTCTCTAGGTTTCACGCCTCACGCACACTGGTCCTCGCATAAGCTGACCACTCGAAAGATCGTCCACGCACAGTGAACTCAGCGGCTCCAGTTTCACAGCATTACCCAGCCGGCCGCGCGATTGATAGGGCATCCATCATGGGCGGGGGAACCTCCAAGTACTTGGTCGAGTACTCATTCGTCAGCAATTGCACGCAGGCATCCATTCTGTCGCCGGCCTACCTTGACGGCGTAACAAAAAGACATCCCTCTCTAATCAAGTCACACATATACGCCATCTGCACCCGCTCTCGCATCACAGTACCAAGCGGAGGAGTGATCATTGGCGAAGATACAATAAAAGTGACCTTCCTATCACAATTCAGGGATGCAGTAAACGAGGTCACTTTCGAGAGACCCAACTCTTTCGGGATCGCGGGATTGCACGCTTCCAGCGAGTGGCCCCACACCGAGGTAACCTTCCTGGACGGCGACGGCCAGGTACGCCTGCAGGCCACTGCCGCCAACCTACTTACCTCTTTGGCCAGCGACTACGAAATCGGGGAAATCGATGAAGTCCATAGAGAATTTCTGGATCTAGATATCGCCTACATCGGTCGCGCTTATGGTACAAACGGAAATCGCAATGCGATCAGTAGGCTAGCGAATCACGAGACCTTGCAGCGGATTCAAGGAGAAATGGCCATGAAGCGCCCAGACTTGGATCTTTGGCTAGTCCCACTATCCTTTCAAGGTTTCTCAATCATAGGCGAATTCGGCACCTGGACCGGAACGGTTACAGATGCCGAGGAGCGCGCGCATGCAGAGGAAGTCGAGCACTGCCCGATTCCCGAGCCGCAGCGCGTCGCACTTACAGAGGGTGCTTTGATCAAGTACTTCGACCCCGAGTACAATAAAAACCTGAAAGGAACATTTCCCAGCCGCAACCACAAAGACTATTCAGCGGTGTATTCAAAAGAATTGATCGGTGCGGGTTTTGACCTCGAAACCACACAAGTCGGTACACGCCTCGGAAGCGCCAAGATTCCTCACTTCTGGGCTCACGCGACAGTCTTTTCTCTTCGCACTGCGAGCGAGAAACGTTCCATACTCGATCTCACATCGCCCATGCAAGGATGAGACTCCCGCCTGCGCCATCACCCCCTCTCAAATCCGGAATTTTGGCGCGCTCACCACGTAAGGCGGCGGGGCCGTCTCTGAGCCGCGCGAGGCCACCAAACAGCGCCCGCCGACAGAACCCACGGAATCTGAACTGGTCAGATCCGTGGGCTTCTTCTTGCCGCTGGCGAGCGGAGGTGATGTAGTGATCAGTAGACGGTTACTGATCACAGTGGCCGACACTTGCCAGGTCCGCTGAGACGTCGCCGGCCTTCCTCTGTATTCCACAAGCTCCAGGCCGACCAAGAGCGATTAGACATCGATCATCTGCTTCATAGCCGTAAACCATCCGACTACCTCGTCAAGAACACCCAGTTGGGTCAGGCTCTTTTCAGTGATCCTGTCAGCATTTGAGCAGAGTCGCGACTTGACGTTTTTAGGCTTGAGTGGCTTGTGTCCGGCCACCTCCTTTAGAGCCTCGGAGACCTCTCTAGAGATATCGCTCAGGGCTTGAGACTGGGGAGCAAAGCCAACTCCCGGGAAGATGGCTTCAATGACTTCGGGAGCAAAGTAATTCTCAATCTCCCTGAAAGCCGTATGCGTAGCCTTCACTCCAATTCTGGCGTTCAACTCATTAAGCTGGCGAGTGTGCGCGACGAACTCTGGGTCGTCCGGATGATTATCTCTATCGAAAAGATAGAACTCAGGAATCGCCAAATTCTTCCATTGGCTGACCCAATGACCTAGGTTGTCTCCGCCCAAGGGGATGAAGACGACCTGTCCGGACTGAGTCAGCTTCGCCAATTCAAAATCGATCAGGCCGGACTTACTCAAGGATTCGTGCACGCCAAGCAGAAAATCAATGTCCGTGGCGCCCTCAACACCGATGAACAGTTTCACATCGTGGTCGGGTAGAACCCCTAGGTCTTGCGCAAGCCTCTCCACCCCAAATGGGTCAGGTCCGTCAATATAAGTCTTGTCCTCTTCCTTCACAACGCGGCGCAGAGACTGGATGGGGATTAGACGGGCGAGTGATGGTGAGTGAGTCGTGATCATTACTTGTGAATCGTCCAACTCGCTAAGCAGCAGCAAGTTCATCAGAAGCTTCCGCTGCATGCTCGGATGCAGCGCCGTTTCTGGTTCCTCGATGGCATAAATCATGGTGCGTCGCTGCGATTCGTCGGCCGCCGCTTCAACCTGTGCTCTGAAGAAATTCATGAGCAACAAACGTCGGGATCCACTTCCCCATTTATTTACAGGGACAGTGTCCTCATCCGTAAGACTCACCTTAAACACTGATTCCCATTTCGGGTTGGTCGAACGCGGTGCAAGCGAAGAGGCCATTTCTGGGTTGATGGCCGCCATGCCCCGGACAGTCTCGTCCAGAATCGGCTGAACCGCTTGGTGAATCTCCGCGGCAATCGCATCTAGGGCCTCACGATGCTGCTGCACGGCACGAGTGATGGCCGTTTTTATAGGGTCTTGCGCCTCACTATCCTGATCTGTGCTGGCCCTATCCGCGCGAAATAGCGAGAAGCTTGGAAGCTCCTTACGCAGCGACTCCCAAATTCTTTTTCCATCCTCCTGCTTCGCTAGCGGAATGTACCTCTCGCCGATTTCCAGAGTCTCGGCATTCATCCAGATTGCTCGGCGCATCTCAACATTACTGGCTTTATTTACACCCGAGAGATCAACCCCGAGTTCCCCAGCCCTTTTTTTGAGCTCCGTATTCTTCAGTGAAATCAAGTCGTCGTAGCCTTCTGCAGACGGATGAGCACACAGCGCTGCAACGCCAGACGGCTTCGGGGTGGCCAGACTACAGTTGTAGGTCTTTCGGATTACTAGCAATCCGTTACGTGAGAGCAGATGTTCGTCTTTTAGATTGGTGACGGCCTGCGCATCGAGAACGAGTTGTTCAGGGAATCCATCAAAGGTGCACTCGATCTCCACCTCGCCATCGTTCGAACCCCTGCACAAATCATCTTTGTCTGGAGCCTTTTCCGAGAAGAAGATCTCCAAGGCTTCAAGCAGTGTCGACTTACCTGAGTTATTCATCCCCGCCAAGGCAGTGAACTTGGAGATCGGAACCGACACTTTTTCGTTGATGCCGCGAAAGTTTCGGAGCGAAACTGCAATCAGCCTCAATGCAATCACAAGCCTTCGATCGTGCCGCACTCCCAGGTCATCGGAGTGACTTGAGATTCTCCAAGAAGCTAAAGGTGTGCTGCAACCACTTTGAGAAAGTGAAGGCATTTACGGCTATATGCCCGAAAATTCTGCTCCGTGGAAAGACGCGCGAGGCCATCCATCACATTGGCGTGCCAGACCCGTGTCAGATCGCGTGGTGACACTACGGGGAACAGCGGGGCCTGGTCAGCTACCCGCGACCAGGCTCCGCCCGGTCGCGGGTAAGCGCGGCAACCGCCTCTAGGTCGCCTTAGCTTCCCAACCTGAGAGCCGATCGCTGTCCGATAGCCTGTTCCCTGTGCCGGTCGCTCAGGCGCCAACGGGCGCCCTTCAGCTGAAGTGGGAACTTCAGGACCATGGTTGGGCGAGGTGCCACCTGGCCGATGACTCCCATCAGGCTTCGCTCGTGGTCAGCTACTGCACCGATGCATTGGCGGATCTCGTGGCAGCTGCAGGAGGGCTGTACGGGCAGCTGCGCACAACCCGATTCTTCTTCGACGCCGAGCCGCAGGAACTCCGCTGGGTGCTCCGTGCCACGGATGTACTGATCGACGTGACCATCTACGAGTTCCCCGATGTCTCGGTCAGCCCCGACCTACCGGACACCGCCGGCACGGTGATCTGGCAGTCGGCACACTCGCGTCGCTTGTTCTCCCACGCCGTGCTGAACGCCGCTCAGACTGTGTTCACAGAACACGGCGAGGCCGGCTATCAGGCCAAGTGGATGCTCCATCCCTTTCCCGTCGCTCTGGTCCAGGACCTCCGCAGACTGCATCTGCGTGACGACGCCTGCAGTCTGCCCCACGACCACTCACATCCCTAGGCGAACGAGGGGTTCCTGACTTCCCGAGGCTCCTGCGGTGACACCCGACGTGAAGCAGCGAGAGTGAGTGTCTGGCTGCGTGACAACGCCGACGAACAGCGGCGGACGAGCGCGGTCTCCAGCGGACCATCAGCGCCGGTAGCAAACGGGCCAGCCCAAGGCAGAACCCCCTACTCAAGTCGCTTCGGGACGAAGGAGTCACCGCGCAATGTCTCGTCGCCGCGGTTCCGCCGTCGCCGCTTGCTATGACAGACGCCGATCGAGCAGCGTGGCCGATGCTGGCGGGGGCAGAGCTACACACGCGCGCCTGATCGGTTGATGCACCCGCCGTAGTGGCTGACTGTCGTTGGCCGGGGCTCAGACCTGGGTCCGCCGCACGCCAGTGCACGCGATCAGCCTGATGCCGTCATCAGTGAGGAGCAGCATGAACGTCCACGAGCCATCGGCAGCTTTGATCTGCCCCAGGCGAACCGGATCCTGATACCGGCCGAGCAACTCCACGGCGCGTTCCAAGTTCGTGGTCTCGATGCCACGACGACGCGTGAGCCGCAGCCTGCGCCCATCGACACGGGCGAGCGACCCGTAAGCGTCCCTCCCGCAAGAACTAGGGTGGTCGGTCGGCTCCGAGGGGCAGAGAGGCAGGGCTCTACTTCCTCACCGGAAGAGAAGAGCGGAACCCAGCACGGTGGCTGGGTTCCGGTCCGCAGGTGAAAGCACAGCACCTTTCTCGTCAAGCGCCGCTTCATGGCATGTCTTCAAAGTCCCAGGGGTTCGCCCTCCGTCAGCAAGTAGTTTCGGCTGATTGCGACTCGAAGGACATCGCGCAGTGCGCCGGTCAGCTCCCGCGCCAGGCTGTGGAGCTCGTCCGGTTCCGCGTCTGCGTCGTCGAGAGTGTCCTGTGCCTGTTCCAGGATCTCAGCCGCAAAGCCGAGTTGGGCCGACTCGATGTTGTCCGCCAAGCGAGAGATGTAACCGCTTCCGTCGTCGGTGCTCAGGTAGCAGGGCTTGCCTTCCGGACCCACCCAAGGAAGAAGCCGGAGTTCGCTCGGGGCTGTCATGGCGAGGGATGCCTCTCGTTGATCACGTGGTGGGAGGTGAAGACCGCGTCGATGCGATCTCCCGGGAACGCCAGGAGCGCGGCCTCTGTGACGCGTCCGGTGGAGTCGGTGGCAATACGGGTGACGGCGAGGACAGCCGTCGCGGAAGGGATCTTCAGGGCCGAGGCTTCGCCCGGTGTCGCTGAGCGAGCGCAGACCGTCTCCCGAATGGCGGCCGGTGGCGGACCAACGACGGCGAATCTTGCGAGCGCTTCTCGGCGCGCGGGGGCGTCGTCGAGTACGCCAGCCGGCGCCAGATCGCGTGGCGTGTAGATGCGAGCCAGTCCCTGGGGCGTCTCGCCGTCGAGACTGAGGCAAGAGAGCTCCGCAAGGGGGCTGCCTGTCGGCACCATCAAGAGAGCTGTGAGGCTGCCGCGGGCCGGGACCGTGGCGCTATGAACGGTGATGCGCAACGCCGGTCCAGTGGCCGTAAACGGGTCCAGCGTTCCCCAGCCGCCCACGTACATGATCTTGCGGGGCGCGCACCGGACGAAGTTGCCCTTGCCGTGGATTTTCTCGACGAGGCGTTCGCCCTGGAGTACTGCGAGGGCACGGCGCAGTGTCACCGTGCTCACGGCGTACTGCTCGGCCAAGGCCGCCTCGGACGGGAGTCGTTCGCCGGGTTCGAGACGGCCGGACGTGATCTGCTGCCGTAGGTCGTCGGCGATGTCATGGTGGCGAGGAGGCATGAGTGCCGTCACCGCCTTCTCGTAGGCCGCACGGCAACGAGTCGGGTACGCGTGTGCATGGTCAGCAGCTCGCCCGACTCGAAGACCAGTTGCTTCGCCCCGTGAGGGAGCTGGAGCAGGTCGCTCACGCGGTAGGCGCAGCCGCCGAGTTGGATGACGTCGCCGCGCTGCACCGTGCTGGCAGTGATTTCGACGCTCGATACCGGTGCGCTACCGGCGAGCGGGGGCCTCACCGCGTCACCACCACGGGCGCGGGCAGGTCGACGGCCCGATGGCACAGGCAGTCGCACGCTTCGTAGATCACCGGGAGATCGATCGGTGCCGGTGCCGGCGGCGACTCCACGCAAGCGGAGTGCGTACCGATGTGGCAGGCGGTCGAGCGGTAGGGGCCCGGCATACCTTCCGCGATCGATGACTGTCGGCAGGGCGGCATCAGCGGACCCCCGCAAGGGTCGACCACGCTTCGGCGGATAGGTGAGGGGCAACAACCACAGCGCGAGGCCGCACGCGCCTCTTCCGCGCCAGCACGTACGGGCGGACCAGGGCGACTTCCTCACCGACAAGCGGGGCCAGACGAGCCTTCGTTGCGGAGGGCCGACGTAGGACGACGGTCGATGCGTCGGTGGGCACGGCGGAGAAGGCTTCGACCGCAGGGGTCGAGGGCCGTAAGGGGCGGCGATGCCTGCCCTTGGTCGAGGTCCGCACCCTAGATAGGGAAAGGGCACGGCGGATACGGTTGAGCACGCTGCTCAGCTCCTATCGCTGATGGCTCGGTCCCCCGACATCGCCCGTCGTGGGGACCGCTTTGCGTACGACCGCCCAGAGGGTGCGGGCGTTCAAGCTGGTGGCGAGGAGGCCGAATTGGTCGGCCGCAGACACCGCGTCCAGGACCTCTCGCCATGTCTCGGCGGAGACGTCGTCTGGCATCTCCGCTTCGACCGTCGTGTGCCGGGGATGTTCCTCCACTCGCGTGAGAAATCCGAGGGCGGACAGCCGGGCGGCGATGCCCTCCGCGCTAACTCCCGAAGCGGGCACAGGGCAGCCTCCGTCACCGGCGATCACTTTCAGTGAAGCTAGTTAACTAGGTTAGGGCTAGTGGACTAGATTTTCCATATGTCTGAGCAACCGCCGTACCTCCGCATCGCCGATGAGCTGAGGCGCCGGATCGCGGAACGTGTGTGGGAGCCGGGAGACCGCCTGCCGTCCCGTGCTCAGATCGGCCAGGAGTACGGCGTGGGCGAGAACGTGGTGCGCCGGGCGCAGGAGTTGCTGATCTCCCAGGGAGTGCTGGAGGGCCGCGCCGGTTCGGGCACGTACGTCGCCGAACCCCGGCGGCGCGTGCGGGTCGTACGGTCTTCCGCGCGGGAGCAGCCCACGGGCTCGCCGTTCCGGGCGGACATGAAGGCCGTCGGCAGGCAGGGCGACTGGGAGAGCCGGACGGACGCCAAGGTGCCGGCCCCCGCGGAGATCGCGGCGCGGCTGGGGGTCGACGAGGGCGCGTTGTGCGTACGGACGACGTACGAGTTCCTCGCGGACGGCAGGCCCGTCCAACTGTCCACGAGCTGGGAGCCGTACGACCTCACCGCTGGCACCCTTGTCGTCCTTCCCGAGGGAGGGCCGCACGCGGGCTCGGGCGTCGTGAACCGTATGGCCGCAATCGGCATCACGGTCAGCCACGCGGTGGAGCAGCCGGAGCCGAGGCAGGCGACCGCCGAGGAGGCGTCGCTACTCGGCATCCAGAAGGCCGCGCTCGTCACGCACATCAGGCGGACGTACTACAGCGACCAAGGGCGGCCCGTGGAGACGGCGGACATCGTCGTGCCCGCGGCGCACTGCGAGATCGTCTACGAGATCCCGATCGCATGACCGCCGCTGATCACGTCGAGAGCAAAGAGGACCTGGCGGCGCTCGTACGTTCTCTGCGTCGGAGTTACGCCGAAGGTGGGGACTCGTGGGAGAACGCGGACCTTCCGAGCTTCCTCGACGCCTTGGCGGCATGGATCGATGACTCGGATGGCTGGTACCGCAATACCGGCCAGGAGGTGCCGCCCAACGGTGACTGGGCGTTCTTCGCGCGCGCTCTGCGAGCCGCGGCCGTCTATGAGTAAGTGAGGCCCTGTCGAATAGGAGTCGAAGGTCAGCCGGTGGCGCGGGCTGCACGAGAATCGACCAGGTCAGCGGCGATGCGACGCTCAACCCACCGAGCGCCTTCTAAGCGCTTGGCCGCAGGTTCGAGTCCTGCCGGGGGCGCACTTCTCTGCCCTTGCGTCGGGGAGGGCTTTTTGCTGGTGGAGTCACAGCTCATCTCCCGACTCGCCCCCCGCTGAACCTCGATCAGAATCGCCGCAACGCGTTCCACAGCCGCTTGAAGGAGCTACGGGCTCAGGCTCGGCAACGGGCGCGGGAGTTGCCCTTCAGCTTCTAGTACGCCAGCCGGACATCGTGCTCGGCCGATCGAGGCTGCCCCCAAAACTTTGGCAGGTGTGAAGCTGTCCGGTGTCGGGCCAGGTGCTTTGGGGGGCGCCGGGGCTATCCGCCCCCACCCACAAGTGAAGGGAAAATCCTCTTCGGCGATGTCAGTGGCCTCTGTTAGTTTCATGCGACTCGTGTGATCCACGAGCTTCAAAGCTGCACAGGGGAGGGCCGCTTGACCATGTTCGGAAGGACAGGCAGACGCAGACGGATGGTGGTGGGGAGCTGCGCTGTTGCGCTACTGACCGCGGCTGCCGGTACGGCGCACGCGGTGGACAACCTGCCGCCGAAGCAGCCGCTCGTCCAGGATCTCCAGACGCAGAGCAAGGCCTGCGCAACGGGCGACGACACGTCATACGTGCCGCAGCCGCCGAGGCTCAGCGCCATGTTGTACGACCCCGAAGAGGACAACCAGCCCAGCGAATTCAGCCCGCTCACCGGGGAGTTCGAAGCGTGGTGGACGGACGCAGCGGGAGTGGAGCAGCGCCGCACCTACACCACTAGCACCTTGTCGTCGGGGTCGCGTTTCTACTGGACGATGCCGACCGACATCCCGGCCAACACGGTCGTGTCCTGGCATGTCCGCGCGAACGACGGCAAGGCAACCTCCGCATGGAGCGATGAGGGCAACGGCTCGGTCTGCTCGTTCGTGTACGACGACGTGAACCCCGAGAAGGCGACGATCAGCTCCCCCGAGTATCCCAACCCCGACACGGTGTTCTGGGTGGACGGGGTGGGCGTCTACGGCCACTTCACCATGGACTCGCCTTCCGACGACGTGGTGTCGTACACGTACGGCTTCATGGGAGGCCCTTACGGGACCGTCTCCGCGGAGTGGCCGGGCGCGGCCGCGACCATTCCGTACCTGCCGCTCACTTCAGGGCCCAAGTCGCTGACGGTCCGCGCGATCGACCGGTCGGGCCGGAGCAGCGGCGAGTCGTCGTACGACTTCAACGTGAAGGTCGGGCGTGCCCCTGTGGCCCGCTGGAAGCTGGACGACCCGGCAGGCTCACGTTCGGCCTCCGCCGAGGTGGGCGCCGAGGCACGTGCCGGTACCGGCGTGACCTTCGGTGGCCCCGCGCCCGCGGGTACCGGAGCCACCGCCACCGTCAGCCTTGACGGCAGCGGCCACGGCTTCCTCACCCCTGACGCGCCGGCCACCGACATCAGCAAGACCTTCGCCGTGAGCGCCTGGGTACGGCCCGCCGAAACCGGCCGGAACATGACCGTCGCCAGCCAGGACGCGGACGGGAAGCCCGGCTTCAGCCTCGGGCTTCGCAGCCAGGATCCCGGCCCCGTCTGGTCGTTCGCGATCGCGGGCGCGCGGGTGTCCGGTGGCGCGCCCGAGACCGGCGAGTGGGCCCACCTGTTGGGGCTGTACGACGCGGAAACAGGTCGTGCGCGGTTGTACGTCAACGGCCATGAGGTCGGCACCGCGGCAGAGGCGAAACCCGCCGCGACGGCCGGCGCGTTCCAGATCGGACGTGCCCGCGGGACTACCGGCTATCGTGACCGGTGGCACGGTGACATCGGTGATGTACAGGTCCACGACCGGGTCGTGGTGCCGGACGAGGCAGCCGAACTGGGAGGGCGCAAGCCGAAGCTACTCGGCCACTGGTCGCTGGAGAACGCGGCGGACGGCGTGAGTCCCGAGCAGTCGGACGGCGCCCCGCTGCGGCTCGGCGCAGGAGCGTCGATCTACCGCGGCTCGGACAATTCCTGCATCCCCGAACTCGACCCCGACTGCACCTACGTACCGCCGCCGCTCTCCGGCGACGGGCATCTGCGCCTGGACGGCGAGACCGGGTACGCCGCTGCTGACGGGCCCGTCGTGGACACCGGGGACAGTTTCACCATCGGCCTCGTCGTCCGCCTCGCGGACTCCGAGCCGACCCACCCGATGACAGTGCTCTCCCAGGCAGGCGAGCACACCGAAGCGTTCAAGGTCCGCTACGAGCCGTCCACGCGCAGCTGGCAACTGGTGATGCCGGAGAAGGACGAGGTCGGAGCCCCCGAGAGAGTGGTATCCCAGATCACGGGCGCGGACGGCGGCGCGGGGCAGGGTCATCGACTCGCCGTGATCTACGACGACGGGACCGACACGATCAAGCTTTACCTCGACGGGTACACGAACGACAAGGCGACCGCGAGCCTGCCCAACGGCTGGCACAGCACCGGTGCCCTCCAGATCGGCCGGGGCAAAGCCGGTGACGGCTGGGGCGAGTACCTCCACGGCGATGTGGACGAGGTGCAGGCATACTCCGGTGCGCTGCGGGACCAAGACGTGACCGGCCTGGGCTGGACCACGGATCCCTGTCTGTGCTGATCTGTTCGTACTGAGTCCAAAAGTCTCGCTCTCAGACGGCCCGCCGAAACCCAGTTTTGGCGGGCCGTCGGCTGTTGCGGGCTCGGCGAGGACACGGTCTTCGCAATCAAGCTGAACTGGCCCGCACAATAGCCGCTTGGCCCATCAGCCGGCCGACTCCGCTCACCCCGCCACCCCCTCGAACACCCCAAACGTCCCCCCGTCGAACAACACGAACCGCACCTCCTCCACCCCCGTATCAGCCGACCGCACCGTCTCCACCGCGACCCGGGCCGCCTCCTCCACCGGCCACCGATACACCCCCGTCGAGACCGCCGGAAACGCGACCGACCGTGCCCCCAGCTCATCCGCCACCCGCAGCGACTCCCGATAACAGGACGCCAGCAAGGCCGGATCGGAGCCGGGTCCCTGCCACACCGGGCCCACCGTGTGGATCACCCACTCCGCCGGAAGATCCCCTGCCGTCGTGGCCACCGCCTCGCCCGTGGGGAGGCCGCCGCCGTAGTGGGAGGCGCGGAGGTCGCGGCAGGCTTCCAAAATGGCAGGGCCGCCGCGGCGGTGGATCGCGCCGTCCACACCTCCTCCGCCCAGCAAGGACGAGTTCGCCGCGTTGACGATCGCGTCGACGCGCTGCTCGGTGATGTCGCCCTGGACGAGGGTGATCGTGGTCATCGTTGCCTCAGCCTTCTCCAGACTTCCTTCGCCGCGTTGTGGCCCGACATGCCGTGTACCCCGGCGCCGGGGGGAGTCGCGGAGGAGCAGAGGAAGACGGCGGGGTGGGGGGTGCGGTAGGGGAAGAGGGTGGGGCGGGGGCGCAACAACAGTTGGAGGCCGTCCACCGCGCCGCAGGCGATGTCGCCGCCGATGTAGTTGGCGTTGCGGGCCGCCAGTTCGGGTGGGCCTGCTGTCGCGCGGGCTAGGACTCGGTCTCGGAAGTCCGGTGCGAAGCGCTCCAGTTGGCGTTCGATCGCTTCCGTCAGGTCGCCCTGCCAACCGTTCGGGACGTGGCCGTAGACCCAGAAGACCTGCTTGCCCTCGGGGGCGCGGGTGGGGTCGGCCACGCTGGGCTGGACCGTGATCAGGAACGGGGGGTCGGGGGCGCGGTTCTCGCGGGACGCGGCGCGTAGGGCTCGGGCGATCTCGGCCTTGTTCGCGCCCAGCTGGACCGTGCCCGCTACGCGTGCCTCGGGGGCGGTCCAGGGGACGGGGCCGTCCAGGGCGTAGTCGATCTTGAAGACGCTGGGGCCGTAGCGGTAGCCGTCGTAGTAAGCGCCGAAGCCTGCGATGCGGGCCAGGGCCGTGGGTGAGGTGTCGAAGATGTAGGCGCGGGCCGGTGGGAGGTCGTCCAGGCGTTTGACCTCGTAGTCGGTGTGCACCGTGCCGCCCAGGTCGAGCAGGTACCCCGTCAGGGCGTCCGAGATCGACTGGGAGCCGCCCTGCGGTACCGGCCAGCCCCGTGCGTGTGCGGCCAGGGCGAAGACCAGGCCGATCGCGCTGGTGGCGAAGCCGCTCAGCGGGGCGATCGTGTGGGCTACCAGGCCGGAGAAGAGGGCCTTGAAGCGCTCGTCGTGGAAGCGGCTCATCAGGGCCGTGGCGGGCGGCAGGCCGGCCAGGCCGAAGCGGGCCAACGTGAGTGGGTCGCGGGGCAGCGCCGTCAGCGGGAGGGACATGAAGTCCCGCAGCAGCGTGTCCCAGTGGTGCAGGAACGGGGTGATCAGGCGGCGGTACGCCCCTGCGTCGCGCGGGCCGAAGGAGGCTGCGGTCTCGGCGACTGAGCGGGCCAGCACCGCCGCGCTGCCGTCCAGGAACGGGTGGGCCATGGGCAGCTCGGGGTGCAGCCAGCGCAGCCCGTACCGCTCCAGTGGCATCGCGCGGAACGCGGGTGAGTTGACGCCCAGGGGATGCGCGGCCGAGCAGGGGTCGTGCCGGAAGCCGGGCAGTGTCAGTTCCTCGGTGCGGGCGCCCCCGCCCACGGTGGACCGCGCCTCGAAGACGGCCACGGAGAAGCCCCGGCGGGCCAGCTCCACGGCGGCGGTCAGCCCATTCGGCCCCGCTCCCACCACGACCGCGTCCAGCATCGACGGCACCTTCCGACCCCCTCGTCAGCCGATGGCAACTCGGATCAGCATAGGCCGGGGCACCAGCGACGCCCCGGCCGCTCCCGTCACCCGGTGCGCAGCAGTTCCCCGACCTGGCGGGCCGTGGTGGCGTCGCGGGCGGCGGTGAACGGCAGCGCGTTACCGCCGGTTATCCGGAAGGGCTCCCCGGTGAGGGTGAGGTGGGCGCCGCCCGCCTCCTCCACCAGCAGCAGGCCCGCCGCGTGGTCCCAGGCGGCCTCCCAAGAGAAGGCCACGGCATCGGTCTCGCCCCGCGCTATCGCCAGGTACTCCAGGCCCGCCGAGCCGCAGGAACGCGGAGCCACCCCGTCGGTCCACAGGGCGCGCAGGGCACGCTTCTGTTCCTCGGTGGTGTAGTCCGGGTGCGAAACGGCGACCGCCAGATCCCGGCCCGGCCCGGGCGGCCCCGCGAACAGGCGCTCCCCGTCCAGGAAGGCGCCCTTGCCGCGCACGGCGGTGGCGAACTGGTCCCGGACCGGCGCGTACGTCCAGGAGGCCAGCACGGTGCCCCGGTGGGCGAGCGCGACCAGGGTGCAGAAGCCGTCGTTGCCGTGCACGAACTGGCGGGTGCCGTCGACCGGGTCGATGATCCACACCGGTGCGTCGCCCCGGATGGCGTCGTACGTCGCCGGGTTCGCGTGCACGGCCTCCTCTCCGACCACGACGGAGCCTGGCAGCAGGCGGCTCAGCTCCTCGGTGAGATACCGCTCGGCGAGCCGGTCGGCGTCGGTCACCAGGTCGTGCGGCCCGCTCTTCTGGTCCACCTCGTGCTCGGCGAGGCGGCGGAAGCGGGGCAGGATCTCGGTGGCCGCGGCCTTGCGGATCGCCTCCTCCACGTCGGCGGAGTGGTGGGCGAGAAACTCCTCGATGGTTCCGGTGTCGTCGATCATGTGTCCATGAGACCACGGTCCGCCGACATCCCCCTCCCGGCTGTGGATAACCTCCCGGCCCGCAGGTGAGCCGGGCCGCTCGACCAGCCGGACCGCTCGATCAGCCGAGCCGCTCGTCCAAGCCCGGCCGCTCTTCCAGGCCCCGGCCGCTCGGCAACGCCCAGTCGCACGGCCAGCCGGACCACTCCGTCACCCGGGCCGCCCGCCCAGCCCGAGCGCTCACCGGCCCACCGCGTACCCCTGCATGCCGCGCGCATTGGCCGCCGCAGACAGCACGCCGCTGGCCGGGTCACGGGCGACCGCGCACAGCCGCCCCTCCGTCCAGGCGCCCCCCACGGTGATGTCATGCCCCCGGCGGCGCAGCTCCGCCACGACCTCCTCCGGCATGCGGGACTCGACGGTCACGCTGCCGGGCCGCTGACCGCGCGGGTAGAACGAGCTGGGGAAACCGTCGTTGTGCCAGTTCGGGGCGTCGATGGCGCCCTGGAGGTCGAGGCCGCCCCGGACCGGTGCGCGCAGGGCCGCCGCCAGGAAGAAGTGCGTCTGCCACTGGTCCTGCTGGTCGCCGCCGGGGGTGCCGAAGGCCAGCACCGGCACGCCGTCCCGGAGGGCGAGCGACGGGGAGAGCGTCGTACGGGGGCGGCGGCCCGGCGTCAGCGTGTTCGGCAGGCCCTCCTCCAGCCAGGTCATCTGGAGCCGGGTGCCGAGCGGGAAGCCCAGTTCGGGCACGACCGGGTTGGACTGCAGCCAGCCGCCGCTGGGCGTGGCGGCGATCATGTTGCCCCAGCGGTCGACCACGTCGAGGTGACAGGTGTCCCCGCGCGTGGTGCCGTCGGGGCTCACGCGGGGCTCGGCCGCCATGGCCACCGTGGGCTCGCCCACCCCCACCGCGTCGCCCGGCACGCGCGCGTGCGCGAGCGTCGGCAGCCGGACCGTACGCCCGCCGGGGCTCCCCGGCCGCAGCTCCCAGGAGGCGTCGGCGCCGACCAGGCCCCGCCGCCCGGTGTTGTACTCCGCCGACAGCAGCTCGGTGAGCGGTACCTCGTCCGCGTCGCCGTACCACGCCTCACGGTCGGCCATGGCGAGCTTGCAGCCCTCGATCAGCAGGTGGACGTAGTCGGCACTGCCGTACGCCGGGAGCTCGGCCGGGAGCAGGGCGAGCTGCTGGAGGAGGGTCGGGCCCTGGCTCCAGGGGCCCGCCTTGCAGAGGGTCCAGCCGTTCCAGTCGTACGTGGCCGGAGCCTCGTACGTGGCCGTCCAGTCCGCGAGGTCGGTCTCGGTCAGGGTGCCGGTGTGACGCGAGCCGCTGGAGTCCAGCGTGGCGCGGCGGGACTGGCGGAGCAGGGCCTCGGCGATGAAGCCCGTACGCCACACCGCGCGCGCGGCGTCGATACGGGCCTCCCGGTCGCCCGCGCCCGCCGTCTCGGCCAGCAGGCGCTTCCAGGTCGCGGCGAGGGCGGGATTGCGGAGCAGCTCACCGGGGCGGGGTGCGTGGCCGCCGGGCAGGTACACCTCGGCCGAGCTGGTCCACTCGGTCTCGAACAGCTCCCGCACGCTCTCCACGGTCGCGGTGACGTTCTCCACGGGCGGGTGGCCGTGCTCCGCGTACCCGATGGCGTACTTCAGCACCTCGTCCAGAGGTTTGGTGCCGTGGTCGCGCAGAAGCAGCAGCCAGGCGTCGAAGGCGCCGGGCACGGCGGCCGCCAGGGGGCCGGTGCCGGGTACGAGGTCCAGTCCGAGGGCCCGGTAGTGCGCGACCGTGGCGCCCGCCGGGGCGACGCCCTGCCCGCACAGCACCCGTACCTCGCCGTCGGCGGGGGCGAGCAGGATGGGCACCTCGCCCGCCGGGCCGTTCAGGTGGGGCTCCACGACGTGCAGGACGAACGCGCCCGCCACGGCCGCGTCGAAGGCGTTGCCGCCGTCCTCCAGCACGGCCAGGGCCGACTGCGAGGCCAGCCAGTGGGTGCTGGACACCATGCCGAAGGTGCCCTGGAGGGTGGGACGGGTGGTGAACATACGGCCTCTTTCTCTGCACGGGCTCCACTGCGCACGGGCTTACGCGCCCGGTAACTCATGCAGGATGCAACGTGTTTCGCCCTGGCGGAAGCAAGAGGCAGCACACGAGAAGGCCCCGCGAGCAAGCGCGCCCGCGGGGCCGTCGTGCGAGAGCGGAACTCAGGCGGTGTGCAGCGTCAGCCCGTACCGGCCCAGGATCTCGTTGATCGGCTGGAACCAGGTCTCGCCGCCGCTGGAGCAGTTGCCCCAGCCGCCGGAGGTGACGCCCTGGGCCTGGTCGCCGCTGATGAACGAGCCGCCGGAGTCACCGGGTTCGGCGCAGACGCTGGTCTTGGTCATCTGATGCACCGCGCCCTGGCTGTAGTTGACGGTCTCGTTCAGCGCGAGGACGTTGCCGCAGTGCCAGTGGCTGGTCGAGCCGGACCGGCAGATGGAGGTGCCGGGCGGCGCGACGTTGGAGCCGCGCACCAGCTGGTCGGAGACGGTGCCCCAGCCGAGCACGACCGGTACGGTCCACCAGCCGCTGCCCACGTTGACCCAGGCGTAGTCGTTGTCGGGGAACGACGAGCCCTGGAAGTTGCCGACGTAGGACCGGTCCCAGCCGTACACGGCCGAGGACGGCTGGCCGCAGTGACCGGCGGTGACGAAGCCGCCGTACACCGAGAAGCCGATGGAACAGCGGACGTTGCCCGTGTAGTACGGGTCTCCGCCGACCGTACCGGCCGCGAGGGTGCTCACCGATTCGGCGACCTTGTTGACGGTGACGGGGCCCGCCTGGCGGGCGCTCGCCAGGAAGCGCTGGACATCGTTGTCCGCGGCCTTGGAGCGGACCACGTCGATCACGACGGACCCGGCGCTCGGGTCGGCGCGCCAACTGGTCACTGCCTTGGGGGCCTTGAGGCGGTCGACGCGAGCCTTGGCCGCGTCCAGCTCGCGGGCGCTGCGCTCCACCGTGCGGACGGTGGCACCGGCGTCCTGGAGCTTCTGGCGGACGCTCGCGGAGGCGTCGCCGGTCACGGCCACGGTCAGCCGGTTGCTCTTGGCGTCGAACCAGGAGCCGCCGTACGCGGCACCGGCGGTGGCGCGTGCCTTCGGGTCCAGGTCGGTGGCCGCGCGCTCCGCCTTGAGGCGGGCCTCGGCCTGGGACTTGGTGAGCCCGAAGTCGTGCTGCATGGCGGTCAGCATGCTCTGCGAGGCGAGGGGTTCGCCCGCGTTCTGCGCGGCGGCGGGGAGGGTGCCCGCCGCGGAGAGACCGCCGAGCATGAGCAGTGCGGCCGCGGCGGCGCGCATGACTTTCTTGCGTCTCATGGGGAGTTGCCCTTCGTCGTTCCAACGAGGTGGGGGTGGAACAGCCGATTTCTGAGAGCGCTCTCATCAGTGCGGGGCAGAGCCTAGCGGCACCTTCACAACAGGTCCATGCCAATCACACGCCATCCGTTCCGGCCGTGGGAGCGGAGTGGACGGCGGGGCGATTCGGGCCGGTTCGGGCCCGCTCGGCACACGGACCGCGTCACCGGCCGAGTACACAGCGAGTTCGGGCTTCCGCGTCGCGCGTCCCTCGTGTGAGACTGGCGTCCCCCGTCCCTGCGGACCCCTTCCGTCACCCCCTCCCCCACGAGAAGTGCGCCGTGAGTTCTCTGCCTCTGCCGCTCGCCCTCACCGCTCGTCTGTCCCCGGTCGTCGTACTGGCCGTCGCGGGCTGGGCCCTCAGCTCGGGTCCCGCCGCCACCGCCAACTCCGGTTCGGCGCAAGGAAGTCAGGCGTCCGCGGATGCCTCCGCCGCCCCGGCCGCGTCCTCCGCCGCGCCCGCCGCGAAGACGTACGACGCCGCGCCCCCGCCCTGTACCGGCGTGCCCGTGGCCACCGTCAAGTCCCTGGTGCCCGGCGCGAAGACGGCGGGCAAGGAGATACCGTCCACCGACTCGCGGCTGCGCCGCACCTGCTCCTGGAACGCCCTCAAGGGCTACGACTACCGCTGGCTGGACGTCTCCTACGAGGTGGCCGCCACCGACGACGCCGCGGAGAAGGAGTACCAGCAGCGGGTCACCGAGAAGAGCGGCGGCGGAGCCGTGCCGGGTCTCGGTGACGGCGGCTACTCCGTCGTGAACCTCACCACCGAGGACAAGCAGCAGACCCGCGAGGGTGTGGTGCTGGCCCGGGTCGCCAACGCCCTGGTGGTCGTCACCTACAGCGGCAGCGACTTCGAGAGCAAGAAGGCCCCGGACACGTCCACGATCAACAAGGGCGCCATCAAGGCGGCCAAGGACGCGGTGGCGTCCCTGCGGAGCGGCGC
This sequence comes from Streptomyces sp. NPDC002176, assembly GCF_044903645.1. Taxonomy (NCBI): domain Bacteria; kingdom Bacillati; phylum Actinomycetota; class Actinomycetes; order Kitasatosporales; family Streptomycetaceae; genus Streptomyces; species Streptomyces sp. NPDC002176. The sequence goes on from NZ_JBJDQW010000001.1 coordinate 1,380,389, forward strand.
CAAGTGACGTCGGAGCCCCGGCGGCCGGGTGACGGCTGCCGGGGCTCCTGCCATCACCTCATCAACTCGACGCGGGCGCGGGCCTCTTGCCGCTCACCAGCGTCAGCACCACGTACAGCACCAGCGAGGTGCCGAGTCCGACCGCCCAGCCGTAGTTCGCCAGCGGGCTGAGGGCGGGGATCGGGCGGCCGTCGATCAGCGGGTGGAAGTCGGCGCCGCCGACGGCGAGGACACCGCCCACCACGAAGGCGACCACCGCCCGCCAGTTCCAGCCGCCCGAGTACCAGTAACGCCCGCCCGCGCGGTACAGGTCGGCCAGGTCGAGGCGGGTGCGGCGCAGGAACCAGTAGTCGGCGACCAGGATGCCCGCGACCGTGCCGAGCAGGCCGCCGACCAGGCCGAGCCAGGTGAAGATGTAGCCCTGCGGGTCGGAGTACAGCCGCCACGGGAAGATCAGCACCGCGAGGACGGCGGTGATCAGGGCGCCGGTGCGGAAACTGACCTTGCGCGGCGCGACGTTGGAGAAGTCGAAGGCCGGGGAGACCAGGTTGGCCGCGATGTTCACGGAGAGGGTCGCCACCAGCACGGTGACCAGGGCGTAGATCAGGCCCACCACGTTGTCGGTCTTGGCGGCGAGCTGGACCGGGTCCCAGACCGGCTCGCCGTACACCGCCTGCGAACCCGAGGTGACCAGCACCGACAGGAACGCGAACAGGGTCATGGTGGTGGGGAGGCCGAACGCCTGGCCGAGGGTCTGGGCGCGCTGGCTGCGGCCGTAGCGGGTGAAGTCGGGGATGTTCAGGGAGAGGGTGGACCAGAAGCCGATCATGCCCATCAGGGAGGGCCAGAACAGCTTCCAGAAGTCGCCGCCCCAGCCCAGCTTGGACGGCTGGTCGAAGAGCGGGCCGACTCCCCCGGCCTGGTCGCTCATCCACCACAGCATCACGAACGCGCCGACCAGCACGAAGGGCGCGGCCCAGTTCTCGAAGCGGCGGATGGTCTCCATGCCCCGCAGGATGATGGCCACTTGGATCGCCCAGAAGATGGCGAAGGAGAGCCACATGGTCCAGGCGTAGCCGCCGATGTGCGAGGCGCCGGACCAGCTGTCGCCGATCAGCTTGCCCGCGAGGAAGAAGATGGCCTCGCCGCCGATCCAGGTCTGGATGCCGAACCAGCCGCACGCCACCAACGCCCGTACGACAGCGGGCAGGTTGGCCCCGCGCACCCCGAAGGAGGCACGGGCGAACACCGGGAACGGGATGCCGTACTTGGGCCCGGCGTGCCCGGTGAGCAGCATCGGCACCAGCACGATCAGGTTGGCCAGCGCGATGGTGAACACGGCCTGTTTCCAGTCCATGCCGACCGCGATCAGGCCCGAAGCCAGCGTCCAGGAGGCGGTGTTGTGGGCCATGCCGACCCACAGCGCGGAGAAGTTGTACGTCGTCCAGGTCCGCTTGGCGGCGGGGACGGGGAGCAGGTCCTCGTTGGCGTAGGGGCCGCTGGGCACCGGCGTGCCGGGCGCGATCTCCACCCGGCCGTCGGCGAGGGTGACTTGGTCGGCGGGTGGTATGGCTGCTGTGTCGGTCATGGTGCAGGCCAATCGGATGGGAGGGTCGGGACAGGCCGTGCGGGGGGGGTGCGTCCCGTAAGGGTTCCGTACGGGCGTCCTGGCCCCCTTCCGCGCGCGAGGCGGGAAGGGGGAGTTCGATTCGCCTGCCGTGCTCAGGCGTTGACGGCGGGAATGACCTTCGAGCCGTAGGCGTCGATGGTGGCCTCCTGCGCGTCGTGCATGTCGTACACCGCGAACTGGTCGACGCCCAGGGCGCGGAGCGCGTTCAGCTTCTCGATGTGCGCTTCCACCGGGCCGATCAGGCAGAAGCGGTCCACGATCTCGTCGGGCACGAACTGGGTGTCGGGGTTGCCGCTGCGCCCGTGGTGGGCGTAGTCGTAGCCCTCGCGGGCCTTGATGTACTCGGTGAGTTCGTCGGGGATCTGCGCGGAGTGCTCGCCGTAGCGGGAGACCAGGTCGGCCACGTGGTTGCCGACCATGCCGCCGAACCAGCGGCACTGTTCGCGGGCGTGGGCGAGCGCCTCGGGCGAGTCGTCGTCGGTGACGTAGGCGGGGGCGGCCACGCAGATGGTGACCTCGTCGGGGTCCCGGCCCGCGGCGACGGCGGCGTCCTTGACGGCCTTCACCATGAACTCGGTGAGGTAGAGGTCGGCGAGCTGGAGGATGAAGCCGTCGGCCTCCTCGCCGGTCATCTTCAGCGCCTTCGGCCCGTACGCGGCCATCCAGACGGGGAGTTCGGCGCCCGGCTTCACCCAGGGCAGGCGGATCGGGGTGCCGCCGAGGTCGGTCTCCTCGCCCCGGCCGAGGGCGCGGATGACCTTCATGGCCTCGCTGATCCGCGCGAGGGTGTTGGGCTTGCGGCCCGCGACGCGCATCGCGGAGTCGCCGCGGCCGATGCCGCACACCGTGCGGTTGCCGTACATGTCGTTGAGGGTGGCGAAGGTGGAGGCGGTGACCTCCCAGGTGCGGGTGCCCGGGTTGGTGACCATCGGGCCGACGGTGAGCCGGTCGGTGTTGGCCAGGATCTGGCTGTAGATGACGAACGGCTCCTGCCAGAGCACGGCCGAGTCGAAGGTCCAGCCGTAGGTGAAGCCGTTGCGCTCGGCCCGCTTCATCAGGTCGATGACGCGGGAGGCGGGCGGGTCGGTCTGGAGTACGAGTCCGAAGTCCATTGGCACCGGTCCTAGTTGAGGTACTGACAGGTGGAGCGCGGGGTGTAGACGCCGTGCCCGGCGTGGCCGGTGTACTCCCGGTCGGTGATCACGGGTACGCCACGCGAGAGGACCGTCTCGACCCGGCCGGTGATCCGCCTGCCCTCGTACGCCGAGTAGTCGACGTTCATGTGGTGCGTCTCGGCCGAGATCACCTGCTCGGCGTGCGGGTCGTAGATCACCACGTCGGCGTCGGCGCCGGGCGCGATGGTGCCCTTCTTCGGGTACATGCCGAACATGCGGGCCGGGGTGGCGCAGGCGATCTCGATCCAGCGGCGGCGCGAGATGTGGCCGTCGACCACGGCCTGGTGGAGGAGGTCCATGCGGTTCTCCACGCCCGGCATGCCGTTGGGGATCTTGGAGAAGTCGCCCCGGCCCAGCTCCTTCTGGCCCGAGAAGCAGAACGGGCAGTGGTCGGTGGAGACCACCTGGAGGTCGTTGGTGCGCAGGCCCCGCCACAGGGCGGCCTGGTGCTCCTGGGGCCGCAGCGGGGTGCTGCAGACGTACTTGGCGCCCTCGAAGTCCGGCTCGGCGAGGTTGTCGGTGGACAGGAACAGGTACTGCGGGCAGGTTTCGCCGAAGACGTTCAGCCCCTCGTCGCGGGCCCGCGTCAGCTCGGCCACCGCCTCCTGCGCGGAGACGTGCACGACGTACAGCGGGGCGCCCGCGACCTGGGCCAGCTTGATCGCGCGGTGGGTGGCCTCGGCCTCCAGCAGGGCCTTGCGGACCTCGCCGTGGTAGCGGGGGTCGGTCTCGCCGCGGGCGAGGGCCTGCTCGACCAGGACGTCGATGGCGATGCCGTTCTCGGCGTGCATCATGATCAGCCCGCCGTTCTCGGCGGCCCGCTGCATGGCCCGGAGGATCTGGCCGTCGTCCGAGTAGAAGACGCCGGGATAGGCCATGAACTGCTTGAACGAGGTCACCCCCTCCTCGACCAGCAGGTCCATCTCCTTGAGCGTCTCCTGGTTCACATCGGAGACGATCATGTGGAAGCCGTAGTCGATGGCGCAGTTGCCCTCGGCCTTCTGGTGCCAGGCGTCCAGGCCCTCGCGCAGGGTGCCGCCGACGTTCTGGATGGCGAAGTCCACGATCGTGGTGGTGCCGCCCCAGGCGGCGGCGCGGGTGCCGGTCTCGAAGGTGTCGGCGGCGTACGTTCCGCCGAACGGCATCTCCATGTGGGTGTGGCCGTCGACGCCGCCCGGGATGACGTACTTCCCGGTGGCGTCGATCGTCCGGTCCGCGGTGAACGCCTCGGCGGCGGAAGTGCCTGCGGCGGCCAGGGCGGCGATACGGCCGTCCTCGATCAGTACGTCGGCGTGGATCTCGTCGGAGGCCGTGATGACGAGGCCGTTCCGGATGAGCGTGCGGCGGCTCATGGGGTCCTCTCCTTCGTGGTCTGCTGCGGGTTCGCTGTGGCTGGTCGCGCAGTTCCCCGCGCCCCCAAAAAGCCGATCGCCGGTGCTTCTACGGCGCCGTCAGTGGCGTGTACGCACCCGGCTCGCGGTCCCTGTAGAACTGCCAGCGGTCGCGGACCTCGCGGAGCTTCGCCATGTCGAGGTCGCGGACGACGAGTTCGGTCTCCTTGTCGCTGGCCACCTCGCCGACGAACTGGGCCTCCGGGTCCACGAAGTACGTGGTGCCGTAGAAGTCGTTGTCGCCCAGGTCCTCCACGCCGACCCGGTTGATGGCGCCGACGAAGTACTCGTTGGCGACGGCCGCCGCGGGCTGCTCCAACTGCCAGAGGTAGCGCGAGAGTCCGCGTGAGGTGGCCGAGGGGTTGAAGACGATCTCGGCTCCGGCGAGGCCCAACGCCCGCCAGCCTTCCGGGAAGTGGCGGTCGTAGCAGATGTAGACGCCGATCCGGCCGACGGCGGTGTCGAAGACGGGCCAGCCGCTGTTGCCCGGACGGAAGTAGAACTTCTCCCAGAATCCCTGCACTTGGGGGATGTGGGTCTTGCGGTACTTGCCGAGGTAGGAGCCGTCCGCGTCGATCACGGCGGCGGTGTTGTAGAGGACGCCGGGCTGCTCCTCCTCGTACATGGGCAGCACCAGGACGATGCCCAGTTCCTTCGCCAGCGCCTGGAAGCGGCGGACGGTGGGGCCCTCGGGGATCTGCTCGGCGTACTCGTAGAACGCCTTGTCCTGGACCTGGCAGAAGTAGGGGCCGTAGAACAGCTCCTGGAAGCAGAGGACTTGGGCGCCCTGGGCGGCGGCGTCGCGGGCCGCCTGCTCGTGCACCTGGATCATGGATTCCTTGTCGCCCGTCCAGGCCGTCTGGAAGAGGGCGGCGCGGATCACTCGGCTCATCGGGACCTCCGGCTAGCTCGACGTAGGGGGAGCCTAAGAAGGTTGCGCGGCCGGTTTGAGTGGCAGCGTGTCACGTCTGCGGGGTGCGGGCGTGCCACCGTGTCACGTTGTGCCGTGGCCATGTTTCACCGCCGTTTTCCCAGGTCGTGGCATGTTTCAGCCCTGTTGCGCGTCGTGTGCGAGGAGTGCGATGTGCACGGAGGCCGCCTGTTCGAAGTCGTCCAGGTCGATCCCGAGCCGCGTCTGTATGGCCTCCAGGCGGCGGTACAGCGCGGGCCGGGAGACATGGTGGAGCTGGGCGGTGCGGGACTTGTTGCGGCCGGTCGCGAGGTAGGTGCGCAGCACGTCCAGCAGCTCTCCCTCGCCGCCGCACAGCAGGCCGTCCAGCTCGCGTTCGGCGAAGGACTGCACCTGGGGGTCGTCGCGCAGCAGCCGGATCAGCCCGCGCAGATGCACGTCCCGGAGCCGGACCACCGGGGGCGGGTCGAGGGCTCCCCCGGCGACGGCGTCCGCGACGTGCCGGGCCTCCCGCAGCCCGGCGGGCACGTCGTCCCAGCAGGTGCGCGGGTCGGCGGCGGCGATCACCGCGTCCGGCAGGTCGGGGGTGCGCAGCCGGGCGGCGAGGCGGGCGGTGAGCGCCTCGGCGTCCTGGTCGCGGGCGAGGCTGAGCAGTACGGCGGTGGCGCCGTCGGCCAGTTCCGCGACCAGTCCGGTCAGGCCGAGCGTGCGCAGCACCCGGTCGAGCCGCTCGGGCTCGGCGCCGGGCACCACGAGCGGCACGAACGTCCGCCGGTTGACGGGGAGTCCGGCCGCGCGCGCCCTGGGCAGCAGGTTGCGGGCGGGTACGGTCCCGGAGGCGAGGTCGGTCAGCAGCCCGTGCGCGGACTGCTCCTCCCAGGTACGGCCGGAGGCGCCGCCGAGCATCCGGTGCAGCACCAGCGCCTCGGCGGCCCGGTCGGCGAGCAGGCGTCCGGTGGCCGTGTCGCCCCGGTACCCGCACAGCAGCAGCCTGCCCCAGCGCTCCCCGCGGCCGCCCAGCTCCGCGCGGACCCAGCCGTCGCCCTCGCTGCCCCCGGCCTGCCGGGCGATGCGCTCCCAGTCGCGCAGCACGTCGTCCACGGCGGGTCGCTCCCCCGCTGTGGCGAGGACGCGGTGCGCGAGGTTGGTGAGGACGACGGGACACCCGCTGTGCTGCGCTACCTCGTCCAGCAGCCGTTGCAGCGGGGCGCCGGAGGTGATCAGCGCGGTGAGGCTGGTGCGGACGGCCTCGGACAGGCTGACGGCGGCGAACTTCCGTCGTACTAGCCGGGATTGGACCTCTTCGGTGAGTTCGGCGAAGGGGAAGGGCCGGTGCAGCACCACCAGCGGCAGCCCGCACCGTTCGGCGGCCCGGCGCATCACCTCGGGCGGGGTGGGGAAGGCGCGGCCGAGTCCGAGGACGACGGCGGCGGCCTCCGCGCGGTGCAGCGACTGGATGTACGCGGCCTGCTTGGCCTCGTCCCCGGCGAGCAGCACCCCGGTGGTGAGCACCATCTCGCCGCCGGTGAGCATCACGCCCACGTCGGCGGCCTCGGCCACGTGCACCCAGCGCACCGCCCGGTCGAGCCCGTCGGCCCCGGCCACCACCTCGGGCTCCCCGGCGAGCACCCGTTCCAGCGTGAGCACCTGCCGCACGGACAGGGCCGGTTCCTCCGGCCGCCGGGACGTGTGCCGGAACTCCGAGGTCATGGACATCCGCTGTACCTCGTTCTCTAGCTCTAGTACGTGCTTCCCAGCGCGTCCTCGAGGATGGCCGCGCCCTCCTCGGCCTCCGCGACGGTGAGCGTCAGCGGTGGGGCGATGCGCAGGACGCTGGTGTTGTAGCCGCCGCCCTTGCCGATCAGCAGGCCGTTCCGGCGGGCGGTCTCCATGACCGCGGCGGCCGCGGCCGGGTCGGCCTCGTCGGTGCCGGGCTTGACCAGCTCGACGCCGATCATCAGGCCCCGGCCGCGCACCTCGCGGACGCCGGGCAGTTTGGCGGTGACGGCGCGCAGCAGCTCGATGAGCAGGCCCCCGACCCGGCGGGCGTTGCCCTGGAGGTCGTGTTCGAGGTGGTAGGCGAGGTTGGCGAGGCCGCCCGCCATGGTGATCTGGGTGCCGCCGAAGGTGGAGATGCTGTTGGCGTCGACGCAGTTCATGATCTCGGCGGGGGCGATCACCCCGCCGATGGACATGCCGTTGCCGATGCCCTTGGCGAAGGTGACGATGTCAGGCGGGCCGCTGCGGTCGTGCGCCTGCCAGCCCCAGAAGTGCTCGCCGGTGCGGCCCCAGCCGGTCTGGACCTCGTCGGAGATCCACAGCACGCCGTGCTCGTGCAGGACTTCCCGGAACGCCGCGTACAGGCCGTCCGGTGGGGAGGTGAAGCCGCCGACGCCCTGGATGGGTTCGGCGATCAGCGCGACCGGGGGCCGGGTCTGGCCGAGGAGGTCGCGCAGGTCGGCAACGCAGGCGTTGATGAACGCCCGGTCGTCGAGGTGGGCGTAGGGGCCGCGGGTGCGGACCCCGCCGTGCACGTACAGGGTCTGCAGCGGGGAGAGGGAGGTCGGGGACCAGGTGCGGTTGCCGGTGATGCCGACCGCGCCGAAGGAGCGGCCGTGGTAGCTGTTGCGCATCGCCAGCACGGTGTTGCCCTGGCGGTAGGTGGTGGCGAGCAGCATCGCCGTGTCGTTGGCCTCGGTGCCGGAGGTGGTGAAGAAGACGCGCGCGTCCGGGATGCCGCTCACCATGGCGACGCGCTCGGCGAGTTCGACCATCGGGCGGTTGAGGTAGAGGGTCGAGGAGTGGATGATCCGGCCGGCCTGCTCGCTGATCGCCTTGGTGACCTCGGGCAAGGCGTGCGCGGTCATGGTGGTGAGGATGCCGCCGAAGAAGTCCAGGTAGCGGTTGCCCTCAGCGTCCCAGACGTGGCGGCCCTCGCCGTGGGTGATCTCCAGCGGGTCGTCGTAGTAGAGGGCGAGCCAGTCGGGCAGGACCTCGCGGTGACGGGCGTACAGGTCGTTCACGGGTTCACCAGCCCCTCGTAGGCGTCAGGGCGGCGGTCGCGGTAGAACGCCCACTGCTGCCGGACCTCGTCGATGAGGTCGAAGTCCAGGTCGCGTACGAGGAGTTCCTCGGTCTTGTCGTCCCCGGTCTCGCCGACGAACTGGCCGCGCGGGTCCACGAAGTACGAGGTGCCGTAGAAGTCGTTGTCGCCGTACTCCTCCTGGCCGACGCGGTTGATGGCGGCGACGAAGTACTCGTTGGCGACGGCCGCGGCGGGCTGCTCCAGCTGCCAGAGGTGGGAGGAGAGGCCGCGGTGGGTGGCCGACGGGTTGTAGACCAACTGTGCTCCGTTGAGACCGAGTTGGCGCCAGCCCTCGGGGAAGTGCCGGTCGTAGCAGATATAGACGCCGACCTTGCCGACCGCCGTGTCGAAGACGGGCCAGCCGAGGTTGCCCGGTTTGAAGTAGTACTTCTCCCAGAAGCCCTTGACCTGGGGGATGTGATGCTTGCGGTACTTGCCGAGGTAGCTGCCGTCGGCGTCGATCACGGCGGCGGTGTTGTAGTAGAAGCCGGAGCCGTCGACCTCGAAGACCGGGGCGACGATCACCATGCCGGTCTCGCGCGCCAGTTCGCGCATCCGGGTCACGGTCGGGCCGTCCGGGACCGGTTCCGCCCAGCGGTAGTGCTCCGGCTCCTGCACCTGGCAGAAGTAGGGGGCGTTGAAGACCTCCTGGAACCCGATGATCCTCGCGCCCTGGCGCGCGGCCTCGCGGGCGTACTCCTCGTGCTTCTCGATCATGGACTCGGTGTCGCCGGTCCAGGTGGCCTGAACCAGTGCGGCACGTACGACGTTGGCCATGAGCTGCTCCTTCGACGCGGCGTCCGAGCCTCTACGCCCGTAGAAACGGGCCGTAGAGGGACGAAAGTAAGCCTCTTGGACGCCCTTGCCAAGACCATCGTCAGCAACCCGCTGATTCGATCCCGATTCACACCCCTGCGGGTGAGCGGGGTGCCGGTCAGGGGGTGATCCCGGCGGCGCGGAGCGCGTGCGCGAGGTCCCGGTGGTGCTCCTCGGAGACGCGCCGGGCCGCTGCCAGGAGGAGGGGGGCGAGCCGGTCGGGGTCCTCGGCGGCGGTACGGGCCGCGTCCTCGGGGGTACGGGCCCGGACGCAGGCGTCCAGGAGGGCGCGGGCCGCTCCGTGCCGCCCCTCGGCATCGAGTCGCGTCACGGCCGCGCCGGTCTCCTCGGGCGGTCGCGCGGCGCCCTCTCGCAGCAGACGGTCGCCTTCCCGGGCGTGGCCTGCCGACTCCAACGCGGCTGCTGCGGCGACCAGTTGACCTGGGGGCAGTGCGGCCGCCTCCCAGCGGAGGGTGGCCCAGTCGGCGTCGAGACCGGCCCCCGCCAGGGCCTCCGCGAGCAGCGGGAACCGGAGGGCGGGCCAGCGGGCGGCTTCCGCCAGGAGGATGTGCGCTTCACCGGTACGGCCCGCTGAGCGGAGGGCGGCGAGGCTTGCTACGGCGTGCGCTACGGCGCGGTGATCGTCGGCGTCGGGTACGGGTTCCGCGCGCTCGCCGTCGGGCGTCTCCTCCGCCTCGGCTCCGGCGAAGCGGGCGCCCCGAAGGTCGGGGGTGGCCTGCGGGGCGCCGGGGAGAACGAGCGGCGCGGAGGGGGTGTCGTCCAGCCCCGCGAAGCGGGCGCTGCCCCGGCGGCGCTTGCGGGGGCGAGCGAGGGCGGCCTCCCGGCTGTCGGCGGCAGCGGGCGGGGTCGCCGGGCCGCCCGGCGCGAAGTCGGCCCCGACCGAAGGCCCTCCCCCGGGAACGCGTACGGCCGACGGTTCCGAGCGGGCCATCCGGGACAGCCGGTCCCGGAGTTCCGCGCACCGGGCCGTCGCCCGATGCCGGTCGTCCCGGGCCCAGGCCAGGTCGACGCGGAGGGACTCCGCCTCGGACTCCGTCGCCGCCCCGGCGAGGCAATGGGCCAAGGCGGCCTCGCGATCGTCGGCCTGGCGGCGCGCGCGGAGCGTGGCGTGGAGGCGGCGGGTCAGGGTGTCATGGGCGCCGGGACGGGCGTCGTACGCGGTGAGGGCGGCCGTGTGCAGGAGGCGGGCTCGCTCGCGCTCGGCGAGGGCGGGGACCGTACCGTATGCCGCCGCGAGGTCCCGCAGCAGGGCGTCGACGAGGTCCCATGGAGGCACCTCGTGTCCCTCGCGGCAGGCGCGCATGCCGTCCGGGTCGCGCCGCCAGAAGACCCCGCACCAGCCCGCGCCCTGGTCGAGCCGGGCCAGGAGGCCGTCCAGGTAGGCCCCGAACTCCCCTACCGTCGCCGTGAGTTGTTCCGCCATCGACCGGCTCCCGCCCGATTGCCAGCACTGCGGGAGTCAGGCAACACCAGGCGTGTTACGGCCCTGCTACGCACAGTTTGCGGAACGAGGGCGCCCTCAGACGGGCACCAGCGCGCAGCGGACGACCAGGTCGTCCATGGACAGCTCCAGCGCCCGCGCCAGCGCCGCCACGGTGAAGAAGGCGGGGGTCGGCGCCCGGCCGGTCTCGATCTTGCGGAGGGTCTCGGCGGAGATCCCGGCGACCGCGGCGACCTCGCTCATGCTCCGCGGGCCGCGCGCCTCGCGCAGCAGTCGGCCGAGCTGCTCGCCGCGCTCGCGCTCTTCGGGGGTCAGGGGGGTGCGCACCATGGCGCCCATTCTAATACCGGTATAGTAATTGGCATGGTTGAACTCAAGACGAACGCCTCCATCGAGGCCATGTACACGTCGGGCCAGGTCGTCGGCCGTGCCCTGACGGCGGTACGGGACGCCGCTGACGTGGGCGTATCCCTGCTGGAGCTGGACGAGGTGGCCCGGCAGGTGCTGCGCGAGGCGGGCGCGACCTCACCGTTCTTCGGGTACCGGCCCTCCTTCGCGCCGACCCCGTTCCCGGCGGTGATCTGCGCCTCGGTGAACGACGCGATCGTGCACGGCATCCCGACCGGGTACCGCCTGCGCGACGGCGATCTCCTCTCGGTGGACTGCGGCGCGCTGCTGGACGGCTGGGCCGGTGACTCGGCGATCAGCTTCGTGGTCGGACGCCCGCGCGCCGAGGACCTGGCCCTGATCGAGACGGCCGAGCGCGCCCTGTCGGCCGGGATCGAGGCGGCGGTCGTCGGCAACCGCATCGGCGACATCGCGCACGCCATCGGCACGGTGTGCCGCGCGGCCGGGTACGGCATCCCCGCCGACTTCGGCGGCCACGGCATCGGACGCAAGATGCACGAGGACCCCGGCGTGCCGAACGAGGGGCGCCCCGGCCGGGGCATGCCGCTGCGCCACGGGATGGTCCTGGCGATCGAGCCGATGCTGATCGCGGGCGGCGAGGACGGCTACCACCCCGACCCCGACGGCTGGACCCTGCGCAGCAACGACGGCTCCCGCGCCGCCCACGTCGAGCACACCGTGGCCATCACGGACGCGGGCCCGCGCATCCTGACGGCCCGCGAGACGGTACGGCAGGGCGCGGGTTCGTAGGGCGGGACCGGCTGCGGGTGCCCTTCCCCCCTCGGCGTGCCATCGTTTGGGGAGCGGCCGATCCGGGGTACCCGGCCGCTCCGCACGCGTCGTCTGCGAAGGACGGAAACGATGACCAGCGGCTACATCGGCCCCGAGGGCGACCCCTTCGGGGAGTTCTTCTCCCGCTTCTTCGGCGGCTCCGGGGGTGGCCAGGGCCAGCCCGGCGGCCCCCGCCAGATAGACATCGGCCGCCTGCTGAGCCAGCCCGCGCGCGAGCTGGTCAAGGGGGCCGCGCAGTACGCGGCGGAGCACGGCAGCCGGGATCTGGACACCCAGCACCTGCTGCGCGCCGCGCTGTCCAGCGAGCCCACCCGCAGCCTGCTCAGCCGGTCCGGGGCGAACCCGGACTCGATGGCGACCGAGATCGACGGCCGGGCGGGACCCGTGCAGCATCAGCCGGGCAAGGTGCCGCCGACCGCGCTGTCCCTGACCCCGGCCGTGAAGCGGGCGCTCATGGAGGCGCACGAGATGGCGCGGACCAGCGGCGCCGGGTACATCGGCCCCGAGCACGTGCTGAGCGCCCTCGCCATGAACCCCGACTCGGCCGCCGGGCACATCCTGCACGCGGCCCGGTTCAAGGCGGAACCGGCGCCGCCCGAGGCACCGGACACCGCGCAGGGCCGCCAGGACCGCCCGCGCCCCTCGTCCACGCCGACGCTGGACAAGTACGGGCGCGATCTGACCGAGCTGGCCCGCGAGAACCGGATCGACCCGGTGATCGGCCGGGAGAACGAGATCGAGCAGACCATCGAGGTGCTGTCCCGGCGCGGCAAGAACAACCCGGTGCTGATCGGTGACGCGGGCGTCGGCAAGACGGCCGTGGTCGAGGGGCTGGCGCAGCGCATCGCGGACGGGGACGTGCCCGAGGGTCTGGAGGAGCGCCGGGTGGTGGCGCTGGACCTGACCTCGGTGGTGGCCGGGACCCGCTACCGGGGCGACTTCGAGGAGCGCCTGAACAACATCGTGCAGGAGATCCGCGCGCACTCGGACAAGCTGGTCGTGTTCATCGACGAGCTGCACACCGTGGTGGGTGCGGGCACCGGGGGTGAGGGCGGCGCCATGGACGCGGGCAACATCCTCAAGCCCGCCCTGGCCCGCGGCGAGCTGCACATCGTCGGCGCGACCACGCTGGAGGAGTTCCGGCGGATCGAGAAGGACGCGGCGCTGGCCCGCCGGTTCCAGCCGATCCAGGTGCCGGAGCCGAGTGTCGAGGACGCGCTGGAGATCCTGCGCGGACTCCGTGACCGCTACGAGGCCCACCACCAGGTCCGCTACTCGGATGAGGCGCTCGCCGCCGCCGTGGAGCTGTCCGACCGCTATCTCACCGACCGTCGGCTCCCCGACAAGGCGATCGACCTGATCGACCAGGCGGGCGCGCGGGTGCGGCTCGGCGCCCGGACCAAGGGCGCGGACGTACGGGCGCTGGAGCGCGAGGCCGAGCAGCTGGTCCGGGACAAGGACCAGGCGGTGGCGGACGAACAGTACGAGCAGGCAACGCAGTTGCGGGACCGGATCGCCGACATCCAGCGCCGGATCTCGGAGGCGGCCGATGACGGGGAGGCCGTCGAGGGGCAGAACCTCCAGGTGACGGCGGAGGCCATCGCCGAGGTGGTGTCCCGGCAGACCGGGGTCCCGGTGAGCCGACTGACCCAGGAGGAGAAGGACCGCCTCCTCGGCCTCGAGGAGCATCTGCACGAGCGGGTGATCGGCCAGGACCAGGCGGTCAACGTGGTCGCCGACGCCGTACTGCGCTCCCGTGCGGGCCTGTCCAGCCCGGACCGGCCCATCGGCAGCTTCCTGTTCCTCGGCCCGACCGGCGTCGGCAAGACCGAACTGGCCCGCGCGCTGGCCGAGTCGCTGTTCGGCAGCGAGGACCGCATGGTACGGCTCGACATGAGCGAGTACCAGGAGCGGCACACCGTCTCCCGGCTGGTCGGGGCCCCGCCCGGTTACGTCGGCCACGAGGAGGCGGGCCAGCTCACCGAGGTGGTGCGCAGGCATCCGTACTCGCTGCTGTTGCTGGACGAGGTGGAGAAGGCGCACCCGGACGTGTTCAACATCCTGCTCCAGGTGCTGGACGACGGTCGGTTGACCGACGCCCAGGGGCGGACCGTGGACTTCACCAACACGGTGATCGTGATGACCAGCAACCTGGGCTCGGACGTCATCACCCGGCGCGGTGCCGGGATCGGCTTCGGGCCGGGCGGCGCGGACGCGGACGAGGAGGCCCGGCGGGAGCAGATCCTGCGCCCGCTGCGGGAGCACTTCCGGCCCGAGTTCCTCAACCGGATCGACGAGATCGTGGTGTTCCGCCAGCTCACGCCCGAGCAACTGCGCCGGATCACCGACCTGTTGCTGAACGGCACCCGTGAGCTGACCAACGCGCGGGGTGTGACGGTCGATTTCACCGACGCGGCCGTGGACTGGCTGGCCGAGCGCGGCCATCAGCCGGAGTACGGGGCCCGTCCGCTGCGCCGTACGATCCAGCGCGAGGTGGACAACCAGCTGTCCCGGCTGCTGTTGAACGGCACGGTGGCCGAGGGCGGCGAGGTGACGGTCGATGTGGCGGACGGGCGGCTGGACTTCCGGGTCCAGGGCCAGGAGGCCCAGCCGGCGGAGGCGCGACGCGAGGGCGCTTGAGGCGTCTTGAGATTTTAGGTGCCCTCGATTCAGCCTGTCGGGTTCACCACCATGGCGGAGCCGCCGCCGCGCCGGGTCGTCTCGGCGGCGGCCAGCCACTTCCCGTCCGGCAGCCGCTGGACGCCGGTCGCGGCGCCGATCTCGGGGTTGAGCTTGAAGCTGTGCCCGAGCTGTTCCAGCCGGTCCCGCAACGCGCTGTCGTACAGGGCGGGTTCGAGTTCGGTCTGGGCGGCGTTGCGCTGGCTGGCGCGGGGTGCGGCGATGGCGTCGACCAGCGGGAGCCCCCGGTCGAGGAACTCGGTGAGGGTCTGGAGCACGGTGGTGATGATGGTGGCGCCGCCGGGCGAACCGAGCGCCAGCACGGGCCGGTTGTGCCGGTCCAGGACGATGGTCGGGGAGATCGAGGAGCGCGGGCGCTTGCCGGGGCCGGGCAGGTTCGGGTCCGGGACGCCGGGGCTCGCGGGGGTGAAGGAGAAGTCGGTCAGCTCGTTGTTGAGCAGGAAGCCCCGGCCGGGCACGGTGATGCCGCTGCCGCCGGTCTGCTCGATGGTGAGTGTGTAGGCGACGACGTTGCCCCACTTGTCGGAGACGGTGAGGTGGGTGGTGTTCTCACCCTCGTACGTGGTCGGCGCGGCCTTGCCCTTGGTGCCGCAGGCGGCCGGGTGGCGCGGGTCGCCGGGGGCGAGCGGGCTGGTGAGCACGGCGTCAGGCTTGATCAGGCAGGCCCGCGAGTCGGCGAACCGCTGCGAGAGCAGCTGCTTCGTGGGTACGTCCTCGAAGGCGGGGTCGCCGACCCAGCGCCCCCGGTCGGCGAACGCGATCCGGCTCGCCTCGATGTACCGGTGCAGGTACTGGGTCTCGCTCGCCTTGGAAAGGTCGCTCTTCTGGAGGATGTTGAGCGCCTCGCCCACGGTGGTGCCACCGGAGGAGGAGGGCGCGATGGAGTACACCTTCAGACCGCGGTACGAGGTGTCGGTGGGCCGCTGGAGCTTGGCGCGGTAGCTCGACAGGTCCTTGGCGGTGAGCTTGCCGGGGCGGGCGTTCCAGCCCGAAGAGGGGTCGACCGGGGGCTTGTTGACGGTGGCGACGATGTCCCGGCCGAGGTCGCCCCGGTAGACGGCGTCGGCACCCTGGCGGCCCAACTCCTGGTAGGTTCGGGCCAGATCGGGGTTCTTGAGGATGGAGCCCACGGTGGGAAGCTTGCCGCCGGGCAGGAACAGCCGTGCCGTGTCCGGGAAGTAGCGGAACCGAGTCTCGTTGGCGGCGGTCTGGGAGCGGAAGGCGTCGTCCACGGTGAAGCCGTCGCGGGCGATGCGCTCGGCGGGCCGCAGCACCTTGGCGAGGCTGTTGGTGCCCCAACTCCGCAGCGCTGTCTGCCAGGTGGCGGGGGTGCCCGGTGTGCCGACGCTCAGCCCGCTGGTGACGGCGTCCGCGAAGGCCAGCGGCTTGCCGTTCTCCAGGAACAGGTCGGAGCGGGCGGTGAGCGGGGCGGTCTCGCGGCCGTCGATGGTGTGCACGGTGCGGGACTTGGCGTCGTAGTAGACGAAGTAACCCCCTCCGCCGACGCCCGCCGAGTACGGCTCGGTGACACCCAGCGCCGCCGCCGTGGCCACGGCCGCGTCGACCGCGTTGCCGCCGTTGCGCAGCACCTCGATACCGGCCGCGCTGGCGTCGGCGTCCACGCTGGAGACCGCGCCCCCGTAGCCGACCGCCACGGGCACCTTCCCGCCGGGCCCGCCCGGCGCGGCCGGTGGAGCGGCGGCTCCCATGGACGACACGACGGCGGCCGAGGCCACCAACACCGCCAGCTTCCGCGTACCAGGACGACCCATCCGAACCTCCCGAGAACACCGTCCGCGCAGCGTAACCAGATCCCCAAGGCCCCCGACAGTATGCCTCGCGACCCGGCCCCCCGCACGCTGACTCAACCCGCCCGGATGGTGCGAACGGCCATCACCGGATCGACCGACGACACCAGCTCCCGCGTGACGATGTCCACGAGCCCTGCCGGAACCGCACCCTCAATCAGTCCCATCACGTAGGCGACGATCTGGCCGTGCGCCAGCGCGGGCACCCGCTGCCGCAACAGGTGCATGGCGGGAATCCGCCCCTGCGCCACGACGACCGCCCGTACCTCGTCGTGCAAGTCGTCCACGGCGGTCCGCACGACCTCCCCCCGGATGCGCACCCGATAGTCGCTCTCCCACGCCCCGGAAGCCCAGGAGACGGCACCGACCGAGTGCAGCCCGCCATCCATCCGATCGACCAGGTACGGGCCTCCCCCTACCAGCAGGAAGGAGGATTCACGGGTCCGCAGGTACTCCGCGGTCGCCACGTGGACGATCCACACGAGCTCATGCAGCACAGCACCCGCGACAACCAGCTTCAGCTGCCGCACCCCCAACCCCGCCTGCCGCCGAACCTCACGATCCAACTGTTCCTCGACGATCCGCACCGCTACATCCAGCTCGATCACGCGCCCAGCATGGCAAAGCGGGAGCCCCTCCCTCAGGCCCTCATGCGGGAGAGTTTCCAGAGGGTCGATAGCCCTTGGTCTCCCGCACGTGAGGGAGCGGATGGGGAGCCATCGCCCTGGGCTCCGAGGGATCGCTCCGCATTGTCGATCAACTCTTTGTAGGTCAGTACTTCAACCCGACTCATATGGCTGTTGAACGTCCTCAACGCCTCGTTGATCGCGTGTTCGGGGACATCTGGCTGTACGCCAGGGTGGCCGACCAGTACGACCGCACTTGCACGACGGGTTTCGATACCCAGGTCTCGGTAAATTGTCTGACGATTCTCATCGAGGCCGACGAGGTAGTTGATCGCCTGGCCCACGGCGTCGTGCACTGCCGCCGCGGGGACCCATGCACCGCGATGTTCTTTGACGAGCGGTCCACTCAGGCTCATGGACCGTTTCAGTTCCACGATGTGCAGGCTGCCGTCGCCGCGGATCAGAGGGATGTCGATCTCGTCGCCGGGTACCAGCCTGCGCTGCGCGGCTTCTCCCACGAAGTGTCCGCCGAAGATCCAGTGCTGGCCCTCCAGCGCGCTCTGGAGGTCGTGCTCGGTCGAAGTGCGGTCCTCCGCCACAGTGCGGAGATGGTTCAGCCCGGCGGCGCGGCGTTGGAGTTCCGCAGCCCTGAAGATCATCTGTCCGTCGCTGTCCGCTGCTAGGAGTGCCAGTGCTTCGGGGGAGGCGGCGATGCGATGTGCTTCCATCGCAGGATCGTCGACGTCGATGCGCTCCCGCCTGAGGACCCGTTCGAGCCAGAGGGCGAGCTCGGATCGTCCGCGCGGGATTCGATAGCGTCCGGGGCGCTCCGGCGGCGCTTCCAGAAACAGAGAGTCCTGTCCCAGAGACAGCAGATGAGCCAAGAGGTCGTCTGTGCTGGCATCAGGGGTGTCGTCGAGGAACTTCCTGCCCTTCTCGCCCAGGAACTGGCTGCTGACCCAGATGGTCGTTGCCAGGTAGTCACGAAGAGTGTCGCTGCGCTGCCCGTCCTGGAAGAGCCGGTACCTCTCTTCGAACTCAGGTTTGAGGATCCGGCCCTCCGCATAGTCGAGTGAGTCCTGGAGCAGGCGTACAACGTGCCACTCCCCGACCTGCGCGGCGATCGACCGAGCCTCCTCCAGCAGAGAAACGAGCCGCTTGCCCCCTCTGCGATTCCGCGATCCGAAGCCCCCCATGTGTGTGAGGACGGATTCGATGGCGCTCTCAATTTTGGGGCTGGCGGCTTGGTCCTTCGCGGCTTCGAGCTGCAGCTCCAAAGCCCAGTCTGATCTGGTAGCCATGGGGAAAGTCTCGGGGGTGGGTCTGACAGAGCCCCTTCGACTGGTGTGAGTGCAGAGCCAAGGGAGAGAGCGGGACGAGGCAACTGACCTGTGAGAGGTGCCTCCCGGCCCCTGGAGCCGGATAAGCTCCGCGCCCATGAATGACGACGTGCGCAACATCGTCCTAGGGGTCATAGCCGCCGGAGTGAGTGCCGTGCTCGGGTGGGTGGCTCGTACCTATTTGTGGCGGCGGAAACTGCGGCGGAAGCAGGTGTTCTTCGGGTTGCCAGACAACTCGGAGTCGCTGTTCGTGGTGAACCGGGACCCGGCGGCGACCGAACCGGCGGTGCACCGGTTCGACGTGTTCGCGTTGCTGGAGCTGTCCGCGCTGATCAAGGACTGTGGCGCGCATATGCAGTTGGTGACGCAGGACGTGGCGCACCAGGGGTTCGGGGAGCGGACCGAGTTCTGTGTGGGCGGCCCGGCGTCCAACCGGCGGATGCTGGCGCACATGTCGGCGATGCTGCCGGGGGTGCGGATGAACACCGAGAAGGAGAAGGGGCCGAACCGGGGCGCGTTCCGCGTCGGCGGCGAGACCTACCGGATGGAGCCCGGCACGACCGAGTACGTGCTGCTCGCGAAGGTCTCGGCGGGACGGCAGACGCGGCCGGTGTTCCTGTTCTGCGGGCAGCGGGCGATCACCAATCAGGCGGCGACGCGTTATCTGGCCCGTAACCACGAGCGGTTGGCCCGCAAGCACGGCTCCGGATCGTTCGCGCTGCTGCTGAAGGTGGTCAACTCCCAGGCGTACGGCCCCGATCTGGTGGAGCTGGTCGCCGATGTCACGCGGGCGGCGCAGGCACCGTTCCCCGAGACCGAGGAGACCCCGGCTCCGGCGGCACCCTCCTCGTAGCGCGCAACCGTCTTCAACTATTGTTACCCGTACGTAACTTACCCACGGGTTACTTGAGGTAAGAACCACCCACTACTGTCGGGTCACTTTCGCACTGGCACGCGTCAGGAGTGACCATGGCCCCCACCCGAAGCACCCTGCGCACCGGCGCCGTAGGCGCCCTCTCCGCGGCTCTGGTCGCCGGGACCGTCGTCGGACTGGCGCCCGTCGCGCACGCGGCACCCGCCGTACGGTTCGTGGACATTCCCGGCGACGGCGGCACCGTACTGAAGGCGAACGTCGTCACCCCGGCCGGTTCCGGCAGTCATCCGCTGCTGGTGCTGCCCACGAGCTGGGGGTTCCCGCAGGTCGAGTACCTCGCCCAGGCCCAGAAGCTCGCCGACTCCGGGTATGTGGTCCTCACCTACAACGTGCGCGGCTTCTGGCAGTCCGGCGGCGAGATCGAGGTGGCCGGGCCGCCCGACATGGCGGACGCCTCCAAGGTGATCGACTGGGCGCTGGCGAACACCCCCGCCGACCCGGCCCGCGTCGGCATGGCCGGTGTCTCCTACGGCGCGGGCATCAGCCTGCTCGCCGCCGCCCACGACAAGCGGATCAAGGCGGTGGCGGCGCTCAGCGGCTGGGCCGACCTGATCGGCTCGATCTACTCCGGCCGCACCCAGCACGTCCAGGCGGCCGCCCTGCTGGACGGCGCGGGCCTCGTCACCGGCAGGCGGAGCCCGGAGCTGCGGCGGATCTTCGACCGCTTCTACGCCTCCGACCTCTCCGACGAGCAGAACCTCATCGACTGGGGAAAGCGCCGCTCCGCGGTGACGTACCTGGACCAGCTCAACGCCAACAAGCCCGCCGTCATGCTCGCCAACGCGTGGAGCGACTCGGTCTTCCCGGCCAACCAGTACGCGGGCTTCTACGAGAAGCTGACCGGCCCCAAGCGCCTCCAGCTGCGCCCCGGCGACCACGCGACCCCGGAGCTGACCGGCCTGTTCGGGCTGCCCAACGACGTGTGGCGGGACACCGGCCGCTGGTTCGACCACTATCTGCGGGGCGTGGACAACGGCGTCGACCGCGAGCAGCCCGTCCAGCTGGAGTCCCGCACCGGGGGCGGTTACGAGGGCTACCCGGACTGGAAGTCGGTCGCCGCCACCGACCGCAAGATCGCGCTGGCGGGCAGCACCACCATCCACACCAACGTCGACTCGGGCGCGGACGGCGGGGTCGTACTGCTCTCCGGCCTCCTGGACCAGGTCGCCAAGGTGCCTCCCATGGCCTCCATCCCGCTGCTCCCGCGCCGCTGGGCGGCCGTCTGGCAGTCGGAGCGGTACGCAGGCCCCCAGCGCGTACGCGGCACCGCCAGGCTGCACACCACGCTCACCCCGACCGCCGAGAGCGGCACCTTCGTGGCCTACCTCTACGACGTGGGCCCGCTCGGCATCGGCAAGCTGGTCACCCACGCGCCCCTGACCTGGCACGGCCGTACCCCAGGCGAGCCGTTCACGGTGGATCTGGACCTGTTCTCCACGGCCTACGACGTCCCGGCCGGGCACCGGCTGGCCCTGGTGGCCGACACGGTCGATCCGCTCTACGTCGAGCACAACCCGTCCGGCGCGCGGCTGACCTTCTCCTCGCAGGAGAACGACCCGTCGTACGTGTCGGTCCCCCTGCGCGAGCAGTGATCTCCGGCCGCCGCCGGACGAGCATGGCCCGTGTGAACCGCCGCCTTCGTCACGGCTTCGGAGCCGTGGGTGGCTCCCCACCCGGCAGCGGCGCCCCAGGGCCGGGCGCGGCGACAGCCACGGCCTCGGTCTTGGGACTGCGCTGCTCCCGGCGGGACACCCAGACGGCGAACCACGAGAGCAGCATGCACATCCCGATGTAGATCGGCGAGATCACCATCACCACGGGGATGAACGGCAAATCGTAGTCGAGGTTCGAGGCGATGAGCTTCCCGGCGTGGAGGAACTCCTCGTAGGTGATGAGGAAGCCCAGCGAGGTGTCCTTCAGCGCGACCACCAACTGGCTGATGATCGCTGGCAACATGGCGCGTACCGCCTGCGGTACGAGCACGTAGGACATGACCTGGGTTTTTCTCATGCCGAGAGCGAACGCGGCCTCGCGCTGACCGCGTTCCACGGCGTTGACGCCGGAGCGGAAGACCTCGGCGAGCACCGAGCCGTTGTAGAGGGTCAGTCCGGCGACGAGCGCGGGCAGCGGCTGCACCTTGAGCGCCACGAAGATGAAGAAGATCATCACCAGCACGGGCATCGCGCGGAAGAACTCGACGACGAGCGTGGCCAGCCAGCGCACCGGGGCGTGGTCGGAGAGCCGTCCGGCGGCCAGTACCCCGCCGAGGACGAGGGAGAGCACGGCGGCCATGGCGAACGCCTTGAGGGTGTTGCCGAGGCCGCGCAGCAGCAGTTCCTGGATGCCCTTGTACTCGAACGGCATCCACTTGGTGGCGGTGAACTGGCCGGTGGAGAACAGGAGATAGAGCACCCAGGCGACCAGGCCCAGCAGAACGGCGGTGGACAGCCCCGCGTACAGCGCGTGCCGTCGGCGGGTGCCGGGGCCGGGGACGTCGTAGAGCGCGGTGGTCTCGGTCGTCATCGGGCCACTCCCCACGTGCGTTCCAGCAGGTTGAACAGGGCGCTGATGGCGAGCGTGATGATCAGGTAGCCGACGGCGATCCAGACGAAGGTCCAGATGATGTTGTAGCCCAGCTCGCTCAACGTCTTGTAGGTGCCGAGCAGTTCGGTGACGCTGAAGGCCCCGGCGATGGCGGAGTTCTTGGCCAGCGCGATCAGGGTGGAGCCGACGGGCGGGATCACCGAGCGGAACGCCTGCGGGAGCACGATCACGCTGAGCGTCTGGGAGAACGTCATGCCGAGGCTGCGGGCGGCCTCCCCCTGGCCCCGGGGGACGGTGTTGATGCCGGAGCGCAGTGCCTCGCAGATGAACGCGGAGGTGTAGCAGCCGAGCGCGAGGACCGCGAACGCCTGGAAGGGCAGCACGAGTCCGAACCGGGGCAGCCCGAGGAGCACGGCGAAGAACAGCAGGGTGAGCGGGGTGTTGCGCAGTACGGTCACCCACACCGTGCCGAAGACCCGCAGCGAGGCCACCGGCGCGACCCGGAAGGACGCCATCAGGAAGCCCAGCGCGAGGGCCAACAGGGAGGCGTAGACGGTCAGTTCGACCGTGCCGAGGAATCCCTCGCCGTAGATGGCGAAGTTGTCTGTCAGTACGTTCATGGCGTCCTCGGTCAGCTCGCCGGGTAGCGGTCGATAGGCGGCGGCTTCGGCGCGGGCACGCCGGACAGGCCGAGCGTGGCGTCGTACGCCCGCTTCCAGTCGCCGTTCTTCTCGCGGGCGGCGAGGGCGGTGTCCAGGGCGAAGCGCAGGGCGTTGTCGTTGCGCGGGACGCCGATGCCGTACGGCTCCTTGGAGAACGGTTTGCCGACGACCTTGAGTTCGTCGGGGGCCTTGGCCGCGTAGCCGATGAGGATGGCGTCGTCGGTGGTGACCGCGTCGACCTGGTAGGTGAGCAGGTTGTCGACGCAGACCGAGTAGGTGTCGTAGGCGACCAGGACGGCCTTCGGGTAGTCGTCCTTGATCCGCTGGTACGGGGTCGAACCGGCGGCCGAGCAGACGCGTTTCCCGGCGAGGTCCTGGGGGCCGTGGATGTCGTCGGTGTCCTTGCGGACCAGGAGGGACTGGCCGGCCATGTAGTAGGGGCCCGCGAAGCCGACGAGCTTCTTGCGGTTGGCGTTGATGGTGTAGGTGCCGACGTAGTAGTCGATCTGGCCGTTCTGCAGGGCCGTCTCGCGGTTGGCGGAGGCGATGGTGCGGAAGCGGACGCTGTCGCCGGGGAAGCCGAGGGAGGCGGAGAGCATCTTGGCAATCTCGATGTCGAAGCCGGAGTACCGGCCGGTCGCCGGGTCCTTCTCGCCGAGGTAGGGCTGGTCCTCCTTGGCGCCGACGACGAAGTGGCCGCGCTTCTTGGCGCGGACCCAGGTCGGGGAGCCGGGCAGGCTGAAGTTCCGGTCCACCGCGTACTGCGGGAGCTGGTCGGGGGCGGGGCCCTTGGTGGGCGGGCTGCCGTCCTTGCCGCAGGCGGCGGCGAGCAGGGCGAGCGGGGCCAGCAGGGTGGCGAGCAGGGCGAGGGCGCGGGGCGCGCGGGTGTGGCGGGACATGGGTCGCACTCCCCCGGTCAGTGCTTGAGGATCTTGGAGAGGAAGTCCTTGGCGCGTTCACTGCGCGGGGCGGTGAAGAACTCCTCGGGGCTGCGGTCCTCCACGATGCGGCCGTCGGCCATGAAGACGACACGGTTGGCGGCGGAGCGGGCGAAGCCCATCTCATGGGTGACGACGATCATGGTCATGCCCTCGCGGGCGAGCTGCTGCATGACCTCCAGCACCTCGTTGATCATCTCGGGGTCGAGCGCGGAGGTGGGCTCGTCGAAGAGCAGCGCCTTGGGGTCCATGGCGAGGGCGCGGGCGATGGCCACGCGCTGCTGCTGGCCGCCGGAGAGCTGGGCGGGGTACTTGTCGGCGTGCGCCGACAGGCCGACCCGGTCGAGGAGTTCACGGGAGCGGCGGTCGGCGTCGGCCTTCTTGCGGCCGCGCACCTTGGTCTGCGCGAGGGAGACGTTCTCCAGCACCGTCTTGTGGGCGAAGAGGTTGAACGACTGGAAGACCATGCCCACTTCGGCCCGCAGCCTGGCCAGCGCCCGCCCCTCCTCCGGCAGCGGCCGCCCGTCGAGCGTGATGGTGCCGGACTCGATGGTCTCCAGCCGGTTGATGGCCCGGCACAGCGTCGACTTCCCCGACCCGGAAGGCCCGATGACCACGACCACCTCCCCCTTGCCGACGGTCAGGTCGATGTCCTGCAGGACATGCAGCTCCCCGAAGTGTTTGTTGACGTCACGCAGTTCGATCAACGGATCGACGGCCATCCGCAGCCCTACTCACTCTCAGCCGAGTCGTAGTGGCCGAAACTATCCAGACCGTACTGGGACGCGCGGACGACACGCACTTGGGGGCATTAGCCGTATTTACGACCCCGTTGCGCGACCCGGTCCGCAACTCCGAGCGGCTCGGCGAGGGCAGGCCCTGATGCCGCTGGACGATTATCACAGCACTGTTATATTAGCGCTGTGACATCTTCGGATCCCACAGCGCTACCCGAACCCTGGCATTCACTGCACGAGCTTCTGGCAGCCATGGACGCCGAGATCGAGCAGGTCTACGTCGAGCGGGGCATCGAGGGGGTACGGCCTCGGTTCGCGTATCCGCTGATCCGGCTTGCCCACACCGGACCACTGACCATTCGCGAGCTCGCCAAGTCCCTGGACCGCTCGCACTCCGCGATCAGCCAGACCATCGCCGCCATGCGCAAGGAGGGTCTGGTCACCTCCGAGCCGGGGCCTGACGCCCGCACCCGGCGGATCGACCTGACCGAGCGCGGCCGGTCGCTGGTGCCCTTCCTGGAGGCGGAGTGGCGCGCCACCCACGAGACGGTCGCCGAGCTGGACGGCGAGGTCCCGTACGCGATGACCACCGTTGTCGAGGAGGTGCGGCGGGCGCTGGAACGCCGGTCGATGCGGCAGCGGGTCCTCCACCACCTTGTCGAGCCACCGCGTTGAGGGGGCGCGTCCGTGTCCGGTTCCTCGACACCCGTCCGCTGCGCGGCAGTCAGTCGTTTCGCGATCTGTGGATCGGCACCTCGGTCTCTCAAATCGGTGGGCAGATAGCCAACGTGGCGGTGCTGGCCCAGGTCTGGGACCTGACGGGCAGCCCGGCGGGCACCGGTGCCATCGGGCTCGCCACCGGCCTGCCGATGGTGCTGTTCGGGCTGCTCGGCGGCACGTTGGCCGATACGGTCGACCGCCGTGCGGTGGTGCGGGCCACCACCGCGGGCCAGTTGCTGGCCGCCGCAGGGATGTGTGCCCAGGCCCTGGCGGACAACCGCAACGTACTGCTGCTGCTCGCCCTGGTAGCCGTGGGGACGAGCTGCGGCGCCCTCGGAGCTCCCGCGCGCCGCACCTTCCCGGTCCGGCTGTTGCCGGGTGACCAGGTCGCGGCCGGTCTTGCGCTGACCAACGTCTCGTTCCAGGCAGCGATGCTGGCAGGTCCCGCGATGGCCGGGCTGATCATCGCCCGCTGGGGCCTCCCTGCCGCATACGCGACCCAGGCCGTGGCCATGATGGTCTCGACGCTCGCGATGATCCGCCTGCCTGCCATGCGACCCGAAGGCACCGACGCGGCAGGCGGCAGACGCAGGGCGGAGCGTGGCGGTTGGCGGATCGTTCTGCGCCGCCCGGCGCTGTGGGGCTCGATGGCCACCGACCTGTCCGCCACGCTGCTCGCCATGCCCATCGCGCTCTTCCCGCTGGTCAACGAGATGCGCTTCGGCGGAAACCCGCAGACCCTCGGCCTGTTCCTCTCGGCCGTCGCGGTCGGGGGGATCTCGGCCGGTCTGCTCTCCGGTACGGTGACGCGCTGGCGTCGTGGCGGCCTGGTCCAGCTGTCCGCAGCCGGTGTCTGGGGACTGGCGCTGGCCTGTTTCGGTCTGGCGGGGCCGTTGTGGCTGGCGCTCGGATGCCTGGCCGTGGCGGGTGCCGCCGACACCGTGTCTGTCGTCACCCGCAGCGCTCTGGTCCAATTGGAGACCCCGGACGGATACCGGGGACGGGTCTCCTCGGTAGAACACGTCATCGGTGTCGCGGGTCCCGAACTCGGCAACTTTCGTGGTGGGTTGTTGGCGTCGGCGACCTCCGCCTCCTTCTCCCTGGTCTTCGGCGGACTGTCCGCCATCCTGGCGATCGCCGCCGTGGCCGCGACCAACACGCCCCTTCGCGCCTACCGCACGCCGCCTGCTGCCGCGAAGCCCACCGTCCCCGGGGTCGCCGGCGCGACGGCGACCGCTGGCCAGGTTCCTGACTGACCCCCAGGAGGGGCGGGGTCACGGTTCGGCGATCTCCGCGTAGAGCTGGGAGAGTTCGGGGAGGCCGGTGGTGGCCCACTGGTGGCCGGGGGTCGTGACCTCGACCTCGCGGCCGGAGGCGAGGAGGAGGACGGGCTCGCCGTCGCGTCTGATGCGCCAGGTGGCGCCGGGGACGGTGCGGACGACGACGGTGCCGAGGTAGAGGCCCGCGTCGTTGCCGAGCCAGGGCAGGGTCTCGGGGTCGTCGCGCCAGCGCGGGACCAGCTGGTCCAGGGCCTCCAGGGAGGCCGGGGTGTCGTCCAGGCGGACGCCCGCCCGGTCCGCCTGGGAGCGCAGCAGTTCGCACTCGGAGAGCAGCGCGGCGATGGCCTCGGGGTCGGCCGGGAGCGCCGCGTCACCGCTCTTGCCGCGCCGGTGGCCCAGGAACGGGATGTTCATGGACCCCAGCGTGGCATCAGACGTCGAGGTCGACCACCACCGGCGCGTGATCGGAGGCGCCCTTGCCCTTGCGCTCCTCGCGGTCGACGTAGGCGTCCTTGACCGCCCCGGCGAACGGGCCGTTGCCGTACACCAGGTCGATGCGCATGCCGCGGTTCTTGGGGAAGCAGAGCTGGCGGTAGTCCCAGTACGTGTAGGGGTGGTCGTACTTCAGCGGGCGGGGCACGACATCGCTCAGGCCGGTCTCGCGCAGGGCGGCCAGGGCGGCGCGCTCGGCGGGGGTGACATGGGTGGCGCCCTCGAAGGCGGCGCGGTCGTACACGTCGTCGTCGGCCGGGGCGATGTTGTAGTCGCCGAGGACGGCGAAGGGGCGGCCGCCCGCCGCGTCCCCGGCGACGGCCGTCTTCAGGGCGTCCAGCCACTGGAGCTTGTACGCGTAGTGCGGGTGGTCGACCTCGCGGCCGTTGGGGACGTACACCGACCAGACGCGGACCGGGCCGCAGGTGGCCGAGACGGCGCGGGGCTCTTGGGCGCCCTCGTAGCCCGGGTCGCCGGGCAGGCCCTTGACCACGTCCTCCAGGCCGACGCGGGAGAGCACCGCCACGCCGTTCCACCGGCCGGTGGCGTGGACCGCCGCCTCGTACCCCAGCTCGCGGAGCGGCTCGACGGGGAACTGCGCCTCGGCGACCTTGGCCTCCTGGAGGCACAGTACGTCGGTGCCGCTGCTCTCCAGCCAGGCGAGCAGCCTCGGGAGGCGGGCGGTGATCGAGTTCACGTTCCAGCTGGCGATACGCATGTCCCTCAACCTACCCGCCGGGTCTGACAACCGGCCTCACAACTCGGCGGAGGCCCCCGGTGCCAGACGCAGGTGCTCGGCGTCGGCCAGGCCGCCGATCTGTCGGTCGTAGATCGGGCGGGCCAGGTCGGTGAGGAGGGCGTCGTGGATGTCGTAGGCCCGGCGCGGTCGCACCTCGCGGACGTAGTCGATCACCTCGGAGATCTTGTTCCACGGTGCCATCACCGGGAGCATCAGGGTCTCCACGGCCTGGTCGGGGACGGTGAGGGCGTCGCCGGGGTGGAAGACCTTGCCGCCGTCGATGAGATAGCCGACGTTGGTGATGCGCGGGATGTCCGGGTGGATCACGGCGTGCAGCTCGCCGTGGACCTGCACGTCGAAGCCCGCGGCGGTGAAGGTGTCGCCGTGGCCCACGGTGTGCACCCGGCCGGGGAAGGCCGCCGTGAGCTGGTCCGCGACCGACCTCACGGTCCAGATCTCCGCCTGCGGGTTCGCCTCCAGCGCGGTGCGCAGCCTGCCCTCGTCGAAGTGGTCCGGGTGCTCGTGGGTGACGAGGACGGCGTCCGCGCCTAGGGCCGCGTCCGGCTCACTGAAGTTGCCGGGGTCGATGACGAGCGTCCGGCCGTCCTTCTCAAGGCGGACGCAGGAGTGGGACTTCTTGATGAACTTCATGACTTCCCGTCCTGCTCGTCGGACCGCTTCGTCTCCATCGTGCCGCCTTCCGCGGCCACCGGCCTCACTCGGCGGGTGTGGTCTCCTCGCGGATGACCTGCTGGGCCACCCGGAAGGCGCTGTTCGCCGCCGGGAGACCGCAGTAGACGGCGGCCTGGAGCAGCACCTCCTTGATCTCCTGCGGGGTGAGGCCGTTGCGGAGCGCGGCGCGGGTGTGGACGGCCAGGTCGTCCAAGTGGCCGCCCGCGACCAGCGCGGTGAGGGTGACGCAGCTGCGGGACCTGCGGTCCAGGCCCGGCCGGTCCCAGACCTCGCCCCAGGCGTAGCGGGTGACCAGTTCCTCGAAGCCGCCGGAGAACTCGTCGGCCCGCGCGAGGACGCCCTCGACGTGCGCGTCGCCCAGCACCTCGCGGCGGATCTTCAGGCCCGTCTCGTACCGGTCCGGCGAGGCGACCGGCTGCGGCGGCTCGGCGGCGGACGCGATCTCGGCGACCGGCTCGGTGCGCTGGGGCGCCACGGGGGCGGGGGCACCGGTGGGCATGGCGACGGGAGCCGGGACCGGGGTGACCGTGGCGGCGGCGGCCGGGAGGGCGGTCTGGCCGGTGTCGAAGGGCTGCTGCCAGGCGGTGGAGAAGTGCCGGACGAGGAGGTCGGTGACGGCGGCGGGCTGCTCGACCGGCACCAGGTGGGAGGCGCCGGGCACGACCGCGAGCCGGGCGTCCCGGATGCCGGCGACCAGGGTGCGGGCCTCGGCCGGGCCGGTCACCTGGTCCTCGGAGCCGACCAGGACGAGCGTGGGCACCCCGATACGGCCCAGCTCCGGGCGTACGTCGAAGGCGGCGAGCGCCTCGCAGGCGGCGATGTAGCAGCCGGGGTCGGTGGTGCGCACCATCTGCACCGCCCACTCGGTGATCGCGGGCTGCGCGGCGGCGAAGCCTCCGGTGAACCAGCGGTCGGGGGCGCTTCGCGCGATCGGGTCGAGCCCGTTCGTGCGTACGATCACGCCACGCTGACGGAACTCGTCCGGCGTGCCGAACCGGGGTGAGGCGGCGACCAGCGCGAGCGAGGCGAGCCGCTCGGGGTGGCGCAGGGCCAGCTCGATGCCGACGGCGCCGCCGAGGGCGCAGCCCGCGTAGCCGAAGCGCTGCACGCCGAGGCTGTCCAGGGTGGCCAGCAGGCGGGTGGCCAGCTCGGCGACCGAACCGGCCGGGTGGGCGGGGGCGCCGCCGTGGCCCGGCAGGTCGAAGCGCAGGACCCGCCACTGCTTGACCAGTTCCGGCACCTGGCGGTCGAACATGTGCCAGGTGGTGCCCAGGGAGGGGCCCAGGATCAGGACAGGTGCGTCTTCTGGCCCGTCAAAGCGGTATTGCAGGGTGTTCGGTGGTGTCTCGCTCACCCGTCAGACCCTCTCATCTCTCGGGGGCGCCTCTAAAACGGGGGCATGAGTGTACGGCCCTGATCAGGTGGAAGACCTCGCGGGCGGGGTGCCTCCGGAGGCATCGGACGACCGGAGGAGGAACTTCGGTCAGGGGCCTATGAAGCGGCGGTTCGCGCGAGGACCGTGTCGGCGAGTGCGGCCTGGGACAGGTAGCGGACGGCGTCGTGGGGAGCGGCGATGCCGTTGCTGACGCGGGTATCGAGGAGCGATCCCGACGTCACGACGTGCGCGAGGCCCGCCCCTCCGGTCACCGGGTCTCCGTCGGCGTGCAGGTTGTGCCAGTGGAGCGGCTCCGGCACGCTCAGGTGAGCCTCGCCCGGAAGGCGGCGGCGTACGGTCAGCCAGCCCAGCGGGGAGCCGCAGGTGATCAGGGTGTGGGTGTCGGGGTCCCGTAGTTCTCCGCGTCGCAGCATGTCGTACGCGATGACGCTGCCGAGCGAGTGGGCGATGAGGACGCGTGCTCCGGAGCGTTCGATCTCGGCCCGGATCACCTCGCGGATGCGTCGGCCGAGTTCCTCGTCGTGCAGGTAGCGGTATGCCTGCCGGACCAGGACCAGTACCTTCGCCCCGGCTCCCCGTCCGTGGCGGGCGTCCGCCGCCGCGAGGCGACGGGTCACCGCGTCGGGGAGGTAGGGCAGGGGCGCGCCGAGCGTATCCGGGGACCGGCCCGCCTCGGGGAGCGGACCCGGTGCGTAGGCCGCGAGTGCCCGGGTGACGAAGTCCTCCTCGTCCGCGTCCATCGGTTCGTCCGCGTCGCGTACGTCCGCGTCGCCAGGGCCCAGGTGCCGGCCACCACCGACGGGGGCGGGCCGGTAGAGGCCCGTGTAGTGGGGCACGGTCAGGCTGGGGACGGCGGTGTGGGGGCCGTACTTCCGCGTCAGGCCCCGCTGGAGCGCGTTGCCCCAGTCGTCCTTGAGGCGGACTTCGTTGGTCCTTCCCTGGCCGATGCCGTGCACGCCGACGATGTGACCGGCTGCCTCGGTGGTCTCGTTCATGCCGCTGTCCTCTGTCCGTCCCCGTCGGCGCGCAGATCGTATCGTGTGGGCCTGGAGAGGATTCAGCGATCCGATGAGGTGCTTGTGCGGGGGGACCGGCAGCCGGTGACGGCCGGGCGACGGCTCGTGGTGGTGAGCGTCGACGACTACAAGGATGACCACAAGAAGCAAGACGGCGCGGGTTTCGCCCAGGCCATCGAGGCTCAGGTGTCCGTCGTCACCGACTGGCTCGCCTCACCCGTCCTCGCCGATGAGCACC
Source organism: Streptomyces sp. NPDC002176 (assembly GCF_044903645.1). NCBI lineage: Bacteria > Bacillati > Actinomycetota > Actinomycetes > Kitasatosporales > Streptomycetaceae > Streptomyces > Streptomyces sp. NPDC002176. Next base: position 1,410,921 of record NZ_JBJDQW010000001.1, read on the forward strand.
GGTTCACGGTCTCGCGCGCGACCGGTCTGCACTCGGTGCGGGACCTGAAGCGGTTTCTCGCCGAGCAGGACCTCGTGGAGACCCCCGCGGACGAGGCTCTCGTCGTCTACGTGACCGGCCACGGCATGAGCACGGGCGCCCGCAACCACTACCTGACGTTCGCCCACACCCAGGACGACGCTCTGGAGAGGACCGCGTTCCCCACCCGGGAGATCGTGTTCACCGCCCTGCACAGTCCGGCGGAACACGTGCTGGTCCTCGTGGACTCCTGCTTCGCCGGGGCCTTGCGCGAGGACGTCGCCTCGATCGTGTCCGAGATGAGCCCGGAACGACGGGCCACGCGCACGGTGGCCGTGGTGGCGAGCGCCGATCTCCACGAACGACCGGAGACCGGGGAGTTCAGCGAGGTGATCTCGCGTGTGCTGGCCCGGCTCGGCGACGAGTCGCTCGGGATCGTCGGCTCCCACCTCTCCTTCGAACAGTGGGGCAAACTCCTGGACCAGGCCAGCGAGCAGGCTCCCCGGCGCATGGAACCCCAGTGGCTGTGGCCCCACCGGCAACGGGACGTACCGAGCGCCTGCCTGCCCAATCCCCGTCACCGGCCGGTCGAGCCCGTGGTGTCCGGCCCACGGCGCCAGGTGTCGCTGTCCCGCCGCACCCTCGCGTACTGGACCTCGCGGGCCTCGGGCAGGACCAGCGACAAGGACCCGGGCTGGTACTTCAGCGGCCGGGCCGCGCTGATGCGTGAACTGGTCTCCTTCGCCGACTCCGGGACCGGTGTGCTGGTCGTCACGGGGTCCGCTGGTTCGGGCAAGTCCGCACTACTGGCGCGGCTCGTGACGTTGAGCGATCCGGACTTCCTCGCGGACCCGGACCTGTCCTCCCTCGCGCAGGCACTCCCGGAGGATGTACGTCCGGCCGAAGGTGCCGTGGACATCGCGGTGCTGGCCCGCGCGAAGACCTCGCTGGTCCTCCTCCAGGACCTGTTCGCCGCCTGCGGTCGCCCGCTGCCCGAGGGCGACACGCCGCTGCTGCCCGTCCTGCTGCAGCATCTCGACGCACGCGGGCCCGTCACCGTCGTACTCGATGGACTGGACGAGGCCGCCGATCCGGCCGCGTGCATCACCGACGTGGTCCTCCCCCTGGCGCGGAGCCGTCGCGTACGCCTGCTGCTCGGCATACGCAGCTCCATCGGGTTCGACGGCTACGCCACCGACCTCGACGAGGAGGCCGACCAGCTGCTCTCGACGCTGCTCGGCGCGCTCCAGGAGGACACCTTCGAGGACATCCCCCACGAGGTGCTCCGCACCGACCACTCGGAATCCCGCGCGGACATCACCGCGTACGTGACCTCTCTCCTGCTGAGCGGCACGAGCCCCTACCGCGACCGGGCCAATACCGCGAAGGCCACGGCGCGCATCGTGGCCGACGGGGTGTGGCCGTCCTTCCTCGACGCCCGCCTGGCCGCGGCCCAACTGCGCGCCGCACCGGCCGTCCAGGATCTCGACGAGGACGCGTGGCTGGGGCGGCTCGAGGACGGTACGACCGGGCTGCTGCGCGAGGATCTCGAGCATGTCGCGCGCGACGCGGGCATGGCGGCGCGCCTGTTGCTGACGGTGCTGCGGGCCACGGCCTTCGCCCCCGGTGCCGGTCTGCCCTGGGCGGAGGTATGGCCCGCCGTCGTGCGGGCCATCCTCGCGGAGGAGGGGTGCCACGAGGACGACGGAGACCTGGACGAGGCGGTTCGGGCGTTCCGTGCGAGCCGTCTCGTCGGATACCTGACGGAGGGCCAGGAGGATGGCCGCACCGTCTACCGCCCGGTGCACCAGCGGGTGGCGGAGAAGCTCCTCACCGAGCCGGATCAGCTGCTCGACACCGAGAACGCGGGCGGCACACCGCCACTGCTGTCACCGCGCCGGGTACACCGGGCCATCGCCGAGGCCCTGGCCGAACTCGCCGAACGCGACCGGCCGCACACCCCGCACCCGTACGTGCCGCGGCACCTGGCCGCCCACGCCCACGCCGCCGGTCTGCTGGACGACCAGCACCTCCCGGTGGGAGTGCTGGCCCGGGAGACCTCCGGAGAACTGCGCAGCCGACTCCAGCTCCCGCTGCCGGTCCATGATCTGACCCGGCGCAACGTGACGGCGGCGGCGCTGGTCGAGCCGTACGTGGACGAGACCACCGACGCCGCCTCGCGGCTGGACAGCATCGTCTTCCTGAGGGAGGCGCTGGGCGGGGAACTCCCCGAGGAGGGAACCCTCCCCACGGGCCGCCCGGTCCGCGCGCCCGAACCACCCCTGCTCACTCCGGCCTGGTCGGACTGGGTCCCCGCGGCGAACGTGCTCGCTCAGGCAGAAGGCCGGGTGACCGCCCTGCACGGATTCGGCCTCCCCGACGGGCGTGCGCTGGTGGCCTCGGCGAGCTACGACGGGGTCCAGGTGTGGGACAGCGGGACGGGAAGGTCCGTCTCCGGCCACAGCGGAATACGGACGAACGGCCTCGCACCGCTCACCGGAAGCAGCGGCCGGGTCTTCCTGGTCTCCACCGACCACCGTGGCGCGAGAGTCTGGGACCCGTTGTCCGGCCGCTCCGTGGCCCATGAGGAGAGCCTGTACGGCGACGAGGTGCGGGTGCTCCGCGAGGGAGAGGACCGCTGGCTCGTCGCGTTCCTCGCCGAGGACGCCCTGCGGCTGTGGCGGCCCGGCGAGTACGGACGGCCCGAGCTGGTCCGCTACCCGGCGCCGCTCCACCGCCCCGACAACTCGGTCGTGCTGCGCGGCCGGTGGGGCAGGACACGGATCGCCTACGGCGGGCGACGGGCCGGTGTCCACCTGTGGGACCCCGTCAACAGCCACGCCGAGTCCGAGTTCCTGGATCTGGGCGGATCGTTCAAGGGCCATGTCATGGCCGCCGTACGAGGACCGCACGGCTACGACCTGCTGGTGACCTCGCACGGCTTCAAGCACGGCCTCCATGTGTGGGACCCCGAGACCGGCGAGAAGGTCGACAGGCTCCCCTGGGCGGCCAGTCGGCTGGTCTCGGTGACGGGCCCGCAGGGACACCCCGTGCTCGCCGTCGTACGGCGACGGACCCTGAGCGTGCTGGACTTCGCGGGGGCGTCCCGGAGGCTGTTGGCGGAGTTCCCGGTGTCGGAGGTGGACGCGATCGCCGGAGTCGGCGGACGCACCCGTCCCTGGGCCGTGGCCACCGCGGGCAAGGAGGGCATCCGGCTCACCGTCCCGGTACAGGACGGCTCCGCACCGGCCACCGCCGGGTCCGTCGCGCGGGGGCGGACCGCGCCCAGGGCGCGCGCCGAGGGCCCCGTCGTCCTCCACCCGCCGGAGCGCCCGGGCAGTCTCTGTCTCGTGGCAGGCGGCGGCCCGCGCGGACGCGACTTGCTGGCAGTGGCCGCGAACAGCAGGATCACGTTCTTCGACGCGGGGAGCGGCGGCTGGTTCCGCGGGCAGCAGTCGTTCCCGGGCGTCCGCGGTGTCCGGCAGGTCCCTTCGGTCACCGAACGCGTCCTCGCCGTGGCCGGCTCCCAGGGCATGACCCTGTGGGACATGGAGCGGCGACAGGTCCTGAGATCCCTGCCCACCGGGGAGGCGGTGTGGTGCACGACGGCACTGGTCGACGACGTACCACCCGGTGTGATCACGGCCGGGCGGAGCGGCCTCCGACTGCACGACAGCACCGAATCCCACGCTCTTCCCCTGCCCCAGGGTGACTCCCCCGACGACATCACGTGCATGACCGCGCTGCCGGACGGCCGCCTGGCAGCGACCGTGCGAGGGAGGCTGCTGCTGTGGGACCTGAGAACCCGGCGCCTCATCGGCGAGGAGAAGATCGAAGATCTTTCCTGGATCCGCGCCCTCTGCGTGATCCCCGCGCCGAGGCACGGCTTCCACCTGGCCGCGGCGTCCTACGACGGACTCTGGCTCTGGCCGGGGAAGAAGGGGATTCGCGGGCTCGGGTCCTCACGGAGGATCACGATCCCTGGTGATTCCGTGACGGCACTCACTCCCCTGCGCCTCGAGTCCGGCGAGGTCATGCTCGTGTCCGCGGGTGGGACCGGGGTGCGGCTGTGGGATCTTCCGTCGGGCAGCGTGGTCCACTCCCTGGTCACGGCGGCGCCGGTGACCAACGCGGTGACGGGCGCCGGGCTGCTCCACCTCGGCGGCCCCGCCGGACTCGCCGCTCTCGCGCTGCCGACCCACGGATTCCTCCCGAACCCGTGACCACCCCGCCGGTGCGCCCGCCGAAGCACCTGGGCAGTGGATCTCGCCGTCCCGCCGCCAGGTACCGTCAGGGTATGAGTCATCCCCACCCCGACCTGAAAGCCGCTCCGCCCCTTCCCGAAGGAGGGCTGCGGGTCATCGCCCTGGGCGGCCTGGGTGAGATCGGCCGCAACATGACCGTCTTCGAGCACGCGGGCAAGCTGCTCATCGTCGACTGCGGCGTGTTGTTCCCCGAGGAGAACCAGCCCGGCGTGGACGTGATCCTGCCGGACTTCACCTCGATCCGGGACCGGCTGGACGACATCGTGGCCGTGGTCCTCACCCACGGGCACGAGGACCACATCGGCGGCGTGCCGTACCTGCTGCGCGAGCGGTCCGACATTCCCGTCGTCGGCTCCAAGCTGACGCTGGCCTTCCTGGAGGCCAAGCTCAAGGAGCACGGCATCCGGCCTCGGACGGTACGGGTGCGGGAGGGCGACCGGCGTCGCTTCGGGCCCTTCGACTGCGAGTTCGTGGCGGTCAACCACTCCATCCCCGACAGCCTGGCGGTCGCGCTGCGCACCCCGGCCGGGATGGTGCTGCACACCGGTGACTTCAAGATGGACCAGTTCCCTCTCGACGACCGCATCACCGATCTGCGCGCCTTCGCCCGCCTCGGCGAGGAGGGTGTGGACCTGTTCCTCACCGACTCCACCAACGCCGAGGTGCCCGGTTTCACCACCTCCGAGCGCGAGCTGAACCCGGCGATCGAGCAGGTGATGCGCACCGCGCCGCGCCGGGTCATCGTCTCCAGCTTCGCCAGCCATGTGCACCGTATCCAGCAGATCCTGGACGCCGCCCACCAGCACGGCCGCAAGGTCGCCTTCGTCGGCCGCTCCATGGTCCGCAACATGGGCATCGCCCGCGACCTGGGCTATCTGAAGGTCCCGTCCGGTCTGGTGGTGAGCACGAAGGAGCTGGAGAAGCTCCCGGACCACAAGGTCACCCTGGTGTGCACCGGTTCCCAGGGCGAGCCGATGGCGGCGCTGTCGCGGATGGCCAACCGCGATCACATGATCCGTATCGGCAAGGGCGACACCGTCCTGCTCGCCAGCTCCCTCATCCCGGGCAACGAGAACGCGATCTACCGGGTGATCAACGGGCTCACCCGGTGGGGCGCCCACGTGGTCCACAAGGGCAACGCCAAGGTGCACGTCTCCGGGCACGCCAGCGCGGGCGAACTCGTCTACTGCTACAACATCGTCAAGCCCCGCAACGTCATGCCGGTGCACGGCGAATGGCGACACCTGCGGGCCAACGCCGACCTCGCCATCCGTACCGGTGTCGATCCGGACCGGGTCGTCATCGCCGAGGACGGCGTCGTCGTCGACCTCGTCGACGGGCGGGTGTCCATCACCGGCAAGGTCCCGGCGGGCAACGTCTACGTGGACGGCATGGAGGTCGGCGGCGCGAACGAGGCGTCCCTCAAGGACCGTCTCACCCTCGCCAACGAGGGTGTGGTCACGGTGGTGGCGATCGTCGACGCGGACACCGGCGCCCTGACCGAGGCCCCTGACTTCCTGGCCCACGGCTTCGTCCACGACGACACGACGTTCGAGGCGGTCGTCCCCGTCATCGAGAAGACCCTGGCCACCGCGGCCGAGGAAGGCGTCGGGGACGCGCGTCAGCTCGAACAGCTCGTCGCCCGCGCCGTGTCGAACTGGACGTTCCGGACCTACCGCCGCAAGCCGCTCATCGTCCCCGTGATCATCGACGCCTGAGCCACAGCACGATCCGGGGGCGGGCAGGTCCGCCCCCCTCCACAGACCAGGGGCCCGCGCGGCGATCGCCGCGCGGGCCCCTGGTCTGGTTCTGCGAGGTCAGGCCACGTTGATGTTCTCGGCCTGCGGGCCCTTCTGGCCCTGGGTGACGTCGAACGTCACGGTCTGGCCCTCCTGCAGCTCACGGAAGCCCGTCGAGTTGATCGCGGAGTAGTGCGCGAAGACGTCCGGGCCGCCACCGTCCTGAGCGATGAAGCCGAAGCCCTTCTCCGCGTTGAACCACTTCACAGTTCCCGTAGCCATGGTCATGCCTTCCAGTCGATGAACGTCTCCCACACCTTGTGGCAGACGGAGGTGATCGCCCTGGTCCCTGCGGCACAGCACAGCAAAACGCCCACACCAAAGGCGTGGGCAGGAGGGAATTCCGAACCACGACAGCTGACGCAGACGCTACACGCCCACACACCGCGTCACCATAGGGAAATGATCACACCGCGTTTCGGTCGACCTGGATTCCCGCGTGCCCGGGGAGAGGGAAACGCGCCTCGACCGGCCCCTGGGTGGACCGAGCGGCCCCCGCTGAGCTGCCCGTCGGAGCCCCGGATCGCGGGCGCGGATATTGCTCCACTCGGAGTACCGCGTTTCCGGACACCGTGTCATTCCGGAGGAAAGCGGAACTCGAATTCCGGACGGTCCCACAGCACGGCGGGCGGGTTCGCGGGCACGGTTCCGATCCGCACCGCGCCGACGCTGCGGTAGAAACCCTCGGCGGGAGGATGCGCCACGACCTCGACCCGGTCGAGCCCGGCGGCCCGCGCCTCGGCACGCAGATGCGCGACGAGCAGGCGTCCGATGCCCAGCCCTTGCGCCTCGTCGGCGACGAACAGCAGGTCCAGCTCCGGTGGCGCGAGGACGAGCGAGTAGAACCCGAGGACCCTGCCGCCCTCCTCGTCGGCGTCGACGGCCACGAAGACGCGGTGGGTCTCGATGTAGTCGGGACCCACCCGGTAGCCCGCGACCATGGACGCGTACGCACCCTCGTAGGCGCCGGAGCCACGCACCAGCCGCGTGAGCCGCTTGGCGTCGCGCGCGACGGCCCGCCGGATCGTGACCGGACGGCTGGCCGGGGAGACGCGTGGACTCATCGGAAGAGTATTTCGCACCGGGGAGCTCCTTCGGGCGGTGGGTCGTGCCGGGGCGGTACACCTTCGGCGCTCAGAGCGGGTCCGGTATGTCGAGGGTGGTGAGGGCGGAGACCGGGTCGAGGTCGGGGGCTCCTCGGGGCCACCAGTCGTCATGGCCGGGCTCCGACTCGTACGCGTACCACAAGCCGTCCTGGCCCAGGCGGAGTTGGGCGTGGCCCGCCGGGTGGGTGAGCTGGTTGCGCCGGGGGCGGAACGCGGGCAGGTCGGCGGCGAGCAGCAGCGGGCGGGCGCGGTCGAAACGGCCCGCGGGCGGGTCCCAGGACTCCTCCAGCACGGTCAGCCCGGCGAGCCCGCCCTGCCGCCAGGCGGCGACCGCGCGGGCCAGCTCGGCGGGGGTGCGGTCCACGGCGGCGGCCAGGGTGGCGTACAGGCTGCGGGTGGCGGCGGTCAGGCCGGAGCCGGGGCGGGCCGCGGCCAGGCGTACGGCGTCCTGCCACAGCGTGAGTCCGCCCACCGGGTCGCGGCCGGTGGTGAGCAGCGCGTGCGCGCGGGCGGCGGCGTCGGTGGCCAGCTGGTCCAGCGCGAACGGGTCGGGGCCGCCGGGCGCCGCCGGGTACGCCGGTGGCGCCTCCGGGTGCGCGGGCGGGGGCAGGGGTGCCGGGAGCGGCGGGAGCGGGCGTCCGGCGAGCGCCTCCGACGCCCGTACGCCGGGCAGCGCGGCCGGGCCACGCTCGCGTGCGGCACGGGCCGCGTCGGCGGCGCTGCGCTGGGAGAGGGCTTCCAGCAGCTCCCGCTCGCCCCGGCCGCGCAGCAGGAGCAGGACGAACGGGTCGGCGTCCAGCAAGCGGGCGGTCTGGTAGCAGAGCGCGGCCGCGTGTTTGCAGGGGCGGCCGGAGTCGGGGCAGCTGCAGTGCGGGGTGAGGTCGCCGGGGCGGGGCAGCAGGGGGACCCCGCGGTCGGCCAGGGTGTGCGGCAGCTCCTTGTCGAGCAGCGCGGCGATGTCCGCGGGGCTGTCGACCGCCGCGTCCAGGAAGCGGTCCCAGTCCGCGTCGTCCAGCGTCCGCAGCCGCAGCTGCACCCGGTACGGGCGCGGGCGGCTCCCGCGCACGTACGCCAGCACGAGCCCCGGTGTCACGGTGATCGCGTCCACATGGCCCGCGTCGGCGTAACCGCGGCCTCTGCTCAGCCGGTTGACGTCCAGCGCGCCTCGCTCCAGCGCGTCGACCCATGCCTGCCCCCACCAGGTCCCGGCGAACTCCTGCCGCGGCTCGGGGCGGGGGGCGAACGGGGGGAAGGTGCGGCGGTGTTCGCTGTCGCGGTGCGGGGTGGCCATGGACGGGGGGACCTGCGGGGGCGCGGCGGGGTGGTCGGCGGTACGAGGGTCGGCGGTACGGGGTTCGGGGCGGGTCGGGGTGGTGCCGGGGGACGGCGGGGTCGGCTCGTGCTCGGGGTGCGGTTCCGGGGACTTGGGGCGCGGCGGGAGCACCGGGCCGGCCTTCAGCAGGGCAGCCATGCCGACGGGCTCAGGGGTGTCGGCGGGCGGCTGGGCCTCGGTGTCCTCGGGGCCGTCGGCCCATTCGGGCATACGGAAGGCGTTGCTGAGGAACTCCCGCATCTCACGCGCGACTTGGGCACGGGGAGACCGCCCGGAACCTTCGGCGGGCGCGGGTGCGGGTCGCGGGGTGGTCCGACGCGGGCGCCGCTCCCCACGCTCGGCCTCCCGCCGGGCGGCGCGGAGTGCCTCGCGGGCGACATCGCCGGGGCGCGGGGTCGCTGGGGTGGGCTGCTCGGGGGTCGGCGGAGGGTCGGCGGGCGTGGGCAGGTCAGCGGGACCGGCACCGGGATCAGCATCGGCATCGGCGTCCGCATCCGTGCCGGGGTCCGCCTCCGCGCCCTCACGCCGAGCCGCGACAGCGGCCCGCAGCGCGGCTCGGGCGACCTCACCGGGCCGGGCCTCGGTCTCGGCCGCCGCCCTTCGGGTCGACGCGGGTCCGCCCAGCTCCGCCGCTGCTCCCCCGAGCTTGTCGGACGCGACGCCATCCGCCGCGCGCCCCGCCCCGGAGGCGTCCTCCCCCGACCGGGCCGCGCGCAGCGCCTCGCGGGCCTCCTCCGCCGGGCTGTTCTCCCCGGAACTCATGTCGGCCTCCGCAAGGACACGAGGTCGGTCAGCTCGCGGTCGGTCAGCTCGGTGAGGGCGGCCTCGCCGGAGCCGAGGATGGCGTCGGCGAGGGCGCGCTTGGCGGTGAGCATCTCGGCGATGCGGTCCTCGACGGTGCCCTCGGTGACGAGGCGGTGCACCTGGACGGGCTGGGTCTGGCCGATGCGGTAGGCGCGGTCGGTGGCCTGTTCCTCGACGGCCGGGTTCCACCAGCGGTCGAAGTGCACGACGTGTCCCGCGCGGGTGAGGTTCAGGCCGGTGCCCGCCGCCTTGAGGGAGAGCACCAGGACCGGGATCTCCCCGGACTGGAACCGGTCCACCATCCGCTCCCGCTCGGGCACCGGGGTGCCGCCGTGCAGGAGGTCGACGGGGACCGCGCGATCGGCGAGGTGGGCGGTGATGAGCCGGGCCATGCCGACGTACTGGGTGAAGACCAGCACCGAGCCGTCCTCGGCGAGCACGGTGTCCAGCAGTTCGTCCAGCAGGGCGAGCTTGCCGGAGCGGGCGGAGAGCCGGTCCGGGTGGGACGGCTCCTCCTTGAGGTAGAGCGCTGGGTGGTCGCAGATCTGCTTGAGGGCGCCCAGCAGCTTGAGGACGAGGCCCCGGCGGGCGATGCCGTTCGCGTCCTCGATGGCGAGCATCGACTCGCGCACCACCGCCTCGTACAGCGCGGCCTGTTCGCGGGTGAGCGGGACGGGGTGGTCGGTCTCGGTCTTGGGCGGGAGTTCGGGGACGATGCCGGGGTCGGACTTCTTGCGGCGCAGCATGAACGGCCGGACCAGGCGGGCCAGCCGCTCCACCGCCTCGGCGTCCTCGCCGTTCTCCACGGCGCGCGCGTGCCGGGCGCGGAAGGACTTCAGGGGGCCGAGCAGGCCGGGGGTGGTCCAGTCGAGCAGGGCCCACAGCTCGGAGAGGTTGTTCTCCACCGGGGTGCCGGTAAGCGCCACGCGCGCGGGGGTCCTGATGGTGCGCAGCGCCTTCGCGGTGGCGGAGTACGGGTTCTTCACGTGCTGGGCCTCGTCCGCGACGACCATGCCCCAGGGGTGCTCGGCGAGCTGGGCGGCGGTGGAGCGCATGGTGCCGTAGGTGGTGAGGACGAAGCCGCCGGTGAGGCCGTCGAGGGTGCGGTCGGCGCCGTGGAAGCGGCGGACGGGGACGCCGGGCGCGAAGCGGTTGATCTCCCGCTGCCAGTTGCCCAGCAGGGAGGCGGGGCAGACCACGAGGGTCGGCTCGGTGCGGGCGCGCCGGAGGTGGAGGGCGATGAGGGTGATCGTCTTGCCGAGGCCCATGTCGTCGGCGAGGCAGCCGCCGAGGCCGAGGGAGGTCATGAGGTCGAGCCAGGCGAGCCCGCGCAGCTGGTAGTCGCGCAGGGTCGCGTCGAGACCGGCGGGGGGCTCGGCCGGGGCGATGCCCGCGGTCAGCCGGTCGCGCAGGGCCGCGAGGGCGCCGGTGGGGACGGCCTCCACGGTCTCGCCGTCGACCTCGGCGGTGCCGGTGAGGGCGACGGAGAGCGCGTCGACGGGGTCGAGCAGGCCCAGTTCGCGCTTGCGGGCCTTGCGGACCAGGGCGGGGTCGACCAGGACCCAGCGGTCGCGGAGCCGGACGACCGGGCGGTGGGCCTCGGCGAGGGTGTCCATCTCGGCCTCGGTGAGCGGGTCGCCGCCGAGCGCCAGCTGCCAGCGGAAGCTGAGCAGTTCCTCGCTCTCGAAGAAGCCGGTGCCGTCGGTCGCGGAGCCGGGGGCGGCGCGGACCTCGGCGGTGGCGGCGAGGTCGCTCGCGAGATCGCGGGGCCAGTGCACGGCGACCCCGGCCGCGGCGAGCCGGGCCGCCGCGACGCCGAGCAGGTCGGTGACCTCCTCCTCGGACAGGGCGAGCACGTCGGGCACGTCCTGCTCGGCGAGCCGGTCCAGCGGCGCCCACACGCGGGCCGCGCGCCGGACGGCGAGGGCGGCGTCCACGTGCGCGCGGGGCCCGAAGGCGTCCGCGTCCCCCGCCCACACGGTCGCCGCGTCGGCCACCAGGGTGGGGTCGGCGAGGCTGTGGACCTGGACGACGGCGGCTCCGGCGGCCCGCGCCCGCTGGTCGTCGCCGGTGTCGAAGACGCTGTACCCGGACAGGTCCAGGCGCAACGAGATACGCACGCCCGCGTCCATGCCCGCGGCGACCTCGGCGGCCCAGTCGTGGGCGCCGGGCAGCGGCTGGGGCTCGCGGGCGGCGAAGGGGCGCCCGCCGGCGTGCGGGGCGGCGGGGGTGCGGGGCAGGGTGTCCGCGACGGCGTCCACGAAGGAGCGGACCAGGGCCTCGGGCTCGGGCAGGGTCAGCGGTCCGGGGCCGGGCAGCGGCACGGCGTGGCCCTCGGGGGGCAGGGCGGCGGCCACCGCGCGCAGGTGCGCGATGTCGTCGGGCTCCAGCGGTCCGGCGCGCCAGGCGTCGTGCCCGCTCGGGGTGAGGCCGGGCAGCAGGCGCCCGCGCGCGGCCAGCCGCAGGGCGTGCAGCGCGGCGGCGCCCCAGCAGGCGGTGGCGGGGTGGGCGGCCGGGTCGTGCCGGGCGCGGACCAGCAGGGGCAGCGCGTCGGCGAGGGGCAGGGTGAGCGCGGGCACCTGGCGGCGGCGCACCCCCGCGCCGTGCGGGCGTACGACGGTCAGCTCGTCGGTGGTGTCCGGGCCGGGCAGGGGGTCGCCCGCGGGGTCCCAGAAGGCGATGCGGGCCTCGCGCGGGAGGGGCGCGGGCAGGTATACGCAGGCGAGGCGCGCCGGGACCGTGTCCTCGGTCCACGCGTGGCCTGTCGTGGGGGCCTGTGCCGTGGCCGTGCCGTCGCTCATGCGTCCTTCACCTCCCGTCGTCTCCCGTCCGTGCCGGATGAGCTGTCTCCGACTGTACGGGTGGGGTCTGACAACGGGTTCCGGAGCGGGCTCAGGGCACCGTGCGGGAGACCGCGTACACCATCGGGTACTGCGGGTCGGACATGTTCACGACCACGTCCTGGGTGGGTGCCGGGTTCTTCTGCTTGTGGGTGAAGCCGGACCAGGGGCCGGGGCCGGTGAGGTCCCAGCCGGAGACCTGCCGGTCGCGGGTGCCGATGGTGACGGCGCCCTGCTTCAGCTGGTCCCGGCGCAGGCCGAGGGCGCCGAGGAAGCTGTCCAGGCCCGCGTCGTTGGTGCGGAACTGCACGTACAGGCGGCTGGTCTTCCAGTTGTTGGTCTCGTAGTAGGCGAGCCGGTCGGCAGGGCGCGGTACGGGCACCTGGTAGAGGCGGCGCTGCACCTTGGAGGGCCAGCCGGGGGTGAGGCCGGTGGCGGAGTACTTCGCTTCCTTGTCCTTGCCGCTGTCGCGGCTCTGGTTGGCGGAGATCACCAGGTAGCCGGCCGGTACGCCGGTGAGCAGCACGATGAGCAGCAGGGTGAGGGCGCGGCGCTTGACGCGGTGGCGCGGGTCCTCGCCCGACGGCTGCGGCGTGGTGGGGGCGGCCGCCTGGTGGGGAAGCGAGGTGGTCATGCGGTGTCCCGGTCGCGGCGGGTCTGGGTGTACCGCTCGTAGCGTTCGTAGCGCTCCACGCGGCGGCGCTTGGCGCGGCGGAAGCGGCGGGCGACCAGCCGGGCGAGGTCCGCGGCGCCGACCATGCCCGCCTCGGGGCCGAGCTGGGCGCGGGTGATGCGGGCCTCGGGGCGGTAGCCGCGGCCGGTGAGGTGGCGCTTGAAGGCGTCGCGGGCGGGGCCGATGAGGAGGTCGTCGGCGGCGCTGACCCCGCCGCCGATGACGAAGCAGGACGGGTCGAGGGCGGCGGCGAGGTTGGCGATGCCGACGCCGAGCCACTGGCCGATGTCCTGGAGCAGCTCGATGCACATGGCGTCGCCCTCGCGGGCCAGCTCGGTGATCATCGGGCCGGTGATGTCGCCGATGTTGCCCTTGACGTGCTCGATGATCCCGTAGGCGACCGGGGAGTCGGCGGCGGCCAGCTCCCTCGCCTCGCGTACCAGGGCGTTGCCGGAGCTGTACTGCTCCCAGCAGCCGCGGTTGCCGCAGGGGCAGCGGTGTCCGCCGGGGACGACCTGCATATGGCCGAACTCTCCGGCCACGCCGAACTTGCCCCGCTTGACCTGGCCGTCCTCCAGGATGGCGCCGCCGATGCCGGTGCCGAGGGTGATCATGACGAGGTGGTCCTCGCCGCGCCCGGCGCCGAAGCGCCACTCGGCCCAGGCCGCGGTGTTGGCGTCGTTGTCCACCAGGACGGGCACGGACAGCCGGGCGGCGAGGCGGTCGCGCAGGGGTTCGTTGCGCCAGGACAGGTGGGGGGCGAAGAGCACCCGGTTGCGGTCGGCGTCGACCCAGCCGGCCGCGCCGATGCCGACGGCGTGCACGTCGTGCCGGTCGGAGAGGTCCAGCACCAGTTCGGCGATGGTGTCCTCGACGACCTGGGGGCTCTTGGACTTGTCCGGGGTCTCCGCGCGGAGCTTCTCCAGGATGTTGCCGTCGGCGTCCACGACGCCCGCCATGACCTTGGTGCCGCCGATGTCGATGCCGACCGTGGGCACCCGGGGCGCGGTCAGGTGGGAGCGGCGTTCCCGGGTGCCCACCGTGCGCAGGACGGGGGCGCGGCGGGAGCCGATGGGGGCGGCGAGGTCGCGGTAGGTGCTCATCGGGCTCGATTGTGCCTCACGCTCACGCCGAGTGCGGCGCGGTCAGCCGAGTGCGGCGCGGTCAGGGGCGGAGCCGCGAATCCCCGCGGCCCCGCGCCGGTCAGTCGCGCTTCAGCTCGTGGTGCAGAGCGTCCAGGTCCGCTCCGCCCGCCATCTGCTTGGTCAGTTCGTCCAGGGTGATCTCGTCGCGTGTGTGGTTGCCCACCATGGCGCCGCGGCGCAGCAGCACGAAGCGGTCGCCGACGAGATGCGCGTGGTGCGGGTTATGGGTGATCAACACAACACCCAGGCCCGCGTCCCGTGCCGCGGCCACATATTTGAGGACCACACCGGACTGCTTGACGCCCAGGGCGGCGGTGGGCTCGTCCAGGACGAGCACCTTGGCGCCGAAGTGGACGGCACGGGCGATGGCCACGCACTGGCGCTCGCCGCCGGAGAGGGTGCCGATGGGCTGGTCGACGTCGCGCAGGTCGATGCCCATGCGCAGCAGTTCCTCGCGGGTGGTGCGGCGCATCAGATCGGTGTCCAGGCGCGCGAAGGGGCCCTTGCCCTTGCGGGGCTCGGAGCCGAGGAAGAAGTTGCGCCAGACCGGCATCAGGGAGACGACGGCGAGGTCCTGGTAGACGGTGGCGATGCCCCGGTCCAGGGCGTCGCGCGGGGAGGCGAGCCGGGTCTCCTCGCCCTCGATGCGCAGGGTGCCGCCGTCGTGCTGGTGGAGGCCCGCGATGGTCTTGATCAGGGTGGACTTGCCCGCGCCGTTGTCGCCGAGGACGCAGGTGATCTCCCCGGCGTGCACCTGAAGGGAGACGCCCTCCAGGGCGCGGACGTTGCCGTAGTGCTTGCTGACGTCGGTCAGCTCGACCAGGGGCGTGCGCTCTTCGGTGACGGTCATTTGGTGGCCTCCGCGCGCTTGCGGACCCAGGTGTTGAGCAGGGTCGCCAGGAGGAGCATCGCTCCGAGGAAGAACTTGAACCAGTCGGGGTTCCACTCGGCGAAGACGATGCCCTTGCTGGTCATGCCGAACAGCAGCGCGCCGACCGCCGAGCCGATGGCGCTGCCGTAGCCGCCGGTGATCAGGCAGCCGCCGATGACGGCCGCGATGATGTAGATCAGCTCGTTGCCGACACCCTCGCCGGACTGGACGGTGTCGAAGGAGAACAGCAGGTGCTGCCCGGACACCCAGGCGCCGAACGCGACGCCCATGTAGAGGCCGATCTTGGTCTTGGCGACGGGGACGCCGACCGCGCGGGCCGCGTCCTCGTTGCCGCCGACCGCGAAGATCCAGTTGCCGACGCGGGTGCGCAGCAGCACCCAGGAGGCGAGAGCGACCAGGCCGAGCCACCACAGCACGGTGATCTTGATGTCGACCCCGCCCAGGCTGAGCGTCGAGGCGAAGACCGCTCGGGCGCTCGGGAAGCCCTCCATGTCACCGATGGACTTGGTGGAGACGGTGTCGTCGATCAGCTTGGTGAAGCCGAGGTTCATGCCGGTGAGCATCAGGAACGTGCCGAGCGTGACGATGAAGCTGGGCAGCTTGGTGCGGGTCAGCATGAACCCGTTGAACGCGCCGACCGCCAGCGTGGCCAGCAGGGACACGCCCGCGCCGACCCAGATGTTGGCCGTCATCTGGTAGCTGAACATCGAGGAGATCAGCGCGGAGGACGTGACCATGACGCCCGCGGAGAGGTCGAACTCGCCGCCGATCATCAGCAGGGCCACGGGCACGGCCATGATGCCGATGGTCGAGGAGGCGTACAGCACGGTGCTGATGCTGGACGCGCGCAGGAAGCCGTCGGCGGCGACCGCGAAGAAGACCAGGACGGCGAGGGCGCCGACGACCGAGCCCAGTTCGGGCCGGGACAGCAGCTTGCGCAGCGGGGAGGTGCGCAGCAGGCGTTCGTCGTGGGGCCGGTCGCCGCCGGGTGCCGGGCCCCCGGTGGGCCGGATGTCGGTGGTGGTGCTCATCGGGTGCCCCGATCGGTGTACGCCGCGAGCGCGCCCGCCTGGTCCTTGGTGATGATCTGCGGGCCGGTCAGGACGGGCCTGCCGCCGCCGAGGACGTCACCGTTGTACTTGTACAGCCACAGCAGGTCGACCGCCTCGTAGCCCTGGAGGTAGGGCTGCTGGTCGACGGCGAAGCCGAGGGTGCCGTCCTTCAGCTCGGCGGCGACCTTGGCGTTGAGGTCGAAGGTGTCGACCTCGGCCTTGCTGCCCGCGTCCTCCTTGGCCTTCACCACGGTGTCGGCGTAGGGGGCGCCCAGGGTGACGACGGCGTCCACGTCCCGGTCGGCCTGGAGCTTGGCGCCCACGGCGGACTGGACGTCGGGCATGTTGGTGCCGTTGACGTAGAGCTTGCGGACCTTGCCGTGGAAGGTCTTCTCCACGCCGTCGCAGCGCTGCTCGTGGCCGACGTTGCCCTGCTCGTGCAGGACGCACAGGGCGTTCTTCCGGTGGCGCTTGTTCAGCTCCTCGCCCACGGCCTCACCGGCGATGGTCTCGTCCTGGCCGATGTGGCTGAGGGCGCCGAACGCCTTGGACTGCGCCGAGCCGGAGTTGACCGTGACCACCGGGATACCGGCCTTGTGGGCGCGGGCCACGGCCGCCTTGAGGGCGTCGGGCTTGGCGAGGCTGACGATGATCCCGTCGACCTTCTTGTCGATCGCGGCGTCCACCAGCTGGGCCTGCTGCTGGGCCTCGTCGTCGTGCGAGTACAGGAACTTGATGTTGTCCTTGATCGCCGCCTGCTTGGCGCCGCTCTGCACGATGTCCCAGAAGGTGTCGCCGTCTCCGGAGTGGGTGATCATCGCGATGGTCCAGCGGGGGGTGGTCACCGCTGCCCTGCCCTGGGCCGTGGCGGCCTTGCGGGCGTCCTCGGCCTTCTTGCCGCCGGTGCTGCTGCAGGCGGTCAGCGAGACGCAGGCGAGCAGTGCGAACGCTCCTGCCACCGTCATGCCTACCCGGTTCTGAAACCGTGCCACGAGGCCGTGCCCCTTCTTGCCGTGTTCTGAGGTGCTTTACGTGCTCTGCATGCGAGAGGGGCGGGCGGCGCACCGGTCCGGTCGTCCCGGCGGTGCCTCCACCTGCCCCCAAACACTTCAGTATCGAACACGGGGAACACTCGTCACCTGCCCGGGGCGCCCCTGACGGGGTGTTTGTCCGGACAATGTGACGCGGCCGGGGATGGCTCAGGGGCGTACGAGGAGCTGGAACTCGAAGGAATACCGGGCCGGACGGTAGGTGTGGTCGCCGTGCTCGACCGCGCGGCCGGTGTCGTCGAACGTGACGCGCCTCATGGTGAGCAGGGGGGCGCCCTCGGCCTCGGCGAGCCGGTCGGCCTCGGCGGGGGTGGCGCCGCGGGCGCCGATGGACTGGCGGGCGCTGTGCAGGGTGATCCCGGCCGAGCGCATCAGCCGGTACAGGCCGGTGGCCTCCAGCCGGGCGGTGTCGAGGTCCAGCAGGCCGAGCGGCAGATGGTTGATCAGGTACGCCATCGGCTCGCCGTGGGCCAGCCGCAGCCGCTCGACGCGGTGTACGTCGCCGCCCTCGGTGACACCGAGCGCGGCGGCGATGTCGGCGGTGGCCGGGACGACCGTGTTGACCAGGACCTTGGTGGCGGGCCGCTGTCCGGCCGCCTCCAGGTCGTCGTAGAGGCTGCTCAGTTCCAGCGGGCGCTTGACCTGGCTGTGCACGACCTGGGTGCCGACGCCCCGGCGGCGCACCAGCAGGCCCTTGTCGACGAGGGACTGGATGGCCTGGCGGACGGTGGGCCGGGACAGGCCGAGCCGGGCGGCCAGCTCGATCTCGTTGCCGAGCAGGCTGCCGGGAGTGAGGGCGCCGCGCTCGATGGCGGCCTCCAGCTGCTGCGCGAGCTGGAAGTACAGCGGCACCGGGGAGCTTCGGTCCACGCGGAGATCGAGCGGCGCGGTCGGGTCCACATCTGGTTTCGGCACGGGCCCGAGCGTAGTCCGGCGCCCGGATGACGGGAAGTCGTGAAGTCCGGTTGTCCTGACATTTTGATTGACAGGTGCACGTTGTTCCCCCTCAATGTGTCCTCATGCGCATCGGGGTCATCGGGACCGGCCGTATCGGGGCCATCCACGCCAACACACTGAGCCGCCACCGGGAGGTCGGATCGCTGATCCTGACGGACTCCGATCCGTTACGCGCGCAGGAGCTGGCGCACCGGCTGGGCGAGACCGCGGCGCCGGGCGTGGACGAGGTCTTCCACTGGGGCGTGGACGCGGTGGTGATCACCACGGCGACGGCGGCGCACGCGGAGCTGATCGGCCGCGCGGCCCGCTCCGGGCTGCCGGTGTTCTGCGAGAAGCCGATCGCGCTCGACCTGCCCGGCACCCTGCACGCGCTCGCCGAGGTCGCGGCGGCCGGGACCGTGCTCCAGATGGGGTTCCAGCGGCGCTTCGACGCGGGGTACGTCGGCGCCCGTGAGGCGGTGCGCTCGGGTCGGCTCGGGCGGCTGCACACCGTGCGCGCCCTGACCTCCGACCAGTCCCCGCCCCCGCGCGAGTGGCTGCCGCTGTCCGGCGGCCTGTTCCGGGACACCCTGATCCACGACTTCGACATCCTGCGCTGGGTGACCGGCCGCGAGGTGGTCGACGTGTACGCGACCGGCTCGGACGCCGGTCCCCCGATGTTCCGCGAGGCCGGAGACGTCGACACCGGCGCGGCCCTGCTCACCCTGGACGACGGCACCCTGGCCACGGCGACCGCGACCCGCCTCAACGGCGCCGGTTACGACGTGCGCATGGAGCTGTCCGGCGAACTCGACACGGTGGTCGTGGGGTTGGACGACCGCACCCCCGTCGCCTCCACCGAACCGACGGGCCCGCCTCCGGCCGACAGACCCTGGCCCGGCTTCCTCGAACGCTTCGGCACCGCCTACGCGTCGGAACTCTGCGCCTTCGTCGACGTGGTACGCGGTGAACGCCCCAACCCCTGTGACGGCTGGCAGGCGTTGCAGGCCCTGCGGATCGCGGAGGCGTGCGAGATCTCGCGGCACGAGCGAAGAGCGGTGGCGCTGGCGGAGGTTCCGGACCGGGTGGAGCCCTCCTACATCTGAGCCGCCCCGGACATGACCCCGCCCCGCGACTCCTGGTGTGGGGGGAAGAGTCGCGGGGCGGGTCGAACGGGGGTGTCAGCAGCCGTAGTCGACGAGGTCGAACGTGGCGTAGTGGTCGGAGGTGTAGTAGTCCTCCTCGGTCTGCTGGCCCGTGACGATGCGGCGGGCGCCGCGGGTGGATTCGCCGGGGGTCTTGACCGTGTACTCGTGGTAGTACCCGGAGGACTGGCCCGGCAGGACGCCCTCGCGGTTCTGGAAGACCACGCCGTCCTGGGAGTAGGGGTAGGGGCCGCCCTGCGCGATGAGGTCGAGGGTGTCGTGCGCCTGGGACGGCAGGGAGCCGTAGCAGATGCTGCCGACCGACGCGGTGGCCGCGTCCGCGGTGGTGGCGGAGACGGTGCCGCCGACGAGGAGGGCGGAGAGGAGGGCCGCCGCAGCGCCGATACGAGTGGTGCGTGGGGGGAATCTCATGGATTCATGATGACGCGCGTAGACACGTTCATGTCAATGACGGAGATGTGGATTTTCCCGGCAGGTCCGATGAGTTCGCACGGAGTTAACCTGCGCCAACAGGAGCTGTTCGGGCTCCTGTTGGCATCCCGTCGACCGACTAGAAAGAGCCGTACTCGGGGCGGCCGTCGAGGTCGTACGACTGGATGGAGACCCCCTTGCCGGTGACCTTGCCGCCCGCGTGCCGGAAGCGGGTGGGGACGGCTCCCTCCACGAACAGGCGGCGGCCCTCGCCGAGCACCACGGGGAAGGTCAGCAGGTGCAGGGTGTCGATCAGACCCAGGTTGACCAGCGCCCGGACCAGCGCCCCGCTGCCGTGAATCTGGAGTTCGCCCTCGGTGCGCTCCTTCAGCGCCTGGACCTCCTTGCCGAGGTCGCCGGAGAGCACGGTGGTACCGACCCACTCGGGGTTCTCGACGGTCGCGGAGACGACGTACTTCGGCAGCGCGTTCAGCTTGGCCGCGACCGGGTTCCCGGGGTCGGTGACCTTCGGCCAGTAGCCCGCGAAGATGTCGTAGGTGTGGCGGCCGAGCAGGAAGGCGCCGACCCGGCCGAAGCTCTCGTCGACGAAGCCGCCGAAGTCGTCGTCGGCGTACGGGAAGGTCCAGCCGCCCTGGCCGAAGCCGCCGCTGGTGTCCTCCTCGGGGCCGCCGGGGGCCTGGTAAACGCCGTCGAGCGAGACGAAGACGGTGGATACGAGCTTGCCCATGGGTGCCTTCTTCCGGGTGCGGGGTCGTGCTGTCAACGGTGCAGACCCCGCGCGGGACCGCAACTCATCGGTCCCCCCGGCGGGCGTCAGCCGTCCAGTTCCCGGTACCGGGCGGCCAGGCGGCTCGCGCCGCTCTCGGTGAGGGAGCCGAAGAGGCGCAGCCGGGAGATGCCGCCGTCCGGGTGGATGTCCACGCGCGCGTGCGTGCCGACGACGGGGGCCGGGAGCGGGAAGCGGTGGTTGGTGTCCGGCTGGAGCCGGGTGCGCGGCAGGATCTCCGTCCACTCGCCGCTCTCGCCGTCCCGCACCGACACCGAGGCCCAGCCCGCGCTGTTCCCCTTCAGATACGCCGTGTCGATCTCGACGGCCCGGATGCTCGCCTGCCCGGTCAGCCGGTACGTGATCCAGTCGTGGCCCCGGTCGCGGCGGCGCCGGGTCTCCCAGCCGTCGTCCATCCGCTGGGAGCGGCCGGGCCGGATGGTGTTGGCGGCCGGGGAGTAGAAGCGGTCGGAGGCGTCCTCGGCCCGGCCGCCGTTCTCCAGCGCGGCCACGTCGAAGGTGCCGAGCGTCGCCAGCCACTCCGGGTCCGGGACGATCTCGCCGTGCACGCGCAGCCGGGCGACACCGCCGTCCGGGTGCTGGTTCAGCTTCAGGTGGGTGAAGCGCTGGGGCGCGGAGACGGTGAAGCCGTTCGCCGCGTGGCCGCCGACCGGGGTGCGCGGGACGAGCGTCGTCCACTTCACGCCGTCGCCGAGCAGTTCCTCGGGGGACGGGGTGCCGGGCGCCGAGGTCGCCTCGACGGAGACGGCCTGCGGGTGGTTGCCCCGGAAGTGCGCGGTGTCCACGACGATCCCCCGGATCACTCCGGGTGTGCCGAGCCGGATCAGCGCCCAGTCGTGGTCGTCGGCGCCCGGCCAGGGCTCCTCGGCGCTGGTGCCGCGTCGGCGGCGGGTCTCCCAGCCGTCCATGATCTTGCCCTTGTGGCCGAAGCGGCCGGGCTCGAACTCGGCGTGGTGGGGCAGCAGCAGGTTCTCCCGCTCAGCGAAGAACTCGTCGTTGGCGGCGATCACTCCGGCCCCCAGGCGCCGGTCGGCGAGGTCGGGGTGGTGGGTGAAGGGGAAGTCGGCGGTGCGGTAGTCCGCGTAGGGGTCGCCGCCGCCGTAGGGAGCCGCGTCGCCGGTGAAGTGGGGCGGGGTGGGGGGTTGCTGCGCCGTCACGGTGATCGGGGGTCCTTTCGGCGGGGGGATGCGGGGCTCAGCCGCCACGGGTGAGCAGGCGGCCCTGGGGCTCGGTGAACTCACCTTGGCTGTACACCTGTTGGCCGCGCAGCCAGGTGGACCTCACCACACCGTGCAGGGTCTTCCCGGCGTACGCGGTGACCGGGTTGCGGTGCTGGAGGCGGCCCGGGTCCACGGTGAAGGTGTCCTCCGGGGCGAGGACGGCGAAGTCGGCGTCCCGGCCCGGCGCGATGGCGCCCTTGCGGTCGAGACCGGCGAGCGCGGCGGTCCGGGCGGACATCCAGCGCACCACGTCGGTCAGTTGGTGTCTGCGGGTCCGTGCCTCGGTCCAGATCGCCGGAAGGCTCAATTGGAGGCCGGAGATGCCGCCCCAGGCGGTGGCGAAGTCCGGTGTCTTGAGGTCGGCGGTGGAGGGCGAGTGGTCGGTGACGACGCAGTCGATGGTGCCGTCCGCGAGCGCCTGCCAGAGCAGGTCACGGTTGGCGGCCTCACGGATGGGCGGACAGCACTTGAACTCGCTCGCCCCGTCCGGGACTTCCTCGGCGCTCAGGGTGAGGTAGTGCGGACAGGTCTCCACGGTGACCCGGACGCCGTCCGCGCGGGCGGCGGCGATCAGCGGGAGCGCGGCGGCGGAGGAGAGATGGAGTACGTGCACGCGTGCGTCCAACCGCCTTGCCAGGTCCAGCAGTTGAGCGATGGCGTCGGTCTCGGCCGCGTGTGGGCGGGAGGCGAGGAAGCCCGCGTACGCCGGTCCGGCGGGGGCGTCCGTGAGGTGGGACGGGTCTTCGGCGTGCACGATCAGCAGTCCGCCGAATCCGGCGATCTCGCCCAGGGAACGGGCCAGTTGGGCACCGTCCAGCTGCGGGAACTCGTCCACGCCGGACGGCGAGAGGAACGCCTTGAACCCGAACACCCCGGCCTCGTGCAGCGGGCGCAGGTCCTTGACGTTGCCCGGCAGCGCGCCGCCCCAGAAGCCGACGTCGACATGGGTCCGCCCCTCGGCCGCCGCCCGCTTCACCCGGAGGTGGTCGACCGTGGTGGTCGGCGGGAGGGAGTTCAGCGGCATGTCGACGAGCGTGGTGATGCCCCCGGCCGCCGCCGCGCGGGTCGCGGTCCAGAAGCCCTCCCATTCGGCACGGCCGGGGTCGTTGATGTGTACGTGCGTGTCGACCAGGCCGGGCAGCAGGGCGTCGTCATCCAGTTCGACGGCCGGAATTTTCGCCTCGTACGGCAGCACGGCCTCGATCGTCCCGCCTGCGACGGTGACCGTCGCGGGCCGCATTCCCTCCGGGGTGACGACACGCGTGGAACGCAGCGCCAGCTCGACGTCGGACACCCGAAACCCCTCTCCGCCGTTCACGTCCAGGAAACGGTGTTAACACCCATGTAACGGACTTCAACGTTCTGTTGAAGGAGTCTTGCCGCACGCTCGGGCGCGAGTCAAGGGTGCCAGGCACTGAGGCCGGCCCGTGTGCCTGCATGCTGTTCCCATGACACCCGACCGAGCCCCCCGCCACCCCCGAGTCGCCGGGCTGCTGCTCGCCGCCGGAGGAGGGCGGCGGCTCGGCGGGAGCCCCAAGGCCCTCCTGCGCCACAACGGCGCCCTGCTGGTCGAGCGGGCGGCGCGCGCCCTGTGGGAGGCCGGGTGTACCCGCGTGCACGTGGTGCTCGGGGCGGGAGCCGAAGAGGTGCGCGCACAGGCCGAGTTGAGTGGATGCGTGATCGTGGACAACCCCGGCTGGGACGAGGGGATGGGGTCCTCCCTCCGCGTCGGCCTTCGCTCCCTCACGGGCACGGACGCACGCGGCGCTCTCGTGAGCCTCGTCGATCAGCCGGGCATCAGCCCCGAGGCGTACGCACGGGTGCTGGACTCCTTCACCGGCGAGACCTCCCTCGTGTCGGCCGCGTACGGCGGAAGGCGCAACCACCCGGTGCTGCTGGGCGCCGCCCACTGGGCCGGTGTGGCCGCGGC
Source organism: Streptomyces sp. NPDC002176 (assembly GCF_044903645.1). Classification (NCBI taxonomy): domain Bacteria; kingdom Bacillati; phylum Actinomycetota; class Actinomycetes; order Kitasatosporales; family Streptomycetaceae; genus Streptomyces; species Streptomyces sp. NPDC002176. The sequence continues at coordinate 1,434,368 of NZ_JBJDQW010000001.1, forward strand.
CGCCCAGGGTGATCAGGGGGCCCGCGCGTATCTGCGGCGGCACTCCGCCGAGATCCGGCTCGTGGAGTGCGGGGACGTGGCCGAGCCGTACGACATCGACACCGGGGCCGACCTCGGCAGGCTGCGCCCCGGCGGGGCCCATTGAGCTTCGGCGATCAGGAAATTACGCTGCCCAGTCCGACCCGCCCGCCACGGAGGAAGTGACCGCTCATGTCCGCACCCGCGTCCCCGCCGGTCGTCGTCGACGCCGAGCCGCTCCCCCGCCAGGAGGAGGTCCTCACCGGCCCGGCGCTGGACTTCCTCGCGGAGCTGCACCGGCGGTTCACCCCGCGCCGGAACGAACTCCTGGCCCGCAGGACCGAGCGCCGCGCCGAGATCGCCCGTACCGGCACCCTGGACTTCCTGCCCGAGACGGCCGATGTCCGGGCCGACGACTCCTGGCGGGTGGCCCCGGCGCCGCCCGCGCTGCAGGACCGCCGGGTGGAGATCACCGGCCCGACCGACCGCAAGATGACGGTCAACGCCCTCAACTCGGGCGCCAGGGTCTGGCTCGCCGACTTCGAGGACGCCTCCTCCCCCACCTGGGAGAACGTGATCCTCGGCCAGCTCAACCTGACCGACGCCTACGCGGGCCGCGTCGACTTCACCGACGCCCGCAGCGGCAAGTCGTACGCGCTGCGCCCGCAGGAGGAGCTGGCGACGGTCGTGATGCGTCCGCGCGGCTGGCATCTGGACGAGCGGCACCTCGTGGGCGCCGACGGGGAGCCGATTCCGGGCGCCCTGGTCGACTTCGGCCTGTACTTCTTCCACAACGCCGCCCGCCTGCTGGAGCTGGGCAAGGGCCCCTACTTCTACCTGCCGAAGACCGAGTCCCACCTCGAAGCCCGGCTGTGGAACGACGTGTTCGTCTTCGCGCAGGACCAACTCGGCATCCCACAGGGCTCCGTACGGGCCACCGTGCTGATCGAGACGATCACGGCCGCGTACGAGATGGAGGAGATCCTCTACGAACTCCGCGACCACGCCTCCGGGTTGAACGCGGGCCGCTGGGACTATCTGTTCTCCATCGTGAAGAACTTCCGTGACGGCGGGCCGGAGTTCGTGCTGCCGGACCGCAACCTGGTCACGATGACGGCGCCGTTCATGCGCGCGTACACCGAACTCCTCGTCCGCACCTGCCACAAGCGGGGCGCGCACGCGATCGGCGGGATGGCGGCGTTCATCCCGTCCCGCAAGGACGCCGAGGTGAACAAGGTGGCCTTCGAGAAGGTGCGGGCGGACAAGGACCGTGAGGCGGCCGACGGCTTCGACGGCTCCTGGGTGGCCCACCCGGACCTGGTATCGATCGCCATGGAGTCCTTCGACAAGGTGCTCGGCGACCGCCCGCACCAGAAGGACCGGCTGCGCGAGGACGTCCACGTGGAGGCGGCCGACCTGATCGACATCGGCTCGCTGGAGGCGAAGCCGACGTACGCCGGGCTGGTCAACGCGGTGCAGGTCGGCATCCGGTACATCGAGGCGTGGCTGCGCGGGCTCGGCGCGGTGGCCATCTTCAACCTGATGGAGGACGCGGCCACCGCCGAGATCTCCCGCTCGCAGATCTGGCAGTGGATCGACGCGGGCGTGGTGTTCGAGAACGGTGAGCGCGCCACCCCCGAGCTGGCCCGCTCGCTGGCCGCTGCCGAGCTGGCGGCGGTGCGGGCAGAGATCGGCGCGGAGGCGTTCGCGGCCGGGCACTGGCAGGAGGCGCACGACCTGCTGCTGACGGTGGCGCTGGACGAGGAGTACGCCGACTTCCTCACCCTTCCGGCCTACCGGCGGCTCACCGGCTGAGCGGCCTCACTTGTCCGAGTGGCCGAGGGACCGCTCCGGCGCCACCCGGTCGCGCACCAGCCGCTTGACCGCCGTGGGCTCGGGAAAGCCCTGCTCACGGCGGTCCCAGACCGGTTCGCCGTCCACCCGGACGACGAAGACGCCACCGGTGCCGGGCTTGAGGGCGAGTTCGCCCAGCTCGGTCTCGAAGGTGGTGAGCAGCTCCTGCGCCAGCCAGGCCGCGCGGGGCAGCCAGCGGCACTGGGTGCAGTACTCGATCTCGACTCGGTGACTCACGAAGGTCCTTTCATCCCAGGTGTACCGACCAGTCCTGTTCCGCCGCGGGACGGCCGTGCAGGTCGGGGACCCGCTTGAGCCAGTCCGGGCGCCCCCGCTGGGACCGCTCGGCGCGGGCGGCCTCCTCGGCGGCGAGTTCCGCGCGGTCGGGGAAGTCGGTGGGCAGCCACTCGGCGGACAGCCGGGCGCGGGCCAGCAGGTGGTCGACGTAGGCGGCGCGGGCCTCGTCGGGGGTGGCGAAGGCGGGATCGTCGGTGAGCCAGGCGTCGGGCACCTCGGCGAGGATGCCGCGCAGCAACTCCTCGGTGACCTTCGGGGCCAGCTCGGCGTCGGCGGCGCGCACGTCGGGGCCGTACTGGCCGAGGGCGTGGTGGCGGAAGTCGTACTTCCGGCCGGGGTCGGTGGTGTCCCAGCGGTGGTGGAAGACGAGGGCGGCGCCGTGGTCGATGAGCCACAGGCGCGGGGGCGCGATGCCGAAGGTCGGCCAGACCATGAGGTTGGAGCTGTGGACGGTGCGGTCCACGTTGGCGGTGAGCGCGTCCAGCCAGACGATCCGGCCCGCCTCCAGCGGGTCCACCGGGAAGTGCCGGGCCAGCTCGGGGGTGAGGTCGCGGGCGCCCGGGAGATAGTCCATGCCGAGGTTGACGCCCGCGCTGGCGGCGTGCAGCTCGCGCACCTCCTGGTGCGGCTCGTCGGCGGCCACGACGGGGTCGAAGTGCACGAGCACCAGCTCGGGGAAGCGCAGGCCCAGGGCGCGGGCCAGCTCACCGACGATCACCTCGGCGACCAGCGCCTTGTGGCCCTGCGCGGAGCCGGTGAACTTCACGACGTAGGTACCCAGATCGTCGGCCTCGACGACTCCGGGCACCGAGCCGCCGGAGCGCAGGGCCGCGACGTAGCGGGTCGAGGTGACATCTCGCACGCTTCCCACCTCCCACATGAAGTGACCATAGTAACCAAGGGTGATCACCAGGGAGAGGGTGACGGGCGAGGCAGGCCGGGCGGCCCCGGATCTGCGCGCCCTGTCAGGTCACGTCGGGACGAGCCGCGGAGTCCAGTCGGGCGTAGACCACGACGTTGTCGCTGTAGTGATGGTCGGCGTCGGTGTAGTCGCCTCCGCAGGTGATGAGCCGGAGTTCGGCGTGGTCCGTGTTGCCGTACACCTCCAGGCTTGGGAAGTGGTCCTTGGGGTACTGAGCGGTCCTGGTCACCGTGAAGGCGGCCGTGGTTCCGTCGGCTCGGGTGACGTCGATCCGTCGGCCGGGGCGGAGCCGGGCGAGGTCGAAGAAGACGCCTTCGCGACCGTTCCAGGTGACGTGCCCGGCGATGACCGCCGGTCCGCGCGCGCCGGGTGCGACGCCCCGTTCGTACCAGCCGGCCTTGTCGGGGTCGCGGGGCTTTCCCAGGACGCCGTGGTCGTCCAGGCCGAGCCGTTCCAGGGAGGTCGAGACGTCCAGGGAGGCGATGGTCAGCCTCGTGGGCGGGGAGGCGGGCATCGTGGGCTCCGGCGTCGCTCCGTCCGCCCCCGGTGTCGCCGAGGGGGCCGGGCTGGCGTCGGTGGCGGGCGGTCCGGCCACCGTGTCGGGCCGCCCGGGTGGAGCGGGTTCCTGACGGGCGAATCCGGTGCCCAGCAGGACTCCGGCCACCAGCAGCAGCACGGACGCGGCGGTCAGCAAGGCCGCCCGGCGGGGATGCCGCCGGGCGGTCCCTTCAGCCGCCGGGGTCGTCTCCGGCATCCGCGCGCCGCCTCAGTGGGTGTCGGTCGCGGCCGTGCGGCGACGCCGCGCCGTCACGCCCAGCGCCGCCGCGCCCAGCAGGGCCGCGCCGCCCGCGGCGAAGAGGCCCGGCGACTCGACGCCCTGGGTCCCGCCCGAGCCGGTCTCGACACCGCCGACCGGCATGGAACCCACGGCCGCGCCCGCGACCATTCCGCAGGACGCGGGGGCGGTGGCCTCCTGGGGCAGCTTGGGGTCGAGTTCGCTCTTGCCCTTGCCGAAGTCGTATGTGTCGTTGCCGTTGGGGTCGATGCCGTGCTGGACGACGTGCAGGTCCTTGATGTGGTCCGCGACCTGCTGGGAGACCGTGAGGGTCCGCTCGTAGGAGAGCTTGCCGTCCTTGTCGGCCGCGGGCATCCGGGTGACGTCCAGGCCGCTCTTCTTGCTGGTGTCGCCCTTGGTGGTCAGGGAGATGTTGATGTCTCCGTAGGCGGGCAGGCCCTCGGCGGTGGTGACGATGCCGTCGCCGTTCTTGTCCGCGCTCGCGTCGGGGCAGTGGAAGTCGTGGCCGTCGGTGGAGCCGTGGAGGTGCTGGGCGTGCGGCTGACCGGGCACCAGACCCGACGCGTCGATCTTCACGTTCAGTTCGCGGCCGTCGAGCGTCAGCATCGCGGTGCCGTGGGCCCCGGAGTCGTTCAGCTGCTCCAGGTCGACCTGGTAGGACTGGGAACCGTCGGCCGCCTTCCCGGCCGGGTGGCCCGGGTGGGCGGCCGCGGGTATCGCCGCCGCCAGGCAGAGTGCCGCGGGCAGAACGATCAGGGTGGTCAGACGGGCGGTACGCGGAGCTGTCACGAGGATGTCCCTTTCTTCGCCCGGCCCGGCTGCCGCCAGGACGGGCAACGCCGTCGGATACAGGGGGAATCCGGGGCCTGGGGCAATGCGGATTGGTCTGCTCATGTGAAGCTCTTGCGAGCAGTTCTCGACGTGTCGCGGTGAGCGCACCGCCCCATCCGGACGGCGGTTCCGCGCAGAAACACAGTGGTGACACAGATAGGCGCCGCCGGTGAATTGCACTGGCGACGCCACCCATCTGTCCCTTAAATGAAGGCTAGCAAAAAAGCGCGGAATACGCCAAACATTTCACCCGGCCGCACACACGGCAGAGCGCCCCCTTCCGTGCCGTGCGGCACGAAAAGAGGCGCTCGAAAATCATCCGGTCGTCACTACCGGAGACAGGTGGCTCAGAGGCCGGCGGCGACGCCGCCCAGCGACGTCTGCAGCGGCGCGGAGACACCGGCCGCGACGCCACCGAGGTCGACGCCGCCCAGGTCCAGGCCGGTGGCCGGGGCAACGTTGAGGCCACCGATGTTGCCGATGTTCAGACCGCCGGCCACACCGTCGAGCTCCGCCTCGCCGATCTCGCGGGTCTCGATGGAGGAAGGCACGTGCTGCATATTCATCGTCCTTTTCTCAGAAAACACTTCTTGAATTCGACTCCCGTCTCCTCACGGAGAATCCGGTGGCACGGACAGGGCGCCAGTCGGGTGGAATCAATGAATCACCGACCGGGAGTGCTTACTCATTGGATCACATGATCCTGGCCGAGTGAGCCCCGGCGAGCATTTTCGAGAACGTGACGACACCCTCATGCATGCACGGTGAAAGTATCGCCTTTCCAACTTTTCTCAATCTTCACTGCCGCCCGCCAATCCATTTCGTTGAACGCGGTGCGACCTGGCAGTTCGAGCGGGCTCTCGCGGAGTGCCGGAGGCGTGTTTCGTCCCCCGAGGTCACTGGCGTCACGACGTCGTGATTCTGTGAAGGTCCTCGCGCAGCGGGTTGGGCAGCGGGAGGTAACGGGCGTCCGCCCCGTCCGCGCCGGTCCAGCGGAGCAGGAGGTTGGTCTTGCCCGGCAGGGTGGGCGCGGTGAGGAGGGCCGGGATCTCCGGGAGGGGGTGGCGGGACAGCTCGGCGCGGACGGCGGGCCAGGGGTCGAGGCCGGGGTGGTGTTCGGCGAGGGCGGCGGCGATCTCGGTGAGGTGGTTGACGAGCAGGCAGTACACCAGCCGCTCCCACCCGGCCTCGCGGCTCACCTCGGGCAGCAGCTTGGCCCCCTCGGCGTCCCGGAACAGCGCTTGTACGGGCGTTCCGGCGGCGTCGACGGCGACCAGGGTGTTCTGGAGGTGCGCCTCCAGCACGACCCCGTGCTCGTCGAAGGCGCGGAGCGCGGGCGGCACGACCTGGCGCAGATACGCGGCCCACCAGGCGTCCGGATCGGGTGCGGCGGCGAGCGGACTGCCGTCGAAGCCCTCGGCGAGCCCGGCCGCGAGCAGGGGCGTGGCGCCGGGCAGGAGGTGGCCGCGCAGGCCGTCGCGGACCAGGACGGCGAGTTCCTCGAAGGCGAACACGGCCGTGCGGTAACCCCGGTCGCTCAGCCAGGCCGCGGGCGGCTCCATCCCGGCGAAGGCTCCGCGGGCGGCGGTGTCGGTGCGGCCGAGCTTCTCCAGGTCGTGGCGCCACAGCCTGCGGATGTCGTTGGTGATGCGGACGTCCAGGCTGAACTTCAGGAACAGGTCGCGGGCGGGCTCGTACACGGTGCGCACGGCCGCCGTCGGCCAGACCACGGACTCGGTGGTGCCGAGTCGGATCAGGCGCCGGTCCGCGAAGGCGGAGGCGAGTTCGCGGGCGCGGAGGTCGAGCTGCCAGGGGTGGGCGGGCAGCAGCCGGTAGCCGGGCGGGGCGGTGCCGAGGGCGTCCAGGGCGCTGGTGTCGCCCTCCTCGGCGACCTGGTCCTCGCGGACGCCGAGCATCACCAGTGGGAACCGGGCGTGCGCCTCGGGGGCGTACGGCAGCCAGGCCGCGACCGGACCACCGCCGCGCGCCTTGGGCGCCGGGTGGTGCGGATGGCCGGTGAGCAGCGACTGCTCGGAGCACAGATAGGGGTCCTCGGGGGCGAGGGTGCGGGCGCGGGCGGTGAGCAGGGCGGCGACGGTGTCGCGGCTGTCCAGCATCTCGGCGGGCAGGTCGTCGTTGGGGAGCCCGGTGTGGGCGCGGAGTTCCTCGGCGACGAGTTTGACCAGTTCGGCGTGGGTCAGCCGGTGCCAGGCGCCGTCCACGCGCACCTCGGGGTCGGCCGGGCGGCGGCCGGGGCGGACCCGGAGCAGTCGGCCGGTGCCGGGCAGCCGGTATTCGGGCCGCTCACCGGCGTCCGGGACCGGCCGGGCCACCTCGCGCAGCAGGCAGTTCAGCAGCGGCGCCGACGCGTAGGCGTCGGCGCGCCGGGCGACGGCTTCGGTCGGGGGGTTGAGGTCCACGCGTTCCACTCGTTCTCGTCGTGCTGTGGCCGGTCCGGGGGGCCGACCGTGCTCACCAAGTCTGCGGTATCCGACAATCGTGCCCTGAGCTGCCAGTCCCCGAGGAGCCGACCGTGCACCACTCCCCCACCGCCGAGGCCGAGGTCGCCGAGGAGCTGGCCGTCGTACGGCCCGCCCTGCGCGACCGCTACACGGCCGCGCTGCCGGGAGCCCGCGCGGCGGTGCTGACCCGGCTGTGGCGGGCGCTGGCGCACGAGCCGCTGCCGTGGGTCGCGGCCCGGACGGCGGGAGCGCACGGGCTGACGGTACGGCTGGCGGACGGCCGGGCGCTGCACGGCCCGCGCTCCGACCCGTACGCGACCGGCGACCGCGTCACCGGGGTGCGGCTGGACCGGGAGCGGTACGCGGACCCCGCGCGGCTGATGACGGACCTCGCGGTACCGCACGCGGCCGCGTTCGCCGCCGAGCTGGCCAACAGCGTGGCCTCGCTGGCGCTGTCCCGCGCCGGGGCGGCGGAGCCGGGGGCCGGGTGGCCGGAGCGGGACTGGGAGTGGGAGCAGCGGGTGGTGGACGGGCACCCGTTCCACCCCAACTGCCGTTCCCGGCCCGGTTTCTCGGTGGCCGACCAGCTGGCGTACGGCCCTGAGCACCGGCCGGTGGTGGAGCTGGGCACGGTGGCGGTTCCGGCGGGCGAGTGCCTGGTGTCGGGTAAGTGGCCCGCCGAACTGCGTTCCGGGGCTGACCTGTTGCTCCCGGTGCACCCCTGGCAGGCGGCGCATGTGCTCAAGCGGACCGCCGAGCCGTGGCGTCCGGCGCATCCGCTGATGTCGCTGCGCACCCTGGCGCTGCCCGGCGGACCGCATGTGAAGACGGCGTTGAGCGCCCGGCTGACCTCCTCGGTGCGGGACATCTCCGCGTACTCGGTGCAGGCGTCGGCCGCGCTGTCGGTGCTCGCGGCGGAGCTGGTCGGGCGCATGGACGGGCTGTTGGACATCACGCACACGCTGGGCGCGGCCACGGCCCACTCGCCGGATCTGGCGGTACTGCTGCGCGAGTCGCCCGAGGCGTACGCGGGTCCGGGCGAGCGGGTGCTGCCGGTGGCCGCGCTGTCCACCACGGCCCTGCCCGCGTCCCCCGACTGGCTGGCCGCGTTCACCCGGCTCGCGCTCACGGCGGGGCTGCGTCTGCTGGAGCTGGGGGTGGCGCTGGAGGCGCACGGTCAGAACCTCCTGGTGGTGCTGGCACCGGACGACACCCCGCTGCGGCTGATCTACCGCGATCTGGCCGACATCCGCATCAGCCCGGCCCGGCTGGCCCGGAACGGTATAGCTGTGCCGGAGTTGACGGGACGTCTGGTCACGGATGACGAACTCGCCCTGCGCCGCAAGCTGTTCGGTTCGCTGGTCGGGGGTGCGCTCGGCGCGACGGCGGGTTCCGGCCCGGCGCTGGGTGCCGCGCTGCGGGCCGCGTTGCCGGATCTGCCCCGTACGCCCGACCTGGCCGCGCTGTGTGAAAATCCGTTGCCTGTCAAGGCGTTGACCCTGATGAGGCTGTCCCCGGAGACCCCGGGCGACCTGTGGACGGAGCTGCCCAGCCCCTTCGTTTTGGAGCCCGACACGTACGATCAATAAGATCCGCCGATGATCAGAAGACAACGGCTGGCGGCGGGCGTCTGCGCCCTGCTCGCCGCCCTGGCGGCCGGGATCGCGTATCCCGGCGGGGCCGCAGCGGACGAGACCGAGCCGCAGCCCGCTCCGAAGGTCGAACTCGTCCTGGATGTCAGCGGTTCCATGCGGGCACGCGACATCGACGGCGGCAGCCGGATGGCGGCGGCCAAGCAGGCGTTCAACGAGGTGCTCGACGCGACGCCCGAGGAGGTGGAGCTCGGCATCCGCACCCTGGGCGCCAACTACCGCGGCAACGACCGCAGAACGGGCTGCAAGGACACCGCACAGCTCTATCCGGTCGGTCCGCTGGACCGCACCGAGGCGAAGACCGCGGTGGCCACGCTGACGCCGACCGGCTGGACGCCCATCGGCCCGGCGCTGCTGAAGGCGGCCGACGACTTCGGGAACGGTGACGGCACCCGCCGGATCGTCCTGATCAGCGACGGCGAGGACACCTGCCAGCCGCTCGACCCGTGCCAGGTGGCCCGCGAGATAGCCGCCAAGGGCATCGGCCTGACCATCGACACCCTGGGCCTGGTGCCGGACGCCAAGACCCGCGACCAGCTCAGCTGCATCGCGGACGCCACGGGCGGCACCTACACCTCCGTCCAGCACAAGGAAGAACTGACGGACCGCGTCGGCCAGTTGGTTGAGCGGGCCGCCGATCCGGTGGTGACCCCGGTGGCCACCGAGGGCGCCGACGCGTGCGCCGGGGCCCCCGCGCTCAAGTCCGGTCTGTACACGGACCGCGAGGAGTTCGGCAAGCAGCGCTGGTACAAGGTCGACGTCCAGCCCGGCCAGGAGCTGCGCGCCTCGGTGAGCGTCGCCAATGACCGCGCCACGAACCCCAACTACGGTGTGCTCATGCGGGCGGTGACCCAGCACGGCCGCGAGATCGTACGCGGCGAGGGCGCGGGCACCGGCCGTACCGACGCGATCTCCACCGGCCTGCGCTACCCGAAGCCCGAGGCCGACGACGACACCGCGAGCCCGGAGACGGTCTGCCTCCAGGTGACCAACTCCTTCTCGGCCAACCCAGGCGTGAAGACCACGCCGGGCATGCCGCTGGAGCTGACGGTCGACGTGGTCGACGGTCCCTCCACCGCTTCTGACGTGGCCTCCTTCGGCCTCGGCCGCGGCTGGTGGCTGCTGGCCGCGCTGGTACTGACCGGCTTCGTCGCGGGTCTGCTGTGGGGCTGGCTGTCCCGCTGGCGGGTCGCGGTCTGGAGGACGAACTGATGTGTGCGATACGTGTGTTGAGCGCGGCCCTGCTGACGCTGGGCCTGGCCGCCGCCCCCGCCGCGGCCGACTCCTCCCCCTCCCCGAGCGCCTCGACGGACGGCAAGGCCCCCACCCAGGCGGGCACGTCCTTCCGTACGGCGGCCGAGATGGAGCAGGGCCAGACGGCCACCGCCTCCGCGTCCACCGGTGACTACCTGTACTGGTCGTTCCCGGCCGACACCGGCCAGCGCGCCACCGTCAAGGCGACGGTGAAGCTGCCGGGTTCGCACGCCGCGCAGACCTGGCAGCTCGACGTCTACGACGGTCTGCGCCGCCACCAGTCCTGCCAGTACGGCGCGGCCACCCGCACCGCCGAGCAGGGCTCGGCCACGGTCGAACTGGCCTGTGTACTGCGCACGGTGCGTGCCTGGTCCGAGCCGTGGGCCAACGACCCGCTGCCCGGCACCTACTACGTCCGCCTGACGGTGCTGAACCTCGGCTCCGCCGACCTCGGTCTGCCGGTGCGGGCCGAGGTCCGCGCGGACTCGAAGAACATCGGCGGCGCGGCGGCCGTGGACGGCTCGCTGGGCAAGCCGCTCGTCCCCGGTATCGCGGTCACGTCCGAGGCGGAGAAGGACGGTTCGAAGTCGGCCGTGCTCTCCACGATCGAGCCGGACGACGGCTGGTCCTCGCACTGGTGGTCCAGCCGCTGGGTGTGGACCGCCGTCGGCGGTGTGCTGGCCGCGCTCGCGGGCATCGGCGGTTACGCGCTGACCCGGGGCCGGGGCCGTCCGACGTACGTCCCACCGGGCGCCTGACCCGGACGAAGGCCCGCCGAAATGGCGGGCCTTCGTCGTCAGTCCGCCCGCAACGCCTTGGCGAGGGCCCCGTCACCCGTCACCGTGACCCGCCCCGCCCGCACCACGTCCACGATCGCGGACTCACCCCGGCACACCTCCGCGCAGGTCGCCGCGTCCATCACCAGCCGGGCGTCCACCGCCGTCGGCGCCGGTCCGTGCCCGTACACCGGCCCGCCCTCCGCGCCGACGTACAGATGGAAGTCGCCTTCCTCCGTGCTGACTTCGGCCACTCCGGCTCCCACCTCCGCCGCGTTCAGCGCCGCCAGCAGCGGCAGCGCCGACCAGTGGGCGCGTACCGCGTCGGTCGGCCGCAGCTCCGCCAGCTCGGGGCCGCCCCACTCCCCCAGGGCGTGCAGCACCGGTAGCAAGTCCCGTCCGCGCGGGGTGAGTTCGTACACGTAAGCCGCGCCGGGCGGGGGCAGCTTGCGCCGCCCGGTGATCCCGTCGCGCTCCATGTCCTTCAGCCGGGAGGCGAGGACGTCCGTGCTCACGCCGGGGAGGTCCGCGTGCAGGTCGGTGTAGCGGCGGGGTCCGGCCAGCAACTCCCGGACGATCAGCAGGGTCCAGCGGTCCCCGACGAGGTCGAGGGCGCGGGCCGCGGAGCAGTACTGGTCGTAGCGTCGGCGAGGTGGCATGCGACGCAGTCTAGACATGTTGTTGGACTTTCCAAGCTCCTACTTGGTAAAACCAAGCAACACACGTTGGCGGAGGGGTTGCGGCGCATGGAGTTCCGGCAGTCGAACAAGCTCAGCGAGGTCTGCTACGAGATCCGCGGTCCGGTGATCCAGCACGCGGACGCGCTGGAGGAGGCGGGGCACAGTGTGCTGCGCCTGAACACCGGCAACCCGGCGCTCTTCGGTTTCGAGGCGCCGGAGGAGATCACCCAGGACATGATCCGGATGCTCCCCCGCGCCCACGGCTACACCGACTCGCGCGGTGTCCTCTCGGCCCGCCGGGCGGTGGCCCAGCGCTACCAGACCCTCGGCCTGGAGGTGGACGTCGACGACGTGTTCCTGGGCAACGGCGTCTCCGAGCTGGTGTCCATGGCCGTGACGGCGCTGGTGGAGGACGGCGACGAGGTCCTCATCCCGGCCCCGGACTTCCCGCTCTGGACGGCTGTCACCACGCTGGCCGGTGGTCGAGCTGTGCACTACCTGTGCGACGAGCAGGCCGACTGGGCGCCCGACCTGGCCGACATGGCGTCGAAGATCACCGACCGCACCAAGGCCGTGGTCATCATCAACCCGAACAACCCGACCGGCGCGGTGTATCCGAAGGAGGTCGTGGAGGGCATCCTCGACCTGGCTCGGCGCCACGGCCTGATGGTGTTCGCGGACGAGATCTACGACCAGATCCTCTACGACGACGCCGTCCACCACTCGGCCGCCGCCCTCGCCCCCGACCTCGTCGTCCTCACCTTCTGCGGCCTCTCCAAGACCTACCGGGTGGCGGGTTTCCGCTCCGGGTGGCTGGTGGTCACCGGGCCCAAGCAGCACGCGAAGAGCTATCTGGAGGGCCTGACCATGCTGGCCTCCATGCGGCTGTGCCCCAACGCGCCCGCCCAGTACGCCATCCAGGCCGCGCTGGGCGGCCGCCAGTCCATCCACGAACTCACCGCGCCGGGCGGCCGGTTGTACGAGCAGCGCAACGTGGCCTGGGAGAAGCTGAACGAGATCCCCGGCGTGTCCTGCGTCCGCCCCAAGGGCGCGCTGTACGCGTTCCCGCGCCTCGATCCCAAGGTGCACAAGATCCACGACGACGAGAAGTTCGTCCTCGATCTGCTGCTCCGCGAGAAGATCCAGGTCGTCCAGGGCACCGGCTTCAACTGGCCCACCCCCGACCACTTCCGCATCCTCACCCTGCCCTACGCGGATGATCTGGAAGCGGCCATCGGCCGGATCGGGCGCTTCCTGAGCGGGTACCGGCAGTAGGTCCGCCGGGGACTGTCAGTGCCCGGTCGTACGCTTCGAGGACCAGCAGGGGACCCGGAGGGAGCAGCGCGATGGCACGACCGCCCACCGCCGCCCAGCAGCGCGTCATCGAGGGCGCCGACCCCGACACCGGGCGACTGCGCGGCACGGACGCCCAGCTCGCCGCGCTGGTCCGGCTCGGCCTCGCCTTCCGGCACCCCCGCCCGCCCCACGACCACTTCCTGACCCCGGCGGGCCACCGCCTCCGCGAGGCCGAGCCGGAGTCCGCCGCTCCCACCGCCGCCGAGCCCGGTGGTGTCTTCGCCGCGCGGGTCGGCGGCGCGGAGGAGGCACCGCCCGTCCCGAGCCGGACGCGTGAGATACGTGACGCCTGGCAGGGCCTCCTGGAGCTGCGCCGCATGACCAACCAGGACGGCGCCACCGACCGCCCCTGCGGCTGGGAACGCACCCACCTGGTCCGCGCCGCCGCCCTCGCCCTGGAGGCGGCCGGCCACCAGCCGGAGTCCGCGACCACCCCCGGCTACCGCGTCCGCGCGACCCCGCAGCCGGAGGCGGTCGCGGTGCACGGCCCGGCGCTCGGGGAGTACACGGCCACCCTGAAGGCGGCGGGCTGGCAGTGCGGCGAGTACACGGAGGCCCGCACCAGAGCCCGCCACCTCCTGGCGTCCCCGCGCCGGGTGTGAGCCACCGGTCAGCTCCGGGCGAGCCGCCGCGCCTGCTCGCGGGTGGTCCGGGCGAGCGCGTCCTCGTCCACGTGCAGCAGCACCCCGTCCGCCACGATCTGCCGCCCGCCCACGAAGGAGGCCGTGACCGGGGCGGGGGCGCCGAGGACCAGCGCCGCCACCGGGTCGGCGATGGAGGCGTGGGCCAGGGTGTCCATGCGCCACAGGACCAGGTCGGCGAGCTTGCCGGGCTCCAGGGAGCCGATCTCCTGGGCGCGGCCCAGGACTTGGGCGCCGCCGTAGGTGCCGAGGCGGAGGGCCTGGCGGGTGGTGAGGGCGGCTTCCCGGTGCGGGCCGAGGCGGTTGACCAGGAGGGCGTTGCGGAGTTCGGTGTGGAGTTCGCCCGACTCGTTGGAGGCCGTGCCGTCGACGCCCAGGCCGACCGGGACGCCCGCCGCCAGCAGGTCCGGCACCCGCGCGATCCCCGCCGCGAGGCGGGCGTTGGACGACGGACAGTGGGCGACGCCGGTGCCGGTGCGGGCGAACGCGTCGATGTCGGAGTCGTTCATGTGGACGCAGTGCGCCATCCACACGTCCTCCCCCAGCCAGCCGGTGGACTCGAAGTACTCGGTCGGGCCCATGCCGAACAGCTCGTGGCAGAACTTCTCCTCCTCCACCGTCTCCGAGCCGTGGGTGTGCAGCCGCACCCCCAGCCGCCGCGCCAACTCCGCGCCCTGCTTCATCAGTTCGGCGGAGACGGAGAAGGGCGAGCAGGGCGCGACCGCGACCTGGGTCAGCGCGCCGAAGGAAGGGTCGTGATGTTCGCGGACGGTGGCCTCGGTGGCGGCCAGCGCCTCGTCCAGGCTCTCCACCGCGAAGTCCGGCGGCAGCCCGCCGTCCGACTCGCCCCGGTCCATCGAGCCACGGGCCAGGGTGAAGCGGACGCCGGTGTCGCGGGCGGCACGCACGATCGCGCCGGACAGGTCGCCGGTGCCGCGCGGGTAGACGTAGTGGTGGTCCATGGCGGTGGTGACCCCACCGCGGGCCATCATCGCCAGCGAGCCCCGCGCGCCCGCGGACACCATGTCCTCGTCGATGCGCGCCCAGGTCGGGTAGAGGGCCACCAGCCAGTCGAAGAGGTTGTGGTCGGTGGCCAGGCCCCGGGTGAGCCACTGGTAGAAGTGGTGGTGGGTGTTGACCAGGCCGGGGGTGGCCAGGTGCCCGGTGGCGTCGATCCGGCGGGTGACCCCGGTGAGCCCCTCGGGGGCCGGACCCGCGCCGACCGACTCGATCCGGTCGCCGGAGAGGACGAGGTGTCCTGTGGCGTACTCGGTGTCGTCGGCGTCCACGGTGGCGATCGCGCAGTTCTCGATGACGATGCGCTCGGCTGGTGCCACGGTTCGTCCTTCACGCTCGAAGAGTTCTCAGAGGTTGGTGAGGTCCACCGGGATCGCCGCCTCGCGGCCCTCGCGGAGGACGGTCGCCTCGATCAGGCCGTAGGGCCGGTCGGCGGCGAGGTACACCTCGTTGTCGTTGGTCAGCCCGAAGGGGGTGAGGTCGGCCAGGAAGTGGTGCTTGTTCGGCAGGGAGAGCCGGATCTCGTCGACCTCGGCACGCTCCCCGATCACCCGCGCGCCCATCTCGTACAGGGTCTGCTGGAGGGAGTACGAGTAGGTCCCGGCGAACGCTTCCAGCAGGTGGCGCCGGGTCTCGGCGTAGGAGGCGTCCCAGTCGGGGGCGTCGCCCTCGCCGGTCCAGCCGTACCGCCAGCGGGCGTTCACCTCGGTGGCCAGGACGCGGTCGTACGCCTCGGGGAGGGTGGTGTACTCGTCCTTGGCGTAGCCCCAGAACTCGGAGTCGGTGGAGTTCAGCACCACCAGGTCCCCCAGGCCGGAGACGATCTGCCAGGACGTGCCGTCGTAGGAGACCTGGGCGTGCCGGACCTCCTGGCCCTTGCGGACGAACGAGTGACCGGCGTCTTCCGCGCCGATCCGCTCCCAGGAGTACTCCTCGATCCGGATGCGGGCCGTGCGGATCGCCTCCTGGGAGGTGACGAAGTGCCGGGCGAGGTGGATGCCGAACTGCTCGGCGGACTCGATGCCGTACCGCTTGGCGAACGCGTACACCGTGTTCTTGGTGGTGTCGGTCGGCAGGACGTGGGCGTTGGAGCCGGAGTAGTGGACGTCGTCCATGTCGCCGCCGAGGGTGACGGAGACGTTGAGGTCCTTGATGTGGTGGGTGGCGCCGTCGCGCGTGATCCGGACGACCCGGTTCTCGGCCTTGCCGTACTGGTTCTGCGCCAGGACCGCGGGCCCGGCCGGGCGGGACGTTTCTGCCATGGGTGCTAGCTCCCTCGGTATACGGAGTAGCCGAACGGGCTGAGCAGCAGCGGGACGTGGTAGTGCTCCCCGGCCCGGACGGCGAAGGTGACGGTCACCTCCGGGAAGAACGCGTCCCCTCTCTCGCCGAGGTACGGCTCCACGGCGAAGTCGAGCCGTACCCGCGCGGTTCCCTCGGGCGGGGTCGGCAGGTCCCGGCAGCGGCCGTCGGCGTCGGTGGTCCCCTCGCCGAGCGGCTGCCAGTCGGCGCCGGAGCCGGTGCGGGCCGAGAGGTGGACCGTGACGCCCTGGGCGGGGCGGCCGAGGGAGGTGTCCAGGATGTGGGTGGACACGGAGGCGGTGGTGGTGGTCATGGTGCGGGCGTCCTTCAGGCGACGAGTCGGGCCAGGCGGATGCGGTTGATCCTGCCCAGTTCGGCGCGGGCGGTCTCCCGTTCCCGCTCCGGCGTGTTGCCGAGCCGCTCCGTCAGGGCGTCGCGCATCTCCTCGCCGGTCAGGCCGGTGGCGCAGATCAGGAAGACCTGGCCGAAGCGGTCCTGGTAGGCGAGGTTCAGTTCGAGCATCTCCGCGCGCAGGGCGTCGGAGGCGTCCGTCATGCCACGTTGCTCCCGCGTGGAGGCGGGGTCGCCGGGTTTCGGGCGGCCGATCGGCGGGTGGCCCGCCATCGCCTCGGCCAGGTCGTCGGCGCCGAGACCGGCGAGGGCCGCGTCGGCGGCGAGGTACAGGTCGTCCGGGGTGGCGTACGGGCGGGCGACCAGGAGCAGGCGGGCCCAGGCGGTGGAGGCGCACACCTCGTGCAGGGCGGCGAGCGCGGCCTCGTCCCCGAGGGCGTTGAACCGGGCCAGGCCCAGGGGGGTGGCGGGCGATGTCACGGGCGCCTCCGTGGCCGCGAGGGCCGTCGTGCCGGACGGGGTGCCGTCAGCTAACGCCTCACGGCGACGGCACGTCAACACTTTGTTGAAAATTCTGGGTTACCGGGCGGGCTCAGCGGCCCTTCTCCCGGTTCAGGTAGTTGTAGATGGTGAACCGGCTGACGCCGAGCGCCCCCGCCACCGTCTCCACCCCGTGCCGCACCGTGAAGGCGCCCCGCGCCTCCAGCGTCCGGACGATCTCCTGCTTGGCCTTCCGGTCCAGCTCGGCCAGCGGCCGCCCCTCCCGGCGCTCCAGCGCGGTGAGGATGTGGTCGAGGGACTCCGCCAGCTGCGGCAGCCGTACGGCGGCGACGTCGGCGCCCTCCCAGGCCAGCACCACGTCGTCGGGGCCCGCCTCGCCCGGCGGGAGCAACTCACCGCCCATGGCGTCGACCAGGGGTCGCACGGCGGCGAGGAAGGGCTCCTCGGCGGTCACCTACCGCCCTCCCCGACCACGTTGACCTGCAGGGATATCCGGGTCGCCCCAGCCTCCAGGCTCCGCCGCAGCAGCGCGTCCACGGCTCTCAGCACCCCGTCCGCGCCGCCCTCGGCCATGGTGCCGAAGGGCCCGACGTCCACGGTGTCCAGCCCGCCGCCCTCGACCACCTCACGGGCCGCCACCGCGTGCGCGGGCGGGACGTCCAGGTCGAAGGGTTCGGTGGTGAACTCCACTCGCAGTCTCAACTGTGCCCCCAGGTCTAGGTCGTACGACCTTAGCCCCGGTCGGCCCCACGAGGTCGCTCCCGCGGGGCCGGAGGGGGTCACTCGGGCAGGTCCTCCGTCCCCCAGTCGGTGTCGGGCGTGGTGGCCAGGGTGAAGTCCAGCCGCCCGCCGTCGCGCGCCTCGGTCGGGGTGAGCCAGGAGCGGGTCACCGGGTGGCCGTCACGGCGTACGGCGCCGATGTAGACGTGGGTGTCGTCGGCTTCGGGGGCGGTGATGACGAGGTCGGTCCGGCCCGGCCGGTCGACGGTCGCCTTCGGGAACAGCGGGGCGCCGAGCAGCAGAGTGGCGCTGCCGGGGGTCTGCGGGTAGAGGCCGAGGGCGGAGAAGACGTACCAGGCGGACATGGTGCCGAGGTCGTCGTTGCCGGGGAGGCCGGCGGGGCCGGTGCCGTAGACGGTGTCGAGGATCTGGCGCACCGTCGCCTGGGTCTTCCAGGGCTGGCCGAGCGCGTTGTAGAGCCAGGGGGCGTGGATGCCGGGCTCGTTGGTGGGGTCGTAGCGCAGGGGGTCGCCGCCGCGTACGGACCAGGAGCCGTCCGGGTGGTGGAAGAAGCCGTCGAGCCGGGTCGCGGCCGTGCTCCGGCCGCCCATCGCGTCGGCGAGCCCCTGGATGTCGTGCGGCACCATCCAGGTGTAGGTGGCGCTGGTGCCCTGCGCGAACCCGAGGTCGCTCGCCGGGTTGAAGGGGGTGACCCAGGTGCCGTCGAGCTTGCGGGCCTGGACGTAGCCGGTGGCGGGGTTGAAGACGTTGCGCCAGTAGGCCGCGCGGTCGGTGAAGACCTTGGCGTCCTCGTCCCGGCCGAGCTGGCGGGCCCACTGGGCGAGGGAGAAGTCCGCGACCGCGTCCTCCAGGGTCTCCGCCGCGCCGCCCCAGCAGTGGCAGGCGTCCTGGGGTGCGTAGTGCGAGACCAAGTACTGCGCCAGGCCCGGGCGTTGACCCTCACACTGGCCGGGGCAGCCCGCGTCGGAGAGGTCGTCCGGGGTGGGCACGGTGGCCTGGCGGACCAGGGAGGCGTAGGCGCCGCGGTAGTCGAAGTTCCGTACCCCCATGGCGTAGAAGGTGGCCAGGGTGGCGGCGGACGGGTCGCCGGTCGTCACATGGGTGGCGCCGCTGATGTGCACCCAGCGGTCCCAGGTCCCGCCGTTCTGCCGGGCGAAGTTGTACAGCGACTGCGCGAAGTCGCCCGCCACCGTGGGCCTCAGCAGCGCGAGCAGCTGGATCTGCGCCCGGTACTGGTCCCAGCCGGAGAAGTTGCTGTACTGCGCCCGCTGCCCGCGCGCCAGCCGGTGCACGGCCTGGTCCATGCCCCAGTAGCGGCCGTCGGTGTCGCTGATCAGGTTGGGCTGCGTCAGAGAGTGGTAGAGCGCGGTGTAGAACGCGGTACGCCGGGCCGGGCTCCCGCCCTCGGCGCGTACGGTGCTCAGCTCGCGGTCCCAGTCCCGCGCCCCCGCCTCGGCCACGTCGGCCACGCTCGCCCGCGCGGGGATCTCGTGGCGGAGGTTGGCCTCGGCGCCCGCGAGGCTGACGTAGGAGATGCCGAGCCGCATGTGGACATCGTTGTCAGCCGCCGGGTCGAAGCCGACCCAGCCACCGGAGCCGCGTCCGGCGCGGTCGGCGCCCGTGGCGTAGCCCTCGCCGCCGGAGGCCGTGGTGGAGCCGGGCGACAGGGTGCCGTCGTGCCAGGTGCCGGTGGTGGCGAAGGCGCGGTCGAAGGTGCCGCTGAAGTGCAGCCGGTAGTAGCTCTTGCGGTTGTTGGTCCCGCCGTTGGCGCGGCGGCCGCAGAACGCGCCGGTCAGCACCCAGCCGGTCACCTTGCGGTGGGCGGCGTCGATGTCGATGTGCGCGTCCTCGCTGCCGTTGAGCGAGTTGGAGACGCGGAAGAGCAGGCTCGCCGGGCGGTCGGCGGGGAAGGTGAAGTCGGCGACCCCGGCCCGCCTGCTCACCGCGAGGTCGGCGGAGGCGCCGGAGGCGAGACCGAGGGTGTAGCGGCCGGGTACCGCCTTCTCGTCGGCGTGGGAGAAGTCCGCCGCGTAGACGGCGTCCTTGGTGTCGGCGGACGGGGAGGACGTGACGGCGCCGGTGAACGGCATGATCGGGACGTCCCCGGCCGCGCCGGGGTTGCAGCCCGCGCCGTTGACATGGGTGAGGCTGAGGCCGCGTATCCGGGTGGTGTTGTAGGCGTACCCGTTGGCCGCTCCCGTGCTTGTCTGGTCGCCCGTGGTGCTGGTGGGCGACCAGGCGATCATGCCCTGGGGCAGGGTGGCGCCGGGGAAGGTGTTGCCGCCGTTCGCGGAGCCGATCAGCGGGTCCACCAGCGACGACAGCCGCTCCGGGGCGCTCGCCGCGACGGCCGGGAAGGGGGCCGCCACGGCGAGCGCGGTGGTGACGGCCGTGACGGCCGATCTCGTGCCGAGCCGTCTCGCGGCGCGGAGGAGGGCGTGGCGCATGCGTCGGGTCTGCCTTTCCGTGGAGGACATCGGGCGCCGCGAGGCTAGAAGCCCGGCCGGTGCGGGGGAAGAGGGCGGGGGCGGCGGCCGGTGAAACCTGGGCGAATTCTCGGGCCCGTCCCGCTCCCTCCGGCCCCTCGCCCACGGCCGAGTAGCGGCACCGCCCGATCCGCAGGACGCTGAACCCATGGCCGATCCGACACGGTTCCCGCACATCGTGGTCCACCCCCCGGCCCTCGACGGCTCCCGCCGGGTCACCGAGGGCGAGGTCACCCTCGGCCTCGCCTCCCACCTGGACGACGTGATCGAGATCCTCCGCCTGGCCGACCTGGACCGCATCGAGGTCGAGGAGAGCGACCTGATCGACTGGCTGGGCGGCGGCCCGGACGACTGGCCGGGACTGTCGGAGCACGAGCTGTGAGGCACCGGGCGGCACGGGCCGCCGGGCATCCCGGCACCGGGAGCCAACCTCAAATCAACCTCTGAAGACCGCCCGAAAGGCTTCAACCGGCCCTGGAGGCGGGCAGATTGAGGGTGTGAGGTCCCGCCGGGACGGGGGTGGCGGGCCTTGCGCACGGGGGACTTGTGGGGCGCGGTCCGGCCGTCAGGCCACGGGGGCGACCGCGCCCCACGAGCACGTCAGGAACCGTGGCTCCGGCGCAGCTCGACCTTGCGGACCTTGCCCGACACCGTCATGGGGAAGGCGTCCAGGAGCTGGAGCCGACTCGGGATCTTGTAGTGGGCCAGCCGGTCCTGGCAGAAGGCGCGCAGCTCCTCCAGGGTGAGCGGGTCGGCCGGGTCGAGCGGGATGACACAGGCGAGGACCTCCTCGCCGTAGCGCTCGTGCGGTACGCCGACCACCTGGACGTCCCGGATCTTGGGGTGGGCGTAGAGGAACTCCTCGATCTCGCGCGGGTAGATGTTCTCGCCGCCCCGGATGATCATGTCCTTGATGCGGCCGACGATCTCCACGTAGCCGTCCTCGCGCATCACGGCGAGGTCGCCGGTGTGCATCCAGCGGCCGCTGTCGATGGCCTCGGCGGTCTTCGCGGGCTCCTCCCAGTAGCCGAGCATGACGCTGTAGCCACGGGTGCACAGCTCACCGGCCTCGCCGCGCGGCACGGTGATGCCGGTGGCCGGGTCGACCACCTTGACCTCCAGCTGCGGCAGGACGCGGCCGACGGTGCCGGTGCGGTGCTCCAGGTCGTCCTCGACGCGGGTCTGGAGGGAGACCGGGGAGGTCTCGGTCATGCCGTAGCAGATGGACACCTCGGCCATGTGCATCTCGGCGACCACCCGTTTCATCACCTCCACCGGGCAGGGCGAGCCCGCCATGATGCCGGTGCGCAGGGTGGAGAGGTCGTACTCGGCGAACCCGGGGAGGTTCAGCTCGGCGATGAACATCGTGGGCACCCCGTACAGCGAGGTGCAGCGCTCCCGCTGTACGGCGTCCAGGGTGGCCGTGGGCTCGAAGGACGGTGCCGGGATGACGATGCAGGCGCCGTGGGAGGTGGCCGCGAGGTTGCCCATCACCATGCCGAAGCAGTGGTAGAAGGGCACGGGTACGCAGATCCGGTCCTGCTCGGTGCAGGCGACCAACTCCCCCACGAAGAAGCCGTTGTTGAGGATGTTGTGGTGGGAGAGGGTGGCGCCCTTCGGGAAACCGGTCGTACCCGAGGTGTACTGGATGTTGATCGGGTCGTCGCAGGACAACTCGGCTTCGCGGGAGCTCAGTTGCTCCGCGGGGACCTCGGCGCCGAGCGCGGTGAACTTCTCCCAGCTCGGGTCCCCGAAGTACACCGTGCGCGCCAACCCCGGCAGCTTCGGCCGAACTTCGTCCACCATCGCGCGGTAGTCGCTCCCCTTGTGCTCGGTGGAGGCGAACAGCAGGGAGACACCGGCCTGGCGGAGGACGTACTCGACCTCGTGGGTGCGGTAGGCCGGGTTGACGTTGACCATGATCGCGCCGACCTGCGCGGTGGCGTACTGGACGAGCACCCATTCCGCGCGGTTGACCGCCCAGACACCCACCCGGTCGCCCTTGGCCACCCCGGCGGCGAGCAGCGCGCACGCCAGCCGCTCGACGTCGGCGGCGAACTCGGCGTAGGTCCAGCGGCGTCCGGCGGGGACGTCGACCAGGGCTTCCCGGTCGGGCCAAGTGGCGACCGTGCGGGCGAGGTTGGCGCCGATGGTGTCGCCGAGCAGCGGGGTGGTGCCCGTGCCGTGCGCGTAGGAGAGGGTCACCGGAAGTCCTCCTCGCGGTACTCGTCCGCCGAGCCCGCAGCCGTGGCCTCGCGCAGCTCGATACGGCGGATCTTGCCGGACACGGTCTTGGGCAGCGGCCCGAACTCCAGCCTGCGCAGCCGCTTGTAGGGCGCGAGCACCTCACGGGAGTGCTCGAAGAGCGCCTTCGCGGTGCCGGGTCCGGGCTCCCAGCCCTCGGCGAGCACCACGTACGCCTTCGGTACCGCGAGCCGGAGTTCGTCGGGCGCGGGGACGACGGCCGCCTCGGCCACCGCCTCGTGCTCCAGCAGCGCGCTCTCCAGCTCGAAGGGGCTGATCTTATAGTCGCTGGCCTTAAAAACATCATCCCCGCGACCCGAGTAGTAGACGTACCCATCGGCGTCACGGGAGCCGATGTCGCCGGTGCGGTAGTAGCCGTCGGCCATCGCCTCGGCGGTGCGGTCGGGGTCGCCGTGGTAGCCGGTCATCAGGCCGACCGGGCGGGCGGAGAGGTCGAGCGCGATCTCGCCCTCGGTGGCGCCGGGCGCGCCGGTGACCGGGTCGAGGAGTTCGACGCGGTAGCCGGGGCTGGGCCGTCCCATGGAGCCGGAACGCAGCTCCTGGCCGGGGCTGTTGGCGATCTGCACGGCGGTCTCGGTCTGCCCGAAGCCGTCCCGTACGGTGACACCCCAGGCCCGGCGGACCTGTTCGACCACCTCGGGGTTGAGCGGTTCACCGGCGGCGACGGCCTCGCGGGGCGGGGTGGCGAGCTGGGTCAGGTCGGCCTGGATGAGCATCCGCCACACGGTGGGCGGCGCGCAGAAGGTGGTGACCCGGGCCCGGTCCATCTCGGCCATGAGCCGGGCCGCGTCGAAGCGGGAGTAGTTGACGACGAAGACGGTCGCCTCGGCGTTCCAGGGTGCGAACAGGTTGGACCAGGCGTGCTTGGCCCAGCCGGGCGAGGAGATGTTGAGGTGCACGTCGCCGGGCTTCAGCCCGATCCAGTACAGGGTGGCGAGATGGCCGACCGGGTACGAGGTGTGGGTGTGCTCGACCAGCTTGGGGCGGGCGGTCGTCCCGGAGGTGAAGTACAGCATCAGCGGGTCGGCGGCGAGGGTCGGCCCGTCGGGGAGGAACTCGGCGGGGAGCGCGTAGGCGTCCTCGTACGGCTCCCACGCCTCCTCGGGCAGGCCGCCGACCGAGATCCGGGTGTAGGTGCCGGGGACCTCGGCGAACTTGGCGGTGTCCTCGGCGCGCGCGATGACGTGGGCGACCTCGCCGCGGTCGACCCGGTCGCGCAGGTCGGCGGGGCCGAGCAGCGGGGTGGCCGGGATGACCACGGCGCGCAGCTTCATCGCGGCGAGCATGGTCTCCCACAGCTCGGCCTGGTTGCCGAGCATGACCAGGACCCGGTCCCCGGCGCCGACGCCCAGCGCCCGGAGGTGACGGGCGACGCGGTCCGATCGGTCGGACAGTTCGGCGAAGGAGAGCCGGGTCTCGGTGCCGTCCTCCTCGACGATGTGCAGGGCGGTGCGGTCGTTGCCGTCCGCGATCACGTCGAACCAGTCCAGCGCCCAGTTGAAGTGCTCGAACTCGGGCCAGCGGAAGCCGTCGTGGGCGGCCTGGTAGTCCTCCCGGTGCTCCAGCAGGAAATCGCGGGCGCTGCGGAACAGCTCCGTCGGGGTCGTCATCCGTCTCCTCCTCGCTGCCGCGGTCGTCCACCACCGGGTGTACTCCCGCGTCCCGGACCATTGCCGGGCGGCTCTCCCCCATCGTCTAATCCGTGATGCGGGTCTCACCACCCCCGAACGGGGGTGGCGGCACGAAGGAGCGAGAAGGTGGCAGCAGATGCCGTGGCGACGGCGGAGATTCGGGGTGCGCTGGCGGGGCTGCGGCGTGCGACGGGACTGCCGGTCGCGTTCGGCGGAGTGGTCGGCCCCGGCGCGGCGCAGATCCGGATCAGCGAGCTGAGCGGCACCGCGACCGGCGCGCTGCGTTCGCTGGTGGTCACCTCCGGTACCGGGCTGGGCGGCCGGGCGGTGGCGCTGGGCCGGGCGTGCGCGGTGCCGGACTATGTCGGCTCCCGGCGGATCAGCCACGAGTACGACGCCCCGGTGGCCGCCGAGGGCCTGCGCGCGGTGTGCGCGGTGCCGCTGGTGGTGCGGCACCGGGTGCGCGGGGTGCTGTACGGCGCGCTGCGCACCGCCCAGCCGCTGGGCGACCGGGCGCTGGACGGGGCGGTGGCGGCGGCACGGGAGGTCGAGCGGGCGCTCGCGGTACGGGACGAGGCGCGGGGGCTGCTGGCCGCGCTCCGGCCCGCCGCGGTGGCCGTACCGGAGCCGGAAGCGGGGCGGGAGCACGTACGGGAGGCGCACGCGGCGCTACGGGCGCTCGCCCCGCGTATCGCGGACCCGGAGCTGCGGGCCGAACTGCTGGCGGCCTGCGACCTGCTGACCGCGCCCCTCACGGGCGGGAGCCCGGCGCTGGCGCCGCGCGAGCTGGACGTGCTGACCTGGGTGGCGACCGGCGCGACCAACGCGGCGGTCGCCGACCGGCTGGGCCTGCGCCCGGAGACGGTGAAGGGTTATCTGCGCGCGGCGATGCGGAAGCTGGGCGCGCACACCCGGGGGGAGGCGGTGACGGCGGCTCGCCGGGCCGGGGTCCTCCCCTAGGGCCGGAACCGGACACTCCGGTCTCCCGGCAACCGCCGCCGAAACATGCCATTCACATAGGCCCGCTTTGAATTTCCGGATGCTTGACGGGCTGTTATTTCCCTCACGACGATTTCTCGACGAATTCCGGCCTCCGTTGCCTAGAATTTGGCCCGGACACGACACACGAGGGGAGCGGGCGAACCGTGCGACGGGACTTCCAGGAGCCTGCCCGATGCCGCCCCGACCTGCTCATCGGCCGCGAGGAACTGTTCGCCGACGCGAAGGAACAGCTCGCCTCGGGCGGCAGTGTGCTGGTGCACGGCCCGGCCGGAATAGGGAAATCCACCTTCCTGCGGGCATTGGCCGAGGAATACGGCGCCACCGCGCGCACCGTGTTGCGCTGCTCGGCGACCGAGTCGGAATCGCATCTGCCCTTCCTCGCGCTGGCCGACCTCCTCGGGCTGGTCCTGGACGAGATCGCGCCCCACCTCCCCTCGGCCCAGCTGACCGCGCTGGAGTCGGCGCTCACCGGCCGGGGCGAGTCCAGCCTCCAGCGCGACGGACTCGCACTGCGCCTCGCGGTGCTCTCCGCGCTGCGCGCCCTCGCCGCCCGGGGCCCGGTCCTGGTCGTCGCCGACGACCTCCAGTGGCTGGACCCGGCCAGCGCCGAACTGCTCGGCTTCGCCGCCCGCAGACTGGAGGGCACCCCGGTGCAACTGCTGTGCGCGGTACGCACCGAGGGCCCGGAGAGCCAGGAGTACGACCGCCAGCTGCGCGCCTGCCCGCCCGACACGGCCGCCGTCCGGCTGGGCCCGCTCAACCGCGCCCAGGTGGCCCGGCTGCTCGACCACCGGGGGCACGGCGCGCTGCCCCGGTCCACGGTCCGCGAGATCCACCGCACCAGCGGCGGCAACCCGCTGTTCGCGCTGGAGCTGAGCCGCGCGCTCGCCGACAGCCCGACCCCGCCCCGGCCCGGCGAGCCGCTGCCGGTGCCGACCTCGCTGCGCGCCCTGGTGCTCAGCAGGCTGGACATGCTCTCGGTGGAGGCCCGCCGCACCCTGCTGGTGGCCAGCGCGGGCGCCCGCCCCACCCCCGCCCTGCTGCACGCGGCCGGACGGGAGAACGCCGAGGCCGAGTGCGCCCAGGCCGCCGAACTCGGGCTGCTCGCCACCGAGCCGGAGGCCCCGGCCGTACGGTTCGCGCACCCCCTGATCTCCGCCGCCCTGTACGCCGAGGCACCCGCGCCGGAGCGGCGGGCCGCGCACGCCGCGCTGTCCACCGCCGCCTCCGACCCGATCGAGCGGGCCCGGCACCTGGCGCTCGCCACCACCGGCACCGATCCGGAGGTGGCGGCGAGGCTCGCCGGGGCCGCGACCCTCGCCCGCGACCGGGGCGCGCCCTCCGTCGCCGCCCAGCTGGGGCTGCTGGCCGCGCGCCGCACCCCGGCGGACGGCGTGCCCGGCGCGGAGGAGCGGCGGCTGACGGCCGCCGAGGACGCGATCACGGCGGGCGAGGTCGACCTCGCGCGGGACATCGCGCACGAGGTGCTGAGCCGTACCGCCGTGCCCGCCGAACGGGTGCGGGCCTGGATCGTCGTCATCGACACCGCCGGGCACACCATGGCCGAGGTCGACGCCGTCTTCCCGCAGGCGCTCGCCGACGCCGGGCAGGACCCCCGGCTGCTGGCCCTGGTCAACTACCAGCTGGCCTGGCGCGCGCTCATCGTGCAGGGCGACTTCACCGAGGCCCGTACGGCGGCCGCGCACGCGGCGGCGCTCGCCGAGCACGGCGGCGACCGGCGCACCGAGCTGCTGGCGCTCGCCTTCCAGGCGCAGACGGAGACCCTGATGGGCCATCCGGAGGCGCCCCGCACCATCAAGCGGGCCCTGCGCGAGCCGCAGGACGCCTCGGTGGCCTGCCATCACAACGGCGCGGGCAGCGCCCGGTTCCGCTGGCTGATCATGGGCGACCGGCTGGCCGAGGCGCGCGGCACGGTGACCGCGCTGCTGGGCGAGGTGCGGCGGCGCGGCTCGGTGGAGAGCGAGGTGCACTTCCTGCGCGGGCTCGCGGAGACCGAGCTGCACGCCGGGAACTGCGGCCGCGCCCTGGAGGTGGCCCGCGAGGGGCTGCGGCTGGCGCGGGACTCGGGGATCGGGGAGACCGCGTCCGCGATGGGGACCTCACTGGCCGAGGCGTCCGGCGGGGACGTGGAACGGGGGCTGGCGCTGGCCCACGAGGCGGTGCGGCAGGCCGAGCAGGACGGCGACCAGATGTATCTGTCGCGGGCGCTCGCCGCGCTCGGGTACGCCCAGCTGGTGGCCGGGGACGCGGCGGGCACGGTCCGTTCGCTGCGCCGGGTACGCCGTCTGGAGCAGGATCTCGGCATCACCGACCCGGCGCGCGGCCGCTGGCACGGCGATCTCGCGGAGGCGCTGGTCCGGATCGGTGAACCGGCCGAGGCGCAGGACCTCATCGACACCAGCCGGGAGCACGCCGAGCGGCTCGGCCGGGCGAGCGTGCTCGCCGTCCTGGACCGGGCCGAGGCCGTGGTGCGGGCGGCGCGCGGCGACCGGGAGGGGGCGCTGACCCGGCTGACGTCCGCTCAGGACCGGCTCACCGAGCTGGGCTACGGTCTGGAGGCGGCCCGCGCCGCGTTCGCCCTGGCCCAGCTGCGCGCCCGCTCCCCCGAGGGGGCCCGCCGCAGGGGCACGGCGTACGACGAGGCGACCCGGCTGTTCCGGCGCTGCCGGGCGCTGCCCTGGCTGCGCCAGGTGGACGAGGCCCGTACCGCGCCCGAGCCCGCGCCGCCGGTTCAGGCGCCGGACGCCCCGGAGGCGCTGGACGCGCTGGCGGGGCTGGCCGCGATGGAGCGTCAGGTGGCGGCGCTGGTGATGGAGGGCGCCACCAACCGGGAGATAGCCGCGCGGCTGTTCGTGAGCGTGAAGACGGTGGAGGCGACCCTGACGCGGGTCTACCGGAAGCTGGGCATCCGCTCACGGGTGGACATCGTCCGATTGGCCGCAGGTCGGCGCGCGAAGTGACGGCACGCCCGGTTAACTGAGCCGGACCGAGGGTTTTCCCTCCCCTGACCCCCTAGGGGGTTCCCTCATTGGGAGGCGGGAGTTCCGGGTCCTAGCGTGAGGGGCGTGCCGCTCGCCGGGCACACGGTTCGGGTTCCTTCCGCTCTCCGCTCCACCGGAGTCGGGGGTGCCCCGTCCCGTGCACCACCCCCCACACCCGCGCGACCCCCACCGGCAACCCCCACTGAGGAGACTCATGTTCGGGCTCAGACGTGTCAGAAAGACCGCCGTGACCGTGCTGGCGACCGCCGCCGCCGCGGCGACCGCGCTCGTGGCCGCCCCCACGGCGAGCGCCGCGCCCCAGCCCATCGTGGGCGGCACGACCACCACCACGACCGCGTACCCGTACGTCATGCAGATCACGGACGCGTCCGGCAGCCAGTTCTGCGGCGGCACCCTGGTGTCCGCCAAGAAGGTGGTCACGGCGGCCCACTGCATGGTCGGCGAGTCGACGAGCAGCGTCCGGGTGGTCGGTGGCCGCACCTATCTGAACGGCACCAACGGCACGGTGAGCCGCGTCAGCAAGATCTGGATCAACCCGGACTACACGGACGCCACCCGCGGCGACGACGTGGCCGTGCTGACCCTGTCGACGTCGATGCCGTACACCCCGGTGTCCTACGTCTCCTCCTCCCAGACGGGTGTCTACGCGGCCGGCACCACGGCCCGCATCCTCGGCTGGGGCACCACCTCGGAGAACGGCGGCTCCTCCAACCAGCTACGGACCGCGACGGTGCCCACCGTGTCCGACTCCAGCTGCCGCAGCTCCTACGGTTCGGACTTCGTCCAGTCCGACATGGTCTGCGCCGGACTCACCTCCGGCGGCGTCGACACCTGCCAGGGCGACAGCGGCGGTCCCCTGATCATCGGGGGCGTCCTGGCAGGGATCACTTCCTGGGGCGAGGGCTGCGCGGAGGCCGGTTACCCGGGGGTCTACACCCGGCTGACCACCTTCTCCAGCCTGGTGACCGCGCAGGTCAACTCGTGACCCGGAAGACTTCCCGAGCACGCTCGGGTGCATGACCAGGGGGGCGCTGCGAGCCTCCACGAGCGGCCCGCAGCGCCTCCCTATCCAACGCCCCCAGGGGACTTCCCCCGGGGGCGCGCCCATGGGCGCGCGCGGTCCCGCGTGCGCCGGTGGCACTCCGGTCCATCCGCCGGGCAGGTGACCCGCCGGGGTGAACCCCCAGGTGGCGGACGGCGATTACCTACGATCGTGGCGTGTCCCTCTTCACGCTCGAACGCACCGTCCCGCTCTCGCTCGACGAGGCGTGGCGCCGACTCACCGACTGGCCCCGGCACGGCGACGTGGTGCCGCTCACCCGGATGACGGTGACCACGCCCCCGCCGACCGGCGTCGGCACCCGCATCCTGGCCCGTTCGGGCGTGGGCCCGCTGGTCTTCGACGATCCGATGGAGGTCACCGTGTGGTGTCCGCCGCTGGACGACGAACCGGGGCTGTGCCGACTGGAGAAGCGCGGCCGGGTGGTCCTCGGCTGGGCGGAGATCGAGGTTCGGCCGGGGCCCGGCGGCCGGACCCGGGTGCTGTGGCGGGAGGAGCTGCGCGTCTCGTTCCTGCCGCGCGCCTTCGACGGCGCGGTGACGGGCGCCGCCCAGTCCATGTTCGGACGCGCGGTGAACGGGCTGCTCCGGCGGGAGTGAACCGCGGTCGCGCGCGCTACTCCGGGTGCCCTCAGGCGGGCGAGCCCACCCGTGCGGGGAGGTCGCGGTGGATCGGGGTGTGGGCGCCGGTCAGGGAGATGCCGGTGCCGCCGCGGCGGGCGGCGACGATCTCCGCCGCGATGGACAGGGCCGTCTCCTCCGGGGTGCGGGCGCCGAGGTCGAGGCCGATCGGCGAGCGCAGTCCGGCCAGTTGGCGGTCCGTGACGCCCGCCTCGCGCAGCCGCTCCAGCCGGTCGAGGTGGGTGCGCCGGGAGCCCATCGCGCCGACGTAGGCCACCGGCAGGCGCAGGGCGAGGCGGAGCAGCGGTACGTCGAACTTGGGGTCGTGGGTGAGGACGCACAGCACCGTGCGGGCGTCGGTCTCGGTGCGCTCCAGGTAGCGGTGCGGCCAGTCGACGACGACCTCGTCGGCCTCGGGGAACCGGGCGCGGGTGGTGAACACCGGACGGGCGTCGCACACCGTGACGTGGTGGCCGAGGAACTTGCCGACGCGGACCAGCGCGGCCGCGAAGTCGACGGCGCCGAACACGATCATCCGGGGCGGGGGGACGGCGGACTCGATCAGGACGGTGACCGGGGAGCCGCAGCGCGCGCCGCGCGCACCCACCTCCACGGTGCCGGTGCGGCCCGTGTCCAGGAAGGCGGCGGCCTCGGCGGCGATCGTACGGTCGAGGTCCGGGTGGCCGCCGAAGCCGCCGTGCGGGGTGCCGTCGTCATCGACCAGGAGGGCGCCGCCGAGCAGGTCGGGCGGGCCCGCCGTGATCCGGGCGAGCGCCACGGCCCGGCCATGGGAAGCGGCGGCCAGCGCGGTGGCGAGCAGCGGGCGGGCCGGGCTGTCGGCGCGGACCGGGACCACCAGCACGTTGATGGTTCCGCCGCAGGTCAGCCCGGTGCCGAGGCCGTCCTCGTCGTCGTAGCCGAAGCGCTCCAGCACGGGTCGGTCGTCCACCAGGGCCTGTCGGCACAGCTCGTACACCGCGCCCTCCACGCAGCCCCCGGAGACCGAGCCGACGGCCCGGCCCTCGGCGTCGACGGCGAGGGCGGCGCCGGGGCTGCGGGGGGCGCTGCCGGTGACGGCGACCACGGTGGCGACCGCGAAGTCCCGGCCCTCGGCGGTCCACGCGTTCAGTTCCTCGGCGATGTCCAGCATCCGGCGGCCTCCTGACGCATCGCTCTCATGCCGTGCCGGTGAGGTGCTCGGGCCGGACCGGGGTGCGGTTCAGCTCGAGTCCGGTCGCGGCGCGGATGGCGGCGAGCACCGCCGGGGTGGAGGACAGGGTGGGCGCCTCGCCGACGCCGCGCAGGCCGTAGGGGGCGTGGTGGTCGGCGAGTTCGAGGACGTCGACCGGGATGGTCGGGGTGTCGAGGATGGTCGGGATCAGGTAGTCGGTGAAGGACGGGTTGCGGACCTTCGCCGTCACCGGGTCCACGAGGATCTCCTCCATCACCGCGACCCCGAGGCCCTGCACGGTGCCGCCCTGGATCTGGCCGAGGACGGAGAGCGGGTTGAGGGCCTTGCCGACGTCCTGGGCGCAGGCCAGCTCGACCACCTTGACCAGGCCGAGTTCGGTGTCGACCTCGACGACGGCGCGGTGCGCGGCGAAGGAGTACTGCACATGGCCGTTGCCCTGCCCGGTGCGCCGGTCGAAGGGCTGGGTCGGCCGGTGCCGCCACTCCCGCTCGATCTCGACGCTCTCCCCCTCCAGCACGTCGGCGAGATCGGCGAGCACCTCACCCCCGTCGGTGACCACCTTGCCGCGCTCCAGCAGGAGTTCGGCGGTGGCCCAAGCAGGGTGGTACGTACCGAACTTGCGGCGCCCGATCTCCAGCACCCGCTCCCGCACCAGCGCGCACGCGTTGCGGACGGCGCCGCCGGTGACGTAGGTCTGCCGGGACGCGGAGGTCGAACCGGCGCTGCCCACCCGGGTGTCGGCGGGCTGGATGGTGACCTTCTCGACGCCGAGTTCGGTGCGGGCGATCTGCGCGTGCACGGTGACACCGCCCTGGCCGACCTCCGCCATCGCGGTGTGCACGACGGCGACCGGCTCCCCGGCGACCACCTCCATGCGGACGCGGGCGGTGGAGTAGTCGTCGAACCCCTCGGAGAAACCGACGTTCTTGATGCCGACCGCGTACCCGACCCCGCGCACCACCCCTTCGCCGTGCGTGGTGTTGGAGAGACCGCCGGGCAACTGGCGTACGTCGGCGCCCTCGCTGGACTCCCACTGGCGCTCGGGCGGCATGGGCATCGCCTTGACGCGGCGCAGGAGTTCGGCGACCGGCGCGGGTGAGTCGACCACCTGCCCGGTGGGCAGGGTGCTGCCCTGTTCCATGGCGTTGCGCTGCCTGAACTCGACCGGGTCCAGGCCGAGTTCCTTCGCGAGTTTGTCCATCTGGGCCTCGTAGGCGAAGCACGCCTGGACCGCGCCGAAGCCGCGCATGGCCCCGCAGGGCGGGTTGTTGGTGTAGAGGGCGACGGCCTCGATGTCGACGTCGTCCACGTTGTACGGGCCGATGCCGAGGGAGGCGGCGTTGCCGACGACGGCCGGGGAGGCGGAGGCGTAGGCGCCGCCGTCCAGGACGATCCGGCACTTCACATGGGTGAGCAGGCCGTCCCGGGTCGCGCCGTGCTCGTAGGTCAGCTTGGCGGGGTGGCGGTGGACATGGCCGAAGAAGGACTCGAAACGGTCGTAGACGATCTTCACGGGCCTGCCGGTGCGCAGGGCCAGCAGGCAGGCGTGGATCTGCATCGACAGGTCCTCGCGGCCGCCGAACGCGCCGCCGACCCCGGCCAGCGTCATCCGGACCTTGTCCTCGGGCAGGCCGAGGACGGGGGCGATCTGGCGCAGGTCGGAGTGGAGCCACTGGGTGGCGATGTAGAGGTGGACCCCGCCGTCCTCCTCGGGGACGGCGAGCCCGGACTCGGGGCCGAGGAACGCCTGGTCCTGCATGCCGAAGGTGTACTCGCCGCGCACGATCACATCGGCCCCCGCGGCGGCCGCGGCCGCGTCACCGCGCACGATGGGCTGGCGGTGCAGGATGTTGGGGTGGTCGACGTAGGGGGCGTGGTGGTCGGTGCGGCCCTCGTGGACCAGGACGGCGTCGGGGGCGGTGGCGGAGAACTCGTCGGTGATGACGGGCAGTTCGCGGTACTCGACGTGGATCTTGGCGGCGGCCCGGCGGGCGGTCTCGGGGTGGTCGGCGGCGACGACGGCGACGGGTTCGCCGTGGTGGCGGACCTTGCCGTGGGCGAGGACCGGGGTGTCCTGGATCTCCAGGCCGTAGGTGCGCACCTCGGCGGGCAGGTCGTCGTAGGTGAGGACGGCGTGCACGCCGGGCAGGGCGAGGGCCTCGGAGACGTCGATGCTCACGATCTCGGCGTGGGCGACGGTGGAGCGCAGCAGGTGGCCCCAGAGCATGTCCTCGTGCCACAGGTCGGAGGAGTAGGCGAACTCGCCGGTGACCTTGAGGATGCCGTCGGGGCGCAGCGTGGACTCGCCGATGCCGCCCGCGGTTCCGGCACCCTGGGTGATCTTCGTGGGGACGCCTGCCGGTCCGGGTGCGGGCATGTCAGACCTCCTCGGCCTGCCGGGCGGCCGCCAGGCGGACCGCGTCCATGATCTTCTCGTAGCCGGTGCAGCGGCACAGGTTGCCGGAGAGCGCCTCGCGGATGTCGGCGTCGGCGGGTTCCGGGTTCTGCTCCAGGAGTTCGTCGGCGGCGACCAGCAGACCGGGGGTGCAGAAGCCGCACTGGACGGCGCCCGCGTCGATGAACGCCTGCTGGATGGGCGCCAGTCGGGTGCCGTCCCCCGGCACCGGCTGCCAGCGGCGGGCCTCGTCCAGCTCGACACCGGGTGCGCCTGTCCGGCGCCGTTCGGCGTGGTCGGCCAGGCCCTCCACGGTGACGACGTCGCGGCCCTCGGCCTGACCGGCCGCGACCAGGCAGGAGCAGGCCAGCTCGCCGTCCAGGCGGACGGTGCAGGAGCCGCATTCGCCCTGTTCGCAGGCGTTCTTGGCGCCGGGCAGGCCGAGGCGTTCGCGCAGCACGTAGAGCAGGGACTCGCCCTCCCAGATGTCGTCGGCCTGCTGCGGGCGTCCGTTGACGGTCAGACTGACGCGCATCACGCGGCTCCTTCGGTGGCTCGGCGCCCGCCCCGGTACGACTCCCAGGTCCACATCAGCGTGCGGCGGGCCAGCACGCCGATCGCGTGGCGGCGGTAGTCGGCGGTGCCGCGCACGTCGTCGATGGGGTTGCAGGCGGCGGCGCACAGGGCGGCGAACTGCTTGACGGCGGAGGGCGGGACGACTTGACCGTTCTCCCAGCATCCGCCTTCCTCCAGTGCCGAGTTGAGGAACTCCTCGGCGACCTCCGCCCGGATCGGGGTGGGCGCGGCGGAGCCGATGCCGGTGCGGACGGTGCGGGTCTCGGGATGCAGGGCGAGGCCGAAGGCGCAGACGGCGATGACCATGGCGTTGCGGGTGCCGACCTTGGAGTACTGCTGGGGGCCGTCCGCCCTGGCGATGCGGACGGCGCGGATCAGCTCGTCGGGCTGGAGGGCGTTGCGCTTGACCCCGGTGTAGAAGGCGTCGATGGGGATGAGCCGGGTGCCGCGCGCCGCCGACTCCACCTCGACCTCGGCCCCGGCCGCGAGGAGCGCCGGGTGGGCGTCCCCGGCGGGCGAGGCGGTGCCGAGGTTGCCGCCGACGCCGCCCCGGTTGCGGATCTGCGGGGAGGCAACGGTGTGCGCGGCGAGCGCAAGCCCGGGCAGCTCGGCGCGCAGGTGCCGCATGATCCGGGCGTACGGGACGGAGGCGCCCAGCCGTACGGTGTCGGCGCCGGTCTCCCACTCGGTCAGCTCGCCGATGCGGGTGAGGTCCAGGAGGTGGGTGGGGCGGCGGTGGTCGAAGTTGATCTCCACCATCACATCGGTGCCCCCGGCGATGGGCACGGCGGTGGGGTGCTCGGCCTTCGCGGCGAGCGCCTCGTTCCAGTCGGCGGGGCGAAGGAAGTCCATGGTCGGCCCTCTTCTTCCGTCTGGTGACACGGGGGTCGTGGGGTCAGTACACCGGTCCTTGTTCCGGCGGGGTCAGTCACCGAAAACCCGAAGGAGTTGGCTGGCCACGGCGGTCATCTTGTAGATTCGTATGAACGAAGGCCATCGGCAACCTCTCTGTTTTCCCCGGGAAACACAGGAGACACCGCAGGTGCGGGGCACGACCCGCGCGCCCCGCGCCGGGTCCGCCTCCGTCACCCATCCAGATCAAGCGAAGTTTCGACACAGAACGGCGGCGACGAGATGCGGCTGCGCGCACTGCTGGACACCGATGCGCTGGGGCTGCGGCTGCTCGGCGGCGAGGACGAGCTGGACCGTACGGTGCGCGGGGTCATGACGACCGACCTGCGCGATCCGAGCCGCTATCTCTCCGGCGGCGAGCTGGTCCTCACCGGCCTCGCCTGGCGCCGGGACGCCGCCGACTCCGAGCCGTTCGTCCGCCTCCTGGTGCAGGCCGGGGTCACCGCCCTGGCGGCCGGGGAAGCGGAGCTGGGGGACATACCCGAGGACCTGGTGGTGGCCTGCGCCCAGCACCGGATGCCGCTGCTGGCCGTGGACGAGTCGGTGGCCTTCGCCACCATCACCGAGCACGTGGTGCGCCAGGTCTCGGGCGAGCGGGCCGGTGACCTGGCCGCCGTGGTGGACCGGCACCGGCGCATGATGACCTCCGGCCCGGCGGGCGGCGGCCCGGACGTGGTCCTCGACCTGCTGGGCAGCGACCTCGACCTGCGCGCCTGGGTGCTCTCCCCCACCGGGCGCCTGATCGCCGGGTCCAAGGTCGCGGGCCCGGCGCTGCCGCCGGAGACCTGCGCGCGGCTCGCCGCCGAGCACCTCGCCGCCGTACGCACCGGGCGGCGCGGACCGCACCGGGTACGGCTGGACGACACCACGTACTCCCTGTTCCCGGTCCGCTCCTCTGGCCGCGCCCCGCAGACGGTGCCGGACGTACGGGAGACCGTGCTGTCGGACTGGCTGCTGGCCGTCGAGGCGGACGCCGCCGAGTGGCCCGAGGAGCGGCTCGACCTGCTCCGGGGCGTCACCCAGCTGATCGCCGTCGAGCGGGACCGGCGCGACGCCGCCCGCACGGTGCGCCGTCGGCTCGCCCAGGAGGTGCTGGAGCTGGTGCAGAGCGGCGCGGCGCCCGCCGAGATCGCGGCGCGCCTCAGGGTCGCCGCGCCCGTGCTGCTGCCGGGGCTCGGGGCGGCGCCGCACTGGCAGGTGGTCGTGGCCCGGGTCGAGTGGGAGGACGGCGCCGTCGCGGGCGGGCCGGTCGCGCAGTCGCTGCTGGAGGAGGTCCTCGTCGACCCGCTGGCCACCGGCCCGGAACCGGCCGACCGGGTCGCGGTCGCGCACACCGGGGACGAGGCCGTGGCGCTGGTGCCGCTGCCCGCCGTCTCCGCCGAGCACGACGGCTCCGAGGCCGGGCTGCACGCCGACGCGCTGCTGCGCTCGGTGCGCGAGGCGCTGTCGGCGGGCCTGGAGGGCGACGGACGGCTCACCCTGGGCGTCAGCGCCGCCGTGCACTCGGCGGAGGGGCTGCGCGGGGCGCTGGAGGAGGCCCGGCACGCCCGCCGGGTCGCCGCGGCCCGGCCCGGCCGGGTGTGCGCCGCCGGGCACCAGGAGCTGGCGTCGCACGTGCTGCTGCTGCCGTTCGTTCCGGACGACGTACGCCGCGCCTTCACCGCCCGGCTGCTGGAGCCGCTGACCGAGTACGACCGGCGCCACCGGGCCGAGCTGATCCCGACGCTGGAGGCGTTCCTCGACTGCGACGGCTCCTGGACCCGGTGCGCGAGCCGCCTCCATCTGCACGTCAACACCCTGCGCTACCGGGTGGGCCGCATCGAGCAGTTGACGGGCCGCGACCTGTCCCGCCTGGAGGACAAGCTCGACTTCTTCCTGGCCCTGCGGATGAGCTGAGGGCGGACCCGAGGGCGTACTGAGCGCGCTCTCACGCCCGTGATCAGCGGCGGTCGGCGCCGGGACCGAATTCGATCTTCCGGCGCCACCCGGCGGCCGATCGGCCACCCCTCCGCAACTTTGTGAAAAGTTTCACCCACCCTCTTGGCCCGGCCCGGTGATCGGTGCTGGAATGCACGCCACCACTCAACAGCTCGATGGCGTGCTCGGGGAGGGCAACGTGGCGCATCCCGCCATGTCTGGTAACGGAACGACCGCCGGTGACGATCCGCTCCAGACCGCGGTGTGGCGGCTGCGCTCACGGGCCTGCTGGGCCGACGCGGCGGCCCTCCTGCCCACGGACACCCCGGCGGCCACGCTCCAGCGGGCCACCCTGCTGGTGGAGCGGTGCCTGTACACCGAGCGGGGCTGGGAGGCGGCCGAGGACGCGCTGCGCACCGCCGAGGCGCGGGCGCACAGCGACGAGGAGCGCGGCGCGGCCGCCTGCGAGCGCGGCCAGCTCGCCTACGCCTCCACGCTGCACGGCGTACGGGACCGGGTGGACGAGGCGCGGGCCGCGCTGGGCCGGGCGGCGGCGCTAATACCGCCGGGGGCGCCGGGGCGGGCCCTGCTGGACTTCCGCCGGGGTCTGCTCGCCGAGAAC
Organism: Streptomyces sp. NPDC002176; assembly: GCF_044903645.1. Lineage (NCBI taxonomy): Bacteria > Bacillati > Actinomycetota > Actinomycetes > Kitasatosporales > Streptomycetaceae > Streptomyces > Streptomyces sp. NPDC002176. The sequence goes on from NZ_JBJDQW010000001.1 coordinate 1,471,520, forward strand.
CTGGCCGACGCCCCGCAGGCCGCCCGCGCCGCCTACCGCCGGGCCCACGCGGGCGCCACCGCGCAGGCCGACCCGCTCCTGCTCTCCTTCACCTGGCGTCATCTTGCCGGAGTGGCCCTGCGCGAGGGCGAGTTGGCCGAGGCCCGGCACGGCTTCGCCGAGTCCCTCCGGCTGCGCGAGGAGCTGGGCTACCTGGTGGGCACGGCCCCCGCCCTGGTCTCCCTCGCGGAGACCGAACCCGAACCGGAAGCCTCCCGGCTCCGCGAAGAGGCCCGCCGCCTCTTCCGCCTCCTGGGCGGAGTCCCCACCTGGCTCGCGCAACACCTCGCCCCACCGGAACCGGGGGCGGCGACGGCCTGAGGGCGGCTAGTCGCGCCGCGCGAAGTGCTCCGTCACGAGGCCCGTCACCGCGTCCAGTTCGCCGGAGGCCAACGCGTCCAGGAGGGCGGTGTGTTGGGCGGCGTCGCGAAGGAGGACGGCGCGGTGCTGGCGGGGCGGGGTGTCCACCAGGGGCCACTGGGCGCGGCGGTGGAGGTCTTCCGCGATGCGGAGGAGCTGTTCGTTGCCCGCGAGGGCGAGGAGGGCGCGGTGGAAGGCGCGGTCGGCCTCGGCGTAGCGGGCCGGACAGCCGGAGGCGGCCGCGCGGGCCGTGTCCTCGGCGAGCGGGCGCAGCTCGGCGAAGCGGGCGGCCGGGACGGAACCCGCAAGGCGCAGCAGGACGGGGACCTCGAGCAGGGCCCGTACCTCCGCCAGCTCGGCCAGCTCGCGGGCGCCGCGCCGCACGACCCGGAAGCCCCGGTTGGGGACGACCTCGACGGCGCCCTCCAGCGCGAGCTGCTGCATGGCCTCGCGGACCGGGGTGGCGGAGACCCCGAAGCGGTCGCCGAGCACCGGTGCCGAGTAGACCTCGCCGGGGCACAGTTCGCCGGTGGTCAGCGCGGAGCGCAGCGCGTCGAGGATCTGCCCGCGCACCGAGGCCCGCTGCACCACCGCGCGCGGCCGGGGCAGCGGCGGCTCGCTGTGCGTGTGCTCACCCCGTACGCCAGGGGTGCCGTCGGCCCGTTCGCGGGCCTCGGCGGCGCCGGACCGGTCCGGTACCCGCGGGGCGGCGGGCTGCGCGGCGTGCCAGGGCAGCCCCGTCCCGGAGACGTCCTGCAGGCCCTGCTTCACGGGTCCTCCTCGGGCTGGTCGGCGGCCGGGGCTTCGGGGCGCCCCGCCCTGGGGCCGGGCCCCGACACGGACGACGGACCGTCACATGTCCGTCAAGCACCTTAGGCGCAGGAGGCGGCACTTCAAATTCCCGGAAAGACCGGTAAGGTTAGCCTTACCTCCAAGCCCGCCCCCGTGTTCGAAGGATCGGTGGTCCCGCCATGCTCGCTACGGCCTCGCCGCTCACCGCAGCGTACGCCCGGCTCGGTGAGGTCTATCCGGGCCTGAGCGTGACGGTCACGGAGAACCCGGCGCACCCCCTGCCCGTGGGCGACGGCTGGGTGACCGCCGACGGGCTCGCGGCGGGCGGCGCCCAGCTCGACTCCTTCCTCGCCTGGGACGACGCCCAGGTGCTGCGGGACTACGGGCAGCACGCCCGCCCGGACGTCATCGCCGGCTTCGGCCTGCACCGCTACGCCTGGCCCGCCTGCCTCCTCATCACCGTCCCCTGGTTCCTGCACCGCCGGGTCCCCCGGCTGCCCGCGGCCCACGTCGCGTACCACCGCACCGAGGGCCGGATGACCGTACGGCCGGGCACCTTCGCCTGTCTGCCGGACGACCCGGCGGCCGGGCTGCCCGAGGCGGTCGTGGTGGCCGACGAGGAGGCGCTGCGCGCCGAGGTGCGCGCGGCCGTCGCCGAGCACCTGGAGCCGGTGCTGGGCGGCTTCGGCCCCCGCATGCGGCGGCGCGGCCGCGCGCTGTGGGGGATGGCGACGGACGAGATCGTCGAGGGCCTGTGGTACCTCGCCTCCCTGCTCGGCGAGGGCGAGGAGGGCCGCGCGATGCGCGAGCTGGAGCTGCTGCTGCCGGGCACCACCCGCCCGTACGCGGGCTCGGCCGCGTTCCGTGAGCTGACCGGCCCGGCCGGTGAGCCGCTGTCCACCCGTGACCGGGTCAGCTGCTGCATGTTCTACACGCTGCGCCCCGAGGACACCTGCGCCACCTGCCCGCGCACCTGCGACAGCGACCGGATCGCCAAGCTGACCGCCACCGCGGCGGCCTGAGCCCGGCGGAGCCACTCGTTCGAGCGGCGTAAATCGAACTCAACAGCCCGTTCGCAGCACAAAGTTCGAGCAGAGCGGCGCCATCACACCGCCCTCGCGCCCCTTTGAAGGACCGTTGCCTCGAAATCCCCGGCGGGGCGCCGGGAATGGGTCACTATGACGGGCGATACGCCCTATCCCAAGGCGCCCTCTTCCAAGGCAAGGGACCCCTGATGCGAATGACCGACATATCGCTGAACTGGCTGCTTCCGGGCGCCGTGCTGCTCCTGGGCGTGCCGGTGGCGATCGCGGTGCTCGCGCGCGGCAAGCGCAACTCCGGGGAGAAGGCGGGCTCCGACGACTCCTGGGAACGCAGCGAGGAGCGCCGCAGGCGCAAGGAAGCCGTCTACGGAACCGCCTCGTACGTCCTGCTGTTCTGCTGCGCGGCGGTCGCGGCGGCCCTCTCCTTCCACGGACTGGTCGGCTTCGGCGAGCAGAACCTCGGGCTCACCGACGGCTGGCAGTACCTGGTGCCGTTCGGCCTGGACGGGGCGGCCATGTTCTGCTCGGTCCTCGCCGTGCGCGAGGCCAGCCATGGCGACGCCGCCCTGGGGTCCCGGATGCTGGTGTGGATGTTCGCCGCGGCCGCGGCCTGGTTCAACTGGGTGCACGCGCCCAGGGGGATGGGCCACGACGGGGCGCCGCAGTTCTTCTCCGGCATGTCGCTGTCGGCCGCGGTGCTGTTCGACCGCGCGCTGAAGCAGACCCGCCGGGCCGCCCTGCGTGAACAGGGTCTGGTGCCGCGTCCGCTGCCCCAGATCCGTATCGTCCGCTGGGTACGGGCGCCCCGCGAGACGTACGGGGCCTGGTCGCTCATGCTCCTGGAGGGTGTGCGCAGCCTGGACGAGGCGGTCGAGGAGGTGCGCGACGACAAGCGGGAGAAGAACGAGGCCCGGCAGCGTCGGCGCGACCAGCAGCGGGTGGAGCGCGCCCAGTTGAAGGCGCTCACCCGAGGCGCCCGTGGTGTCGTCGGGCGGACGCCCGCACGGACGGTGGAGGTCCAGATGGACCGGGCCCCGGCGACCGGGGAGCCTGCCATAGGGGCGGCGGACAAGCCGGTCCCCCGCTCGCGGCCGTCGCTCCAGGCGGTCCGCAAGGGCGGCGAACCGGTCACCGTCGACCTCACCGCGGAGGACGACACGATGGCCCTGCCCCGGCTCGACTCGCTGGAGCGCAAGCTGAAGGACCTTGAGCAGCAGTTCGGTTGAGCACGGCAGCGGCGACGTTGAGCGCAGCGGCGGCGACGGGGCGGGAGTGCGGTTCCGATGGACCGCGCCCCCGCCCCGTCGCCGTATCCGCCTACGCCGCCTCGGCGCCCAGTTCGAACCACACCGACTTGCCCACCGCGTGCGCCCGTACCCCCCAGGCGTCCGCGAGGGACTGCACCAGGATCAGGCCCCGGCCGTTGGTGTCCTCGTCCGGTTCGGGGGTGCGCATCAGTGGGCCGCGGGCCACGAAGTCCCGTACCTCCACGCGCAGTCCGCGTGGGGAGACGACGGCGGTGAGGATCGCGTCGTCGTCGGTGTGGACCAGGGCGTTGGTGACGAGTTCGCTGGTGAGCAGTTCCGCCACGCCGGTCCGGTCGGGCCGGTCCCAGTGTCGCAGCAGGGCGCGCAGTTCGCGGCGCGCCTCGGGCACCGCCGCGAGGTCGGCGCGTGTCAGTTCCCGTCTGAGCCGCTGCGCCTCACGCGTGCCGCCCGTGTCGCCGTCGTCCGTGTCTCCGGTGTCCGCCGGGGAAGCCCCCACTGCCATGGGACCGCCTCTTCGCGCCTGCCTCGTCATGACCCCCGCCCACACGTCGCCGGCCCTCCCTCTCCTGGTCGACCGCGTCCACGACGGATGGTTGCCCAGTGGGCCAGGGGCCAGTCATGACCGCCGCCCGACCGCCGGTTGTTCGGCCACGCGGGGCGGGCGCACGGGCCGCCCACCGGGTGTCCGGGGACCCGCACCGAAAGCGCCGCGGCGGCCGAAAGACGCCGCAGGAGCCATCTGACGGCTCCTGCGGACCCACGCGGCCACCCAGTGCCCCCAATCGGTCACACGCGGTGAAACTGACCGGAAATCACCGTTCCTGAGGGCGAGTTCAGGGCCGGGGCACGTTACGGAGGTTGGAGCGGGCCAGCTGCAGCATCCGGCCGACGCCGCCGTCCAGCACGATCTTCGACGCGGACAGCGCGAACCCGGTGACCATGTCGGCCTTGATCTTCGGCGGGATCGAGAGGGCGTTGGGGTCGGTGACGACGTCCACCAGGGCGGGGCCCTTGTGCTTGAAGGCGTCCTTGAGCGCACCGGCCAGCTGCTTGGGCTTCTCCACTCGCACCCCGAAGGCACCGCAGGCGCGGGCGACTTCGGCGAAGTCGGGGTTGACGTCGGTGGTGCCGTACGAGGGCAGGCCCGCGACCAGCATCTCCAACTCGACCATGCCGAGCGCGGAGTTGTTGAACAGCACGATCTTCACCGGCAGGTCCTGCTGCACCAGCGTCAGGAAGTCCCCCATCAGCATGGTGAATCCGCCGTCCCCGGCCATGGCGACGACCTGCCGGTCCCGGTCCACGAACTGGGCGCCGATGGCCATGGGCATCGCGTTCGCCATCGAGCCGTGCGAGAACGAACCGATGATCCGGCGGCGGCCGTTGGGCGAGATGTAGCGCGCGCCCCAGACGTTGTTCATGCCGGTGTCGATGGTGAAGATCGCGTCGTCGTCGGCCAACTCGTCCAGCACGGACGCCACGTACTCGGGGTGGATCGGGACATGCTTGTCCACCTTGCGGGTGTACGCCTTGACCACGCCCTCCAGCGCGTCGGCGTGTTTCTTCAGCATCTTGTCCAGGAAGCGGCGGTCCGTCTTCTCCCGCACCCGGGGAATCAGACAGCGCAGCGTCTCGCGCACATCGCCCCACACCGCGAGGTCCAGCCGGGAGCGCCGACCGATGACCTCGGGCCGTACGTCGATCTGCGCGATCTTCACGTCGTCGGGCAGGAACGCGTTGTACGGGAAGTCGGTGCCGACCAGGATCAGCAGCTCGCACTCGTGGGTGGCCTCGTAGGCGGCACCGTAGCCGAGCAGCCCGCTCATGCCGACGTCGTACGGATTGTCGTACTGGATGTACTCCTTGCCGCGCAGGGCGTGGCCCACCGGGGACTTGACGCGGCCCGCGAACTCCATCACCTCGGCGTGCGCGCCCGCCGTGCCCGCGCCGCAGAACAGGGTGACCTTGTCGGCCTGGTCGATCAGCTCCACCAGGCGGTCGATCTCGGCGTCGCCGGGGCGGATCGTGGGCCGGGAGGTGACCAGGGCGCTCTCGAAGGACTGGTCCGGGGCGGGCTGGTCGGCCACGTCACCGGGCAGGGTGACGACGCTGACCCCGCGCTGCCCGATCGCGTGCTGGATGGCGGTCTGCAGCAGCCGGGGCATCTGCTGCGGGTTGGAGATCATCTCGCTGTAGTGGCTGCACTCCTCGAACAGCCGCTCCGGGTGGGTCGCCTGGAAGTAGGAGAGGCCGATCTCGCTGGACGGGATGTGGGAGGCCAGCGCCAGCACGGGCGCCATGGAGCGGTGGGCGTCGTAGAGGCCGTTGATGAGGTGCAGGTTGCCGGGGCCGCAGGAGCCCGCGCAGGCGGTCAGCTTGCCGGTGATCTGGGCCTCGGCACCGGCCGCGAAGGCGGCGACCTCCTCGTGCCGCACATGCACCCAGTCGATCGCGGCGTTGCGGCGCACGGCGTCCACGACCGGGTTGAGGCTGTCCCCGACGACGCCGTACATACGGCGCACCCCGGCGCGGGCGAGGATGTCGACGAACTGCTCGGCGACGTTCTGTTTGGCCATGGCGGTCGTCTGCCCCTTCGCGGTCCCGGAAATACGCCTCTGCCGTCCCATCAAGTCACAGGGGGCCCGATCACGCCTCCCAAACGGCGGCGGCCGTACGGTCGTCGGCGTACCCCTTCACCCGGGTCTGGGTGTCCCCGAGGAACGCCGCGAGGCCGGGCGCGGCGGCGCGCGACCAGCGGCGGCCGAGGAACGCGCGCAGGGCCGCCTCCCCGCGCAGCGGCTCCGCGAGGCCGGAGGTGCACATCATCAGCACGTCACCCGGCCGGGCTATGGCGGCCCGGAACCGGAACGGCACCTGCGGCGGCTCGGCGGGCGCGACGACGGGCTCGTACGGGCTCGGCGGGACCGGGATGCCGAGGTCCAGGGTGAGGCGGTCGCCGTCCGGGGTCTCGGCGGGCAGGGCGCCGGACGGGGCGGTGCCCTCCCCCGGTCCGCCCGGTGCGCCCGGCTCGATGTCCCGCCACTCCCCGTCCCGCAGCCGGAACAGCCCGCCCTCCCCCGCGCCGAAGAACACACGGGTGCGGCAGTCGGGGTCGGCGGGCAGCAGCAGGCAGCGCAGGCTCACGGTGGGTTCCCCGGAGGCGGCGCGGAGCTTGCCGAGGGTGCGGTCGGTGAGCCGGTTCAGCCCGGACTTGAGGTCGCCGCGCCGCCCGGCCCGCAGATCCTCCACCAGCCGTTCGTGGCTGCGCCCCACCGCCTGTCCGATCCACCGGCACGCCTCGGCGGCGACCCGGTGCGCGTCGGGCACCGCCCGCGCTCCGGTGGCCATGGCCACGAGGACGAGGGCCTGTTCGCCCGCGCCGAAGCGTGCGGTGAGCAGGGCGTCGCGGCGTGCCTCGCCCCGGTAGCGCGCGGAGTCCCCGCGCAGCGAGACGGCCCGCAGGGTGCAGGCTCCGTACCGGGCGCCCTCCAGCACGGTGTCGGACACCAGCTCGCCGAGCTGGTCGGGGTCGGCGGCGGGCAGCGCGGTCGGTTCGGGGGCGTAGGTGGGGGGCCGGGGGCCGACCCAGTCGAGGGTGGGAGGCGCGGTCGGCGTGAAGTGGGCGACGCCGGTGACGACGGGGCCTCGGGGGGTGCCGTCGGCGGGGCTCGCCGCCGGTTCGGGTGCGGGTCCGGGCCAGCCCGGCATGGGCGGGACGGCCGGGGGGCGCGCGGCCGGGGCGTCGGGGGGCGTCTGCTCACCGGCCCGCTGGGCGGGGAGGGGTGGGGTGTCCCGGACCTGGTCACCGGCATCACCGGCGTCACCGGCCCGCTGGGCCGGGAGCGGTGGCGGCTCGGCTCTGGGGGGCGGGGGTGCGGTCGTCTCCTGCTCGGGCGGCCCGCCGGGACCTCTCTCCGGTTGCCCCGGCTGCTCGCTCCCCTGTCCGGTCACCGTCGCCCGTTTCGCCGAGGCGTAGCGGTCGTCCAGGGAATCCGGGGCCGGTGCGGGACCCGTGTCGTCGGCCGTTTCGGCGTAGAGCTGCCCCCACCAGTCGTCGTCCTGGCGAGTGGGCCCGCCCCCCTGCTGACTCATGCCGGTAATTGTCACCACGCGGGCGGCGCGGAAACGGGGCATCGGCAAAATCCGGCCCTCCTCGCCCAGCGCATCGAGGGACAGGGCGAACGGCCGTACGAGATCTGCGGTTCCGTCCGGGCTCGGGCACGCTGGGCAGATGGGAGCGTGGGAACTCCTGCTGGTCGGCCTGGTGATCGCGCTCGGCCTGTGCGGAGTGCTGGTGCCCGGGGTACCGGGGTCGTGGCTGGTGTGGGCCGGGGTCCTGTGGTGGGCGCTGACGAATCCGGCCGGGCTCACCTGGGCGGTCCTGGTGGGTGCGACCGTGGTGCTGCTGCTGGCGCAGGTCGTGCGCTGGACGCTGCCCGCGCGCCGGTTGCGGACGAGCGGTGCGACGCCCCGGATGGCGGTGTACGCGGGTGTCGGCGCGCTCCTCGGTTTCGTGCTGGTGCCGGTGGTGGGCGCGCTGCCCGGTTTCATGGGCGGGATCTACCTGGGCGAGCGGCTGCGGCTCGGTCGGCACGGCGAGGCGATGGCCGCGCTGCGCACGGCGATGCGCTCGGGCGGCTCCAGCGTGTTCACGGAGCTGTTCGCGTGTCTGCTGATCGCGGCGGGGTGGCTGGGCGCGGTGCTGTGGGGCTGACCGCTCACAGCAGGACCCGGCTCACGCGGTCGGCGACCGCCCGCATCCCGTCGTCGTCGAAGTGCAGATGGTCGCCGGGGTCGTAGCGCGGCAGCAGGCGTACGGGGTCGGCGGGGTCGCGCAGCGCGGCGTCCGCGTCGGCGACCGCGTCGAAGACTCCGCCGGTGCGGATGAAGTCGTTGATCCCCTGCCGTACCGCCTCGCGGGCCGTCGTGTGCGCCGGGTAGCCGCCGTACGGGGTGAGGGTGACGCCCACGACCCGGATGTGCCGGGCGTGGGCGCGGGCGACGAGGGTGCGGTAGGCGTCGGCGTAGGCGCTGACGTCGGCCGCGGTGGGGTTGCCGTTGATGTCGTTGACGCCCTCGAACACGACGAGGACGCGGACTCCGGCCCGGTCGAGTGCGTCGGCGTCCAGCCGGGCGAGGGCGCTCGGGCCGGTGCCGTCGCGCAGCAGGCGGTTGCCGCCGATGCCCGCGTTGAGGACGCCGAGGCGGCGGTGGCGTTCGGCGAGCAGGTCGGGCCAGCGGTGGTTGGCGTCGTGGGTGGAGCCGTGGCCGTCGGTGAGGGAGTCACCGAACGCGACGACGCTGCCGGTGGCGGTGCCGCGTACGTCGACCCCGGCGACGTAGTACCAGTTGCTGATCGGGGTGCGGTACGCGGACCCGTCCTCGTCGGCCGCGTGCCCGGCGCCGACGAGCGCGACCCAGCTGGTCTGAAGGGCGGTGCCGTGCTGGGTGGCGGGGCCGGAGTCGTCCGGGGTGAACACGGTGACCAGGAGGTCGGCGGCGGCCGGGACGGTGAGGTGGATCGGGTCGGTGAGGAGATCCCGGCCGGGCGGGATCGTGGTCGTGGTCGCGTGGTGGAAGGTGGCGGTGCGCAGGGTGCCGGGCGCGGCGTCCGGACCCTGGCCCTGCCGGAGGGCGACGGTGACCGCGCCGAGGTGCAGCGGGGCGGTGCCGAACCGGTTGGTCACGCGTACGCGCAGCTCGTGCCCACCGACGCTGAGATGCACGACGTTGCGGATCGCGGCGCCGGGCAGCGCGGGCGCGGTGCCGGAGGGTGCGGCCTCCCAGGTGCCGGTCCAGGACTGGTTCCCGGCGGCGGCGTAGGCAGGGGCGGGGCTGAGCAGAAGCAGCAGGACCACCAGGACCCGCACGACACCGCCCATGTCCACCCCTCTCCACACCGGCCCCGTCCAGGCCGCCGCAGGCGACGGTGCCACACGTCCCGGCCGGGGCCAGGGCACCCGCACCGCGCGCACACCCGCTCGGCCCAGCCGGTCGGGACGGTCCGTCGGCTCACCCGCGCCCCTGACCGACTTGTGCTGTGCCTACCTAGGGGCGCGGGGAACTGCGCGACCAGCCACGACGGCGCGGCACCGAGGAGCCGGTAAGTGGACGGACAGAAGCACCTGGACCCACGTCCGCCATACCCACCCAGGGGCGCGGGGAACTGCGCGACCAGCCACGACGGCGCGGCACTGGACCGATCCCCCTACACCCCGCCCAGCACCCCCTCCAACCGCAGCAGCCACATCTTCCGCTCCACCCCGCCCGCGTACCCCGTCATCCTGCCGTCGGCCCCGATGACCCGGTGGCAGGCGCGGACGACCAGCAGGGGGTTGGCACCGAGGGCACCGCCAACCGCACGGATCGCGGCGCGCGGAGCGCCGACCTCGGCCGCGATCGCGCCGTACGTGGTGGTCGCCCCGTAGGGGACGGCGTCCAGGGCGCCCCACACCCGCTCGCGGAACTCGGTGCCCCGCACACGGACCGGCAGGTCGAACTCCTTGAGGTCTCCGGCGAAGTAGGCGGTGAGCTGTTCGGTGGCTTCCCGGAAGGGCCCCGCGTCGTGCCGCCAGCCTGCCTGGACGGTCCGGCCGCCCTTCTGACCCGGCACGGACACCGAGGTCAGCGCGCCGTCCGCGTCGGCGGTGAGCAGCAGGAGGCCGACCGGGGAGGCCAGTTCGGTCCAGTAGGGGTTGTCCATGATCGCCATCACTCGGTCAGCTCCTCGGCGACCCGTAGGTGTTGGACGGCGTAGGACCGCCAGGGCCGCCAGGCTTCGGGCAGGTCCGTACCGGGTGGGGTGACGTCCGGGTCGCCGAGCACCCGCGCCCGGAGGGCGGCGACGGCGGCCGGGGTGATGCCGGGCAGCTCGTCCAGCGCGCGCCGGGCCTCGTCCCGGTCGGCGCCGGGATCGAGGCACAGCGAGCCGTCCGCGAGGGCGGCGGCGAGCGTGCCGAGCGGGGTCCCGGCCTCCGCCTCGGCGAGGACGGCGGGCTCGGGAAAGAGGTGGGTGAGGCTGCCGCTGGGCGCGTCGAGCGTCTTGCCGTACCGGAGTACGAACCGTGCCACGTCGTCCGGTGATCCGGTCAGCACGCGGGCGGCGATCTCCAGCGGGTCGACGGCGCCGGGTGAGCGCAGTCCGGGCCGGGCGGCGACCAGCGGGGCGAGCCGGGGGTCGGCGGCGAGGCGGGCGTCGACGGCGTAGGGGTCGGCGTCGAGGTCGTACAGCCCGCGCAGCCGGTGTACGGCGGTGGTGAGGTCGCGGGGGTCGGTGAGCAGCAGGCGGGCGTCGAGCCAGCCGCCGGGCCGGGTGCCGCCGCGCGGCTCGGGGGTGTGGGCGCGCTCGTGGACGACGGCGATGCCGGTGCCGTACGGCAGCCGCAGGGTGCGCCGGTGGACGCGGGCGCCGGGGGCGCCGGTCACCTCCTCGACGCCGGGTACGGCCTCGCGCGCGAGCAGATCGAAGACGGCGCCCGCCTGGTAGGGGCCCCGGTGGGCGAGGCGCAGCGGGATGCCGGTGCCGGGGGCGCCGCGGCGGGAGCGCGGGGCGGCGTCGCGTACCTCGGTGGGGGTGTGGGCGTAGACCTCGCGGATGGTGTCGTTGAACTGGCGGATGCTGCGGAAGCCGGACGCGAACGCGATCTCGGTGACCGGGAGTTCGGTGGTCCGCAGCAGGGTGCGCGCGGTGTGGGCGCGCTGGGCGCGGGCGAGCGCGACGGGTCCGGCGCCGACCTCGCCGGTGAGCTGCCGCTGCACCTGGCGGGCGCTGTAGCCGAGGCGGGTGGCGAGGCCGGTGACGCCCTCGCGGTCGACGACGCCGTCCGCGATCAGCCGCATGGCCCGGCCGACGACGTCCGCGCGGACGTTCCACTCGGCCGAGCCCGGCACGGCGTCCGGGCGGCAGCGGCGGCAGGCGCGGAACCCGGAGCCCTGGGCGGCGGCGGCCGTGCGGAAGAACGTCACGTTGCACCGCTTCGGGGTCACCGCCGGGCAGCTGGGGCGGCAGTAGATGCCGGTGGTCCGGACGGCGAAGAAGAAGACGCCGTCGAACCGCCCGTCGCGGCTGCGCACCGCCTCGTACCTGCTGTCATCGTCCGTCATGCGTCCAGTGTCGGACGTCGGAGGGGGGCCGGGCCAGCGGAAAACGGACATGCAGCCCGGCCCCCTGGGCATCAGGTCCAGGGACCCCGCTTGGCCCGCATGGCCGCCCGTCCCTCGGCCCCCTTGCGCTTCCAGTCCTTGCGGATCTCGGCGCGCAGGCGGGCGTCGGTCTTGGCGACGATCCACTGGTTCTCGCGGACCAGCTTGCGGTAGCTCTCCAGCCGTCGGACGGGCAGCTCGCCGGAGTCGACGGCGGCGGCGACCGCGCAGCCGGGCTCGGAGTCGTGGGAGCAGTCGTGGAACCGGCAGCGTGCCGCCAGCTCCTCGATCTCGGAGAACACCTGCCCGACCCCGCTCTCGGCGTCGTACAGACCGACCCCGCGCAGTCCGGGGGTGTCGATGAGCACGCCCCCGCCGGTCAGCGGCAGCAGATTGCGGGTGGTCGTGGTGTGCCTGCCCTTGCCGTCCACGTCCCGCGCGGCCCGGACGTCCATCACGTCCGCGCCGACGAGCGCGTTGGCCAGCGTGGACTTGCCCGCACCGGACTGCCCGAGCAGCACGGCGGTACCGGTACCGATCAGCGCCCGGAGCACGTCCAGCCCGTCGCCGTGCAGCGCGCTGACGGTGAGCACGGCGACGCCGGGCGCGGTGGTCTCGACGTCCTGTACGAGGTGCGCGAGCGTCGCGGGGTCCGGCACGAGGTCGGCCTTGGACAGCACGATCACCGGCTGCGCCCCGGACTCCCACGCCAACGCGAGGAACCGCTCGACCCGCCCGAGGTCCAGCTCGACGGCGAGCGACACGGCGACGACGGCGTGGTCGACATTGGCGGCGAGGATCTGCCCGTCGGACCGCTTGGAGGAGGTGGACCGTACGAACGCCGTCCGGCGGGGGAGGTAGGTGCGGACGTAGCGGGGACTACCACCCTCGGGGTCGACCGCGGCCCAGTCCCCCGTGCAGAGCACCCGCATCGGGTCGTTGGGCGTCACGAAGGCGGTGTCGGCACGGATGACTCCGTCCGCCGTGAGGACGTCACACTGCCCCCGGTCGACCCGGACGACGCGTCCGGGAAGGAGACCCTGACGGGCGTAGGGGACGAACTCGGCTTCCCAGTGGGAGTCCCAGCCGAAGGGGAGAAGAGCGTGCGAGGAGGAGAGTTGCAAGGGAAACCCTTCACAGGGGTGACCCCGGCGAGCGCCTACGGCGCGGTCTGATCAGCCGGTGGCCACGGAGGTGGAGTGGATGAACTTCTGGTCGCGGGCACGGCCCGTCACAGAGACAGCCATCGGTCACACCTCCCATTCCTCACTCGGCCGAAAGCGGCGGCGAACTGCCGCCGTCCGAAGCGGTTCTCACCTTAGAGCGCCTCACGCGCGGTCGCCATCGATTTTCGTCGCGGTGCTTGTCGCCACCCCCTTCAGCCGCGCACGACGAGCGGGTGGGCGGCGTCGGTCACCCGTCCAGCATGTGGTGCATGACGGGTTCCGGGATGGCGGGGTTGGCCGCGGCGGCCATCGCGGTGGTGCGGTCGCGCAGGAGGGCGGTCAGGACGCGGGTGGGGAGGCGCGGGTCGGCGGCTGCGGCTTCCCGTATGGAGGAGCGCGGATCGTCGAGCAGCCGGATCACGGATGCGACGGACAGCCGCTCGTTGTCCAGCGCGGACCGGCGGACACTCGCGTCCGCGTCCCGGCTGAACCGTTCCACCAGCTCGGGGGTCGCCTCCGGATCGAGGAGAGCGAGCCCGCGCGTACGGGGGTCGGGGTCGTCCGCGAAGCGGAGGAGGCCCTGCCGGGGGAAGTTGGGGTGCTCGGTCATCCTCGCGGCCGAGTAGCCGTTCCAGGTCCGCACCATCTCCAGCAGGACTTCCGCCGGGGCCTGGGCGCAGTGTTCGGCGAGGAAGAGCCGGACGAGCCAGTCCTCGTCGTGTGCCAGCAGGTCGACCACGTCGGGCGGCAGATTCTTCGCGGCCGCGGCGCTGCGGCGGAGTGCGACGTGCGCGGAGGTGGCGCAGCGGCGCATCGCCTCCTCGTCGTCGTGCAGGTCCCGGACCCACTCGAGTGGGCGGAAGTGGTTGGTCGGGTCGAACTCGACGGCCACGCGGGAGCGTTCCGACTCGGTGAGTTCCGGACGGACGTACACCCACCAGCGGACGGCGGGCTCCGGGTCCTGGCCGAGCAGGGCCACGAGGTCGGCGTCCAGGTGGGGATTCTGGGCGACGGCGCCGCGCAGGGCGGTCTCGGTGGCGTGGGCCAGTTCCTCGGCCAGCACGCGGGTGAGGACGCAGGTGTGCGCGGCGCGTTCCCGGTGGGCGTCACCGGGAAGTGCGGCGAAGCCGGCCGCCGGGAGCGGCGCGGAACCGTGGTGGAGCAGCAGGGCTTCGCAGCGCACCGCGGTGTCCGGGTCCGCGAGCAGGGCCGTCCGCGCCGGAGGAGTCAGCCGGGTCCAGGCGCGGGAGGCGACCTCCTGGCGTACCCCGGGGTCCGGGTCGGCGGCGAGCGCGGTGAGGTGCCGCACCGGCAGGTCGCGGTGACTGACCAGTTCGGCGCGCACGCGCGGGCTGGGGTCGGTGGCGAGCTGGGCGAAGGTCTCCTCGGTGAATACGGGGTCCTGGTACACCACACTGGTGAGGAGCACCCACCGATGTCGCGGATCGGGATCGCGGAAGAGCGCGGCGTACTGTTCGGCGTCCAGAGGCCGCTCCGCCAACTCCGCGCGAACGGTCCACTCGGGGTGCGCGATCCAAGCCTCGATCACGTCCTCGGGCAGCTCCCGGTACTTGAGCCGGGACGGGAGCCGGTCCTCGGGACCGATGTCGGTGAGGCGGCGCAGCACGGCCGCGGGGGCGGCGGGGTTCGCGGCCAGCCCCTCGCGCCAGGCGCCCCGCAGCCGGACCGGGGCGGTCTTCCGTCGCAGGACGATGTCCCAACCGGACTCCCGACCCCCCGGGCTCTCCATCGCGCGCTCGCGTGCCGACGCTTCCAGCCAGTCGGTGAACGGGGCCACGGCGACGAACCAGACCTCGTACTCCTCGCAGGTGACGCCCAGGACGCTCTCCCCGTCCGGGGACATCGTCACGAACTCCGGCTGACCCGCCTTCGGCCCGAGGTGACCGGCCAGGTCCCACTGCTCCCCCAGCCGCACGCGGGTCCAGCCGGTGCGGCCCTGGTCCGCGACGGTGATCAGGAACTCTCCGCCCGCGTCGAACACGCCGTGCTCGACGGCGAGTCGGTGCCACTGCCGGTTCAACTCGGCGACCAGGTCGGGACGGTCGTCCGGCACCGCGAGCGTGGGCTCCGTGCTCGCCGCGATCACCGGGCGCCAGGCGGCCGTCGGGGGGCGCGCGTCGGAGACCGGGCCGGGTTCGACCACCTCGAGACCGGCGCGGTGGAGCAGTTCGTGGAGTTCGGCGTGGTCACCCGTCATGCCGTCATCCTCCCCCACGGTTTCGGTCAACCGTTCGCGCAGGGGTTGCCGTTGAGACTGAACGCCCGTGGCTCTCGGTTGCCCCCGGCCCATGTCCCGATGAAGCCGAACGCGATCGTGCCGTGGGCGGCGATCTCGCGGTTGTAGCTCTTGGCGTCCGTCGTGACCTGGGCGCCGTCCTGGTGGGGGGTCGCGTCCCAGGTCTGGCCGATGTGCTGGCCGTCGGGGAAGGTCCAGGCGAGCTGCCAGCCGGAGAGGGGGGCGTCGGTGGTGACGCGGACGGTGGCCTGGAAGCCGTCGCTCCACTGGTCGTCGAGGTGGTAGTCGACCTGGCAGGTGGTGGGGGTGCTCGGGGTGGGGGTCTGCGACGGGGTCGGGGTGGGCCGGGGCACGGGTGGCGGGGGTTTGCGGGTGGGGCTCGGCTTCGGGGGTGCGGGGACCGGGAGGGTGCGGGTGGTGGCCGGGGCCGCGGAGCGGGAGGGGGCCGGGGTGGGATCGGGGTGCGGGGTGTCGGGGGCGGCGATCGGCTTCTGGTCGTCGCGGGCGGACACGTCCGTGTCGTCCGGGGTGCCGAAGGGCATGAGGGAGACGCCCAGGGCGACCGCCGACAGCAGTCCGGCCGCCGCCAGGAGGCTGCCGCGCAGTACGCGGCCGCGGGCCGCCTCGTCGTCCGTACGTACCCCCGGCCCCGAGGCCGTGCTCACGCCGAGGCGGACCTCGGCGGCGCGGCGGCGGCGTTCCAGGTAGGCGAGGGCGCCCCAGCCGATGACGCCTCCGGCGAGCGCGGCCGGGATGCCGCCGCCGTGCAGACGCAGGCAGGCAGCGGCCTCGGCGCAGGGGACGCAGGTGGCGAGGTGGCGGGAGAGGTCCTCGGGGGTCTCCGCGCCGGGCGAGCGGGTGACGGCGTCCAGCAGCCGGGCGTAGCTGCGGCACTCGGCGTCCAGCGGGGTGTCGCGGTGGGCGCGGTGGCAGCGGTCGTGGAACAGGACGCGGACCTGGTCGAGTTCGGCGGCCGTGGTCAGCGGGTCCAGGCCGAGGCGGCGGGCGACGGTGGGCAGCGGGAGTGCCTCCACCTCGGCGAGCCAGAGCAGCGTGGCGTCGGCCTCCGGCATGTCCCGCAGGCCGCGCAGCGCGACGGGTCGGCCCAGCGGCGGGCCCGTGTAGCGGGCGGCGGCCTCGGAGTTGAGCCAGAGGCGGAGGTCGGGGTCGAGCTTGTGGCCCTGGCCCGCGCTCTCCCAGCCGGTCACCGTGTCCCGTACGGCGGTGAGGAGTCGGGGGATGACCGGCAACCGGGTGGCGCGGCCGCGTACGGCGCCCTGCGCGGCCCTCAGTTCACGCATGCCCAACGTGAAGGCTTCGTCGGCCAGTTGGTGTGCCGTTCCCGCTCCCGACGTGCACAGGTCCGCGTAGGAGAGGACCGCGTCCCAGCACTCGGCGAACAGCGCTGCCTCGGCGGCGTCCTGAGGGGGCGACAGATCGGGCATCGGTCTCCAGCGTCCACGAGCGAGGGGCAACTCATCGCAACCATGACGGAGTTGGGGGCCTCGCGGAGGCAGGAGCCTTTCACGCCGCCGCCGGGCTGACAAGCGGGTCAGGCGGATCGGGTGAGCCACTCGTCGCCCGGGGTGACCGTGCCCCGGACCGCCGCGCGCCCGCCACTCCGTACAGGGGTACGGAGGCGGGCGCGCGGCGGTTCAACGCACCGGTTCAGATCTCCACCCGCTCCTCGGCGGAGAGGCTGTCCATGAAGGAGCTGACGGAGAACACCGCGTTGCCGGGGCCGGGCGGGCCGTAGCCGGGCGGGTAGGAGAGGCCGAAGTCGTCCATGGTGTTGCGGTACGCCTCCAGCAGCCGGATGTGGTACTCCAGCGGCGCGCCCTGCGGGTTGGCCTTGCCGAGCGGGGTGGTGGGCTCAGGGCACCAGGTGGTGAAGCGGGGCGTGATGCCGTGCGACATGAAGAAGCGCAGGCCCTCGGTGGTGGAGGCGATGGCCTCGTCGACGGTGGTGAAGCCGAAGGGCTCGGCCATCTCCACGCCTGCCACGAAGTTGGGGATCACGTTGCGCGCGCCGAACACGTCGGCGGAGTCCAGGATGCGCTTGTGCCACTCGTCCCGGCCGACGTACCGCTCCTTGCCGGGGCAGTACATCTTGAACAGGTACTCGTCCCACACCTCGAAGTTGGGGTGGTAGATCTGCACGCCGTAGTCCTTGAAGCGCTGGACGTCCGGCTTGGGCAGCGCCTGCGCGACGACCTTGCCGATCCAGCGGCCCGGGAAGTGCTCCTCGATGGCCTTGGCGTAACGCCCGTAGAAGTCGGCCTCGTCCAGCCCCTGGACCTTCGACGTGATCGCGCCGCCGGTGAGCGTGTACGCGGTGGAGATCTTGGCGGTGTCGTACTTGTCGATGATCTCCAGCGCCTCGAGGACCTCGTCGACGTCCTTCACGCCCGTGTACGGACGGCCCGCCGCCTTGTGCTGGCGCCAGTTGTGGTTGATGTCGCAGTACTGGCACTCCTCCTTGGCGCCGAAGTACTGGCAGACGCGGAACGCGGTCAGGTAGATGAGGTAGCCCCACTGGATGGTGGGGGCCACCTCCATGACCGACTTCCCGTTGGAGAGCTTGTGCCGGTAGTACTCCGGCATCGGCGGCACACCCACGTCGGAGATCCGCTTGCCGTCGAGGTAGAGGCCGAGCTGGCCGTGCTCGTCGGCGGCGACCCGGTAGGGGGAGGCCGGGTTCACGCGGACCGAGACGACGGTGCGCCGCAGGTCGTAGGGGCCGCCGGTGAGGATGATCTCCTCCGGGGGCCTGCGCAGCGCGGCCTCGCCCAGCTCGGGCAGGGTGCCGTGGTCGAAGGAGAAGATGAAGTACGACTTCGGCTTGACCTCGCCGCTCTCGTTGTCGCTGAGCGCCGAGGGGTCGAAGGCGACTCCGCCCCGGAGCAGGTCCTCCTTGAAGACGGCTTCCCGCGGCACATGCGGGAACCGCTCCATCAGATCCTCGACCAGCGCGGTGCGGCTGCCCATCCCTGTCTCCTCCGGCTAAGGTTCCCGGCTCACACGTACATCTCACACCGTATGCCCCCACTTCCCGGCAAGCCCTCCCGGGGGGCTGTGAGGCACGCGACGTGTTGTCGCGCGGTCCAGGTCTTCGCAGGTCGCGGCGGTGATGAGAGGGTCTGGGCACAGGCATTCTCGGGGAGGGACGGCAAGGATGAGCGAGTCGGCGCGGGCGGTCACCAACTGGGCGCGGAACATCACGTACACGGCCGCGGAGTTCCACCGGCCCGCCTCCGAGGAGGTGCTGCGCGACCTGGTGGCGGGCAGCGCGCGGGTGCGGGTGCTGGGCAGCGGGCACTCCTTCAACCGGATCGCGGACCCCGGCGCCGGGGGCGTGCTGCTGTCGGTGGCCGGACTGCCGACGGTGATCGACGTGGACACGACGGCCCGGACGGTACGGGTCGGCGGCGGCGTCCGGTACGCGGAGCTGGCCCGCACGGTGCACGCGCACGGGCTGGCGCTCGCCAACATGGCGTCCCTGCCGCACATTTCGGTCGCCGGGTCGGTGGCCACGGGCACCCATGGCTCCGGTGTGGGCAACGGGCCGCTGGCGTCGGCGGTGCGCGAGGTGGAGCTGATCACGGCGGACGGCGGCACGCTGCGGATCGCCCGCGGGGACGCCCGTTTCGACGGCGCCGTCACCTCGCTGGGCGCGCTCGGCGTGGTCACCGCGCTCACCCTCGACCTGGAACCGGCGTACGAGGTCGAGCAGCACGTCTTCGCCGAACTCCCCCTGGACGGGCTGGAGTACGAGACGGTCGCGGCCTCGGCGTACAGCGTGAGCCTGTTCACCGACTGGCGGGCGCCGGGGTTCCGGCAGGTGTGGCTGAAGCGGCGTACCGATCAGGCGCCGGTGGACTTCCCCTGGGCCAAGCCGGCGGCCGGGGCGCTGCATCCGGTGCCGGGGATGCCCGCCGTCAACTGCACCGAGCAGGGTGGGGTGCCCGGCCCCTGGCATGAGCGACTGCCGCATTTCCGGGCGGAGTTCACGCCGAGCAGCGGGTCGGAGCTGCAGTCGGAGTATCTGCTGCCGAGGGCGGACGCCATGGCCGCGCTCCATGCCCTGGACGCAATCCGGGCGACGCTCGCCGGGGTGGTGCTGACCTGCGAGGTACGGACGGTCGCGGCCGATACGCAGTGGCTCAGTCCGGCGTACGGGCGGGACTCGGTGGCGCTGCACTTCACCTGGATCGAGGACGCGGCACGCGTGCTCCCCGTGGTCCGCGCGGTGGAGGCCGCGCTCGGCACGCTGGACGCCCGGCCGCACTGGGGGAAGGTGTTCGAGATGCCGTCGGCGGTCATCAAGGAGCGGCTGCCCAGGCTGGCCGACTTCCGCGCGCTGGCCGCCGAACTGGACCCCGCGGGCAAGTTCGCCAATGAATTCGTGCGGGAGATTCTTGCCTAGAGCCTCTAGGATATGGGCTAGACATCCAAGGAGGCAGAGCCATGGCGCGTGCGGGGATCACGGCCGACCGGCTGGTCGCGGCCGCCGCCGAGCTGGCGGACGAAGTCGGCTTCGAGCACGTCACCCTCTCCGCCCTGGCCCGGCGCTTCGGGGTGAAGGACGCGAGCCTGTACTCGCACGTCCGGAATCTGAACGACCTGCGCACCCGGCTGGCGCTGCACGCGGGCGGCGAGCTGATCGACCGCATCGCGGCGGGAGTCGCCGGACGCGCGGGCCGGGACGCGCTGACCGCGTTCGCGGACGCGTACCGCGCCTACGCCCTCGAGCACCCCGGCCGGTACGCGGCCACCCAGATCCGCATCGACCAGTCCCTGATCGCGGACTCCCCCGCCCTGCGCCGCACCGCCGAGATCACCTACGGGATGCTGCGCGCCTACGGCCTCGCGGAGCCCGACCTCACGGACGCGGTACGCCTGCTGCGCAGCACCTTCCACGGCTACTGCGTCCTGGAGTCGGCGGGCGGCTTCGGCGCCGACCGCGATGTGGACGCCTCCTGGGACAAGGGCGTCGAGGCACTGCACCGGGCGCTCGAACACTGGCCGAGGGAGAGCGAGCGATGACACCCCCTGACTTCGACGTCACCGGCACCGGCCCGGTGCTGCTCCTCCTGCCCGGCGGTGCCGGGCATCCGATGGGGCTGGGCCCGCTGACCGCGCGGCTGGCACGCCGGTTCACCGTGGTGACGTACGACCCGCTGGGCCTGGCGCACGGGCGCCTCGGGCAGCCGGTGCCGGATCAGCGGCCGGAGGACTGGGCCGACGGCGCGGACCGGGTGCTGGCGGCGGTGCTGCCGCCCGGCGAGCGGGGGTACGTCTTCGGGACCAGCTCGGGCGGGATCGCGGCGCTCGCGCTGGCCGCGCGGCATCCGGAGCGGCTGGCGCACGTGGTCGCGCACGAACCGCCCTGCGCACTGGTACTGCCGGACGGGGCGGAGCGGCGGCGGGAGCTGATCGCCGCGCTGGACGGTCCCGAGCGGCCGCCCGCCGAGGGGCCGGACGCGACCCCGATGGGCGTCTTCCTCGCCCACGTCCTGGGTCCGTTCACCGCGTACGTCCCCGCGTCCCGGCCGGACCGGCTGACGCTCGCCGCAGGAGCGGACTCACGCGGTCAACTCGCCTACCGCACAGCCGAGTTCCTGGCTGACGGCGCCCTGCTGGAACTCCCCGGCGGCCATCTCGGCACCCTGGAGCACCCGGTCGAGTTCGCGGACCGGCTCTCCGACGCCCTCACGTCGATTAGCGTCGAGTGATGAGCACCGACCTGACCACCGCCCTTGCCGAGGGCCCGCCGCTCGTCCTGGACGGCGGCCTCTCCAACCAGTTGGCTGCGGCCGGGCACGACCTGAGCGACGAGCTGTGGTCGGCGCGGCTGCTCGCGGAGGACCCGGAGGCGCTCACCGAGGCCCACCTCGCCTACTACACGGCGGGCGCCGACGTGGCGATCACCGCCAGCTACCAGGCCACCTTCGAGGGCTTCGCGGGGCGCGGCATCGGCCGTGCGGAGGCCGCGCGCCTCATGGCGTCCAGCGTGGAGCTGGCCCGCGAGGCCGCCCGGCGGGCCGCCGTCACCCGTCCGCTGTGGGTGGCGGCCTCGGTGGGCCCGTACGGCGCGATGCTCGCGGACGGCTCGGAGTACCGGGGCCGCTACGGCCTGACCCGCGCCGAGCTGGAACGTTTCCACCGCCCCCGCCTGGAGGTCCTGGCCGAGGCCGCGCCGGACATTCTGGCCCTGGAGACGATCCCGGACACCGACGAGGCGGCGGCCCTGCTGCACGCGGTACGCGGCCTGGGCGTCCCCGCCTGGCTCTCCTACAGCATCGACGGCGACCACACCCGCGCCGGTCAGCCCTTGGAGGAGGCGTTCGCCCTGGCCGCGGAGGCTGAGGAGATCATCGCGGTGGGCGTGAACTGCTGCGCCCCCGGGGACGTGCCCCGAGCGGTGGAGACGGCGGCACGGGTGACGGGCAAAGCAGTGGTCGCCTACCCCAACAGCGGCGAGACCTGGAACGCTCGGACTCGCGCCTGGGACGACTCGCCCACCCTCGATCCCGCCTTCTCGGCCACAGGCGCTCGCCTCGTGGGCGGTTGCTGCCGCGTGGGTCCGGAGACCATCACCGCGATCGCCCGGTCGCTGGGCCGGGTCTGACCGTCCGGTCAGCGCCTCCGCAGCACCGGTGACCTGCGCAGCCGCCGTACCGCCGCGAGCCGGTCCGGCGAAGAGGGCTGGCCGGGCACGAGGGGGCGGGTCCAGAGGGCGAGTTCCGCGTCTCGGGCGCCGTGGGCCAGGTCGGGGCCGGAGGTGTCGAAGACGCGGGTGGGGCGGCTGGCGCTCCAGGAGGGCCAGCCGGGATCGCCCGTGGTGGCGAAGCCGACCCAGGAGGCGTGCATGGTGTCGGACAGGGACTGCGGGGCGCCCTTGCCCGCGAGCTTGACCGCCTCCTCGACCTCTCCCGTGTCGAAGACGAAGCCGAGTTCCAGGGAGTGGCAGGCGCCGAGGCCGGGGCGCAGGGACGGCCAGGCGAACTCGTACACATGGGAGCGCGACGGGCGGGCGTCGGCCAGGCGGTGCAGGGGGAGGCGGAGCATGTGGTCGGTGATCAGCTGGCCGACCAGTTCGGCGGCGCCCGCCGACGGGTTCAGGGCGCGGTAGCCGCGCGGCACCTCGGAGCCGACGCGGCAGCGGGCCATCGCCCCGGCCAGCGCGACCGCGCCGAGCCGGTCGACATGCTCGACCAGGCCGCCGGGCACCAGCCACAGCCGGTACTCGTCCCGGGTCCAGCCCATCAGCAGGTCGACGCCGGGCGCCGCGTCCCCGTCGACGAGGGCGCGCAGCGGGTCGGTGGGGACGAGGTCGCCGTCGACGACGAGGCCGAAGCCGGGCCCGCCCAGGAGGGGGCTGCTGCGTCGGCTCACCTCGGCCTGGGTACGGAGCAGCAGGTCGCGGTCGACGGCCGCGAAGGCGGCGGCGGTCGCCGGGACCTTCAGCCGGGTGGCCATCCGGCGCACCATGCGCCGTACCTTCTCCCGGTCCGAGACCTCCGGCGCCCCGCTCTGCAGCACCGCCCGGCGGACCAGCCCGCGCGCCTGCGGGGCCGCGATCAGCACGCCGGTGCTGATCGCTCCGGCCGACTGTCCGGCCAGGGTGATGTTGCCGGGGTCGCCGCCGAAGGCCGCGATGGACTCGTGGACCCAGGCCAGCGCGGCGAGCTGGTCGCGCAGGCCCAGGTTGGCGGGGGCGTCCGGGAAGAGGCCGTAGCCCTCGACACCCAGCCGGTAGTTCACCGAGACCAGGACGACGCCGTCGCGGGCGAAGGCCCGGCCGTCGTACACCGGAACTGCCGAGGAGCCCCTGGTCAGCGCGCCGCCATGCAGCCAGACCAGCACCGGGAGGCGGGCGCCGGGGCCCGGTTCGGGGGTCCAGACGTTGAGGTTGAGGCAGTCGTCGCCGGGGATCGAGGGGTCGGAGAGGTACTGGGCGAACGCCTCGGAGTACGGGGGTTTCGGCGGGGTCGGCCCGAAGGCACCGGCGTCCCGGACGCCGTCCCAGGGCTCGGGCGGCTCGGGGGCGCGGAAGCGGCGGGAGCCGAAGGGGGGTGCCGCGTACGGGATGCCCCGGAACACCGCGACCCCGTGCTCGTACCGGCCGCGTACCGCGCCGTACGGGGTGCGGGCCACCGGGCCCGTCCGGTCCGCCGTCATCGCCCACCAGCCCTTCGTCGCCGATGCGGCCGCCGGGGCGGCGCGCACCACATCTGTCTCCCAGAGCGCCGCGCGGAGTGGATCTATTCCGGCGCACCGACCGTCCGTACGGTCAGTCGTCCTGGGGGTCCTTGGGGGGCTGGTGGCCGTTCCTGGTGTGGCCGCGCAGCCGCCCGGTGATGTCCTCCGGGGGCAGGAAGCGGGACCAGCGCTCGGGGAACTCGGACGGCATGTCCGGGTCGTCCGGGTCGGTGTCGCGCAGCCCGGCCGCCCAGGCGACGTAGTCCGCGACCTGGGCCTCCCGCTGGCGTTCGTTGGCCTCGCGGGCGGCGGCGGTCGCGGCGGCGGGCCAGACCCGGTCGATGGCGGCGTTGACGGCGGCGCCGACCAGTACGGCGAACGCGGACACGCCGATCCACAGCAGCACGGCGACGGCGGCGGCGAGGGAGCCGTAGATGGTGGCGCCCTCGATGGTGTGGGTGAGGTAGACGCGCAGCAGGAGGCTGCCGAGGACCCACATGGCGAGGGCGACCAGCGCGCCGGGCACGTCCTCGATCCACGGCGAGCGGACCGGGACGGACACGTGGTAGAGCGTGGTCAGGAAGACGATGGACAGCACGATGACGACCGGCCAGTACAGCACCTGGACGACCGTCGCCGACCAGGGCAGCACCCCGACCACCGCGTCCGGTCCGGCCACCATCAGCGGCAGCGCCACCGAGCCGATCAGCAGGGCGACCACGAACAGCAGGAACGCCATGATCCGGGTCTTGACGATGCCCCGGACCCCGTCGAGGCCGTACATGACGGTGATGGTGTCGATGAAGACGTTCACCGCGCGCGAGCCCGACCAGAGGGCGAACAGGAAGCCGATGGAGATGACGTCGGGTCGGCCGCCCTTCATCACGTCGTCCAGGATCGGCTCGGCGATCTCCTTGACGCCCTTGTCGGACAGGACGGTGCGGGAGGCTTCGAGGAGGTTGGTCTCCAGGCTGTGGATGGTGTCGGCGCCGGTCCAGTCGTCGACGTAGCCGAGCAGGCCGATGAGGCTGAGCAGCAGCGGGGGCACGGACAGCAGCGTGAAGAACGCGGCCTCGGCGGCGAGGCCCAGGATGCGGTACTCCATGCAGGAATTGACGGTGTCCGTCAGCAGCAGCCAGGCCGTCCTCCGTTTGGAGACGTTCCGGTAGAGCGCCTTGGCCCGGTGGAGGCGACCGTGGGGCCGCTTGGGGGATTCGCTTGCTGACTGCACGTCCTAACGGTATCCGCCGCACCGCGCGCCCCTCACCTCGCGGGGCGCGTACGGGAAAGGCCCGGTGGACGGCTCTGCGCCGCGGGGGTGGCGCCGCGCCGACTCGGCACCGCCCCCGCGACACGGGCCCGCGACCGGGCGCGAACGCCGCCCGGAGGCGGCGCGGGAGTCAAGTCTCCCGCCGCACTTCCGGGTTCACCAGGGTTGCAGGGGGTTGCAACTTGTCGCCGACAGTGCGCGGAGGGTGTTCCCCGACCCCGGAACGGCGGCAGTATGGGGGACGTCGGCCGACCGGAAACCGCCGTCCGGACGGCTTGACAGAGCTGTGCGCGCTGTCCGGACAGGGAAGGACTCCCGTGGTGAACCCGCCGATGGACGTGGCGCGTCTGGCCGCCGTCGACGCGCCCCGCACGGCACGGATGCTCCGGCAGGTGCGCGAGGCGACGCTCGCCGGGCGACGTGCGCCGATGGCGCCGCGGCCGGTGATCGGGCAGTCCTGGGAGCGGGTGCTGCGCGGCGGTGTCGACCCCGACCGGGACGTCAGATCGGGGCTGTTGACCGCCGAGGAGGTGCGCCACCGCCGGGAGGAGTCGCCGCTCAGGCACGTCCTGCCGGTACTGCGCGAGGGACTGCTTTCGGTCGCGGACGCCGCCCGGCACATCATGGTCGTCGCGGACGCCGAGAGCCGGGTGCTGTGGCGGGAGGGCTCGCCGTCGGTGCTGCGCCGGGCGGACGGGATCGGCTTCGAGGTGGGCGCGGACTGGCGCGAGGAGGTCGTGGGCACCAACGGGGTGGGCACTCCGGCGGTGGTGCGGCGGCCCGTCCAGGTGTTCGCCGCCGAGCACTTCGCCCGCTCGCACGCCTCCTGGACCTGCGCGGGCGCGCCGGTCACCGATCCCAGGGACGGGCGGCTCATCGGCGTGGTCGACATCAGCGGCCCGCTGGAGACCATGCATCCGGCGACCCTGGCCTGGGTGGAGTCGGTGGCCCGGCTCGCCGAGGCCCGGCTGCGCGAGCTGCACCTCGACTCGCTGGAGCGGCTGCGCTCGGTGGCCGCTCCGGTGCTGGCCCGGCTGGACGGGCGGGCGCTCGTGGTGGACCGGGACGGCTGGTCGGCGGCCGTGACGGGGATGCCGTACGTACGCCGGGTCGCGCTGCCCAAGCCCCTGTCGCCGGGCAGGCGCCTGCTGCCGGTGCTGGGCGCGTGCGCGGTGGAGCCGCTGGCCGGGGGCTGGTTGCTGCGGGCGTCCGCCGAACAGCCGGGCGCGGGCGGTGCCGGGCGCCTGGTGCTCGACCTGTCCCGGCCGGAGCGCCGGCTGCTCACGGTGTCCGAGGCGGGCGGCACCTGGTCGCGTGAACTGAGCGAGCGGCACGCGGAGTTGCTGTACCTGCTCGCCGCGCAGCGCGCCGGGCGCAGTGCGGCGGGGCTGGCCGAGGACATGTTCGGCGACCCGTCCCGCACGGTCACCGTCCGGGCGGAGATGTCCCGGGTACGCCGATATCTCGGGACGCTCCTCCTCCATCGGCCGTACCGGTTGCGGGAGGACGCCGAGGCGGAGGTGCTGCTTCCCGGCAACCCCCTTGACCTGCTGCCCCGTTCGACGGCACCGGGGGTGGCGCGGCGCCGTACGGCACAGGAGACGCGCTGAGCGCCCCCTTTCACGCCGGGCGCCTCCTGCCGCACACCGGGCACCTTCCGCGTATTTGCGGGCTCTTGGCCCCGGCGCGAGGCGTGCTGCCGTAGCATCCGAGGCGGGTCCGCCCCGTGCCGGGTGATCAACGCGACGATCGCCGGGCACAGTTGGCCCGCCTCGGGAGGAGACATGAAGCAACGCGGCAGACACCGCAGGCGCAGACGGGGCGCGGCCCTGCGCGCGGCCCTCACCGGGGCCGGGCTGGCGCTCACCGCGGCGGCCACGCTGATCAGCACCTCGCAGGCCGAGGTGGCCGGGAACCCCGGCGCGCTCAGGCCGCTCACCGCCGCCCCCGACACCGCCCCGCTGCGGCTCCAGGAGCGCCTGGAGCCCGCCCCCGTCCTGAACCGGCTCGCCGCGGCCATGGGCCGCCCGGTCGGCGTGGACACCGTGCTCGGCGACGCCGACCGCCAGATGCGCACGGGCGCCGACTGCGCCGACGGCGACCGCTCCTCCCTGCCCCTGACCCCCGAGGCCACCCGTTCCTATTGCTGGGACCCGGCCGACACCGCCGACACCGCCTGGCGGCCCGCCGCCGTGACCACCTCCGGCGACGCCGACGAGGACGGGGTCTGGGGCAGCCACCGGGTGGTGCTGACCGGCTGGACGCATGCCACCGACACCGGGAGCAGGGCCGAACGCGGCCTGACCCGCGTCGCGTTCACCAGCGTCGACGACCCCGCCCGGCCCGTCTACCGCTGGGTCCTGCTGGTGGTGCCCGTCGACGACGGCCGGGACTACCGCCCCCTGACCTCGGGCATCTCGGGCATGGTCTGGAACCACGGCAAGCTGCTGGTCACCGCCTCCGACGGCGGCGCCGAGGCGCTCTACGTCTACGACCTCGACCGCATCCAGCGCACCACCACCAACGAGCCCGCCGTCGGCCGGGTGCCGCACGGCTGGTCGGCCGCCGGTTACCGGTACGTCCTGCCCGCCGTGGGCTCGTACCGCTACGCCCAGGGCCGCTGCGCGGGCGGCCGCCCGCCGTGTCCCGGCCCGCTCGCGCTGGACCGGAGCACCGCCCCGGACAGCCTGGTCGCGGCCGAGCGCACCGCTCCGGACGGCGCGCGGCGCGCCCGGCTGTGGCGGTACGCGTTCAGCTCCGACCCGGCGCGCGGCGGTCTGCTCGCCACCGACTCCGCCGGGCACACCGACGCCGTCGAGGTGTTCCGGACGAAGGCGCGGGGGGTGCGGGGGGTGCTGTCGTACCGGCATGCCGGGACGGCGGGCGCCTCCTGGTACACCGGTCAGCTGCCCGGCGCCAAGGACGGCCGGGGCGGGCTGTGGCGGCAGGACGCGGACGGCGCGAAGGGCGCCCGCTGCGGCGCGGACGGCTCGCACCACTGCTGGACGGAGTCGGCGGTGTCGCTGTCGTACTGGCAGGAGACCGGCGAGGTGTGGTCGCTGTCGGACCGCATGCTGTTCTCGGTGCCGCTGGCCTCGCTCGAACGCTCGCTGGACTGAGCCGTGATCCCGCCGCCGACGATCGACAGTCCGGTCGGCGGGATGATTCCCTAAAGCCCATGAGCAGCGTCCCTGTCACCACCTGGTCCCTGGAACAGACCTCGCCGTCCGACCTCCTGCCCGCCGCGGCACCCGAGGGCGACGCGGTACGGATCGTCCGGGCCGAGGTGCCGTCCCCCGAGTTCAACCGGTTCCTGTACGCCTCGGTCGGCGGCGACATCCAGTGGACGGACCGGCTCGGCTGGACCCACGCACGGTGGCGGGAGTACCTGGGGCGGCCGGGCGTGGAGACCTGGGTGGCGTACGAGCGGGGCACGCCCGCCGGGTACGTCGAGCTGGAGGCGACCGGCGAGGGCGTGGTGGAGATCGCCTACTTCGGTCTGCTGCCCGCGTTCCGGGGGCGCCGGATCGGCGGGCATCTGCTGTCGGTGGGCACGGCCCGCGCCTGGGACCTGGCGACGCGGTGGCCGGGCCTCGACCCGGTCAAGCGGGTGTGGCTGCACACCTGCAGCAAGGACGGCCCGTACGCGCGGGACAACTATCTGCGGCGCGGCTTCACCCTGTTCGACACGAAGGTGGAGCTGGAGGCGGAGCTGCCGACGCCCGGACCGTGGCCGGGCGCGTTCCTGGGCGACTGACCCGGCACCGCCTCCCCTCTCCGTCTCGCCATTCAGAATAGATCCGTCCAGATGGCGGACAATGGTGGACTGGCCCGATCGGCGCGTGACACGCTGCCGTCATGTCTGGAACTGGAATCGCCTTGGTGAGTCGACGGCACGTCGACCTCGGCCGCATGTCCAGCGCCATGTGTCGGGCGAGCTGAGCACTCCAGCACCGCCGACCTTTTCTCCACCCCGTTCAGCGCAACGCCGCGCACGTGTGCCCCGCGTGCGCCCTTGCGCGCAGGCCAGAGCCGATTTGCCGCCTGTTTCTGATGTGACGCCTGTTTCCTAAGGACGTAGAACCATGGCCCCCAGTCCCCAGGACCCCGCTGCCGCCACGCCCCGCCGCAAGGTGAGCCGTCACCGTGGTGAGGGCCAGTGGGCGGCGGGACACCACACCCCGCTCAACGGCAACGAACAGTTCAAGAAGGACGACGACGGTCTCAATGTGCGGACACGCATTGAGACGATCTACGCCAAGCGGGGCTTCGACTCCATCGACCCCAACGACCTGCGCGGCCGCATGCGCTGGTGGGGTCTGTACACCCAGCGCAAGCCCGGTATCGACGGCGGCAAGACCGCGATCCTCGAACCGGAGGAGCTGGACGACAAGTACTTCATGCTACGGGTCCGGATCGACGGCGGTCGGCTGACCACCGCCCAGCTCCGCGTGATCGGCGAGATCTCGCAGGAGTTCGCGCGCGGCACCGCCGACATCACCGACCGGCAGAACATCCAGCTGCACTGGATCAGGATCGAGGACGTGCCGGAGATCTGGCGGCGCCTCGAAGGGGTGGGCCTGTCCACCACCGAGGCGTGCGGCGACGTCCCGCGCGTGATCCTCGGCTCGCCGGTCGCGGGCATCGCCGAGGACGAGATCATCGACGGCACCTGGGCCATCGAGGAGATCCAGCGCCGGATCATCGGCAACAAGGACTTCTCCAACCTGCCGCGCAAGTTCAAGTCCGCGGTCTCCGGTTCGCCCCTGCTGGACGTGGCGCACGAGATCAACGACATCGCGTTCGTCGGCGTCGAACACCCCGAGCACGGGCCGGGGTTCGACCTGTGGGTGGGCGGCGGCCTGTCCACCAACCCCAAGCTCGGGGTACGGCTGGACGCCTGGGTGCCGCTGGAGGAGGTGCCGGACGTCTACGAGGGCGTCATCTCCATCTTCCGGGACTACGGCTACCGCAGGCTCCGTAACCGCGCCCGGCTGAAGTTCCTGGTCGCGGACTGGGGTCCGGAGAAGTTCCGGCAGGTGCTGGAGGACGAGTACCTCGGCCGCAAGCTGCTCGACGGCCCCGCGCCCGAGCAGCCCGTGGAGCGCTGGCGCGACCACGTCGGCGTGCACCGCCAGCGCGACGGCCGCTTCTACGTCGGGTTCGCCCCGCGCGTCGGCCGGGTCGACGGCGCCACCCTGGCGAAGATCGCCGGGGTCGCCGAGGAGCACGGCTCCGGCCGGCTCCGCACCACCACCGAGCAGAAGATGATCGTGCTGGACGTCGAGGGCGACCAGGTCGAGTCCCTCGCCGCCGCTCTCGAGGCGCTGGACCTCCGGGTCACCCCCTCGCCGTTCCGGCGCGGCACGATGGCCTGCACCGGCATCGAGTTCTGCAAGCTGGCCATCGTCGAGACCAAGGCGCGCGGCAGCGCCCTCATCGACGAACTGGAGCGCCGCCTGCCGGAGTTCGACGAGCCGATCACCATCAACCTCAACGGCTGCCCGAACGCCTGCGCCCGTATCCAGGTCGCGGACATCGGTCTCAAGGGCCAGTTGATGATGGACGAGGAAGGCCGCCAGGTCGAGGGCTACCAGGTGCACCTGGGCGGCGCGCTCGGTCTGGAGGCGGGCTTCGGCCGCAAGGTACGCGGCCTGAAGGTGACGTCGCGGGAGCTGCCCGACTACGTCGAGCGCGTGCTGCGCCGCTTCGAGGCCGAGCGCGCCGACGGCGAGCGGTTCGCCGTGTGGGCCGCGCGGGCCAGCGAGGAGGCGCTGTCGTGAGCGAGCGTGCCGCACCGTTCCACTGCCCCTACTGCGGGGACGAGGACCTGCGCCCGAGCGAGGAGGGCCACGGCGCCTGGGAATGCGGAGCCTGCAATCGCGCCTTTCGGCTGAAGTTCCTCGGGCTGCTCGCCCGGGGGCTGAAGCGGGGCGACGACGGAGGGGACGACCGGATATGACGACCGCTCAGAAAGAGCGCACCGAGGACGAGTTGAGGGACCTGGCCGAGCGTGCGGGCCGTGAACTGGAGGACGCGCCCGCGCTGGAGGTGCTGCGCTGGGCGGTGGACACCTTCGGCGAGAGGTTCTGCGTGACCTCGTCCATGGAGGACGCCGTGGTGGCCCACCTGGCCTCGCGGGTACGGCCCGGCGTGGACGTGGTGTTCCTCGACACCGGCTACCACTTCCCGGAGACCATCGGCACCCGGGACGCCGTGGACGCCGTGATGGACGTCCACGTCGTCACGCTCACCCCCGAGAAGACGGTGGCCGAGCAGGACGCGGAGCACGGGCCCCGGCTGCACGACCGCGACCCCGACCTGTGCTGCGCCCTGCGCAAGGTCCAGCCGCTGGAGGCCGGGCTGACGGAGTATCAGGCGTGGGCCACCGGGCTGCGCCGGGACGAGTCGCCGACGCGGGCGAACACCCCGGTGGTCGGCTGGGACGCCCGGCGCCGCAAGGTCAAGGTCTCCCCCATCGCCCGCTGGACCCAGGACGACGTGGACGCCTACGTCGCCGAACACGGCGTGCTGACCAACCCGTTGCTGATGGACGGCTACGCCTCGGTGGGCTGCGCCCCGTGCACCCGGCGGGTGCTGGAGGGCGAGGACGCACGGGCGGGCCGCTGGGCCGGACGCGGCAAGACCGAATGCGGGCTGCACGGATGACGACCCATCAGAACGAGGAGCGACGAGACGTGACGACCGGAGCCACCGTCTGGCTCACTGGTCTGCCGAGCGCGGGCAAGACCACCATCGCCATCGAACTGGCCGCCCGGCTGCGCGCCGAGGGGCGGCGCGTGGAGGTGCTCGACGGCGACGAGATCCGCGAGTTCCTCTCGGCCGGGCTCGGCTTCGCCCGCGAGGACCGGCACACCAACGTGCAGCGCATCGGCTTCGTGGCCGAACTCCTGGCCCGCAACGGCGTGCTGGCGCTGGTCCCGGTGATCGCGCCCTACACGGACAGCCGCGAGGCGGTGCGCAAGCGGCACGCGGCGAACGGCACCCCGTACCTGGAGGTCCATGTGGCGACCCCGGTCGAGGTGTGCGGCGAGCGGGACGTGAAGGGGCTGTACGCCCGGCAGGCCGCGGGTGAGCTGACCGGGCTCACCGGTGTGGACGACCCGTACGAGGAGCCCGAGGCGCCGGACCTCAGGATCGAGACGCAAGGACAGAGCATCGCGCGGTCGGCGGCCGCGGTGCACGCCCTGCTCGGCGAGAGGGGACTGGCATGACGACGACCGTCGCCAAGGTCACGGGAGGCGGCGAGGGCACGGACAGCCCGTACGCCCTCTCGCACCTGGACGCGCTGGAGTCCGAGGCGGTGCACATCTTCCGCGAGGTGGCGGGCGAGTTCGAGAACCCGGTGATCCTGTTCTCCGGGGGCAAGGACTCGATCGTCATGCTGCATCTGGCGCTGAAGGCGTTCGCGCCCGCGGCCGTGCCCTTCGCGCTGCTCCATGTGGACACCGGACACAACTTCCCCGAGGTGCTGGAGTACCGGGACCGTGTGGTGGCCGCACATGGGCTGCGCCTCCATGTGGCCTCCGTACAGGACTACATCGACCGGGGCGTGCTCAAGGAACGTCCCGACGGCACCCGTAACCCGCTGCAGACGCTGCCGCTGACGGAGAAGATCCAGAGCGAGCGGTTCGACGCGGTGTTCGGCGGCGGACGGCGCGACGAGGAGAAGGCCCGCGCCAAGGAGCGGGTGTTCTCGCTGCGCGACGAGTTCTCCCAGTGGGACCCGCGCCGCCAGCGCCCGGAGCTGTGGAACCTGTACAACGGCCGCCACGCGCCCGGCGAGCACGTCCGGGTGTTCCCGCTGTCCAACTGGACCGAGCTGGACGTGTGGCAGTACATCGCCCGCGAGGGCATCGAGCTGCCGGAGATCTACTTCGCGCACGAGCGCGAGGTGTTCTCCCGCAGCGGCATGTGGCTGACGGCCGGGGAGTGGGGCGGCCCGAAGGAGACCGAGCCGGTCCAGACCCGGCTCGTGCGGTACCGCACGGTGGGCGACATGTCCTGCACGGGCGCCGTCGACTCCGACGCGACCACGCTGGAGGCGGTCATCACCGAGATCGCCGCGTCCCGGCTCACCGAGCGCGGCGCGACCCGCGCCGACGACAAGCTCTCCGAGGCCGCGATGGAAGACCGCAAGCGCGAGGGGTACTTCTGACCATGAGCACGATCACCACCGAGGCGCTCTCGGCCACCACCCTGCTCCGGTTCGCCACCGCGGGCTCCGTCGACGACGGCAAGTCCACCCTGGTCGGACGGCTGCTGCACGACTCCAAGTCGGTCCTGGTGGACCAGTTGGAGGCGGTGGAGCGGGCGTCCGCGAGCCGGGGCCAGGAGGCGCCGGACCTGGCGCTGCTCACCGACGGCCTGCGGGCCGAGCGCGAGCAGGGCATCACCATCGACGTGGCCTACCGCTACTTCGCCACCCCGCGCCGCCGCTTCATCCTGGCCGACACGCCGGGGCATGTGCAGTACACCCGGAACATGGTCACCGGCGCCTCCACCGCCGAGCTGACCGTGGTCCTCGTCGACGCCCGCAACGGCGTGGTCGAGCAGACCCGCCGCCACGCGGCCATCGCCGCCCTGCTGCGGGTGCCGCACGTGGTGCTCGCGGTGAACAAGATGGACCTGGTCGGCTACGAGGAGAGCGTCTTCGCCGCCATCGCCGAGGAGTTCACGGCGTACGCGACCGAGCTGGGCGTCCCGGAGGTCACCGCGATCCCGATCTCGGCGCTCGCCGGGGACAACGTGGTCGACGCCTCCGCCCGGATGGACTGGTACGGCGGCCCGACCGTGCTGGAACACCTGGAGACGGTGCCGGTCAGCCACGACCTGGCGCACTGCCACGCCCGGCTGCCGGTGCAGTACGTGATCCGCCCGCAGACCACCGAACTCCCCGACTACCGGGGGTACGCCGGGCAGATCGCGTCCGGCACCTTCCGGGTGGGCGAGGAGGTGACGGTGCTGCCGTCCGGCCGGACCTCCACCATCGCCGGGATCGACCTGCTGGGCGAGCCGGTGGACGTCGCGTGGACCACCCAGTCGGTGACCGTGCTGCTGGCGGACGACGTGGACGTCTCGCGCGGCGACCTGATCGTGCCGACGAAGGACGCGCCCGCGACCACGCAGGACGTGGAGGCGACCGTCTGCCATGTCGCCGACCAGCCGCTGACCGTCGGCCACCGGGTGCTGCTCAAGCACGGCACCCGCACGGTCAAGGCGATCGTCAAGGACATCCCGTCCCGGCTCACCCTGGCCGACCTGTCCCTGCACCCGCATCCGGGGACGCTCGCCGCCAACGACATCGGCCGGGTGAAGATCCGTACCGCCGAACCGCTGCCGGTCGACTCCTACGCCGACTCGCGCCGCACCGGCTCCTTCATCCTGATCGACCCCAGCGACGGCACCACCCTCACCGCGGGCATGGTCGGCGAGTCCTTCGCCGCGCCCGAGCCGGTGACCGACGCGGACGACGACGGGTGGGACTTCTGATCATGCAGTACACCGAGGTCTTCTCGACGTTCGCCAAGGAGGGCGGCCGCATCGGCAGCGGCGCGCTCGGCTCCGGGCAGGGCGGGGTCGCACGATGTGCGCGCTGACGTACGCGCACCGCTCGCGCGCCCTGCTCCCCCACGCAACACCCTCCTCCCACCCGTTGACGTCCCGGTTGCGACGACGAAGACCCATCGACCTCCCGGCCACGGCCTGACCGCCGTGACCCCGGGCCGACGAGAGGAAACGCCTCCCGTGCCTGCCACCCGTTCGCCGCTGCCGCGCCGCGGTCTCACCGTCCTCGCCGTACTCCCCCTGCTGGCCCTCGCGGCCTGCGGTTACGGGTCCGAGGCCAAGGACGACGCCGCCAACCAGAAGGTCGCCGCCGGGGCCAAGAAGATCGACGGCCTGGACTCCGTGAAGATCGGCTACTTCGGCAACCTCACGCACGCCACCGCGCTGGTCGGCCGCCAGCAGGGCCTGTTCCAGAAGGAGTTGGGCGCCACCAAGGCCGACTACGCCACCTTCAACGCGGGCCCCTCCGAGATCGAGGCGCTCAACTCCGGCTCCATCGACATCGGCTGGATCGGCCCCTCCCCCGCGATCAACGGCTACACCAAGTCCGGCGGCCGCAGCCTGAAGATCGTCGCCGGTTCGGCGTCCGGCGGGGTGAAGCTGGTCGTGGACCCCAAGAAGATCAAGTCGGTCAAGGACGTCAAGGGCAAGCGGATCGCCACGCCCCAGCTGGGCAACACCCAGGACGTCGCCTTCCTCAACTGGGCGGCGGAGCAGGGCTGGAAGGTCGACGCGCAGAGCGGCAAGGGTGACGTCACCGTGGTCCGCAGCGACAACAAGGTGACCCCGGACGCCTTCAAGGCCGGTTCCGTGGACGGCGCCTGGGTGCCGGAGCCGACCGCGTCCAAGCTGGTCGCCGAGGGCGGCAAGGTGCTGCTGGACGAGTCCGACCTGTGGCCGGACAAGAAGTTCGTGATCACCAACGTGATCGTGTCGCAGAAGTTCCTCAAGGAGCACCCGAAGGCCGTCGAGGCGGTCCTGCGGGCCTCGGTGCGCACCAACAAGTGGATCAAGGCCAACCCGGACGCGGCGAAGGAGTCGGCGAACAAGCAGTTGGAGACCGACTCCGGCAAGTCGCTGCCCCCGGCCGTGCTGGACCCGGCGTGGAAGTCGATCCAGACCATCGACGACCCGCTGGCCGCGACCCTGAACACCGAGGCCGACCACGCGGTCAAGGCGGGCCTGCTGAAGAAGCCCGACCTCAAGGGCATCTACGACCTGACCCTGCTCAACAAGGTCCTCGGCGCCGAGGGCGCCCCCAAGGTCGACGCCGCCGGGCTCGGCACCAGCTGACCGACGCGAACCGATGAGTCCCCAGGAGGTGACGACCATGGCCACCACCCTCGCCGAGGCCGGCCCGGCGGTCGATTACGCCGCCCGTCTCGACCACGTCTCGAAGTCCTTTCCGGGCCCGGGCGGGCAGCAGCTCGTGCTGGACGACATCAGTCTCGATGTCGCACCCGGCGAGTTCGTCACCCTCCTGGGGGCCTCGGGCTGCGGCAAGTCGACCCTGCTCAACCTGGTCGCGGGCCTGGACCGGCCGAGCGCCGGGTCCATCGACACCGACGGCCGCCCGGCCCTGATGTTCCAGGAACACGCCCTCTTCCCGTGGCTGACCGCGGGCAAGAACATCGAACTCGCCCTGCGGCTGCGGGGCGTGCCCAAGGCCGACCGCCGCGACAAGGCCGAGTCGCTGCTCGAACTGGTCCGGCTGAAGGGCGCGTACGGCAAGCGGGTGCACGAACTGTCCGGCGGTATGCGGCAGCGGGTGGCACTCGCCCGCGCGCTGGCGCAGGAGAGCGGACTGCTGCTGATGGACGAGCCGTTCGCGGCGCTGGACGCCATCACCCGCGACGTGCTGCACGACGAGCTGACCCGTGTCTGGACGGAGACCGGGCTGTCCGTGCTCTTCGTGACGCACAACGTGCGCGAGGCGGTACGGCTGGCCCAGCGGGTCGTGCTGCTGTCCTCCCGGCCGGGCAAGGTCGCCCACGAGTGGACGGTGGACATCCCGCAGCCGCGCCGCATCGAGGACGCCCCCGTGGCGGAACTGTCCCTGGAGATCACCGAGGCACTGCGTGGGGAGATCCGCCGCCATGGCCAGCACTGAGACGAAGTCGGCTCCCGACACCGGGAGCGTGGAGGCGGGCCTCGATGCCCTGGAGACCCCGCCCGGCGCACGCGCGTCGTTCCGTCAGACCCTGGTCGCCAAGGTCCTGCCGCCGGTCACCGCCGTCCTGGTGGTGCTGCTGGTGTGGCAGGCCCTGGTGTCCTTCGGGGTCGTCTCCGACCCCACCAAGCTGCCCGCGCCGAGGGCGGTGTGGGACGCGGTCCAGCGGGACTGGCTGGAGGGCAAGCTCCTCGGCTACATCTGGACCAGCGTCTCGCGCGGCCTGCTCGGCTTCGGTCTGGCGCTGCTCATCGGCACCCCGCTGGGGCTGCTGGTGGCGCGGGTGAGGTTCGTGCGCGCGGCCATCGGCCCGATCCTGTCCGGCCTCCAGTCGCTGCCCTCGGTGGCCTGGGTCCCCCCGGCGGTGATCTGGCTGGGCCTGAACAACTCGATGATGTACGCGGTGATCCTGCTCGGCGCGGTGCCCTCCATCGCCAACGGCCTGGTCTCCGGCATCGACCAGGTGCCCCCGCTGTTCCTGCGGGCGGGCCGCACCATGGGCGCCGGGGGGCTGCGCGGGGTCTGGCACATCACGCTGCCCGCCGCGCTGCCCGGCTATGTGGCCGGGATGAAGCAGGGCTGGGCGTTCTCCTGGCGCTCGCTGATGGCGGCGGAGATCATCGCGTCCTTCCCCGATCTGGGCGTCGGCCTCGGCCAGTTGCTGGAGAACGGCCGCAACGCCCTCGACATGGCGATGGTGTTCGAGGCCATCCTGCTGATCCTGTTCGTCGGCATCGCGGTCGACCTGCTGATCTTCAGTCCGCTGGAGCGGTGGGTGCTGCGCAGCCGTGGCCTGCTGGTGAAGAGCTGAAGTCCCATGTTCCACAAGCCCGTTCTCCTCGTCGTCGCCCACGGCAGCCGTGACCCCCGGCATGCCGCGACCGTGCACGCCCTGGTGTCGCGGGTCCGGTCCATGCGGCCGGACCTGCGGGTGGTGACCGGCTTCCTCGACTTCAACGTGCCCTCGGTGCCCGCGGTCCTCGCCTCCCTCGCGGCCGACGGGGTGCGCGAGGTGGTGGCACAGCCGCTGCTGCTGACCCGCGCCTTCCACGCCAAGGCCGACATCCCGGCGGTGCTGCGGGAGGCGCCGCGCGGGATGCGTATCCGGCAGGCGGAGGTGCTCGGCCCGTCGCCGCTGCTGGTCTCGGCGCTGGAACGGCGCCTGTACGAGGCGGGGCTGAGCCCCGCCGACAAGTCCTCGACCGGGGTCGTACTGGCCTCGGCGGGGTCCTCCGACGCGGAGGCGATCGCGGTGATCGCCGACATCGCGCGGGAGTGGTGGCGCACCGGTTGGTGTGCCGTGCGACCCGCGTTCGCCTCCGCCCAGCTCCCACGCACCGAGGACGCCGTACGGGAGCTGCGCGCCCAGGGGTGCGAACGGGTGGCCGTCGCGCCCTATGTGCTGGCGCCGGGCTTCCTGCCGGACCGGATCGCGCGGGGCGCGGCGGACGCCGATGTCCTGGCCGGGGTGCTGGGCCCGGCGCCCGAGGTGGCGCGGGTGCTGCTCGACCGGTACGCGGAGGCGCTGCGGTCGGTGCCGGTGGCCGTGGGCGCCTGAGCGCTCTAGAGCTTCAGCGCGGTCGTCAGGCGCCGGGTGTACTCGAGGGTGCCCGTACCGGCGGCGGCGCCGATGCACAGGTCGTCCAGCTGGTGCCGGATGCGGCCGCGGTTGGGCGGGAAGCCGTCGTCGGCCGCGAGGGCCAGCTCGGCCACGATGATCTCCCCGTGGGCGAGGAGCACCGGGTACTCGGCGTGCAGCGCGGCGACGAGCCCGTCGGCGAGCTGGATCAGGGTCTCCAGGTCGGTTCCGTCGCCGCCGGGTACCGGGCGGCCGGAGGTGCTGCCGGGGTGGTTGTACGCGTTCACGTTCTGTCCTCACTCCTGATCCGGGGGCCTTACGGGGGCCGGGCTGCGGCGAGGGAAGCGTGCCGGGTCGGCTCGGTCGGCGACGTTACCCACGAAGCGGCCGAGGGCACCAGCAATCAACCTCTTTGGAGTGAAGGGGGGTTGACATTCTCCGGCTATCGACTATGAGGGCCGGTTCAGCCGGTCAGCTCGACCAGTTTGCGCACGGTGTTCCAGTTGCGGGTGGTGGCGATCAGGCCCTTGGTGACACGCGGGCGGCCCAGTTCCTCGCCGAGCTTGGAGCGGCCGAGCCCGTCGGGGGCGTAGAGGTACAGACAGCGGTCGCCGAGGCGGAACTCCTCAGGGAGGCGGGCGGCGGTGTCGATCCCGGCGAAGCGCTCGGCGTCCACCGGGCCGGAGAAGTAGGTGATGTGCAGCTGCTTCGCCTCCAGCTCGTCGGCGGGGAACGGGCAGGCGTCCGCGACGGCGGTCAGATAGGCGTGGTCCCGCACGATCACCTCGACCGGGAAGCCGAACCGCTTCTCGATGGCCGCGCTCAACTCCCCCGCGAGAAAGCCCTCGTCGCCCTGGGAGGCGGTGAACACGGCCTGTCCGCTCTGGAGATGGGTGCGGACGTTGTCATGGCCCAGCTCGGTGAGGAGAGTTCGCAGGTCGGCCATCGGGAGCTTCTTGTTGCCGCCCACGTTGATCCCGCGCAGCAGCGCCGCGTACGTCGTCGTCATCCGTCCACGATAGACAGGACACAGACAGACACAGAGAGGCACGACAGAACGGCCGCCGTGCCCCGTGGGGGCGGGCACGGCGGCCGTACCGGACGGTACGCCCGTCGCGGGAAACTCTGTCGGATCGAACGGGCCCGGAGCAACTCCTCCACGATCTTGTGACTGGTTCAACAACGTTTCTCCACCGAGGTCAGCGTCCGGGCAGCTCGGCCTCGATCAGGTCGGCGGCGCGTGTCGTGCCCCCTTCCCGCACCATGTCGGCCTGGATCTGCTTCAGCAGGCGGGCCACCTCCGGGTCGTCGACCAGGGCGAGGGCGTTCTCGCGGAGGCGGTCGGCGGTCGCGTCCTCGGTGAGCAGGGTGCGGGCCACGCCGAGCGCCTGGAGCATCTCGGCGTTGCCGAACTGGTCGGCGGCCTGGGGGACGGCGATCATCGGGGTGGCGGTGGCCATGCCCTCCTGGCTGCCGCCCGCACCCGCGTGGGTGACGAACAGGTCGGCCTGCCGGAGCACGGCCAACTGCGGTACCCAGGAGTGCACTTCGACGTTGCCCGGCAGCTCACCGAGTTCGGCCGGGTCGACGTGCCGTCCGATCTGGAGGACGAGATGCCAGCCGGGCAGGTCACCGAAGGCCCGTACGCACTCGGTGTAGAAGGCGGCCCGCTTGGTGAAGGCCGAGCCGAGGGAGACGAGGACCACCTTCTCCGCGCCCTCGGGCCGCTGCCAGTCGCCCTGGTCGGTGCGGTCGCCCTGGCAGGCGCCGACGAAGCTGTACACGCGCTCGTCTACCCGGTCGGCGTGGGGCTGGAGCGCCTTGGGGATGAGGACCAGGGAGCGGGCGGGGCGGCCGGTGAACGGGTCCGGGTGCTGGGTGATGCCGTTCTCCGCGAGCCACTCCGCGAACCGGGCGTAGTACGCCTGGCCGCGCTCGGTCTTCAGCGGCTCCGCCCACATCGGCTCGGCGACCTCCTCCTCGTAGCCCTCCCAGGCGACGAGGTTCGGGGAGAGGGAGACGGCGGGGACGCCCCAGCGGTGGGCCAGGACGCGGGCGGGGTAGGAGGCGATGTCGTGCAGGACCAGGTCGGGTTCGTCGCCCTCGTACGCCTTGATGAGCTGAGGCAGCGCCTGGATGGCGTCGGCGAGGAAGGGCTCGACGTTGTCCAGCAGCGTGGTCCCCCACGCCGAGGGGTCGGCGTCGGGGCCGGGCAGGGTGGAGGTGTAGGGCACGGGTACGGCGCCCGTGGCGGCGACCTTCTCGGCGAAGAGCGGCGGGATGGCGTAGGTGACGCGGTGGCCGCGTGCGACGAGTTCCCTGATCACCTCGATGCTGGGGTTCACATGGCCGTGCTGGGCGATGGAGAACATGGCGATGTGGGCGGGGCGTCGGGGGGTCATGGTCGTGAGGCTAGGTGCCGTCCGGTGGCCCGCTCCAGTGAATTTCGCCCCGCCCGGTCAGCGCTGGTAGCGGGCGAGGACCAGGTTGCCGTCCTTCTCCAGCCGCTTGCGCAGCTCGGTGAGGCCGATGGCGCCGCTGTAGTACTCCTGGAAGGCCGGGGTGGCGATCTTGTCCTTCCATTCCGGGTAGCCGCGCACCGACTGGGCGGGCGCCGGGCGGAGGTGGGCGGCCAGGGCGGTGCCGGTGGCCCAGCCGTGGTCGGTGGTGTGCAGGGCGGGGTCGGCGAGGGCCTGGGTGCCGGTGGGCAGCATCCAGTCGCCGAGGGCGAGCCGGACCATGTTCTTCGGCCGCAGCAGGAAGTCGATGAACTGGGCGGCCTCCTTCTTGTGCGGGCAGTCCTGGGCGATGGAGAGGGTCTGCGGGCTGACGCCCTGGGTGAGGCCGTCGGCACCGGCCGGGGCGGGCAGCACCTCCCACTGGAAGCCCTTGGGTGCCTGCTGCTCGATCTGCTGGCGGTAGGAGAAGCCCAGCGGGACCATCGCGTACCGGCCGCCGAAGAAACCGGGCAGCGTGTCCGAGCCCCCGCTGCCGAGCGTGGAGGTGGGCGCGCTGCGGTCGCGGGCGACCTGGTCGTGCACGGTGCGCGGGACGACGGCGTCGGCGGCGCCGAACCGCACGCTCACCTTGCCGTCGCTCCCCCGCTGGAAGAGGGTGCCGCCCGCCGAGAGCCCGAGGTTGAGGGTGACGGACACGGGTTCCTTCAGCGGCCAGGCCACGCCGTACTTGCCGTCGCCGCTGAGCTGTGCGGTGATCCGCCGGAACTCCGGCCAGGTCCACGGGTGTTCGGGTGTCGGGATGCGTACCCCCGCCTTCCGCAGCCAGGCGGAGTTGGCGATCAGCACGCGGGGTTCCTGGAGGAAGGGCACGCCGTAGACGCCCTTGCCGAAGGTGGTGGCCTGCCAACTGCGCTGCGGTATGTCGGACTTGAGGCGGTCGGGCAGCAGTCCGCTCAGGTCGGCGAGGTCGCCGCCGTAGGCGAAGTCGGCGAGGTCGTCGGAGGCGTCGTGGATGACGTCGGGGGCCTCACCGCCCTCGAAGGAGGTGAGCAACTGGTCGTGCACCCCGTCCCAGTTGCCCTGCACGTACTCGACCCGGACGTCCGGGTGGGCGGCGTTCCACTCCCGCACGAGTTCCTTGTTGGCGGCGACCGACTCCTGCTGCCAGGCCAGGGACTGGAAGCGCAGGGTGATGGGGCCGCCGTCCTCGTGGCCGCCGGAGGAGCAGCCCGCGAGGAGCAGCAGGAGGGCGGCGACCGCCATGGTGATCCTGGTCCGCATCAGCTCTTCACCGCTCCGGCGATCAGGCCCCCGGTGATCCGCCGCTGGAGCAGGCCGAACACCACGAGGGAGGGCAGGGTGGCGAGGAACGCGGCCGCGGCCAGCGGGCCGAGGTCGGCGACGCCCTCCGCGCCGATGAAATGGGTGAGGACGACCGGCAGGGTCTGGTTGCCGGGGCTCTTGAGCAGCACGAGCGCGAAGAAGAACTCGTTCCAGGCGGTGACGAACGCGAACAGCGCGGTGGCCGCGATCCCCGGCGCGAGCAGTGGCGCGGTCACCGAGACGAGGGTGCGCAGCCTGCCCGCCCCGTCGACGGCGGCCGCCTCCTCCAGCTCCACGGGGACCGCCCGTACGTACCCGACCAGCATCCACAGCGCGAACGGCAGCGACCACACCACGTAGACCAGGGTCAGTCCGGCCAGGGAGTCGATCAGCCGCAGCTGCTTCAGCACCAGGAACAGCGGGATGATGATGAGCACGAACGGGAACGCCTGGCTGACCACCACCCAGCCGCTCGCCGCCCGCGCGAGCCGGTCGCGGCGCCGGGCCATGACGTACGCCATGGGGGTGGCGATCAGTACGGCGATCACGGCCGCGCCGAACGCCGCCAGCAGGGAGTTGAGGGCGGCGTGCAGCAGGGGCTGCTCGTCGAACGCCTGCCGGAAGTTGCCGAGGGTGGGGTGGCGCGGAATCCAGGTGGGGTGGAGGCTGCCGAGTTCGCGCGGCGGCTTGAACGCGGTGGACAGCAGCCACAGGAACGGGAACGCCAGGAAGATCAGATAGGCCAGCAGGGCGGTGTACTGCCCCGCGCGGGCCGCGGGCCGGGTCCTCACGCGTCCTCGCCTCCCTTCAGCCGTCCCGCGAGGAACACCGCGAGCACGATCGAGATGACGGCGACCATCACGCAGCCCATCGCGGCCGCGTAGCCGAACTGGCCGTAGCGGAAAGCCTCTTCGTAGGCGAACAGCATGGGCAGCCGGGTCTTTCCGCCGGGTCCGCCGCTGGTGAGCACGTACACCAGGGCGAAGGAGTTGAAGTTCCAGATCAGGTTGAGCGCGGTGATGGAGAGTGCGACGGGTCTGAGCGCGGGCCAGGTGACCGTGCGGAACCGCCGCCAGGCGCCCGCACCGTCCACGGCGGCCGCCTCGTGCAGTTCGCGCGGGGTGTTCTGGAGCCCGGCGAGCAGGGCGACCGTGGTCTGCGGCATCCCGGCCCAGACGCCGACGACGATGACGGCGGGCAGCGCGGTGGCCAGCCCGCTCAGCCAGTCCCGTCCGTCGCCGAGGCCGAGGTCGCGCAGCGTCTCGTTGAGGATGCCCGCGTCCGGGTTGTAGACCAGCCGCCACATGATGCCGACGACCACCTCGGGCATCGCCCAGGGGACGATGGCGAGGGCGCGGGCCAGCCAGCGCAGCCTCAGTTCCTGGTTGAGCAGCAGGGCGAGGCCGAGCGCCAGCAGGAACTGGGGCACGGTCACGCCGACCGCCCACACCAGGCCGATCCGGAACGACTCCCAGAACAGGGTGTCGTGCAGCAGGTCCTGGAAGTTCAGCGCGCCGATCCAGCGGGTCGGTGCCGTGCGGCCGGACTGGGCGTCGGTGAAGGACAGCAGGATGCCGTACAGCAGCGGGCCCACGCTGAGCACGAGGATGGGGATCAGGGCGGGCAGCACCAGGAACCAGACGGCGTGGTCGCGGCCGCCGGTGCGCGCGGGCGGTCGCCGCGCTTCGACCGGTGCTGTCACCGGCGATCTCACCGGTGATGTCATGGAATCAGCCCCTTTGCCTGGCTCGGTTGGCGTGTTCATGGTCGTGAACGCAGCGCGCCCCGTCAAGGGACCGCACACACCGCACACACGGTCCGACCTGTGCGAATGCGAGACTGGCCCCTCGACACGGCAGGGATCACCGACACAGGCCACGGAGGCGGACGATGGACGAGGCACGGGCGCGGGCGGTACTGGCCGGGGCGAAGGTGCTGCCCTCCGCGGCGGACGCCCGCCTGCTCGCCCTCGGCGAGAACGCCGTGTTCGCGGCCGGGGACCTGGTGGTCAAGGTCGGCCGGGACGCCGAGCTGCTCGACCGGGCCCGCCGCGAACTGGCCGTCGCCTCCTGGCTGGCCGAGTCCGGGGTGCCCGCGGTACGCGCGGCCGAGCCCGAACCGCTGCTGGTGGACGGCCACCCGGTGACCGTCTGGCACCGGCTGCCCGACGCCGTGCGCCCCGCCGAACCCCGCGACCTGGCCGAGCTGCTCCGGCTCGTGCACGCGCTGCCCGCGCCGCCGGTGCCGCTGCCGCCCCGTGAGCTGCTGGGCGGGGTGGAGCGCTGGCTGCGGCTCGCGGGCGACGCGATCGACCCCGAGGACGCGGCCTATCTGCGCGCCCGCCGCGACGGCTTCGCCTCGGCCGCCGCCGCGCTGACCCCCCGTCTGACGCCGGGCCCGATCCACGGGGACGCGCTGCCCCGCAATGTGCACCTCGGCCCGGACGGCCCGGTCCTGGTGGACCTGGAGACCTTCTCCGCCGACCTGCGCGAGCACGACCTCGTGGTGATGGCCCTCTCCCGCGACCGCTACGGCCTCCCCGCCGACGCCTACGACGCCTTCACCTCGGCCTACGGCTGGGACGTACGCGAGTGGGACGGCTGCTCCGTACTGCGCGGCGCCCGCGAGACGGCCAGCTGCGCCTGGGTCGCCCAGCACGCCCCGGCCAACCCGAAGGCCCTCAGCGAGTTCGAACGCCGAGTGGCGTCCCTCCGGGACGGGGACGAGTCGGTGCGCTGGTACCCGTTCTGAGCGGACCGGTACCGCCTACGAGACGGCGACGTCCGTCAGCTCGCGCAGCGGCCAGACGGGGTCGATCACCGCGTCCGT
Organism: Streptomyces sp. NPDC002176; assembly: GCF_044903645.1. Lineage (NCBI taxonomy): Bacteria > Bacillati > Actinomycetota > Actinomycetes > Kitasatosporales > Streptomycetaceae > Streptomyces > Streptomyces sp. NPDC002176. The sequence continues at coordinate 1,516,010 of NZ_JBJDQW010000001.1, forward strand.
CTCGCCCTTGCGCCGCAGGAACGCCTCGAAGTCGGCGGCCCATTCCGCGTACCACTCGATCTGGCAGCGGTGCAGCTCCGCCGCTCCGAGCCCGGCTATCTTCGGGTACCGCTCGGCTATCGCGGTGGCGACCCGGGCGGCGGCCAGGGCGTCCGCCGAGGCGTCGTGGGCCCCGTCGAGCACCACCCCGTACTCCGCGCAGACCGCCTCCAGATTCCGCTTGCCCCGGCGGTAGCGGTCGACCCGGCGGTCGATGGTGTACGGGTCGATGACCGGGGCCGGGGCGCGGCCGCCCAGCCGCTCGGCGAGCGAGGGCAGGTGATACCGGCGCAGCTCGGCGGAGAGCAGGGTGAGGTCGAAGGCGGCGTTGTACGCGACGACCGGCAGGCCCGTCTCCCAGGCGGAGACCAGCGCACCGGCGATGGCGTCGGCCACCTGGTCGGCCGGGCGGCCCTCGGTCGTGGCGCGTTCGTTGCTGATGCCGTGCACGGCGACCGCGTCGGCCGGTATCTCCACGCCCGGATCGGCCAGCCACTCCCGGCGGCCCACGGCCTCGCCGGCCCTGACCTCCAGCACAGCGCCCGTGACGATGCGCGACTGTCGCGGATCGGTCCCGGTCGTCTCCAGGTCGAAGCCGATCAGCGGCTCCCGGTGCCAGCCCATGGGCGGCCCCCCTTCTTGGTGGTGCGTTCCCCCAGTGGCCTCCACCATGACACGGGGCACTGACAACGCCCCCGGCCGCCCGTCGACGGCGGACCTCAGGACACCGGCCGCGAATCCGCCCAGGCCATCTCGAACTCCTCCCGATAGGTGGGGAAGAGTCCGGAATCTCCCACATGGTCCGACTTGACCACGCGGCTGCCGCCCCGCAGCACCAGCACCGGCGACTCCATGCCGCGCGCCCCGCGCAGATAGGACTGCACCACGCCGATGCCGTCGGCGCCGTCGCCGTCCACCAGGTAGGCGGTGAAGCGCGGTGTCTCGTCGTACACCTGGATCTCGAAGGCGCCGGGGTCGCGCAGCCGGGAGCGGACGCGGCGCATGTGCAGGATGTTCATCTCGACCGAGCGGGCCAACTCGCCGCGTTTCATGCCGAGTTCGCGCTCACGCCGCTTGACCGCGCTGGAGGCCGGGTTGAGGAAGAGCAGCCGGACCCGGCAGCCGGACTCCGCGAGGCGGACCAGGCGGCGGCCGGAGAAGTTCTGCACCAGCAGGTTGAGCCCGATGCCGATGGCGTCCAGCCGACGGGCCCCGCCGAACAGGTCCTCGGCCGGGAACTGCCCCATCAGCCGCACCCGGTCGGAGTGCACGGCGACCACGTCCGCGTACCGGTCGCCGACCAGGTCCTCGACCGCGTCGACCGGGAGGCGGGCCGCCGAGGGCACGTCACCGGCCGCGCCGAGCAGCTCCAGCAGCCGTGCCGAGGCGCGCTCGGCCTGGTTCAGCACCGCCTCGGACAGGGCGCGGTTGCGGGAGACGACGTTCCGGGTCACCTCCAGCTCGTCCAGGGCGAGTTCGAGGTCCCGACGCTCGTCGAAGTACGGCTCGAAACACGGCCAGTGCTGCACCATCAGCTCACGCAGCTGGGGCAACGTCAGGAAACTGAGCACGTTGTCGTCGGCCGGATCGAGCAAGTAGCCCTTGCGGCGGCTGACTTCGCGCACCGCGACAGCCCGCTGCACCCACTCCTGCCCGGCCGGTCCCGCGGCGGCCACCACCCAGTCGTCACCGTGCACGGGTTCGTAGACCGGGCGCAGCACGGCGGCCACGACGGCGCGCAGCCGCTGCTCGACGAGGTTGAGCCAGATGTAGGCGCGGCCCGCCCGCTGGGCCCGGGTGCGCACCTCCAGCCAGGCGCCCGCGTCCCAGTCCAGTTCCGGTCCGATCGACCCCGCGCCCATCGGACGCGCCAGGGACACCGCGCCGGGCGGGACGTCCGTGGAACCGCTCCCCTCGTGACCCTCGCCACCAGGGGGCAGCTCCAGCCCTCCCGAGCCCACCCTGCACCGCCTTCCGTCCCCCGGACCTTCCCCGTCCCAACGATCAAGGAAGGGTACTCCGCGAGCGGTCGGCGGTGCAGCCGGATGGACAGGTCGGTTTCTCAACTTCCGTGCCGTCAGTGGCCGTTCCGGGCGCCCGGCAGCGGATGGAGTGAGCGGAGTCATAGCGGCGCGAACCCCGCTCACCGGGGCGCACCGCTGGTGAGCGGCCCGTATGCCGGTGGGCCCCGCCCGGCGCACCCCGTCCGGCCGGGACCGGGTCCGGCTCGCCGGGCCTGTGGCGGCTTCCCTCCTTCGGGTGGGGGTAGAGGTGATCCATGACCACGGGTCGGCCGGCAGCGGAGGGCGGTAGACGTCAGGTGCCCTCACTTTCGGGGAGACTCGCCGCCAACGCGCCCCCACCGGGGCCCCGCACCTGGAAGAGTCGAGCGCATGCAGGTCTGGCCTGGAGAGGCGTATCCCCTCGGCGCCACCTATGACGGTGCCGGTACCAATTTCGCGGTCTTCACCGAGGCCGCGGACCGAGTGGAGCTGTGTCTGCTGCACGACGACGGCTCCGAGACGGCGGTGGAACTGCGCGAGAGCGACGCGTTCGTCCGGCACGCGTACCTGCCCGGCGTGATGCCGGGACAGCGGTACGGGTTCCGGGTGCACGGCCCCTTCGCACCCGAGCGGGGGCTGCGCTGCAACTCGGCGAAGCTGCTGCTCGACCCGTACGCGAAGGCGGTCAGCGGGTCGGTCCAGTGGGGCGAGGAGGTGTACGGCTACCACTTCGGCGCGCCTGATCAACGCAACGACCTGGACTCCGCGCCGCACACCATGAGTTCGGTGGTGATCAACCCCTACTTCGACTGGGGCGACGACCGCCCGCCGCGCACCGACTACCACCGCACGGTGATCTACGAGGCCCATGTGAAGGGCCTCACCATGCGCCATCCGGGGCTGCCGGAGGAGCTGCGCGGCACCTACGCGGGGCTCGCCCACCCGGCCGTGATCGAGCATCTGACCCGGCTCGGCGTGACGGCGCTGGAGCTGATGCCGGTCCACCAGTTCGTCAACGACCACCGTCTGGTCGACATGGGCCTGAACAACTACTGGGGCTACAACACCATCGGCTTCTTCGCCCCGCACAACGCCTACGCCTCCTGGGGCGACCGGGGCCAGCAGGTGCTGGAGTTCAAGTCGGCGGTGCGGGCGCTGCACGAGGCCGGGATCGAGGTCATCCTCGACGTGGTCTACAACCACACCGCCGAGGGCAACCACCTGGGCCCGACCCTGTCGTTCAAGGGCATCGACAACCCTTCGTACTACCGCCTCACCGACGATCCGCGGTACTACATGGACACCACGGGCACCGGCAACAGCCTGCTGATGCGCTCGCCGCACGTCCTTCAGATGATCATGGACTCGCTGCGGTACTGGGTGACCGAGATGCATGTCGACGGCTTCCGCTTCGACCTCGCGGCCACGCTGGCCCGGCAGTTCCACGAGGTGGACCGGCTGTCGTCCTTCTTCGACCTGGTCCAGCAGGACCCGGTGGTCTCCCAGGTGAAGCTGATCGCGGAGCCGTGGGACGTCGGCGAGGGCGGCTACCAGGTGGGCAACTTCCCGCCGTTGTGGACCGAGTGGAACGGCAAGTACCGGGACACCGTACGGGACTTGTGGCGCGGGGAGCCGCGTGCGCTGGCGGAGTTCGCCTCCCGTCTCACCGGCTCCTCCGACCTCTACCAGGACGACGGGCGCCGCCCGCTGGCCTCGATCAACTTCGTCACCTGCCATGACGGCTTCACCCTGAACGACCTGGTCTCGTACAACGACAAGCACAACCAGGCCAACGGCGAGGAGAACCGGGACGGCGAGAGCCACAACCGGTCCTGGAACTGCGGGGTGGAGGGCGACACCGACGAGGTGGACGTCCGCGAGCTGCGTGCCCGGCAGATGCGCAACTTCATCGCCACGCTGATGCTGTCCCAGGGCGTGCCGATGATCAGCCACGGCGACGAGTTCGCCCGCACCCAGCGCGGCAACAACAACGCCTACTGCCAGGACAACGAGATCTCCTGGGTGGACTGGCCCGAGCTGGAGGAGGCGGAGGGGACGGAGGGGGACGACGAGCGGGCCGCGCTGCTGGAGTTCACCCGGGCGATGGTGGGGCTGCGCAGCGAGCACCCGGTGTTCCGGCGCCGCCGCTTCCTGCACGGGCGTCCGGTGGAGGGCACCCGGGACGAGCTGTCGGACGTCGCCTGGTTCACCCCGGAGGGCGAGCGGATGGCCCAGGCGGACTGGGACTCGGCGCCCGCCTCGGCGCTGGCCGTGTTCCTGAACGGCAACGCGATCTCCGAGCCGGGGCCGCGCGGGGAGCACATCGCGGACGACTCGTTCCTGATGATGTTCAACGCCTCGCACGAGCCGCTGGACTTCCAGGTGCCGGTGGACCACGGCAGGCAGTGGCAGGTGGTCGTGGACACCGCCCGGCCGGAGGGGGTGCCGCCGGGCCAGGGGCAGAAGGTGGCGGCCGGTGAGCACCTCACCCTGCCGGACCGCAGCCTGACCGTGCTCCAGCGCCCGGCGTGACGCGTACCGGCCGGGGACACACCGCCGTGTCCCCGGCCGGTGTCCGGTCCACATGGGCCGGATGCCCGGTCGGATGACACGAAGAGCCGCAGGCGGGGTACGTAGCTCTGCATGACTTCAGTGCGACCCGGACCAGGGGTGCCCACGGCCACCTACCGCCTACAGCTCCAGCCCTCGTTCCCCTTCGCCGCCGCCGAGGCGGCCGTGCCCTATCTGGCGTCGCTGGGCGTCTCGCACCTGCATCTGTCCCCCGTCCTGGAGGCCGTCCCCGGTTCCACCCACGGCTACGACGTCGTGGACCACGCGCGCGTACGCGCGGAGCTGGGCGGCGAGGACGGGCTGAGGGCGCTGTCGCGCACCGCGCGGGAGCACGGGCTCGGTCTGGTGGTGGACATCGTGCCGAACCACATGGCGATGGCCCCCCGCTACAACCGCGCCCTGTGGGAGGTGCTCCGGGAGGGCCCCGAGTCGCCGTACGCGCGCTGGTTCGACATCGACTGGGACTCGCGCGGCGGCCAGGTGCTGCTGCCGGTGCTCGGCGGGCCCGTCTCCGCCGAGCGGGAGCAGTTGGTGGTCGACGGCGACATGCTGCGCTACCACGACCACCTCTTCCCGCTGCGCTCCGGCACCGAGGGGCTGCCGCTGCCCGAGCTGCTGGACGCCCAGTGGTACCGCCCGGTGTGGTGGCGGCTGGCCCGCACCGAGCTGAACTACCGGCGCTTCTTCAGCATCTCCGAGCTGATCGGGGTGCGGGTGGAGGACCCCGAGGTCTTCGACGCCACCCACGGCAAGATCCTCCAGCTGCTGGCGGAGGACGTGCTCGACGGACTGCGCATCGACCACCCGGACGGTCTCGCCGACCCGGACGCCTATCTGGCCCGGCTCGACGAGGCGACCGGGGGCCGCTGGACGGTGGTGGAGAAGATCCTCGCCGACGAGGAGCAGCTGCCCGACTCCTGGCCCGTCGCCGGAACCACCGGCTACGACGCCCTGCGCCGCATCGACGGCGTCTTCACCGGCCCGGCCGGGGCAGCCGAACTCGAAGCCCACTACCGGGCGTTCGCCGCCCCCCAGCTCGACCGGGGCGGCGACTGGGACGCCACGGTGCGCCGGGCCGCGTACAAGGTGCTCACCCATGAGCTGGCCGCCGAGGCCGACCGGCTCACCCGCTCGGCGGTCCGGCTGTGCGCCGCCTCCGCGGACCTGGCGCTGCGCGACCGCGCGCCCTGGGCGCTGCGCACGGCCCTGGAGGAGCTGCTGGTCCGGATGCCGGTCTACCGGCCGTACACCTCCCAGGACGCCGCGGGCATCGTCACCGCGGAGGCCGCGACGGAGGCCCGGCAGGCGTTCGCGGTGGCGGAGGAGGCCGACGCGGTCGACCTGGTGCGCGGGCTGCTGATCGGCCCGGACGACGGAACCGTGCCCGAACTCACCGAGTTCCGCGCCCGGTTCGCGCAGACCGCCTCCGCGCTGCGGGCCAAGTCGGTGGAGGACACGGCGTTCTACCGCTACGTCCCGCTGCTCTCGGCGACCGAGGTGGGCGGCGATCCGGGCCGGATGGGGGTCTCCCCGGCGGAGTTCCACGCTTACTGCGCCCGGCTGGCCCGCTACTGGCCGGACACCGGCACGGTGGTCACCACGCACGACACCAAGCGCAGCGCGGACGTCCGGGCGGCGCTGAACGTGCTCACCGAGTGCCCCGGCCGCTGGGCCAAGCTGCTCGCCGAGGTGAGCCGGGAACCGGAGGTGGTCCCCGACGGCCAACTCGCCTGGGCCGCCTGGCAGACGGTGTTCGGGCTCGGCCCGGCCGAGGAGGAGCGGGTCCGCGAGGCCCTGCTGAAGCACGTCCGCGAGGCGGGCATGTACACGAGCTGGACCGAGCAGGAGCCGCCGTACGAGGACGCGGTGACGGCGTTCATCGCGGCCGGGCCCTGCGGACCGCCCGGTGAGCGGGTGGCCGCCTTCCGCAAGGCGCTGGAGCCGCACATCCGGGCCAACGTGCTGGGCACCGCGCTGGTCCACCTGACGATGCCGGGCGTGCCGGACGTGTACCAGGGCACGGAGAGCGAGTACCGGGCGCTGGTGGACCCCGACAACCGCAGGCCGGTCCCCTTCCCGCCGACCGCGCCGGGTGAGAAGGAGGCGCTGACCAAGGCGGCGCTCCAGCTCCGGGCGCGCCGTCCGGAGGTCTTCGGCACGACGGGGACGTACGCCCCGCTCCTGGCGGAGGGTCCGGCGGCCGAGCATGTGCTGGCGTTCTCCCGCTCCGGGGACGTGATCACGGCGGTGACCCGGCTCTCCGTCCACCTCGACGAGGCGGGCGGCTGGCACGACACCCACCTCGCGCTGCCGCCCGGCCGCTGGCGTGATGTGCTCGCGCCGGACCGCGCGTTCAGCGAGGAGGTGCGCGCGGAGGACCTCTTCTCGGCGCTGCCGGTCGGGCTGCTGGAGCGGGTGGACGAATCGGCCGACGTGGTCTGAGCGAGTGGGGCGGGCCGGGTGGCGAGGGAACGGCCACCCGGCCTCGCGTTCAGCCCTCCAGGGCGAACACGTCACCCGTCTCGGCGCGCAGCTGGCAGGCGTTGCCGAACGTCCGCTCGTAATCGATCTGCTTGCCGTGCCAGAGGCCCTGGGCGCGGGCGCGGACCGGGGCGTAGATCAGCGGGCAGAGCATGTCCGGGTCGCCCAGGCGGCTGAAGTCGCCTTCGGCGGTGGCGAGTTCCGCGCACGCCTCGGCGGCCTTCGGGTGGCCCTGCGGCGGGTCGCAGAGCAGGAGGGCGGCGCGGGTGCCGCCGCCGGTGGTGCCGGGCCGGGTGACGGCGAGGGAGAGCCAGTCACCGGACGCCGCGTGGGCCGTGGGGCCGGGGGCGAGCAGACAGGTGGCCATGAGGGCGGCGGCGAGCGCCGCCGTACGTGCCGGACGGTTCATGTTCAGACGGTTCATGTACGGTGCATCGGCACGACGGCCGAGCCGCGCCAGCCCGACTCACCCGAACGGGCAGCAAGGACGTCGGCCGCAGCACACCAGTTCGGGTCCGGTTCGTCAGTCGGCCGAGAGCCGGTAGGAGACCGTGCCGAAGCCGACGAGGTCCCCCTCGCGCACCGCCACGGCGCCCAGCACCCGGCGCCCGTTGACGGTGGTGCCGTTGGTGGAGCCGAGGTCCCGCAGCACCCACATGCCGCCCTCGTGGCGGAGTTCGGCGTGCACGCGGGAGACGGTCTCGTGGTTCAGGCGCAGCCCGCTGGCGGGGTCGCGGCCGATGCGCAGCGGGTGGCCGTGCGTCGGGTGGGGCAGCAGCAGCTTGGGCAGCCGCTCCGCGTGCCAGGCCCGGCGCAGCCGGACACCGAAGCCCGACACGGCCCCGACGGTGCCGAACAGGGCGCGGCTCAGCCGGTTGCCGTCCCGCAGATCGGCGGTGAGCACGGCGAGTTCGCGGGGACTGCGCGCGGCGAGCGCCAGTTCCATCCGGTGCACGAACGTGTCGTGCGACAGCTTGCCCAGGGCGACGCCGTCCCGCAGTACCCGCAGCGCCTTGTCGCGTTCCGCGTCGGAGACCCGGGCGGGATACACGGGGAATTCGAAGGACGACGTCACATTCGTGATTGTCGGGCAGCGCACCCCGAGGTGTCCAGAAGAGACAACCGCCGCCCGCGACCGCCCACTTCCGCGACACCCGGCCGGAAAGCCCGGATTCGAAAGCGGATTGATCGAATTCGCGGCACGATGGACTGGCTACATCACGGTGAGCAGACGAAGGGGAACCGTCCGTGAAGTTCGAGGTGTGGGCACCACAGGCAGACCGGGTCGCGCTCCATTGCGAGGGCGCCACCCGGGCGATGGAACCCGATCCGCAGCGGACGGGCTGGTGGACGGCGGAGGCGGACGCGGCGGACGGCGCGCGGTACGGCTTCGCGCTGGACGGCGGGCCCGTCCTGCCCGACCCGCGCTCGCGCCGCCTGCCGGACGGCCCGGACGGCCTGAGCGCGGTCGTCGACCAGGACCGGTACGCGTGGCGGGCCGACTGGCCGGGGCGCGGGCTGCCGGGCGCGGTGCTGTACGAGCTGCACGTGGGCACGTACACCCCCGAGGGCACCCTGGACGCGGCCGCCGACCGGCTCGGCCACCTCAGGGAACTGGGCATCACTCACGTCGAGTTGATGCCGCTGTGCTCCTTCCCCGGGCGGCACGGCTGGGGGTACGACGGAGTGGCGCCGTGGGCGGTGCACGAGCCGTACGGCGGGCCGGAGGCGCTGAAGCGGTTCGTGGACCGGGCGCATGAGTTGGGTCTCGGTGTCGTACTGGACGTGGTCCACAACCACCTGGGCCCTTCCGGCAACCAACTCCCGTCTTTCGGACCGTACTTCACGGACACGCACCAGACCCCGTGGGGCGCCGCGGTGAACCTGGACGCGCCCGGCTCGGACGAGGTGCGCGCCTACTTCCGGGGCAGCGCCCTGGCCTGGCTGCGGGACTACCGCCTCGACGGGCTCCGGCTGGACGCGGTGCACGCCCTGTACGACGACCGCGCCCTGCACTTCCTGGAGGAGCTGTCGGCGGCCGTGGACGCCCTGGGCGAGGAGGTGGGCCGCCCGCTGTTCCTGATCGCGGAGTCCGACCTCAACGACCCTCGGATGATCACCCCGCGCACGGAGCACGGCCTCGGTCTGCACGCCCAGTGGAACGACGACTTCCACCACGCCCTGCACACCGCCCTGACCGGCGAGTCCCAGGGCTACTACGCCGACTTCGCCGAGGCTCCGCTCGCCGCGCTCGCCAAGACCCTCACCGGCGGCTACTTCCACGACGGCAGCTACTCCAGCTTCCGGGGCCGGGTCCACGGCCGCCCGCTGGACCGGGCCCGGCTGAGCGGGCACCGGCTGCTCGGCTACAGCCAGACCCACGACCAGATCGGCAACCGCGCCCAGGGCGACCGTCTCGCCGCCACCCTCTCCCCCGGCCTGCTGGCCTGCGCGGCCACACTCACCCTGACCTCGCCGCTCACGCCGATGCTGTTCATGGGCGAGGAGTGGGGGGCGTCCACCCCCTGGCAGTACTTCACCGACCACACCGACCCCGAGCTGGCCGAGGCCGTACGGCGGGGCAGGCGGCGGGAGTTCGCGGCCCACGGCTGGGCCGAGGAGGACGTCCCCGACCCGCAGGACCCGGCCACCCGCGACCGCTCCTGCCTGGACTGGTCCGAGCCCGACCGCGACCCCCACGCCCGCCTCCTCGCCTGGTACCGCCGCCTCATCACCCTCCGCCACGAACGCCCCGACCTCACCGTGCCCGACCTCGCGGACACCAAGGTCGCCCACGACGAGTCCGCCCACTGGCTGGCCTTCCGCCGGGGCGACATCCGCGTCGCGGTCAACCTGGGCAAGGAACCGGCCGCCATCCCCCTGGGCACGGGCCACCTGGAGATCCTGGCCGCGTGGGACGAGTCGGTGGAGCCGCCGGGGCCGGACGGGCTGCTTCAGGTGCCCGGGGAGTCGTGCGTGGTGCTGTCGCAGCCGTAGGACCAGCGCCGGGCTCGGGGCTATTCGTCGTCCTTGAGCTCGGTGACCCGCTCCAGCATGATCGGCTCCCATGCCCTGAGCAAGGCGGACCGCAGCGGCCCCGCGGCCGGGGTGTCGAGGTGTTCGGTCAGGGCGATCACCGTGTCGCAGCGGGCGAGCCAGAGGCCGCGCAGACAGGGGCGGGGGCCGTAGCCCGCGAGGGTCGCGGCGCGGACGGCGGCGGGGGCGCCGACCGAGGTGGCGAGGGCGGCGATGTCCTCCGCCGGGTCGCCCAGGGACGCGCCGGTCCAGTCGAGGACGGCGCGGACCCGGCCGTCGGCGCTGATCAGCACATGGTCGTCGGTGAGCCGGTGGTGGGTGAGGACGGCCGAGCCGGGCTGCGCGGCGAGCTGCGTGGCCCCGGACGGCGTGAGCTGGCGCAGCTGCCCGGCGTCGAACTCGTCGGCGGCGGCGAGCCGTTCGGCCGCGTGCGCGGCGATACGGCGCAGCGCGCCCAGGGACCGGGCCGCCACCTTCGGCACACCGAGCGTCTCGGCCTGCCGCACCGGGACCGCGCGGAGTCCGGTGAGCAGCCCGGCGAGGTCGGCCTCGCCGAGCGCGGACACCTCGTGCCCGCCGCCGAAGTCGCCAGGCAGCCGGGCGTCGAGCGTGCAGGCGAGACCGGGCGTCCAGTCGCCGTACGCCACCCCGGCCGGGACGGCGACGGGCAGGTGCGGCCGCACCAGGTCGCGCAGCCGCGCCTCCCGCCGCAGCCGCACGGACGCCTCGCGGTCGGGCGCGAGCCGCAGCACATGCCGGGAGCCGACCCACCAGGTGTACGGCCGACCTTCCACGACCGGCCGCACCTGGACCCCCTCCGCCGTACCGCTCCTGAGCAGGGAGCGGACCAGTGCGCGCACGGTGTCCGGGGTGGGGGTCGGTGGCCGGGTCATGGGTCGTGTCTCGCCGTTCCGCAGGGTCGTCGGGAATGTCCGCTGGTCAGTCCACCACGACCATCTCACGGGTGGTGTCGTTCAGGCGGCGTCCGCCGTCCTCCGTCACCGTCACGATGTCCTCGATCCGGACCCCGAACCGGCCGGGCAGGTAGATGCCGGGCTCGATCGAGAAGCACATGCCGGGCACGAGCGGCTGCTCCTCGCCCTCGATCATGTACGGCGGCTCGTGCGTGGTGACGCCGATGCCGTGCCCGGTGCGGTGGATGAAGTACGGCCCGTACCCCGCGTCCTCGATCACCGCGCGGGCGGCGCGGTCGACGTCCTGGCAGGTGGCGCCCGGCCGGACGGCCCGGAACCCGGCCTCCTGCGCGGCCCGCACCACGTCGTGGACCCGGCGCTCCTCCTCGGTCGGCTCGCCCACGTGGACCGTGCGCGTGGTGTCGGAGCCGTAGCCGTCCTTGAGGCCGCCGAAGTCGAGGACGACCATGTCGCCGCGCTGGATGACCCGGTCGCCGACCTCGTGGTGCGGGTTGGCGCCGTTGGGCCCGGAGCCGACGATGGTGAAGTCGACCTGGGAGTGCCCGAACCGGCGCAGCAGTTCGGCGAGGTCGCGGCCCACCTCGTCCTCGCGGCGCCCGGCGAAGGGCAGCGTGCGGATCTCCTCGAAGGCGGCGTCGGCCGCGGCCCCGGCGGCGGCCAGGAGCTCCAGCTCGGCCGCGTCCTTCACGGCGCGCAGCATGGGCAGGGCGTCGGTGAGGGCGGCGCAGGTGAGGTCCGGCAGGGCGCGCTGGAGGGCGAGCAGGTGCAGCGCCCACGCGTTGTCGCTGACGCCGACGGTGCCCTTGGGGTCGAGGAGGTCGGCGGTGCGGGCGTGCGGGTCCTCGCCGTCGGTCCACCTGAGCAGGGTGAGCCCGGGGGCGCCCGCGGCCTTCTCGGCGTCGAGCGCCTCCAGCGCGGGCACCACGAGCACGGGCTCGCGGCCGGGCACGAGGACCAGCAGCGTGAGCCGCTCGGTCACCGGGGGCGCGTACCCGGTGAGCCACACCAGATCCGGCCCCGGCGCCACCAGCAGCGCCCCGAGCCCCGCCTCGGCGGCGGCATCGGCCGCGCGCGCCATGCGGGCGCGGTAGTCGTCGGCGGTGAAGAGCGCGGGCGTACTGCCGGTCATCCGGGCCTCCGGGTGTGGTCGTGCTGACGGGGCGTACGGCCATCATGACGCGCGGGGTATACGGCGACCACCGGGTTCCCGGTGGCCGCCGGGGGCGATGGGGGCGCCGTCAGCCGATCAGCTGGAGCCGGGTCGGGCCCTGGCCGGGTACGAAGCCGTGGGCCCGGCTGGCCAGCCACTCGGCCTTGTAGCGGTCGACCTCGCGGTGCCAGTTGAGGATGCCCGCGAGCCAGTTCTGGAGGTCGAGGACATAGTTGCCCATCGCGGCACGCGCCTCCTCGGACAGCTGGAAGTCGTCGTACAGCACGGGCAGTTCATGGGCGGCGACGTGCTCGAACTGCCGCATGCGCTGGGTCATCAGGTCGTGGACGACGGCGAGCGCGGCCGGGTAGTCGATGCCGAAGAAGTTCTGTACGACGAGGATCGCGTTGTGGATCTCACCCTCGTACTCGATCTCCTTCTGGTACGAGAAGACGTCGTTGAGCAGGCAGGCGTAGTCGATGGCCGCGTTCTCCAGGGAGCGCACCGGCCCGCTGCGGTACACCTCGGGCGGGATGGCGGGGCCCTGGCCCATCCGGCACATGCTCAGGGTGAGGTCGGAGCCGAAGGTGGCGCGGCGCATCTCCAGATAGTCGACCGGGTCGGGGACGCGCTGTTGCAGCTGGTTGGACAGCTCCCACACCCAGCTCTCGGTCATCACGTCGACGGCGGCCTTCAGGGTGTGCCGCTGCTCGACGCTCATCGGCGCGGTAGTACGCGTCCACAGGTCGACGAGCCCGCGTTCCATGGCGTTGGCGGGGACCACGGCCGGTTCGCCGTCCACGGACATGCACTGGGAGAGCCGGGCCGTGGTGAGGCGGGCGGCGGCCAGGTCGCGGCGGTGGCCGTAGACGAGGGGGTAGTAGTCGTCGCCGTACGTCCCCCAGGCCAGCCATCGCGCGCTCAGGTCGAGGGCCTCGGGCGTGGCGTCGGGGTCGAGTCCGGCGGAGCACAGCGCGAGGTCGTACGCGGCGAGTTTGTCCTCGTCCCAGACGCCCTCGCTCAGGATGCCCATGTCCTGGCACCAGGTGACGAGGTTCCGGCGGGAGGCGTCGACGTGCGGGCTCAGCGCCAGCGGGAACGGCATGTGGAAGTCGGGCAGGAGCGACGGGCCGACCTTCTGGTACGGCACATGCGTGTACGCGCGCAGCCGTTCGGCGCCCGCCGAGGCCAGCAGGGCGCGGACGTCGGCGGCCGAGGTGCCGGGGCCGCTCGGCACCCGCCAGGGCGTCTCGGAGCGCGCGCCCTGGTTCATGTACCGGCTGGAGCGAAGGTGCCACTCGTGGCCGCCGGACTGCCAGTCCTGGAGCCCCTTGGTGTAGGCGGCCACCGCCGCGACCTCGTCCGGGCGCAGGCCGTTCTCCAGCGCCACGGCGGGTACCTCGGTGAGCGCGGTGTGCTCGAACTGGTGCAGCCGTGAGGTGAGGACGTCGTTGACGGTCTCGGCGGCCTCCTGGGTGGTGCAGCCGAAGAACTTCTCCAGTACCAGCACGCCGTTGCTGTTCTCGCCCTCCTCCTCCACCTCCCGCTGGTAGGAGAACAGGTCGTTGCGCAGATGGACGCCGTCGGAGAAGGTCTCCATCAGCACCCTGAGCGGGCGGGACTCCGCGACTGCGGCGGGCACCTCGGCGGTCGCGTACTCCACGAGCCCCGCCGACCAGGGCGCGCCACCCACCTTGCGGCGCATCTCGATGTACTCGACCGGGTTGGCGATCCGCCCCTCGTTGATGTTGGACAGCTCCCACATCGACTCGTTGAGCAGGTGTTCGGTCGCCACGGCGAACCGGCGCCGCCAGTCCGCGGACATCGCGGGGACCGTACGCGCCCACAGGTCGGCGAGGCCCGCCTCCACCGGGTTCTCCGGCTCGGGGACGGGGGTGGCGGGGTCGAGCGGCATGAACAGGGGCAGCCGGTCCAGATGGGCCTTGCCTGCCGCCCGGTCCTGGGTGCGCTTGAACATGTCGAGGAAGTGGTCGTCGAAGAAGAACACCCACACATACCAGTCGGTGATCAACGAGAGCGCCGGACCGTCACAGTCGGGGTGGGTGTAGGCGCACAGCAGGCCGTAGTCGTGCGCCTCCAGGTCGGCCTGGTCCCAGACCCCGGAGCCTTCCAGCATGCCCATCTCGCGCGCCCACTCGGTGGAGTGGGCACGGGCCTCGTCGAGATGCGGGTTGAGCCGCGCGGGATACGGCATGTAGAAGTGCGGGAGTTCGAACGGCTGCGTCATGGCGGGGGGCTACCCGCCGGGCAAATGGGTCATCCGCCGCGACATGGATGATCACACCATCGCGTGAACCGGCACCGAAACCGGGAACTCGCACCGCTCAGTGTGGCGTTGACCGTCACAGCCACACCTGTGTCCAGGGCCCGTTTTCCGGCCCTGCCGTCGACATCCGGCCAGCCCTCCGCCGGAGGCCGTCACTCCCCTTGCCCGCCCCCCGGGCCGGGGCCACGGTATGGGCCATGATCCCCTCCCCGCCTCCCCGGCACCGATTACCGCACGCCTTGGGCCCGGTGGTCTGGCAGGACGAACCCGGCACGGCGGACCGCCCGCCCGGCCCCGGCTTCTGGGCGGTGACCCGGCACGCCGACGCCCGCCACGTACTCCAGGACCCGGCGACGTACTCCTCCCTCCCCGGACCCGGCGAACTCCCGCTCCTGAGACGGCTGCTGTCCCACCAGGACCCGCCCCAGCACACCCGGCTCAGAGACCACGCGGCCCGCGCCCTCACCCCCGAGCGCGTCGAACGCTTCACCAGAACCGCCCGCGAGCGCGCCCGCACCCTGCTCGCCCACGCCCTGTCCAAGGCCCGCTCCACCGACGGCGTCCTCGACCTCGCCGCCACCGTGTCCGACCCGTACACCTCGCTCAACCTGGCCGACCTGCTGGGCCTCCCGCACGCCGACCGGCGCCGCCTGCCCCGCTGGACCGGGCCGACCGGGCCGCACGCGCTGGAGGACATGACCGGCTACGCCCGCGAGCTCATCGTCCACCGGCGCCGCTACCCCGACGACGACCTCACCACCATGCTCGCCCACAACGCCCGACTCACCTCCGCCGAGCTGGAGATGCTCGTCCCCCTCCTCCTGACCACCGGCCTCGCCCCCATGCGCGACGCGGCGGCGGGCGGCCTGCTGACCCTGGCCGAACACCCCGAGGCGTACCGGAGGCTGCGCGAGGAGGCAGAAGAACTCGACTCCGCTGTAGAGGAGTTGCTCCGTTGGCATCCGCCGATCCTCACGATCCGCCGTACCGCCGCCACGGACACCGAACTCTCCGGCCGACACGTCCGGCGCGATGACAAGGTCGTCGTCTCCCTCGCGGCCGCCAACCACGACGAGCAGGTCTTCGCCGCCCCCGACCGGCTGGACCTGGCCCGCACGCCCAACCCGCACCTCTCGCTCGGCGCGGGCCCGCACCTGTGTCTGGGCGCCGACTTCGCCCGGCTGCAACTGCGCGTCCTCTACGAGGAGGTGCTGCGCGCCCTGCCGATCCTGCGGCTCGCCGGGCCGGTGCCGCCGTCCGGCTCCGGCGTCACCAATGGGGTCGCGTCACTGCCCGTCCGGGCCGTGTGACGGGTTGACCTGGATCAGGGCGTGGGTGCCGCCGGTGAGCCACTTCCGCCCCTCCGCCTCGACCAGCTCGGCTTCGGTGGACGGGGAAAGCCCGGTGATGACCTCGGACTTGAGGGTGCGCAGCGCGGCCACCGGGCCGGGGAAGTAGGCGGTCACCTCGTCGAAGGGCGTGGTGGGCGGCCAGTACCGGTCGCCCACCAGGCGGCGGTAGTTGAGGTCGCCCTTGAACACGGTGAGGGTGGCCGCGGTGAAGTCGGCGCGCAGGTCGTCCGGCATGTCGGTGTAGGGCAGCGGCGAGCAGGAGAAGGGGTGGGCGCGGATGGTGAGGCGGCCGTCGCCCAGGGCCGACCAGAGCGTGTCGCCGTACTCCCCCGCCAGTCCGGTGGCGGAACGCAGGCGGCGCAGCGCGTCGATCACGTCGGCGGTGGTGGCGTCGGAGACGTAGTACGGGTCCGGCTTGACGTGCAGGACCGCCCGGCCGATGCGGGGCTCGGTGAGGAGCGCGGCGATGAGCAGCAGGTCGGGAACGAGTTCGCGGCCTGCGTTGTCCGCGACCAGGCAGAGGGTGCCCGTACCGTCGGGCGGGAGGAGGGACCAGAGGAGGCCGCTGTCGTCGGCGACCAGGCCGGGGGCCGCTTCGCGCCGCTCCCCGCCCTCCGAGGACAGCTGGAAGCTGAGGTCGGCGCGGTTGCCCCACAGGGAGCCGCTCAGCAGGGCCCGGGCGCGGTCCTCGGCGGGGCGGTCCCGCAGTGCGTCGAGTGCGGACAGCTCGGCGTCGGTCTCGGCGGAGTGGAGTTCGCCGGTCTTGGACGGGCGGAACGGGTCGATGCCGCGCCAGGCGCCGGGGCCGAAGTAGCCGACGGCGCCGAGCAGCCGTCGGTAGAAGTAGCTCTCGGACCACAGCCACGGCACGTCGAACCAGGACCGGCCCGCGTAGGTGTCCATGCCCCAGCTCACCCAGCGCGCGCGGTCGGGCGCGTCGGTGGGGAGGGGTTCGATGACGCCCTCGGTGCAGTTCTTCAGCAGGGCGTCCAGCGCGCGCCGCTGCGGGGGCTCGTAGGGGAGGGCGTCGCGGACCTGGCGGATGATCGCGGGGTGGCGTTCGGCGAGCGTGCTGTGCGGGAAGGAGCCCGGTTCGTCGGCGCGGATGACGGGCGCGGTGGGGGCGGCGTCGGACATGCCGTCACCGTACCGCGCTAGTCAGCCGATCCTGGTCTCCCGCTCCAGCTGTGCCGCGAGGGCCAGATAGCGGGGGCGGCGGTGCACCGGGACCAGGCTGCGGAGCATGAGGTACCACATCTCGGCGACCCTGCGGGGCAGTCGCGCGGGCGGTTCCAGGGTGCGTCCGGCGACGCGG
Source organism: Streptomyces sp. NPDC002176 (assembly GCF_044903645.1). Classification (NCBI taxonomy): domain Bacteria; kingdom Bacillati; phylum Actinomycetota; class Actinomycetes; order Kitasatosporales; family Streptomycetaceae; genus Streptomyces; species Streptomyces sp. NPDC002176. Next base: position 1,533,179 of record NZ_JBJDQW010000001.1, read on the forward strand.
GTGCCGACGAAGAAACAGACCAGGGAGTGGGCGACGATCCCGGCGTCCAGATCGGCGTGCACATCGCAGTCCCGGACCGCGCCGTGGAGCTTGCGGGAGGTGAACTCCAGCCACTCGGTGAAGGGGTGCCGCAGCGGTGGCCGCATGGACAGGTTGGTGGTGACCAGGCGGAGTCCGGCGCGGGGCACCGGGTCGTGCACGGCGAGGCGGGCAAGGGCGAACGTGGCCCGCATCAGCGCCTCCAGCGAGGAGCAGCCCCGGCTCTCGACCTCGGCCACCACCTGGCGGGCGGCCGCCGACTGGAGTTCGAGGATGGCGTGGGCCAGATCCTCCTTGGCGGCGAAGTGGAAGTACAGGGCGCCCTTGGTGACGTTCGCATGTCCGACGATGTCACTCAGACTGGTGGATTCATACCCTTGCCGGTCGAACAGGTCGGCTGCGGCCGTGATGATCGTCGTCCGGGTCTGTTCAGCGCGCAACTGCCTCGCCATCGGCCGACCCCTCTCCTGCACGAACGGGACACGCGGTTTGTTTTGAAGCCTCGCATACGATAACTCACCGAGCGGCAACGGGAGTCACGCGGGACGCACCGGGATTCCGCACTCTTCCACACTTCCTCCCCTGCTCCACCGGGGTGAACTGGGCCTTCCGCTTTTATCCGGCTCCGGGGGCTTCCGGGTGCACTGCGTCGCTTACGCGAAGATTCACGGGCGACGGAGGATGCTTCAGAAACAGCCGAAGCGGTCTGTGAATTGACTTCTTCGGCTCACCGGGGGCGTGAACACCCCGGCTCCGTGGCTCGTATTGGGGGTCGCGAACCCCTTGAGCCGAACCCCTTCAGTCGAACCCCTTCACCCGCCCCGCCGAGGAGACGTCCCGGATGACTCGGATGACCGCCCGCCTGAGCACTCTGGCGGCCGCCGCCGCGACCCCGCTCCTGCTGCTGCCGTGGACGGCGGGACCGGCCCAGGCGCACGGCGCCCCGACCGATCCGGTCAGCCGGGTCTACGCCTGTTCGCCCCAGGGCGGCAGCGCCAACCGGTCGGCCGCCTGCCGGGCCGCGATCGCGGCGAACGGCGCCCCCTTCACCGCGTGGGACAACCTCCGGGTGCCGGGCGTCAACGGCCGTGACCGGCAGGTGATTCCGGACGGCAAGCTGTGCAGCGGGAACCTTGCCGCCTACCGCGGTCTCGACCTGGCCCGCACCGACTGGCCCGCCACCCGGCTGACCCCGGGCGCCCGGATGACGCTGACGTACGCCTCCACGATCGCCCACGAGGGCACGTTCCGGCTGTACTTGACCAAGCCCGGCTACGACCCGGCGAAGCCGCTGAAGTGGTCGGACCTGCCGGAGCGCCCGTTCGCGGAGATCAAGAACCCGTCGCTGAGCAACGGGGCGTACCACCTCACGGCGACGCTGCCCGCGGACCGGACGGGACGTCAGATGCTGTACACGATCTGGCAGAACACCAGCACCCCCGACACCTATTACTCGTGCTCCGACGTGGTACTCGCGAAGAAGAGCACGGCTTCGGGCGGCGGTTCGGTCACCACCCGGCCCGCGCCCAACAAGAGGCCGGCCTCGAAGGCGGCGACGCCCTCCGCACATGCCTCGCACCCGGCGTCCGCGTCCCCCTCGGCGGAAGCGTCGACCGCCGAACCGCGCAAGGACCCCTCGTACGCGGCCGTGCCGGACGACGGCAAGCCGGTGGCCGAGGCGACCCGCGCGAAGTCGGGTCCCTCGGCTCCGTTGCTGGCGGGCGGCGCGGCCGCGGTGCTGGTGGTCACCGCGGCCGCCGCCCTCCTCCCGCGCCTGCGTCGGCGCTGAACGAGGTTCGAGAAGCGATCAGTTGACGAAAACCGGGGCGCCCGCGTCGGTGACCGGGGCGTACTTGGCGGTGAAGTAGCCGCTGGCGAAGCACAGCGACGAGCCGGACACCTTCGTGAACTGCTGGTTGGTGAAGGTGATGCTGTTGTCGGCGTTGTCCGCCTTCCCGGTCAGACTCGGCGCCTGATAGACGCAGTTGATCGAGCCGAGCAGGGTGCGCAGCTTGACCGTGGTCTGGATGGTCGAGCCGCTCGCCGGGGCGACGGAGAGGGTGCCGTCGGAGGCGACGGACGCGGTGTAGGGCAGGTGGTCGACGGTGATGCCGCTGACGCCGAGGACGCCGGTGACGTTGCTGGTACAGCTGGAGCTGTCGAAGGTGTGGCCGGTGACCGACTCGGTGGCGGCGCCGGGTGCGTCCGGGTTGCCGGTGACCTCGGCCGTGAACTGGGACGCCGTGCACTTGACTCCGCTGGTGCCGGTCGCGCTGGAGTACAGGGTGGCGGAGGTGCCGGTGGCGAGCGGCGCGGTGAGGGTGTCGCCGACGGCGACGGCGGTGCCGCCGACACCGCCCGTGGTCAGCACGGCGCCGCCGTCGGCGGCGGCGGGGACGGCCGCGGCCAGGGTGAGCGCGGTGACGGTTCCGGCGAGAGCGAGGAGGGTGCGCATGCGGGTGCCTCTCTTCCGAGGTGGGGGACGGAGAGCAGGGTGTGCCGTGATGCGATGCGGGATGCGGTGCGGGTTCGCGCATACGGGACGGCCGCCCGGAGAAGCCGGGAAACGGGCGCGTGCCGTTCGTCGGGCCCGGCGCCACGGTCCCGAGGAGATCAGGCAGAGTTGTAGACCGGATATGGGGTCAACGTCAATACGGAGCAAGGGAGTTGGGGCCGCCGTCGGCCGTTCGCGCGGGGCCGGGACCTGCTTTTCACCACTCCCTTGACCCTCCATGTAACCGGCGGTAACTTCCGAGCAGGCTACCGCCGCGTAACCGGCGGTCGCCCTTGTCCGCGCCAGGACAACGCGCCACCTGAAACCCGCATGGTTCCACCTCCATGGGAGCAGACATGGCCTCGTCCCCGGACCTCTCGTCCACCGACCCCACCCCCTCCCCCGAGCCCGGCCCGGCCGACGGCGAACGGCGCGGACGCGTCCGGTACCGCCGGGCCGCCGTACTGGCGATCCCCGCCACCCTGGTCGCCGCGGGTCTGGCGATCCTGACCGCCGAGGGCGCGCTGGGTGTGCAGTTCGCCATCTCCGGCATGCCGTTCACGGTCACCGCGACCGAGCTGAACGGCACCGGCTTCGAGCAGTTCGGCGGGCTCGACAACATGGCGGACGGCAGCCCGAACGCGGGTGACACCGGCGGGCAGGTCCTTGTCGTCACCTCCGCGATCAAGAGCGCCACCCTCACCAAGCTCTGCCAGAGCGTCGACCTGGGCGGCACCAACCTGCTGATCAAGGCGGGCCAGGGCGAGAAGAAGGTGACGGCGACCGATCTGACCACCGACTCCACCGAGCTGTCGGGTGACGCCTCCTTCGACAACATCGAGATCGGCAACGACGCCAGCACCCTGAACAAGGCCAACGCCAAGGGCCCGATCGGCGTCTTCTCCCAGCAGGCCGACACCGTGCACATCGCCAACCTGCGCCAGACCAACTACGCCACCACGGCGGCCGTGTTCAAGCTGCCCGGTCTGAAGCTGGGCTTCAGCGACTCGGGCTGCTGAGCCGGTGCCGGAGCGTGCGCGCCGGGGTGCGCGGGCGGCCTTCCGTGACTGGCGGGGGCGTCGGCCGTTCTGGGGCGGGCTGCTGCTCGCGCTGGGCGGGGCCGAGATCCTGCTCACCGAGAAGGCGTCGCTGAAGGTCGTCCTGCACATCGGCATGCAGGGGCTGGCGGGCTATCTGCTGCCGACCCTGATGGTGCTGCTGGGACTGCTGATCCTCTTCAACCCGGCCCAGCGGCTGTTCTACTCGCTCGCCGGTGTGCTGATCACCCTGGGCACCTGGCTCACGTCCAACCTGGGCGGCTTCTTCATCGGCCTGCTCCTCGGCGTCGTCGGCAGCTGCCTCACCTTCGGCTGGCTGCCCGACCAGGAGGCACGCGTGTCCCGACGGCAGCGCCGCCGGGAGCGGGTCCGCGCCTGAACAGCGGTTTCCCCGGGACCCGGCGGCACCCTGCCGCCGGGTCCTCCCTCTTTCAGGTGATACGGGAACTTCTCCCCCGGTGTGCCGAGTTCACCGGACAGCGGGGTCGGCCGGTGTGGGGGCGGCGGGAGCGGCACTCTCGTCCTTCATCGCCTTCGCCTCGCTCTTGAGGATGCGCAGGGACCGGCCCAGCGAGCGTGCGGTGTCCGGCAGCTTCTTGGAGCCGAACAGCACGATGAAGACGATCGCCACGACCAGCAGATGCCAGGGTTCCAGTCCGTTGCGGAGCATGGCCGCCCTCCCTTTTCTCACGCGATTCCTGACGGCCAGGGGCTCCCGCGCCTCCGGCCCGTTCAGCGATGATTGCTACATTGCGCAACTGTACAACCCAGGGAGAGGCACAAGAGGGCGGCGGATGAGCATCACGAGCAGCCGGGGAACGGCACCGTCACGGCGACGCGGCGGCGGGCGGGGCACCCCGGAGGGCGAGAGCGGTCCCGGCGACGGGGGCCGCGGCACCCGGTCCGGCGCACGGGACCAGCGGCGCCGCCGTGCGCGCAGAGCACGGGTGGCCCTCCTCGTCTGCCTGTCGCTGGTGGTCCTCGGCGGCGCGGGCGCGGGCTGGGTGTATCTGAAGCTCAACGGCAACATCCAGACCTTCGACGCGGGCGGCCTCTCCGACAACCGCCCGGCGGGCTCGTCCAAGGGTGAGAACGTCCTGCTGATCGGCTCGGACGCGCGCACCGACGGCAACGCGGCGCTGGGCGGCGGCGACAAGGACGGCATCGGCCGCTCCGACACCACGCTGCTGCTGCACATATACGCCGACCACAAGCACGCGCTGGCCGTGTCCATACCGCGCGACACCCTGGTGAACATCCCGCCCTGCAAGCTGCCCACCGGTGGCTGGACCCAGGCCCAGCCCAACACCATGTTCAACGCGGCCTTCTCCGTCGGCGAGACCGACAAGGGCAACCCGGCCTGCACCCAGAACACGGTGGAGCAGCTGACGGGGCTGCGGGTGGACCACACGGTGGTGGTGGACTTCAAGGGCTTCGCCGCGCTCACCCAGGTCGTCGGCGGGGTGAAGGTGTGCCTGCCCAACGACGTCTACCAGAAGGACCTGAACCCCAACCGGGCCACCCAGGGCGCGCTGCTCTTCCGGCAGGGCGAGCAGACGGTCGCGGGACGGCAGGCGCTGGACTACGTCCGCCTCCGGCACGGCATCGGCGACGGCTCCGACATAGGCCGGATCAAGCGGCAGCAGGCGTTCGTGGGCAGCCTGCTGAAGGAGGTCAAGGACAAGGGGTTCACCCCGACCAAGCTGCTGCCCCTGGCCGACGCCGCGACCCGGTCGATGACCGTCGACCCGGGGCTGGGCAGCGCCGACAAGCTGCTGTCGTTCGCCATGTCGCTGAAGGACGTCGACCTGCACAACACCAAGTTCGTCACCGTGCCCTGGCGGTACGCGGGTTCGCGGGTGGCGGTCGTGGAGCCGGACGCCGGTGAGCTGTGGGCCGCGCTGAAGGCGGACCGTACGATCGACGGCGCCGACGCCAGCGGCGGGAAGGGCAAGGCGACGAAGAAGCCGAGCCCGGCCCCGCACTCCCCCGCCCCGGTCTCCGGCAAGGGCATCGCCGTGGCGGTCTACAACGGCACCACGGTGACCGGGCTCGCCGCCAAGGGCTCGGCCACGCTCACCGCGTCCGGCTTCACCGTCACCGGTACGGCCACCGCGCTCTCCCAGAACCACCTGGCGACCGTCGTCCAGTACGGCCCCGGCATGGCGGACCGCGCCCGGACCGTGGCCAAGGTCTTCCCCGGCGCCCAGCTGGAGCAGATCGGCGCGCCCCGGATCAACGTGGTCCTCGGCCAGGCGTACGCGACGGACCCGACGCCGTCCTCGACATCGGCCTCGGTGCCCAGCGAGGTGGCCAACGGGGCGCGTTCGGCGGACGACAACCCCTGCGCGAACCTCACCTACGGCTGACGCCGGTCGTGGCGCACCCGCGCCACGGTCAGCGCGAGCGCGTACGGCACGAGGACGACGGCCAGCAGCAGATAGCGGTCGGCGGGCAGGGCGGTCAGGCCGAGGAGCGCGCCGAGCGGGGTGGCGGGCAGCAGCAGTCCGGCACCGGCCAGCGCGGCCGAGGCCCAGCCGACCGGGCCGGGCCGGGGCCCGGCGAGGTGCCGTCCCGAGCGGAGCAGCAGCATCGCCAGCGCCTGGGTGAGCAGGTTCTCGGTGAACCAGGCCGAGTGGAACAGCGCCTGGTCGGCCAGGACGGCACCGCCGTGCGGGGCGAGCGTGAGCACGGCGAAGGTGGCGAGGTCCGCGACCGCGTTGAGCAGGCCGAAGCCGGTGAGGAAGCGCAGGAAGGCGGGTGGCCGCAGCCGGGTCGGGCGGCGCAGCGCCCCGGGGTCGGGGCGGTCGTCGGCGAAGGCGAGCTGCGAGGCATCGAAGCAGAGGTTCTGCGCGAGCACCTGGACGGGGAGCATCGGCAGGAACGGCAGCAGCAGTCCGGCGGCGAGCATGGCGAGGACGTTGCCGAGGTTGGACGAGAGCGTGACGCGCAGGTAGGAGGCGATGTTGGCGCTGCTGTGCCGTCCGGCGAGCACGGCGTGCCCGAGGGCGCGGAGGTCCTTCTCGCCGAGCACCACGTCCGCGCTCTCACGGGCCACGTCGACGGCACCGCGCGGCGCGACGCCCACGTCGGCGGCGAGCATCGCGGGCACGTCGTTGACACCGTCCCCGAGGAACCCGACCGTGTGCCCGGCCGCCCGTAGTCCGGCCACGACCCGCGCCTTGTCGTCGGCGGTGCACCGGGCCACCACGGTGACACCGCCCGGTGTCCCGGCCGTCTCCGGGGAGGAGCCCGTGCGCACCTCCCCCACCGTCAGCCCCAGGTCCCGGCAGGCGCGTACCGCGGTGGCGGGGTGGTCGCCGGTCAGGACGCGGACCTCGATGCCGAGGCCGGTCAGGGTGCGCAGGGCCTCGGCGGCGCCGGGGGCCAGGTCGTCGCGGAAGGTGAGCAGGCCGTTGAAGGTGAGGCCGCGGGCGTCCTCGGCGCGGTAGGGCCGGGTGCGGGCGGGGAGTTCGGCGGTGGCGACGGCGAGGACGCGCAGCCCGGACCCGGCCTGCCGCGCGGCGAGGGCGAGCAGCCGGTGGCGCTCGGCGTCGGTCAGCTCGCACCGGTCGAGCACGTCCTCGGCGGCGCCCTTGGTGATCAGCACATGTCGCCCGAGGGCGCCGGTGACCACGGCGGTGGCCAGCCGGTGGGCGGGGTCGAAGGGGAGCGCGGCGACCCCGTCGTACTCCTCGCCGACCGGTCCGGCGGCGGTGAGCAGGGCCTCGTCCAGGGCGTCCGGGGCGGGGAGTTCGGACAGGGCGAGGCCCCACCAGGCGGCGACGGCGGCCCAGTGCAGTACCTCGGGGTCGTCCCGGCCGTCCGGCCCGAGCGCGGCCGCGAGGACGGGCCGGTCCCGGGTGAGGGTGCCGGTCTTGTCCAGGCACAGCACGTCGACCGCGCCGAGGTCGTGCAGCGCGGGCAGCCGCCGTACGACGACCCGGTGGGCGTCGGCCAGCCGGGCCGCGCCGCGGGCCAGACAGGTGGTGACGATCACCGGGAGCATCTCGGGGGTGAGCCCGACGGCCACCGCGACGGCGAACGGCAGCGTCTGCAGCATCCGGCCGTGCAGGGCGGCGCTCGCCATGAGGACGAGCGGCGGGGTGAGCAGCGCGAACCGGACCAGCACCCAGGAGATGCCGTGCACGGACCGGTCGAAGGCGCTCGGACCGCGCGTGACGGGGGCTCCCTGGGTGGCGGCGAACCGGGTGCGCGCCCCGGTCGCCACCACCACGGCGGTCGCGCTGCCCGCGACGACATGGCTGCCCTGGAAGCAGAGATGGGACTCGGCGAACCGGCGCGGCGCGTCCACGGCCTCCTTGGCGACGGGCGCGGACTCACCGGTGAGCGTGTCCTGCCGGACGGTCAGCCCCCGGGCGCGCAGCAGCCGTACGTCGGCCGGTACGAGGTCGCCGGGGCCGAGCCGGACGATGTCGCCGGGCACCAGGTCGGCGACCGGGACCTCGCGGGCCCGCGGCTCGTCGGCCCGGTCGGCGCGGCGCAGCACGGTCGCGGTGCCGGTGACCAGGTCGCGCAGCGCGGCCAGGGAGCGGTCGGCGCGGCGTTCCCCGGCGGCGCGCAGCGCGCAGCTGACGGCGACCAGGGTGAGGATCACGGCGGCGGTGCCCCAGGAGGCGACGAACGCGGAGACCAGGCCGAGGGTGAGCAGTACGGCGGTGAACGGGTCGCGCAGGGCCCGCGCGCACCGGCGCGGCCAGGACGGCTCGGGCGGGGTGGCGGCCGGGGTGTTCGCACCGTACTCGGCCGACCGGGCGTCCGCCTCGGTGTCGGTCAGTCCGCGCGGGCCGGTGTCCAGGCGCCGCAGCAGTCGCAGCGAGGTGTCCGGCACTTCGGTCACAGTCCGCGCAGGCGGCGGGCCGGGGCGGCGGGAGTGGTCTGTTCGGTGAGGCGGCCGACGAGGAGGTGGACGACGTCCACGAGCGCGGCCTGTTCGTCGGCGTCGACGAAGTAGACCTGGCGGCGGCCCTCGCGGCGGGAGCGGACCAGTCCGGCGAGTTTGAGCTTGGTGAGGTGCTGGCTGACGGCGGGCAGCGCGCCGCCGACCCGTTCGGCGAGCCCGGTGACATCGCTCTCGCCCTGGGCGAGCGCCCAGACGAGGTGCAGCCGTGCCGGGGAGGCGAGCAGTCCGAAGGCGGCGGCGGCCTCGGTGAGGACCTGCGGGGAGGGGTCGCCGGGCCGTGTCGCCACTGCTCTCCTCCTCGCGCGGTCTCGGCTGTTCGGTCGCTGTCCGACCAGTCAGTCTAGGTGCCGTGCGGGTACACGCGGACCGCCCGGCGACGGGGTTGCGTCGGCCGGGCGGTCCGGGTGGTGCGGTGCGGGTCAGCCGAGGCCGTTGGCCTTCAGCCACTCCTTGGCCACGTCCAGCGGGTCCTTGTGCTGGACCTGCACCTGGGTGTCCAGGTCGAGCAGGGTCTTGGTGTCCAGCTTGGCGGAGACCGCGTTGAGCGCGTCCACACCCTTCTGCGGCACCGCGTCCTTGCGCACGAGGGGCTGCACGTTCTGGAAGCCGAAGAGGTTCTTCGGGTCGCTCAGGACGACGAACTTCTCCTTGGCGATCACCGGGTCGGTGGTGAAGAGGTCCGCGGCCTGCACGGAGTCCTTCTTCAGCGCCGCCTGGGTGAGCGGGCCGCCCGCGTCCAGGGACTTGAAGGACTTGAACTCCAGGCCGTACAGCTCCTTCAGGCCGCTCAGACCCTGGTGGCGGGTCTGGAACTCCGGGGAGCCGCCGATGACCAGGTCCTTGGCGATGCCCTTGAGGTCGCCGATGGAGGACTTGGCGGTCAGATTGTACTTCTTGGCGGTGGCCGCGTTGACCGTGACCGAGTCCTTGTCCTCCGCCGGGGAGGGGTTCAGCAGGGTCAGCTTGGAGTCCAGCTTGGCCTCGATGGCCTTGGTGGTCTCGCCGGTCGACTTCGGCGCCGCCTTCTGGTTGAGGTAGGCCAGCAGCGCGCCGTTGTACTCGGGCAGCAGCGTCACGGAGCCGTTCTTCAGCAGGCCGTAGGTGGTCTCGCGGCTGCCGATGTTGGGCTGGTACTTGACCTCGACGCCCTTGGCCTTGAGGGCCTCGCCGTAGAGGTCGGCGAGCAGGATGCTCTCGGCGAAGTTGTTGGAGCCGACGACGACGGTGTCCCCGCTCGCCCCGCCTCCGGCCAGCGGGTTGTCGGACTTGCCGTCGGAGGAGCCACAGCCCGCAAGCAGCGTCGTCGCCGCCGCGAGGGCGACCAGCGCCGCCCCTCGGTTCCCCCGGATGGACTTGCTGATGCGGTTGTTGTAAGTCACCTGTTGATCCAAGCCAGTTCGTGATTTGTCAGTCAAGGGAAGTGAGGTCACCGATTGGCCTCGATCGCGCCTGTTTGTGTCGGCTGTATGAACGCGCCGGTGAAGGGGTCAGCCACTGCGCCGGACCCCCGGCGACACGGTGAGCTTCGACAGCGCCCAGAACACCAGGAGCGTCACCAGGGCGAGTCCGGCGACCAGCGTGGCGCCGCCGACCACCTTCTCGTAGTCCTTCTGGTAGAGCCCGTCGATGATGTACCGGCCGAGCCCGCCGAAGCTGACGTACGCGGCGATGGTCGCCGTGGAGACGATCTGGACGGCCGCGGTGCGCAGTCCGCCGAGGATCACCGGGAGCGCGACCGGGAGTTCGACCTGGAACAGGATGCGCGGCTCGGTCATGCCCATCCCGCGCGCCGCGTCCACCGGGGACGGGTCGACGGTCTGGATCGCCTCGTAGGTGGTGACGAGGATCGGCGGTACGGCGAGCACGACGAGCGGCACCATCACGGGCAGCGTGCCGAAGCCGAACCAGATGAACAGCAGCACCAGCAGACCGAAACTGGGCAGTGCCCGGCCGGCCGTGGCGACCATCGACAGGGCGTTGCCGCCGCGCCTCAGATGCCCGGCGATCAGGCCCACCGGCAGCGCGATGAGCGCGGCGACGGCGAGGGCCTCCAGGGAGTAACCCACGTGCTCCAGCAGGCGGGTGGGGACACCGTCGTAGCCGCGCCAGCGGGCCGGGTCGGCGAAGAAGGAGTGCGCGAAGTCCAGGACGTTCACCGGGCGGCACCCTTCTTCGGCATCCACGGGGTCAGCAGGGTGCGGGTGAGCACCAGCGCCGCGTCGACGAGGATCGCCAACAGGGCGGTCGTCACCACGGAGTTCACCGCGAGTTCGGGGCGGTGGTAGAGGTTGGCGTCGTTCAGCATGTTGCCGAGCGCGCCCTGGTTGCCGATGAGCATGCCGACGCTGACCAGCGAGATGCTGGACACGGTGGCGACCCTCAGGCCCGCGATGATGGCGGGCACGGCGATGGGCAACTGCACCTGGAGATAACGCCGTACCGCGCCGAGCCCCATCGCCTCGGCGGCGGCCAGGGTCTCCGGGGGCACCGAGCGGACGCCGTCCACGATGGCGGGGACGAGCACGACCAGGCTGTACACGGCGAGCGGGATCATCACCGTCAGCTCGCTCTGCCCGGTGTAGTCGATGAGGATCACGAAGAACGCCAGCGACGGGATCGCGTAGAGCACGGTGGTGACGCCGAGGACCGGCGGGTACAGCCAGCGGAAGCGGGCGCAGAGCTGGGCGATGGGCAGCGACAGCAGGAGTCCGGCGAGCACCGGCAGCAGCGCTTCGCGCAGATGCAGGCCGATCAGGCCGAAGTAGCTGTGCTGGAGGTCGCTGGGGAGGTCGAAGAAGCCGTTCATCCGGCCGCCGTCACCTCCGGACGGTCCTCGGTGTGGGCGGTGCGGATGGCCTCGCCGATGGTCGCCTGCGAGACCACGCCGACCGCGCGTCCCTCACCGTCGACGGCCACGGCCCAGCCGGTCGGTGACAGCACGGCGCCGTCGAGGGCGGTGCGCAGCGAGTCGGTGCCGGGCCGGAACGGCCGCCCGTGCGACAGGAGGCGGGCCGGGTCGATGGCACCGGCCGTGAGTGCGGCGGGTTCGCCCCAGCCGAGCGGGCGGCCGTCGGCGTCGGTGACGAGCAGGTACGGGGCGCTGCCGCGCGGGGTGAGCCGGGTGGCGTCGGCGTCGAGGGGGACGACCGGCTCGGTGTCCAGCTCCAGCCCGTCGGACGGGAAGAAGGACAGGCGGCGGATGCCCCGGTCGGCGCCGAGGAAGTCCTCCACGAAGGGGTCGGCGGGCGCGGTGAGCAGTTCGGAGGGCGGGGCGAACTGGGCGAGCCGTCCGCCGGTGCGCAGCACGGCGACCATGGTTCCCAGCTTCACGGCCTCGTCGATGTCATGGGTGACGAAGACAATGGTCTTGCCCAACTCATCCTGGATGCGCAGCAGTTCGTCCTGGAGTCCCTTGCGGACCACCGGGTCGACGGCGGAGAACGGCTCGTCCATCAGCAGCACCGGCGGGTCGGCGGCGAGCGCCCGCGCCACGCCGACGCGCTGCTGCTGACCGCCGGAGAGCTGGTACGGGTAACGCTTGGCGAGCGAGCTGTCCAGCCCGACCCGCTCCATCAGTTCGGCCGCGCGCTCACGGGCCTTGCCCTTGCTCCAGCCGAGGAGGCGGGGCACGGTGGTGATGTTGTCCAGGATGGTGCGGTGCTGGAAGAGCCCGGCGTTCTGGATGACGTAACCCATGGACCGGCGCAGGGAGTTGACGGGCTGCTGCCGGATGTCGGCGCCGTCGAGGAGGATGCTGCCCTCGCTGGGGTCCACCATCCGGTTGATCATCCTGAGGGTGGTCGTCTTGCCGCAGCCGGAGGGGCCGACGAGGACGGTGATCGCGCGGTCCGGTATGTCCAGCGACAGCCGGTCGACCGCGACCGTGCCGTCCGGGTATCGCTTGGTGACTGAATCTATCCGTATCAAAACGCCGCGCGCCCTTCGGTTGGCAGGAGTGCCTGGACCAGTGCCGGCCGAGTCTAGACGGCACGAGCCACGCCACCCGGAGAGCGCGAAAGGGCGACCGGACCGGGTGCGGGCGCGCGCACCCGTGGTCGTGCCACGGCCGGACGGTCCCATGAATCGGGAGGCTGCTACCCAGTTCCGGGCGCCCCACTCCTCCGATCATGTGACGATGCCCACCTCCCGTTTCCGGCAGGTGGGCATCGGCGGGGTCGGCGTCAGCCCGCTTCGGGCGTGAGGCGCAGCGAGATGCTGTTGATGCAGTACCGCTGGTCGGTGGGCGTCGGATAGCCCTCGCCCTCGAAGACGTGCCCGAGGTGGGAGCCGCAGTTGGAGCAGCGGACCTCGGTGCGGACCATCCCGTGCGAGCGGTCCTCGATCAGCTCGACCGCGTCACTGTCCTTCGGGTCGAAGAACGACGGCCAGCCGCAGTGCGAGGCGAACTTGGTGCCGGAGGTGAACAGGTCGGCGCCACAGGCCCGGCAGGAGTAGACACCCTCGGTCTTGGTGTCCGTGTACTCACCGGTGAAGGCCGGTTCGGTACCCGCCTGGCGCAGCACCGTGTACTCGGCCGGGCTCAGCTCCGCCCGCCACTGCTCGTCCGGCTTCTCGACGTCGTACGCCATGAGGATCAGCCCCTTCTACTTCTGCGACAGGCGGTCCAGGATCAGCGGGCCCAGGTCGGTGACGTCGCCCGCGCCCATGGTGAGAACGAGATCACCGGGCTTGGTCATTCCCGCGACGACCTCGGGGATGTCCGCCTTGTCGTGCACGGCGGTGACATCGGCACCGGCCGCGCGGGCGGCCTCGATGATCAGCGCGCTGGTGATGCCGGGGATCGGGTCCTCGCGGGCCGGGTAGATGTCGAGCACCACGGAGGCGTCGGCGAGGGTGAGCGCCTGGCCCATCTCCTTGCCCAGCTCCTGGGTGCGGGAGAACAGGTGCGGCTGGAAGACGACGAGGATGCGGCGGTCGTCCCCGGCGGCGCCGCGCATGGCCTCCAGGTCGGCGGTCATCTCGGTGGGGTGGTGCGCGTAGGAGTCGATCACCTGCACGCCCGCCTCCTCGCCCTTGAGCTGGAGGCGCCGCTTGACGCCGGTGTACGCGGCGAGGGCGGGGGCCAGCTCGTCGGCGGGGATGCCGAGGGCGGCACCGGCGGCGAGCGCGGCGACGGCGTTGAGGGCGTAGTGGCGGCCGGGCACGGAGACGGCGAAGGTCAGCTCACGGCCGTCCAGCACCACGGTGACCTGGCTCTTGAGCCCCTGGGGCACGATCTTCAGCACCCGTACGTCGGCGTCCTCGGCCTCGCCGTAGGTCACCGTCTTCACCCCGGACACCCGGCGGGTCAGCTCGCGGGCGCCCTCGTGGTCGGCGGAGATCACCAGGGTGCCGCCGGGCACGATCTTCTGGGCGAAGGTCTCGAAGGACTCGTAGATCTCGTCCATCGAGGCGTAGTTGGCGTGGTGGTCCAGCTCGACGTTGAGGACGATGGCGACCTCGGGGGCGTACTTGTGGAAGCTGCGGTCGCTTTCGTCCGCCTCGGCCACGAAGATCTCGCCCTCACCGTGCAGGGCGTTGGAGCCGGGCGCGTCCAGGTCGCCGCCGATGGCGTACGACGGGCGGGCGCCCAGCTCGGTCAACGAGACGGCGAGCATCGAGGTGGTGGTGGTCTTGCCGTGCGTACCGGCGACGGCGATCGGCCGCAGGCCCTCCATCAGGGCGGCGAGCGCGTCGGAGCGGTGCACCACGGGGATGCCCAGCTCGGCGGCGCGGGCCAGCTCGGGGTTGTCCTGCCGGATCGCGGAGGAGACGACGACACAGCTGGCGTCGTCGGCGAGGTGCCCCGCCGCGTGCCCGATGTGCACGGTGGCCCCGTGCGCCCGCAGCGCCTCGGCGGTCGCGGACTCCTTGGCGTCACTGCCCGCCACCCGGGCACCACGCTGGGCGAGGATCTTCGCGATCCCCGACATCCCGGCGCCCCCGATGCCGATGAAGTGCGGTCGGTCCATGGCGGTAGGAAGGCCGGGTGCCATGCGATGTTCTCCCAGATACGAGCGGGCCAGAGGGTATCCACCCTATGCGTTGATCCCGCGCCCCCGGCACTCCGACCGGGGGCGCGCCGGTGGGCGGGCGTACGGGGGCACCGAGTACCCCCGCCGCGTACCCGGTGCCCGATCAGCCGCCGTAGCCCCGCGGGGCTACGCCTTGCTGTGCGAGAACAGCTTCAGGACCGGTACACCCACCTTGTGGCGGGCGCGGGAGGCCCAGTCGCGGTGGAAGAACTCCTCCACGTAGTGCGGGTCGGTCAGCACGATCACCTCGTCGGCGTGCACCTCGGCGACCAGCGCCTTGAGCGCGTCCAGCGGGTGGTTCTCCACGAGCCTGCCCTCGGCCCGGCTCCCGGCGGCGCGCAGGGCCTGCAGGGACACCTCCAGTGCCTTCTCCGCCATGCTCCTGGCGTCCGAACCCTCGGGCGTCTCACCCTCGTGCACGGCCTCGTCCAGTTCGCCGAGCGCGATGTCGTCGATGGCCCGCAGCAGGCGGTCGGCCTGATCGCCGCGCGGCTGCAGCAGCACATAGAAGAAGACCGGCTCGTCGCCGTGCAAGGTCGTGACGAACTCCACGTCGGCCGACGTCAGGGCTTTCTCGATCATCAGAACGCTTGTGAACACCAGCCGCCTCTTCTCCTTCGAGGGCCCTGGTGACCCTCTGTCCCTCCGTTGGCCCGAACAGGCCCTGCGGAAACCATCCTGCCCCGTTACCGCACGGGGAGCCGGGACTAAGTGTGCCCCCCGGAAGCTAAACGGAACGGTAGATTCCGCTGTTTCAGGGACGGCGGTACCGTCCGAACAGAAATCCGTCCTCCTCCAGCAGGGACGCCAGCGCGAACCGGCGCGGCACCGACACACCGGGACCGCCCGCGATGCGCTGCGCGTCACCCGCCGTGAGCATGGGCGACAGCGTCAGGCACAGCTCGTCCAGCACGTCGGCGGCGACCAGTTGACCGAGCAGCCGTGGTCCGCCCTCGGTGAGCTGCCGGGTGTACCCGAGCCCGGTGAGCGCGCGCACGGCGCGTACCGGGTCGACCCGCCGCCCCTCCCCCGCGACGATCACCCGCGCCCCGGCCCGCTCGGCGGCGGCCACCCGGTCGGCGGGCGCGTCCGTACCGGTGAGGACGACCGTCGGGACCAGCGGCGAGGTGTACAGCGGGAGCGAGAAGTCCAGGTCGAGGCTGCCGGAGACGACGGCGACGGCCGGGGCCGGACTTTGCCCGGCGGCCTCCCGTGCCCGCGCGAACTCGGCTCGGGCGCGAGCGGGCCGGTAGCCCTCCTGCCGAACCGTTTCCGCACCGACCAGCACGACATCGGCGAGGGCCCGCAGGGTGCCGAAGACGCGCATGTCGGCGGCGCAGGAGATGGGCTGGGAGCGGCCGTCGTGCTGGGCGGCGCCGTCGAGGGTGGAGACCATGTTGGCCCGCAGCCAGGTGCGGGGTCCGCCGTCGTCGGAGGTGGGGTAGGCGTAGGCGGCGGCCAGTTCGGCGAGACTCCACTCACCGGTCCCGTCCGGTGCCGCGCCCTCCTGGTCAGGGGCCCGAGCTGCTGTTTCGTCGGTCACAGGGAACAGGCGTCGCATTCGTGCAGTGTGACATGGCGATTAGCATGGGTAATCGTGTCCTCCACCGCAGCCTCCGGCTCCAGCCCGCTGACCGAAGCGGGTCCGCTGTCCCTGTGCGCGCGCGAGCCGCATGTCCCGGCCGACCGTCTGGTCGCCGAGATGGTGCCGCCGCCCCGCTTCGACTCGGTGCGCTTCGCCACCTACATCCCGGACCCGAACCAGCCCAGCCAGACCGACGCCGTGGGCGTGCTGGAGGGCTTCGCGGCGGGACTCGGCGGGGCCCGGCCCGGCGAGGCCAAGCGGGGCCTGTTCGGCTTCGGCCGCGCGAAGGCCAAGACCCCGGCCGGTCCGCGCGGTGTCTACCTGGACGGCGGCTACGGCGTCGGCAAGACCCACCTGCTCGCCTCGCTCTGGCACGCCACCCCGGCCGAGCCCTCCCGCAAGGCGTTCGGCACCTTCGTGGAGCTGACCAACCTGGTGGGCGCCCTCGGCTTCCAGCAGACGGTGCGGACCCTGTCCGGCCACGCCCTGCTGTGCATCGACGAGTTCGAGCTGGACGACCCCGGTGACACCGTCCTCGTCTCCAGCCTGCTCGGCAAGCTGGTCGAGGCGGGCGTGGCGCTGGCCGCCACCTCCAACACGCTGCCCGGCAAGCTGGGCGAGGGCCGGTTCGCGGCGGCCGACTTCCTGCGCGAGATCCAGGGCCTGTCCGCACACTTCCGCGCCCTGCGCATCGACGGCGAGGACTACCGCCACCGCGGTCTGCCCGAGGCTCCGGCACCGTACTCCGACGAGCAGGTGACGAAGGCGGCTTACCGCGCCGAGGGCGCCTCGCTGGACGCCTTCCCGCGACTGCTGGAGCACCTGGCCAAGGTGCACCCGAGCCGGTACGGCGCGCTGACCGACGACCTGCGCGCGGTGTGCCTCACCGATGTGCGGCCGGTGCCGGACCAGTCGACGGCGCTGCGACTGGTGGTGCTGGCCGACCGGCTCTACGACCGCGAGGTCCCGGTGCTGGCCTCGGGGCTGCCCTTCGACCAGCTGTTCAGCGAGGAGATGCTGAACGGCGGTTACCGCAAGAAGTACTTCCGCGCGATCTCCCGGCTCACCGCGCTGGCACGCGACGCCAAGGCCCTGGTGACGGAGTAACAGACCGGCCGTCCTGTTTCTAATATCCCATCAACTTATGCGGGTCAAGCGCTGATTTCAGCCACTTGACCCGCTTTTTTCACTCTTCCTGCCGCATGTAACCCCCCGTTAACCCTGCAAAGCAGCTCGCCGGGTTAACGTGTTTCTTGACCATCCATTGACCAATGCTTGGCGTGTACAAGAGACGCGGGTTTCCGCAGGGGGGTGCGCATGTCCCGAGGCAGGACGCTTGGCGCGGTGCTCGCCCTGTTCGCCGTCGCGCTGCTCTCCCTCCAGCTCTTCGCGCCCGCCGGACCCTTCGCCACCGCACATACGCTCGGTGAGGCAGGGGCCAACGACGCGCCGGGGATCACCCTCGTCGCCCCGCGCGCGGGCGAAGGCGCGGACACCGTCCGCGAACCCCGCCGCCCCAAGACACCGCCCGCCGCCGCCCATGCCGACCGGCACCGCCAGCGCGGTACCGCGCCCACCCCGGCGCTGGAGCGCCCCCTCATATCCCGGCGCCCGGCCGAGCCCGCGGCACCCTCGCGTTCCGGCTCCCCCGGCGCCCACGTCACGAGATCCTCCGGAGTCCATTCCCCGGCAGTCCTGCAGGTCTTCCGCTGCTGAGGGGCGGGCTCGCTCCCCCCACCACAGTCGTGCAAGTCCGACGCGCCATCGAGGCGCGCCAGGAGGAATCCAGACATCATGCAGCCCCTCATCGACTACGCCCGCACGTTCGGCCGGCGCCCTGAGGAGTTCGCCCGCCTCGCCGAGGGCCAGTCCCCCCAGGTCCTGTTCATCACCTGCTCCGACTCACGGGTCGTCCCGGCCCTGATCACGGGCGCCCGCCCCGGCGAGCTGTTCGAGCTGCGCACCGCGGGCAACATCGTCCCGCCCCACGACTCCCAGCACCCCACCAGCGAGGCCGCCACCATCGAGTACGCCATCGAGGTGCTCGGCGTCCGCGACATCGTCGTCTGCGGTCACTCGCACTGCGGGGCGGTCGGCGCGCTGGTGCGCGGCGACGACCTCACCGCCGTACCGGCCGTGCGCGACTGGCTGGCCGGAGCCCCGCGTCCGGTCGGGGCCGCGGAGGACCCGGAGGTCGCCGAGGGTGTGCAGTGCCACGCGTTGACCCAGCTGCTGCGCCTGCGCTCGTACCCCTGCGTCGAGCGCAGGACGGCGGAGGGCACGCTCGGCCTGCACGCCTGGTACTACGAGGTGCACACCGGGGCCGTGCGTACGCACCGCTCCGAGACCGACACCTTCGAAGCCCTGTGAGCGCGCCGATGACCAGGCGTGAGCTCATATCCCGCGCGCCGCATCTGCGGCAGGACTTCGCCGCCTCCCTCGTCGTCTTCCTGGTCGCGCTCCCGCTGTGCGTGGGCGTGGCCGTCGCCTCCGGGGTCCCGGCCGAACTCGGGCTCGTCACCGGCATCGTCGGCGGTCTGGTCACCGGGGTGATGCGCGGCAGCAGCCTCCAGGTGTCCGGCCCGGCGGCCGGGATGACCGTGCTCGTCTTCGAGGCGGTCAAGGAGTTCGGGCTGCCGGTGCTGGGCGCGATCGTGCTCGCCACCGGTCTGCTCCAGGTCGCGATGGGCGCGCTGCGGCTCGGGCGGTACTTCCGGGCCATATCGCTGGCGGTCGTGGAGGGGATGCTGGCCGGAATCGGTCTGGTCCTGGTGGCCGGTCAGCTATATCCGGCCATGGCGGCCAAGGCTCCGGACGCCGGGCTGGACAAGATGCTCGGTCTGCCGCGCGGTCTGGCGGGCGCGTTCGGGGACGGCCGGGCGCTCGCCTCGCTGGCGCTGTGCGCGGGCACCATCGCCGTCATGGTGCTGTGGAAGCACCTCCCGGCGAAGGTGCGTACGGTGCCCGGACCGCTGGCCGCGGTGGGGCTCGCCACGCTGGCGGCGCTGGTGTTCGGCATGCCGGTGGCGATGGTGGAGGTGCAGGGGCTGCTGGGTGCCGTCCAGCCGCCGCCGCTGAGCGCGTTCGCCGAGTTCGGCGATCTCGCGGTGCTGGGCACGATCGTCGCGTTCACCCTGATCGCGTCGGCCGAGTCGCTGTTCAGCGCGGCGGCCGTGGACCGGCTGCACAAGGGTCCGCGTACCGAGTACGACCGCGAGCTGACCGCCCAGGGCGTCGGCAACACGGTGTGCGGGCTGCTGGGCGCGCTGCCGCTGACGGCGGTGATCGTGCGCAGCGCGGCCAATGTGCAGGCGGGCGCGCGGACCAAGGCGTCCCGGGTGATGCACGGTGTCTGGCTGCTGCTGTTCGCGGCGCTGCTGCCGGGCGTCCTCGCCTACATCCCGTTGCCGTCGCTGGCGGGCGTCCTGATCTACTCCGGGGCCAAGCTGGTGCCGGTGAAGTCGCTGGCGGGGCTGTGGCGCGAGCAGCGGGGCGAGGCGCTGGTGCTGGCCGTGACGGCGGTGTCCATCGTGGCGGTCGGCATGTTCGAGGGGGTGCTCATCGGGCTGGCGCTGGCGATCGTCAAGACCGCCTGGGAGGCGTCGCACATCAAGGTCACCGTCATAGACAAGGGCGCGGGCCCGGTCGACGCCTATCTCTCGGGCAACGCGACCTTCCTCAGGCTGCCGAAAATACTGGACAGCCTGGAGGCGCTGCCCAAGGACCGTCCGGTCCGGCTGGACCTCTCCGGCCTGCTGCACCTGGACCACGCCTGCCGCACCGCCCTGGAGAACTGGGCCGAGCGGCACAGCTCGGCCGGTACGGAGCCGGTACGGCTGACATCCGGGGCCGGGACGGGCGAACGGGCCGGGACACCGGCGGGCTGACCCACGACGGCCAAGGATGACGGGCCGGGGTGACGGGAGCGATCCCGCCGCCCCGGCCCCTTACTTATCCACAGCCCATGGCTTCCGCCCATATACGGGACGTACTGTTGAGTAAGGGATTAAACGGACCTCTCGGTGAGGGGGGCGACCATGTTGGAAATCGCGATCACGCTCATAGCGGTGTTCGGCGCACTGGGGCTCATCTGTCTGGCCGCCGCCATGCGCGTCGTCAAGCAGTACGAACGAGGCGTGCTGTTCCGGCTGGGACGGATCACGGGTGAGCCGCGGGCGCCCGGACTGACGCTGATCATCCCGTTCGTGGACCGGCTGCACAAAATGAACATGCAGATCGTCACGCTGCCGATCCCGGCCCAGGAGGGCATCACGCGGGACAACGTCACCGTGCGGGTGGACGCGGTGGTGTACTTCCGGGTGGTCGAGCCGACGGACGCGCTGGTGCGGGTGGAGGACTACCGGTTCGCCGTCTCGCAGATGGCACAGACCTCGCTCCGGTCGATCATCGGCAAGAGCGACCTGGACGATCTGCTGTCCAACCGCGAGAAGCTCAACGAGGGCCTGGAGCTGATGATCGACAGCCCGGCCGTCGGCTGGGGCGTCCAGATCGACCGGGTGGAGATCAAGGACGTCTCCCTGCCGGACACCATGAAGCGGTCGATGGCCCGCCAGGCCGAGGCCGACCGGGAGCGCCGGGCCCGGATCATCAACGCGGACGCCGAGTACCAGGCGTCGAAGAAGCTCGCCCAGGCCGCGCAGCAGATGGCGGACACCCCTACGGCCCTCCAACTGCGGCTGCTCCAGACCGTGATGGCGGTATCGGCCGAGAAGAACTCGACCCTGGTCCTGCCGATCCCGGTGGAACTGCTCCACTTCCTGGAACGGGGCGCCCGCGACGGACAGCCCACGGACCGCAAGCCCGAGAGGCCCGAGGAGCCTGCGACGTCCGAGGAGCCCGTACCGGAGATAGCACCGGTGGCGGACCCGGCGTCGTCCTACCTGGACGCCCTGACCCGCCCTCCGGATCTGGGCGCCGTCCTCGACCAGCCCCCGGAGCGGGTCACCCACGCGGAGGGGCGGCCCGAGCAACCGTAACGACCCGAGCAACCGTAAAGAGCGGCAAAAGCGGCTACCGGGCCGGACCGCCGCGCGGGTGACCGTGGCGCCGCGTCGGTGGGGGGATGAACATATGAGCAGCTTGGTGGTCCTATTTTCATACGGTGATTGCACTCGCACGCCGTATCACCGCCGTCTGCGTCCTGGGCGCGGCTCTCGCCGCCTGTGGTACCGCGGACCCCGCCAAGCCCCCGCGCCCGGCGCACGCCGAGCCCCATGCCTCCGCCTCCCCGTCGCCGTCCGGTACGCCCACGATGGCGGCGGGGCCGGGTGGCCTGACCCCCGTGTTCGAGCATGGCCCGCGTGACAGGGGCAAGACCGTCGCGCTGACCTTCGACGCCGACATGACCGCCGACGAGGGGCCCCGCGCCGCCGCCGGTGAGCGCTTCGACAACCCCGGTCTGATCAGCGCCCTGCGCACGCTGAAGGTCCCGGCGACCGTCTTCATGACCGGCCGCTGGGCCGAGGAGTACCCGGACCAGGCCCGCGCCCTCGGGCATGACGCCCAGTTCGAGGTGGCCAACCACTCCTACAGCCACTACGCGTTCACCGGCGACTGCTACGGCCTGCCGACCGTCGCCCCGGACGGCAAGCTGACGGAGGTCCAGCGCACGTACGCCGCCCTGCGCAAGGCGGGCGTACCGAACCCGATGCCGTACTTCCGCTTCCCCGGCGGCTGCTACGACCGGGACGCGCTGCGCGCCATCAGCGGCGCCGGTGTCACGGCCATCCAGTGGGACGTGATCAGCGGCGACGCCTTCGCCACGAACGCCGACGCGGTCGTGCGGCAGGTGCTGGACGGGGTGAAGCCCGGTTCGGTGGTCGTCATGCACTGCACCCGCAGCGCCGCCCCGACGACCGAGAAGGTCGTCCGCTCGGTGGTGCCGGAGCTGCGCAAGCAGGGCTACCGGTTCGTGAAGGTCTCGGAGCTGGTCCGGGAGTCCGGCACCCCGCGCTGACCGGCGCCGGACTGCTCGTAGGGTTGGCTCACGTGACCCATGTGCCAGCCGCCCCCGGCGACAGCCCCTTCCAGACCGAGCCCACCCCGCGCGACGAGGCCCCGCAGTTCGTGCTGCCCCTCGTCGTACGGATCGAGAAGAGCGCGCCGCCCGAGCGTACCGACGCGCTGGAGACCGCCGCACGCGCCGTGCTCGTCCTGCTCGGGGACGAGCGGGCGCGCGGCGACGGCGAGTGGGCCGAGGCGGTACGGGACTGGGAGGACGCCCGTATCCGCAAGGTGGTCCGGCGAGCGCGGGGCGCGGAGTGGCGCCGCGCTGAGGAGCTGCCCGGCATCACGGTGACCGGGACCGCCGCCGAGGTACGGGTCTTCCCGCCGATCCCGCTGGACGGCTGGCCCAAGGAGCTGGCCAAGCTCCAGGTCTCCGGCACCGAACTGGACGACCCCGAACCCCCCGCCGCCCCCGACCGCACCGCCCCCGTGCTCTGGCTCAACCCGGACCTGAAGATGTCGGCAGGCAAGGAGATGGCCCAGGTCGGCCACGGCGCCCAACTGGCCTGGTGGGCCCTGTCCGACGCGGACCGTGCGGCCTGGCGCACCGCGGACTATCCCCTCACCGTCCGCACCGCCACCCCCGCCCACTGGCGGGAACTCACCACCAGCGGGCTCCCGTTGGTCCGTGACGCGGGCTTCACCGAGATCGCCCCCGGTTCCGCCACGGTGGTCGCCGACCATCCGGCGCTCCGCTGACCGGCGAACCTCAAATATTGCTCTGAACCCCCCGCCCCGGCGGTTCACGCGCCCGCGCCGGGGCCATACCCCCGGCAGACGAAGGAGGGGGACGGGGATGCGGCTCGGGACGGGGATCGGGTGGCGGCCGGAGATCGCGGACGCCGTGGCGGACATGCCGGGGATCGACTGGGTGGAGGTCGTGGCGGAGAACGTCTGCCCCGGCCATCTCCCCGAGCCGCTGCTGCGGTTGCGGGAGCGCGGGGTGACGGTGATCCCGCACGGTGTCTCCCTCGGCCTCGGGGGCGCGGACCGGCCGGACGAGGCCCGGCTGCGGGCGCTGGCCGAGCGGGCCGAGGCGCTGGGGGCGCCGCTCGTCACCGAGCACATCGCGTTCGTCCGCGCGGGCGGCCCGCTCACCGCGTCGCCGCCGCTGGAGGCGGGCCATCTGCTGCCCGTACCGCGCACCCGGGACGCCCTCGACGTGCTGTGCGAGAACGTGGCGATCGCGCAGGAGTCGCTGCCGGTGCCGCTGGCGCTGGAGAACATCGCCGCCCTGTTCTCCTGGCCCGGCGAGGAGATGAGCGAGGGCGAGTTCCTGGCCGAGCTGGTCGAGCGGACCGGCGTACGGCTGCTGATCGACGTGGCCAACCTGCACACCAACCACGTCAACCGGGGCGAGGACCCCGCCGAGGCGCTGGACCGGCTCCCGCTGGAGGCGCTGGCCTACGTGCATGTCGCGGGCGGCTTCGAGCGGGACGGCGTCTGGCACGACAGCCACGCGCACCCCGTACCGCCTGTGGTGCTGGACATCCTGACCGACCTGGCGTCCCGCGTCGCACCGCCGGGTGTGCTGCTGGAGCGGGACGAGAACTTCCCCGAACTGGCCGAGTTCGAGCGGGAGTTGGCGGCCATCGGGGAGGCGGTGCGGAAGGGCGGCGGGGCCGCGCGCACCCTCCGGGACCAGGCTGTCCCCGTCCCGCCGGACGCCTCCACCGAGGCACGGCAGCGGGTGGCCGTCGCGCAGACCGCCGTGCTGTCGGCGCTGGTGGCGCGGACGCCGCTGCCCGAGGGGTTCGACCGGGGGCGGATGGGCGTACAGGCGCGGTCGCTCGCGGCGAAGCGGGCGGACGTGGTGGCCAAGGTGGCGCCCGAGCTGCCGTTGATCCTCGGCGCCGGGTACCGGGAGGCGTTCCTCGGCTACGCGCGCACCCGGCCGATGCGCGGCGGCTACCGCCAGGACGCGCTGGAGTTCGCCGCCCAGCTCCTCAAGACGGGCCGTCCGGTGGACGCGCGGGCGCGCAGGCGGCTGCGGGAGTGGTGGCTCGATCGCGCGGGACCGGCACCCCGTACACCGGGCCCGGCCGCCCGGCTGGCCAGGCGGGTACTGCCGGGGCGACGCTGATCCCCCTCCCCGACCTGCGGGAAAGCGGAACGTCACATACCGGCAACGCTCTGTCCGGATACTGAACAAGCCATGGTTTTTCAGGGGCCGTTGGCATAGAAAAACCTCATGTTCTGGGTCCTCCTCCTGCTTCCGGCCTGGGCCTTCGCCGCCATCGCCTGCACCCGGCTCTGCCTGGCCGCCGTCCGCGCGGCCGCCGCGGACCGGGCGGCGCGGGCGCACGGCCAGGACCGTGAACTGACGCTGTACGAGACGGCGTTCCTGTCCGGCGGCCCCTCCCGCGTCGCCGACCTCACCATGGTCCGGATGGCCCGGCAGCGTCGGCTGCTGCTCGCACACACCGGCTGGGCCACCGTGGTGGACCCGCGCGGGCGGGACGAGATGGAGCAGTCCGTCATCGGCGCGATCGGTCCGCGGGGACAGTCCCGGATCGCTCCCGTACGGGCGGCCGCGGCCGGTGCGGAGGCCGTGCAGCGGCTCGCCGACAAGCTGGTGCGCGCCGGGCTCGCGGTCCCCTTCGACACGGGCACCACCGTGGCCGCCGGGGTGCGCCAGGTGCGGGCCGCCGCCGTGGCCGTGCTCGCGCTGGGCACGACCGCGCTGCTCATGCCGGTCCCGGTGAACCTGCCGCGCTTCCAGCTCGCCATGTGGTTCGCGCTGCCCCTCGTCCTCACCTTGAGCTGCCTGGCCATCGCCCGCGTCGAGGTCCACCCGTACCCCCGCTGGGCCTCCCCCACCGGGCAGCGGCTCCTCGGCGAGGTGGCCCGGCGCCCGGCCGGGAAGGAAGGTGACGGCGACGAGGGCTCCTTCCTCACCCGGCTCGCGATGCGGGGCGTGCGCGCCCTGAACGAGCCCGAGCTGCGGGCCGCGTTCACTCACCGCGATGCGCCGGGGGCGCACAGGGAGTACTGACGCCGACACACGCGGCCGGTGCTTGCCTTCCCCGAGGACCCTTCCGAAACATCCTTGTCGTCGCCGCCGGACCATGGCAGCCGTGCCATCGCCGGAGCGCACCGAAGGGATGCCCGATGAGAGCTGCCGCCCTGTACTCGGCCGCCGGTTCCTTGCTGCTGACCGGCCTCGCCGTGACCCCGGCCGACGGCGCCCCCGGCGCGGCGGGCGCGGCCGAGCTGCGCGGCACCGCCGTCGCCGCCGCCCGGGCACGCGCGGCGGGCCTCGACTTCGGCGCCTGCCCCGACGAAGCCCCGGCCGGGATGCGCTGCGCCACCGTCCGCGTCCCCCTGGACTACGCCCACCCCGGCGGCAGGCACATCGAGCTGACCGTCAGCCGGATGCCCGCCACCCAGCGCGACCCGGCCAACAGCAAGCGCAAGGTCCCCCGGCAGGGCGCCCTCGTCTACAACCCCGGCGGCCCCGGCGCCTCCAGCCTGAACTTCCCGATGATCGGCGTGGTCCCCGAGTGGCAGCGGATCGCGTCCGCCTACGACCTCGTCGGCTACGCCCCGCGCGGGGTGACGCCCTCGGCCCCGCTGTCCTGCGAGAAGCCGGAGGAGTTCTTCAAGGCGCCCTCACTCGCCCCGGTCCACCCCACGGAGGCGTACAAGCGGGAGCGGATCGCGCGGGCGAAGGCGTACGCGCGCGGGTGTGCCCAACGGTCGGGCAGCGGGCTGGAGTTCTTCAACTCGCTCAACAACGCCCGTGACCTGGACGTGCTGCGGGCCGCGCTCGGCGAGTCCCGGCTGACCTTCATGGGCGGCTCGTACGGCACCTACGTGGGCGCGCTGTACGCCACCCTCTTCCCCGGCCATGTGCGGCGGATGGTGCTGGACTCGGCGGTGGACCCGGACCCGGCGAAGGTCTGGTACCGCGAGAACCTCGACCAGTCGGCCGCGTTCGAGGACCGCTGGACGGACTTCCGCACCTGGGTGGCCCGCCACGACAGCGTGTACGGCCTCGGCGCGACCCCGGCCGCCGTCCAGCGCTCCTACGACACCGCGAGCGACAGGCTTCAGGCGCACCCGGCGGACGGCAAGGTCGGCCCCGGCCAGCTCCAGAACACGTTCCTCATGGCCGGGTACTACGACGACTACTGGCCGAGCCGGGCCGCCGCCCTCGCCGCCTATCTGAAGGGCGATGCCGAACCGCTGGTCCGGCTGGCCGCGCCGAGCCCGGAGACGGCCGCCGAGGCGGAGAACGGCAGCGCGGTGTACACGGCCGTCGAGTGCAACGACGCGCCCTGGCCGACCGACTTCCGGGTGTGGGACCGCGACAACACCCGCCTCGCCCGCACCGCGCCCTTCGAGACCTGGGACAACGCCTGGATGAACCTGCCCTGCGCCTACTGGTCCGCGCCCCGGCAGCAGCCGCTCGACGTGCGCACCGGCCCCGGCGAGACCCCGCCGGTGCTGATCCTGGCCGCCGAGCGGGACGCGGCCACCCCGTACGACGGGGCGCTGGAGCTGAACCGGCGGCTGGCCGGGTCCACCCTGGTCACCGAGCGGGACGCGGGCACGCACGGCGTCGGCGGCGGCCCCAACAAGTGCGTCAACGCCCACCTGGACGCCTACCTGCTGGAAGGCCGCCTGCCCGGCCGCCGCGCCGCCTGCGCCCCGCGCCCGGAACCACGCCCGGAGCCGCGCCCCACCGAGCCGGCCGGACGCGGCACCCCGGAGCGGGACGCCATGAAGGGCAAGGGCGCCTAGGCGAGCCCCGCCACCAGCTCGGCCACCGACTTGCGGCGGCCGGTGTAGAACGGCACCTCCTCGCGGACGTGCATGCGGGCCTCGGAGGCGCGCAGGTGACGCATGAGGTCGACGATGCGGTACAGCTCGTCGGCCTCGAAGGCGAGCAGCCACTCGTAGTCGCCCAGCGAGAAGGAGGCGACGGTGTTGGCGCGCACGTCCGGGAAGCCGCGCGCCATCTTGCCGTGGTCGGCGAGCATCCGGCGGCGGTCCTCGTCGGCCAGCAGGTACCACTCGTAGGAGCGCACGAAGGGGTAGACGCTCACGTAGTTCCGGGGCGTCTCGTCGGCGAGGAACGCCGGGATGTGCGAGCGGTTGAACTCGGCGGGGCGGTGCAGCGCCATGTTCGACCACACGGGCTCGAGCGCGCGGCCCAGCCTGGTGCGGCGGAAGAGGTTGTACGCCTCCTGGAGCTGGTCGGCGGTCTCGGCGTGCCACCAGATCATCAGGTCGGCGTCGGCGCGGAGGCCGGACACGTCGTAGGTGCCGCGGACGGTGACGTCCTTCGCGGCGAGCTGGTCGAACAGCTCCTGGACCTCGTCGGCGTAGCCCGCGCGGTCCTCCGGCAGCACGTCCTTCAGCTTGAAGACGGACCACAGGGTGTAGCGGATGACCTCGTTGAGGTCCTTGGCCAGCTTGCCCTTGTTGGGGATGCGGCCGGGCTCGGTGGTGGGGGCGTCGTCACTCATGCCCCCTATTCTCCCGCTCCGCCGTGCAGGCTCTGCACCGGGTTGGCCGTCAGCTCGCGCACCCCGGCGAGGTCACCACCCAGCTGGTCGACGGCCGCGTACGCGCTGGCGATGCAGGCGGGGATGCCCACACCGTCGTACTGCGCGCCGCACACCGCGAGGCCGGGGAGCTTGGCGATGTGCTCGCGGACGCGGGTCACGCGCGCGTGGTGGCCGACCGGGTACTGCGGCAGGCCGTCGGTCCAGCGGGTGACGCGGGTGGCGACGGGCTCGGCGTCCAGGCCGGTCGCGGCGCGCAGGTCGTGCCGGGCGACCTGGACGAGGTCGGCGTCGTCGCGCTGGAGGATCTCGGTCTCGTGATGGCGGCCCACCGAGGTGCGCACCACCAGGAGGTCCGGGTCCTCGGCGCCGACCCAGCCCCACTTCTGGGAGGCGAAGGTGGCGGCCTTGATGGTGCGGCCGTCCACCGGCGGCACCAGGAATCCGCTGCCCTCGGGCAGGGCGGTGTCGGCGCGGCGGTAGGCGAGGGTGATGAGGGCCATGGAGGCGTACTCGACGGCGGCCAGTTCGGCGGCGGCCGCCGGGGCCTCGGCGCGCAGCAGCGCCGAAGCGGCGGGGGCGGGTACGGCGACCACGACCGCGTCCGCGTGCAGCGTGCGGTCCCCGGCCGTGACGCGCCAGCCGGTGCCGTCCCGGCGCAGCTCGCTCACCGGGGTGCCGGTGAGGATCTCGCCGCCGCGCGCCCGTACCGCGTCGGCGACGGCGAGCGGGAGGGTGCCGACGCCGCCCTCGATGCCGAGGAAGACCGGGCCGGTCTGCCCGGCCTCGGCGGCCTTGGCCTGGAGCGCCTGGACGGCGGCGGTGAGGGTGCCGTGGGTGCGGGCGGCCTGGTAGAGCTGGGGGACGGCCGAGCGGAGCGAAAGACGGTAGGCGTCGCCCGCGTACACCCCGCCGAGCAGGGGTTCCACCAGCCGGTCGACGACCTCGCGGCCCATCCGGTCGGCGACGTACTCGCCGACCGCCACGTCGTCGCCGACCTCGGTGGGCGGCAGTTCGGCGTCCCGCTCGATGCGGGCCAGTCCCTCGGCGGAGAGCAGGCCGGCGAGGGCGGCGGCGGTGCCGGGTACGCCCATGACATGGCCCTTGGGCATGGGGCGCAGGGCGTCGCGGGTCCAGATCGAGGCGGTCGCGGTGGCCGGGGGCTGGAGGCGGTCGCCGAGGCCCACCTCGCGGGCGAGGCCCACGGCCTCGGGGCGGCGGGCGAGCATCGACTCGGCGCCGAGGTCGACCTTGAGGCCCGCGATCTCGCCGGGCAGCAGTTTGCCGCCGACCCGGCCGGTGGCCTCCAGCACCGTCACCCGCGCGCCGCGCGCGAGCGCCCGGTGGGCGGCGGCCAGTCCGGCGACACCGGCTCCGATGACGACGACATGGCCCGTGTTCGCTGCGCTCATGCCCCCACTCTCTCAGACCGCGCGGGCCGTCCCGGTGGCCGGTACGTCATCTGACCGTGACCGCATCGGGACCGGAAAACGCGGCCGTTCCCGCAGGCCGGGCGTCTAAGGAGGGACAGCATCGCATCTCATCGGGGGGTAACAGACATGCGTACATCGCGTCAGGTCCGGGTCCTGGCCGGGGTCCTGCTCGCCGCCTCGCTCGGGCTCGCCGGGTGCAGCGAGTCGGGCGGCGACTCCAAGTCGTCCTATGCCGACGCCCCGACCGCCGCCCAGGGCGCGGGCGGCGGCGCGGCCGAGGGCGGCAAGTCCGCGCGCCGCTCGCCCCGGCTCGCGCCGAGCGTCATCCGCACCGCCTCCCTGGAGGTCGAGGTCCGGGACGTGCCCGGCGCGCTGGCGAAGGCGCGCCAGGTCACCGAGGACGCGGGCGGCTACGTCGGCGAGGAGAGCACCGACCGGGACGACGACGGCAGCGAGCGCACCCGTGTCGTCCTGCGGGTCCCCTCCGAGCGGTACGAGGAGGTGCTCGGCTCGCTCCAGGGCACCGGCAAGCTGCTGCGGCGCACCGCGCGGGCGCAGGACGTCACCGACCAGGTGGTGGACGTGGACAGCCGGATCAAGTCGCAGCGGGCCAGCGTCGCCCGGGTCCGGGAGCTGATGGACCGGGCGGAGAAGCTGACCGACGTGGTCGCGCTGGAGGGCGAGCTGAGCAGCCGCGAGGCCGACCTGGAGGCGCTGCTGGCCCAGCAGGCGTCGCTGAAAGACCGTACCGGCCTGGCGACGATCACCCTGTCGCTGGCCGGGAAGGGTGCGCACCCGGCCGCCGACGATGACACGCCCGGCTTCCTGGACGCCCTGTCGGGCGGCTGGCACGCCTTCCTGACGATGCTGCGCTGGATCGCGCTGGTGGTGGGCGCGGTGCTGCCGTTCGCTGCGCTGCTCGCGCTGCTGGTGTTCCTGTGGCGCCGGGTGGTCCGGCCCCGGCTCCCGCGCCGCCAGGCTCCCGCCCCGCTTCCCGGCTCGCTGCCGCAGGCGCGTCCGGTGCCGGACAGCGGCGCGCCGGTCCCCGGCGAGCAGAAGTGACCGGACGTCAGCACCACCGGCCCCGTAGCGTGTTCCCATGGACAAGCGTGAGGGGCCCGAGCGGCTGGTCGTGATCGGTGGCGACGCCGCGGGGATGTCCGCGGCGTCGCAGGCGCGCAGGCTGCGGAAACCGGACCAGCTGGAGATCGTGGCGTTCGAACGCACCCACTTCACCTCGTACTCGGCGTGCGGCATCCCCTACTGGGTGGGCGGCGCGGTCGAGGACCGCGATCAGCTGATCGCGCGTACCGCCGAGGAGCACCGGGAGCGGGACATCGACCTCCGGCTGCGCACCGAGGTGACGGAGATCGACGTGGCGGGGAAGCGGGTGCGCGCCCATGACCTGGAGTCCGGCACCGAGTCCTGGACCTCGTACGACAAGCTGGTCATCGCCACCGGGGCACGGCCGATCCGGCCGGACATGCCGGGGGCGGGCGCGGCCGGGGTGCACGGGGTGCAGACCCTGGACGACGGGCAGGCACTGATCGACACGCTGGCCCGTACGGAGGGCCGACGGGCGGTGGTGGTCGGCGCGGGCTACATCGGCGTGGAGATGGCCGAGGCGCTGCTCCGCCGGGGCTTCGAGGTGACGGTGGTCAACCGGGGTGCGGAGCCCATGGCGACGCTCGATCCGGACATGGGCGCCCTGGTGCGGCGGGCCATGGAGGGCATGGGCATCACGATGGTGGACGACACCGAGGTGACCGGCCTGCGGACCGGCGCGGACGGCCGGGTCCGCGCGGTGGTGACACCGGACGCGGAGTACCCGGCCGACGTGGTCGTCATGGGCATCGGGGTGCAGCCCGTGACCGACCTCGCCCGCGCGGCGGGCCTGCCGGTGGGCACCCGCGGCGGACTCCTCACCGACCTCGCCATGCGGGTGCGCGGCCACACCGACATCTGGGCGGGCGGTGACTGCGTGGAGGTGCTGAACCTGGTCTCCGGGCAGGAGCAGTACATCCCGCTCGGCACCCACGCCAACAAGCACGGCCAGGTCATCGGCACCAACGTCGGCGGCGGTTACGCCACCTTCCCCGGCGTCGTCGGCACCGCCGTCAGCAAGGTCTGCGAGCTGGAGATCGCCCGCACCGGCCTGCGCGAACGCGACGCCGACCGGGCCGGGCTGCGGTACGTGTCGGTGGTCATCGAGTCGACCAGCCGCGCGGGCTACTACCCCGGCGCCTCCCCCATGACCGTCAAGATGATCGCCGAACGCGACACCGGCCGCCTGCTCGGCGTCCAGATCGTCGGCGGCGAGGGCGCGGGCAAGCGCGTCGACATCGCGGCCGTGGCCCTGACCGCCGCGATGACGGTGGAACAGATGACGGCCCTCGACCTCGGCTACGCCCCGCCCTTCTCCCCGGTCTGGGACCCGGTCCTGGTGGCGGCGCGCAAGGCGGTGACGAAGGTGCGCGCGAGCCGGTAGCGGCGGCCCCGCGCCGGACTGGCGGGCGCGAACGTGGGCACTGTTCCTGTGTGGTCATACCCGTCCATGACGTCAATCCCGCGCGTCGCACCCCGTATGTGACGTACGCGCTCATCGTCGCCAACGTGCTCGCGTTCCTCCTCACCCCCGGTGCCGCCGGGGCGGTCGGGGAGAGCCATGTGGCGCAGCTGTGTCATCTGCACGCCTTCATGGACCAGTACGCGGCGATCCCGAAGGAGATGATCCACGGCTCGCTGCCCCGGCTGGTGCCCACCGGGGACGTGGGCACGGGACCGGCCGGGCCGGGCTGTGTGATGGGGCCGCCGGACTACGACAAGTCGCCGGTGCTGTCGGTCTTCACGGCGATGTTCCTGCACGGCGGCTGGCTGCATCTGCTGGGCAACATGCTGTTCCTGCTGATCTTCGGCAACAACGTCGAGGACCGCATGGGCCACGTCCGCTTCGCGCTCTTCTACCTCGTCTGCGGCTACGCGGCGAGCTACGGCTTCGCCCTGCTGAACGCCGGGTCCGGCGATCCGCTGATCGGCGCGTCGGGGGCGATCGCGGGGGTGCTCGGGGCCTATCTGGTGCTGTATCCGAAGGCCAGGGTGTGGGTACTCGTCCCGTTCCTGGTCTTCCTGCCGCTCCGGCTGCCCGCCTGGATCGTGCTGGGCTTCTGGTTCGGCCTCCAGGCCGTGTACTCCTCGGGACGCGGCGTCGAGGCCGGGACCGGGACGGTGGCCTACGCGGCGCACGTCGTCGGCTTCGTGGCCGGGATGCTGCTGGCCTGGCCGCTGAAGGCGGGCACCCCGCCCCCGCCGGAGCCGGGCCGCCTGCTGTTCGGCAGGCGGGCGCGGCACCGTCAGGCGTGGTGAGCGGACGAGGTCAGCGGGCGCTCGCCTTATGGACGTAGTCGACCAGGTGGGTCAGCGCGTCCGGCTCGATGTTGGGCATGACGCCGTGGCCGAGGTTGAAGACATGGCCCTCCAGACCGGCGGCCGCGTCCAGCACCTCCTGCGCCTTGACCTCGACCGTCTTGCGGTCGGTGAACAGCACCGTCGGGTCGAGGTTGCCCTGGAGCGCCTTGCCGGGGCCGACCCGGCGCGCGGCCTCGTCCAGCGGGACCCGCCAGTCGACGCCGACGACGTCCGCGCCCGCGTCGCCCATGAGCTTCAGCAGCTCACCGGTGCCGACGCCGAAGTGGATGCGCGGGACGCCGTAGCCCGCGACGGCGTCGAAGACCTTCGCGGAGGCGGGCATCACCGAGGCGCGGTAGTCGGCGGGGGCCAGCGCGCCCGCCCAGGAGTCGAAGAGCTGCACCGCCGAGGCACCGGCCTCGATCTGCACCTTCAGGAACGCGGCCGTGATGTCGGCGAGGCGGTCCAGCAGGTCGGCCCACAGCTCGGGGTCGCCGTACATCATCGCCTTGGCGTTCTCGTACGTGCGCGAGGGGCCGCCCTCGACCAGGTAGCTGGCGAGGGTGAAGGGGGCGCCCGCGAAGCCGATCAGCGGGGTGGAGCCCAGCTCACCGGTGAGCATGCGGACCGCCTCGGTGACGTAGGACACGTCCTCCGGGGTGAGGTCGCGCAGCCGGGCGAGGTCGGCGCGGGTGCGCACCGGCTCGGCGACGACCGGGCCGACGCCGGGCTTGATGTCGAGGTCGACACCGATGGCCTTGAGCGGGACGACGATGTCGCTGTAGAAGACGGCCGCGTCCACGTCGTGACGGCGCACCGGCTGGAGCGTGATCTCGGTGACCAGCTCGGGCCGCGTGCAGGACTCCAGCATCGGGATGCCCTCGCGCACCTTGCGGTACTCCGGCAGGGACCGGCCCGCCTGGCGCATGAACCACACCGGGGCGTGCGGCACGGGCTCACGCCTGCACGCCTTGAGGAAGGCGCTGTCGTACGTCGCTGTGGGCTGCTGGCCCGTGGGGATCGCGTTGGCACTCACGTCGGCAAGTCTCGCACGGCCGGTGGATGAGAAGTGCCGCAGCCCTCGGGGGGTGTCATGCCCTGCGCGAAGGCCCGCTTCCCCTTACTCTTCCCCGCATGGCTGCGGCTCAGGGACGATCGTCGGACGGCGCCGGCGGAATGGACGACGTGAAGGACACGCAGACGGAGGAGAGAGAGGGGGCCGGGGTGCCCGGGGTTCCCCCTGCCTTCAGCAGCGCGGTGGAGGCGCTGCGGAGCGCGCGGCTGCGGCCGCAGGTGGAGGTGGAGCCGACGCCCGCCCCGCAGCGGCTCGCGCCCTACGCGCACGCGCTGGAGGCGGTGGTCCTCGAGGGCGAGCAGGAGCTGGCCGACGGACGGCTGGTGCTGCTGCACGACCCGGCCGGGCACGACGCCTGGCGCGGGACGTTCCGGCTGGTGACGCTGGTACGGGCGGAGCTGGAGGCCGAGATGGCCGCCGATCCGCTGCTGCCGGAGGTGTGCTGGTCCTGGCTGACCGGGGCGCTCCAGTCGCGCGGGCTCACCTACGGGGAGCCGAGCGGCACGGTGACCCGCGCCAGTTCGCACTACTTCGGCGGGCTGTCGGAGCGGCCTGCCGCCTCGCAGATCGAGATCCGCGCCTCGTGGACGCCCCTGGAGGGCCGGGGAGGCGTGCCGGACACCGCCGCGCATCTCGCCTCGTGGTGCGATCTGCTGGCCCAGGTCGGCGGGCTGCCCCCGGCCGGGCCGGGCGACGCGTCGGTGGTGACCCTGCCGCAGCGCAGGGGTCCGCAGTCGCGGTAGTTCCCGGTCACATCGTCAGTTCAGCGCCCCGCCGGATCGGCGGGGCGCTGCTTTTTGATCACTTCTCGCAGGATCACTTTGTCGATACGGCCACTTTCCGCACTCGAATCGCCTCACCCCGGAGCCGATTCGATCTTCGGATGATCGATCGCGTGTCCGAATTGCACAGATTGTGACTCACTAGATCGTGATCATTCTCTAAAGGCGGACGGGTTTGCTGCCGAAGACGACTGTGACCTTGAAAGCACGGTTCCCCCCGGCTTCTTCCCCACAAGCCGGCCCCCGTCCCCCCACCCAGGAGGCCTGGTGTCCGTTCTCCTCGAGCAGCCCGCAAGCCTGGTCGCCTACCGCCCGAACAAGCCGACCGCCATGGTGGTCGTGGCCGACCCCCGCGTCCGTTCCACCGTGACCCGCCATCTGTGGGCGCTCGGTGTGCGCGACGTGATCGAGGCCTCGTCCGTCGCGGAGGCTCGTCCCCGCATCGGCAACCCCCGCGACATCTGTGTCGCGGACGTCCACCTGCCCGACGGCTCCGGTCTCACCCTGCTGTCCGAGACCCGCGCCGCGGGCTGGCCCAACGGGCTGGCCCTGTCCGCCGCCGATGACATCGGCGCCGTCCGCAACGCCCTCGCCGGGGGCGTGAAGGGGTACGTCGTCACCGGCACCCGTACCAACATCGGCCTGCCCACCCGCCCCGGCGCCGCCCCCATCGGCTCCGCCGCGGCCCGAATGGGGCACCGTCGTCCGCCGGGTGCCCCGAGCCACCCCGGCGGCTACCGCGAACTGTCCGGCCGCGAGGTCGAGGTGCTCCGCCTCGTCGCGGAGGGCCAGTCGAACAAGGCGATCGGCGTCTCCATGGGCCTGTCCGCCCTGACCGTCAAGAGCCACCTGGCCCGCATCGCCCGCAAGCTCGGCACGGGCGACCGGGCCGGCATGGTCGCGGTGGCCCTGCGCACCGGCATCATCCACTAACCCTCTTTCCCGTCCCCCACCCCACGCCCTCCTGACCCCCGGTGCCCGTCGGCGGAACGTTCCGCCGACGGGCACCGGCGTGTGCGCCGTGCCGGGTGCGCCGTACGCCGCGCGGTGTGCGCCCGCGTGCGGCGCGTTTTGGCCGGTCAGCGGGGATGTCGGTCGAACGTGCAGGCCAGCGGCGCGGGCATGCGGATACCCTTGGCATGTGACGGACGCCCAAGAGACCGCAGCAGACAGTTCCCGGCGCGACACCGGGGGTACGCCCCCGGACGCGGGACCTGCTGAGGCGGCGGCGCCCACCCCCCTGCTCGAGCCCCGCGAGGGGATTCCGCCGGTCATCGCGGACGCCGCGGCGCTCGCCGAGGCCATCGCCGCGTTCGCCGCGGGCACCGGCCCCGTCGCCGTGGACGCCGAACGCGCTTCCGGTTACCGGTACGGCCAGCGGGCCTATCTGGTGCAGCTGCGCCGCGAGGGCGCGGGCTCCGCCCTGATCGACCCGGTGGCCTGCCCCGACCTCTCCGGCCTCGGCGACGCGCTGTCCGGTGTCGAGTGGGTGCTGCACGCCGCCACCCAGGACCTGCCCTGCCTGCGCGAGATAGGCATGGTGCCCACCAGCCTGTTCGACACCGAGCTGGCCGGGCGGCTCGCCGGATTCCCCCGCGTCGGGCTCGGCGCGATGGTGGAGAACGTGCTCGGCTTCGTGCTGGAGAAGGGCCACTCCGCCGTCGACTGGTCCACCCGCCCGCTGCCCGAGCCGTGGCTGCGGTACGCGGCGCTCGACGTGGAGCTGCTGATCGACCTGCGCGACGCCCTGGAGAAGGAGCTGCAGCGGCAGGGCAAGCTGGAGTGGGCGCTGGAGGAGTTCGCCGCGATCGCGGCCGCGCCGCCCGCCGAGCCCCGCAAGGACCCGTGGCGCCGTACCTCCGGGATGCACAAGGTGCGCAGGCGTCGGCAGCTGGCCGTCGTCAAGGAGCTGTGGGAGGCGCGGGACCGGATCGCACAGCGCCGGGACGTCTCGCCCGGCAAGGTGCTCGGTGACGCGGCGATCGTGGAGGCGGCGCTCGCGGTACCGGCCAATGTGCACGCGCTGGGCGCGCTGAACGGTTTCGGACACCGCACGGCGGGCCGTCGTCAGCTGGAGCAGTGGCAGGCGGCGGTGGACCGGGCGAAGGCGCTGCCGGAGTCGGCGCTGCCGCAGCAGGGCCAGCAGCTGACCGGCCCGCCGCCGCCCCGTGCCTGGTCGGACAAGGACCCGGCCGCCGCGGCCCGGCTGTCGGCCGCCCGTGCCGGGGTGTCGGCGCTGGCGGAGCGGCTCGAGATGCCGCAGGAGAACCTGATCTCCCCCGACACCGTGCGCCGGATCTGCTGGGAGCCCCCGGTCCCCGCCGACGAGCGGACCGTGGCCGCCGCGCTCGCCGGGTTCGGCGCCCGCGCGTGGCAGGTGGAGCAGGTCGCGCCGGTGCTGGTGGCGGTGCTGTCGGCCAAGCCGGAATAAGGGCGCCGGAGTAGGGGCGATTTCGCGCCAAGATCCGTCCGGTCGGCCG
Organism: Streptomyces sp. NPDC002176; assembly: GCF_044903645.1. NCBI lineage: Bacteria > Bacillati > Actinomycetota > Actinomycetes > Kitasatosporales > Streptomycetaceae > Streptomyces > Streptomyces sp. NPDC002176. The sequence continues at coordinate 1,570,029 of NZ_JBJDQW010000001.1, forward strand.
GGACCCGGTGTGACGTTCACCGCTCGCCGGGGTGGGACTGTGCAGCTACGTTACTCATAAGTAGCATGGGGCTTAAGCAAGCGCTCAGCGTCCCGCACCCTGGAGGAGAGCCATCGTGCCTCGTACCGTCAAGGACGTCGTCTTCGTCGACGGCGTCCGCACCCCGTTCGGCAAGGCGGGCCCGAAGGGCATCTATCACGAGACCCGCGCCGACGACCTGGTCGTGAAGGCGATCCGGGAGCTGCTGCGCCGCAACCCCGGTCTGGACCCGAAGAAGATCGACGAGGTCGCCATCGCCGCGACCACCCAGATCGGCGACCAGGGCCTGACCCTCGGCCGCACCGCGGGCATCCTCGCGGGCCTGCCGCAGTCGGTGCCCGGTTACTCCATCGACCGCATGTGCGCGGGCGCGCTGACCGCCGTGACCGCGGTCTCCGGCTCGGTCGCCTTCGGCGCGTACGACGTCGCCATCGCGGGCGGTGTCGAGCACATGGGCCGCCACCCGATGGGCGAGGGCGTGGACCCCAACCCGCGCTTCGTCTCCGAGAAGCTGGTCGACGAGTCGGCGCTGTTCATGGGCATGACCGCCGAGAACCTGCACGACCGCTACCCCACGATCACCAAGCAGCGCGCCGACGAGTACGCGGTCCGCTCGCAGGAGAAGGCCGCCAAGGCGTACGCCGACGGCAAGATCCAGCAGGACCTGGTGCCGATCTCGGTGCGCCGCACCGACGAGGCGGCCGGTGAGACGGGCTGGGGCCTGGTCACCGCCGACGAGCCGATGCGCCCCGGCACCACGCTGGAGAACCTCAGCGGTCTCAAGACGCCGTTCCGTGTGCACGGCCGGGTCACCGCGGGCAACGCCGCCGGTCTCAACGACGGTGCCACCGCGTCGATCATCGCGTCCGAGGACTTCGCCCGCGAGAACGACCTGCCGGTCAAGATGCGCCTGGTCTCCTACGCCTTCGCGGGCGTGGAGCCCGAGGTGATGGGCTACGGCCCGATCCCGGCCACCGAGAAGGCGCTCGCCCAGGCCGGTCTGTCGATCTCCGACATCGGCCTGTTCGAGATCAACGAGGCGTTCGCCGTCCAGGTCCTCGCGTTCCTGGAGCACTACGGCATCGCGGACGACGACACCCGCGTCAACCAGTACGGCGGCGCCATCGCGTTCGGCCACCCGCTGGCCTCTTCCGGCGTCCGGCTGATGACCCAGCTGGCCCGCCAGTTCGAGGAGCACCCGGAGGTCCGCTACGGCCTGACGACGATGTGCGTCGGCTTCGGCATGGGCGCGACGGTCATCTGGGAGAACCCGAACTTCGAGGGGGAGAAGTGAGCAACACCACCGAGCTGCTGAAGGGTGCCGCCGAGCTGTTCCCCGGCGAGGTCGTCACCCAGGCCCACGTACGGCACTTCGAACTGCCCTTCAACGCGGGCAAGTTCGCGCTGATCACGCTGGACAACGGCCTGGACCACACCAAGCCGACCACCTTCGGCCCCGCTTCGCTGGCGAACCTCAACGCCGCGATCGACCAGGTGGAGAAGGAGGCCGCGGCCGGTGACCTCGTCGGCGTCGGCATCACCGGCAAGCCGTTCATCTTCGCGGTCGGCGCCGACCTCAAGGGTGTCGAGCTGCTGAAGCGGCACGAGGACGCGCTCGCCATCGGCAAGGGCGGCCACGAGGTCTTCAAGCGCCTCTCCGGCCTCGCGGTCCCGACCTTCGCCTACTACAACGGCGCGGCGATGGGCGGCGGCGTCGAGGTCGGCCTGCACTGCTCCTACCGGACCGTCTCCAAGGCGATTCCCGCGTTCTCGCTGCCCGAGGTCTTCCTCGGCCTGGTGCCCGGCTGGGGCGGCTGCGCGCTGCTGCCGAACCTGATCGGCGCCGAGAAGGCCGTCCAGGTCATCATCGAGAACAGCCTCAACCAGAACCGCCAGCTCAAGGGCAAGCAGGTCTTCGAACTCGGCATCGCCGACGCGCTGTTCGAGGGTGCCGACTTCCTGGAGCAGTCGCTGCTGTGGACCGCCCAGGTCCTCAAGGGCGACATCACCGTGGAGCGTCCGGCGGTCGACCGGGGCGAGGCGTGGGACCAGGCCGTCGCCAAGGGCCGCTTCGTCGCGGACTCCAAGGTGCACGGCGCGGCCCCGGCCGCCTACCGCGCGCTGGAGATCATCGAGGGCGCCAAGGACGGCGACCTGCAGAAGGGCTTCGACGCCGAGGACCAGGCCCTCGCCGACCTGATCATGGGCGGCGAACTGCGGTCCGGCATCTACGCGTTCAACCTGGTGCAGAAGCGCGGCAAGCGTCCGGCGGGCGCCCCGGACAAGGCGCTGGCCCGTCCGGTCACCAAGGTCGGCGTCGTCGGCGCCGGTCTGATGGCCTCACAGCTCGCGCTGCTCTTCCTGCGCCGCCTGGAGGTGCCGGTCGTGCTGACCGACATCGACCAGGAGCGCGTCGACAAGGGTGTTGCTTACGTCCACGCCGAGATCGACAAGCTGCTCGGCAAGGGCCGGGTCAACCAGGACAAGGCCAACCGCCTCAAGGCGCTGGTGACCGGTGTCCTGGACAAGGCCGAGGGCTTCGCGGACGCCGACTTCGTCATCGAGGCCGTGTTCGAGGAGATGGGCGTCAAGCAGAAGGTGTTCGCCGAGGTCGAGGCGGTCGCCCCGGCGCACGCGATCCTCGCCACCAACACCTCCTCGCTGTCGGTGTCGGAGATGGCGTCGAAGCTGAAGCACCCCGAGCGGGTCGTCGGCTTCCACTTCTTCAACCCCGTCGCGATCCTGCCGCTGCTGGAGATCGTGCGCGGCGAGCAGACCGACGACGCCTCGCTGGCGACCGCCTTCGGCGTGGCCAAGAAGCTGAAGAAGACCGCGGTCCTGACGAAGGACGCCCCGGCGTTCGTCGTCAACCGCATCCTGACCCGCTTCATGGGCGAGATCCAGAACGTCATCGACGAGGGCACCCCGGTCGAGGTCGCGGAGAAGGCCGTCGAGCCGCTCGGCCTGCCGATGTCCCCGCTGGTGCTGCTGGAGCTGGTCGGCCCGGCGATCGGCCTGCACGTCTCGGAGACCCTCAACCGGGCCTTCCCGGACCGCTTCACGGTCTCCCCGAACCTGAAGCGGGTCGTCGAGGCGGGCAAGCGCGGCTTCTACGTCTACGACAGCGGCAAGCCGGAGCTGGACCCCGAGGTCGCCGCGCTGCTCAAGCAGGGCGACACCGTCCTCACCGAGGAGCAGGTCCGCGACCGTGTCCTGGACGCGGTGGCCCAGGAGATCGGCCTCATGCTGGACGAGGGCGTCGTCGCCGAGGCCCAGGACATCGACCTGTGCCTGATCACCGGCGCGGGCTGGCCCTTCCACCTGGGCGGCCTCACGCCGTACCTGGACCGTGAGGGTGTCTCCGAGCGGGTGAACGGCAAGCGGTTCCTGGAGCAGGGTGTCGCGAGCGTGCCCGCGTAACCCACCCGGACGAAGGAGGGCCCCCGCGCTTCGGCGCGGGGGCCCTCCTCGTGTGCCGGGGGCGTGGGTCAGCCGAGCCAGGGGCCCATCGGGCTGCCCGGTTCGGGCGACAGCTGGCGCCGGACACGCAGTCGGCCGTCGGTGCCGACGACGGCCACGACCACCGCGCCGGACGCGTCGCGTGCCAGGGCGGGGGCGTGGGTGAACGGCTCGCCGGACTCGTTCCAGTGCGTTCCCGTGACCTTCCGGTCCCGGTCGGGCAGGGAGAGCACCAGTCGTCCGGTGCCGCCCCGGTGGGCCAGGCACGCCTCACGGGCGCCGCGGTCGGCGACCCAGAGCGCGGCGACGGCGCCGGTGCCGCCGTGTCCGCCGAGCCCGGCGCCCGCACCGGGCCAGCTGCCGTCGGCGTGCTGGCGGTAGGCCATGACCTGCTGCGTCTCGGCCTCCCGGTAGTACAGACAGGTGCGTCCGTCACCGGAGTCCACCGCGCTGATCCCGCCCGTCGCGGGCCGCCCGGTGCGCAGGCTCTCGTCGAGCTGGAAGGCGCCGCCCGGCTCGCTCTGGTACCAGCGCCAGACCTTCTGCTTGCCGGGTACGTAGAGTTCCACGGTCCCGCGCCCGGTGGTCAGCGCGGTGCCCGCGTCCTGGAGGAAGCGCCCGCCGAGGGACTGCCAGGGCGTCCACTCGCCGTTGGTCTCGCGGCGGCGCAGGGCGATGCCCTGGGCGAAGTCGCGGAGGAACACGTACAGCCGGCCGTCCTGGTCGGTGGCGATCGACGGCACCCCGGCCTCCCGCTGGCCGCGCGGGTCCGGGTGGGCCTCGTCCGGGTTGCCGAGGCTCTGCCAGCCGTTGAAGCCGCTGCCGTCGGCGTGCTGCACGGTGTGCACCACGTCCACGACGGTCCCCCGCTCCGCGCTCCGACCGCGGCGCAGCGCCACCACCTCGGCCGGGCCGCCGGGCGCTCCACCGACCGCGAGCGTGGGCGCCACCCAGCCGTCGCCGAGGACGTACGGCCCGGCCCACTGCCCGCTCGCCGGGGCGGTCTCGGTCCAGAACGCCAGCCTGCCGCCGAGGACCGCGAAGGCGTTGAGCCTGCCGCCGGGGCCGAGGCGCAGCCAGCTCGTCGCCGGGGAGTAGCGGTAGGCGGTGCTGCGCATGTGCGTGCTGCGGAACGGGTTGGGCCCCAGCTGCCGGTCACCGCAGCGCTCGCACGTGCCCTGCGGGCAGATGTCGGGCGCGTCGATGCCCGCGTAGGCGGCGAGGTAGGCGCCCTTCTCGGTGATCGCCGCCGAGTCGAGGTTCTCGCCCCAGAACCGGTTGGCGTAGGCGCGGTAGTGCTCGACGACCGGGGCGTGGCCCGCCTCGCGGTAGCGCTCCAGGGCCGCGAGCGCGAACTCGGCGGTCACCGTGTGGTCCTCGTGGTCGGAGCAGACGAACTCGGCCTTGCCGCCGTCGTGTTCCGGATCGGGGTCCAGGGTGCGCACGGTCGTCGGGCGGAGGTGGTCGAGCAGGGTGGTCAGCGCGGTGATGACCTGTTCGCGGGTCACCCGCTGTGCCTCGCCCGCCGTGCTGCCGTGCACCGGCAGGGTCGCCTGGGCGGGCAGGCGGCCGTCCCAGAGGTGGGCGATCCGGGTGCGGATGCCCTGGGTCGTGGGCGCGCCCTGGTGGAGCTGGAGGAAGTACAGGGAGACCTGGTCGTGGCCGTCCAGGACGAAGCGTTCGGCGACGAAGTCGGGTGCCAGGCGTACCGCGTGGCGGTGCCAGGGGCGGTCCCGGTCCCCGGTCACCATCAGGGCGTACGCCGAGCGCAGTCCGCAGCCGCGCGCGGTGCTGTAGCCGGTGAAGTCCAACGCCGCCTCCGCCCGCCGGGCGTCGCCGGTGTCGATGTTGACGCCGTCGCCCTCGCCCGCCGTGAGGACCACGGTGGTGACCTGGTCCCCGTTCTCCAGCGAGCGCAGGAGGTCGGGGTTCATGAAGTACAGGTCGTCGTCCTGGTGGGCGATGACGTGGAGTACGGAGCGGGGCTGCTGGCTCATGTGGTGTCCAAGGTGGTCGCGTGTCGTGCGGGCGGGGCGGTGAGGGGACTCACCGGTCCACCACGTTCATCGCCATGGCTCCGGAGGCCGAGCAGTAGGGGCGTATCCAGACCGGCCGGGCCGGGTGGACGACGGCGAAGTCGGAGGGCTCGTCGCCGACCAGGGGCAGGGACGAGTAGGAGAGGGCGGACTTCGCGTCGGGGAAGTCCTCCAGCAGACGGCAGACGCGCACCTTGCGCCGCTCGGCGGGGTCGGGCTGGAGCCACCAGTCCCAGTCCTCCCAGCGGTCCAGCCGGTGGTCCACCACGGCGCGCAGGGGCACGTCCGCCCGGAACTGGCGCGGGCCGCGCGCCTCGACGGCCACGGTGACGTTCTGCGCGTACCGGCCGCGTCGGCTGACGACGAACCGGGCGCCCGGCTCCAGGCGTCCGTCGCCGCACAGCACCCCCTCCACGGTGATGCGTCCGTCGCCGACCCGGACGCGGGTGCATTCGGCGTGCAGGTCGCGGACGACGGTGCGCAGCATCAGCCGTCCGTTGGGCTGGGCGTAGGGCAGGTTCCAGATGACGGGGCGCGCGGGCGGGCGGGTCATGAGGCGGGCGCGGGCGTCGATGAGGGCGCGGGTGTCGCGCAGGCCCGCCTTCATGCGGATGAGCGGGCCCCTGGGCGCTCGCATGGCCACCTGCCAGCGTCCGTCGCCGAGTTCGTCCATGGCCTCGGGGGTGACGACGGCGGTGTAGCGGACGCCGCCGTTGTCCAGCGCGGTGCGCGTGGTGTCCAGGTGCAGGTCGGGGCGGCGGTCGTCGTCGGAGGGCTTGTGCCGCAGGACGAACTGGTGGCGTCGGCGGCCCTCGTCCGGCGCCTCGCAGATCAGGCGCAGCCATCCGGCGTCGGGGGCGGTGACGTCGACGGTGGCGGCGCCGAGGGTGGTGGGCGGCACGGTGAGCGGCGCGGAGCGGTTCTTGCGGGCGGCGGGCGGGCGGTAGCCGCGCTCGGCGTCGGCGCGGCGCCGGGCGGCGTCCTCGAAGATCGCCACGTAGCGGTCGGCGATGGCCGAGGGGTCGTACCGCTCGGCGTTGCGCAGGGCGTTGGTGCCCATGGTGCGGCGGAGCTGCTGGTCGGCCATGAGGCGGCGGAGCGCGGCGGTGACGCCCTGGGCCTCGCCGTTGGGGACGAGGAAGCCGTCCTCGCCGTCGCGGAGGATCTCGCGCGGGCCCACGGGGCAGTCGGTGGAGACCACGGGGAGGCCGCAGCGCATCGCCTCGACCAGGGTCATGCCGAAGGACTCGGCGCTGGAGGTGACGGCGGCGATGGAGCCCTTGGCCCACTCGGACTCGATGGGCGAGAAGCCGCCCATGAGCAACACCTGGCCGTTGAGGCCGAGTTCGGTGACCTGGGCGCGCAGCTTGTTCGCCTCGCCGCCGTCGCCGTAGATGCGCAGCTGCCAGTCGGGGAAGTCGTCGGCGAGCGCGGCGAAGGCGCTGATGAGCAGGTCGTAGCGCTTGACGTGGTGCATGCGTCCGGCGCTGACGACGACCTTGCGGGTGCAGTCGGAGGGGCGGCCGGCCGGGTTGGGCACGCTGTTGGGGACGCCGATGACCGGGATGCCGGGGATCGGGGTGTTCTCCTGGAAGGAGCGGGCGTCGGCGTCGGTGACCGTGGTGATCGCGTCCAGCCGCGGGTAGACGCGGGCCATCTCGGCGCGGACCGCCGGGGGGATGGCCAGGTGGGTCATGTGCTCCTGGGCCACGCGCAGGGCGCCGTCGCGGGTGTGGGCGGCGATGAAGAGGTTGAGGCTGGGCCGGGTGCCGATCACGACGTCCGCCGAGGTCCGGCTCAGTTCCCGGATGATGCGGGCGTCGGTGAACTTGCTGTACTGGGCGTAGAACTCCTCCTGGCGCGGCACCACTTCGCTGGGTTCGTCGCTGCCGGAGGCACCCCGGTCCGGGCTGCCGGGGCGCAGGTCGACCAGGGCGCGCACGGTGACGCGCGGCGAGATCTCGAACTTGGTGGCGGTGGTGCGCCGGAAGACGGAGACGATCTCCACGTCGTGCTGGACGGACAGGGCCTCGGCGAGGTTGATGACGGTGCGGTTGGTGCCGCCGATGCCGTAGATGTTGTTGATGAGGAAGGAGATCTTCATCGGACCTCGCCCTCCTTCCGTTCGAAGGGACTCGGGACCGGGAAGTAGGCGTCCAGGAACGTCCGGAGCATGACCGTCTGCCGGTCGACGTCGAGGCCGTCGGAGAGGGTGTCGTTGATGCAGAACGCCTGCCGGTCGCGGCGGGCCAGCAGGATGCCGAGGCGGCGCTGGATCTCGGGCTTGGCGAGGTCGAGGTAGGCGAACGCGATCTGCGACGGCACCGCCCGCCCGGTCAGATAGGCGTGGTAGTGGTACAGCGACGACGGGATGGAGAGGTCGGCCGCGCTGCGGAACCGGCTGTACGTGGTCTGCCGGTGCTCCGTCGCGTACTCCCGCTCGATCTCCTGGAGCACGCTGCGGCGCAGGGCGTACGGGGCGTGCCGCAGCTTGTGCACGATGGCGGTGCCGAATCGTTCCCGCAGCAGGCGTCGGTTGTTCTTCCCGGCGGCGTCCACCGGGCGGTCCCCGGCCGGGCTCGCCCACTGCGGGACCTGGGACGGGGAGAAGAAGATGCGGCTCATCCCGTTGGAGAGGAAGAAGTCCTGCGGGGTGACGGGGCGGCCGAGGAACATGTCGTCGTTGAAGTACAGGAAGTGCTCGGACAGGCCCTTGATGTGGTGCAGCCTGCTCTCGATGGCGTGCGAGTTGAAGGTGGGCAGCGCGGACGGGTCGTCGAAGATCTCGGAGTGGTCGACGACGGTGATCCGGGGGTGGGTGTCGTCGAGCCAGGCCGGGCGCTGCTGGTCCGTCACCAGGTGGACGCGCCTGATCCAGGGCGCGTTCTGGGCCAGCGCGCGCAGCGAGTAGCGCAGCTCGTCCCGGCTGATGTACCGGGCGGCGTTGGCGGACTCGGCGTGGTAGCCCTTGTCCCCGTGCGCGGCGCGGCGGCGCAGCCAGGCGGGGTCGCTGCCGTCGACCCAGGTGTAGACGGCGTCGATGGGGAACCGCACGTCCTCGGGCAGGCGGTCGGCGCTGGCCGCGAGGGTGCGCACCGGCCGACTGGGGCTGGTGGGCGGCGCGGCGAAGCTGGTGAGCCTGCTGGCGGGCAGGGTGACCAGGGGCTCGCCGAACGCGACCTCCTCGGTGATCCGGTTGGGGCGCGGGGCGACGAGCCGGTCCTCGCCGGGCTGCCAGAACTCCAGGTCGCAGCCGTGCTCCAGGCCGAGCACCAGGGTCTTGGCGGGATGGCTCCAGACGGTGCCGATCCGCACCACGTCCGCCTCCCGCGCCAGCCGCGCCGCCTGCCGCGCGCCGCACAGCACGGGCTGGCCCGCGGCGGACTCGCCCCGGCGGGCCTGCGCGTAGACGGGCCCCTCGGCGCCGAAGCGGCCGAGGAGGGCGGCGACCGGCTCGCGGTCGGCCGCCGACACGGCGACGCAGGAACGGAGGTCGCTGGTGCCGCGGATCACGAAGTGGTCGATGTCCGCCTGTTCCAGCGCGGTCACGACGCGTTCGAGGTTGGCCTCGCGCAGGGCGAGCGGGGACACCGCGGCCCGCACCACGGCGATCCGGTTGCCGGGCACCGCCGCGAGTCCGGGACCCCGTTCGAAGGTACGGAGCTGGGGCCAGCGGCGCCGGGCGCGCAGGGCGCGGAACCGCCGGGTGAGGAAGCCGAGGGCGTGCAGTCGGCGCAGCAGCCGCTTGAGCGCCGCGCGCAGCCCGGTCGGGACCTTGTGCGCGACCCGACGCCTGACCACGTCGGGGACGACGGCACGGTACGCCTGGAGCGGCGCCGACGCCTCGGGATTGGCCGTGCTCACCGCTGTCGGACCGCCTTCCGGGAGGGCACCGCGGGCGCCGAGGGGGCCTCGGGGCCGCGCTCGAAGGGGCTGGGTACGGGGAAGTAGCGGTGCAGGAAGCCGACGACGGCCTCGGTGCCGCCGCCCGCCAGCGCCGCGTTCGTGCCGAGCCCGGTCAGCTGGATCTGCTGGGTGTCCCGGCGGGCCAGCAGCCGCCGCAGCTGGACGGGGAGGCCGGGCAGCGCCGCGTGCAGCGTGACCGACGCCTCGCCGGAGGGGTCCGCGAGGGTGTGGAGCTGGCCGAAGTGGTGGGCGACGCCGTCCAGCGGATGGGTGCCGGGCACGACGGCGGCCCGCTGTCCGTCGGGCGCCTCGGGCATTGGGGTGCCCTTCTCCGCGAGGCGGGCGAGGGTCTCGACGCGGTGCGGCTGGGGGCCGCCCGCGTAGCCGTGCGCGACGGCCCGGCCGGTGGCCGAGAACGCGGCGCGCGCCCAGGGGGCGATGGACTCCTCGGCAGTCCAGCGGCCGCGCCGGGGGCGGGCCGCGCCGCCGGGCATGAAGTAGTCGAAGGGCCGGATCGGGCGGCCGACGACCGCGCCGGGGCGCAGCAGCAGGAAGTGCGGGGCGAGCCCCGGCAGCCGGTGCAGCTGCGCCTCGGCGCCGGGCCGGGCCCGGACCACGTCGATCCCTTCGGCGTCGCTCAGCCAGGCGGGCGGCTCCGTGCGCGCGAGGACGTGGATCACCCGGGTCCAGGGCGCGTACTGGTGGAGGGAGCGCAGCGCGGCGCGCAGCAGTTCCTCGCCCCAGGGGGTGGCGTGCTCGAAGAGGACGACCGCGTCGACGGGGAAGTCCACCTCGTCCAGCCGGACGACGTCGAAGGTGTCCAGGGTGACGGTGGGCTCGAGTTCGGCGTCGGTGTCGCTGTAGCCGCACAGCCGGTCGAAGCCGATCTCGACCCCGGGGGCGTCGCTGGGCACGGCGCGCTGGACGCGGTTGGGGCGGGGGCCGATGAGGCGCTCGGTGGGCAGGTTGGTGTTGCGGGTCCAGAACTCGATCTCGATGCCCTGGTCGTCGCCGGTCCACAGGTTCTCGGTGGGCTCGGTGCGCAGCCAGGCGAGCCGGATGACCCGCGCCTTGGCGTAGTGCTTCCACGCCTTCACATGGCTGCCCGGCTCCCCCGGGTTGTCGGGCTGGGCGGGCGACACGGAGGTGACGTACCCGGTGTGCTCCTCCAGGAGGGCCCGGAGCACGCGGCGCACGGCTCCCTTGTCGCGCTGCTCGACGGCGAGGCAGATACGGCGGTCGTCCAGCGCGGGGACCGCGAACCAGCAGATGCCCGCGGAGTCCAGGGCACGGGTGACCAGGTCGTGGTCGAACCGGCGGGCCAAATCGGCGGTGAGTCCGGTGTGCACATGGCCGACACGGCCGTCCGGCGCTTCGATGCGGCGCTCGGACCGGCCGAGTCCGGCCCGGCGCACCCGGCGCAGCGCGCGCTGGTGCAGTCGTGCCTCGCGGCGGCGCAGGGTCTGGGCGAGGCTCCGCTTCACCGAGCGGCGCATCCCGTCGGGCAGCGTGGTGGCCGCGGCCGCGCGCAGGGGGTCGGGGACGAATCGCTTGTAGACCTGAACCGCTGAGTTCATGGACGTCGGATCGGACACGTCATGAACTCCGCTTCATCGTTGTTCGTAAGGGCTCGGGGTGGGGAAGTAGGCGTTGAGGAATCCGTCCAGCAGTTCCTGCTGGGCCTCGATGTCCTCGGGGGTGGAGAAGGCGTCGTTGAGACAGAAGGAGTCCTTGTCCCGGCCGTCCAGCAGGCGTTGGAGCCGGTCGGCCAGATCGGGCACCGAGAGCTGGAGGTAGGTGAAGGGCATCGAGCCCGGCTGTCCCCGGCCGGTGAGGGCGGCGTAGTAGAGGACGAAGGACGAGGTCGGGGAGATGTCCGTCATGGCGCGGAATCTGCTGCCCGAGGTGCGCGCCCACGCTTCCGGGAAGTCCCGTTCCGCCTCCTCCATCGCCGAGCGGCGCATCGGGTACGGAATGTGCTCCATGGGCTGCGTGATCACTCTGCCGAAACGTTCCTTCAGCAGCGCGCGGTTGTTCTTGCACGCCGCGTCGACCGGGCTGTCCGTGGGGACGACCGGGCCCTGCGGGATGCGGTTGCGCGAGGGGAAGTACCGGGCCAGGCCGGTCGGGGTGTAGAAGGCGTGCGGCGCGACCGGGCGGCCCATGAACATGTCGTCGTTGAAGTACAGGAAGTGCTCGGCCAGGCCCTCGATGCGGTGCAACTGGCTCTCGATGGCGTGCGAGTTGAACACCGGCAGGTCGGACTGGTCACGGAAGATCTCGCGGTGCGTGGCGATCCGGAGTCCGGGCACGTCCGCCAGGTCCTCCCGCAGCCAGGCGGGGGTCTGGTCGTCGGTCACCACGTAGACGTTGCGCACCCAGGGCGCGAACATGTGCAACGAGCGTACCGAGTAACGGAGTTCGTCCCGGCTGATGAAGCGGGCGTCGCTCGCCGACTCGGCGTGGTAGACCTCGCCCTTGGCCGTGGCCTTGCGCTCCTGCCAGGCCGGGTCGTTGCCGTCCACCCAGGTGTAGACCGCGTCCACGGGGAAGTCGATGTCGTCCGCGCACGGGACGAGGAACTCGGGCCGGGTGACCAGCGGGGGCGCGTCCTCGGCGGGGGTCCAGTCGGAGATGAAGCGGCTGAACAGCCGGGCCGCACCGCGCACGCCGGGACCGTCCGCCTGCACGGTCCAGGCGACCCGGTTGGCGCGGGGCGCCACCAGACGGTCGCCCTCACGGCGCCAGAACTCGACGGCGCAGCCGTACTCGTGCCCCAGCGTCAGGTGCCGGTCGGGGTCCGCGCGGGTCCAGCTGACCTGGAGGACCCGGGCGCCGGACACCTCGCGCCAGGCGGCGGGCTCCCGCGTGGAGCGCGGCTTGGCCTGGCGGGGCGCGTCGGGGTCGATCACGCTCAGCACGCCGGGGAACTGTTCGAGGCCGCGCCGCAGCACGTTCAGCACCTGGGGGCGCGCGTCCTCGGCGACGGCGAGCACGGTGCCGTGGTCGTCGTTGCCCCGGACGGCGAAGTGGTCGACACCGACGGTGGAGAGCAGCCGCGACATGGCCGCGCGGTTGGCCTCGCGGGCCGCGAGCGGGGTGATCCGCTGGATGACGTAGACGTCGTCGTGCCGCTCGGTGACCGCCGTCGGCTCGCCGACCGCTGCCGCCGCCTCGACGACGGCCCGCGCGGTGCGCTCCAGGAAGGCCGTCGGTGCGACGGCGCCACGGCGCGGCTGATCGACGGGCATCCGTACGGCGGTGTGTTCGGATACCGCCGTCACGCTTCCGACTCCTTGCAGGCCGAGACCCCCGAGACCACAGCCGACCCCCCTCGTTCACTCCCGGCCCCCGGCCGGGTGAGCGCCTGTGAATGATCAGGCCATACACATGATGCTTTAAGCTTCACGCGCTTTGCGAATCATCACCGCATGTTCACATCACTGTCAAATGAACGGATCGTCAGGCAAACAGGCTGGAGAGCTGGCCGACCAGGTGAAGTTCTGGTGAACGATGGACAGCGGACGCACACAGTACGTGATCTGACATTCGGTCTATAGTTCGGCGGACCACGGCGCGAAGCGCCGTACGGGCCCGAACCTCTCCCCCCACTCGCGCCCAGGCCACTCATGGAACAAGGCGCTGAGCCGACAAGCGAGAGGACCGAGCATGACGCACTCCCCGGTGGGTCCGGGCAACCACGAGACGGGGCCGCGGCAGGCGCCGCCGACCGGACGGCGCCGTCGGCCGCTGCGCTGGATCGCCGGTGGTGTCGTGGTCCTCGCGGTCGCCGCGGCCGGTGTCTCCTACGCGCTGTACAGCCAGCTCGACGGCAACATCAAGGGCGTCGACCTCGACCAGTCCCTCGGCGACGACCGGCCCGCGAAGCTCCCCACCTCCGGGCAGAACGTACTGGTCCTCGGCTCCGACTCGCGCGCGGGCGCCAACGCCACGACCGGGACCGGGCACGTGGCCGGAGCGCGCTCGGACACCGCGCTGGTGATCCACATACCCGAGGGGCGGCAGAAGGCCGTCGCCGTCAGCATCCCGCGCGACACCCTCGTCACCCGCCCCGAGTGCGCCAAGGCCGACGGCACGAAGCTGCCCTCGGCGAACCGCGTGATGTTCAACTCGGTCTACTCGGCCGCCGGTCCGGCCTGTGTGGTCAAGACGGTCGAGAAGATGTCGGGCGTACGGCTCGACCACTTCGTGGAGATCGACTTCGCCGGGTTCCAGGGCCTCGTCGACGCGATCGGCGGCGTGCCCGTCACCGTGGACCGCGACATCCACGACTCCTCCAGCGGGCTCGACCTGGCCGCGGGCACCCACCGGCTCAATGGCACCCAGGCGCTCCAGTTCGTCCGCACCCGGCACGGCATCGGGGACGGCAGCGACCTGGGCCGGATCGGGATGCAGCAGAAGTTCCTGATGGCCCTGCTCGCCGAGATCAAGCGGCAGGACCTGATGGGCAGCCCTACCAAGGCGTACGCCGTGGCGGACGACCTCACCACCGCGCTCACCACCGACTCCGGGCTCGCCTCCCTCACCAAGCTCGCCGAGTTCAGCCGCAGCATGAACGGTGTCGACACCTCCACCATGGAGACGATCATGCTCCCGGTGCGGTACGACACCCAGGACCCCAACCGGGTCGTGGCCGCCGAGCCCCAGGCCAAGCAGCTCTGGGCGGCCCTGCGCACGGACGGGACCATCCCCGACTCCGCCAAGAAGTCGCCCGCGCGCGGCGGCGCTACCCCGTAAGGACGGCGCCCCCCCCCGCGGGCGCGGGGTCAGATCTCCCGCCAGGGCTCCAGCGCGAGCCCCGGCTCGTCCTTGCGACGGGTGAGGACGAGCCGTCCGGTCGACGGGGAGAGCGCGGCCGCGGCCAGTCGGCCGGAGTGGGCGTCGCCCGCGAGGAACACCCGCGCGTCCTCGGGCAGTTCCGGGCCCGACTCGGCCCACCAGGCGCCCGCCGACTCCGCCTGGGTCGGATAGGCGGCGATGACGACCCGGCCGTTCGCCGCGCGCTGCGCGAGCACCGTGCAGTCGTGGCCGTCGAGCAGGCAGCGCGTCGCGCTGACCGGGCCGGGACCGGCCGCGTACAGCAGCGCGACGGGCGCCGAACCGGGGCGCCAGGCGCAGAGCAGGCCCTCGGGGTCGGTGTAGAACACCGTCGTGCTGTGCGCGGAGGTGGCGAGCGCGGACAGGGTGCCGGGCGTGACCCGCGCCTCCAGCGACTCCGTCATGACGGGCTGCTCGCCCGGCTTCTCCTGGGCCCAGTGCAGGATGCCGCCGGGCACCGCCGCGTACACCTCGACCAGGCCGGACTCCCCCGTCAGCGCCGCGAGGCCGTCCTGGACGCGGGAGCCCTTCAGGTCGCGCCAGGGGTCCCAGCCGCCCTTCTCCCGCTGGGCGACCATGCTCAGACCCTGGCCGCCGTTGACCACGAAGACATGGGCCCGGCCCTGGGCGTCCACCGCGACCGCGGGCTCGGAGGTCCGGGGGCCCTTGCGGTTGGGGTGGCCGACCGGGGCCCAGTCCAGGGCGGCGAGGTCGGGCCGGTAGTGGGTGGAGTGCGTCAGGACCGCCTCGCCCTTCGCCGCCGGGCGCCAGGAGACGAGGTGGGCATAGCCGTCGGCGCCCTGGCCCACTCCGAGGCCGGGCCGCAGTTCCTGTTCGCCGCCCACCCTGCGCGGTGCGGTCCAGCCGCCGCCCGGCCGGTGTTCCGCCCGCGAGAGGACTCCGTCGCCCGTGGGGTGGTAGACACCGAGCCGGCCGTCGCGGCCGCGTATGAGCCAGTCGCCGTTCACCGCATCACCATAAGCTGCCTGGTCAAGGCCGCGGACCGCGCCCCCGTGCGGCTCCCGTGGGACCCTGGGCGCATGGACGACGTACGCGGTGTTCCGGATCAGGACGATCCCGTGCTGGCGATCGTGGACTGCGCCAATGTGATGGGCTCCCGGCCCGACGGCTGGTGGAAGGACCGCAAGGGGGCCGCCGAGCGGCTGCGGGACCGGCTGGCCAGTGCCGGTCTGCCGGGCCGGACCGACCCGGCGGAGATCGTGCTGGTGGTGGAGGGCGCGGCGCGTGGTGTCGAGTCCGTGCCGGGGGTGCGGGTGGAGTCCGCGCCGGGCAGCGGGGACGACTGGATCGTGGAGCTGGTCGCCGGGTCCGCCGACCGGGACCGGCTGGTGGTGACCGCCGACCGCGAACTGCGGCGCCGGGTCGGCGAGCTGGGCGCCGACGTCGCCGGTCCGCGTACGGCCCTCGGCTGAGGACACCGCACGCCGGACCGGCTCCGGCTCACTGTGCCTTGGGGGCCTCGGCGGGCGGCTGCTCCCCGCGGGCCAGACGGCTGTGCGTGCGGCCGTAGAGGAAGTAGACGACGAAGCCGATCGCCATCCAGATCGCGAACCGCAGCCAGGTCTCGGCGGGCAGGTTCAGCATCAGCCACAGCGAGGCGCACACCGACACGATCGGCAGCACCGGGACCCACGGGGTGCGGAAGGCGCGGGGCAGGTCGGGGCGGGTCCTGCGCAGGATGATCACGCTGATCGCCACCACGATGAACGCGAACAGGGTGCCGATGTTGACCAGTTCGGCCAGCTCGCTGAGGCTGGTGAAGCCCGCGATGATCGCGATGATCACGCCCAGCAGGATGGTCGGCCGGTGCGGGGTGCGGAAGCGGGGGTGGACGCGGGAGAAGAAGCGGGGCAGCAGTCCGTCGCGGCTCATGGCGAAGAACACCCGCGTCTGCCCGAGCAGCAGGATCATGCACACCGTGGTCAGGCCGACGGCGGCGCCGAAGCTGATGATGCCCGCGTACCAAGGATGTCCGAGTGATTTGAAGGCGTCCGCGAGCGGCGCCTCCACCGACAGCTTCGTGTACTTCTGCATGCCGGTGACGACGAGGGACACCGCCACGTACAGCACCGTGCAGATGAGCAGCGAGCCGAGGATGCCGCGCGGCATGTCCCGCTGCGGGTTACGGGTCTCCTCGGCGGCGGTGGCGACGATGTCGAAGCCGATGAACGCGAAGAACACCACCGAGGCGGCGGTGAAGATGCCCATCACACCGAAGTTGGCCGGTGCCCAGCCGAACATCAGCTGGATCAGCGGCGCCTTGAGGTTCTGGCCCGCCTCCTGCGGCTGGGCCGGGGGGATGAACGGCTTGTAGTTGTCGCCGCTGACGAAGAAGGCACCGGCGACGATCACGATGAGGACGACGACCACCTTGATGGCGACGACCGCCGAGGTGATCCGGGCGGACAGCTTCATGCCGACCACCAGCACGCAGGTCAGCAGCAGCACCAGCGCGGCGGCGAGGATGTCGAAGCCGAACCCCGTCGCGCCGTCCCGGCCGGACAGGTACTCCGGCAGGTGCCAGCCCCAGCTGTCGAACAGCGAGCGGATGTACCCGGACCAGCCGACCGCCACCACCGCCGTGCCGAGCGCGAACTCCAGCACCAGGTCCCAGCCGATGGTCCAGGCGGGCAGCTCACCGAGCGAGGCGTACGAGAAGGTGTACGCCGATCCCGCCACCGGGACCGTCGAGGCGAACTCGGCGTAGCAGAGCGCGGCCAGGCCGCAGACGACACCGGCGACGGCGAAGGAGATGGCCACCGCGGGGCCCGCGCTGTTCTTGGCCACCTGGCCGGTCAGCACGAAGATGCCGGTGCCGATGATGACACCGACACCGAACACGGTGAGGTCCAGGGCGGAGAGGGACTTCTTGAGCGAGTGCTCCGGTTCCTCGGTGTCCCGGATGGACTGCTCGACGTTCTTCGTACGGAAGAGCGTGCTCACGTGCCTACCTCCCACGCTTGTCGTCCTCGACATGGTCGAGAGGGACGGGGTGCGTGTGCCCCGGCAATGGCAGATTCACGCAAGCGGGCCGGTTCCGCCACCTGAGGAGGGTGCGGAACCGGCCCGTGAGCCGTGGCGTTCGGGTGGTCAGTCGCGCGCGGACTCCACCGAGTCCATGGCGTCCGTGTCCTGGCCGAAGCGGCCGTCGATCTTGGCGACCAGACCGGTGACCTGGCGGGCGATGTCGGGGGCGGTCAGCCCGATCTCGGCCATGACCTCGGCGCGCGAGGCGTGGTCGAGGAAGCGGGGCGGGATGCCGAAGTCGCGCAGCGGCATGTCCACGCCCGCGTCGCGCAGCGCCTGGGCGATCGCGGAGCCGACACCGCCGACGCGGCTGTTGTCCTCGACGGTGACGACGACCCGGTGCCGCTCGGCGAGCGGGGCCATCGCCTCGTCGACGGGCTTGACCCAGCGGGGGTCGACCACGGTGGTGGAGATGCCCTGCTTGTCGAGCAGCGTGGCGATCTCCAGGCACATCGGGGCGAGCGCGCCCACGGACACCAGCAGCACGTCGGGACGCTCGGTGCCCGGCTCGCGCAGCACGTCCATGCCGCCGACCCGGCGCACGGCCGGTACGGCGGGGCCTACGGCGCCCTTGGAGAAGCGGACCACGGTCGGCGCGTCGTCGACGGCGACGGCCTCGCGGAGCTGGGCGCGGACCTGGTCGGCGTCGCGCGGCGCGGCCAGGCGCAGGCCCGGCACGACCTGGAGGATGGACATGTCCCACATGCCGTTGTGGGAGGCGCCGTCGGTGCCGGTGATACCGGCCCGGTCCAGGACGAAGGTCACCCCGCACTTGTGCAGGGCGACGTCCATCAGGACCTGGTCGAAGGCGCGGTTGAGGAAGGTGGCGTACACCGCGAAGACGGGGTGCACCCCGCCGTGCGCGAGACCGGCGGCGGAGACGGCGCCGTGCTGCTCGGCGATGCCGACGTCGTAGACCCGCTCGGGGAAGCGCTTGGCGAACTTGTCCAGGCCGACCGGCTGGAGCATGGCCGCGGTGATGGCGACGATGTCCTCGCGCTCCTCGCCGAGCTTCACCATCTCCTCGCCGAACACGGAGGTCCAGTCCGCGCCGGAGGAGGCGATCGGCAGACCGGTGTCGGGGTGGATCTTGCCGACGGCGTGGAAGCGGTCGGCCTCGTCCTGGAGGGCGGGCTGGTAGCCGCGGCCCTTCTCGGTGAGGCAGTGCACGATGACCGGGCCGCCGAACCGCTTGGCGCGCACCAGCGCCGACTCCAGCGCCTCGATGTCGTGGCCGTCGATCGGGCCGACGTACTTCAGGCCGAGGTCCTCGAACATGCCCTGCGGGGCGATGAAGTCCTTCAGGCCCTTCTTGGCGCCGTGCAGGGTGTCGTAGAGCGGGCGGCCGACGACCGGGGTGCGGTCCAGCAGGTCCTTGGTCCGGGCGAGGAAACGCTCGTAGCCGTCGCTGGTGCGCAGGGTGGCCAGGTGGTTGGCCATGCCGCCGATGGTGGGCGCGTAGGAGCGCTCGTTGTCGTTGACGACGATGACCAGCGGGCGGTCCTTGGCCTCGGCGATGTTGTTCAGCGCCTCCCAGGCCATGCCGCCGGTCAGCGCGCCGTCACCGATGACGGCCACGACACGGTCGTCGGACTTCTTCAGCTCGTTGGCCTTGGCGATGCCGTCGGCCCAGCCGAGCACCGTGGAGGCGTGGCTGTTCTCGATGACGTCGTGCTCGGACTCTGCCTGCGCCGGGTAGCCGGAGAGGCCGCCCTTCATCTTCAGGCGGGAGAAGTCCTGGCGCCCGGTGAGGAGCTTGTGCACGTAGGACTGGTGGCCGGTGTCCCACAGGACCTTGTCGGCGGGCGAGTGGAAGACCCGGTGCAGGGCGATGGTCAGCTCCACCACACCGAGGTTCGGGCCGAGGTGACCGCCGGTCTTGGACACGGCGTCCACGAGGAAGGTCCGGACCTCCTCCGCCAGCTGGTTCAGCTCCTCCAGGCTGAGCCGGTCCAGATCGCGCGGTCCCGTGATGCGGGTCAGCAGCGGCACCCGTGCCTCCTTGCAAGTATGAGCTGATCGAGCTGTTGCCGGGCTTGATGAGTCTAATGTTCCGCTCCGGCGGCCGATGGCCGGGCGGTGCCCCCTGGGTTCCCCCACGGGTCATACGAACGGCCGCACCCCCCACGAGCAGGGATGCGACCAGGGAAAACGCAGGAGCCCGGCGCTCCATCGCGCCGGGCTCCGCGAAGCCTGCCGAGCTTACGCGCGGCCGGCCGACTTCTGGGTCTTGCGGGTGACCGCGTCGATGACGACGGTCGCCAGCAGGACACCACCGGTGATCATGTACTGGACCGGCGAGGGGATGCCCTGGAGCGCCAGGCCGTACTGGATCGAGACGATGACCAGCACACCGAGGAGCGCGTTCCAGGTGCGGCCGCGGCCGCCGAAGAGGGACGTGCCGCCGATGACGGCCGCCGCGATGGCGTTCATCAGGAGGTCACCGCCGCCCGCGCCCTGGTTGGCGGAGGCGATCTTGGAGGCGATGAACAGACCGCCCAGCGCCGCGAAGGTGCCGGAGATGGCGAACACCGAGATGCGGACCAGGTCCACGTTGATACCGGCACGGCGGGACGCCTCGACGCTGCCGCCCAGCGCGAACACCTTGCGGCCGTAGGCCGTGCGGCGCAGCACGAAGTCGGTGACGAAGAGGACCGCGACGAAGATCACGACCGCCAGCGGCAGGCCCTTGTACTGGTTGAAGACGATCGCCACGGCGAAGGAGAGGACACCCAGCAGCACGGTGCGCAGGACGATCTCGCTCAGCGGCTTCGACGGCACCCCGGCGGCGTCACGACGCTTGTTGCCGAGGAAGGAGCTGACGAAGAACAGCACCGTCACCACGGCGGCCAGGCCGTAGGCGGCGGCCACGTCGGAGAAGTAGTAGCTGGTCAGGTTGGCGACCAGGCCGTCGCTGTTCAGGTTGATCGTGCCGTTGTCGCCCAGGATCTTGAGCATCAGGCCGTTCCAGAACAGCAGTCCCGCCAGGGTGACGGCGAAGGCCGGCACACCGATCTTGGCGAAGAAGAAGCCCTGGATCGCACCGGCGACGGTGCCCGTAAGGATCGCCAGCACGAAGGCCAGCACCTCGTTCATGCCGTTGGTGATGTTCAGCACCGCGAAGGTCGCGCCCGCCACACCGGAGAGGGAGCCGACCGAGAGGTCGATCTCGCCGAGCAGCAGGACGAACACGATACCGACGGCGATCATGCCCGTGCCGACCATGGCGACGGAGATGTCGGAGAGGTTGCCCGCGGTGAGGAAGTTGGAGTTCAGGCTCTGGAAGATGATCCAGATGACGATGAGTCCGACCACGACGGGCATCGAGCCCAGGTCGCCGGCCTTCATCTTGCGCTTGAACTCGCCCACGTAGCCCGCGAGTCCCTGCTCGCGCACGAGCAGCCGGGGGTCGACGGCGACACCGGCGCCGGGGGCGGCCTCCGGGTTCACCGCGGCGGCGTCGGCGGAGGGCTTGGGGGCGGCGTCCCCCGGAGGCGTGGAGGTCTTCTCGATGCTCACTTCTTGATCTCCCCATTGGTGCGCGCCGCACGACGGGTGACGGCATTGTCCGAGGCGCCGGTGATGGCGGAGATGATCTCTTCCTGCGAGGTCGACTTGACCTCGAAGACGCCGTTGTTGCGGCCCAGGCGCAGCACGGCCACCTTGTCGGCGACCGCCTTGACGTCGGCCATGTTGTGGCTGATGAGGATCACGGCGTGGCCGCGCTCCCGCAGCCGCTCGACCAGGTCGAGGACCTGGGCGGTCTGCTCGACACCGAGCGCGGCGGTGGGCTCGTCGAGGATCACGAGCCGGGGCTCGCCGAGCATCGACCGGGCGATGGCCACGACCTGGCGCTGACCGCCGGAGAGCGAGGCGATCGGGATACGGACACTGGGAATGCGGATCGAGAGCTGGTCCAGCAGCTCACGCGAGCGCCGCTCCATCTCGACCTCGTCCAGGACGCCCGCGCGGCGGATCTCCCGGCCCAGGTAGAGGTTGCCGACGACATCGATGTTGTCGCACAGCGCGAGGTCCTGGTACACCGTGGCGATGCCCAGGTTCTGGGCGTCGTGCGGCTTGTTGACCTGGACGGTTTTGCCGTCCCATTCGATGACACCCTCATCGATGGGGTGCACGCCGGCGATCGTCTTGACCAGCGTGGACTTTCCGGCACCGTTGTCACCCACCAGGGCGACCACCTCACCGGCGTGGATCTCCAGCGTGACATCGGTGAGCGCCTGGACGGCACCGAATCGCTTGGAGACTCCGCGCAACGCCAGCACGGGCGTAGCGGACACGTGAACCATCTCCTTCGCCGCCTGACCCGGCGGGAGGTTGTGCAGAAGTTTGGGGGAATTCCGTCCGGCGCCCCGCGCCGAGCTTGCGGGGCTGTGTAGTGCGCGGGGCGCCGGAGGAGCCTGAGCGGTCCTCACCGCCCCGCCGACGGGAATCCGGTCGGCGGGGTGGGGAAAGGGTCCGTCGGTTAGTTCAGGCCGGCCTTGGCGCAGGCGGCCTTGTACTGGGCGGTGCAGATGTCGGCCACCGTGTAGACGCCGTCCTTGATGACGGTGTCCTTGATGTTGTCCTTGGTCAGCGAGGTGACGGCGACCAGGATCGACGGGACGGCCTTGGTGGTGGGGCTGTCGACCTTGTCCTTGGCGACGGAGTCGAGCGACTTGCCCTGCGCCAGGTTGACGGCCATCTCCGCGGCGGCGTCGGCCTCCGGGGCGTACGGCTTGTAGACGCTCATGTACTGGGCACCGGAGACGATGCGCTGCACACCGGCGAGCTCGGCGTCCTGGCCGGTGACCGGGACGTTGGCGATGCCCGCGGACTTGAGGGCGGTGATGATACCGCCGGCCATGCCGTCGTTGGCGGAGTAGACGCCGATGATGTTCTTCTTGCCCAGGGCCGAGATGGCGCCCTCCATGTTGGAGTTGGCGTTCTCCGGCTTCCACTCCTTGGTGTCGTACTCCTTGCCGACGTTCACCTTGCCGTCGAGGACGTCGTGCGCGCCCTTCTTGAACTGCGCGGCGTTCGGGTCCGTGGAGGAGCCGTTCATCATGACGATCTTGCCGGACTTGGCCTTGGAGCCCAGGGCCTTCAGGAGGGCCTCGCCCTGCGTCTTGCCGACGGTCTCGTTGTCGAACGAGGTGTAGGCGTCGATCGGGCCCTGCGCCAGGCGGTCGTAGGCGACGACCGGGATGCCCTGGTCCTTGGCCTTCTGGACCGAGTTCTTGATCGCCGCGGCGTCCACCGCGTCGATGATCAGGACGTCCACCTTGTTGGTGATCATGGTGTCGACCTGCTGGTTCTGCTGGGTCGCGTCCTGCTTGGCGTTGGCGTAGACGACCTTGCCCTTGCCGTTCGTCAGCTCCGAGACCTTCTTCTCGATCAGCGGACGGTCGAACTTCTCGTAACGCGCGGTCTGGTTCTCCGGCAGGAGCAGGCCGACCGTGATCGCGTCGCCCTTCTTCTTGCTGTCCGCGGACTTGGCGGCACCGCCACCGGACTCCTTGGCACTGCCACAGGCGGCGAGCGAGACGGCCATGGCACCAGCAGCAACGGCGAAGGCCGCACGACGCATACGCGTGTTCACTTCAGAAACCTCCCTGACGAGGCCGCGTCGTTGCGGCCGAGGTGGCTGGAAGTCAACTCGGCCACGCGTTCGGCGTCAAGAAGTAAATTCTTAACGAGATGGCAACGGTGCCATTCGTTATCTAAGTGAAGGCAGGAGCCACCACGGGCAGCGAGGCCGTGGCAGAGCCGTCGAGCAGGGTCGAATCACCCATTTCGCTCAGCGCCAGGGCGAGTGCCCCGAGCACCTCCGCGCGACCCCCAAGTGCCCCTGGAAGCACGGACAGTTGACGTCCCGCGCTGGGGATCGCATAGCGTCCCACGGACTCCCTGATGGGGGCCAGCACCAGTTCCCCGGCCTCGGCGAGATCGCCGCCCAGGACGACCCGGCTGGGGTTCAGCAGATTGCACAGGTTGGCCACGCCGCTGCCGATGTGGCGGCCCACGTCGGCGATCACCCGGCGGCAGCCGGGGTCCCCGTCCCTGGCCAGCCGTACGACGCCCTCCATGGTCAGGGAGGTGCCATGGCTCGGCTGGAGCAGCGGGAGGACGTAGCGCGCGGCCGTGAAGGTCTCCAGGCAGCCCCGGTTGCCGCAGCGGCACACCGGGCCCGCCTCGTCGATGGTGATGTGCCCGATCTCGCCGGCCGTCCCGCCGGGCCCCCGGTAGATCTGCCCGTTGATCACCAGGCCCGCCCCGACCCCGCTGGCCACCTTGATGTAGGCCAGGTCGCGGACGCCCTTGCCGCTGCCCCAGACCAGCTCACCGAGGGCGCCCAGGTTGGCGTCGTTGTCCACGTGGACCGGCACGCCGAGCCGTTCGCGCAGCTCCTCGGCGGGCCGGGTGCCGCCCCAGCCGGGCAGGATCGAGGTGGACCCCAGGGTGCCCGACTCCACGTCGATGGGCCCCGGTACGCCGAGCCCGACCCCGGCCACCTTGCCCCGGTCCACGCCGGTCGCGGCGATCAGCCGGTCGATCAGCTCCTCGGCGCGGTCGAACCCCTGCGTCGAGGAGGCGTCCACGTCCAGCGGCTCGGAGTCCTCGGCGAGCACCTGGTGGGCCAGGTTGCCGATGGCCACCCGCAGGTGGGTGTGGCCGAAGTCGATGCCGATCACTATCCCGGCGTCCCCGCTCAGCGACACGCTGCGGGCCCTGCGGCCACCGGCCGAGGTGGGGGTGACCTCGACGGTTCCACCGTCCTTCAGCTCGCGCACGATGTTGGAGACCGTCGCGGCGGACAGGCCGGTCGTACGGGCGATCTCCGCCTGTGTGAGCGACCCGGCCAGCCGCACCGCCCGTACGACTCTTTCCAGGTTGGCTCGGTGCAGCGACGACTGCGACCCCGGAGTCTCCATCGACCCATCCACTCCCGACATCGGTGGGCGGCCCCATCGCCACCCGTGGCCCAGGTCACATCTGCGGAACCGGGCCACTTACAAGTTATGAACTCCAAGCTCTGCTGAAGGGGTAACCGCAGTCAAGTCCTTGACGGAAATCGCTGTCACTCACCGCCGTCCGCCCTCCCTCCCCCGAGTGGGTTTCATCGCGTGACGGAGCTGTGACCAGGAGTGGCTTCACGGGCTGACGGCGGGGTTCGCGCCGGGTGATCGGTAACGATCGCAAAGTGACCGCCGATGTCCGAATGTGCGTCGGCCCCGGTGGGACACACCGGGGCCGGTCCGGAGCAGTGCCGGGCTACTTCACCGCCCCCGCCGTCAGCCCCGCGACCACCTGCCGCTGGAAGACGACGTACGCCGCAAGCACCGGGAGCATCGCCATCACCAGGCCCGCGAAGAGGCCGGACCAGTCGCCCTTGTAGCCCTGGCTGACGGCGAGTTGGACGAGTCCCTGGGTGAGCACCTTCTTGTCCGGGTCGGTGTTCAGCACCGTCGGCAGCATGTACTGGTTCCACTGGCCGAGGAAGTTGAAGATGCCCACGCTGACCAGGCCGGGCTTGGCCATCGGCAGCATGATCTGGAAGAAGGTCCGGCTGTGCGAGGCACCGTCCACGAAGGCCGCTTCCGCCACCGAAGTGGGCAGAGTGCGGAAGAAAGCGGTCAGGAAGAAGACGGTGAACGGCAGCGAGTAGGCGATGTAGACCAGGATCAGTCCGTGGATCGTGTTCAGCAGCCCCATGTTGTTCACGACGTAGAACAACGGCACCAGCGCGAGCATGATCGGGAAGCTCATGCCGCCGACGAACAGGTAGTAGATGAAGCGGTTGCCCGGGAAGTCGAAGCGGGCCAGCACATAGGCCGCCATCGAGCCGAGCACCAGGGTGCCGATCAGCGAACCCCCCACCACCAGCACGGTGTTGAGGAAGTACTCGCTCATGTGGGCCTGGGACCAGGCGCGGGACCAGTTGTCGAAGTGCAGCTTGTCCGGCAGCGCCCAGGGCGAGCCGAAGATGGAGCTGTCGTCCTTGAACGAGGTCATCACCGCCCACAGCAGCGGCAGCACGACCATGAACGCCCACAGGACCAGCACCCCGTGGGAGAACACGTTGAGGACGGTGCCCTCGGAGCGGCGGCGGGCGCCGGGGCGGGGCGGGACCGCGTCGGTCTTCACGACGGGCGCGGGGCGCGGGGCGGGAGCGTCGGTGGTGGTCATGGGGCTCAGTACTCCAGCCGCTCGCGGCGGCCCAGCCGCATCACGATCGCGGCGAACGCGAGCGTGACGACCAGCAGGGCGACGCCGATGGTGGTGGCGTAGGCGGCCTGACCGTCCCGGAACGCCTTCTGGTACACGTACAGGACCAGCACGGTGGTCGAGTAGTCGGGGCCGCCGGGGCCGGTCGTCATGATCTGGACGACCGCGAACGACTCGGCGCCGAGCGCGAGGATGCCCATGTAGACCCAGCCGGACTGCACGGTGTCCCAGAGCAGCGGCAGGGTGACCCGGAAGAAGGTGGTCGCGCGGCCCGCCCCGTCCAGCAGGGCCGCCTCGTACAGGTCGGCCGGGATCGAGGCCATGCCCGCGGAGAACAGCACCACGAAGAAGCCCGTGGTGGACCACACCAGCACCGCCATCACGCACCACAGGGCGAGGTTCGGATCGCCCAGCCAGAGCGGCTGGAGGCTGTCGAGTCCGATGCCGCGCAGCAGCGAGTTGATCGCGCCGCTGTCCGGGTTGTAGGCGAAGGCGAAGAGCAGGGCCACGATGGCGATCGAGAGCACCTGCGGAAAGAAATAGACGATCTTGTAGAAGCCGGAGCCGCGCACCCCGGTGACGACCGGTCCGCCCTTTCGGTGCCGCCCGCCCACATTGATCATGAAAGCGAAGAACAGGGCCATGCCGAGCGTCACCAGCGGCAGCAGCAGCGCGAAGATCAGGCTGTGTGTCAACGACTTCCAGAAGATGTCGTCGTGCAGCATCCGGGTGTAGTTGTCGGTGCCGACCATGCTGAATTCGGGACTCAGGCCGGTCCAGTCCGTGAACGAGTAGTAGATGGACTGGATGAACGGCCAGATCACAAAGAGTGCGTAGAGCCCGAGCGGGGCCGCGAGGAACCCCGTGATGAACCCGTACTTGCCGTGCTGCATTGCCGGACGACCCCGTTCCTGGACACGTACTGGGACACGTACTGCCGCTGGTGACGAACCCTTGAGAGGGGGCGTTACTTGTGCTTGTAGTGCTTGATGGAGGAGTCCTTGGCGGCGGCGTCGGCGAAGCCCTGGATCTTCTTGACGGTCTCCGCGGGGGTGAGCCGGCCGGCCATCATCTCGCCGAGGCCGCCGACGCCGATCTTCTCCTTCTCCAGCTGGACGTACCAGTCCGGGATGCGCGGGTTCACCACGTTGTCCCCGGCCTTCTTCAGCGCCGCGACGCCCGCCTTCAGACCGGGGGTCAGCTCGATGCCGTCGATGCCGCCGTCGAGCGCGGAGAGCG
Organism: Streptomyces sp. NPDC002176; assembly: GCF_044903645.1. Classification (NCBI taxonomy): domain Bacteria; kingdom Bacillati; phylum Actinomycetota; class Actinomycetes; order Kitasatosporales; family Streptomycetaceae; genus Streptomyces; species Streptomyces sp. NPDC002176. The sequence goes on from NZ_JBJDQW010000001.1 coordinate 1,596,821, forward strand.
ACTTCACCTTGGAGGTGAAGTTCCGCGAGGACGCCTCGGAGAGCATCACGCGCAGCTGCTCCATGCCGCCCTCGGGGTTGGCCGCCTTGGCCGGGACGACGAAGGGCTCACCGCCGGAGGCCCAGATGGTGCCGAACGGCATCTTGTCGGAGCTGTCCAGCCCGGTGGGAGCGGAGACCGCCAGGTCGAAGTCGGCCGGGATGACGTTGGCCGACTCGTTCTCCACCCAGGAGCCGTTCGGGATGAACAGCGCCTTGCCCTTGGCCCACGCGGTCTGCGACTGGATGTGGTCCAGGCCGGGCGTGCCGCGCAGGATGTAGCCCTTCTGGAACAGCTCGTAGTACGCCTCGAAACACGCCTTGACGGCCGGGTGCTTCCAGGCGTTGGGCTCCAGGTTGTCGATCGCGTCCAGCACCTGGCGGCCGCCGACCTTGGCGATCATCGGGTAGAGCGAGAAGGGCAGGTAGTACGGGTACTTGCCCGCGTAGGTCCAGCCCGCGATGCCCTTCTTCTTGGCCTTGGCGCAGACCGCCAGCATCTCGTCCCAGGTCTCCGGGTACTTCTCGTCCAGCCCGTCCAGCGCCTTCTGCGAGTACCAGACGCCGTAGACGGTGTAGGCGTAGTTCAAGATCCACACCGGGTCGCCGTCGAACTGGCCCATCTCCACGATGCCGGGGCGCAGGGTGTCGCGGACCTTCTTGGACGGGTCGTCGTAGGACGGCGCGTCCAGCAGCGGGGTGAGGTCGGCCAGCTGCTTCTTGCCGACCAGGACGCCCATGTCCATCTGCTCGGCACCGGAGTTGTCGATGAGGTCCGGCGGGGTGCCCTGGTTGAAGCGGGGCTGCAGGGTGGACTGGATCTTCTGGGTCGCGGAGAACTTCACCTCGGCCTCGGGGAAGTCCTTCTTGTACAGCTTGACCGCGTCCTCGGCGTACTCCTTGCCGAAACCGCCGTCGAAGAGGACGAATTCCAGCTTCGCGCTGTCGTTGACGCCCAGCGGGTTCTTCGCGGTCTTCTTGCCCGCCTTCGCCTTGTCCTGTCCGTCGCCGCCACTGCTCGCGCAGGCCGACAGCAGCCCCATTCCGGGGGCGGCCACCAGGCCGAGTGCCGCGGTTCGCTTGATCAGATCACGACGGCCGACACCTTCGCCACCATGCCGTGCTGCGGTAGACCCCATGCTCAAGTCCTCGCCTTCTCCAGGACTCAGGCGGTGAACCGGATCTCCCCCCGGCACCGCGGTCGGGTTGTGCTGGCTCGTGCAGGAAACGCCGACAGGTATAGTCCACTTCCCGCCAAGGGGGCAAGATCGAATGCAAGGTCGGCCGCCGGTCTTTTCCGAGTTGAGACCTGGTGGAAATATCGCCGGACTCCGTACGGCCCGCCGGATGAACCACCGATATGACCCCCTGAATGCCACACTCAACACCCTTGACATCACGCACCACTTGACCACCTACTGGTTCCTGCGCAGCAAGTTGACAACGTTGTCCGCAGTAAGCGCGGGAGGGGAATCCGTAGATGCGACGGAGATCTCGGCACAGATGGACTCCGGCGGTCGTCCTCACGACCGCCTTCGTCATGGGCGTGGGCACGCAGGGGGCGGCGGTCGCCGTGCCGTCCCGGGCCCCGGCCGCCGCCACGGAGTTCGCGTCCTCGTTCGAGTCCGGCGAACCGGCGCCGGACTGGCTGAACACCGTCGAGACCGGACCGGGCGGCGCCAAGCGCTCCTCGGGCGTGGACGGCGGCTACAGCAACGGCATTCCGGGCAATGTCACCGACCATGTCACCGATCTGCGGGCGAGCGGTGAGAACACCGGCGCGGGCGAGGTGAAGGAGAACCTCACCGATGTCGATCCCGGTAGCAAATGGCTGACGTTCGCACCCACCGGCTGGGTGGAGTTCGACCTGGACCAGCCGGTGAAGCTCGCCGCCTACGCGCTCACCTCGGCCAACGACCACGCCGAGCGCGACCCGAAGGACTGGCGGCTCCAGGGCTCGGCCGACGGCAAGGACTGGCAGACCCTCGACACCCGTACCGGCGAGACCTTCCCGGACCGGTTCGGCACCAAGTCGTACCAGCTCGACGAGCCGGCCGAGTACGCGCACTTCCGGCTGGAGGTGACGAAGAACAACGGCGCCTCGGACGCGCTGCAGCTGGCCGATGTGCAGTTCTCCACCGGCGGCGGTGACGGACCGGCCCCGCAGGACATGCTGGCCCTCGTCGACAAGGGCCCCAGCGGCTCCCCCACCGCCAAGGCGCGGGCGGGCTTCACCGGCACCCACGCGCTGCGCTACGCCGGACGGCACACCGCCGACGGCCGGGGCTACTCGTACAACAAGGTGTTCGACGTCGATGTGAAGGTGGCCCGCGACACCCGGCTGTCGTACCGCCTCTTCCCGTCGATGGCCGACGGCGACCGGGACTACGACGCCACCAACGTCAGCGTGGACCTGGCCTTCACCGACGGCACCTACCTCAGCTCGCTCGGCGCGACGGACCAGCACGGCTTCCCGCTGACCCCGCAGGGGCAGGGCGCGGCGAAGGGGCTGTACGTCAACCAGTGGAACGACGTGGCGTCCCGGATCGGCGAGGTGGCCGCGGGCAAGACCGTCGACCGCGTCCTGGTGGCGTACGACTCCCCCAAGGGCCCGGCGAAGTTCCGGGGCTGGGTGGACGACGTGGCGCTGAAGCGGGTGGCGCCCGAGCGGCCCAAGGCGCATCTGTCGGACTACGCGCTGACCACGCGCGGCACCAACTCCAGCGGCAGCTTCTCGCGCGGCAACAACTTCCCGGCCGCCGCGATGCCGCACGGGTTCAACTTCTGGACCCCGGTGACCAACGCGTCCTCGCTGAGCTGGCTGTACGAGTACGCGCGGGCCAACAACGACGACAACCTGCCGACCGTGCAGGCGTTCAGCGCGAGCCATGAGCCGAGCCCGTGGATGGGCGACCGGCAGACGTTCCAGCTGATGCCGTCGGCCGCGACGGGCACCCCGGACACCGGCCGCGAGGCCCGTGAGCTGGCCTTCCGGCACGAGAACGAGACGGCCCGGCCGTACTACTACGGGGTGAAGTTCGAGAACGGTCTCAAGGCCGAGATGGCCCCGACCGACCACGCGGCCGTGCTGCGCTTCAGCTACCCCGGCGACGACGCGAGCGTGCTGTTCGACAACGTCACCGAGCAGGCGGGGCTGACGCTGGACAAGGAGCACGGGATCGTCACCGGCTACTCCGACGTGAAGTCGGGGCTGTCCACGGGCGCGACCCGGCTGTTCGTCTACGGCACCTTCGACAAGCCGGTCACCGAGGGCTCGTCCAGCGGGGTCAAGGGCTATCTGCGGTTCGCCGCGGGCGCCGACCGTACGGTGACCCTGCGCCTGGCGACCTCGCTGATCAGCCTGGACCAGGCGAAGGACAACCTGCGCCAGGAGATCCCGGACGGCACCTCCTTCGACACCGTCAAGGCGCGCGCCCAGCGGGCCTGGGACAAGATCCTCGGCAAGGTCGAGGTGGAGGGCGCCACCCCGGAGCAGCTGACCACGCTGTACTCCAGCATGTACCGGCTGTACCTCTACCCGAACTCGGGCTTCGAGAAGGTCGGGGGCAAGGACCAGTACGCCTCGCCGTTCTCCCCGATGCCGAACCCGGACACCCCGACGCACACCGGCGCCAAGATCGTCGACGGCAAGGTGTACGTCAACAACGGCTTCTGGGACACGTATCGCACCACCTGGCCCGCCTACTCCTTCTTCACGCCCTCCCAGGCGGGCGAGATGGTGGACGGGTTCGTGCAGCAGTACAAGGACGGCGGCTGGACCTCCCGCTGGTCCTCCCCCGGCTACGCCGACCTGATGACCGGCACCTCCTCGGACGTGGCCTTCGCCGACGCCTACGTCAAGGGCGTGAAGTTCGACGCGAAGGCGGCGTACGACGCGGCGGTGAAGAACGCGACCGTGGTGCCGCCGAGTTCGGGTGTCGGCCGCAAGGGCATGACCACCTCGCCCTTCCTCGGCTACACGAGCAGCGACACCCACGAGGGTCTGTCCTGGGCCATGGAGGGCTACGTCAACGACTACGGCATCGCCAAGATGGGCGAGGCGCTGTACAAGAAGACCGGCGAGAAGCGGTACCAGGAGGAGTCGGCCTACTTCCTCAACCGGGCCCGCGACTACGTCAACCTCTTCGACCCGAAGGCCGGTTTCTTCCAGGGCAAGGACGCCCAGGGGAACTGGCGCGTGGACTCCGCCACGTACGACCCGCGCGTGTGGGGTTACGACTACACGGAGACCGACGGCTGGGGCTACGCCTTCACCGCCCCGCAGGACAGCCGGGGCCTGGCCAACCTGTACGGCGGCCGCAAGGCGCTCGGCGACAAGCTGGACGAGTACTTCGCCACCCCGGAGACGGCCTCCCCCGAGTTCACCGGCTCCTACGGCGGTGTCATCCACGAGATGACCGAGGCGCGGGACGTCCGGATGGGCCAGTACGGCCACTCCAACCAGGTCGCCCACCACGTCAACTACATGTACGACGCGGCCGGTGAGCCCTGGAAGGCGCAGAAGAACGTGCGCGAGGTGCTGTCCCGGCTGTACACGGGCAGCGAGATCGGGCAGGGCTACCACGGCGACGAGGACAACGGCGAGCAGTCGGCCTGGTACCTCTTCTCCTCGCTCGGCTTCTACCCGCTGGTCATGGGCAGCGGTGAATACGCCATCGGCTCACCGCAGTTCAAGAAGGCCACCGTCCACCTGGAGAACGGCCGGGACCTGGTGATCAAGGCCCCGAACAACAGCGACCGCAACGTCTACATCCAGGGCGTCCGCTTCAACGGCCGCTCCTGGAACTCCACTTCGCTCCCCCACTCGCTGCTCTCCAAGGGCGGGGTGCTGGACTTCTCGATGGGGTCGAAGCCCTCGTCATGGGGTTCGGGCAAGGACGCCGCCCCGGTGTCGGTCACCGAGGACGACAAGGTGCCGACCCCGCGCGCGGACGTGCTGAAGGGCGACGGCGCGCTGTTCGACAACACCTCGGCGACGAGCGCGGCGGTCACCTCGGTGGATCTGCCGAACGGCGAGGCGACCAAGGCGGTCCAGTACACGCTGACCTCGTCGGCGGACCGTACGAAGGCGCCGACCGGCTGGACCCTCGAGGGCTCCACCGACGGCACGACCTGGCAGACGCTGGACAAGCGTTCCGGTGAGTCCTTCGCCTGGGACCGCCAGACACGGGCGTTCAGCGTGGCCACGCCGGGTGCGTACACCAGGTACCGGCTGGTGCTGGACGCGGAGTCGACCCTGGCGGAGGTGGAACTGCTGTCCTGACGGCTCCGGTTGAGCGATGGAGGGGCGGTCCCTGACGGGCCGCCCCTTCTTCGTGCCGTCTGCTTGGCCGTTCAGGGGGCATTAGCCGGTTGGTCGGGCCCGTGCGGTCCGGCCCGACCGACCGACCCAGCCGAGGAGCAGCAACGATGCCGACCGCCGTACCGGAGAGATCAGCGGGCCTGCCCGAGGACGGGCCCCGCCCCGTCAGGACGACGTCCACCGGGCGCCCTCGTGAGCTGCCGCGCGGTATGGCACGGGCGGCGGCCTCCATCGGGGCGCTGGCGGTGTGCCAGGCCGTCCTGATGATCGGCATCGGCTTCCTGATCACCGGCCCCGCCCGGCACGTGTGGCCGCTGACGGCCGAGGACGGCGTCAACCGGGGCCTGGAGCGGCTGCGTACCTCCACCCTGACCACGCTGTCCTCGATCGGGTCCGAGCTGGGCAACACGGGCACCGTGATCGGGGTGACGCTGGCGGCCTGCCTGGCGTTGATCTTCATACCCAAGCTGCCGATGTGGCGCCAGGTGTCGTTCCTCGCGCTCGGGGTCGCGCTCCAGTCGCTGGTCTTCCTGGTCATCACCATCGCGGTGGACCGCCAGCGCCCCGACGTCCACCGGCTCGACGGCTCCCTGCCGACCTCGAGCTACACCTCCGGCCACACCGGCGCGGCCACCGCGATCTACGGCGGTCTCGCGGTCCTCGTGCTGTCCCGCGTACGGAGCCCCTGGCGGCGCGTGCTGGCGGCGGTGCTGCTCCTGCTGCCGGTCGTCGTGGGTCTCTCCCGGCTGTACCGGGGCATGCACCACCCGACCGACGTGGCGGGCGGCATGATCAACGGCGCGCTGGCCCTGCTGGTCGTCGGGCACGCCCTGCTCCGCGACGGCCGGGTGTCGGCGCCCGCCGCCCTGCCCGAGGTCCCTCAGGCCCCCCGCGCCGAGCTGCTGCCGGGCCGGGTCGCGGTGGTCGTCAACCCCACCACCGTCGACGAGAGCGCCCGTGACGAACTGCGCCGGGTTCTCGCCCAACACGGCCACCGCGAACCGGTGTTCATCGAGACGACCGCGGCCGACCCCGGTGGCGGCCAGGCCGCCCAGGCGCTCGCCGAGGGCGCCGCGCTGGTCGTGGTCTGCGGCGGCGACGGCACCGTACGCGCGGCCGCCGACCGGCTGGCGGGCAGCGGGGTCCCGCTCGCCGTCGTGCCGTTCGGCACCGGCAACCTCCTCGCCCGCAACCTCGACCTCCCGCTCACCCCGGCCGAGGCGCTCGACGCGGCCCTCGGCGGCGCGCCCCGCGTCATCGACGTCGCCCGGGTCGAGGGTGACGGCCTCCCCGCCACCCACTTCGCGGTGATGTCCGGCGTCGGCCTGGACGCCGCGATGATGAAGTACGCGGAGGAGCACGACCGGGCCAAGGCGATGCTGGGCTGGCCCGCGTACGTCCTCGCCGCCCCCAAGGCGATGCGCGGCCCCCGGATGAGCCTGAGCGTCCGCCTGGACGGCGGGCAGCCGCTGCGCCGTACGGCCCGCATGGTGCTCGTCGGCAACACCGGCGAACTCCAGGGCGGCCTGCGCCTGATCCCGGACGCCCGCCCCGACGACGGTGTGCTGGACCTCCTCATCCTCGACCCGCAGGGCCCCGGCGGCTGGCTGCGTACGGTGAGCGCGCTGCTTCGCCGGAAGCGGGACGGCGAGGCGGGCGACGGGCAGCCGGAGTTCCGCACGTTCCGGCGGGCCGAGTTCACCTTCGACGCCCCGGAGCCCCGCGAGATCGACGGCGACCCGGTCGGTACCGGGACGCGGCTCTCCGTGGAGGTCGTGCCGGGCGCGCTGACCGTGCTGGTCCCGAACCGGGAGCACTGACATGGGCAGCGCCGCCAAGGTCCCGGAGACGCGGGACATGAGTGGGGACGAACTCTCCGCCGACGAGGCGTGGTTGACCCTGCGCCGATATGGCAACTTGTCCCTGCTGCGCGACGCGTTCCTCCGCTTCCGGTACGCCGACGGGTTCAGCCACTCCCGCGCGCTCGCCCTCCAGACGGTGCTGTCGGTGATCCCGCTGGCCATCGCCTTCGTCGGCCTCTCCACCAGCCTGCACACCGAGGACATCGGCAGGATGGCCGAGCTGACCATCCACCGCATCGCCGAGGGCCCCAGCGCGGAGGTCGTCGACGACGCGCTCGACCGCAGCCGCCGGAAGGCGGGCGACGGCTCCCAGGTCGCCCTCTGGTTCGGCGCGATCTTCTCGATCGTGAACGTCACCACGGCGATGTGCCAGATAGAGCGCGGCGCCAACCGCATCTACGGCAACGAACGCGACCGGCCCTTCCACCTCAAGTACTCGCGCGGTCTGGTCATGGCGCTGTGCGCCGGGTTCCCGCTCGGCCTGGGTTTCGTCGTGATGGTCGCGGGCGACGACCTGGCCGCGGCCGCGGGATCGGTCTACGGGCTGGGCTCGACCGCCCAGATGACGTGGAACATCGTGCGCTGGCCCTTCGGGCTGCTGCTCGCCCTGATCTCCGCCAGCGCCATATTCCGGCGCTCACCGCGCCGCAAACAGCCGGGCTATACCTGGCTGGCCTTCGGTGCGGCCGTGTACCTGGTGCTCTGGATGACCCTGACCTGGGTGCTCACCCTGTATCTGAACCTGAGCGGCTCCTTCGACACCGTCTACGGCCCGCTCAGCGCCTTCATGTCCCTGCTGCTGTGGGCCTACCTGACCTCGCTCGCCCTGTTCCTGGGGCTGTCCTTCGCGGCCCAGCTGGAGGCGGCGCGCGGGCGGCGGCCCGAACCGATCCAACCCGATCCGGGGGTCTGATGCCCACGAAAACCCTGACCCTGCGCTCCCCCGCCCGCCGCCGCATGGCCGACCGGCGGTTCGGCATCCGGCTGCTGGCCGCCGCCGGTGTCGCCACGGCCGCCGCCGTTCCGTTCGCGCTGCTGCTGGTCCTGGTGGAGGGCAAGTGGCGGCCGCTGCGCGACCTCGACCACGACGCGGCCAACGGCTTGCACCAGGTCGCCGTGGACCATCCGGCCTGGACGAGCACCCTGCGCGTGCTCTCCAACTACGTCTGGGACCCGCTCACCCTGCGCGTGGGCGTGGCGCTGCTGACCGGCTGGCTGCTGTGGCGCGGTGCCCGGCGGCTGGCCGCGTGGGCGGCGGCGACCGCGGTGACCGGAGGGCTGCTCGGGCTCGGGGTCAAGACGCTGGTCGAGCGGGCGCGGCCCGTGCTGGAGGACCCGGTGGCGCACGCGCCGGGCTACTCGTTCCCGTCCGGGCACGCGATGACCGCCACCACCTCGTTCGCGGTGTTCCTGCTGGTCCTGCTGCCCCTGGTGCCGCGTCGCGCCCGTGTCGTGTGCTGGGTGGTGGCGGTGCTGTCGGTGCTCGGGGTCGGCTTCACCCGGGTCGCGCTCGGCGTGCACTGGTTCAGCGACGTGCTCGGCGGATGGCTGCTCGGGCTGGCCGTCGTCGTCCTCACCAGCCGGGCCTTCGAGGCGTGGCGGTCCGACACCGGCCAGCGGCCCACGCATGTCGCGGAGGGGCTGGAGCCCGAGCTGTCCGGCCCGAGCCCCGAGCCGGACACCGCCCCCCGCTAGCCCCCAGCCGGAGGCCGCCCCCGCTGACCCGCGTCACACGCCGGTCAGCCGCCCGATCTCCTGCGGGTCGAGCCCGGTCAGCCGGGCGATGCGCGGGGCCGGGACCCCGGCGGTCAGCGCCCGGTGCACCAGGGTCTCCCAGCCCTGGGTGGCGTCCCGGAAGTCCAGCAGCTCCCGCTCCATGTCGGTGACCGACTGGGGCGCGCACTCCTGCTGGACCCGGACCTCCTCCTCGGCGGTCAGCGGGATCGGCAGCCGCTCGGCCTCCTCGGGGATGAGGATCTCCGACCCGGCGGGCAGAATCCGCAACTGCTCGGAGGACGGGGCGACATCGTGGGCGGAGATCCAGCCCCGCACGGCCGGGGTCTGGTCGCATTCCAACGGGGCGACGGCGGCCATGGCCGCGCCGAGGCTCGGGTGACGGTCGGGGAGCAGGAAGAGGTAAGCCTCGTCGGCCATCGGGCGGTTCCGCCTTGTCGGTGTCGATTTGGGTGCGAAGGCCGATGCTACTGCCGCCGGGCCGCGTCGCATCGCACCGAGAAGGCGGAACCGCCCCGGATCACTTGACGGCGAGCGCGAACACGTGCAGGTCGCCGTCGTCCGGCAGCTTCACGCTCCTGATCTCCTTCCCGTCCGGCGCGTTGACCGGCTTGGTGGCGAACACGTAGGTGGCGACCGGGTCCTGGTCGGCGCCCGCGACATTGCGGTACGCGGCCTTGGCGACGACCTCGTTGCCGTACTGGACGGTGCCGCCCCCGCCGCCGACGGTCCAGTCGGTGAAGGCGAGGTCGACGGCGGAGGTGCTGCCGCCGGTGTACGTCACGGTCGCCTTGGCCGACTGGTTGCCGTTGACGGCGCTGCCGACGAAGGCCAACGCCGTTGTGGCGTCTTTCAGTTCGATGGTCTGCCCGTGGGCGGAGGCGTTGTCCGGGCGGCCTGCGGGCGAGTCGGGCCAGGTGAAGGCGAGGTCGCCGGTGGTGACCCGCTTGCCCGGAGTGAGCCCGGCCGCGCCGAGGGCCTGCTGGGAGTAGCTCCAGCCGCCGCCGTCGTAGTCCGCCTCGTCGTGGTCGCCGGTGTCGTCGGAGACACCGGTGTTGTCGTAGGCGGCCAGCAGGGTGCCGGGGGCGGCGACGGTGAGGGAGACGGGCTGCTCGTAGGAGGTGTCGCCCGAGGTCACCGTGACCTTGGCCGTGTAGAAGCCCTGGGTGGCGTCCTCGGCCGCGGTGAGGGTGATCCGCTGGGCGCCGCCGGTGACCGTGCCCTCGGCGGGGCTGGCCGTGACTCCGGTGGGCGTCTCGACCTTGAAGCGGACCTCGGGACCGGTGCCGCCGTTCAGTGACAACGCCCGTACGTCGATCGCGGTGCTGTCGCCGGGGGCGAGGGTCGCGGTGGTCGGGCCGACGCCGATCTGGTACGGCTGCTCGCCCTGCCGGAAGGAGGGCGGCGGGCTCTGGGCGCCCCAGGCGCGGTTCGGGGTGCTGCGCAGCCGGTAGTCGAGTCGGCCGCCGTCCCGCACGAAGGAGGCGGGCAGCCAAGCGCGGTCACTGGCACGGCCGTTGACCTTCAGGGACTGGACGTACGGCGCGTCGGCGGCCGCGCCCTCGGCCCGGATCGAGATGTCGTTGCCCTGCGGGCGCTTGATCTCCACCCGCTCGAACAGCGGTGAGGCCAGGACCAGTTCGGAGCGCGAGGGCACCTGCGGGTACATGCCCATGGCGGAGAAGACGTACCAGGCCGACATCGCGCCCAGGTCGTCGTTGCCGGGGATGCCGCCCGGCCCCGTGGACCAGAGCTGCCGCATCGCCGCGCGCACGGTGTCCTGCGTCTTGTACGGGGCGCCCGCGTACGTGTACAGGTACGGCACGTTGATCGAGGGTTCGTTGTCCATCTCGGACTTGGCGCCGCCCTGGCCGGTGAAGGCCCACTTGCCGTCGGCGGTGTGGAAGAAGGAGTCCAGCCGGGCCAGCGCCTTGTCGGTGCCGCCCAGCGCGGCGAACAGCCCGGCCGGGTCGTGCTGGACCATCCAGGTGTACTGGGCGGCGCTGCCCTCCACGAACCCGTTGCCGGTGTCCGGGGTGAAGCCGGTGACCCAACTGCCGTCCGCCTTGCGGTTGGCGATGTAACCGCCGGTCGCGTCGGCCGCGATGTTGAAGTTGCTCTGCCACCACTGGGCGCGCTCGCCGAACTGCTTCTGGATCGCCTTCTCCCCTGCCGCCTGGGCGAGTTGGGAGAGGGAGAAGTCGGCGGTGGACATCTCCAGGGTCTCGGCGGCGCCGCCCCAGGCGTTGGAGACGCTGGGCATGTAGTGCAGCTTGAGGTACTTGTCGAGCGAGGGGCGCTGGCCGACGGACAGCACCGGCTTCCCGGCCGCGGAGAGGTCCTGCTCGGTGGGCACGGTGGCCGCCTTGACCAGGGAGTTCAGGGCGCCCTTGAGGTCGAACCCGGTGCCGCCGAAGGCGTGGATACCGGCGAGCGCGCTGGGCGACGGGTCGCCGTTCATGACGTGCGTGCCGCCCGCGTTGTGCAGCCAGCGGTCCCAGACCCCGCCATTCTGCTTGCTCAGCTCGTAGAGCGACTGGGCGATGTCGGAGCCGGTGCGCGGGTCGAGCAGGGTGAGCAGCTGGACCTGGTCGCGGTAGACGTCCCAGCCGGAGAAGGTGCCGTACTGGGCGCGGTGGCCGCGGCCCACCCGGTGCACCTCGCCGTCGCTGCCCCGGTAGCGGCCGTCGGCGTCGCTGATCACGTTGGGGTGGAACAGGGCGTGGTAGAGCGCGGTGTAGAAGGTGGTGCGCTCGTCGTCGGTGCCGCCGCCGACCCGGATCGCGCCGAGCCGCTCCCGCCAGGCGGCGCGGGCGGCGTCCCGTACGGCGTCGAAGGAGCGGCGCGGGCCGTTCTCCGCGCGGAGGTTGGCCTCGGCGGCGTCCTGACTGACGTAGGAGATGCCGACCTTGACGTTCACCGGGCCCTCGCCGGGCGCGAACTCCACATATCCTCCGGCGCCCTTGCCCGCGACGGGGCGGCCGCCGTGCGAGAAGCCGCCGGTGTTGCCGGAGGCGGTGGTGGAGCCGGGGTTCAGCTTGTCGTCCTGCCAGGTGCCGGTGGCCTTGAAAGCACGGTCGAAGTGGGCGGTGAAGTACAGGGTGTAGTAGGAGCGTTGGCCTTCGGGGTCGAGGTAGCCGCAGAAGTTGCCGGAGGTGACGGAGCCCGAGACGGTGCGGCTCTCGGGGTCGATGCTGACCTTCGAATCCTCCGACCCCACCTCGGAGTTGGCGGTGCGCACCAGCAGCGAGGCGGGCTTGTCGGCCGGGTAGGAGAAGCGGGCCGAGCCGGTGCGGGCGGTCGCGGTCAGGTCGGCGGCGACCCCGGAGGCGAGGCCGACCTTGTAGTGGCCGGGCTCGGCGGTCTCGTCAGTGTGCTTGAAGTCCGAGGCGTAGACGGCGTCCTTGGTGTCGCTCGCCGGGGAGGAGGCGACGTCACCGGCGTACGGGAAGAAGGGGATGTCCCCGCTGCCGCCCGCGCAGCCGGTGCCGGACATGTGGGTGAGGCTGAAGCCCCGCACGCGGGTGGCGTCGTAGTGGTAGCCGCCGGGCGCGGTGGTGCGGGTGGCGTCGCCTCTGGTGGTCTCCGGGCTCCAGGAGAGCATCCCGAAGGGCACCACGGCGCCGGGGTAGGTGTCGCCGCCGTTGCTGCTGCCGATCAGCGGATCGACGTACGGGGTCGGGTCGTCGACCAGGCCGGGTGGTGCGGTGCCCGCCGCGAGGGCGGGGGTGGCGCCGCCGACCGCGAGCGCGGCGGCCAGCAGCAGGGACATGGGACGGAAACGCATCACGCGGCCCTTCCTCCTTGCGGACGGGTCGCGCACCACTGGTCGCACAAGCCGCAGGGACAGTAACGCGTGCCCACGGCCGCACGGAAGAGGGCCACCTCAATGGCCCAAGTACCTTGACATCGTTGTCCGTTGGAGCGGTAGAGTCAGCAACGGACCCACTAGACAACGTTGTCGCGCCCCACCGCAGGCCAAGCCGCTCAGCACCGCGCACGACCTCTGTCCGCTCCGGGCGGGCACCCCGTCCCCCCGGCCCCGCCCGGAGCACCCGCGCTCACTTCCCCGAGCACGGCGAAGGGCCGCACCCCCGTCACCGGGAGTGCGGCCCTCGACTGCGTTTCCGGTCCGCTTACTTGCGGATCAGGTTGCGCAGCACGTACTGCATGATGCCGCCGTTGCGGTAGTAGTCGGCCTCGCCGGGGGTGTCGATGCGGACGACCGCGTCGAACTCCACGCCGGTGTCGGTGGTGACCTTGACCGTGCGCGGGGTGGTGCCGTTGTTCAGCTCCTCGACGCCGGTGAAGGAGAAGGTCTCCTCGCCGGTCAGGCCGAGGGAGGACGCGGTGGCGCCCTCCGGGAACTGGAGCGGGAGGACGCCCATGCCGATGAGGTTCGAGCGGTGGATGCGCTCGTAGGACTCGGCGATGACGGCCTTGACGCCGAGCAGCGCGGTGCCCTTGGCGGCCCAGTCGCGGGACGAGCCGGAGCCGTACTCCTTGCCCGCCAGCACGACCAGCGGGATGCCCTGGTCGATGTAGTTGCGCGAGGCGTCGTAGATGAAGGAGACCGGCGCGCCCTCGACGGTGAAGTCGCGGGTGTAGCCGCCCTCGGTGCCCGGCGCGATCTGGTTGCGCAGGCGGATGTTGGCGAAGGTGCCGCGGATCATGACCTCGTGGTTGCCACGGCGGGAGCCGTAGGAGTTGAAGTCACGACGCTCCACACCGTGCTCGGTGAGGTACTTGCCCGCCGGGGTGTCGGCCTTGATGGCACCGGCCGGGGAGATGTGGTCGGTGGTGACCGAGTCGCCCAGCTTGGCCAGCACGCGGGCACCGGAGATGTCGGTGACCGGGGCGGGCTCCATGCCCATGCCCTCGAAGTAGGGGGGCTTGCGGACGTAGGTGGACTCCGCGTCCCACTCGAAGGTGTTGCCGGTCGGGATCGGCAGCGCCTGCCACTGGGCGTCGCCCGCGAAGACGTCCTGGTAGGACTTGTTGAACATGTCCTCGCCGATGGCGTTCGCCACGACGTCGTTGACCTCAGCCTCGGTCGGCCAGACGTCGGCCAGGAAGACCGGCTTGCCGTCCTGGTCGGTGCCGAGCGCGTCCTTGGTGATGTCCACCTTCATGGAACCCGCGAGGGCGTACGCGACGACCAGCGGCGGGGAGGCCAGGTAGTTCATCTTGACGTCGGGGTTGATACGGCCCTCGAAGTTGCGGTTGCCCGAGAGGACCGAGGTGACCGCGAGGTCGTGCTCGTTGACCGCCTGGGAGACCTCGTCCGGCAGCGGGCCGGAGTTGCCGATGCAGGTGGTGCAGCCGTAGCCGACGAGGTTGAAGCCGACCTTGTCCAGGTAGGGGGTCAGGCCCGCCTTGTCGAAGTAGTCGGTGACGACCTTCGAGCCCGGGGCGAGGGTGGTCTTGACCCACGGCTTGCGGGTCAGGCCCTTCTCCACGGCCTTCTTCGCGACGAGCGCGGCGGCGACCATGACGTACGGGTTGGACGTGTTGGTGCAGGAGGTGATGGCCGCGACCGTCACCGCACCGTGGTCCAGCTCGTAGGTCGTGCCGTCGGGGGCGGTCACGGTGACCGGGTTCGACGGGGTGCCGTTGGGGGCGATGGCCGGGGAGTCGGAGGCCGGGAAGGACTCCTTGCCCGCCTCGTCCACGACGTCGACGTAGTTGAGGACGTCCGTCTTGAACTGCTCGGCGGCGTTCGCGAGGACGATGCGGTCCTGCGGGCGCTTCGGGCCGGCGATCGACGGGACGACGGTGGAGAGGTCGAGCTCCAGCTTCTCGGAGAAGTCGGGCTCGGCGGCCGGGTCGAGCCAGAGGCCCTGCTCCTTGGCGTACGACTCGACCAGCGCGACCTGCTGCTCGTCGCGGCCGGTCAGGCGCAGGTACTTCAGGGTCTCGTCGTCGATCGGGAAGATCGCGGCGGTGGAGCCGAACTCCGGCGACATGTTGCCGATGGTGGCGCGGTTGGCCAGCGAGGTGGCGGCGACGCCCTCGCCGTAGAACTCGACGAACTTGCCGACCACACCGTGCTGGCGCAGCATCTCGGTGATGGTGAGCACCAGGTCGGTGGCGGTGGTGCCGGGCTTCAGCTCACCGGTGAGCTTGAAGCCGACGACGCGCGGGATCAGCATGGAGACCGGCTGGCCGAGCATCGCGGCCTCGGCCTCGATGCCGCCGACGCCCCAGCCCAGCACACCGAGGCCGTTGACCATGGTGGTGTGGGAGTCGGTGCCGACCAGGGTGTCGGGGTACGCCTGGCCGTTCCGGACCATGACGGTGCGGGCCAGGTGCTCGATGTTGACCTGGTGGACGATGCCGGTGCCCGGCGGGACGACCTTGAAGTCGTCGAACGCGGTCTGGCCCCAGCGCAGGAACTGGTAGCGCTCCTTGTTGCGGCCGTATTCCAGCTCGACGTTCTGCGCGAAGGCGTCGTTGGTGCCGAACTTGTCGGCGATGACGGAGTGGTCGATGACCAGCTCGGCCGGGGAGAGCGGGTTGACCTTGGCCGGGTCGCCGCCCAGCTCCTTCACGGCCTCACGCATCGTGGCGAGGTCCACGACACAGGGGACGCCGGTGAAGTCCTGCATGATCACGCGGGCCGGGGTGAACTGGATCTCCTGGCTGGGCTGGGCCTGCGAGTCCCAGCCGCCGAGGGCGCGGATGTGGTCGGCGGTGATGTTCGCGCCGTCCTCCGTGCGGAGCAGGTTCTCCAGCAGGACCTTCAGGCTGTACGGCAGGCGGGCCGAGCCCTCGACCTTGTCCAGCCGGAAGATCTCGTACGACTCGTCGCCCACCTGCAGCGTGCTGCGGGCGTCGAAGCTGTTCGCCGACACGACAGTCTCCTTCTTTGATGTGCGCGTTCCACCGCATCCTGCCGCCACGCCGGTCGACCGATCCGCTAAGGTAAGGCTAAGTTAGGTAACCCTTACCGGGGTGGCTGCCGCGGTGCGCCTTCGGCAGATATCTCGATGTCGAGATAACTCTAGTACATGGGGGCTGGATGGTCATGCCCGGATGGTGGGTGTGAGCGGTCCGTCACGCCCGGAATGGGGAGGCGCACAGGGGCGGGCGGCTGGGACGATCACCGGATGAGCCACTTCTCGTACCGCCGGGACTCCGTACCGGACCCGCGCCCCGTCGACCTCGCCGCCCGCCCGGACCTGGCGGCCGCGCTCGACGAGGTCAACCGCGACCTGGCGGCGACCCTGCCGGAGGCCGGGCCGATGCGGCTGACGTGCACGCCGTCGGACGACGAGGACATCCCGGACGCGTACCACGTGGCGCTGCCCGACGGCCGCTGGCACAACTTCGTGACAGAACCCGTCGCCGCCGACATCGCCGACGCGGCCCAGGAGACGGTCCAGGCGGTGCTGTGGCAGGTGTGGCCGGTCTGCCCGGAGCACCGCACCGGGGTGCACGCGGACGTCGTAGCGGACGAGCGGGTGGCGTGGTGGTGCCGGGTCGGCGAGGGCCACGCGCTGTGCGAAGTGGGCGAACTGGCGCAAACCCTCCCCGGGAAGCAGCGGCGGGCGCTGCGCCGGAAAGAGCGCAGGCGAGAGGGGTGACCGGCGGCCATCAGTAAGCCATATGGGGGTATCCGAGTTGAGCGCCCCTCAGAGGCGCCGACAATCGGAGGAGACAGTCATGGGCCTGACGTTCCGCAAGAGCTTCCGCATCCTTCCCGGCGTGCGGCTGAACATCAACCGCCACTCCTGGTCCATCACGACCGGCGGCGGCAAGCACGGTCCCCGCCACACCCACAGCAGCACCGGACGCCGTACGACCTCGATGGACCTGCCGGGCCCGTTCGGCTGGCGCAAGACGACGACCAAGAAGCGCTGACCGCCCCCGGCGGCCGCTGACCCCACGTCACCCGAACGGACCCCCCAGGAGGCGCGATCTCATATCTGAGATAGCCTCAACCTCATGTCAGACGACTACCTCGTACGCATCGGCAAGCTCATCCGTGACGCCCGGCAGCACCGTGGCTGGACTCAGGCGCAGCTCGCGGACGCACTCGGCACCAGCCAGAGCGCGGTCAACCGCATCGAGCGCGGCAACCAGAACATCAGCCTTGAGATGATCGCCCGGATCGGCGAAGCCCTGGACAGCGAGATCGTGTCGCTGGGCTACGCGGGTCCGATGCACCTGCGGGTCGTCGGCGGCCGCCGCCTGTCGGGCGCCATCGACGTCAAGACGAGCAAGAACGCGTGTGTGGCGCTGCTGTGCGCGTCCCTGCTGAACAAGGGCCGCACCGTGCTGCGCCGGGTGGCCCGGATCGAGGAGGTGTACCGCCTGCTGGAGGTCCTGAACTCCATCGGCGTGCGCACCCGCTGGATCAACGACGGCGTCGACCTGGAGCTGGTCCCCCCGACCGAGCTGGAGATGGACGCGATCGACGCGGAGGCGGCCGTCCGCACCCGCTCGATCATCATGTTCCTCGGCCCGCTGCTGCACCGCATGGACCGCTTCATGCTGCCGTACGCGGGCGGCTGCGACCTCGGCACCCGCACCATCGAGCCGCACATGATCGCGCTGCGCCGGTTCGGCCTGGACGTCGCGGCGACCGAGGGCCAGTACCACGCCGTGGTGGACCGCACGGTCCGCCCGGACCGCCCGATCGTGCTGACCGAGCGCGGCGACACCGTGACGGAGAACGCGCTGCTGGCGGCGGCCCGCCACGACGGCGTGACCGTCATCCGCAACGCCTCCTCCAACTACATGGTCCAGGACCTCTGCTTCTTCCTGGAGGCGCTGGGCGTACGGGTCGAGGGCATCGGCACCACCACCCTCACCGTGCACGGCGTCCCGAACATCGACATCGATGTCGACTACTCCCCCTCCGAGGACCCGGTCGAGGCGATGAGCCTGGTCGCGGCCGCCGTGGTGACGGAGTCGGAGCTGACGGTGCGCCGGGTGCCGATCGAGTTCCTGGAGATCGAGCTGGCGGTCCTGGAGGAGATGGGCCTCGACCACGACCGCAGCCGCGAGTACTTCGCCGACAACGGCCGCACCCGCCTGGTCGACCTCACGGTCCGCCCCTCCAAGCTGGAGGCGCCGATCGACAAGATCCACCCGATGCCGTTCCCCGGCCTCAACATCGACAACGTCCCCTTCTTCGCGGCCATCGCGGCCGTCGCCCAGGGCCAGACCCTCATCCACGACTGGGTCTACGACAACCGCGCCATCTACCTCACCGACCTCAACCGCCTCGGCGGCCGCCTCCAACTCCTCGACCCCCACCGCGTATTGGTCGAGGGCCCCACGCGCTGGCGCGCCGCCGAGATGATGTGCCCGCCCGCGCTCCGCCCCGCGGTCGTCGTCCTGCTGGCGATGATGGCCGCCGAGGGCACGTCGGTCCTGCGCAACGTGTACGTCATCAACCGGGGGTACGAGGATCTGGCCGAGCGGCTGAACTCGATCGGGGCGCAGATCGAGATCTTCCGGGACATCTGACCGGCGCGGTGTCGTGCCCTTTGGAGACAAGGGGCACGACTCCTCGACATGCCATCCTTCCGCTCTCGGCTCGAAGCCGGCTGGGCCAGCACTCTCGACACCCAAGGCATCCGCTAGCAGTACGAGCCCGAGCAAATCACCCTGTCATCGGGGGCGCATCACCTGCCGGACTTCTGTCTGCCCGAGATCGGGACATGGCTCGAGATCACGGGACCACCCCCCCGCAGGGAAAGGCCGTCGAGCTGGGCAAGACACGCGCCTGCCACTTCGGCGGCCCCTGCGCCTGCGCGTGGCCTGGCGGCGAGATCGTCCTCCTTGGTTGGGTCGCAGAACGCACTCACGGCGACATCAACGCGGCTCGCAGCCGGTCGGGCTACGCGAGTTGGGCCGCCATTCAGGCCCAGCCCAGCCCCACGACCGAGTGCTGCACTTCGGGAGCGGCTCGTGCTGGTCGCCTGCGGACATGGTGGCCATCCGCAGAAAGATCGCCGATCAGATGGCCGACTCGGAAAACATTCGCTGGGAGGACCTATACGAAGAGTGAGAGTGCGGACGTGTACTGCTCGCTCATTCGCGGGTCAAATTCCACCCTCGCACGGCACCAACTGGGCACCGTGCGGCCGCCACAAGGCGGCGGCCACTTCGACAACTCTCCACGGTGAGTCGGCCGGGGGCGCTGAACCCCACAGGTCTGGAACAGAACCGCGCCCGGCGTTTTCACAATGCCCGAACATTGCGGGGCGCCTCCGCCGAAGGAAACTCATCATCCCCGTCTACCGCCGCCACCGCTACGCCGTCCTAGTCGACGCCGTCACCCTTCTGGCAAGTCTCACGCCATACGCGGTGGCCACACGCTGATGCACAACTGTGCATACGCTTCGACGGCGGCCCAGCTCATCTTTTTCCCGGCGGCGGCCCTCTTGAGTAACGGTCGAAGGCGGCCTCGCCCCTGTGGGCCGGACCGCCTTCGCCGGGCGAAGTGTCACGAGGCTGGGGGTGCGACCTTCGGGGAGCCGAACTGGTCAGCCCCGCCTGCCGTACGCGCGGTCGGCCGGTGCCTCTTCAGCCGCCAACACTAGTTGGGCGACTTCGAGGTGGTGGTCACGATGGCCGACGGCATGGGCTTGTCAATCTCGACCTTCGCGACACCGCCCGAGAGATAGCTGCCGATCGTGATGACCGCCACTGCCGCGGTGAGCGCAAGGACCAGCCGCTCGCCCTTGGTCATACCCACGGGCGGAGCCGTCGGCGAGGTGGGTGCGGTCGGCTCGGACCACTGGTAGACGCCGAATCCGGTGAGAATCGCCATGACCGTCCATACGACGGTGCCGAAGTCGAACGTGATGTGCACTGACACTGGCCCCTTAGTCGAGGGCGCCCGGTACCCGAGCGACCCCTCTGCTCGGGCTCACTGCAAGCCCGGTCCCGCACCCTGCGTGCTGGCACATACATCAGTAGGCCGGGGCACTCCCGTGTTAGGAGGAACCCCGGCCCGATTCAGCGGGGCTTAGTTGTTCCTGTGCGCCACCTCCCGCGTTCCTCGCGAGGGGAACAACGCGATAAGGACGGCCAAGGTCATGACCGAGTGACGCGCCGGTCGCTCCTGCGGCGTCGGCGTGAAGAACAGCAGGACCCGGTCGACCAGGTGCACGACCATGGCCCAGGCGAGGGCCAAGTACGACCCGACCCACAGGGTGAAGCTCGCCCTGGGGCGGCGATTCGTCATTTCCATTTCTCGTTCTCTCCTCCACGAGCGGTGGGTGGAGCAGCCCACCCTCGGTGCGCACGGAACGCTGGCTGGCGGAACGTCCCGTGCACCCGGGGGAACGGTTACTCCGCCAGGGGCGACACCTTGCCGTTCAACGCCCCGCTGATCTCTGTGGAGTTCATGCCTTCGGCCTCGGCGAGCAGGAAGACCGTGTACTGCTGGTCACTGAGCACCTTCCTTAGGAGCGGCAGCTTCTCGTTCAGCGACTCCCGGATCTCCTTCAGCACCACGGCGTCCTCGGCGTTGGCCGAGTCCTCGGTGTCCAAGAGGTAGGTGTTGTCCCCGACGAGGAGCGCGCGCTGCTGCTGCTCCGCGATCTTCTTACGGTGCTGACCCGCCTCGCGCTTGCAGATCGTCTTCATGTAAGCGAGCACACTGCCTTCGACGGGACCGCTGTTCTCCAGCTTCGTGTGTAGGCTCTCCGTGGCCTTCACGAGAACCTCGGTCTCGTGTGCGGCCGTCGCCCACGCGCGGGTGTACCGGCGAAGGGACTTCTCGTTGCGCCTGACTTCCTCCCACTGCTCTCGCGCCAGCGGGGACAGCGAGGGCGAGGGCTTGCCCAGGGTGTGGGAATCCTGGTCGGGCTTTCGCCAGCGCTTGGGTTTGCTCACTGCGGTTGTCCTTCACGGTCGAGACCTCTGCCCGAGGGGCAGAGACACCAGAGCGCCTCTAACGCCAACTTCAGGCGCCTGACCCCTCCGAGTGTTTGCGTGATGCGCGTCACGCTGCTCCACGAGGTGGCCTCGCCCCTCTGTAATCCAATTCCGCAGGGGCTGAAACGGTCGTCTGCCCCCCTGGATCGCAAAGGAACTCGTCCAAGTGGCGGATAGCAGTGCCCAGGACCTGTGACCTGTGCGCATCATGCACGGGCCGCCCGTAAGGAACAACCTCGCGCTGCGCCCGCAGCCCATCCAACTGCGCCACCCGGTCTACCTGTCGATCGAGGCCGAACGCATCGGGTACCCACTGACGGGCGACATGCTGGTGGAGTCGGACCGGGTTTCCGTTGATCGCTGTGCCTGGGGTCGCACGTGACCCGCAAGAAGGTTGCCGCGGACGCGTGGGTGTCCTGGACTGGATCGTCGGCACGCCCCGATGCGGGTGGCGGTGGAGGAGTTCAATTCGATAGCCCTGGGCCTGTCGCGGTCGCGGCTTGGGCAACGGCAAGTCGTGCACGAGGGGCACGTTCCTGGTATACGCCCTCCCCAAGGGTGGAGGGACGAGGATCCGAAGGAGCGATGGGTCGAGCTGACCAACGACCTAGTGCCGCATCAGGCAACGTTCGCCCCCGACAGGCATCGGGACCGGCTGAGGCGCCTCAGAAATGTGTGGCCCAAAAGCGGGAGCATGACTAACGTCGCGGCCGTGGATATCAGAGAACTGGACCACCGTGCCCTCGCCACCTTGGGAGCGGTGATCGCGCAGATTGGCCCGGACCAGCTTCGTCTTGCAACGCCGTGTGCCGACTGGACACTGCACGGCCTCCTCCGCCACCAAGTGAGCGAGAACCTCGGCTTCGCAGCCGCCGCAGCAGGCGTCACCGGTGACATCAGGGCCTGGGACCAGGGCAACCTGGGCGGGGATTTTTACCAGGCGTACCTCGACTCGGCCGACGCCATGACCAAGGCGTTCACCGAGGATGTCCTGGACCATTCGCTCCAGATCAGGGAATTCGGGCTCTTTCGCGGCCGGGTCGCGCTCGGTATGCACGTGCTCGACTGTGTAGTCCACGGTTGGGACGTCGCTCAGACCATCGGTGTTGCCTACGATCCGGACGCCGATCTCGTCCGCTACTCACTCAAGGTCGCGGCGCTGATCCCGACCGGAGCACCGTCCGACGACCGGCCAAGGGCAGCGTTCGCCCCGGCGGTCGAGATCTCCGCAGGCTCTCCTGCCCTGGAGCGGCTGCTCGGACTCGTCGGCCGTCGTCCAGCGGCAAGCTGAGCGATGGCTCACCAACCGGCTGTGCACTGACTTCTGCACCGTGCAAACGCCGTCCGGTGTCGAACTGTTGTCATGCGACGCGCCGCCCGGGTCCTGTTCTGGGCGGGGCGCGGTCGTCAGGCTTTGCGGGTGGCAGAACGAGTCTGTGCACGCGAGATCGACGATGCCGAGGGCAGATGACTGCTGCGGATCGTCCGCCGCGGTACGGGGTCGGTGGTGACCTGGAGACGGGCCCAGATGGTGCTGCTGTCGGCGCAGGGCATGGCGGTGGCGAAGATCGCCGAGGTGACCTTCACCAGCACCGACCGGGTCCGGGACGTGATCCACAACTTCAACACCGACGGCTTCGACTCCCTCTACCGCCACGAGGGCCTGCGCAGCCTGCTCCGCGAGGAAGGCGTCTCCTTTCAACGCATAAAGACCTGGAAGACCTCCCGAAACCCGGACTACGCGGCCAAGAAGGCACGTGTCGAGCACCTCTACGCGATCACCGACGGCGAAGTCATACCCGAGGACGGCGAGCCGGAAGTGACGTTCTGCCTGGACGAGTTCGGCCCGCTGAACCTCCAGCCGCACCCCGGCCGGCAATGGGCCGAGCGCGGCGGCAAACACAAGGACCCCGCCCGCGAGCCCAGGCCCCGGCGCCGGGCGACCTACACCCGCCCGCACGGGGTCCGGCACCTGTTCGCCGCCTACGACCTGGGCAAAAACAAGCTCTACGGTCACATCAAGAAAACCAAGAACCGGTCGAAGTTCCTGGAGTTCTGCCGCTACCTGCGCACCCTCTACCCTCCGACCGTCCGCCTTGTGATTGTCTGCGGCAACTACTCCCCGCACCTGACCACCAAGCGGTGCCGCCGGGTGGCCGACTGGGCCGAGGCCAACAACGTCGAAATCGCCTAAGCCCCGACCAACTCCTCATGGCTGAACCGCATCGAAGCCCAGTTCACCGCCCTGCGCTACTTCACTCTCGACGGCACCGACCATCCCACCCACAAGGCCCAGGGCAGCATGATCCGCCGCTACATCATCTGGCGAAACCGACACGCCAACGACGAACGCCTACGTGCCGTGGTCAACAGGGCGAACGTTGCCTGATGCGGCACTAGCCATCCCCCTGCCACTGGATGCCAACCGCGCAGGGACGGAGGTGGGAGAAGTCCCGCTCAGACACGTCGATGGGAGTTGTGGGACACCTGAGCAACGCCCGCCACTAGGGAACACCTTCTCAAGAATCCCTCCCACCGGAGAGATTCTGCTGCTCCGGGTCAGAGTATGGACATTGATGGTTTATCAATCAAAAACCAGACGGTCGGCTTGCCTCAAGCCTCTAGGAGCAAACAAAAAACGGGAGAGAAAATGCGCAAACTGGCAGTCGGCGTGCTCGCCGGCGGGATCTTCGCCCTAAGCGCTGGAACGGCGATGGCAGCCTCGTGGCACACCATCCCGACGCTCACCACGGGGGGCGCGTCCTTCACGGGGGGCCAGTACACGTTCTGGCCGTCGGGGCAGAACCACGGTGCCTTCGAGTGGAAGGGCAAGCTCAACGACACCGACAGCGGTGACGGGCACAACGTCTACATGCAGGTGCGTGTGGAGGGCTACGACTGGAGCCGCTACAACGGCAAGCAGAAGAGCTCAGTCTCGTTCGACCAACTCAACTGGGACGGTGCCGCGCAGTACACCGACGACGCCTACATACGCGTCTGTCGGGACAAGGGCTCGCTGAACCCTGACAACTGCTCGGCGACCAAGCACTACCAGCGGTAGTCGGACACACCGGCAAGAGTGCGGGCCCAGGGGCCCCTGGGCCCGCGTGCAAGCTTCCTGGGGGAAGTCAACGCATGACAGATCTACTTGTTGCCACGGGAGTTGACCTCTCCTACGGTGACCAGCCAGCCGTTCGTGATGTTCATCTGTCCGTGGCGTCCGGGGAGGTAGTGGCGATCACGGGGCAGAGTGGTTCGGGGAAGTCCTCGTTGCTCTACTGTCTGGCCGGGGTGCTGGGCGCCACGCGGGGACAGGTGCGGTTCGACGGGCGGGTACTCGGGGGGCTTTCCGACGACGAGATCAGTACGTTGCGCCGGGAGCGGTTCGGGTTCGTTTTCCAGTACGGCGAGTTGTTGCCGGAGCTGACCATCGAGGAGAACACCGCCCTGCCTCTGCGCCTGGCCGGCCGACGCAAGGGGCCGGCGCTAGCAGCGGCCAACGAGGTGCTCGTGCGGCTCGGGCTCGGGGAACTGCGAGAGCGGCGGCCGGGGCAAGTGTCCGGTGGACAGAGTCAGCGGGTCGCGGTGGCACGTTCGCTGGTGCACCGGCCGGCCATCGTCTTCGCGGACGAGCCGACCGGGTCGCTGGACAGCGCCAACGCCTCCGCCGTGCTAAAAGAGTTCCTCGATCTGGCGCGGTCGCAGAATACGGCCGTCATCCTGGTCACCCATGACCTCGGCATCGCCGCGCAGGCCAACACGCACTACACGATGACCGACGGCGTGCTGAGTCCGCGAGGTGGGGAGTGAACGAGTTCCGGCTCGGTCTGCGCCTGCTGTTCGGGGCCGGGCGCGGCAACCGTATTCGCTTCCTCCTGATGGCGGTCGGCGGCTCCATCGGCGTGTGCTGCCTCGCCCTGGTCCTCACCGTCCCGGCGATCCTCGACGCCCACGACGGCCGCGCCGCGGCTCGGCAGCCCGTCACCTCGGCCAAGGGGCCGGCCGACGGCACGCTCGTCCTCCAGCGCAACGACACCTACGGTGCCGCGTCGTTCACCAGGTTGCTCATCGCCAAGGGCGTGGGGGGTACGCAGTCCGCTCCGCCCGGACTGGATGAACTCCCGCCTCAGGGAGCGGTTTTCGTCTCTCCTCGCCTGCACGACCTGCTGCGCGAGGCGCCCGCCGTCAAGGCGCTGCTGCCGGGCCGCGAGGCGGGTGTGATCGGCCCGGCCGGGCTCGCCCACCCCGACGAGCTGTACGCGTACATCGGGACCGACCGCGCCCGGATCGCCGACAAGGGGCGGACCCTGAAGGGGTTCGGCTACAGCTACGCCCCCTCTCCGGCCATCGAGCCGTCCACGCTCACCGACGTGCGGTTCGCCCTGGCGACGCTGGTCCTGCTGCCCCTCGGGATCTTCCTCTCCGTCTGCGCCCGGCTCTCCGCCGCAAGCCGGATGCGCCGCCTCGCCGCACTGCGCCTACTGGGCCTGAGTGCCAAGGGCACTCAGCGGGTGAACGCCGCCGAGATCGTCGTCGCGGCGCTGCTCGGCGCGGTACTCGGGCTCGGCGAGTACTGGCTGCTCAACCAGGTCATGTCCCGCGCGGGACTGCCGGGCCTGCGGTGGTACCCGGCCGACGGCTCCCTCTCCGCGACCACCGTCGCCGTCTGCCTGATCGGCTGCCCGGCCCTCGCCTGGTTCATCGGCCGCAGGAGCGCGCGGGACGCGACCGTCAATCCGCTGTCGGTACGACGTACGACGGCGCCGCGACCACCGTCCAGGTGGGGCGTTCTTCCGCTGGTCGCCGGACTGGGCATCGTGTGCGGCTTCTGCGCGACGGGCCTCATGGGCCACCCCGCGTCGAGCGTCGGGCTGAACGCGCTTCTCGTGGTCGCCGGAGTCGTACTGACCGGCGTCGGCATCGTGCTGACGCTGCCCCTGCTCTCCTACGTCTTGGCCGGCCGGGTGGCGAGGTCCACCCAGTCGCTCACGCTCAACCTGGCGATGCGTCGCAACGAGGCGGAGCCTGGCAGCACGATGCGGGTCGTCACCGGTCTGGTGCTCCTCGTCTACGTCGCCTCGCTCGCCCAGGGTGTCCTCATCCAGCTCGAACAGGTCACCAGCCCGTCCGGTCCCGTGCAGAGCTACTCCCTGCCTCTGTCGGGGCTCAGCGCGCGGCAGCAGCGGGATGTCGCCGAGGTTTCCGGTGTCCGTGCGCACGCGGTGATGATGAACTCCTGGGTCGACCTCGACGCGGACCAGGCGTCCCTCGCGTCCTCGGCGTCCGCCCTGGTGGCCACTTGCGCCCAGTTCGAGCGGATGACCCGGCGTGCGGAGGGCTGCGTGGACGGCAAGGTCATGCGGCTGGTCGACCCCAACTCCAGCGTGGGGTCCGATCTGAAGCCCGGCACGCCCTTCAGCTTCCGCTTTCGTACCGACGCGGGCGCGAACAGGAGCCTGAACGTCACGCTCCCGGCCGACCGCATCGTCTACAGCGGATACTCGGGCTCCGCGGCAGGCAGCGCCGTGCTCCTCGTCCCACCGGCCGCGGTACCCGCCGGAGCCAGCCCGCGCGATGCGGAACTGCTCCTCGCCGGCAGCTCGGACCCCGGCGAGGTGCGCGGCGTCCTCAACGGGATCGCCGTCGTCCTGCCGATCGCCGAGGTCGAGCTGGTCGGGCTGAACATCCAGGGGCTCGAGCAGATATCCGTGGTGGAGACGCTGTTGGCGCTGGGCATGGTCATGGGGCTGGTCATCGGGGCGGCGGCGTTCCTCGTGTCCGTCACCGACCGGGCCGTCGAACGCCGTGCACAGGTCACCGCCGTCACCCTGATCGGGGCACGGGCGCGGACGATGAGAGCCGTGCAGTGCGCACAGGTCGTGCTGCCGCTGAGCCTCGGGCTGATCGTCGCCCTGGTCGCGGGCAAACTCGCCGAGTCCAGCTACCTGATCACCGGCGGGGGGACGATCCGCTGGGACCTGGCGGGCGTCCCGCTGCTCGTACTCACTACGGCGGGCGTGGTTGCTCTGGCCGCGACAGGGTCCCTGCCGCTGGTGGGCCGCCGCATCGACCCGGAACTGATCCGCCGGGACTGAAGTCACTGGAGACCTGAAAGAGACGCCTATTTCGGCTTGCCCATTGACAATTCAATACGGGCTGCGTTGCACTGTTCAGCTCTCGTGGCAATTCGTGAAAACACTCCGCCCGAGAACGGTGTGTGAATTAAAGGAGAATACTCCGTGCCCGATGTCAGTCGTCGCAGGTTTCTGCAGATCGCCGCCGGAAGCGCGGCCGCCGCTAATCTGTCCGCCGGAATCGCGCGGGCCGCGTCCATCGCCCCCGCCAAAGGCACCGGCACGCTCGCCGACGTGGAGCATGTCGTCGTGCTGATGCAGGAGAACCGGTCGTTCGACCACTACTTCGGCACGCTGAGGGGGGTGCGGGGGTTCGGGGACGCGCGGTCGGTCGGGCTGCCGTCGGGGAAGAGTGTGTTTCACCAGGTCGACGGGGCGGGGCGCGAGACGTTGCCGTTCCGGCCGGATGCCGACCGGCTCGGGATGCAGTTCATCCAGGATCTCGATCACAGTTGGGCGGGGACGCACGCGGCGTTCAACGGCGGCCTCTACGACAAGTGGATTCCCGCCAAGTCCACGACGACGATGGCTTATCTGACGCGCGCGGACATTCCGTACCATTACGCGCTCGCGGACGCGTTCACCGTGTGCGACGCGTACCACTGCTCGATGCTGAGTTCCACCGACCCGAACCGTTACTACATGTACACCGGCTATTCCGGGAACGACGGCAAGGGCGGCGGGCCGGTGCTCGGGAATGAGGAGGCCGGGTATTCCTGGACCACGTTCCCGGAGATCCTCCAGCAGGCGGGCGTCTCCTGGAAGGTGTACCAGGACACCGGCACCGGGCTGGACGCGGCGGGCGGCTGGGGCTGGACGAGTGACGCGTTCATCGGCAACTACGGTGACAACTCCCTGCTGTTCTTCAACCAGTACCGGAACGCCAAGCCTGGCGACCCCCTCTACGACCGGGCCCGCACCGGCACCAAGGCGGCGAGCGGCGACGGTTACTTCGACCGTCTGCGCGCCGACGTGGCAGCGGGGACCCTCCCCCAGGTCTCCTGGATCGCCGCCCCCGAAGCCTTCAGCGAGCATCCCAACTGGCCCGCGAATTACGGTGCCTGGTACATCTCGCAGGTCCTGGACGCGCTCACCTCCAACCCGGACGTCTGGAGCCGCACCGCCCTGCTGCTGACCTACGACGAGAACGACGGCTTCTTCGACCACGTCGTACCGCCTTTCCCGCCCGCCTCCGCCGCGCGCGGCCTGTCCACCGCCGATGTGACGAAGGAGCTGTACGGCGGCTCGTCCGGGTACGCGGCCGGACCGTACGGGCTAGGTCCGCGCGTGCCGATGCTCGTCATCTCGCCCTGGAGCACCGGGGGTTGGGTGTGTTCGCAGACCTTCGACCACACCTCCATCGTGCAGTTCATCGAGAAGCGGTTCGGGGTGCGCAACCCCCATGTCTCGCCCTGGCGGCGCGCGGTGTGCGGGGACCTCACCTCGGCCTTCGACTTCTCCCGCGGCAACTCCGCCACGCCCGGCCTGCCCGACACCAGCGGCTACCGGCCACCGAACCACTCCAACCCCGGCGACTACGTGCCCACGCCCCCGGCCGCCGGTGCCCTGCCCAAGCAGGAGCGCGGCACCCGGAGCGCGCGGGCCCTGCCGTACGACCTGGCCGTGGACACCAAGGCGGTCGGCGGACGCATGCAGTTCACCTTCGCCGCGCTCGGCACCGCCGGGGCCGCCTTCCATGTCACCTCGGCCACCCGCACCGACGGCCCCTGGCCCTACACCGTGGAGGCCGGGAAGAGCCTCACCGACAGCTGGGCCCTGCCCGGCACCCGCCACGACTTCTCCGTGTACGGCCCGAACGGCTTCCTCCGCCGCCAGGCGGGCACCAACACCGCCGTCGGCCCCGAGGTCACCGCCCGCCACGACAACTCCGCCGGGCAGGTCACCCTCACCTTCACCAAC
Source organism: Streptomyces sp. NPDC002176 (assembly GCF_044903645.1). NCBI lineage: Bacteria > Bacillati > Actinomycetota > Actinomycetes > Kitasatosporales > Streptomycetaceae > Streptomyces > Streptomyces sp. NPDC002176. The sequence goes on from NZ_JBJDQW010000001.1 coordinate 1,625,730, forward strand.
GCGGGCAGCGCGGCCGTCACCTTCACCGCCACCGACGCCTACGCCCCGTCCCAGCACTACACGTACACCGTGGGGCCCGGCGCGTCCCGCGTCGTCAAGGGCTGGGGCGTGGCCGCCGGGAACCGCTGGTACGACGTCACGGTCACCTCGGGCAGCGATCCCGCCTTCGTCCGGCGCTTCGCCGGTCACGTCGAGACGGGCGCCCCGAGCACCGCCACGGCCTGATCACGAGCCGTACGTCATCGAGCCGTACGTCATCGAGCCGACCCCGTGGCGCGCAGCCGTGACTGCCGGAGACCCGTGCGGACTTCGGTCTCCGGCAGTCCGGTCCGTCTTCTCGCGCTCAGCCGCCGGTCGTCGCACCGGTGGTCGTGGCGCCCGTGCCGCCACCGCCGCCACCGGTCGTGGCTCCGGTCGTCGTGGCGCCGGTACCGCCGCCGCCACCGCCGGTCGTCGCACCAGTGGTCGTGGCTCCAGTGCCGCCACCGCCGCCGCCCGTGGTCGCACCGGTCGTCGTGGCTCCGGTACCTCCACCGCCGCCACCGCCGGTCGTCGCGCCCGTGGTCGTGGCGCCGGTACCTCCACCGCCACCGCCGGTCGTCGCGCCGGTCGTCGTGGCGCCCGTGCCTCCGCCGCCGCCGATCGTCGCGCCGGTCGTCGTGGCGCCCGTGCCTCCGCCGCCGCCGGTCGTCGCGCCGGTGGTCGTGGCTCCGGTCGAGCCGCCTGTGGTGGTCGCGCCCGTGGTGGTGGCGCCGGTGGTGCTCGCACCGGTCGTCGTGGTGGTGGCGCCCGTGGTGGTGGCGCCTGTGCTGCCGCCACCGCCTGTGGTCGCGCCGGTCGTGGTGGCTCCGGTGCCTCCGCCGCCGCGGTTGCAGAGCCTCGGGTCCACCCGGATGCCGGTCTTCGCGTCCACCGCGATGAGCTTGCCCTTCCGCACGACGAGCTTGCAGACCACATGGGGTGCGGCCGCCGATGTCGTCGGTGTCTTCGCCGTGTCGGCTGTCGCGCCGACGGCCATGACGCCGCCTGTTCCGACGAGTGCCACGGCCAGGTAGGCCGCGCCGACCGCCTTGGGTATGTGCCTCCACTTGCGCGCCGCCATGATGCCTCCCTCAGGGATGGGGCAGATACCTCTCCAACCTGAGGCATCGGGCATGACCGGGGCGTTGGTCCAGCGTGACGGTGCCGTGACCCGGACGCTGAAGCGCGCCGACGCCCATTCGGCCGAACAGAAAGCCCCTCTCCCCGGCCGTCTCCCTATGCTGATCTCACATGATCGACTGAAGCGGTCGGAGCCCCGGAACGGGGGAGCGTTGTGGAGCGACACGAGGGCGTGGGTGAGGCCGGTGCCCAGGAAACGGCACCCCGGCAGCCCACCGCGAGCGGTGTGCTGCCGCCCAGGCTGAACGGCTCGTGGTCCAGGCCCGCCCGGCTCTGGCTCGCCACGGTGATCGTGGTGACGGCGATGGCGGTCACCATCCATCTGCTGCTGCTCTTCCTCTATCTGGCCCCCGCGAACGCCATCAGCAAGCAGCACCGCGAACTCGTGAACAGCTACGTCTATCCGGAGTTCGACCAGAACTGGAAGCTGTTCGCCCCGAACCCGCTCCAGGGCAACATCTACGTCGACGCCCGCGCCGAAGTACGGCTGCCCGACGGCTCCCTGCGCACCTCGGCCTGGCTGCCCCTCACCGAGCAGGACATCGAGCGCATCCGGGACAACCCCGCCCCCAGCCACGCCGACCAGAACCTGCTGCGCCAGGCGTGGGACTTCTACACCCGGACCCATGACGCCAAGGGCCTGCCCATCGGGCTGCAGGGCCAGCTCGCCGAGGTGTACGTACGCCGGATCGCGGCGAGCCGCCTCGGCCCGGCTCTGCTGGGCGGCCAGGTGGTCAGGGTCCAGCTGCGTTCCACGTACCGCCCGATCGCCCCGCCGAAGTGGAGCGGGGAGAGCGACGACGAGCCGGTCACCTACCAGACGCTGACCTGGTGGCCGGTATCGAAGGAGGACTTCCGGTGACCGCCGACACGGACCGCACCCCGGCGCCCTCCCCTTTCAAGGGCATGAGCGGGCGGATCGACGCCAGGATCATCAGGTGCCTGAACGACATCACGGGCCGGGCGCTCTTCCCGTACCAGGCGGCGATCGTCCGGATCGGCTTCTCGCTGACGTTCCTGCTCTATCTGCTGCGCGAGTTCCCGAACCGGCAGGAGCTGTACGGGTCCGCCAGCCCGTGGACGTTCGATCTCGCGCAGCGGCTGATCGCGTCGAACGGCGCGTTCTCCGTCCTGATGTGGTCGGACAGCGGCTGGTGGTTCGAGGTGGTCTACCTCGTGGCGATCGGCGCGAGCCTGGGGCTGCTGCTGGGGTGGCACACCCGCACGATGTCGCTGCTGTTCATGGTGGGCGTGCTGGCGCTGCTGAACCGCAACGTCCTGCTGGGCGACGGCGGCGACACCCTCATCCACCTCGTCGCCAGCTATCTGGTGCTCACCCGCTGCGGCCAGGTCTGGTCACTGGACGCGAGGCGGCGGCGGCGCGCGGCGGAGGACGGCTCCCCCACGGGCGTACCGACCCGCATCGTGCTCTGGACGGTCCTCGGCCTGTTCCTCGCACTCGCCCAGCTCACCGGATTCGCGGAACTCTCCTGGGGCTGGGCCCTGTTCCTGTGGGGGATGTGGCTCATCCAGGGGCTGTGGTTCCGGGTGGAGCGCGGTGAACACACCGAGTTGCGGGCCGTCATGGACGCCACCGCCAATGTCGTGCACAACGCGGCGCTACTGGTGATCGCCGCCCAGGTCTGCATCCTGTACGCGACGGCCGGGCTGTACAAGATCCAGGGGCCGCGCTGGCAGGACGGCACGGCGGTCCACTACCCCCTGCATCTGGCCTACTTCAGCCCCTGGGGCCCGCTGTCCCGGACCGTCGACGGCAGTGCCGTACTGGTCACCGCCCTCACCTACGGAACGGTGATCCTCCAGGTGGCGTTCCCCTTCACCCTGCTCAACCGCCGGGTGAAGAACGTGCTGCTGCCGATCCTGATGGCCGAGCACGCCTCCATCGCGGTGCTGTGCGGGCTGCCGTTCTTCTCGATGGCGATGGTGTTCGCCGACGCGGTGTTCCTGCCGACGAGCTTCCTGCGCTGGCTCGGCTCCTGGGTGTCGGGCACCGCGCACCGCCTGCTGGAGCGGGTGCGCGGCAGACGGACCGCCGAGGCGTGAGGGTTCACCGGCGCAGGGCCGGGTCCCCTTCCCCGGCCCAGCGCACCCGGGCCACCAGCTGGTGCAGCCGCTGGGTGGGGCACAGGCCCAGCTCGTCGCGCAGCCGCCGTACGTACCGTTCGAAGTGGTGGACGGCCTCGGACGGGTTGCCCTCCGCCAAGTAGGCACGGATCAGGGAGGCTTGGCTGCTCTCGCGGAGCGGGTCGGCCTGTACCGCCGTCTGGGCGGCGGCCACCGCGCCCGCGTACTCGGTGGCGTCGATGAAGGTCTCGGTCAGGGACTCCAGCGCGTGGAGCCGCAACTGCCGCCAGTGATCGGCCTCCAGGAGGGCCCACTCGTCGTACCAGCCGGGCAGCAGGTCGGCGGAGAGCTGGTCGACGGTCGCCGTGCTGAGGTGGAGGGCGACGGGCGGTACACAGGGGTCGAGGAGGTGCTGGGCCAGCTCCCGGGCGTCGCGGAGGTCCACCGTGACATCGGGGGCGAGGCGCACGTCCGTCGGGGAGATGTCGAGCGCGTTGACACCGAGCCCGCGCAGTCGGCACAGCGCCGCCCGCAGATTCGTGTACGCACAGTGCTCGGCGACACCGGGCCAGAGGCTGCCCGCGATCAGGGCGCGGGGGACGGGTGCGCGGTAGTTGAGTGCTACGAACGCCAGGAGTCGTCTGGAGCCCACCGGGGCTGTCACCGGTACGTCGTCGACGGCGAGATCGAAGCCGCCTAGGAGAGAGATGCGCACGGAGGGCTGGATCTGCGTGACTCTGGACGAGATGGCTTGATCACCTGCGGTCATAACTCGCCTCAGCGCGTAGAGGGATCAGCCGCGACACGCGTGCCCCGGCCGTGCGGTCGCTGCTCAGAGGGCTTACGACCCGCAAAACTCGCTGTGGAACCAGCTTGCTGTGACCACTTGGGTTTGTCCAATTGCAGGCGTTCGCCCCTTTTCGCCCGCGCCCCGGCGTACCGTTTTCCGCCCGGAGGAGGGGGGACTCGGCGTCCATGGTGCGAATCGGATACACGATGATGACCGAGCAGGCCGGGCCGCGTGAGCTGGTCGAGCATGTCGTCCGTGCCGAGGAGGCGGGGTTCGACTTCTCCGTCACCTCGGACCACTACTTCCCGTGGCTGCGTTCGCAGGGACACGCCCCGTACGCGTGGAGTGTCCTCGGCGCGGCCGCGCAGGCCACGTCCCGGATGCCGCTGATGACGTACGTGACCTGCCCGACCTTCCGCTATCACCCGGTGGTGGTGGCGCAGAAGGCGGCGACCCTGCAACTGCTGTCCGAGGACCGCTTCCGGCTGGGGCTGGGCTCCGGGGAGAACCTCAACGAGCATGTGGTGGGCCAGGGCTGGCCCGCGGTGGACGTGCGGCACGAGATGCTGGAGGAGGCGGTGGAGATCATCCACGCGCTGTTCGAGGGCGGCCACGTCACCTACCACGGCAAGCACTACGACGTGGAGTCGGCCAAGCTGTGGGACCTGCCCGAACGGCGGCCGCCGCTGGGCATCGCCGTCTCGGGCGAGCAGTCCTGCGCGCTGGCGGGGCATCTCGCCGACCTGGTCATCGCCACCGAGCCGAAGAAGGAGCTGCTGGAGGCGTTCGACCGGCACGGCGGCACCGGCAGGCCCAGTGTGGGCCAGCTCCCGGTCAGCTTCGACACCGACCGGGACGCCGCGATCCGGCGCGCGCACGACCAGTTCCGCTGGTTCGGCCTGGGCTGGAAGGTCAACGCCGAGCTGCCGGGCCCGGATTCCTTCGACCAGGCGACCCGGTTCGTCACCGAGGACGACGTGGCCTCCGCCATCCCGTGCGGCGACGACCCGGAAGCCTTCGTGGCAGCCGTACGGCCCTATGTGGACGCCGGGTTCACCGAGGTGGCCCTGGTCCAGATCGGCGGCCCGACCCAGCCGGCCTTCATCGACTGGTCGGAGAAGACCCTGCTGCCCGCGCTGCGCGACGCCTTCCACTGAGCGGCGGCTCGATCCGTACGGCCGCCAACCCCTCGGCTTCGTGGGGCAGTTTGCCGTCATCGTCCGCTGAGCAGTAACAGACAGCGGGCGGTGACGGCAGCCTTTGGGGGGCGCATGGCGTACGTGATCGTGGTGCTGCTGGCGGCGGCGCTGGCCGGGTGGGGAGTGGGGGTCCGGGCGCGCAAGTTCCCGGGCAGCCTCGCCCGCGCGGTGCTGCCCCGACACGCCGAGGACCGGCGCCCGCTGACCGAGGCGCGGGCGAACGTGCGGACGCTGGAGGACACCGGCCGCTGGGAGGAGTCGGCCGCGCAGACCGAGCTGACGGAGGCGGAGCAGCGCCGGAAGCGGGACCTGCGGGCGGCCGACCAGCGGGTCACGCGTCTGGAGAAGCCGGGCCGCGGCAGGCAGCTCAGCAAGCTGGGCGAACTGACCCTGTACGAGCACACGTTGGTGAAGCAGCCCCCGACGGGAGCCGTGCGCACCCTGCAACTCGCCGATCTCCGGGTCAGGTTCGAGTCCGGCGACAGCTGCTACTACCTCTACGTGCTCAAGGCCGACGGCACCCCCGACCGCACCAACTACCCCCGCCGCACCGGCGAGGGCGAGGAGGCGAAGGGGTACACCGAGGACCGGGTGCGGGACTTCTGCGACGCGGTGCAGAGCGCGGTGGCCCGGGAGAACGACTTCCGCGCGACCCTGCCGGAACAGCTCAAGCAGGCCCAGCGGGACCGTGACCTGCTGGAACGGGACACCGAGGCCGTGGACCGGGCGCGGCAGCGGCACGCCGAGATCCGGGCCCGCAACAAGGACAACCCCCGCCTGGCCGAGGCCCGCGCCGAGCTGGAGACCGCCCGGCAGGAATGGCGGCGGCACACCGGACGGATTCCCCCGCCCTAGGGGTACCGCCGCCCTTCCTTGACGGGGTTCAGCTCCGGACGAGGGTGATGTCCCGCTCCTGGGTGGCGTGGAACACGGGCAGCGGGACGAGCCCGCTGGGCCGCAGCTCCATCACGTTGGCCTGGACGTGCGCGGCGCCCGCCCGGAGCTTCTCGGAGGAGACCTTCCCGGAGTTCACCCAGCGGTGCTCGGCGCCGTCGCAGCGGGCGGCGCCGCCGCCGATGCCGTGCCGGACGCGCGGGTCGGCCTGGCTGATCGAGGAGCTGACGAAGACGGGTCCGGTGCCGGGCAGACAGCGGTAGGTGCCGGACAGGGTGACGGTGCCGTCGGCCGCGAGGCGGGCGGTGGAGTCCACGGTGACGCTCTCGCCGGGGGCGGCGGCCGCCGGGGTGGCGAGGGCGCACAGCAGGGCGGCGCCGCCGAGTGCGGTGGCGAGGACGGGACGTACGGGCATCGGATGCCTCCCGGAGTGGGGGTGTGGGGGCTTCAACAGGTACCGGCGGGGCCCGGGACGGCACGCGACCTTCACCCCATCGGTGGCGCGTCAATGGGCCGTGCGCAGTCGTCCCCGTGTCCTGCCGAAAGCCTCCGCACCGATGGTGACCAGCAGGTATGCCGAAGACCTAAAATGATCAACGTGTCCGAGCAGCACGCCCCCAGGTCCCTCATCGTCACGCTCTACGGGGCGTACGGCCGTTCCGTACCGGGCCCGGTGCCCGTCGCCGAGCTGATCCGGCTGCTGGCCGCGGTCGGGGTGGACGCGCCCTCGGTGCGCTCCTCGGTGTCGCGGCTGAAGCGGCGCGGTCTGCTGCTGCCCGCCCGCACCGCCGGAGGCGCGGCGGGGTACGAGCTGTCGGCGGAGGCGCACCGGTCGCTGACCGCGGACGACCGCCGCCTCCACGCGACGGGACCGGCCGAGGAGGCGGGCTGGGTGCTCGCGGTGTTCTCGGTGCCGGAGTCGGAGCGGCAGAAGCGGCATCTGCTGCGCTCGCGGCTGGCCGCGCTGGGCTTCGGCGCGGCGGCCCCCGGGGTGTGGATAGCCCCGGCCCGGCTGCACGAGGAGGCCCGGCACGCCCTGGCGCTGCTGGGTCTCGACCGCTACGTGGATCTCTTCCGGGGCGATCATCTGGGGTTCGCGCCCACGGCCGAGGCGGTCGGCCGCTGGTGGGACCTCCCGGCCATCGCCGGGGAGCACGAGCGGTTCCTCGCGGCGCACGCGCCGGTGCTGCGCGCCTGGGAGGAGCGGGCGGACACCCCGGCCGAGGACGCGTACCGGGACTATCTGCTGGCCCTGGACTCCTGGCGGAGGCTGCCCGGCGCCGACCCCGGCCTGCCCGCCCGGCTGCTGCCCGCCGACTGGCCGGGGGCGCGCTCGGCGCGGGTGTTCCGGGCGCTGCACGAGCGGCTGCGGGACGCGGGCGCGGCGTTCGTCGGGGTGTGAGCGCGCCACCCGGTGACCGGCCGCTCGCTCGCCGGAACCGCGGGGACGGAACGGACACCGCCGTCCTGTGACTGTGGTCACTCGAAGAGGGTTGCCACCCCGCACGCGCGACCGTCCCGTCACCGGTGTCACCGGTGATCGACAGGGACGTAACAGCAGCTACGGGAGGGGGTGGTGGGGCGTTCGACGAGGAGCGCGTACGGGTATCGGGACCCATGGCCGGGGCGGGTGCCCGCCGACGGTTTCGATGGCCGGACCCGTACCATTTCCTACAGTCGAAGGCAGGACAGCCTGCTCCATGAACGGACTCGCCTTGCACGAACGCCCCACCGAATCGGCCTCCTGGCGCATCGCGCTGCCGCACACCGCCGCGGCGGTGCCGGTCGCGCGCGCCCTGGTGCGTTCGGCTCTCGCCGAGGTGGGGCACATCGCCGACTGCGACACGGCGGAGCTGCTGACCGCCGAGCTGGTGGCGAACGCGGTGGAGCACACCGCGGGCAGTGGTCCGATCGAGCTGGTGGTGGAGCTGCGGCCGACCGGCTGCCAGGTCGAGGTGCATGACCCGGACCCGGCGCCGCCCGGCCATCTCACCCGTCCGGTGATCGAGGAGCCCGACCCCTGGCAGGAGGGAGGGCGCGGCCTGTTGCTGATCCGCGCCCTCAGTTCGTCCTGTGGTCACCGCCCCACCTCGTCGGGCAAGGCGGTGTGGTTCAGACTGCCTGTCGTTCCCGCTCAGCGTTCGGCGTGACCCCGGCCGCCTGGGCGCGGCCCAGCGTGGAGTGCCCGCGCCCGTAGGCGTAGTACACGCCGAGGCCCACCGCGAGGAACACCGCGAACTGGACCCAGGTCCGCCAGCCCGTCTCGTACATCAGGTAGAGGCAGAAGGCGACGCCGAGCAGCGGGGCGACGGGGTACAGCGGCACCCGGAAGCCGCGCTGGAGGCCGGGCTCGCGGCGGCGCAGCGCGATCACCACGATGTTGACGACGGCCATGATGGCGAGCGTGCCGATGGTGCACAGGTTGACCACGGCGTCGAGCGAGGCGAAGGCCGCGGGGACCGCGAAGACGGCCGCGACGATGAAGGTGCCCGCCACCGGGGTGGAGGTCTTCGGGGACACCTTCTCGAAGACGCGCGGGATCAGTCCGTCGCGGGACATCGACAGCAGGATGCGGGTCTGGCCGTACATCACCGCGAGGACCACCGAGGCGATGGCGACGACCGCGCCGAAGGCGATCACGCCGCCGCCGATGCTGGAGCCGGTGACCATGTTGACGACGTAGGACAGCGCGGCGGGGCGGCCGCCGACCTGCGGGGCGCCGATGGCGCCGATCGCGGCGAGCGCGACGGCGCAGTACAGCAGGGTGACCAGGCCCATGCAGACGAGGATCGCCACCGGGATGTCCCGGCGCGGGTTCTTCGCCTCCTCACCGGCCGTGGTGATCGCGTCGAAGCCGATGTACGAGAAGAAGGCCGCGGTGGTGCCCGCGCCGATGCCGCCCAGGCCCGCCGGGGAGAACGGGGTGAGGTTGCCGTCCTTGAACGCGCTGTAGCCGACGGCGCAGAACGCGAGCAGGATGACGAGCTTCACGGCGGCCATGGCGGCGGTGGCCCGCGCGCTCTCGCGCACACCGCGCATCAGCAGTACGGCGGCCATGGCGATGACGATGACGGCGGGCAGGTTGACCACACCGCCGTCGCCCGGTCCGGCGGACAGCGCGGCGGGCAGCTGCCAGCCGGTGAGGCTGTGCAGGAGTTCGTTGACGTACTGGCTCCAGCCGACCGCGACGGCCGAGATGGAGATGCCGTACTCCAGCAGCAGGCACCAGCCGACCAGGAAGGCGGTGGACTCGCCGAGACCGGCGTAGGCGAAGGAGTACGAGGAACCGGAGACCGGTATCGCGCCGCCCAGCTCCGCGAAGGAGAGGGCGGTGAAGACGCAGGTGATCGCGGCGAGGACGAAGGAGACGACCACGGCCGGTCCGGCCTGCGCGACGGAGCCGGAGAGACCGACGAAGATTCCGGTACCGACGATGGCGCCGACACCGAAGCAGATGAGCTGGAAGAGGCCCATGGTGCGCTTCAGACCATGGCCCTCGCGGTCGGCGCCGGACTCGGCGACGAGCAGTTGCGGGGACTTGATGCGGGGAGCGGGCATGCGGGTGGTGCTCGTTTCTGGTGGTGCGGACGGCCCGGGTACGGCCGCTGCGTCGGCGCGGCACGGGGGTGGGGTGGGGCCAGGCCGTCGGTCAGGATAAGGCCAGGTGAGGTGGGTCACGCAAGGGTTTGTGACGTATCGCCCTCGGTGGCCGCGAGGGTGGCGACGAGCACGGCCTTGATCGTGTGCATGCGGTTCTCCGCCTCGTCGAAGACCACCGAGTGCTCAGACTCGAAGACCTCGTCGCTGACCTCCAGCTCGGTCAGTCCGTACCGTTCGTGGATCTCGCGGCCGACGGCGGTGCCGAGGTCGTGGAAGGCGGGCAGGCAGTGCAGGAAGCGCACGTCGGGGTTGCCGGTGGCGCGCAGCACGTCCATGGTCACGGCGTAGGGGCCGAGCAGGGCGATGCGCTCGTCCCAGACCTGCTTGGGCTCCCCCATCGACACCCAGACGTCGGTGGCGACGAAGTCGGCGCCGCGTACGCCGTCCTTCACGTCCTCGGTGAGGGTGACGCGGGCGCCGGAGACCTCGGCGAGGCGGCGGGCCAGCGCGACGATGGTCTCGTCGGGCCAGAGCAGCCGGGGCGCGACGATACGCACGTCCATGCCGAGCAGGGCGCCGGTGACCAGGTAGGAGTTGCCCATGTTGTACCGGGCGTCGCCGAGATAGGCGAAGGCGATGTCCTCCAGCGGCTTGTCGCTGTGCTCGGTCATGGTGAGCAGGTCGGCGAGCATCTGGGTGGGGTGCCACTCGTCGGTGAGCCCGTTGTAGACGGGGACCCCCGCGTGCGCGGCCAGCTCCTCCACGACACCCTGGCCGTGCCCCCGGTACTCGATCGCGTCGTACATCCGGCCCAGCACGCGTGCGGTGTCCTTGACGGACTCCTTGTGCCCGATCTGGGAACCGGCCGGGTCGAGGTAGGTGGTGCGGGCGCCCTGGTCGGCGGCGGCGACCTCGAAGGCGCAGCGGGTGCGCGTGGAGGTCTTCTCGAAGATCAGGGCGATGTTGCGCCCGTTCAGATACCGCGTCTCGGCCCTGGCCCGCTTGGCCGCCTTCAACTCGGCGGCCAACGCGAGCAGCCCGCGGAACTCCTCGGCCGTGAAGTCCAGCTCCTTGAGGAAGTGGCGGCCGTTGAGGGCGGTCGGGACTGTCGCCATGGGGGCGCTCCAGGGGTACGCGGTGCACTGACTTCGGTAATTCTATACGAGCCTCGGCATTTCTATTCAGACAGCAGCATGATTATGCGGAGACTCACACGGAGTCCCGCTCCACCGGGCAGCTCATGCAGCGCGGCCCGCCCCTGCCGCGGCCCAGTTCGCTGCCGGGGATCTCGATCACTTCGATGCCCTGTTTGCGCAGGTGGGTGTTGGTGGTGGCGTTGCGTTCGTAGGCGACGACGACGCCGGGTTCGACGGCGAGGACGTTGCAGCCGTCGTCCCACTGCTCGCGCTCGGCGGCGTGCACGTCCTGGGTGGCGGTGAGCACTCGGATCTCGCCGAGGCCGAGGGCGGCGGCGATGGCGCGGTGCATGTGCTCCGGGGGATGGTCGGTGACCTTGAGTTCACGCTCGCCGACGCCGGGCTCGATGGTGTACGAGCGCAGCATGCCGAGCCCGGCGTACTGGGTGAAGGTGTCGCCGTCGACCATGGTCATCACGGTGTCGAGGTGCATGAAGGCGCGCCGCTTGGGCATGTCGAGCGCCACGATGGTCTGCGCGGAGCCCGCCTCGAACAGCTTGTGCGCGAGCATCTCCACGGCCTGCGGGGTGGTCCGCTCGCTCATCCCGATCAGCACGGCGCCGTTGCCGATCACCAGCACGTCGCCGCCCTCGATGGTGGAGGGGTAGTCGGCCTGGCCGCGCGACCAGATGTTGGGGTTCTCCTTGGTGAACAGCGGGTGGTGGCGGTAGATCGCCTCGAAGTGGACGGTCTCGCGCTGCCGGGCGGGCCAGCGCATGGCGTTGATGGAGACACCGTCGTAGATCCACGCCGAGGTGTCGCGGGTGAAGAGGTGGTTGGGCAGCGGGCCCAGCAGGAAGTCGTCCAGCTCCATGACGTGGAAGCGGACCGACGCGGGCTCGGGGTGGCCGGTCAGGAACTCCCGCTTGGTCATGCCGCCGACCAGCGCCTCGGCCAGCTCGCCGGGGGCCATCGCGTCGAAGGCGGTGCGCAGATGGTCGGTGGCGAGGGGGCCGTACTCCTTCTCGTCGAAGACCCGGTCCAGGACCAGGCTCCGGGCCTCCGGGACGGCCAGGGTCTCGGTGAGCAGGTCGCCGAAGAGGTGCACCTCGACCCCCCGGTCGCGCAGGACGTCGGCGAACCCGTCGTGCTCGGCGCGCGCCCGGCGCACCCACAGCACGTCGTCGAAGAGGAGGGCGTCCTTGTTGCTGGGGGTGAGGCGTTTGAGTTCGAGGTCCGGTCTGTGCAGGATCACCCGGCGCAGCCGCCCGGCCTCGGAGTCGACGTGGAATGCCATGCCTTCATCCTGGCCGCCCGCGCCCGTGTTCACGCGCCTTCCGACCGTTTCCGCGCCCCCTGTTTTCGTCGTGCCGACGAGAAGCGGGGGCGGTCCTGCGTGGCCCGTGCTCGGGGAGTGACCGGTGGCGCACGCGTGGTTCCCGTGGTCCGCGCCGGGTGGTACACACGGCGGACGCACATGTCCTGTCCGCCAGCAGGAAGGTCGCTCCCCCATGTCCGCTTCACGACGTCAGGTCCTCGCCTCCGCGAGCGCGGTGGGGGCGGGTATCGCCTTCACCGGAGCGTTGTCCGAGCTGTTCGCGGGCACCGCCGCCGCGCAGCCGCTGGGCCGCACCGGTTACGGCCCGCTCGTCCCCGACCCCGACGGCCTGCTCGATCTGCCCAAGGGGTTCCGCTACCGGGTGCTGTCCCGCGAGGGCGACCCCCTGCGCTCCGGTGAGGGCCCGGTGCCGTCCAACCACGACGGCATGGCCGCCTTCGCGGGCCGCGACGGCCGTACCCACCTCGTCCGCAACCACGAGAACCGCCCCACCGCCAAGATCCGCGTCCCGGCCGTCGAGGGCCTGACCTACGACCCGGAGGGGCACGGCGGCTGTACGGCGCTGACGCTGGACTCGCGCGACAGGGTCCTGTCCGAGCGGGTCGCCATCGCCGGTACCGCCGTCAACTGCGCGGGCGGCCGGACCCCTTGGGGCACCTGGCTGACTTGCGAGGAGACCGAGGACCGGGCGGGCGACAACGGCCACACCAAGGACCACGGCTTCATCTTCGAGGTCCACCCCACCGACCCGCACCGCACCGGCGCCGTCCCGCTGACCGCGATGGGCCGCTTCCAGCACGAGGCCATCGCCATCGACCCCCGGCGCGGTGTGGTCTACGAGACCGAGGACGCCTTCCTCAAGCCGTTCGGCCTGTTCTACCGGTTCCTGCCCGAGAAGCCGCTCGGCGGTGTCGGGTCGCTCCGCGCGGGCGGCCGTCTCCAGGCGATGCGGGTGCCGGGGGTGCCGGATCTGTCCACGGTCCAGGAGACGGGCGCGTCCTTCGACGGCGTCGAGTGGGTGGACGTCCCCGACCCGCTGGCCGCGACCACCCCGACCCGCCTCCAGGACTACGGCCCGCGCGGCATCACCCACGCCCAGAAGCTGGAGGGCTGCTACTGGGGCGGGTCCTGCGTGTACTTCGTGTCGTCCTTCGCCCACAGCGCGGAGGGCTCGGCCGCCGACCACTTCGGCCAGATCTGGCGGTACGACCCCGAGCGCCGCCGCCTCACCCTGGTGATCGTGTTCGGCCCGGACACCGACGTCCAGCTGCCCGGCGAGTCACCGGACAACATCTGCCTCGCCCCCAGCGGCGGCCTGATGGTGTGCGAGGACGGCAACGGCGCACAGCACGTCTTCGGCGTCACCCGCGGCGGCGAGGTGTACGCGATGGCACGCGGCCGCCAGAACCTCGGCACCCCCGAGGAGCCGGAGTGGGGCGAGTTCGCGGGCGTCACCTTCTCCCCCGACGGCGACACGATGTACGTCAACTGCTACACCCCGGGCACCACTTTCGCGGTGACCGGGCCCTGGCGGAGGTAGGCCCCCGCCAGGGTGAGCCGGTGGATCACAGGCGCGGGTCCACCGGCTCCGACTCCAGCGCGAGTACGCCGAACACCGCCTCGTGCACCCGCCACAGCGGTTCCCCGTCGGCGAGCCGGTCCAGGGCCTCCAGGCCGAGGGCGTACTCGCGCAGCGCCAGCGACCGCTTGTGGTTCAGGAACCGGTGGCGCAGCTTGGCCAGGTTGTCGGGGCGCGTGTACTCGGGTCCGTAGATGATCCGCAGGTACTCGCGGCCCCGGCACTTGATGCCCGGCTGCACCGGCCGTCCCTGTCCGTCGCGGACGAGCGCGCCGAGCGGTTTGACGACCATGCCCTCGCCGCCCCGGCCGGTCATCTCCAGCCACCAGTCGATGCCCGCCCGCACCGACTCCGGGTCGCCGGTGTCGACGTACAGGCGCCGGGTGGTCTGGAGCAGGCCGGACGCGTCGTGCTCCACCAGGCGGTCCAGCAGGGCGAGTTGCTCGTCATGCGGGAGTCCGGCGAGGCTGCGGCCGCGTACCGCGAGCAGCTGGAAGGGGGCGAGGCGGACGCCGTCCAGGCCGTCGGTGGTCCAGCAGTAGCGGCGGTAGGCGTCGGTGAACGCGGCCGCGTCGGCGGCGCGTTCACGCTGCCGGGCCAGGAGCGCGGACACGTCGGCGCCCCGGGCCCCGGCCGCCTCCAGCGCGGCGAGCGCGGGCGGGAACACGGCACCGGAGGCGGCGCCCACGGCGGCGTACTGGCGGCGCAGCAGCCCCTGCGACTTCAGCGACCACGGCATCAACTCGGCGTCCAGCAGCAGCCAGTCGGTGTCGAGCCGCTCCCACAGGTCCGCCTCGGTGACCGCCGCGCGGAGCCGCCCGAGGATCTCCTCGGTCACCGTGCCGTCGTCGAAGAACGGCCGTCCGGTACGGGTGTAGAGCGCGCCCGTGGGCCCCTCGCCCACGCCGAACCGCTTGGCGGCGGTCTCCGCGTCCCGGCAGACCAGGGCCACGGCCCGCGATCCCATGTGCTTCTCCTCGCACACGACCCGCTCGACGCCGTCCCGCGCGTACTGCGCGAACGCCTCGGCCGGGTGCTCCAGGTAGCCGTCCTCCCGGGAGGTGGGCGTCGGTGCCATGGTGGGCGGGAGGTACGGCAGCAGGCAGGGGTCGACCGCGAAGCGGCTCATGACCTCCAGGGCGGCGGCCGCGTTCTCCTCGCGCACCGCGACCCGGCCCAGGTACCGCGTGTCGACACCGCCGCGCCCGGTGACGTCGGCCAGGTCCAGCGGTCGTCCGTCCTGGCCGCCGGGCGCGTCGACGCGCAGCGGCCGGACCGGCTCGTACCAGGTCCGCTCGGCGGGGACGTCCACGATCTCGCGCTCCGGCCAGCGCAGCGCGGTCAGCTTGCCGCCGAAGACGGCGCCGGTGTCCAGGCAGATGGTGTTGTTGAGCCATGTGGCTTCCGGCACCGGAGTGTGGCCGTACACCACAGCCGCGCGGCCCCGGTAGTCCTCGGCCCACGGGTAGCGCACGGGCAGCCCGAACTCGTCGGTCTCGCCGGTGGTCTCGCCGTACAGGGCGTGCGAGCGGACGCGGCCGGAGGTGCGGCCGTGGTACTTCTCCGGCAGCCCGGCGTGGCAGACCACGAGGCGGCCGCCGTCCAGGACGTAGTGGCTGACCAGCCCGTCCAGGAAGCGTCGTACCTCGTCCTTGAACTCCTCGCTCTCGCCGTCCATCTGGGCCACGGTCTCGGCGAGGCCGTGGGTGTGCTGGACGGTGCGGCCCTTGAGGTAGCGGCCGAACTTGTTCTCGTGGTTGCCGGGCACGCACAGCGCGTTCCCGGACGCGACCATGCCCATCACACGCCGCAGCACGGCCGGGCTGTCCGGGCCCCGGTCGACCAGGTCGCCGACGAACACGGCGGTACGGCCCTCGGGGTGGACGCCGTCGGTGTAGTCCAACTTGGCGAGCAGCGACTCCAGTTCGGCGGAGCAGCCGTGGATGTCGCCAATGATGTCGAAGGGGCCGGTGAGGTGGGTGAGGTCGTTGTACCGCTTCTCGGTGACGACCGTGGCGCCCTCGACCTCGGCCACGCCGCGCAGCACATGCACCTTGCGGAAGCCCTCGCGTTCCAAGTGCCGTATGGAACGGCGCAGTTCGCGGGTGTGCCGCTGGATCACCCGGCGGGGCATGCCCGCACGGTCGGACCGGGCCGCGTTGCGCTCGGCGCACACCTCCTCGGGCACGTCCAGCACGATGGCGATGGGCAGCACGTCGTACTTCCTGGCCAGCTCGATCAGCTGCTTCCGGGCGTCCGGCTGGACGCTGGTGGCGTCGACGACCGTACGGCGTCCGGCGGCGAGGCGCTTGCCCGCGATGTAGTGCAGGACGTCGAAGGCGTCCTTGGTCGCGCTCTGGTCGTTCTCGTCGTCGGCGACCAGGCCCCGGCAGAAGTCGGAGGAGATCACCTCGGTGGGCGCGAAGTGCCTGCGGGCGAAGGTCGACTTGCCGGAGCCGGTGGCGCCGACGAGGACGACGAGGGAGAGGTCGGTGACGGGCAGCGCCCGCCCTGTGCTGGTCCCGGTCATGCGGCCTTCGCCTCCTTCTTGTCCTGCTCGGTGGTGTCGCGGTGGAAGACGGCCAGTTGGGTGGGCGGGCCGACCTCGGGGTCGTCGGGGCCGACGGGGCGGAAGTCGACGCGGTAGCCGTACCGTTCGGCGACGGCTGCCGCCCAGGTGCCGAACTCCGCGCGGGTCCACTCGAAGCGGTGGTCGCCGTGCCGTACGTGTCCGGCGGGCAGGGTCTCCCAGCGGACGTTGTACTCGACGTTCGGCGTGGTGACGAGGACGGTGCGCGGGCGGGCCGCGCCGAACACGGCGTACTCCAGCGCGGGCAGCCGGGGCAGGTCGAGGTGTTCGATCACCTCGCTGAGCACGGCCGCGTCGTAGCCGGTGAGCCGCTTGTCGGTGTAGGTGAGCGAGCCCTGGAGCAGTTGGACGCGGGACGCCTGCCGCTCGCCCATCCGGTCCAGGTGGAGACGGCGGGCGGCGATGGCGAGGGCGCGTGCGGACACGTCGACGCCGGTGATCTCGGTGAACCGCACGTCCCGCAGCAGCTCCCGCACGAGGTGGCCCTCGCCGCAGCCGAGGTCGAGCACGCGTGCGGCGCCCGCCTCGCGCAGCCCGGCGAGGATGGCCTCCCGGCGCTGGACCGCGAGCGGGGTGGGCCGGGGTTCGGCCTCGGCCTCCGCCTCGACGGCGTTGTCGATGTCCTCGACCTCGCTGTCGTCGGTCTCGGCGAGGCGCAGCAGCTCCAGCCGCTCCATCGCCTGCCGGGTCAGCGACCAGCGGCGGGAGAGGTAGCGGTTGGTGATCAGCCGCTGCTCGGGGTGGCCGGGCAGCCAGCCCTCACCGGCGCGCAGCAGCTTGTCGACCTCGTCGGGCGAGACCCAGTAGTGCTTGGCGTCGTCCAGCACCGGCAGCAGGACGTAGAGGTGGCGCAGCGCCTCGGCGAGGGTGAGCCGCTCCGACTCCAGCACCAGGCGGACGTAGCGGGAGTCGCCCCAGTCGGGGAACTCGGTGTCCAGGGCGACCGGTTCGGCGGTGACGTCCCAGCCGAGCGGGGCGAACAGGGCGCGCACCAGGTCCGGACCGCCCTTCGCGGCGACGGCGGGCACCTCGATACGCAGCGGCAGCGGGGCGGCGGCGCGCTCCGGGCGGGCCTTGCACACCCCGCGCAGGGCGGTGGAGAAGACGGAGCTGAGCGCCACGGCGAGGAGCGAGGAGGCCGCGTAGGGGCGGTCGTTGACGTACTGGCCGAGGGCGGCGTCGGGGGCACCGCCGCGGCCCTTGCCCTTGCCGCGCCGGATCAGCGCGATGGGATCGACCTCCAGCAGCAGCGCGGCCGTGCAGCGCTCCACCTCCGCCTCGGGGTAGAAGACGTGCGCGGTCCCGTGGGACGTGCTGAACGTCTGCGCGTTGCCGGGGTTCTTGTGCAGCAGGAACCCGAGGTCGGTGGCGGGGGTGGCGGCCGTGCCGCGTGTGGAGATCGTCAGGAACACATGTCCGAGTCTCGCGGTACGGAGGCCGCGTTGACCACCCGTTTTACGGAGTCGGGGCCCGCCTCGTGCTCGATGGCGGGCCCCGACTGCGGGCGTCAGGACAGTTGGGGCATGACCTCGGCGGAGATCAGCTCGAGCTGGTCCAGGTCGTCGAGGTCGAGCATCTGGAGGTAGACGCGCTCGGAGCCGACCTCCTGGAAGCGGCCGATCTTCTCGACCACCTCGGCCGGGGTGCCGGCCAGGCCGTTGGCCTTCAGCTCGTCGACCTCGCGGCCGATGACGGCGGCGCGACGGGCCACCTCGGCGTCGTCCCGGCCGACGCAGGCGACCAGGGCGTTGGAGTAGACGAGGGAGTCGGGGGCGCGCCCGGCCTCCTCGGCGGCGGCGCGGACCCGCCCGAACTGGCGCTCGGTGTCCTCCAGGGACGCGAAGGGGATGTTGAACTCGTCGGCGTAGCGGGCCGCGAGGCGCGGGGTGCGCTTGGCGCCGTGGCCGCCGATGAGCACCGGGATCTTGTGCTGCGCGGGCTTGGGCAGCGCGGGCGACTCGGTGAGGTCGTAGTAGGTGCCGTGGAAGTCGTAGGTCTTGTCGGCATCGGTGGCCCACAGGCCGGTGACGACCTCCAGCTGCTCCTCCAGGCGGGCGAACTTCTCCTTCGGGAAGGGGATGCCGTACGCCTTGTGCTCCTCCTCGAACCAGCCCGCGCCGAGGCCGAGTTCGACCCGGCCGCCGGACATCTGGTCGACCTGGGCGACCTGGATGGCGAGCACGCCGGGCAGCCGGAAGGTACCGGCGGTCATGAGGGTGCCGAGCCGGATGCGGCTGGTCTCGCGGGCGAGTCCGGCCAGCGTGATCCAGGCGTCGGTGGGTCCGGGCAGACCGCTCCCGCCGCCCATGCGCAGATAATGATCGGAGCGAAAGAAGGCGTCGAAGCCGAGATCCTCGGTGGCCTTCGCCACGGTGAGCAAGGTGTCGTAGGTGGCCCCCTGCTGGGGCTCGGTGAAGATACGAAGGTCCATGGCCTCCATCCTGCACGTCATCGGCCCGCCGGACCGCATCGGCACCACGGCCCCTCCCCGCCACCGCCCCCCTCCCCGCCACCGGCACCGCTCAGCCCGGCTCCCGCTCCGGCAGCAGCTCCTCCCTGGCCGCCAGCTTGCGCAGCATCTCCAGGACGCGGTCGCGGGACTCGTCCGCCGCGTCGATGGCCTCCATGCACTGCCAGTACACCGCCTCGTCGGACGCGGCGCTGGCTATGCCGACCAGGGCCATGCCCACCTCGCCGAGCAGCCCGCACAGGGACAGCAGGGTCCGGCGGGGGTCGGCCAGCTCGGTGAGCCGGGCGGCGAGCAGGTCCCCGGTGTCCAGCTCGGGGCGGTCCAGCACGCCGCAGCCCCGGCCCGCCAGCTCCATCAGCCCGAGCGCCTCCCCGCGCAGCTCGGGCGGCCCGGACACCGCCAGTCTGCTGCCGATCGCCTGCGACAGGGCCTGCGCCTGCCACACCTCCCTGAGCGTCCCCGGCGCGTCGGCACCCGCCACCAACGCCTCTCTGCCGATCTCGATGAGCCGTAACGCGTCCATCCGCCGCCCCGTCCCCGTCCGTCCGTTCGCCGCACACACGTCTTCACTACCCAGAGTGATGGCACTTGGGGCGAAAAGCCAGAGGAAGACGGAAATCTGTGGACAACAATTCGGAATCGGCAGGGAAATTGACTCCATAGAGTGATAGCGGAGTCCGTGAGTCCACCCGTCGGGTCAGGGCGCGTCGCCCGCTCCCGGCACCGGGAACCGCCCCTCGTTGCGCTCGATCTTCGCCGCCAGCGCGGCCAACGGGTCGACGCCCAGCACCTCGCACAGCTGGAGGAGGTAGGCGAGGACGTCGGCCACCTCGTCGGTGACGCGGTGCGCGGTGCCGGGGTCGTCCATGACGCGGGCCGACTCCTCGGGGGTCAACCACTGGAAGATCTCGACCAGTTCGGCGGCCTCCACGCTGAGCGCGGAGACGAGGTTCTTCGGGGTGTGGAACCGCTGCCAGTCGCGGGCGGCGGCGAACTCGGCCAGCCTGCGCTGGAGTCCGGCCAGATCGGGGTGTTCGGTCACGGCTCCAGGTGTACCACCGTGACGCCCGGTGTCCCGACGGCCCAGGCCGCGTCGCTGACCGCCCCCACCCAGCGAATATGGCCGCGCTCCCCCATCCGGGCCGCCGTGGCGAGGAGTTGGGACCGCTGGCCGGGGTCGAGGCAGCGGTCGAAACCGTCGGCGAGCACGGTGAGGGTGCGCAGCGCGTCCGGCACCTCCCCCGGCGCGTCCACGTCCAGCACCCCGGGCCCGGTCAGCAGCACCAGGGCCAGCGCGACGTAGCGCAGCTCGCCGTCGCCCAGCCGGGCCAGCTCGGTGCGGTGCCCGTCGCCCCGGTCGAGCAACGCCCGTAC
Source organism: Streptomyces sp. NPDC002176 (assembly GCF_044903645.1). Lineage (NCBI taxonomy): Bacteria > Bacillati > Actinomycetota > Actinomycetes > Kitasatosporales > Streptomycetaceae > Streptomyces > Streptomyces sp. NPDC002176. The sequence continues at coordinate 1,645,947 of NZ_JBJDQW010000001.1, forward strand.
CGTGCCGTCCCGCAGCCGTTCGGCGGCCAGGTCGGCCACCGGGCCAGCGCACCCGGCGCGCACCACCTCGACCAGTCGGGCGTGCCGACGCCCGCACTCGGCCCGCGTACGGATCAGAACGTCGGCGAGGTTGTCGCAGCCGGGCAGCAGCCGCCCGGAGCCGGTGGGCACCGGGACCCGCATCCGGGCGGGCGCGGGGTCGCAGGGGAAGACGGAGCGCAGCGCGACGACCATCTGCTCGGCGGCGGCCAGCACCCGGCGCTGTCCGTCCGTCTTCCCGGCCACCCGCAGCGGCAGCAGGGTGGTGCCCAGCACGTCGTCGGGGAGCGGGGCGCGGGTCACCGGGGCGGCGCCCGCGGTGTGCCAGGCGGCCTGCACGGTCCGGCGTCCCGGGTCGCGCAGGGCGGTCTCCAGCAGGACGACCCCGCCCGCGCTGAGCCGCTCGCCCACGACGCGCAGCCGGGGTTCGGCCTGCACGGCCACGTCCAGCTGGACCGGGCCCTCGACGCCGTCCGCGGTGCAGCCGATCCGGAAGCCGCGCCGCCCCTCGGCGTCGGGCCGGGCCCGGTCGGGCACCCAGGCCGTCGGGTCCGGGAACACCTCGCCGAGTTCGGCCCCGCCGCCGAGCCGGGCGAGCGCCTCGTAGGCGGCGAGCGCGGTCGACTTTCCGGAGCCGCTCGGCCCGGCGAACAGGGTGACGGCGCCCAGCGGGAACGAGGCCCGGCGGTGTCCGGCGAACGCGGACAGCCGCAACTCGGTGATCCGGGCGCGCACGTCGTAGCCGTCGGGGAACGGGGCCGGAGGGGCGGTGGGGAGCGAGGTGACCGACATGAGCGGACCGTAGGACCGGCCGCGCGGGGCGAACCGTTTTCTCCCCGGACCTTCCTACGATCGGGCGACCGGTCCGGCCCCCGCCGCGCCACCCGCTCGGCCGAACCGTCTGAAGAACCTACGAGCGGGAAGCGCCGCTCAGCCGGACGCCTCCATGTCCATCAGTCCGCTGACCTCGGTGCCGGGCGGCGTGAGCAGGAAGACATTGCGGTCCACCCGGTGCATCCCGCTGCCCAGCCCGAACACCACGCCGGTACTGAAGTCCAGGACGCGCTTGGCGACATCGCCCTCCGCGCTGGACAGGTCCAGCAGCACCGGCACCCCCGACATCAGGGTCTCGGCGACGTCGCGCGCGTCCGCGAAGATGTTGACCCGCAGGACGACGAACCGGCGGCGCGCCTCGGTGTCCGCCTCCGGGAGCGCCCGGTGGCCGACCGCGGACGGCCACGCGTCCCGGCCTCGCAGCGGCACGACCTGGGCGAGCCCTTCCCACTGTTCATCGGTGACGTCGTAACGGCTCACCGGCTCCCCCTGACCTGACTCGCTTTCGATGCCTGCACCAGCCAATTCTTACGCCAAGTCACCCGTTCAGCCCAACAACGACACACTGTGCGACACAGCCCTGATCCGGCGTCCGGCCCATCTGCCGTGCACAGGGCGCCGGTAGGGCCCCCGGGAGGCCCGGATCACCATCGCAACGAGGGGAACGTCACAGGCCATCGTTCTGCTGTCACCTGAGCACCCTGTCCTAACATCCGAGCATGACGGTCCTGCCTGACGACGGGCTCCCCCTGGCCGCCGAGTTCCCTGACGCGACGCACGAGCAGTGGCAACGCCTGGTCGAGGGTGTACTGCGCAAGTCCGGCAAGGAAGTCTCGGGCGAGGCAGCTGAGGACGCCCTGTCCACGACGCTCGAGGACGGGCTGCGCACCCGGCCGCTGTACACCGCGCGCGACGCCGCGCCCGACCCCGGCCTGCCCGGCTTCGCGCCGTTCACCCGCGGCGGCCGCCCGGTGGGCAACACCCCCGGCGGCTGGGACGTACGGCAGCGGCACGCGGCCCTGTCCGACGGCTCGGTGCTGGCCGACCTGGAGAACGGCGTCACCTCGCTCTGGCTGGTGCTCGGCGAGGGCGGCTTCCCGGTCGCGGACCTCGGCCGGGCGCTGGACGGCGTCTACCTGGACCTCGCCCCCGTGGTCCTGGACGCGGGCGCCGACACCGAGGCGGCCGCGGACGCGCTGCTGAAGCTGTACGAGGAGCGGGGCATCGCCTCCGAGGACGTACGCGGCAGCCTGGGCGCCGACCCGCTGGGCCACGAGGCCCGCACCGGCACCCCGCTGGACTTCGCCCCCGTGGCCGCGCTCGCGGCCCGTGCCGCCGCGTACCCGGGGCTGCGCACGCTGACCGTGGACGCGCTGCCGTACCACGAGGCGGGCGGCTCGGCCGCGCAGGAGCTGGGCGCCTCGCTCGCCACCGCGGTGGCGTATCTGCGGGAGCTGACCGAGGCCGGGCTGAGCGCCGAACAGGCCGCCACTCAGCTGGAGTTCCGGTACGCGGCGACCGCCGACCAGTTCCTCACCATCGCCAAGCTCCGCGCGGCACGCCGCCTTTGGGCGCGAGTCGCCGAGGTGTGCGGGGCGCCGGGGGCGGGCGCGCAGGTCCAGCACGCGGTGACCTCGCCGGTGATGATGTCCCGACGCGACCCGTGGGTGAACATGCTGCGCACGACGGTCGCCACGCTGGCCGCCGGGGTGGGCGGCGCCGACTCCGTGACGGTGCTGCCGTTCGACCACGCGCTGGGCCTCCCCGACGCGTTCGCCCGCCGTATCGCCCGCAACACCTCCACGATCCTGGTCGAGGAGTCGCATCTGGCGCGGGTCGTCGACCCGGCGGGCGGCTCCTGGTACGTGGAGCAGCTGACCGACGAACTGGCGCACGCCGCCTGGGAGTTCTTCCGGTCGATCGAGCAGGAGGGCGGCCAGGCGGCCGTGTTGCGCTCCGGCCGACTCCGTGACGACCTCGCGCGCACCTGGGCGGAGCGGTCCGCGAAGCTCGCGAAGCGCCGTGAACCCATCACCGGGGTCAGCGAGTTCCCCTTCCTGGACGAGAAGCCGGTGCACCGCGAGCCCGCACCCGAGCCCGCGCCCGGCGGACTCCCGCGCGTGCGCCGGGACGAGGCGTACGAGGTGCTGCGGGCCCGCTCCGACGCCCACCTGGCGGCGACGGGCGCCCGCCCCCGGATCTTCCTCGCCACGCTCGGCCCGGCCGCCGAGCACACCGCCCGCGCCTCCTTCGCCGCCAACCTCTTCCAGGCGGGCGGCATCGAGCCGGTCATCGCCGGGAACTTCGAGGAGAGCGGCGCCGCCGAGGCCGTGCTCTGCTCCAGCGACGCCCGCTACGCCGAGGAGGCCGAGCAGGCCGCCGAAGCGCTCCGCGCGGCGGGCGCCCGGCAGGTGCACCTGGCGGGCCGCCCCGCCGAGTACGCGGGCGTCGACCGTTATGTCTTCGCGGGCTGCGACGCCGTCGCCGTACTGTCCGCGACCTTGGACCGAATCGGAGTGTCCTGATGGGAATCCCCGACTTCTCCGGCATCGAGCTGGGCACCCCGGCCGTCGACGGTGGCGCCGAGGAGTGGCGCGCCGCCGTCAAGCGGGACACCGGGGGCGCCGAGCCGCTGTGGGAGACCCCCGAGGGCATCGAGGTCAAGGCGCTGTACACCGGCCGTGACCTGGAGGGCCTGGACTTCCTGGACACGTATCCGGGCATGGCGCCGTACCTGCGCGGCCCCTACCCGACGATGTACGTGAACCAGCCCTGGACGATCCGGCAGTACGCGGGCTTCTCCACGGCCCAGGAGTCCAACGCGTTCTACCGGCGCAACCTCGCGGCCGGTCAGAAGGGCCTGTCGGTCGCCTTCGACCTGCCCACGCACCGGGGTTACGACAGCGACCACCCGCGCGTGACGGGCGACGTCGGCATGGCGGGCGTCGCCATCGACTCGATCCTCGACATGCGGCAGCTCTTCGACGGCATCCCGCTGGACAAGATGACCGTGTCGATGACGATGAACGGTGCGGTGCTGCCGGTGCTGGCGCTGTACATCGTGGCGGCGGAGGAGCAGGGCGTACCACCGGAGAAGCTGGCCGGGACCATTCAGAACGACATCCTCAAGGAGTTCATGGTCCGCAACACCTACATCTATCCGCCGAAGCCGTCGATGCGGATCATCTCCGACATCTTCGCGTACACCTCGCAGCGGATGCCGCGCTACAACTCCATCTCCATCTCCGGCTACCACATCCAAGAGGCCGGTGCCACGGCCGACTTGGAGCTGGCGTACACCCTCGCGGACGGTGTGGAGTACATCCGGGCGGGCCGGGAGGCGGGGCTGGACGTGGACGCGTTCGCGCCCCGGCTGTCGTTCTTCTGGGCGATCGGCATGAACTTCTTCATGGAGGTCGCCAAGCTGCGCGCGGCCCGGCTGCTGTGGGCCAAGCTGGTCAAGCAGTTCGACCCTCAGAACGCCAAGTCCCTGTCCCTGCGCACCCATTCGCAGACGTCGGGCTGGTCGCTGACCGCGCAGGACGTGTTCAACAACGTCACGCGCACCTGCGTGGAGGCGATGGCGGCGACCCAGGGCCACACCCAGTCGCTGCACACCAACGCCCTGGACGAGGCACTGGCGTTGCCCACCGACTTCTCCGCGCGGATCGCCCGCAACACCCAGCTGCTGATCCAGCAGGAGTCGGGCACCACGCGCGTCATCGACCCGTGGGGCGGCAGCGCGTACGTGGAGCGGCTGACGTACGACCTCGCGCGCAAGGCGTGGCAGCACATCCAGGAGGTCGAGGCGGCGGGCGGCATGGCGCAGGCCATCGACGCGGGCATCCCGAAGCTCCGGGTGGAGGAGGCGGCGGCGCGCACCCAGGCCCGGATCGACTCCGGGCGGCAGCCGGTGATCGGCGTCAACAAGTACCGCGTGGACACCGACGAGCAGATCGACGTGCTCAAGGTCGACAACTCCTCGGTGCGTACCCAGCAGATCGAGAAGCTGCGGCGGCTCCGCGCGGAGCGGGACGACACCGCGTGCCGGGACGCGCTGGACGCGCTGACCCGCGCGGCGGACGGCGAGGGCAACCTGCTGGAGCTGGCGGTGAACGCGGCCCGCGCCAAGGCGACGGTGGGCGAGATCTCGGACGCGCTGGAGAAGGTGTACGGCCGCCATGCGAGCCAGATCCGTACCATCTCCGGGGTGTACCGCAACGAAGCAGGCGAGTCCCCGTCGGTGGACCGCACCCGTGCCCTGGTGGACGCCTTCGAGGAGGCCGAGGGGCGCCGCCCGCGCATCCTGGTCGCCAAGATGGGCCAGGACGGGCACGACCGGGGCCAGAAGGTGATCGCCACCGCCTTCGCCGACCTCGGCTTCGACGTCGACGTCGGCCCGCTGTTCCAGACGCCGGACGAGGTCGCCCGGCAGGCGGTCGAGGCGGACGTGCACGTGGTCGGGGTGTCCTCGCTGGCCGCCGGTCACCTCACGCTGGTCCCGGCGCTGCGCGAGAAGCTGGCCGAGGAGGGGCGCGAGGACATCATGGTCGTGGTGGGCGGGGTGATCCCGCCGCAGGACGTGCCGACGCTGCTGGAGATGGGCGCCACGGCGGTGTTCCCGCCGGGCACGGTCATCCCGGACGCGGCGCACGACCTGGTGAAGCGGCTCGCGGCCGACCTCGGCCACGACCTCTGAGCCCGGCATGGCCGCGATCGATCTCGACACCTATGTGAAGGGCGTGCTGGACGGCAAGCGCGCCCTGGTGGCCCGCGCCATCACCCTGGTCGAGTCCACCCGCCCGCAACACCGCGCGCTGGCACAGGAGTTGCTGACCGAGCTGCTGCCGCACAGCGGGCGAGCGCGGCGGATCGGGGTGAGCGGGGTGCCGGGCGTGGGCAAGTCCACGTTCATCGACGCGTTCGGCACCATGCTGACCTCGCTCGGGCACCGCGTCGCGGTGCTCGCGGTGGACCCGTCCTCCACCCGCACCGGCGGCTCGATCCTGGGCGACAAGACCCGGATGGAGCGCCTCGCGGTGGACCCGCACGCGTTCGTCCGCCCCTCCCCCAGCGCGGGCACGCTGGGCGGGGTGGCGAAGGCGACCCGCGAGTCCATGGTGGTCATGGAGGCGGCCGGGTACGACGTGGTCCTGGTGGAGACGGTCGGCGTCGGCCAGTCGGAGACCGCGGTCGCCGACATGGTGGACTCCTTCCTGCTGCTCACCCTGGCCCGCACCGGCGACCAGCTCCAGGGCATCAAGAAGGGCGTGCTGGAGCTGGCCGACGTGATCGCCGTCAACAAGGCGGACGGCCCGCACGAGCGGGACGCGAAGGCGGCAGCACGTGAACTCGCGGGCGCGCTAAGGCTGATGCACGGTAAGGACGCCGTCTGGACCCCGCCCGTGCTGCACTGCAGCGCCCGCGAGACGAGCGGCCTGGACACGGTGTGGGAGCGCCTGGAGCAGCACCGCACCCTGCTGGACTCCACGGGCCGCCTCACCGCCAAACGGCGTGACCAGCAAGTGCGTTGGACCTGGTCGATGGTGCGCGACGAGCTGCTGGGCAGGCTGCACGCGGACCCCGAGGTCAGGCGGCTCGCACCGGACCTCGAACAGGAGGTCAGGGACGGCTCGTTGACGGCGACGCTGGCGGCGGACCGGATTCTGCGGGCGTTCGAGAAGCGGGACGGCACGCTGTGACAGCCCTGTGACCGGAGGAGTGGCTTCCACCACAGCCGGTGGGGGCCGCTCCTGATCGACTCACCGGATGCGCAGATCATTCGCAGGTATGGGCGTGCTCCTGGCTCTCGCCGGGTGCGGCACCGTCGAGCCCGGAGCGGGCGGGGGCGGGGTGCGCGCGGAGGCCCTGTGTCCATCGAAGGCCCCGCCCTACGGCGAGGTCCCTCGGGCCCGCCCCACGGACACCGCCGACGCCCCGCTCCCACCGGGCACGCCCAGCCCGGTGCCGTCCACCACGGGAACCGTCCGGGACGGGGTACGGATCACCCGCCTGTACGCCGGTGCGATCGACGAGGACGGCGCCTGCCGTTCGAGCTCGCTGACGGTGGAGTTCGAGGTGACCAACCCGGCCGCGCACGACATGACGTACACCATCGTCTTCGACGCCCGGGGCTACACCGGGGCGAGCCGGATCATGGGCCCGGTCGGCCCGGGCAGGACCGTACGCGGCAGGGTGGCGATGAGCCGGGGCCAGGGCGACCTCGCGGGCGGCACCAGCGTGTCGATCATGTCCGTGCGCAGTATCCCCAGCGCCGAGGCCCCGGCCCCCGGCGGCCCCTGCCCCGCCTCCGGTGTGCGCGTGTACGCCGACCAGGGGGACGCGGCGATGGGGCTGCGCGTGGTGGGCCTGCACCTGCAGAACTGCGGCACGAAGCCGTACACGGTCGAGGGCCGCCCCGAGCTGGAGATCATCGACGCCGATCACGAGCGGGTGCGGGGGATACGGATACTGCCCTCCGCCCAGGTCGCCCAGCTCGGCGGCCCGCCGGACGTGGTCCGGCCCGTCACCCTGCGCCCCGGCGAGCGCGCCCTGTCCGGCATCACCTGGCGCAACACGGTGCAGGCCGTCGGCGGCGCCGTGAACGCCCCCTACCTCCGCGTCCGCGCCAAGGCGGGCGCCGCGCCGGTGACGCTGACCCCGGAACTGGACCTCGGCACGACGGGCAGACTGGGGGTCGAGGCATGGCGGAAGGAGGAGTGACGCACCCTTCCGCCCGACAGGAAGGGGACGTGGTGGAGGACATCGCCTACGCCGACAAGGGGCGGCCCTCGCCGCACGCGCTCACCGGTGCCGGGGTCGCCGTGACCGACGCGGCGGGCCGGGTGCTGCTGGGCTGGTCGAAGAAGCGCGGGGTGTGGGAGCTGCCGGGCGGCAAGAACGACGCCGGGGAGGGCTTCGCGGAGGCGGCCGTGCGGGAGCTGGCGGAGGAGACGGGGCTACGGGCCGAGGCGGAGGACGCGCGGCTGCTGGCGCTGCTGATGGACTCCGTGCACGGCATCCCACGGGTCACGGCTGCGGTACGGGTGACCGCGTACAAGGGTGAACCGAGCGTGCGCGAGCCGGAGTTGATCGACCGCTGGGAGTGGCACGACCCGGCGACCCTGCCCCGGCCGCTGTTCACGCCGAGCGCGCATGTGATCGACACGGTGTGGCCGGGGTTGCTGACGGGGTTGCCGGTGGTGCATCGGTATCCGGTGGGGGGTTACTAGACGGCTCGGAGCTTTTAGGCGGCGGACCGGGTGCGGAACGCGCGTACCGCCATCCCGAGCAGCCCCGCGTTGACCAGCGCGCACAGCGTCACCCAGGCGGCGAAGAGCAGCGGGCTGAGCCAGTCCAGCGCGGGGTCCAGCTCGGGCGAGGGGGCGAGGTAGGCGACCGCACTGAAGGGGAGGGTGGCGCCGAAGGGCCAGATCGCGGCGAAGCCGGGGTCGGGCGTCAGGTAGACGGCGTACAGGAAGAACCCGAGCGCGGACCCGGCCACCACGAGGTAGCCGCGGGAGAGCCAGTTGTCGGTGGCGAGAGTCAGCCAGGCCCGAAGTCGGCCGGAACGGGGCCGTGTTGTGGATGCCATGCGCTTTCCCTTCCGCTGGGCGGGGTGGGGTACGGGTACCCAGGTGAGCGGCGCCTCAGACGGTGACGGTGCGCTCGCACGCACCGTTGCGCGAGCAGGAGCCGCACTCCTACGGTTGACCGTGGGGTGCCCCGCCTCCCCTCCCCCCACCTAGGAGCCCTCGTGCCCGAGCAGCCTCCCCTGGTCCTCGATCCCACCGGCGCCGATCATCACGCCGAGCACCGGGCGCTGCATGCCCGGGGCCCGGCCACGCAGGTGGACATCCTCGGGGTCACGGCCTGGTCGGTGAGCGACCCGGCCTTACTGAAATCCCTCCTGACCAGCCCGGACGTCTCGAAGGACCCCCGTGCCCACTGGCCTGCCTTCGCCGAGACGGCCCCGACCTGGCCGCTGGCGCTCTGGGTGGCGGTGACCAACATGTTCACGGCGTACGGCGGCGATCACCGCAGGTTGCGCCGCATGGTCGCCCCGGCGTTCAGCGCCCGCCGGATCGCGGCACTCCAGCCGGTGATCGAGTCGCTCGTGACGGACCTGCTGGACGCGCTGGCGGCCCGCCCTCCCGGCGAGACCGTGGACCTGCGCGAGCACCTCGCCTACCCCCTGCCCATCACGGTGATCAGCAGACTGATGGGCGTACCGGAGGTGCACACGCCGGAGTTCCGCGCGGCGGTGGACGGCGTCTTCGACACGACGCTGACCGTGGAGCAGGCGACGCAGAACACGAGGTCGCTGTACAAGTGGCTGGACGCGCTGATCGAAGCGAAGCGAGTGACTCCGGCCGACGACCTGACCTCCACCCTCCTCATGACCCGCGACGAGGAGGGCGCGGGCGACGCCCTCACCCACGAGGAACTGCGCGACACCCTGCTCCTGGTGATCAGCGCGGGCTACGAGACGACGGTGAACGTCATCGACCAGGCGATCACCACCCTCCTGACGACCCCCGCGCAACTGGCCCACGTCCGCGAGGGCCGCGCGAGCTGGAGTGACGTGGTCGAGGAAACCCTCCGCCACGAACCGGCCGTAAAACACCTCCCCCTCCGCTACGCGGTCCGCGACATCCCCCTCCCAGACGGCCGCCGCATCCTGGCCGGCGACCCGATCCTCGCCTCCTACGCGGCCGCCAACCGCCACCCGTCCTGGCACGGCCCGTCGGCCGACGACTTCGACGCGACCCGCCCGACCAAGGACCACCTGGCCTTCGGCCACGGAATCCACTTCTGCCTGGGCGCTCCGCTGGCTCGGCTGGAGGTGGGGACGGTGTTGCGGGGGTTGTTCGAACGGTTTCCGGGGGTGGAACTCGCGGTGCCGGTGACGGAGTTGCGGCCGGTGCCGTCACTGATCAGTAACGGGCACAGGGAGGTGCCGGTGCGGCTGAGGCGACGCCGGAGGTGAGTGGAGGGTCACGCCCCTTACAGCAGAGCCGAGCTGACACCTCGGCGCTCAGCAGCCATGAACCTGGCTCACCTCGCGGTCAGGCCCGTCTCCGCCATGCCCACACCGAGGCCGCACCCGCGGCGTAGGCCGTGATGGTGACGAGCCACGCGGCCGTGTCCGGGGCGGGCCAGCCCCACAGGGGGACGGACGCGCTGTCGACCGCCGCGATGAGCGCCACCGCGCCGCACGTGAGCGCCACGCTCCGGCGGATTTCCCACCCGTTCGCCCGCAGCGCCCAGCCGAGGCCATGGGCCGCCGCCAGCGCGAGCACGGCCGAGACGACGCGGGCGAGCCATGCTTCGCCGGAGGCGACCGCCTCGAGCACGAAGCCTGACAGGGCGGCGGCACCGGCCACCAGGATCGGCACGAGGAACGACCGGACGGTGCGCGGCAGGTCACCATGAGCGGCACCCGCCACGAGTGCGGCCCCCGCCAGTATCAGCACCGCGCCGCTCAGCCAGCTGGTCGGCCACAGCCCGGCGAAACCGTCCGGGTCGGGCTCGTGCGTGAGGAACGAGACCAGCAGCAGCACGGCCGACACCCCGCCCACCACCAGCACGGCCGCCCCGGTCCGGCCCCAGCGCCCAACGACCCAGGCCAGCGCGGCCAGTACGAGGACGAACAGGGCGGTGCCCCACCAGGTGTAGCCGGTGGTGAGGGTGTCCGAGCCGGGGCTCACCGGCACGTTGCTGCGCGGGTCCCACGACAGGAGCAGCAACTGAGCCGCGGCGACCAGGACAGCCGCGCCCGGCAACAGGACCGTGGGCAAGAGGCGGGGCGCGAAAGGAGCGGTGCCGTTCATATGGTGCTCCAGATGAGAGAGATGACGGGTCGAACTCGGCCGGGTCGGGCGGTAAGGCTGGCAGAAGAAGCTGTCGCCCCACTCGCGGACTCCGGCTCGAAGATCCTTTTGTAATGTCGTACCGCACCGGTCGCCGATACTGTCGACGCGTAACCGATTCGTGTCGCGGTGCTGCCGCAACAGTCAGGTCAGTGAGCGCAGTTGGTCCAGCTCGCTGCTGATCGCATCCCGCAGCACGTCATGCCGCGGACCGAGCCTGAAGCGCTCGTCGCTCCACCGGTCAGGCGGGTAGAGCCACACGGGCTTGCCCACCAGCTCGGCCGGCTCCCACTCGAACCGCGGCCAGACATGCGCATGCAAGAACGGGTCCGTGTTCCCCAGGATCTCCAGGTTGACCCGGCGGAAGGCCGGGTCCAGCCGCCGACAAGCACGCTCGACCGCTTCACCAAGCTGTTCCATGTCCGACAGGAACGACAGCCGCTTCGCCCTCGGCAGGTCCGACAGCCGCTGTACATCCGGCTCGTCAACGAGCAGAACCGAGTAGCCAGGCAGGAACTGAACGTCCCCGATCACCGCGAACCCCGCCGTCAACCGTCTCAGCACGGTCGGATTCCCGCCCCTCAGCGCAGTCCCGATCCGGTCCATCCGCCAGTCATCAGCCATGGCCAAAAGCTACATTCTGGTGATCAAGAACCACTTGCGCGCGACCCTCCTGGACCGTTCGACCACCTGGTCCACCACTCCGACTGCGAGGGCTACTACGTCCCCGTCGACTTCGACCACGTCATCGTCGACGAAACGGCGCCGGGCGGCTACCTGGGCTCCTCAGTGCGGCTGCTGGCGGAAACCCGTCGACTCGCTGAAGCCCTCGGCCTTCCGGAGGACCTCGATCCGGACTCGGAAGACGTCTTCGACGCCGCCGACGCCGAGGAGTCGGCCGCCGAGGGTGGCAGCGCTACGGCGTCGAGTCCTACGTATGCCTGCAGCTCCTCCACGCTGCGCAACTCTCGGTCTCCACCGGAGCAGCCATCGTCTTCACCTGAGAGGGGCAAGGTTGCCGCCGGGCCGTGCTGAAGCCGACCAAGGGGCGCCCTTGCAGCCCCGGACGGCAATCGCCACACGCACTTCAGAGGCAGCGAACTCGGCGCTCAGGTCGTAGACGCGATCCCCGGGCCGTGACCGCGGCGACCGCACGGTCTGATGACTGACGCGCGTGTCCATGCCAGGATCTTCCTCCCTCGCCGTACCGGTGGCGATCCCGTCTAGGCCGCCTGCCCCGTACGGACATCCCCCTACTGCCCCGCACCCACCCCACACTCCGCCCAAACCACCTTCCCCGGCCCCTCCCCCCTCACATGCCAGTCCCAGGCCGACGCCAGCCGGGAGCGCGGCACCAGCGGCAGCGCCGTGTCAGCTTGGGGTGCCGGGCCCCGCCCCGGCGCCGCCACCCTTGCCTTCACCGACTGGCGCCAGCTCCCCGCCACCAGCGACGCTCTCCAGGCCGCCGGCTACACCTGGCGCGGTGTCGCCGTCTGGCACAAGCCGATCGCTCGCCCCCAGCCCGGCCGCCTCCGCCAGGAGTGCGAGTTCATCGTCTGGGGCTCCAACGGCGCCATGGTCCCCGGCAACGACCCCGTCTTCCTTCCGGGGCACTCCACCGGGAGCCAGCCGCGCGGCCGCGCCCGGCTGCACATCACTCAGAAGCCCGAGGACGTCCTCCGTCAGCTCGTCCGTATCATTCCCGAGGGCGGGACCGTCCTCGACCCGTTCACCGGCAGCGGTACCACGGGGGCCGCCGCGCTGCTGGAGGGTCGGAACTTCATCGGCGTCGAGCAGTCCCGCACCTACGCGTCGACGAGCGAGGCCCGGCTCGCCGACTCTGCCCGGAAGTCCGTCGTGTAGCTCTCTCGGGTGAATCGTGGCGAAACGTTCCTGCATGGTTCGGGCCTCTGCCATTCTGAACACCCCTCACGGAGCCCAGTGTCCGGGAACCGTCACACCGGACACGGCGCAGGGGAGGGGATTTGGCCCCGACCACCCCGGCGACCAGCCGACGGACTCCGCAGCCCCCGAACGCGGAGTGCGTGCGCCCCCACCGTGCAGGGCCCGTGACAGCCGTCGCCCCCCCGGCAGCCGTCACGGGCCCTCACCACGCCCGAGAGGCGCCCGCGTGGCATGATTCCGCCCTCAACGCACCACGCCTGGGGGGCCATGCGCACCTACACCCTTGCCGCCTGCACGCTCGCCGCTCTCGCGGCCATAGCAGGCTGTTCCAGCAGCAACACAACGGCCACGGCCAGCAAACCGACGCACTCCTATGCCCCGGACAGCGCGTACGCCAAGTGCCGCGCCCAGCAATGGCCGCAGACCATGCCCGACGTCAGGGGGAAGACGTTCGATCCGCTCGGCGAAGACCTGCAGTGCTTCGAGAACCTTGAGGCCCTCGCCCCTGACGGCCACGACGTGCTGGACGACTACGCGCCGGACGTCCACGAGTGGACCGTCACCAGCAGCACACCGGCCCCTGGCGCCAAGGTTCAACTGACCACGCACATCACGTTGAAGCTCCGCGATCCGCGACCGTAACTCCTGAACTCCACGGCCACGCCACAAGCGTTCGCAAGCGCCTGCCACGATACTGAGCGGCATGCCCGAATTGCACCCGCGGTACCAGGCGCTCGCCGACGCGATCTCGGCCATCAGCATGCGCGTTCACCGCACCTCCTGGGCCTGGGGCATCGAGCACGAGGTCTGGCACCTTCGTGAGGGGTCCAGCGCTGGCTGGGATCTCGTTGGCGACGGAGACCTGCGCCCCATCCGGAAGCTGTAGAAACGGCCTTCCGAACGGCGCAGTGCTGGATCTATTGGGACCCCCATGCGGCTATCAGCGGCCCATCGGGCTGCCGCACTGGAAGACGATGTACCGGGAGTGGGTCACGCGGCGCAGCCAAGCGTTGGCGGTCGGGATGGCCCAACTCATCGAGGCGCTCCAGACCCATGCCTCCTCTGCGCAGCATGCCGCCGAGGAGGCCGCCCTCGCCTTCCCCGCGCCGACCGCAGTCCGGAAGTCCCCGTCGGCGGCACTGCACCGGGCGCGCGCACAACGGGCGCTCCTCGATGACCTCCTGGCTGAGCCGCACCACATCGACGACGAGCGCACCCAGTTCACTGGCCTCCGCCACCGACCCCGATGAGGTCGCAGACGATGCCCAGGGAAGCATCTGCGGGTGCGGCCGGGACGAGCGCGTCTTCCGGCGCCTGCTGCTCCTCGCCCAAGCGAGCGGCGTAGGCCACCTGACGCCGAAAGGAGCGGCGCAGCCGTGACGGAGCACAAGACCCTGACCGTCCGCCTGGTCCTCGAGGACCACTGGCCGGCGCGCGAGCAGGACCTCAGCCGCGGGGCCTCAGCGAGGGACTCGATGGTCTCTGCTGTCGCCCAGGGGGGCCCGCTACCTGAGCGGCTGGCAGGTGGCGTACTGCCGGTACCTCGAGCAGTTCGTGAACCAGCAGCTCCGGGACGAACTGGAGCGGGCGGAGAGGAACGCCGCGCTCGAGGCGTACCAGCGCCTCGCTGCCGGGCGCGGAGCCTCGCGGGCAACCGCCGACACCCTTCTGAGCATGGTGCAGAAGTTGCGGGGCGACCTCCTGGTGCGTCGCGTCGGTCGGCATCCGCTCAGTCCTGGAGGAGCTGAGACTTAAAGCCGTTCATTTTGCGCCACATACTCCTCGGGTGAAGAGGACTGCCGGGTTCCGCAATACGAGCCTTTCCTCAATTCTCCCTCAAAGAATATCGAACCTCATTGATGGCCCTCCGCCGACAGGTAGTGTCCATGTCATCCGATCGCCAAGGGGCGATCCATCAGAACGGGGTTCCATAAACATGGCACATGCACCGAGAATTGTACTTGCGTTGACGTGTCTGGCGCTCACAGCGGGGATGGCGGTCTCCGATCCTGCGGTTGCCGACGAACCGAGCCCGGCCGCGACCGAAACCGTCGAGACCGCGCCCCCGCCGCAGCCGGAGGAGACGGACCTCGTAGAGGAACCTGCTCCCAGCGACTCGCCCGTGGCCGATCCGTCCGACCCGGAACCCCACTTCCCGACCTCGAAGCCGAGCGACACTCCGGACGCCTCGACCTGCTCAGACGGCTACCGCTACTACGCCACCTCAAAGGACAAGGATTACCACAAGGGCGTCGGGGTGGAGCAGGCTAACTGGAACGGCACCTCCCGCATCGCAAAATCTACGTTCACCTCTGAGGTCACTGGAAAGGTGGGCGTAGCCTACTCAGGTGAATTCAAGGTGAGCGGAAACGTCGCCGTCCTGGCCATCGAAGGCAAGTTCGGCGTCAACGTTTCGGTCGAACTCACTGCGAAACTCGGTAACACTATCGCCGTGGATACCCCACCGAAGAAAACCACCTACGCCCGATACGGCGTTTACCGGCTCAAGTCATACGGATACAACCAGTACGTCTACCTCAACTGCACGCGCGGCGCGAAGAAGAACGTCACCATCTACACCCCGCACCGCGTCGGCTGGGCCCTGTGGGAAAAGTGAGAGCACTACGGCAGGCTTGGGTGCCCTTGGTGTTGGTCACGACTGCCTGCACCTCCTCACCGGACACCGGCGCATCGTCCACGGCTTCCAGTGCGTCTTCCGGTCCGGCCGTCGTGCGACAGACTCAAAGGATTACGCCGCCACAGCTGGACTCGGGTCTCGGCGAGGTGCTGGCTGGCAGGCGGTCTGCTACACGAGGTAACGCAACCTTCGGATACTCCGGTGGCGCCCGGGGCAAGGCACTCATTATTGCTGTGAGCTGCAACGGGGCCGGCACAGTGAAAGTGGCCGTGCCGGTGGTACACGTATCGTTCCCGCTTGAGTGCACCGGTTCCGAGCCGACTGTCACCTATAACCAGCTCAAGATGGATGCTGCATACAAGCCCGGCACTGTCTCGGTCGTGGGACCTTCGACGGTCACCTGGTCCGTGACCGTCGGTCGCGGCGAAGCCGCGCAGCCAGAGTCCCCGCAAACGAGCTGAGGCATGCGCTGTGTGGGGGGGGAGGGTCATCGCCCCCCACAGCGTCGGAACTCCAGCGTCTCGCGATGATCGGGTAGACCGAGCGCGACCGGCTCCGGGAGGCGCGGCCCACCTGCATCCGATGCCAGGTACGCCTCGTAAGCCATGGCTCGGATGCACCAGCACTGCTCTGCGACCACTGTGCCCGATAGCGCCACGAATGCACTAAGCGCGATGATTCCTTGCTTCCTGTCTAACGCCTGATGCATGATCAGGGCGTCCGACCGTGTCACGCGTTCGGCGCTTCGCAGTGGACGGTCCCGCCTCTCCCGGTAGGCGGGACCGTTCGCGTTTTCCGCCCCTGTGCTCCCGCTCAGCCCAGGGAGACTCCATGCCCAGTCCCACCCCCTGTCTCGGGCCCTGCAACACGGCATGGCGCCGGGCCGAGCACCTCCTCGCCAACACAGGCACCTCGCACGACATCCCGGCCGCCCGGGGCGCCCCGGTCCACCGCCTCGGCTGCGTCGAGCGCGTCCGCCGGCACCTGGAGGAGCTCCCCGAGCTCCTAGTGGCCGTCTCCCTCGAGCCGCTGCACGGCCAGCGCGGCACGCCAACCGCCACGACGAACAGCGCGCCCACGGACACCACGCCCCGGCCGGGCCAGGCCGCCCGGCTGCTCACCGACCTCATCGTCGGTGACATCGCCGAGACCGCCGACGTCGTGCGCGTCCACTTCGGTCTCGGCGACGGGGACGCACAGGAGGCCGGTCCGTGACCGGTCCGCGACCCGCTTCACCCGCCGGGGCAAAGCGCCCGAGACGAAAAGTTTCGCCCCCTGCAGGCGCTGGGGCGGCCCGTGGCTCGCCGAGTCCCGCGATCTCCGCCTCGTCAACGACGAGCCCTACATCGAGTGCCAGGACCCCTACTGCCGCGCCCTGCTCACCCACGCCGAGTACGCCCGGTACGTGAAGACCCTCGGCGCCGAGACCGTCGCCGCCGCGCGGCTCGCCTCAGCCGAGGACCACTCGGATGGCACACCCGAGAAACCCGCTGCTTGACGTGCTGCGTATCACGCGTGTTGCTGAGCGCGGATCAGTGTGTCCACGTCCAGGAGGGCCCCACGACGTTTCGTGGGGCCTTTTCTCATGCCCGGAAACCCCGCTGCGGAGGTGGCTCTCATGACCCTCACCGGTGACCCCAGCACCACCCTGTGGACCACCCAGGAGGCCGCCAACGCAGCCCGGGTCGAGGCCAACACGGTCCGGAACTGGCGGTATCGCCGCCACCTGAAGCAGGCGCGGACGGACAAGGGACGGCCGATCTCCAACGCGGCCGGGCAACCCCTCTACCGCGCCATCGACGTGATCCGCGCCGAGACGGCCACCCGCGACCGCGACCGCCGCGTCTACCGCGTACCGGCCCCAGCCACCCACTGAAACCGAGCCGCCCCACACCGACCTCCGCCTGCCGCACACCAGCAGCAGCGGAGCCAGACCGTCACCGGGCAGCGCCGAGGGTCGCCGCCCGGCGGCGGTCCACCACCAACTCCGCTGCCCGGCGCACGCGCCTGGGGCGGGCGCTGCGAGCCTTCATGGGACGGGCTCGCACCGCTGGGCAGCGGAAACCACCCCTCGCGTCGGTCTCCGGCTCGAGGACACACAGTGTCGGACACCCGGTGCGGGCCAGCCGGTGTCCGAGGAGCCCGCGGCGGTGACTCTCCTCGGACACCACGGCCCCCAGGCACGACACTCGGGTACCCGCGAGGGCCCGTACCCGGTCCGGCGTCACGTGCTCCGCCGGACCGGTCAACTCCCGCGCGTCCGACCGTGGCGCTCACGGTCGGGCGCGTGGGCCAACCTTCCACTCGCGCCCTGTCTCGGGGGCGGATGCTCTTCCGCCCCACCGAAGGGCCATGCCGGTGACCGACCTTCACGTCGTGCCTCTCGACGACGTCGTCGCGCACGACACGAGCGTCTCCGGTGAGTGCGTGTGCGGCCCGACGGATCAGCCGGTGAAACGCGAGGACGGTTCCGTCACCTGGGTCGCCGTGCACCACAGCCTCGACGGCCGCGAGACCAGGGCCCACTGACCGGAGGCACCGTGCAGGAGCACACCGTCAGCCAGCTCCTCTCGGGCCCCCGCGCAAGAATGTGGGTCTACATCGAGGGCAACCAGCACGGCCGGTACATCGAGTGCTGCGCCGAGGCGGCCGCCCCCGTCATGCAGGCCCCGCACGGCAGCCGAGCGGCCAGCCCGCACTGGCAGGACATCGGCCACGCCACGGCCGCCGACGCCTACGCGCACATGCGGACCGTTCGCCTCGACCGGCTGATCCTCTCCAGCGGCTTCTCCGGCTGGTCCAGCTGCACGGCCCCCGTCTCGGGCGGCATGTGCGGCGAGCCGACGAACCAGGCCGCCGCGTTGCCCAAGTTGCTGCTCTACCAGCCGCTGTGCGACCGCCACCGCAACCGGGAGACCGTGGAATCCATGTGGAACGGCCCCGGCGACTGGGTCGGCCTCTACTGACCCCATCCCCCCCGTAACGGACTTGGAGACGTGATGCCCGAGACCGTCGGCCCCGTGCTCCGCCTGGGACGCCGCCCTCGCCCTCCTCCAGGAGGGCCTGCACGTGCACTACGTCGCCGACGGGGAGAACCGCTGCCTCAGCGGCAAGTCCCCCCGCCCCTCATCTGACCGTCGGGCGACCCCAGTGCGGCCTGTCACGCAGACGATCCTCCACGACGATCCGTCCGGCCGTCCCGGGAACTGCCTCCAGGCCGCCACCGCCTCGCTCCTCGACCTCCCGCTCGACGACGTCCCCCACTTCGCCGAGTACGACGACTGGCTGGAGCGCCTCGTCGCGTTCTGCCACTCCCACGGCTACACCCTCCAGATCCAGCCCGTCACCGAGTACTGCGCGTACGGCATGGCCTGGGGGCCCGCCGAGCGCGGCCAGCGGCACGCCGTGGGCCGACGGACGCCTGGCCCACGACCCGCACCCCTCGCGCGCCGGCCTCCTCGCCGTCACCGAACTCCTCGTCCTCGTCCCGCACCAGCCGAAAGGACCCGGCCATGCCCCAGCCCGGTAACCAGCCGCACAAGCTCTGGCCCCCACCCACACCCACGCTCGGCGAGCTGGTCTTCTACACCCTCGACGCGCGGGCCGGTATCGGGCTCCTGGGTGAGGAGCGCCTTGCCACACTTGAGGCCGAGTGCGCACGACTGGTCGCGCTCGGCGCGGTACATGTGCGAACGATGCGTGCCGACGGCGACAACGAGTCCTGCATTGTGATGCAGGACCTTGAGGGCAACGAGTTCTGCCTCGACTGAGCCTCCTCCGAGACCGCGAGGCGGGGAACCGCCCGTGAGAGCGAGGCCCCGCGAGCGCGGGGCTTCGTCGGGCGCGCGGACCGTACTGGCGTTCGCGGAGCCGTCCCGTAGCGACACCCCCCTACCGACCTGCGCCAACCCCACACTCCGCCCAAACCGTCTTCCCCGGCCCCTCCCCCCTCACATGCCAGTCCCAAGCCGACGCCAGCCGGGACACCAGGACCAGCCCCCTCCCTCCGTCCCCCAGCCCAGGCTCCTCCAACTCCCCCGGCCGGGGCGGCACACGCTCGCCGCGCGTGTCGGAGACCTCGATTCGTGCCGTCCGCGCGGGTGAGCCCGTCAGGGACAGTCGGACGTGGAAATCCCGCCCCGCCACATGCCCGTGCCGTACCGCGTTGGCCGCCAACTCGGCTGTGATCAGGACGATGTTGTCGTGGGACTCGGTGCCGTACGGGATGCCCCATTCCTCGAGGCGGACCCCGACCAGGCGTCGGGCGAGGCGGGCGCCGCGCGGGGTGGACGTGAAACGCATGGCGAAGTCGGTCGCCAAGTGATCCGTGGGACTGCCGAGGTTGCTCATCATGCACACCACGGTCCTCCCGGTGGCGTAGCGTGACCAGCGGTGACGCACTGACGCGACCCCCTTGTACGCGCGGTGCCTACGCCGGTACGAGCAGCACGGCGTGACGGCGCCCCTCTACGGGCGTTGATCCGGGGAGGCGGTGGTGTGATGACTGAGAACGAGACCAACCCCAAGTACGGCGACGGCGCCGACGACAGTGGTCCGCGTACGGCGGACAAGACCGCGCAGGGCGTGGTCATCGCATTCGGACAGACCATGAAGACCCTGCGCCTACGAGCCGGGATGGACCGCGAGGAACTCGGCAGGCGACTCGGATACTCGGCCGCCACCATCGCCTCCTTCGAGCAGGGGCGCCGCATTCCGCCACCCCGCGCGATCGACCGAGCCGACCAAGTGGTCGATGCCGGGGGCCTGTTGACGCTCTGGAAGGAGGAGGTGGAGCGGGCACAGTATCCGCCGTTCTTCCAGGGCATGGCCCAGCTGGAGAAGCAGGCGATGGAACTGCTCTCCTACGACACCCTCGTCGTCAAAGGGCTGCTCCAGACCGAGGAGTACATGCGGGCACTCCTCGGCATGTGGCGTCCGCCCCTCGACGACGAGACGATCGAGCAACGAGTGACAGCTCGCCTTGCTCGGCAGGACATCTTCGACCGACGTCCCACGCCACTGCTCAGCTTCGTGATGGACGAGTCGGTTCTGAGGCACCAATATGGCGGAAAGGGCGTGCTGCGAGGCCAGCTGGAGCACTTGCTCCTCATGGGTCAGCGACGCAACGTCGAGATCCAAGTGATGCCGATCGAGTGCGACGACAACGCGGGAGTGGACGGGGCTTTCACCGTCGTCACCCGCAAGGACCACAAGCGGTTCCTCTATGTGGAAGCGCAAGTGACCAGCGCGTTGGAGACCGATCCTGAGCAGGTGGGCCTCGCCGCCGCCCGCTATGGGATCATCCGTTCGCAGGCTCTCGCACCGCGAAAGTCGCTGGAGTTGATCGAGAGGTTGCTGGGAGAGCTATGAACAACACTGAGCCCCTCGCCTGGTTCAAGAGCAGCTACAGCGGAACCCAGGGAGGTGACTGCGTAGAGGTCGCCCTCACCCTCGACACCGTCCACATCCGCGACTCCAAAGCCTCCGTCGGCCCCACCCTCCACCTCTCCCCCACCGCATGGACCAACTTCCTCACAGCCGACCAGTACATCTGACATCTGTACGCGCGAAGAGCGCGAAGAGCCCTGCCCCTCCCCACGAGCGGAACGGCAGGGCTCACCCACATCTGCTCAGGACCCGACGGTCAGCACCAACTTCCCGGTGACCCGCCCCGTCTCCCCCACCGCATGCGCCTTCGCCGCCTCCGCCAGCGGAAACACCCCCTCCACATGCGCCCGCAGCGCACCCGAGGACGCCAGCTCGGCAACCGCCCGCATCCCCGCCTGATCCGCCTCCACGAGCAGCGTCTCCACCCGCACCCCCCGAGCCTCAGCCTTGGCCGACTCCTCCGGATCGGTACCCGGCAGCAGCGACACCAGCACACCCCCCGGCCGCAGCACCTCCAGCGAACGCACCCGCGTATCACCGGAGATGGTGTCCAGGACCACGTCCACGTCCCCCACGACGTCCCTGAAGTCGACGGAGCGGTAGTCGATCACCTCGTCCGCCCCGAGCGACCGCAGGAACTGATGCTTCGGCTCGCTCGCCGTCCCGATGACGTACGCACCAAGGGACTTGGCGATCTGGACGGCGAGGTGACCGACGCCTCCAGCGGCCGCGTGTACCAACACCCGCTGGCCGGGACGGACTTGCGCCGTGTCCACCAGCGCCTGGTACGCCGTCAGAGCGGCGAGCGGCAGCGCGCCCGCCTGGACGTGGTCGATGGCGGACGGCTTGTGGGTGAAGGCGCGGGCCGGGCCGGTCACGTACTCCGCGTGGGCGCCGACGCCGTACGGGTAGGGCAGCATGCCGAAGACCTCGTCGCCGGGCTTGAAGAGGGTCACGCCGTAGCCGACCGCTTCGACGACGCCGGAGACGTCCCAGCCGAGGACGAGGGGGAGACGGTCGAGGAAGAGGCCCCCGGTGCGGTGCTTCCAGTCGGTCGGGTTGAGACCGGCGGCGCGGACCGAGACCAGGATCTCGCTGGGGCCGGGCTTCGGGCGCGGCAGCTCGGTCTCCTTCAGGACCTCCGGGGTGCCGTACTCGTCCTGGCTGATGGCGCGCATGGTGGGGTGATTCGTCATACGTCCAGGTTCACCCGAGGCACGCCGACGTACCATGGCATGAATGCCATCTTTCAACGGGATCGTGCCATGACCGTCAACACCACGACCGCTCCGCACCGCGTCGTCGTCCTCGCCCTGGACGGGGTCTACCCCTTCGAGCTGGGCATCCCCAGCCGGGTCTTCGGCAGTGCCGGGGGACGGTACGAGGTGCTGACCTGCTCGGTCGACGGCGGGCCCGTCGCCACGAACTCCGACTTCTCGGTCACGGTCGGGCACGGGCCGGAGGTGCTGGCGACGGCGGACACCGTCGTGCTCGCGCCGTTCGACGTCTCCCTGGTCCGCCGCGGCCTGCCGCCGAAGCTGGACGCGGCGCTCGCGGCCGTGCCGTCCGGCACCCGGATTGTCTCCATCTGCACCGGCGCCTTCGTGCTGGCCGCCGCCGGGCGGCTCGACGGCCGTCGCGCCACCACCCACTGGGCGCTCGTGGACACCTTCCGGGCCTGGTTCCCGGCGGTGGATCTCGACCCGGACGTGCTGTTCGTGGACGACGGCGACCTCCTCACCTCGGCGGGGGCGGCCTCCGGGGTCGACGTGTGCCTGCACGTCGTACGCCAGGACCATGGCGCGGCCGTCGCGAACGACGTGGCCCGCGCGTGCGTCGTACCGCCGTGGCGGGACGGCGGGCAGGCGCAGTACATCCAGCAGCCGGTGCCCGAGGAGTCCGCCAACGACACCTCGGCGACCCGGCAGTGGGCGCTGGAGCGGCTGCACGAGCCGCTGTCGCTGACCGAGCTGGCCGGGCACGCCCGGATGAGCCTGCGCACCTTCGCGCGGCGGTTCAACGAGGAGGTCGGCACGAGTCCGGGGCGCTGGCTGACCCAGCAGCGCGTCGCCCGCGCGCGGCACCTGCTGGAGACCACCGACCTCGCCGTGGACGACCTCGCCGCCCAGGTCGGCTTCGCCACCGGGACCTCGCTGCGCGAGCACCTGCACGCGGCGATCGGGGTGACCCCGCTGGCGTACCGGCGGACGTTCCGCGGAGCCGGGGTGGTGGAGTAGGCGTCGCCGCAGGTCAGGGGGGTGGGAGTTATTCCCGTACGAGCCATCGGGCTGCCGATACCGGACATCGGCCGCTTCATTGGTGCGGCTCCGGGCACCGGTCTACGGTCAAGTGGGGGAGCTGGTGCTCCCCCGACCTCAGACTGCTTGGAGAGACCTCATGTCGAAGATCCTTTTCGTGGTGACCGGCGCCGACCACTGGACGCTGGCCGACGGCACCCAGCACCCGACCGGTTTCTGGGCGGAGGAGGCCGTGGCGCCGTACGAGGCGTTCAAGAAGGCCGGTGACGAGGTCGTCGTGGCCACGCCGGGCGGGGTCGTCCCGACCGTCGACAAGGGCAGCCTCGCGCCGGAGGTCAACGGTGGCCAGGAGGGCGCCGACCGGATCGCCGCCGCGCTGGAGGCCGCGCCCGAGTTCAAGCACCCGGTCCGGCTGGAGGACGTGGACCTCGACGACTACGACGCCGTCTTCTACCCCGGCGGCCACGGTCCCATGGAGGACCTCGCCGTGGACGCCACCTCCGGCAAGCTGCTGGTCGACGCCCTCGACTCCGGCAAGCCGCTCGCCGTGGTCTGCCACGCCCCGGCTGCGCTGCTCGCGGCGACCCGGCCGGACGGCACCAACGCCTTCGCGGGCTACCAGGTCACCGGGTTCTCCAACGCCGAGGAAGCGCAGGCCGGATTCGCCGACAAGGCCAAGTGGCTGCTGGAGACGCGGCTCGGCGAGGCGGGCGTCGACGTGCAGGTGGGCGAGCCGTGGGCGCCGAAGATCGTGATCGACCGGAACCTGATCACCGGGCAGAACCCGGCTTCCTCCGCCCCGCTGGCGGAGGAGGTCCTGAAGCGCCTGGGCTGAGCCGTCTTCTCAGGCGCCGGCGGCCTCGCGGCTGATGCGCTCGAACTGCGCGCCCATCGCCTCGGACAGCGCCTGAGCCGCCGAGAGGGGGCGGACCATGACGGTGAAGTCGTCGATCCGCCCCTCCTCGTCGAAGTGCAGGAAGTCGCAGCCCTGGATCTCCCGGCCGTCGACGGTGGCAGTGAAGACGAAGGCGTGGTCCCGTCCGTCCGGGTTGGCGATCTCCTTCACGTACCGGAAGTCCTCGAACACCCGCAGCACGCCGCGCAGGATCGCGGCGGTGATCGGCTTGCCCGCGTACGGCTTGAAGGCGACGGGGCTGGTGAAGACGACGTCCTCGGCGAGGAGTGCCTCGATGGCGTCGGCGTCGCGGTTCTCCACGGCGGCACGGAAGGGATGCACAGGGTGCTCCTTACTCAACAAGTTGAATAGGTGTGTTGGAGAGTAGAGTGAGGAGGTGACCCTGCGCAATGCGGTGATGGCCACCCTCCTGGAGGGCGAGGCGTCCGGCTACGACCTGGCCAAGGGCTTCAACGCCTCGGTGGCCAACTTCTGGACGGCCACACCCCAGCAGCTCTACCGCGAGCTGGACCGGATGGAGCGCGAGGGTCTCGTCACCGCGCGCCTGATCCGCCAGGACCGCCGCCCCGACAAACGCCTCTTCACCCTCACCGACGCGGGCCACGACGCCCTGCGCGCCTACCTCGCCGATCCCCTCGGCCGCCCCACCGCCATCCGCGACGGCCTCCTGGTCAAGGTCCAGTGCGCGGACATCGGCGAACTCACCGCCGTACGCGCCGACATCGCCGCCCGCATGGAGTGGGCCCGCGCCAAGCTCACCGGCTACGAGCGGCTGCGCGAACGGCTGTTGGGCGGGCGTACGGAGGATCGGTACCTGGCCGAGGCGGAGCGGGTGGGCCCGTACCTCACCCTGCTGCGGGGCATCTCCTTCGAGCAGGAGAACCTGCGGTGGGGGGAGTTGGCGCTGCGCGTCCTCGAGGCGCGCTCCTCGTGAGCTCCCCCGACCTGAACCTGCTGCGGACGTTCCTCGCGGTGTACCGCTCCGGGTCCTTCACGGCCGCGGCGGGGCTGCTGGGGCTCTCCCAGTCCACGGTGACGACACAGATCCGTTCGCTGGAACGGGAATTGGCGCGCACTCTCTTCGAGCGTCTGCCGCGCGGGGTCGCACCGACACCGGTGGCCCACGACCTGGCGTCCCGCGTGGCGGCCCCGCTGGACGCGCTCGCCACGGCGACGGGTGCGGCGCCCGCCGACCGACCGGCCCCCGTCCACCTGGCGGGCCCGGCCGAACTCCTCTCCGCGCGGGTCCTGCCCGCCCTGGCCCCGCTGCTGGCGGCGGGGGTTCGCCTACGCGTCACACCGGGCCTGACGGACCCCCTCCTGGACGAACTCCGTTCCGGCCGCCATGACTTGGTGATCGCTACGTACCGCCCTCGCGGGCGGACGCTCACGGCGGTGCCGCTGATGGACGAGGAGTTCGTCCTCGTGGCGTCCCCGGCATGGGCGGACGGGCTCACCGAACGCCTGGCGGCGGAAGGCCCGTCCGCTCTCCACCCCGTCCCCCTGATCACCTACGCCGAAGACCTCCCCATCGCCCGCCGCTACTGGCGCCACGTCTTCCACACCCGCCTCAACTGCCCGGCGGCGGTCACGGTCCCGGACCTACGGGCCGTGAAGTCGGCGGTCGTGTCCGGCGCGGGCTTCTCGGTCCTCCCCCGCTACCTGTGCGAACCAGAACTGACATCCGGCGCCCTGGTCCCGCTGCACACCCCGGACGACCCACCGCTGAACACCGGCTATCTGGTCCAACGGCCGGGGCATCCGGCCAACTTGGATGTGACCAGGGTGCGGGAGGTGTTGTTGGAGGCGGGGCGTGGGTGGTGAGGGCGTCCCACGCCCCGTCCTGATCAGGAAGTGCCGGAACGGCTCTCCTCCGCCAGCTCCCGCAGCTCCGCCATGTCCTCATCGTCCAGGTCGAGTTCGGCCGCCGCGGTGAGGAGCGCGTCGATCTCGTCGCCCCGGTCCTGGTCCGCGAGGAACTGGGCGTAGTAGACGTAGGCGGTCTCGTCCTGGTGGGCGAGGGCTTCGCGGTAGTGGCGGTCGGCCTGGGCCCACTGCTCCAACTCCTCGTGGAGCAGGGCGAGGTTGAGGTAGGCGTTGGTCTCGCCGTCCTCCTTGGCGGCGGCCTCGTAGTGGCGTACGGCCTCCTCGGGGGAGCCGGTCTCGGCGAGGTGGAGGGCGTAGGCGAAGTGGGCGCCGGTGATCTCCTCCGCGAGGGCCTCGCGGAGGTGGACGCGGGCCGACTCCAGTTCGCCCAGGGCGTGTTCGGTCTCGCCGAGCACGGCCAGCACGGAGCGGTGCCCGGCGTCCAGCGCCCGCCTCAGCCAGGGCAGCGCCTCCTCGTACCGCTCCTCGTCGGCGAGGAGCCGTCCGAGGTTCCCGGCGGCCATGTCGTCGCCCCGCTCGGTCGCCCGGCTCAGCAACTCGACTGCCTCGTCCAGCCGTTCGTCGTCCTCGCTGAGGAAGGCGCCGTAGTCGTTGAGCGCGCGGGGGTGGTCGTCGGCGAGTGCGCGCCGGTAGTACTCCTCGGCCTGCTCCCGGTCGCCCAGTTCGTCGGCCAGGATCGAGGCGATCATCAGGGTGACGTCACGCCCGCCGTCGGCCGCCGCCCGGAGCGCCGCCAACGCCTCCTTGGGCCGCTCGAGTTCGACGAGCAGTTCGGCCAGGGCCTCGTAGGCGGCGGCGTTGCCCGCCCTGGCGGCGGCCTCGATGGTGTTGAGCGCGGCGCCGATGTCCGCCCACTCCGAGATGAGGTCGAAGACCCGCTCCGCCACCTCGTCGTCCGGGCGGTTCCAGGCCCGCAGATAGAGGGTGAGGGCGGCGGCGTGGTCACCGGCCGCGAGGCGCTGCTCGGCTTCGACGGCCAGGTTGCTTTCTGTCATGGGGACATCTTCTCGAACTGACGAACGGACGTTCACCGGCACCCCAGGGCGAACGGCTCCACCTCAGGACGCCCACCGATGCCGACCGGGGCGCGGGAGCTGGAGAGCAGAACCCCCCGGGTCAGCACCCCGGAGGCTCAGGCGAGGGCGGTGACCAGCAGGGTGAAGGCGGCGATGATGACGGCGACGCGGGCATAGTGGAGGCCGTCCCAACGGCCCAGCTGCTCCTTCCAGTCCTCGGGCAGCGTCTCGGTGGTCCACGCCTTGCTCCGGTTGTTGATCGGGACGAGCAGCGCGACCGACATGATCACGCTCACGATCAGCAGCGCGGCGCCGATGACGACGAGGACGGCGCCCTGGTGGTGCCATCCGGCGATGGCCCAGACCGCGCTCAGGACGAGCGAGCCGATGTACCAGAACGGCATCACGGCGCCGAGCATCCGGGCGCCGTGGACGCGGCCGCGCAGGCCGTTGTCGCCGGGAAGTCCGCCGAGGATCGGATTGAGGACGAAGGCGACGGCGAACTCCACCCCCACCATCAGACCGACGACCACGGTGGTGAAGACCTCGAGTGCGTTGAGCATGGTGACCCTCCCAGGATCTAGCACTGCTAGATAGTGATTCAACGCTAGCGCTGCCACTGCTCGATTGTCTAGCAGTGCTAGGATCGGAGCATGTCGGTACAGGAACGCAAGGAGCGCGAGCGGGCGGGCCGCGAGCGTCTGATCGTGGCGACGGCCCGTGAACTCGCCGAGCAGCAGGGCTGGGACGCGGTCACCACCCGTCGGCTCGCCGAGCGCATCGAGTACAGCCAGCCCGTGCTCTACAGCCATTTCCGCGGCAAGCGCGAGATCATCGGTGCCGTCGCCCTCGAAGGGGCCGCCGAGATGGCGGCGGCGCTGCGGGCCGCGACCTCCGCCGCGGACGGCCCGCGCGCCCGGGTCACCGCCCTCGCCCGCGCCTACCTCGACTTCGCCGAGCACAACCCCGCGGTCTACGACGCGATGTTCCAGCTCGACGGCGGCCTGGCGTTCGCGCACGAGGACACCCCGGAGCCGCTGAAGGACGCCTTCGCCGCGCTGCTGGACTGCCTCGGCGAGGTCGCCGGGGACGGCGTCCACCCGGCCCTGTTCACCGAGGTGTTCTGGGCGGCGCTGCACGGCCTGACCACCCTCACGCGCGCGGGCCGACTGCCACCGGGGGACGCCGAGCGACGGGTCGGGCTGCTGGTGGACCGGCTCGCCATGCTCTGACGCGCGGCTCACGATGCTCTGCTGGCAGGATGCCCGTATGGAACATGTACTGGGAATCGGCGGCTACTTCATGCGCGCCGCCGACCCGGCGGCCCTGACCGCCTGGTACCGCGACTGCCTGGGCCTGGACACCGACGAGCACGGCCTGTGGCGTCAGGACACCGGGCCGACGGTGTTCGCGGCGTTCGAGTCCGGCACCGACTACTTCGGCTCCCCCGCCCAGCGGACCATGCTCAACTTCCGCGTCCGCGACCTGGACGCGATGCTCGCGCAGCTGCGCGCCAAGGGCGCCGACGTGTCCGACGACGTGCAGAGCATGGACGGCGTCGGCCGCTTCGGCTGGGTCACCGACCCCGAGGGCAACCGGGTCGAACTCTGGCAGCCCGCCTGACCGCGCGGCCGGGCGGGCCCCGGCCTCAGGTCCGGTCCCGTACCGGTGGGCCCGTCAGCAGCTGGTGTTCGACGGATTCGTAGCGGCCGCGTTCCCGGTCGGCGGTTTTCCTGCCGGACAGCAGCGTGCCGAGCCAGCCCGCGAGGAAGCCCGCGGGGATGGAGGCCAGGGCGGGTGTGTTGTACGGGAACCAGTCGAAGTCGGCCTCGGGGAAGGCGGACAGGGGGCTTCCGGACACGAGGGTGGTGCCCGGGGTGAGGGCCAGGACGGTGAGGGAGCCGACGATGAGCGTGGCGAGGAGCCCCGCTCGGGAGTAACGGCGCCAGAAGAGGGTGAAGAGCAGCGCGGGCGCGATCGCCGAGGCACCGAGGGTGAAGGAGAGCGTCGCCAGGGGCTGGAGGCTGCGGTGCTGGGCGAGGGCCGCCACCAGGATGACGGGGATACCGACCAGCAGGGCGCAGGCGCGGGCGAGGGTGAGTTCGCGCGCCGGTGCCAGTGGGGTGGGGCGGGAGGCCGTCAGGTCGTGGGCGAGGGCGTTGGCACAGGCGAGCGTCATGCTCGCCACGGAGGCGAGCAGCGTGAGGAAAACGGCCGTGGTGACGGTGGCGAAGAGCAGGCTCTCGGAGCGGGAGAGGCCGGTGCCGAACGCGGCGCGGGCGCCGAGCAGATAGGCGGTGGTGCCGTGCGGGTCGGCCCCGGCGATGCGCGTGCGGCCGAGGAGGGCGGTGGCCCCGGTGCAGATCACCACCAGCATCACGATGAACAGGGTGACCGAGGAGACCGCCCAGGACATGGCCCGGCGGACCTGGCGCGGCGTTCCGGCGGTGTACATGCGCATCGTGACGTGCGGCAGGCAGGCGGCGCCCAGCACGATGGCGCACTGGGTGCTCGCCATGTCGAGCGCGGGGTGCGGGCTGCTGGAGTACTGCAGTCCCCAGCGCAGGTAGGCCGGACCGGCGCCGCTCTCGTGGGCCGCGGTGCGGAACAGCGCCCCGGTGCTCCAGCCGAAGGTGTGCAGGATCAGTCCGCTGACGACGAGTCCGGAGGCGAGGAGCATCACCGTCTTGAAGATCTGGACGAGCGCGGTGCCGCGCATCCCGCCGAGGGCGGCGTAGCTGATCATGAGGATTCCGGCTCCGACCACGCAGCCGTTCTTCATGGCGGGTTCGGTGAACCCCAGGACGTAGGCCAGGAGTTCACCCACCCCGGCGAGCTGGACGACCATCATCGGGACGAGCGCGACGAGGGTGACGGCGCAGGCCGTGACGCGGACGCTCCGGGCGGGGTGGCGGTGGCCGAGGACGTCGCCCATGGTGTAGCGGCCGGTGTTGTGGAGCGGCTCGGCGAGCAGGAACATCAGCAGGAGCAGGGACAGTACGGCGCTGAGGGCGAGGACCACCCCGTCGTAGCCGCACAGCGCGATGATGCCGCCGATGGTGAGCACGGTGGCGGCGGAGATGTAGTCCCCGGCGATGGCGAGTCCGTTGCGCAGGGGCGAGAGGGAGCGGTAGCCGGTGTAGAACTCGGCCAGGTCGTCCGCGTCGGGGCCGGTGAGCACACAGAGCAGCAGGGTCAGCGCGACGACGGAGCAGAAGGCGGCCAGGGACCAGGACTGCGCGGGACCGCTGAACTCCGTCACCGGCCTCCTTCCCGGTGCGCGGGCGCCGGGTACGACTGGCGGGCGCGGCGGGCCAGCGGGTCGACGAGTCGGTGGGCGGTGACCTCGTAGAGCAGGACGGCCAGCCAGGTGACGGGAATCTGGGCGAGAGCCAGCAGGAGGCCGGTGGGCAGGCCGCCGGGTCCGGGACGGGTCATGAGCCAGGGGGCCTTGACCGTCAGGGTGAGGAACACGGCGAAGTAGCCCAGCGCGGCGAGGGACGCCACGCGCCGCTGCCAGCGGTAGGCGCGGCGCAGCATGCGCAGGGTGCGGTGCGGTCCGGAGCGGCGGGCGGGCGGTTCCGGCTGCCCGTGGCCCGTGGACCAGCTGGGTTCGCGGCGGCCGGAAGGTAACTCGGGGCTGTCGTAGGACATGGGGGATCTCCTGGCGGGGGCCTGGCCCGGAAAGAGACGGACCGCGTGCGCGGGTCGAGTTACTGGCGGGTGTGCATATGTCGGCCGACAAGGACACCTACCCCTGCCGCTATGTCGACATGTCTTCGCACCGCTCCCGCTTTGACTCACCCGAACCTGGATACGTATGGTCCAGGTATGCGGTTGAGCCGAGGAGTCGAGTGGGCCGTGCACACGCTGCTGAACCTGGCGTGGGCGGGCGGCGACGAGCCGGTGGCGGTGGCCACCCTCGCCGCGGGCCACGACCTGCCGCGCGCCTACCTCAACAAGCAGCTCCAGTTGCTGGTCAAGGCCGGTCTGCTGGAGTCGGTGCCGGGCGCCCGCGGGGGCTTCCGGCCCGCGCGGGACCTCGCGTCGATCACGCTCCTCGACGTGGTCGACGCCGTCGAGGGCCGCGAGCCGCTCTTCCGGTGCGGTGAGATCCGGCGGTGCGGAACCGTCGGGGAGTGCACGGTGAGCGATTTCAGCACGGCGTGCGCGGTCAAGGCGTCGATGGACCGGGCGGAACACGCCTGGCGCGAGGCGCTGGCCGCGCAGACGCTGGCGGACGTACGCCTCCGGGCGGACGCGCACGCCCCCGCGATGGACACGGCGGTACGCCGGGCGTTCCGGCTGGACTGAACAGGAACGAACAGGAATCGATCAGGGCGAGGCTCCTGCCGCGCCCTTTTTTTGGAAGGTGAATCTGGATGAAAAATATCCTGGTTATCGGTGGCGGCTTCGCGGGCGTATGGAGCGCCCTCGGCGCGGTCCGCACGGCGCGGGAGAACGGCACCGATCCCGCCGACATTCAGGTGACCCTGGTGAGCAGCGGCGACGACCTGGTGATCCGCCCCCGGCTGTACGAGGCCGACCCCGAGAGCATGCGGGTGTCGCTGGACCGGGTCCTCGGCCCGGTGGGCGTGCGGCGCGTGGCCGCCACGGTCACCGCCATCGACACCGAGGACCGGAGCGTGGTCGCCCTCGGACGGGACGCGCGCGAGATCGTCCTGCCGTACGACCGTCTGGTGCTCGCCGCGGGCAGCCAGGTCGTACGCCCCGAACTGCTCGGTGCCGAGCACCTGTTGGACGTCGACACCATGGGCGCCGCCGCCCGTCTCGACCACCACCTGAAGCGTGCCGCCGAACAGGCAGCCTTCGAGGGGCAGTTCACGGTGGTGGTCGTCGGAGCCGGTTTCACCGGCCTGGAGATCGCCACCGAGCTGACCGAGCGGCTGCGTGAACTGGCGCCTGTGGAAAGGCAGGACGAGGTACGCGTCGTCCTCGTGGAGCGCGCGGACGTCGTGGGCCCGGAGCTGGGTGCGGGACCGCGGCCGCACATCGACGCCGTCCTGGCCGAACTCGGCGTGGAACCGCGCCTCGGCGTGACCCTCGACGAGGTCCGGGAGCGGTCGGTCACCCTGTCCGACGGAGAGGTCGTCCCCACGGCCGCCACGGTCTGGACGGCCGGTATGCGGGCCAGCGACCTCACCGCCCTGGTGCCCGGCGAGCGGGACCGCCTCGGCCGACTGCTGGTCGACGACCACCTGCGCGTCCAGGGCGTCCCCGGTGTCTACGCGGCGGGCGACACCGCCGCCGCCCGCGCCGAGGACGACCACATGGTGACGCAGAGCTGCCAGCACGCCGTGCCGCTGGGCAAGTTCGCCGGGCGCAACGTGGCCGCCGACCTGCTCGGCCTCGACCTCGTCCCGTTCGCCCCCGACCCGTACGTCACCTGCCTCGACCTCGGCCCCGCCGGAGCGGTGCTGACCTCGGGCTGGGACCGTACGGTGCAGCTCACCGGGCAGGAGGCCAAGGAGCTGAAGCAGCGGATCAACAGCGAGTGGATCTACCCGCCGGTGGACGACCCCGAGAAGATCATCCGGGCCGCCGACCACCGCACCACCTGGCCCACGGCCGAGACCACGGCCTGACCCCCACGGGCCCCGGAGCCACCGCCCGGTCCACCACGGACCGGGCGGTGGCGCTCGCCGGACAGCTGCGGCCCGGACAACTGCTCGGCCACCCTCCGCGGTTCTGCCGCCCGTGGGAGTCCTGGTGCTGGTCTGCACGCTGCCCGCCTAGGGCCGGTCGAGGAGCGAGCCTGTGTGCCCGCGGGGACCCGAGGCCGCCGCGGCCCGGTTCGGTTTTCCGAACCCCTGACTCGGGGGCTGGCACGATCGATCGCCGTGCCGGGTCCGCCGAGGATGACGGCATGGCTGAGACGACGACAAAGACCGGCACCGGAATCGCCGCGCGGGCGGAGGACCTGCACCGTGAGTACGGGCGCGGCGCCGCGGATGTGCATGCGCTGCGCGGGGTGTCGGTGGCCCTCGCGGCCGGGACGTTCACCGCGGTGATGGGGCCCTCGGGCTCCGGCAAGACCACCCTGCTGCACTGCCTCGCGGGGATGGACCGGCCCACCCGGGGCTCCGTCTGGTGGGGCGGCACCGAGATCTCCCGGCTGCCCGAGCGGCGGCTGGCGGAGCTGCGGCGCGACCGGGTCGGGTTCGTCTTCCAGGCGTTCAACCTGATGCCCGCGATGACGGTCGCGCAGAACGTCGAACTCCCCGGCCGACTGGCCGGGAAGCGGCCCGACCGGGACAGGGTGACGGTCGCGCTGGACCGGGTCGGCCTGACCGGACGTGCGCGGCACCGGCCGGGACAGCTGTCCGGCGGCCAGCAGCAACGAGTCGCGATCGCACGGGCGTTGGTCTCCCGCCCCGAGGTGCTCTTCGCCGACGAGCCGACCGGTGCGCTCGACCGGACCACCGGGCACGAGATCCTCGCCCTGCTGCGCGCCGGGGTGGACCGCGACGGCCGGACCTGCGTGATGGTGACCCACGACCCGGTCGCCGCCGGATACGCGGACCGGGTGCTGCTGCTCGCCGACGGCCTGGTGGTGGACGAACTCGTACGACCGTCCGCCGCCCAGGTCGGCGAGCGCCTGAGCCGACTCGGCGGGTGACCACGATGCTCCTGATCGCCCTGGGACAGCTGCGCCGCCGTCCGGCCGCCTTCGCCGGTCTGGCCGTCGCGCTCCTCCTCGCCATCGCCACGCTGACGCTGTTCGGCTCCCTGTTCGCCGCCGAGGTCACCACACCCGCCTCCGCTCGGAAGGCGAGCGCGGGACCCGGGCTGATGGTGATCGCCGGTGCCTTCGGTGAGATCGCCGTCCTGGTGACGTTCTTCGTCGTGGTCAACGCGCTGGGTTTCGCGCTCCGCCAGCAGCACAAGGAACTGGCGCTGCTGCGCACCATCGCGGCGACGCCCCGTCAGACCCGGCGGCTGGCCCGTGCCCAGGTCGTCACGACCACCCTGCTGACGGCTGTACCGGGCTGGGTCGCCGGGGTGGCCACGGCCCGGCGCTTCCTCGCCGGGCTCCAGCGGCTGGGGGCGGCCGCGCCGGAGGTCCGGGTGCCGGTGACACCGCTGCCGATGCTGGTCGCGCTGGCCGCCGTGCTCGCCGTCGGCCTGATGGCCTCGGCCGTGGCGGCCCGGAAGATCTCCCGTATCGCACCCGCCGCGGCCCTCACCGCGAGCTCCACCGAGCACGGACGGACCGGCGCACCACGCCTCCTCGCCGGAATCGGCGTACTGGTCGGCGGAGCCCTGCTGCTGCGACTGACCGCGACACGGCCGCCGGAACAGGTGGACAAGGCCGGACAGGCGGCGTTGCTCGGTTCGCTGGTGCTGCTGATCGCCGTCGCCCTGACGGGCCCGTTCGCGGTCCGCGTCCTCATCACCGCGCTGGGGGCGCCGGTACGGGCGCTGGCACCCGGTGCGGGATGGCTGGCCGACGCCAACCTGCGCGGGTACGCGCGGCGACTGTCCTCCGCCGTGGTGCCCGTGGCACTGCTCGTGGGACTGACGGGCACCATGCTGGTCATGACAAGCACCGCCGGGCACGCCGCGAACGCGACGGCGACGAGCGTCACCTCCGCGACGGACGTCTGGCTACGGCAGGCCGAGTTGACGCTCCTGGCCTGCTTCGCCGCCGTCTCCACCCTCAACACCCTGGTCGCCGCGACCGCTGAACGGCGCCGCGAGTTCGCGCTGCTGCGACTGGTCGGCGCCACCCGGCCACAGCTCCTGCGCATGCTGACCGTGGAGGCGGTGCTGACCACGGTGGTGGGCGTCCTGCTCGGCGCCACGGTCGCGGGCGCCGCGTCAGCCGCGTTCAGCGTGGCGGTGACCGGCTCACCGATGCCGTCCGTCCCGGCGGTCACCTGCGGGTACGTCGTCGCGGGTGCGGCACTGCTGACCGTCCCGGCCATCCTGGCCACGGGCCTGCGCGCGGTCAACGGCCCGGCGGCGGAGCTGGTAGGGGGTGGGCGTGACTGAGTACAGCGGTGGGACCGTTGGCGGAGACGCGGCCGAGCGGCGCCGATACCTGTCCGTCCGGGGCGGCGACTGGGCCTTCGCCGTCATCGGGCTGCCACTCGCCCTGCTGGGCGGCGCCTACGCGCTCGCCGTCCTGTACGCGGGGACGCTGCTCTCGCTGACCGTGCTCGGTCTGCCGTTCGTGGTCGCCGCGCTGCTGGGCACGCGAGGCTTGGGCGCGGTGCATCGGTGGCTGGTCGGCCGGTTGCTGGGCGAGCGGGTCGAGGCACCGGCGAGGCTGCCGCGCTCGGCGGGCGTGCTGGCCCGGGGCCGAATCGTGCTGACCGATCCGGTCGCCTGGCGGACACTGCTCTATCTGGTGCTGCGGCTGCCGCTCGGGGTGCTCGGGTTCGTCACCGCCGTGGTGCTTCCGCTCGGCTGCGCCTGGCTGATCGGCTTCCCCCTTTGGAGCCGTCTGCTGCAGCCGGACGCGCGGCCGACCGGCTGGCTGAACGCCTCCTCCGTGGTGCTGGGCCTGCTTCTCCTGTCCGCGCTGCCCGGCGCGATCCGGTCACTGAGCGGGGCGAACAGACGCCTCGCACGGCCGCTCCTCGGCCCGGCCCGTGCCCAACAGCGCGTCCGGGAGCTGGAGACCGCCCGCGCCACCCTGCTGTCGGACAACACCGACCAGTTCCGCCGCCTGGAGCGCGACCTGCACGACGGCACCCAGGCCCGACTAGTCGCCCTGGCCATCACTCTCTCGCTGGCCGACGACGCGCTCTCCTCCCCCGCCGGGCCCGATCCACGGCGGCTGCGGACCCTGGTGGACCGCGCCCGCACCCAGACCGACGACACCGTCACCGAACTGCGGCGACTCACCCGAGGCATCCACCCGGTGGCGCTGGACGGCGGTCTCGACGAGGCACTGCCGACCCTCACCGCCACCTCGCCGGTACCGGTCACCGTCCACCTGGACCTACGGGAACGCCCGCACCCGGCGGTCGCACGCGCCCTCTACTTCTGCGCCGCCGAACTCCTCACCAACATCGCCCGGCACAGCGGCGCCCGGTCGGCCGACCTCACGGCAAGCTCGGGGGACGGCCGTATCCGTCTGATGGTGCGCGACGACGGCCGCGGCGACGCGACACTCGGCACCGGCACCGGTCTGACTGGCCTCGCCGAGCGGCTCGCGGCGGTGGACGGCGTCCTGCGCGTGGACAGCCCACCCGGCGGCCCCACCGTCGTGACCGCCGAACTGCCGACGCGACTGGTCTGATTCACCCCGCCGCTCAGCCACCGCTCAGCCACCGCTCTCCGCCAGATAGGCCAGGACGGCCTTCACCCGCCGGTTGTCGGTATGGGTCGCCCGCAGCCCGAACTTCCCGAAGACAGCGGCGACATGCTTCTCCACCGCCCGCTCCGACACCACCAACTGCGCGGCGATGGAGCGATTGGAACGCCCCTGCGCCATCAGCTCCAGCACCTCACGCTCACGCGCCGTCAGAGTGTCCACCCTGCTCCGCCGACCACCCCGCATCATGAGGGTGACCACCTCAGGATCGAGCGCCACACCCCCTTCGGCGACCCGGCGCAACGCGTCCACGAACTCCGAGGTCCGGGCGACACGTTCCTTCAACAAATACCCGACCCCCGTCGCACCCCCAGCCAACAGCCGCTCGGCCCAAGCCGTCTCGACATGCTGGGAGAAGACCAGAATCCCCACCTCGGGCACCCTCGCCCGAATCTCGACAGCGGCGCGAATGCCGTCGTCGGTGTACGTCGGCGGCATCCGAATATCCACCACGGCCACGTCAGGCCGGTGCGCGACCACCCCGGCAAGCAGCTCTTCCGCCGTCCCAGCGGTAGCCACCACCTCGCACCCCCGAGCCCCAAGAAGCTCGACCATCCCGTCCCGCAACACGACAGAATCCTCGGCCAACACCACACGCAGACGGCTAGCCGCCACGGCTACGCGGGGTCCAATACGGGCTTCGCGGGGAGCCCGCCGTTGTTCTCGCAGCGCAGTTCCTTGGCCATGGCGAGGGAGTAGGAATGGGCGACGGTGGCGTAGGCGTTCTTCAACCCCTCTACGTTGTCCTGGGGGTCCTTCGGCATGCCGCCGCGCTCCACGCCGATCACGATGTGCGCCGGTCCCGACACACCGACCAGCTTGTCGCTCTGACAAGCGAAAAAGACGTAAGCCTGCTCAGTCCCTGCGAGGGTCTCCTCTCCCATCTTCAACACGGAGAATTTCGGGGCCGCCGGCTCATCCGAAGGAGCGTTCTGTGCCAGCCCCCAGGTGATCACCAGCTTGAAATGCGGCGTGCCGATGGGCGTGAAGATGCGACAGGCGTTCGTGTCATCAGTAGAGGAGGTCGGGTACGCAAAGGCGAGGTCCGAAGCGGACTGCGCAACGGTGTACTCCTTCGACGACGCCTCGAAGCGCGACGCCCCCGTGATCACTTTCAGTGCCTTGGACGCGTCGGCGGAAATGGCGTTGCCGCCGCAGAGCTGTGTCCCCGCTACGACCTTGTAGTCCTTCGGGAGACCGCCCTTGCCCTCGTCCCCCCCACACCCACTGGCCCCGAGAAGCAATGAACCGACCACAGCCGCGGAAAGCAGCCCCCCGCGCACCGACCTACGACTGATCACTGTCCGCATCCTCACGTATCCTCGGCCGCCCACCGGCATCAGCCGGTCTCCGGGTCATTGCCCTGCTGGTTTTCGCGGTCGTTTCCGATCCCGTAGCCGAGCAGCATCGATTCGCGCAGGTCCTGCGCGAACGGGTCCTTCTTGGGCTCCGTGACATAGCGGGAGAGGAAGTCCTTCATCGGAGCCTCGGCCATGCCTTCACCGGCGGAGTAGATCGCGTCCTTCTGGTCGTCGGTGAGATCCTCCAGCTTCTCCTTGTGCTCATCCACCGAGTTGTCGG
This sequence comes from Streptomyces sp. NPDC002176, assembly GCF_044903645.1. NCBI lineage: Bacteria > Bacillati > Actinomycetota > Actinomycetes > Kitasatosporales > Streptomycetaceae > Streptomyces > Streptomyces sp. NPDC002176. The sequence continues at coordinate 1,683,627 of NZ_JBJDQW010000001.1, forward strand.
CGGCATCGCCGACCACCTGGCCGATGAACTGTTCCGCAGCCCCGCTCGCCGTGTCCGTCGCCAGCGGAATCAGCACCGCGGCCGCTCCCACCGCCGCGGTCGCGGGCAGGAAGGCGACGCCCGCCGCGAGGCCCGCCGTGGCGCCGAACTCGACCCAGCCCGCCCGTGCGGCGACCGCCTTCTCGTAGTCCTCATGGGTCTTGAGGTTGGTCGCCTCCACCTGGTCGGCCCGCGACTGGTCGAGCATGCCCTGTACCTCGGCGCCCCTGAGCACGGTCGCCCTGGCCATGGCCTGGACCTCATCGGTGATCTTCCCGTCCGGGCCCACCGTCCCCTCCAGCGCGCTCCGGGTATAGACCTGCTCCGCCGCGGACAGCGTCGCGTAGGCATCCGGATGCTGCCCCATGGTGCTGAGGAAGCCGCGTACGACGCTCCGCCCGTTCCCGTCCACGGTGTCCAGGAAGCTGAGATGCGCGTCCGGATTCCTGCCCGGCGCGAACACACTGTCCGGATCGTTCTTGTCCAACGCCCAGTTGATGTCGTCGATGTAGCCCGCGCCCATGACGCCCAGGCTGTCGGCCATCGCCTCGTGGTGTTCCTTGAGCAGCCCCGGGTCCGAGGCGTACTTCTCCATGACCTTCTGCATGATCGCGACGTTGTCCGCGTCCCGCACCACATGGGAGTCCGGGTGCCCGGCGGGGTAGCCGAGCGTCGCCGCCTCCAGGGCGTGGCCGAGGGCGTCGGGCATGTGGTCGAGCGCCGCCTTGGACTCCTTCGGGTCGGTCGAGTTGGTGTCGGGGAAGGACTCCCACTTCTCGTTGCTGAAGAAGTCGAGGTAGTTGTCGATCTTCCCGCTGTCCTTGTCCTTCCCGAGGTCGGCCGTGGCGCCATGGTTGACCGTGCCGTCCTCGTTGTACGCGGTCGGGGCGTCGGTGAAGAACTTCTTCGCCGCCTCCGGGCTGTTGCCGAGCGCCTCGAGCATGGCGGTGGCCGGGTCGTAGCCGGCCCCGTCCACGCCGGAGGGGTTGTACGGGTTCTTCAGCCAGCCGTTCACCACCTTGTTGTCAGCGAACATGTACGGGTCCTTGGCATGCAGTTGCGCTACGTGTTCGGCGATCGGATTGAGGAACTTCGCGTCGTAGTTCCCGTTCCGCATGATCCCGCCGAGGAGCTGGTAGCCGAACGGCCCGTTGTAGTCGTGCTTGGCCAGCGGAATGCGCTCCGTGCCCAACTTGCGCAGTTCCGGACCCCACTTGTCGGTGAATTCCTTGTCGTGGGAGGCGGTGGCCAGGTTGAGGCCGAGGTTCTTCTGGAGCTCTTGGACGTCCTTGAGGCGCTCCTTGTCGACCTTGCTGTAGTCGTTCGTGTCCGTGGCGAGCTGACCGAAGAACGCGAGTGACTTCTCGGGACCGAGTTTCCCGTAGAAGTCCTTGGCGAACTCCTTCGACGAACTGTTGTCCTTCAGCAACTCGTTGAGCTGCTGGAGTTCGGCGTGGGTGAGGTCACGGCCCTTGGCCGCGAGTGCGGCGGCGCGGGCGGCCTCCTCCTGGTCCAGCTTCGTGTATGTCGGGGCGCTGAAGTCCTTGCGGTCGGTGACGTTGGCATCGAGGGCGTTCTTGAGGGCGAGATCGGTGTCGTTGCAGTTGTCGACGATGAGGTCGATCCGCTTCTGCCACGACTCGATGTTCTTCCTCTCCTGCCCGACGAGGTCGATGTAGTCAGGGTCGTGCCGCGCCAAGTGCTGTTCGGACAACGGATTCCGGGCCGTGACCTTGCCCTGGCCGTCCACGCGGATGCCGGCCGCGGGCCCTTCGTGGTCCCGGATGTCGATCAGGTCGTCCCTGGCCTTCTTGATGGCCGCGTGACCATCTTCGAGGACCAGCTTCACACCCCTGGCCTCGGCCGCGGCGTCCGTGAACTCCTTGACCGTCTTGCCGATGAACGCCTTGGTGACCCCGGCGTTGACGCCGTCCCAGTCGGCCTTGTCCGCCTTCGCCTTCATTCCGTGGGCGGCGTCGGCGGCGAGCTCGTCCAGCTTGCCCGCCATCTCCGCCCAGTCGTCGGCGGCAGCCTTCAACTGCTTCACCGGGGCGTGGATGATGTCCTCGTACTTCAGCATGTCGCGCGCTCCCCCGAGCCCTACTTCAGGTAATCCGTGAGTGCGGAAATCTGCGTCAACTGCCCCTCGATCTTCACCTCGTCCTGGGCATGTCGGGCCTTGCTGTAATCGAGGTGATTCGAAATCTGCGCGCAGGAATCCAGCAGCGTCTTCATATGCGTCTGCCAGAAGTCATGCACCTTCAGCACGGCCGAACCACTCACGAAGTTCCCGCTGGTCAGCGCCGTCGCCGCGTCGAACGTGGAGGCACGGGCGATATCGCCCTTCGTCGTCAACTGACCCAGCAGGTCATACGCGTCATTTCCGATGGCACCGAGGTCGTCCCGATTGACCACAAGGTCGTACCCGCCACCACCTCCGCCACCTTCGGCCGGAACGCTGTTGATCTGCATGGCGGATCGCTTGGCAGCCGTCGCCCGCGATTCGGCCCATTCCTGCTCGAACGTCACGAATTCCCCCAGGTCCATCCGGCAAGGCCAGACCACCATATCGGCGCGACCACCGCCCCGATCAACCTTCTTTTATGATCATTCGCCGCATAGAGCGAAAGGAAGGCAGCCCATTTCGACTACCGGGTCTCCGTAGAGACCGGGGCGAGGCGGAAGAGGCACTGGACCGGGTTGTACTCCACCACCTCGGCGACGAAGCGGAACTTGTCGCCCACCGCAACGCTGGCAGGGACGTCCTTGCCGGTCAGGTTCAGGTCGCCGGTGCTGAAGTCCTCGTACTTGAAGTTCGGGCCATCCGTCGTCTGCGACCCCTCGTCGCCCGGGCCGAGCAGGAAGTCGTAGCGCGTCCGGTAGTCCCCGTGGGGTGCCATGTACCTGATGGACCCGTCGAAGGCGATCGTCCGCCCCGCGTACTTGGCCGCGAAGTCCACGTTCGGCTCGTCACACGGGTCAGCCTTCAACAACGCTGCGAACTCACGGTTGTTCTGCGCCGTGATCACCTCAGCGGCAGTCGGCTCGTCTGCGGGCGGCGTAGCGGAGGGCTTGTCGCTGCCGACCGTCGAACCGGCCGACGCCCCCTTCTCCTCGTCCCCGTCGCCGAGCGCGACACCCGTGCCGATGACGGCGGCCAGAACCACGAGGACGGCAGCCCCCGCCCCGATCAGCCGCCACGGCACTGGGGGCTTCGGCCGACGGAAGTTGAGGGTGGTGCGAAGCTTGCCCGGGAGCTGCTCCACCAGCTCCCATCCGTCCTTCTGCATCTTCGAGATCATCAGACCATCGGCGCCACGAACCGTCCGCACGAGCTTGTACTCGTACTTGACCTCATCAGCCATGCGGCCCACGCCCCCCTGAAACGAACTGGTCCTACCAACTGGGCGTGAGCATAGATGACTTCGCGAGTGACTCGGGGGCATGAAGTGTCGGCTCATCACCGGGCCCGCGACGCTCCGCGAGCCGTACTGACGGAACGGGACATCTACTGGCCTTCTCCAGGAAACAGTCGCAACTCGTCCGGCTCATACCTGAGTTGATAAGCGCGGACGCTACTGCCGTTCATGCGGTAGACCGTGATGCTCGACAGGAACTGCTGCTTGATGTCCAGGGTGCGTTGCCGCTCCTTCTCCTCGATCCCGCTGATCCACACCTCAATGTGCTCCGGCAGCTTGAAGGCCAGACGATAAGCGTCCTCGTCCTCTCGCGGGGGCCGGAGTCAGTTGCCGCTCTCAGCCACTCGCGCGGTCGACGGAGCGATGTCAGCGATGCATGTCGCGGCGACGTAGCCGCAGAACATCACGCCGATGATGCCGATCACCGCGTCCGGTCCCCAGGATTCCCGAGTCAGCATCACCACCCACCAGAACGCCACCACCGCCTGACTGAGCCCCAGCACGGCCAGCCAGACCACGCGCAGGAACCGCGGCGCCCGCGCACGGACTTTGTCCAGCCCCAGTAGCAGGGCTCCGCCCACCACACCGGATAGGCCCGCGACCGCGACCACGTCTGCGAGAACGCGATCGGAGACCGACACCGCATTGTGATCGATCTCTGCCTCAAGGCTTGAGTACGCGAATGTGAAGAAAACGAAAAGGAGTAGCCGATAGGCGAACTCCAGGAGCAGCAGCACTGCAGCGACCCGACGGTTCAGTAGACGGTTCACCAGGTTCCTCTCACGCACTGCTCTTCGCGAGCTTGCCGCTCTTGATATCCCACAGGCTGCCTTGTCCCATCTTCCGGCCACCCGCGTGCGCGCTTGCGCACGGTACTCACCAGGGCAGCGTCCAGGAGGCCGAGTTCGCCCTCGTCCACCTCGAACCAGTCGTCGTTCACGGCCGGATATTACGGCGTGGCCGAGAGCGCCGTAGGTCCAGTCCAGACCATCGAGTCTCGCACCCGGCAGGCGGTCACACCGATTGCGCCTGAGGTCAGTCGGCTACGACCCAGCCGACGCCCTCGACGAATCTCCCCGCAATAAACAGCCCATAGCTGTCCTGGACAATCGCTGGAATGCCGGGCCGACCCCGTTGATTACCTGGCAGGTAATTGACCCCTCTGATCACCGGACGAGATTGTGGCCGGGCACTCGGACACCTGTCTGCCCAGCCGCGGGCGAGCCGCGTTTCACACGTCCTGTGATCGATCGGGAGTAAGAAGAATGACCACCGAGACCAACCGCAGCCCCGCCGCGCCGCCACCGCCCGCACCGACGGGCGGGAGTGCGGCCTTACCGCACCGGCTGATCCTGCCGACCGTGCTGGCCGGGGTCTTCATCACCACCCTCGACTTCTTCATCGTCAACGTCGCCATTCCCTCCCTGCAGACCGACCTGAAGGCGACCGCGTCCGCCATCGAATGGGTGGTCGCCGGATTCGGCCTGGCCTACGGCGTGGGCCTGATCACCGGCGGCCGTCTGGGCGACCTGTACGGCCGCCGCAGGATGTTCCTACTGGGCCTCGGGCTGTTCACCGTCGCCTCGCTGCTCTGCGGCATCGCCGAGTCGGGCGGCTTCCTGGTCTTCTCGCGGGTGCTCCAGGGCCTCGCGGCCGCGCTGCTCGCGCCCCAGGTACTGGCGCTGCTGGGCACGATCTTCACCGGTGCCGCACGGCTCAAGGTCTTCGCCGGTTACGGCCTGGCCATGGGACTCGCGGCCGTGTTCGGCCAGCTCATCGGCGGTCTGCTGATCGAGGCGGACATCGCGGGCTGGGGCTGGCGGTCCTGCTTCCTGGTGAACCTGCCGCTCTGCCTGACCATCATGGCGCTGACGGTGAAGGTCGTGCCCGAGGCACGGGCCGAGGGACGGCCCAAGCTGGACCTCCTCGGCGTCGTCGTGGTCACCCTGGCCCTGGTCGCCCTGGTCCTGCCGCTGATCGAGGGCCGCGAGGCTGGCTGGCCACTGTGGACTTGGCTTTCTCTAGGCGCGTTCGTCGTGCTGACCGCGGCGTTCGTGGCCATCGAGCGCGCGATCGCCCGGAAGGGCGGTTCCCCGCTGGTGAACATCGCCATGTTCGGCGACCGCGCCTTCACCGTGGGCCTCGCCTGCCAGCTGGTGTTCTGGATGGGCCAGGCGTCCTTCTTCCTGGTGCTCGCCCTGTACATGCAGGCAGGGCGGGGCCTGACCGCCCTGGAGGCGGGCCTGCTCTTCGCCGCCATCGGCGCGGGGTACATGTACACCTCGATGAACGCCACCAAGTTCGCCGCGAAGCTCGGAGGCCAGGTGCTGGCCGTCGGCGCTCTGCTGATGGGCGCGGGTCTGGTGATCCTCGGGATCACGGTCGCCCGGCTCGGCGACGGCGGCAGCATCGCCTGGCTGATCCCCGGCCTGGTCATCGACGGCGCGGGCATGGGTCTGGCGGTCGCCCCGCTCGCCTCCACGGTGCTCGCCCGGGTCAGCCCGCAGTACGCGGGCTCGGCCTCCGGCGTGCTCACCACCGGTCTGCAGATCGGCAACTCGATCGGCGTCGCGGTGATCGGCGTGATCTTCTACGACGCGCTGGGCGACGCCCCCGACCCGTCGGCCTACGCCCACGCGTTCGACATGGGGATCGTCTTCCTCGTCGCGGTCGCCGCCGCCCTGGCCCTCCTGGTCCAGGCGCTGCCCAAGACGAACGACGGCAAGTGAACCACCCCCGGTCAACTCCCGGGGCGGCGAAACCCCCGCGCCGCCCCAAGCTTTCCCCCGCCGAAGGAGAGAGTGCGCACGTGAGTGCCAAGGAACTGCTGGACCGTTACGTCGCCGTCTGGAACGAGCCCGACCCCGCCGTCCGGCGGACCGCGGTCGCCGCGCTGTGGACGCCGGACGGGCTGCACCACACGCAGACCCGCCGCTTCCAGGGCACCGAGGACCTGGTAGCCCGAGTGACCGAGGCCCACGACCAGTTCGTGACCGGCCAGGGACTGCGCTTCCGGACCGGCGGCGAGCCGGTCGGCCACCACGGCGCGCTGGCCTTCAACTGGGTGATGACCCCGGGCGACAGCGAGAACGTGCTCGCCGTCGGCTTCGACGTGGTGCTGCTGGACACGGACGGCCGGATCACCACCGACTACCAGTTCAACGAGCCACCGGCCGCGGATGCCGGGCTCGACGCCCAGGCCGACCGGTACCTGACCGCGGTGGCGGCCGGGGGCGAGGCGCTGCGTAAGGAGGTCGCCGACCTCTACCTGCCCGGCGCGGTCCTGGTCGACGAGAACGGCGTGCACGAGGGCGTGGAGGCCGTGGCCGCCGCGCTGGAGGCAGGCGGGGCGCGGCACCGCACGGGCAGCGCCTCGGCACAGCACGACGCCTTCCGCCACCCGTGGCGCGCGGAGTCGGGCGAGACCGGTGTGGACCTGCTGCTGCGCGACGCCCAGGGCCTGGTGCGTGCGCACTACCGTTTCCCCGGGGCGGGCGGGCGGGCCTGAGACACCCCGCCCGCGGCGTGGCAAGGACGCGGCGAGCAGGGTCTCCGCGGTTGTGCCTGACACCGAGGGTGATGCAGGGTGATGAGATGACCGAGGTGCGGGAAAGTCCGCAAGTGTCCCGTCCGGTAGGCGAGTTGGTGCGCCGGTGGCGGGAACACCGGGGCTACAGCCAGCTCGCCCTGGCGAGCCGGGCCGAGATCTCCGCCCGTCATCTCAGCTTCCTGGAGACCGGGCGGTCCAGGCCCAGCCGGGACATGGTGCTGCGGCTGGGCCGCCACCTCGACCTGGCGTTGCGCGAGCAGAACCAGCTGCTGCTGGCGGCCGGCTACGCGCCCGCCTACACGGACTCCCCTCTGGACATCGCCGATATGCTCCCGGTGCGTGACGCCCTCCGCCAGATCCTGACGGGCCACGAGCCCTTCCCCGCCCTCGTGGTGGACCGCAACTGGAACGTCGTGCTCAGCAACAGCGGCTTCCGGCTCTTCGCCGAGGGGGCCGCGCCCGAGCTGCTGCACCCCCCGGTCAACGCGCTCCGGCTGGCCCTGCACCCCGAGGGCATGCAGCCGAGGATCGCCAACTTCCCCGAATGGCGCGACCAGTTGCTCCAGCGGCTCCAGCGGCGCGTCGAGCTGACCGCCGAGCCGGGGCTCACCGAGCTGTACCGGGAACTACTCGGCTACTCGAGCGGCAGCGAGCCGGACCCCCGGCCCCACACCGACCACACCGACCTCACACTGCCGCTGCGCCTGCGGTACCGGGACGCGGAGCTGTCACTGATCTGCACCATCGCCACCTTCGGCATGCCGCTGGACGTGACCGTCGCGGAGCTGGCCGTGGAGGCGTTCCTGCCTGCGGACGAGGCCACCGGCGAGCTGCTCAGGAGCCTGCACACCGCCGCTCCCGCCGAGCAGGACCCGGCGGGAGCGGCGTAGAACGCGGGCGGGACGGTCAGTCCGCCCCGCCGGGGGCGGTAGCGAGCATGGCGCACATCCCGCGCACCCACTGAACCCGCAGGTCAGGCGTCCTTCTTCACCGGCTCCAGAATCGCCACGCACTCCACATGATGCGTCATCGGGAACAGATCGAACGCCCGCAGCGTCCGCACCCGGTACCCCTTCTCCCGGAAGTACCCCAGATCCCGCGCCAGCGCAGCCGGATCGCATGCCACGTAAGCGATACGACGCGCGCCCAGCGCGGTGATGTGCTCCACCGTCTTCTTGCCCGCGCCCGCGCGCGGCGGGTCGAGGACGATGAGGTCGACCTCGGTGATCCCGGTGCGGGGCAGGACGGACTCGACCTTGCCCTGCTCGATGCGCACGCGCGGGAAGTCCGCGAGGTTGTGACGCGCGTCCTCCACCGCCCGCTTGCCGGACTCGATGCCGAGGACCGCGCCCTTCTCGCCGAGGCGGTCGGCGAGGGCGCCCGCGAAGAGGCCGACGCCGCAGTACAAATCCAACGCCATCTCGCCCTTGCGCGGGAGGAGGCCCTGCATGACCGCCTTGACCAGCGTGTCGGCCGCCTTCGGGTGGACCTGCCAGAAGCCGCCGCTGCCGACGCGGTACGTGTGGTCGTCGGCCCGCTCGCGCACGAACGCGCGGCCGTGGACGCGGTGGACGCCGCCGTCCTTCTCGTCCACGCGCATGACCGAGGCAGGCTTGTCCAGCTCGACGAGCGGCAGCCGGGCGCCGGGGCGGGGCTCCAGGATGACCATGCGGTCCTGCGAGCCCGTCGCGGCGATCGCGTCGACGGAGGCCATGCCCGACCAGTCCCGGTCCTCGATGCCGAGTTCGCTGACACCGGGCGCGGCGATCATGCAGTGGTCGATCGGCTCGACCTCGTGCGAGCGGTGGCGGCGCAGGCCCGCGTTGCCGTCCGCGTCGACCGCGTACTGCACGCGCGTGCGCCACTGCGGGACCTGGCCCGCGGGCAGCTTGTCGCCCTCGGCCGGCATGACGGTGCCGTCCCAGCCCGCCTCCTCCGGGGTGAGGCCCGCGAGCCGCTGGAGCTGCTCCGCGATGACCTCGCCCTTCAGGCGGCGCTGCGCGCCCGGCTTGGCGTGCTGCCAGTCGCAGCCGCCGCACTTGCCGGGGCCCGCGAAGGGGCACGGCGCCTCGACGCGGTCCTTGGACGCGTCCAGGATCTCCACGGCGTCGGCGCGCAGGAAGCGCGCGCCCTCCTCGCCCTCGGTCACCCGGGCCACGACCCGCTCCCCCGGCAGCGTGTGCCGGACGAACAGCACCTGGCCCTCGGCGGTACGGGCGATGCAGTGGCCGCCGTGGGCGACGGGGCCGATCTCGACCTCGTACTCCTCGCCCACCAGAGACTTCTTCTGTTCTGCCTGCATGGTGGGGTGACTCCAAGATCGGGGAGGGAGGGGCGGCCCCCCGAAGAGAGGCCCGCGCGGACAACAGCCGACCAGTCTACGGGGTCCCGCGCACCCCTTCCGTCACTCCTTCGCCCCCGCCCCGTCCTTCGGCCTCTCCGCGGGTCCGCGGCGTACCGCGCCCGGTGCGCTCCAGTTCTGTCGCCTGCGGGCACGGTCGCGGGCCACCTGGGAGGACTCGAGCTGGTACGGCACCGAGGTGACCATCACACCGGGCGTGAAGAGCAGTCGGCCCTTGAGCCGCAGGGCGCTCTGGTTGTGCAGCAGATGCTCGTACCAGTGACCCACCACGTACTCCGGGATGATCACCGACACCGCGTCGCGCGGGGACTCCTTGCGGAGGTTCTTGACGTACTCGATGATCGGCCGCGTGATCTCGCGGTAGGGCGAGTCCAGCACCTTCAGCGGTACGTCGATGCCGCGCCGCTCCCACTCACCGCGCAGCGCCTTCGTCTCCGCCGGGTCGACGTTGACGGTGAGCGCCTCCAGGGTGTCGGAGCGCATCAGCTTGGCGTAGGCCAGGGCGCGCAGGGTCGGGCGGTGGATCTTGGAGACCAGGACCAGGGAGTGCACGCGGGAGGGGCGCACGCTGTCGTCGGTGGGGCCGTCGATGGCGGAGATCTCGTCGGCGACCCGGTCGTAGTGCTTACGGATCGCGGTCATCGTCGCGTAGAAGATGCACATGCCCAGCAGGGCGACCCAGGCGCCGTGGGTGAACTTGGTGACCAGCACGACGACCAGCACCAGGCCGGTGAAGAAGGCGCCGAAGGTGTTGATCGCGCGGGCCCGCTTCATCCGGCTGCGCTCGGCCGGGTTCTTCTCGGTGGCGAGGTGCCGGTTCCAGTGCCGGACCATGCCGGTCTGGCTGAGGGTGAAGGACACGAACACGCCGACGATGTACAGCTGGATCAGCCGCGTGGAGTCGGCCCCGTAGATGACCACCAGCAGTGCGGCCGTGCCGGCGAGCAGCACGATGCCGTTGGAGAACGCCAGGCGGTCGCCGCGGGTGTGCAGCTGGCGGGGCAGATAGCGGTCCTGCGCCAGGATCGAGCCGAGCAGCGGGAAGCCGTTGTACGCCGTGTTCGCCGCGAGGAAGAGGACCAGGGCCGTCGCCGCCGCGAGGACGATGAACAGGAAGCTGCCCTTGCCGAACACCGCCTCGGCGACCTGGGAGATCACCGGGTTCTGTACGTAGCCGGGGCCGATGGGCACGCCGTCGCGCAGCAGGTCGGTCGCCGGGAACTCGGCCATGCGCACCTTGGTGGCCATGGCGAGGGCGATGATGCCGCAGAACATGGTGACGGCCAGCAGGCCCATCATGGCGAGCGTGGTCGCCGCGTTCTTCGACTTGGGCTTGCGGAAGGCGGGGACGCCGTTGGAGATGGCCTCCACGCCGGTGAGCGCGGCACAGCCGGAGGAGAACGCCCGCAGCAGCAGGAAGACCAGCGCGAAGCCCGCGAGGCCCTGGTGCTCGGCCCTGATGTGGAAGTCGGCCGTCGGGGCGCGCATGGTGTCCCCGAGGACCAGCCCGCGGAAGGCGCCCCACGCGATCATGATGAAGACGCCGCCGACGAACACGTAGGTCGGGATGGCGAAGAGCTTGCCGGACTCCTTCATGCCGCGCAGGTTCATCAGCGTCAGCAGCACGATCACGGCCGACGCGCAGAGCACCTTGTGCTCGACCACGAACGGGATGGCGGAGCCCAGGTTCTCGATGCCCGAGGTGATGGACACGGCGACGGTCAGCACGTAGTCGACCAGCAGGGCGCTGGCGACGGTGAGCCCGGCCCGGGGGCCGAGGTTGGTGTTCGCCACCTCGTAGTCACCGCCACCGCTGGGGTAGGCGTGCACGTTCTGCCGGTAGGAGGCGACCACCGTGAACATCAGCACGACGACCGCGACCGCGATCCAGGGGCTGAAGTGATACGCCGACACGCCCGCGATGGACAGGACCAGCAGAACCTCCCCCGGCGCGTAGGCGACGGAGGACAGCGGGTCGGAGGCGAAGACGGGGAGGGCGATGCGCTTCGGCAGGAGCGTCTCGCCCAGCCGATCGCTGCGCAGTGCGCGCCCGATCAGGATCCGTTTGGGCACGTCGGTCAGTTTGGACACGAGAGAGGATCGTAAGGGTTCGAACAGGCACCCGCCCACCCGGTGGTCACGTTCTGCCTCACGAGTGAAATCGGGGGCGTGCGGAAGTGGGGTGTGCCGGGTGTGCGCGCCCCCGTGCCTAGATGTCAGCCCCGGCCCGTCATCGCACTTCGGAGGTCCCATGCCCGCCGCCGCTGAGCTGCTCGGGGCCGTGCTCGCCCTGGCCGGCCTCGCCGTCCTCACCTGCTACAGCGTGCGCAGCATCACTCGGCGCCGGGCTCCGGGGGTGACCACGGTCACGGAACAGCGCAGATGAACGCCGTCACGGTGGGTTGACGCCGGGTACCGCGCACGCGCGTGTGCAGCTTTGGGCCCAGGTCTGAGACCCTGATGCCGAGCAGCAACTTTTGGACACCGGAAGGACGGTCGTGCACATCGTCATCATGGGCTGCGGCAGAGTGGGTTCCGCTCTCGCCCAGACCCTGGAGCAACAGGGCCACACGGTCGCGGTGATCGACCGGGACCCCACCGCCTTCCGCAGGCTGGGGCCGGGATTCGGCGGCCGCCGGGTCACCGGTGTCGGCTTCGACCAGGACACCCTGCGCGAGGCGGGCATCGAGGAGGCGGGCGCCTTCGCCGCGGTCTCCAGCGGTGACAACTCCAACATCATCTCCGCCCGGGTGGCCCGCGAGATGTTCGGCGTGGAGAACGTGGCCGCCCGGATCTACGACCCCCGCCGTGCCGAGGTGTACCAGCGCCTGGGCATCCCGACCGTCGCCACCGTCCGCTGGACCGCCGACCAGATGCTGCGCAGGCTGCTGCCCTCGGGCGCGGAGCCGCTGTGGCGCGATCCCACCGGTGGGGTGCAGCTCGCCGAGGTGCACGCCTCCGCGAAGTGGGTCGGCCACAAGATCAGCAAGCTCCAGGAGGAGACGGGCGTCCGCGTGGCGTTCCTGACCCGGCTGGGCGAGGCCGTGCTGCCCACCTCGCAGACGGTCCTCCAGGAAGGCGACCTGGTGCACGTGATGATGCGGACGGACGAGGTCGAGAAGGTCGAGGCGGCGTTCGCCGAGGGCCCCGAAGAGGAGGGCGGTCACTGATGAGGGTCGCCATTGCCGGAGCCGGGGCGGTCGGCCGCTCTATCGCGGCGGAACTGCTGGAGAACGGCCACGAGGTCCTGCTGATCGACAAGGCGCCGACCGCCATCTCGGTGGAGCGGGTGCCGCAGGCGGAGTGGCTGCTGGCCGACGCCTGTGAGATCACGGCCCTGGACGAGGCCGCGCTGCAGCGCTGCAACGTCGTGATCGCCGCGACCGGCGACGACAAGGTCAACCTGGTCGTCTCGCTGCTCGCCAAGACGGAGTACGGCGTCCCGCGCGTCGTCGCCCGGGTGAACAACCCCAAGAACGAGTGGCTCTTCAACGAGTCCTGGGGTGTGGACGTGGCCGTCTCCACGCCGCGTCTGATGTCCGCCCTGGTCGAGGAGGCGGTGAGCGTCGGCGATCTGGTCCGGCTGCTGCGCTTCAGCCACGGCGACGCCAACCTGGTGGAGCTGACCCTGCCCGAGGAGTCGGCGCTGGCCGGCACCCAGGTCGGGGACGTGGAGTGGCCCGAGGACACCAGCCTGGTCACCATCATCCGCGGCACCCGCGTGCTCACGCCGTCCAAGGAGGACTCCCTGGAGGCGGGCGACGAACTCCTCTTCGTGGCCGCGCAGGCCCGCGAGGAGCAGCTGGAGGACCTGCTGTCGGTCCGCCGCGACACCGCCTGAGGCCGGACGCACGAAGAGAGGGCCTACGGATATCCGTAGGCCCTCTCTTCGTGCACAGCCTCTACGCGCCCCTGCGGTGCCGTCCCGCCGCCGCGTCGCCGTTCTCGGCGGCGGCGCCCTCGCGCTCGGCCTTCGCCGCCTCCTCCGCCTTCTCGGCGGCCTCCATCTCGGCGAACACGTCGATCGGCGGCGGCGCCTTGGCGAGGAAGACCCAGGTGAGCCAGACCGCCAGCAGGAAGGGCGGGATCTTCAGGATGACGAGGATCCAGCCGAGCTGGGTGGTGTCGGCCCACCAGTAGAGCGGGAAGAGGATCGCGCACTTGGCGAGCAGGATCAGGCCCCAGGCCCAACTGGCCTTGGCGTACGCCTTCTTGCGGCCGGGGTTGCGGGTGCGCCAGGAGAGGTTCTCCTTGAACACCGGGCCCAGCATCAGACCGATCAGCGGCACCCCGGCGAGGGTCGTGATGATGTACGCGAGCGCCAGGCCCAGGGTGTAGAGCATGCCGGGCAGGTAGAAGTCCTTGGCGTTGCCCGTGAACATGGCGAACACGACGCCGAAGGCCACACCGAAGACACCGCTGAAGGCGTGCTTGACGGTGTCCTTGCGCAGCAGCCGGACCACGAGCATGACCACCGCGACGCCGAGCGCGGCGATCGCGGAGAGATGCAGGTCCTTGTTGATCGTGAAGATCGTGACGAAGAGCAGGCCGGGCAGCACGGTCTCGACCATGCCGCGGACGCCGCCGAACGCCTCGAACAGCGCGGCCTCGGTGACCGCGCGGGAGTCGTGGCCCCGCTCGGCCTCGGGAGTGCCGTCCGGCGGGCTCTGTCCGGCGTCTTGGGTCGGCTTGTCGAGGGACGTCACCGGCTACTCCCGTCCGAGGGGTCGCAGTTCGTATTTCGGGTTGAACAGCACGCGGCGGCCCCGGCTCATCGAGATCCGGCCCGATGCGATCAGCTTGCGTCCCGGTTCTATGCCCGTGATGGAGCGCCTGCCCAGCCACACCACGTCCAGAGCGGCGGTGCCGTCGAACAACTCCGCCTCCAGCGCCGGGACTCCGGCCCGCGGCCGCAGGGTGACCGTGCGCAAGGTACCAGTTACGGTGACGATCTGCCGGTCGTGGCAGTCGCCGATCCGGGTGCAGCCCGCGGTCTCGGTGTCCTCCCGCAGCTCCTCCGACTCCAGGTCCTCCTGCGAGGTGGAGAGCCGGTCCAGCATGCGGCGGAACCGGCCTGCCGGCTTTTCGGAACGAGGAACGCCACTCATGTCTGAAGCCTACCGGGGTGTGCCCGTGAGGCCGTACTCCAGAGGGACGCGATCGAACACCGGTTCACTTCTCGAAGCGGTAGCCCATGCCGGGTTCGGTGATGAAGTGCCGGGGGTGCGCGGGGTCCGCCTCCAGCTTGCGGCGGAGCTGGGCCATGTAGACCCGCAGATAGTTGGTCTCGGTGCCGTAGGAGGGCCCCCAGACCTCCCGCAGCAGCTGCTTCTGGCCGACCAGGCGGCCGGTGTTGCGCACCAGCACCTCCAGCAGGTGCCACTCGGTCGGGGTGAGCCGTACGTCCCGGCCCGCCCGGTCGACCTTCTTGGCGGCCAGGTCGACGGTGAAGCCGTCCGTCTCCACGGTGGTCACGTCGTCCTCGCCGGGACCGACCGGCTCGGCCCGGCGCACGGCGGCCCGCAGCCGGGCCAGGAGTTCGTCCATGCCGAAGGGCTTGGTGACGTAGTCGTCGGCGCCCGCGTCCAGCGCCTCGACCTTCTCGTCGGAGGAGTGCCGGGCGGACAGCACCAGGATGGGCACCCGGGTCCAGCCGCGCAGTCCCCGGATCACCTCGACGCCGTCCATGTCGGGCAGGCCCAGGTCGAGGACGATCACGTCGGGGTGGCGGGAGGCGGCGAGCTGGAGCGCGGTGCGGCCGTCGGGGGCCGAGTCGACGTCGTACGAGCGCGCCTTGAGGTTGATCACGAGGGCCCGCACGATCTGCGGTTCGTCGTCGACCACCAGCACCCTGGTCATTGCGGCTGCCTTTCCTGTTCTGCGGTGTCCTGCCCCGCGTGCGGGGGCTCGGGGCGGGCGGCGCGGAGGCTGAGCACCATGGTGAGTCCGCCGCCGGGGGTGTCCTCGGCGGTCAGGGTGCCCTCCATGGCCTCGGCGAAGCCGCGGGCCACCGCGAGGCCGAGTCCGACCCCGGCGCCGCGCGGGGCGTCGCCGTACCGCTGGAACGGCTCGAAGATACGGTCCTTCGCGTCGTCCGGCACGCCGGGCCCCCGGTCCACGACCCGCACCTCGACCCGGTCCACCAGGGCACTGGCGGAGACGGTGACGCGCTGGCCGGGCGGGCTGTACTTGACGGCGTTCTCCACCAGGTTGGCCACCGAGCGCTCCAGCAGTCCGGGGTCGACGGCGACCATGGGCAGCGTCTCGGGCACGTCCAGGCCGACGCTGTCCTCGGGGACGCCGACCAGCGCCATCGGCACCACCTCGTCCACGTCGATCTCGCGGATCAGCGGGGTGACGGTGCCGGTCTGCAGGCGGGACATGTCGAGCAGGTTGCCCACCAGGTGGTCGAGCCGGTCGGCGCCCTCCTCGATGCCCTCCAGCAGCTCGGCCCGGTCCTCCTCGGACCAGGCCACGTCGTCGGAGCGCAGGGAGGTGACGGCGGCCTTGATCCCGGCGAGCGGGGTGCGCAGGTCGTGGCTGACGGCGGCGAGCAGGGCGGTGCGGATGCGGTTGCCCTCGGCGAGCGCGCCCGCCCGGTCGGCCTCGGCCTTGAGGCGACGCCGGTCGAGCACGACGGCGGCCTGCGCGGCGAAGGCGGCCAGCACCCGGCGGTCCTCGGCGGGCAGTACCCGGCCGGTGAGCGCGAGCGCCATGTGGTCGCCGACCGGCATGTCCACGTCGGCGTCCTCGGGCCGCTCCAGCGGGGGTCCGAGACCGGCGCGCCCGGCGCAGGTCCAGGGCTCCAGGTCGCCCGCCCGTTCCAGCAGGGCGGCGGACTCCATGGCGAAGGTCTCCCGGACGCGCTCCAGCAGCGCCTCCAGGCTGGTCTCGCCGCGCAGCACGTTCCCGGCGAGGAAGGAGAGGATCTCCGACTCGGCCCGCAGCCGGGACGCCTGATGGGTGCGGCGGGCGGCGAGGTCGACCACGGAGGCGACCGCCATGCCCACGCCGAAGAAGATCGCGATGGCGACGATGTTCCGGGGGTCGGAGACGGTCAGCCGGTGCAGGGGCGGGGTGTAGAAGAAGTTCAGCAGCAGGGAGCCCAGCGCGGCCGATGCGAGCGCGGGCAGCAGCCCGCCGAGCAGCGCGGCCGCGACCGTGATCGCCAGGAACAGCAGCATGTCGTTGGCGAGGCCGAGGTCGACGGCGTTGAGCAGCAGCGCCATCAGGGCGGGGCCCGCGAGCGCCATCGCCCACCCCGCGACGATCCGGCCCCGGCCGAGCCGGGAGCCACGCGCCACGGGCAGCCCGCGCCCCTTGGCGACCTCCTCGTGGGTGACGATGTGCACGTCGAGGTCTGGCCCGGACTCGCGGGCCACGGTGGCGCCGACGCCGGGTCCGAAGACGTACTGCCATGCCTTGCGGCGCGAGGAGCCGAGCACGATCTGGGTGGCGTTGACACCGCGCGCGAAGGCCAGCAGGGCGGCCGGTATGTCGTCGCCGACCACGTGGTGGAAGGTGCCGCCCAGGTCCTCCGCCAGGGTGCGCTGGAGGGCGAGTTCCTTCGGGGAGGCGGCGGTGAGGCCGTCGCTGCGGGCTATGTAGACCGCCAGCACCTCGCCGCCCGCGCCCTTCTCGGCGAGCCGGGCGGCGCGGCGGATCAGGGTGCGCCCCTCGGGTCCGCCGGTCAGACCGACCACGATGCGCTCGCGGGAGCCCCAGATCCGGGAGACCCGGTGCTCGCTGCGGTAGGCGTTCAGATGCTCGTCGACCCGGTCGGCCACCCACAGCAGGGCCAGCTCGCGCAGGGCGGTGAGGTTGCCGGGGCGGAAGTAGTTGGACAGGGCCGCGTCGACCTTGTCGGGCTGGTACACGTTGCCGTGCGCCATGCGGCGGCGCAGCGCCTGCGGGGACATGTCGACCAGCTCGATCTGGTCGGCCCGGCGGACCACCTCGTCGGGCACCGTCTCGCGCTGGCGCACCCCGGTGATCGACTCGACCACGTCCCCGAGGGACTCCAGGTGCTGGATGTTGACGGTGGAGACCACGTCGATCCCGGCGGCGAGGAGTTCCTCCACGTCCTGCCAGCGCTTGGTGTTGCGGGAGCCGGGGACGTTGGTGTGCGCCAGCTCGTCCACCAGGGCGACGGCGGGCGCGCGGCGCAGTACGGCGTCGACGTCCATCTCCTCGAAGGCGGCACCCCGGTGCGCCAGCCGCCCGCGCGGCACCTGCTCCAGGCCGTGCAGCAGCACCTCGGTACGGGGCCTGCCGTGGTGCTCGACGTACGCCACCACGCAGTCGGTGCCCCGCTCCAGTCGGCGGTGTGCCTCGGCGAGCATGGCGTAGGTCTTGCCCACGCCCGGTGCCGCGCCGAGGTAGATCCGAAGCTTGCCGCGTGCCATGGCCCCATTGTCTTTCCGGTGACTGCCGTCTGCGCCGCGTCGACCTTACGGCGGGCGGTGCGGACAAAGCGGACGGGGAGCCGCGCGACGGGACGCTTTGACGCAACCCTGACGCCTCGGGCGCACGGACGCGCGAAGGGCCGCACCCCCCGGGGGTACGGCCCTTTCGCTCGTGTCTCCTCGCTCAGCGGACCTCGGTGATCTCCGGGCCGCGCTGGAGCTGGCCCATGCCGCCGGAGAAGCGGGAGCCCTCCTCCTGCTGGACGCCCTCGGGGACCATCTGGGCGTCGTTGGGCAGCTTGAGGACGATCGGGTCGCGGGGCGCCATCGGGCCCTCGCCGCGCACCACGACGGTGTCCCGGAAGATCTGCTCCAGCAGCCCGGCCGCCTGCGGCTGCACCGCGCCCTGGCCGGAGATCACACCGCGCAGGAACCAGCGCGGGCCGTCCACGCCGATGAACCGCACGACCTGGAAGCCGCCCGTGCCGTCCGGCAGCTGCACCGGCACCTGGGCCCGCAGCTCCCAGCCGAGGGGGCCCTCGACCTCGTCGACGATGCCGCCCTGCTGGGTGATGCCGCCCGCGATCTCGTCGCGGACCTCGCCCCAGATGCCCTCGCGCTTGGGGGCGGCGAACGCCTGGAGCTGGACGGCGCTGTCGCGCAGTACGACGGTCGCGGCGACGATCGCGTCACCGGCGACCTCGACCCGCAGTTCCATGCCGTCGACCCCGGGGACGAACAGGCCGCCCAGGTCGACGCGGCCCTCGGCCGGGTCGCGCACCTCGGTGGAGTCCCAGGGTCCGTCGGGCCGCGGCTCGGGCTCGAGCCGTACCCGCGTCTGCTCTTCCGCCTCGGTGTCGACGCTGTCGACGACCTGCTCGGCCTCGCCGGCCGCGCCCTCGGCGGCACCCTTCTTGTTGCGACGTCCGAACACGTCACTGTCCTTCCCGGTCGGATACGACCGAAGCGTATCGATTCCCACCCGCCCGGCCACCCGCGGCGGCCGGACCCGTCGTGCCGCGCTAGCCGTCCACCGAGGCATGGCCTCCGGTGGACCCGAAGCCCCCCTCGGCCCTCACCGAACCGGGAAGTTCCGCGACCTCCTGGAAGCGGACCCTCTCGACCTGCTGGACGACCAGTTGAGCAATCCGGTCGAAGCGCTCGAACCGCACCGTCTCGCGCGGATCGAGATTCACCACGATCACCTTGATCTCTCCACGGTACCCGGCATCAACCGTCCCCGGGGCGTTCACAAGCGCCACTCCGCAGCGGGCCGCGAGCCCTGAGCGGGGGTGCACGAAGGCCGCGTACCCCTCGGGCAGCGCGATGGCCACACCCGTGGGCAGCACGGCCCGCTCACCGGGCTTGAGTTCGCGCGCCTCGGTGGTGCGCAGATCGGCCCCGGCGTCCCCGGGGTGCTCGTACGCCGGAAGCGGTACGTCGGGGTCGATGCGGCGGAGGGAGACGTCCAGCGGCCGGCTCACGGGTTCACCTCGAAGGCGCGGGAGCGCCGGATCTGGTCCGGGTCGCTCATGGCGGCCTGGATCTCCTGCTCGCGGCCGTGCTCGGTGAAGTGGTCGACCTTCACCTCGACGAACAGCGCCTCCGCGCGCACGGCGACCGGGCCCTCGGGTCCGCCGATGCGGCCGGTCGCGCGGGAGTAGATCTTGCGTCCGGCGACCGCGGTGACCTCGGCCTGAAGGTGCAGCACGGTGCCGACGGGCACCGGGGCCACGAAGTCGGTCTCCAGCCGTCCGGTGACGGCGATGGTGCGCAGCAGCCAGTTCAGCGAGCCGAGGGTCTCGTCCAGGGCGGTGGCCAGTACGCCGCCGTGCGCGAGGCCGGGGGCGCCCTGGTGGGCGGGCTGGACGGTGAACTCGGCGGTCAGCGAGACGCCGTCGCCCGCGCGTGCCTCCAGGTGCAGCCCGTGCGGCTGTCCGGGGCCGCAGCCGAAACAGTGTTCGTAGTGGGCACCGAGCAGCTCACCGGGCTCGGGGGCGTCGGGGTGCCGGACGGGCGGCTTCGCGTCGGCGGGGGGCTGGAGGCTGGCTGAACTCACAGGCGCAGACCTTACCGGTCCGCCCTGTGGCCGCCAGCACGCCGCCGCCCCGGCGTCCGGGATGTCCGTCCACCGTGCCAAGCTTGGCTCATGCAGCTCTCCGCCGCCCCCTACGAAGAACGTCTGACCGCCCCCCGCTCGTGGTGGCTGATCAGCGTGCTCGTGGGCGTCTCGTTCGCCCTGATCCTGCTGCCCTTCGGCACCCTGCCGCTGCTCGGCGGCCTGGTCGGCGGCACGGCCGTCGCGGCGGTGATGGCCAGCGCGTACGGCTCCCCGCGCATCCGTGTGGTGGGCGACGCGCTGCTCGCGGGCGAGGCCAGCATCCCGGTGTCGGCGCTCGGCGCGACCGAGGTGCTGGACGCGGAGGAGGCCCGCGCCTGGCGCACCCACAAGGCCGACGTCCGCGCGTTCCTGCTGCTGCGCGCCTACATCCCGACGGCGCTGCGGGTCGAGGTCACCGACCCCGAGGACCCGACGCCGTACCTGTACCTGTCGACGCGTGAGCCGGAGAAGCTGGCGGCGGCGATCGCGGGCGCGAAGACCGCGGCCGCCTGAGCCGCGCCGGACCAGCGGCACGTCAACTGCCGGTGCCCTCCGGGTATCCGGCGATCTTCAGCGGGTCCTCGGGCTCCTCCAGCGGCGGCAGATCGGGCAGCTCGCCCCAGGGGATCTGGCTCTTGCGCAGGTCGGTCCGCACGCGTTCGGCGAGCTTCCTGGTGTCCCGGCGGTTCATGACCGCGCCGACGGCGGCGCCGACCATGAACGGCATGAGGTTGGGCAGGTTGCGGACCATGCGCTTCATGATCTGCTGGCGCAGTTCGCGTTTCATCCGGCCGCCGAGGGCGACGTCGATGGTCGCGGGCTTCATCACGTCGATCCCGCGCTCCCCCGACCAGGAGGACAGATACGCGGTGCTGCGGGTGCGGAGGTTCCCCGGCGGGCGCAGGCCGTAGACCTCGTGCAGCTCGGCGATGAGCTTCAGCTCGATCGCGGCGACCCCGGTGATCTCGGCGGCCAGCTCGGTGGGCATGGCGGGCGGTACGGGGAGCATGGCGGCCGCGCCGATCCCGGCGCCGACCGTGGAGGTGCCGTTGGCCGCTCCGGCCACCAGCTTGTCGGCGAGCTGCTCGGGCCCGAGGCCCGGGAACTGCCGACGCAGCGTCGCCAGGTCGCGTACGGGCACGCGCGGGGCGAGTTCGATGATCCGGTCGGCGAGGTAGGCGATTCCCGCGCGCGCGTGGGTGCCGCCCCGGCGGGCGCCCTCGCGGGCCAGCAGCCGGGCCCGGGTGCGCACGGCGGCGGCCCGGCCCGGCGGTCGCGGTTCCGCGCGGCCGGGGGACTCCCCCGTCCTGGCCGCGCCGGACCCGGACGCCGGTTCGAGCGAGGCCCCCGGTTCGGCGGGGCCCCGCTCGTCGTCGTCACGCGTGCCGTGCGAGCCCTTCACGGGCCCTTTGTCCGCTCCCGGCAAATGGAAGCGGCGCTTCCGCGGAGGGGTCGAGCCAGTCACGGCCGACCCGTCCTCAGTCGCAGTCGCGGCAGATCGGCTGGCCGTTCTTCTCACGGGCCAGCTGGCTGCGGTGGTGGACCAGGAAGCAGCTCATGCAGGTGAACTCGTCCTGCTGCTTGGGCAGCACACGGACGGCCAGTTCCTCGTTGGAGAGGTCGGCGCCCGGCAGCTCGAGGCCCTCAGCGGCCTCGAACTCGTCGACGTCCACCGCGGAGGTGGACTTGTCGTTCCGGCGGGCCTTCAGCTCCTCGAGGCTGTCCGAGTCGACGTCGTCGTCGGTCTTGCGTGGAGTGTCGTAATCGGTAGCCATGTGTCACTCTCCCCCTCTGGGTATCTGCGGTGTCTTCAGCGCACGTAACGCGTGAGAGGCCGGACTTGTGCCCGACCTGAGGCGGAGATTTTGCCTCACATCAAGGTCTGTTACTCAATCGACACCCAACCCGGTCCCTCGCGAGTGATCGGCTTGGATGGCGGTGAGGACCGTACACGGTAGAGATGCCGCACCTCAAAGGCGCCTCATCGTGTACTTCCCGTGATCAGGAGCCTTGAAAACCCGGATTTTCCCGGCTTTACGGCCCCCTCCATGATCACAGTGAGTGCATGGCTGGAAATCCGCCCATGTGATTGATCACACAGGGAAAACCTCTTTCGGTGCTCGGAAAATTCCGCGCGAAGCGAACATCCTCCGCGAGTGTCGGGATCTGTGACAAGCAAGGTCACAACGGGAGAGTCACCCGCATCACCAGACCGCCTCCCTCGCGCGGAACGGCCGAGATGTGGCCGCCGTGCGCGCGGGCCACGGACCGGACGATGGACAGGCCGAGCCCGACCCCCTTGTCGCTGCCCGTACGCTCCGTGCGCAGCCGCCGGAAGGGCTCGAAGAGGTTGTCGATCTCGTAGGCGGGCACCACGGGCCCGGTGTTGGAGACGGTCAGCACCGCGCGGCCGTGCTGGACCGCCGTACTGACGTCGACCCAGCCGCTCTCCGCCGCCTCACCGTCGCGCGTCTCGTCCGGGGCCACGTTGTAGCGCACCGCGTTCTGTACGAGGTTGAGCGCGATGCGTTCCAGCAGGACGCCGTTGCCGCGCACCACGGCGGGCTCCAGCTCGCTGCGGATCTCCACGCTCCGCGCATCGGCCTCGCCGCGCACCTGGTCGATGGCCTGCCCGGCCACCTCCGCGAGGTCCACCGGACCCCGCTCCACGATCTGGTTGTCGCTGCGGGCGAGCAGCAGCAGGCCCTCCACCAGTTGCTCGCTGCGCTCGTTGGTGGCCAGCAGCGTCTTGCCGAGCTGCTGGAGCTCCACCGGGGCGTTCGGGTCCGAGAGGTGCACCTCCAGCAGGGTGCGGTTGATCGCCAGCGGGGTGCGCAGCTCGTGCGAGGCGTTGCCGACGAAGCGCTGCTGGGCGGTGAAGGCCCGCTGGAGCCGCTCCAGCATGTCGTCGAAGGTGTCGGCCAGCTCCTTCAGCTCGTCGTCCGGGCCGTCCAGCTCGATCCGGCGGGACAGGTCGGACCCGGCCACCTGACGGGCGGTGCGGGTGATCCGGCCCAGCGGGGAGAGCACCCGGCCGGCCATCGCGTAGCCGAAGGCGAAGGCGATCACCGCGAGGCCCAGCAGGGCCAGCAGCGAGCGGCTGAGCAGGTTGTCCAGGGCCACCTGGCGCTGGTGGTCGACGCACTGGCTGATCGCGGTGTTGAAGTCCTGCAGCGACAGGCTGGTGGTGTTGTTGATCGCCGGGCAGTTGCTGCTGGAGACCCGGAGGTCCTGATAGCCGACGATCTTGAACAGCGGCTGGTTGCCGGTGCTGATCGCCTGGGCGGCCAGCAGATAGATGATCGACAGCAGCAGGATGCCCGCGATCAGGAACATGCCGCCGTACAGCAGGGTGAGCCGTATCCGGATGGTCGGACGCAGCCAGGGGAAGGGCGGCTGGGGGCGGGGGTCCCAGGTGGGCTTCGGGGGCGCCTGGGGCGGCGCGGGGGTGGCGGCCACGGGGGATCAGATCCGGTAGCCGGAGCCGGGCACGGTCACGATCACCGGGGGTTCGCCCAGTTTGCGGCGCAGCGTCATCACCGTCACCCGCACCACGTTGGTGAAGGGGTCGGTGTTCTCGTCCCACGCCTTCTCCAGCAGCTGCTCGGCCGAGACGACGGCGCCCTCGCTGCGCATCAGCACCTCCAGCACCGCGAACTCCTTGGGCGCGAGCTGGACCTCCTTGCCGTCGCGGAAGACCTCGCGGCGGTTGGGGTCGAGCTTGATCCCGGCCCGCTCCAGGACGGGGGGCAGGGGCACGCTGGTGCGGCGGCCGAGCGCGCGCACGCGCGCGATCAGCTCACTGAAGGCAAACGGCTTGGGCAGGTAGTCGTCGGCGCCGATCTCGAGACCCTCGACGCGGTCGCTGACGTCGCCGGAGGCGGTGAGCATGAGCACGCGCGTGGGCATCCCCAGCTCCACGATCCGGCGGCAGACGTCGTCGCCGTGCACGAGCGGGAGGTCGCGGTCGAGGACGACCACGTCGTAGTCGTTGACACCGATGCGCTCCAGGGCGGCCGCGCCGTCGTACACGACGTCGACGGCCATGGCCTCCCGGCGCAGTCCGGTGGCCACCGCATCGGCGAGCAACTGCTCGTCCTCGACGACGAGTACACGCACGTCGCTAGTCCTTCCTGAAGTCCACCCGCGTGGGCCGCGCCGGGGCGCGGGCGGGGTGGAGCCGTCCGTGGGATCGTGGCCTCCATCCTGCCCTTTTCGGCCATAAGTCGGCTGTAAGCCGGGTGCGGGACCGCAGGGGCGGGGGTGGCGGGACGAGAATGCCGGAATTTCTCCCGTCGGCGAGGTTTCCGTGCGGAGGCGGGCGGGGAGGACGGCTTTACACCCCGCGATCACGCTCTGCATGTGCCGCAGCACCATGCGGTACTCCGCGATCACTCCGCGGAGCGGGCGCGGGTGTCCGGCACCGTCGCCGCCCAGCAGGGCAGCGCTGGGCACCTGCGGCGATGATCGCCCCTTCATTGACCTGGCACACCCCGTGCCACCGGCCCACGACCCAGGACGAGGGGGCGCAGCATGGACGCTTTCACCACGGGACTTCTGCAGCGCATAAAGACGACCGAGTCCGATCTGACGCGGGCGCGTGACGAAGGGGACGACTTCCTCGTCGAGGTGGAGCAGGGCGAGCTGGACGACCTGCGCCGCCTCGCCGCCGAGCACGGCGTGGAGGTCGGCGTCACCCACGCCTGACCGACCCCGGAAACAATGGCGGGATCGGTCCTGCCGGGTGCGGTCAGCCCTGCCAGGCGCCGAAGTCCCCCAGGAGCCGCTGGAGGGGCTCGAAGACGCTCGGCGTGCCCGCGAGCGTCAGCACGCCCGACGGGCGCTCTCCGGGCCGTCCACCGGTCATGGCGCCCGCTTCCCGCGCGATGAGGTCCCCGGCCGCCACGTCCCACGGGTTGAGCCCGCGCTCGTAGTAGCCGTCGAGCCGTCCGCAGGCCAGGTCGCACAGGTCGATCGCCGCCGAGCCGCCGCGCCGGATGTCGCGGACCAGCGGGATCAGCCGGGCCGCGATCTCAGCCTGGCGGGCGCGGACCTCGGTGACGTAGTTGAAGCCGGTGGAGACCAGCGCCTGGTCCAGCGGGGCGGGCGGACGGCAGGCCAGCGGGCGCTCGCCCTCCCACGCGCCGGTGGCCCAGGCACCCCCGCCGAGCACGGCCTGGTAGGTCTCGCCGCGCATCGGGGCCGCGACCACTCCGGCCACGGCCTCCCCGTCGACCTCGGCCGCGATGGACACGGCCCAGGTCGGCAGCCCGTACAGGTAGTTGACCGTGCCGTCGAGCGGGTCGATCACCCAGCGGACTCCGCTGGTGCCCTCGGAGCTGGCACCCTCCTCACCGAGGAACCCGTCGTCGGGGCGGCGGCCGGAGATCAGGTCGACGATCAGCTTCTCGGCGGCGAGGTCCATCTCGGTGACGACATCGACCGGACTGGACTTGGTCGCCGCCACCGTGAGGTCGGCCGGACGCCCGTCGCGCAGCAGCGCGCCCGCGTGACGGGCCGCCTCCTGGGCGAGCTGGAGCAGTTCGAGGTGGAGCGGGTCGGTCACGGGTCTCCTTACGCGTAGGTGCTGTCGGCGCCCGCGGCGGCCGGGCGGGGGGCGCGGGCCGGACAGCAGCCGATCGGGCACACGTCGTGGCTCGCGCCGAGGGCGCCCAGGGCGCACGGCGTGACGGCCTCGCCGCGCTCGGTCTCGGCGCGCTCCACGACGAGGTCACGGACGGCGGCCGCGAAGCGGGGGTCGGCGCCCACGGTGGCCGAGCGGCGTACCGGCAGGCCCAGCTCCGCCGCCTTGGCCGTGGCCTCGGTGTCGAGGTCGTAGAGGACCTCCATGTGGTCGGAGACGAAGCCGATGGGGGCCATGACGACGGCCGGGACCCCGGCGGCGTGCCGCTCTTCCAGGTGGTCGCAGATGTCCGGCTCCAGCCAGGGGATGTGCGGGGCGCCGGAGCGGGACTGATAGACGAGCTGCCAGGGGTGATCCACGCCGGTGCGCTCGCGGACGGCGTCGGCGATCAGCTGGGCCACCTCGAGGTGCTGGGCGACATAGGCGCCGCCGTCGCCGTGGTCCTCGACGGGGCCGGAGGTGTCGGCGGCGGCGAGCGGGATGGAGTGGGTGGTGAAGGCGAGGTGGGCGCCGTCGCGGACGTCTTCGGGGAGGTCGGCGAGCGAGCGCAGCACGCCGTCGACCATGGGCTCGACGAAGCCGGGGTGGTTGAAGTAGTGCCGCAGCTTGTCGACCTTCGGGGGCGTCAGCCCCTCGCCCTCCAGCGTGGCGAGCGCGTCGGCCAGGTTCTCCCGGTACTGGCGGCAGCCCGAGTAGGAGGCGTAGGCGCTGGTGGCGAGGACCAGGACGCGGCGGCGGCCGTCGGCGGTCAGCTCGCGCAGGGTGTCGGTGAGGTACGGCTGCCAGTTGCGGTTGCCCCAGTAGACCGGGAGGTCAAGACCGTGGTCGGCGAAGTCCTTGCGCAGGGCGTCCAGCAGCTCACGGTTCTGCTCGTTGATCGGGCTGACCCCGCCGAACAGGAAGTAGTGCTGCCCGACCTCCTTGAGGCGCTCCTTGGGGATGCCGCGGCCGCGCGTGACGTTCTCCAGGAACGGGACCACGTCGTCCGGCCCTTCGGGGCCGCCGAAGGAGAGCAGGAGGAGGGCGTCGTAGGGGGTCACATCGCGCGCTTCTGGCATGACTCGATCCTGCCACCCGCCACTGACAGTGGTGAAACGGCACGGGGGTGCGCCGGAAAAGTGGGCTCTGGGAATGATTCATCCCGTGCGACGAGTGGCTGCGTTAGGGTCACCTAACTCGTAAGCTGTATCCACTCTCTTCGCGCCTTACCGAGCAGTCCAGACGGAGTCCCGCGTGCCCAGCCCCTACCGAGCCCTGTTCACCGAACCGGGCACCAAGAGCTTCTCCGCCGCGGGCCTCGTCGGGCGGATGCCGCTGTCGATGATGGGCATCGGCGTGGTCACGATGATCTCCCAGCTCACCGGGCGCTATGGGCTCGCGGGCGCGCTCTCGGCCACCATGGCGCTGTCCGCCGCCGTGCTCGGGCCGCGGATCTCCCGCCTGGTGGACCGGCACGGCCAGCGCCGGGTGCTGCGTCCCGCGACCCTGGTGGCGCTCACCGCGGGCGCCGGGCTGCTGCTCGCCGCCCATTTCCGCTGGCCCGACTGGACACTGTTCGCCTTCGCGGCCGGGGTCGGCGCGGTGCCCAGCCTGGGCGCGATGATCCGGTCCCGCTGGGCCGCGCTGTACGGCGGCGACCCGAGGCTGCACACCGCCTACTCGTTCGAGTCGGTCGTCGACGAGGTCTGCTTCATCTTCGGGCCGATCATCTCCATCGGCCTGTCCACGGCCTGGTTCCCGGAGGCGGGCCCGCTGCTCGCGGCCTGCTGCCTGGCCGTCGGCGTCTTCTGGCTGACCGCCCAGCGCGCCACCGAGCCGGTGCCGCACCCGCGCGAGCACCACGGCGCGGGCAGCGCGCTGCGCTCCCCCGGACTCCAGGTGCTGGTGGCGGCCTCCGTGGCCACGGGCACGATCTTCGGCGCGATCGACGTGGTCACCGTCGCCTTCGCCGACGAGCGCGGCCACAAGGGCGCGGCGAGCGTGGTCCTCGCGCTCTACGCGGCCGGGTCGTGCGCCGCGGGCCTGGTCTTCGGCCTGCTGCGCGTCTCCGGTCCGCCGCAGCGCCGGTGGCTGCTGGGCACGGGCGCGATGGCCATGAGTATGATCCCACTCCTACTGGTCGGAAACCTGGCACTTCTGGCCGCGGCACTGTTCGTCGCGGGACTGTCCATCGCACCGACGATGATCACGACGATGTCCCTCATCGAACAGCACGTACCTCGCGCGAACCTCACCGAGGGCATGACCTGGGTGGGCACCGGTCTGGCGGTCGGGATCGCGCTCGGCTCCGCCATGGCGGGCTGGGTGATCGACGCGGCCGGGGCGCGCGCCGGGTACGGGGTCCCGGTGGCAGCCGGGGCCGTCGCGGTGGTGGTCGGTTTCCTCGGGTACCGCCGGCTGTGCAGGCCGGTCACGGGGCGGGGAGGCACCGTTGAGCAGCACGGCGAACGGGAAGCACGGAACGTGGCGTAACTGGGGCGGCAACGTCACCGCCCGGCCCGCCCGGCAGGTGACTCCGGCCTCGGTCGAAGAGCTGGCCGCCGAGGTGCGCGAGGCCGCCGAGCGGGGGCTGCGGGTCAAGGCGGTGGGCACCGGGCACTCCTTCACCTCCGTCGCCGCCACGGACGGGGTGCTGATCCGCCCCGACCTGCTGACCGGCATCCGGGGCATCGACCGCGCCGCCATGACCGTCACGGTCGAGGCGGGCACCCCGCTGAAGCGGCTCAACGCGGCGCTGGCCCGCGAGGGACTCTCGCTCACCAACATGGGCGACATCATGGAGCAGACCGTCGCCGGGGCCACCAGCACCGGCACCCACGGCACCGGCCGGGAGTCCGGCTCCATCGCCGCGCAGATCACGGGGCTCGAACTCGTCACCGCCGACGGCTCGGTGCTCACCTGCTCCGCCGAGCAGAACCCGGAGATCTTCGCGGCCGCCCGGATCGGCCTCGGCGCGCTGGGCGTGGTCACCGCGCTGACCCTCGCCGTCGAGCCGCTGTTCCTGTTGAACGCCCGCGAGGAGCCGATGCCGCTCGACCGGGTGCTGGCGGAGTTCGATCAACTCTGGGCGGAGAACGAGCACTTCGAGTTCTACTGGTTCCCGCACACCGGCAGCACCAACACCAAGCGCAACAACCGCAGCGACGGCCCCGCGCGGCCGGTGGGGCGGGCGGCGGGCTGGTTCGAGGACGAGTTCCTGTCCAACGGCGTCTTCCAGGTGGCCCAGTGGATGGGGCGGGCCGCCCCCGTCTCCGTCCCGGCCATCGCCCAGGTCTCCAGCCGGGCGCTGTCCGCGCGGTCGTACACCGACATCCCGTACCGGGTGTTCACCACGCCGCGCCGGGTGCGGTTCGTGGAGATGGAGTACGCGGTGCCGCGCGCGGCCCTGGCCGAGACGCTGCGCGAGCTGAAGGCCGTGATCGAGCGGTCGGGGCTGCGGATCAGCTTCCCGGTCGAGGTGCGCACCGCCCCGGCCGACGACATCGCGCTGTCCACGGCCTCGGGCCGGGACAGCGCCTACATCGCGGTGCACATGTTCCGGGGCACCCCGTACCAGGCGTACTTCAGCGCGGCGGAGCGGGTGTTCACCGCGCATGAGGGCCGTCCGCACTGGGGGAAGGTGCACACGCGGGACGCCGGTTACCTCGAAGGGGTGTATCCGCGCTTCGCCGAGTTCACGGTGTTGCGGAACCGGCTGGACCCGGAACGGCTGTTCCAGAACGACTACTTGCGGAGGGTTCTGGGGTAGGGGGCGTCCCCTCGGTGGCGCCCTCGCTCGGGGTGGGGGCCGGGGTCGTCGCGTCCTGGCTCGGCGCGGTGCTCGGCCCGTCGCTCGGGGTCCGGGTGGTCTCGGGCGACGTCGGACGCGTGGTGGCGCTGCCGCCGGACGGGGTCTCCTCGGTCGGGTCCGTGGTCCCGGACGGGGTGGTGACGGGGGTCGGATTCTCGTCCCGGCGCTGGTGGTGGGAGGCGTTCCGGCCGCCGACCGCGTCGCTGACGGTGGTGCCGGAGCCGCCGCTGAAGCTGTTGCCGGACGCCGCCTCGTAGGCGGTGATGCCGCCCATGGTGACGCCGAAGACCAGGGCCGCGGCGAGCAGCGGACGCTTCCAGCTCTTGACCTTCGCGCGGTAGACGGTGCCCTCGGTGAACTCGCCCGCGGCGGGCTCGGGGTGACCCGCGGCGACGGCGATACGGGGCCGGGTGGTGTCCCTGACCTCGCGGAACTGCTCCCCCGTGCGCCGGAAGAACTGCTGGAAGACCGAGCCGCCGCAGGTGGCGACGATGCTGACCACCCCGGCGCCCAGGATCGTGCCGTACACCCCGAAGTAGGAGGCCATCTTGGCCGCCACGACCGCCGCGAGCGCGCTGCCCGCGACCTGGGGGACGTTCAGGTCGAACCGCTTTCGACCCGCATCGGGCGTTTCACGCATACCCGGAACCCGCTGCCTTTCCTTCGCTCGGCGTCGACACCTGTCGACATGTGACGAGTGAGGGACGTGCGAACGAAACCATTAGTTCCGTTTCGCCGGATTGCGTGAACTTCGCCACGTTGGTGACCGTCGGAACCCGCCCATGGGCGGCCAAGTCGCACCCCCCGACTGAAGTTGAGCGGCGCGCCGAACCACGCGCATGGCCCGAATGGAGTACTGTTGCGAGCCCTGGGCACGGGTGTCCCATCGGGATGTCCGAAGCCCCGCAGGGCCGCCAGGAGGGGGAAAGTTGCACAGGGTGATGGAGTTCGTCACTCAGCGTTGCAAACAGGTAACCGTGCCATAACGGCGGTGCTCGGCTCGCGCCCGACACGCCGGGCAACTCGGCAAGGTTGTGGCAGGTTGCGCTCGGGCAGGCCACACTCGACTAGCGGAAGCAGCGACGCACGTGACGTCGGCAGGCACCATCCGGGAGGTCCCCATGCCCGAACTGCGTGTCGTGGCCGTCTCGAATGACGGCACACGGCTGGTGCTCAAGGCTGCCGACGCGACGGAGTACACCCTTCCGATCGACGAGCGGCTGCGCGCCGCCGTGCGCGGTGACCGCCCCCGCCTCGGCCAGATCGAGATCGAGGTGGAGAGCCACCTCCGCCCCCGTGACATCCAGGCGCGGATACGAGCCGGTGCCACCGCGGAAGAGGTCGCCACGCTCGCCGGTATCCCGGTCGACCGGGTCCGCCGCTTCGAGGGGCCCGTGCTCGCCGAGCGCGCCTTCATGGCCGAGCGCGCCCGCAAGACCCCCGTCCGCCGCCCCGGTGAGAACTCCGGCCCGCCGCTCGGCGAGGCCGTGCAGGAGCGGCTGTTGCTGCGCGGGGCCGAGAAGGACACCGTGCAGTGGGACTCCTGGCGCCGCGACGACGGCACCTGGGAGGTCCTGCTCGTCTATCTGGTCGCGGGCGAACCGCACTCGGCGAGCTGGACGTACGACCCGCCCCGGCGGCTCGTCCAGGCCGTCGACGACGAGGCGCGCTCGCTGATCGGCGAGTCCGACGACCTCGCGGTGCCGGAGCCCAGCTTCCCGTTCGTCCCGCGTATCGCGCGGCTGCCGCGCGACCGCGGCATGGACCGTGCTCTGGAGCGGGTCGACCGCGAGCGGCCCAGCCTGCCCGCGCAGCCGTCCGAGCCCGTCGAGGAGAACACGGGCGAACGCGACTCCCTGACCAGCCTGTTGGAGGCCGTGCCGAGCTTCCGGGGCGACCTGGTGGTGCCGGAGCGGCCGCCGGAGCCTCCGGAGGAGGCGGCGGCCGAGGAGGTCCTGGAGGAGGAGCCCCCGGCGCCCGCCGCGTCGGCCGGTTCCGCCTACGCGGACGTGCTCATGCCCCGTGCCGTCTCCAGTCACCGCGACCGGCTGACCGGCGCGACGGACCGTCAGGCCGAGGCCGACGGGGTGCGCCCCGGCCGCCGGGCCGCCGTGCCGAGCTGGGACGAGATCGTGTTCGGGACCCGGCGCAAGAAGCAGGAGTAGCGAGAGCGTAGGGAAGCGTAGGGGGAACGCGGGTGCGCTCCCCCTCTCGTCGTGCCTAGCGCGGGTCCGGGCCGACCGCGACCGGGCGGGACGGGTCGTTGGACCACTCCGACCAGGAACCCACGTACAGCGCGGCCGGGATGCCCGCGACCGCGAGGGCCAGCACCTCGTGGGCGGCGGAGACGCCGGAGCCGCAGTAGACACCGACCGGCGCGTCACCGGAGACGCCCAGCGCCTTGAAGCGGTCACGCAGGTCGGCGGCGGGCAGGAAGCGGCCGTCCGGACCCACGTTCTCCATCGTCGGCGCCGACAGCGCGCCCGGAATGTGGCCGCCGACCCGGTCGATGGGCTCCACCTCGCCCCGGTACCGCTCCCCCGCGCGCGCGTCCAGCAGGACGCCCGAGCCCGCCAGTCCGGCCGCACTGTCCGCGTCGAGCACCCCGGTCGGCTCCGGCAGCGGCTCGAAGTCGCCCTCGGCCGGGGCCGGTGTCTCTGTCGACAACGGGCCCTCCCATGCCGTCAACCCGCCGTCGAGCACCCTCACGTTCGGGTGACCCGTCGCCCGCAGCAGCCACCAGGCGCGGGCGGCCGCCCAGCCCTGTCCGCCGTCGTACACGACGACCGGGGTCCCGGCGGAGACGCCCGCGCGGCGCATGGCGGCGCCGAACTCGACGATGTCCGGCAGGGGATGGCGGCCGCGCGGGCCGGGGGGCGCCGCCAGCTCCCGGTTCAGGTCGACGAAGACCGCGCCGGGGAGGTGTCCGGCCTCGTAGGCGGCACGGGCGTCGAAGGCGGGGGCGTCCGGCGCGCTCAGCTGCCAGCGCAGGTCCAGCAGCGTCGGCGGGGTCGGCCCGGCCAGCTCCCGGGCGAGTTCGGGGGCGGTGATGATGACTGTCATGGCGCCATCCTCGCGCACGGGGTGGCCGCCACGCCCGGTCCCCACTCCTCCGCTCGGCCGGACAGCCGCGATCACACGGCGTACGGTATCGGGCACACAGTGTGCGTTCGGCGGCACTCGCCGGTCATCGCCCGCGCGGCGAACGGCGGCCGACCGGATCTTCCGCCGGTCCGTGTGCCGCCCCGTACCCATGGCGGCACGGGCACGCGGGCGTCGGTCGACCGGCCCCGCCCGCAGGGCGCGGATGCGACACGGCCCCCATGAGGGACCGGAGAGAGAGTGAGCGATGACCGAGGCACCGGAGTCTGCGGGTCCACGAGCGCCGCACGCGCCCGGCACCCCGTGCTGGGTGAGCCTGATGACGCGGGCGGCGGACGCCGCCGAGGAGTTCTACGGGGCCCTGTTCGGCTGGGAGTTCCGGCCCGGCCCGCTCGGCCGCCCGGTGCGGGCGTCGCTGGGCGGCCGGGAGGTGGCGGTGATCGGCCAACTGCCCCCGGACGCCGGTCTGTCGGCGGCCTGGACGCCCTATCTCGCCTCGGACGACGTGGACCTCACGGCCGAGCGGGTGCGGCTGTCCGGCGGCACGGTGGCGGTGGGCCCGCTGGACGCGGGCGACAACGGCCGGGTGGCCATCGCCGCCGACCCGTCCGGCGCGGTCTTCGGCTTCTGCAGCGCCTTGACTCACCCCGCCCCACCGCGCGGCGGCGGACCGGGCCTGCCCGCGTGGAACGAGCTGCGGACCGCGTCGGCGGTGCGCGTGACGACGTTCTACGCGCGGGTGTTCGGCTACGAGGCGGAGCCCCCGTCGGCCCCGGACCACATCACCCTGCGCAGCGGCGGCCGCCCGGTGGTGGCCCTGCGCGGCATGGGCCAGGCCCTCCCCCGCGCCCTGGGCGCGCACTGGCTCCCCCACTTCGAGGTGACGGACACCGACGCCACGGTGCGGCAGGTGCTGGAGTTCGGCGGCCACCTGCTGGAACCGGCCCACGACACCCCGTACGGCCGGGTGGCCACGGTGGCCGACCCGCAGGGGGCGCGGTTCGGCGTGGTGGGCAAGATCGGTACCGTGCCGCGGCCGCGCGGGTAGGTCAGCCCGAGGTGACCGGCAGCACGTCCGGGGACAGGGCGCCCGCCTGGGTGGACGCGGCCGTCATCCGGCGGCGGTGGTGACGGCGACACAGGACCTCGTAGCCGACGGCGGTCGCCGGGCGGTTCACGTCGCCGATCACCACCTGCTCGCCCTCCACCACCATCTCGCCGCCGACCGTACGGGCGTTGTGCGTGGCGCGGGCTCCGCACCAGCACATCGCCTCGACCTGGAGCGTCTCTATCCGGTCCGCGAGTTCGATCAGGCGCTGGGAGCCGGGGAAAAGCTTGGTGCGGAAGTCGGTGGTGATGCCGAAGGCGAAGACGTCCAGGTCCAGGTCGTCCACGACGCGGGCCAGCTGGTCGATCTGCTCGGGGCCGAGGAACTGGGCCTCGTCCACGATCACGTAGTCGACCCTGCCGCCGCGCGACATCAGGGCCACGACATGGCCGTACAGGTCCATGCCCGGCATCGCCTCGACCGCGTCGGTGACCAGGCCGAGGCGGGAGGACAGTTTGCCCTCACCGGCGCGGTCGTCCCGCGTGAAGATCAGACCCTGGAGTCCTCGCGCCGAGCGGTTGTGCTCGATCTGCAGCGCCAGGGTCGACTTCCCGCAGTCCATCGTTCCGGAGAAGAACACCAGCTCGGGCATGAGGGGTTGAGCACCTTTCGGCGAGTTGACACGGTGGGGGGAGGGTCAGGAGCGGACTTCGAGGAGGGGGATGAGCTGCTCGGCCGGGGTCATCGAGCCGTGGTTGCCGACCATCAGTGACTCCTTGGGCTCGCGCTCGGAGGCGGTGATGAGCACGTCGTCGTACGCGGCGGCGACCACGTCCCCGATCCTCGGGTACACCCGCTCGTCCACGTGCGGGCCGAACCAGCCCGCCCGGATCGCCTCGTCGCGGGAGGCGATCCAGAAGCGGTCGCCGAGCACCTCGCGCCAGCAGGTCAGTACGTCGTTCGCGGCGCCGGGCACCGCGTAGACGTGCCGGGCGCGGCCTTCGCCGCCGAGGAGGGAGACTCCGGCGCGCAGTTCCCAGTCCTCGTCGAAGTCGAGGCGGTGCTCCTCGTCGAAGGGGATGTCGATCATGCCGTGGTCGGCGGTGACGTAGAGCGCGCTGCGCGGCGGGAGCTGTTCGGCCAGGCGCTGGGCGAGCCGGTCGACGTACATCAGCTGACCGCGCCAGGTGTCGGAGCCGATGCCGTAGCGGTGTCCGGCGCCGTCGAGTTCGGCGTAGTACGTGTAGACCAGCGAGCGGTCACCGGCGGCGAGCTGCTGGGCCGCGAGGTCCATGCGCTCCTCACCGGCGAGGCTGCCGACGAAGGTGCCGCCGCTGAGGGCGACCTTGGTCAGCGGGGTGTTCTGGAAGTGGGGCGACGACACCTGGGCGGCGTGCACCCCGGCGCGGTCGGCCAGCTCGAACACGGTCGGGTACGGCTGCCAGGCGTGCGGCGGGGTCCAGGGCTGCCAGCGGAGCTGGTTCATCAGCTGCCCGGTGTCCGGGTCGCGCACGGTGTAGCCGGGCAGGCCGTGCGCGCCGGGCGGCAGTCCGGTGCCGACGGAGCCCAGCGAGGTCGCGGTGGTCGCGGGGTAACCGGCGGTGAGGGGGCGGCCGGTGCCGCCGCGCGAGCTGCCCAGCAGCGAGTTGAGGAACGGCGCCTCGTCGGGGTGGGCGCGCAGCAGCTCCCAGCCGAGCCCGTCGACGAGGAAGACGCAGACCCGGTCGGCCGGGGTCAGCTCGGCGATGGTGGGGGTCAGGCCGGGGACGCCCAGGCCCGCGGCGAGGGTGGGCAGCAGGTCGGCGAGGGAGCCGTGGCCGTACTCGGGCAGCGGGGCGGAGGACAGGGCGAGCGGTTCCAGGGCGTCCCAGGGTGAGGGCTGCGACATCAGCGGGTGACGTCCGCGGTCGCCTCGGAGATGGCCTGCGCGAAGGCGAGCGTCTGGCGCACGGTCTCCGGGCCGTCCCCGGCCTCGCTCACGCGCAGGCTGAGGTCGTCGGCGGTGGAGCTGCCGGTGTAGCCGTGGTCGGCCTCGCAGTTCGGGTCGCCGCAGGCGGCGGGCTCCAGGTCGAGGCGGCTGACCGCGCCCCAGCCGATGGTGAGGACGACCTCGCGGGGCGGGGTGCCCGGCGTGTACTGCTCGGGGTTGGCCACCACCCGGCTGACCACGACGGAGGAGATCCGGCCGATCTTCACGGACTCGGTCGACGTGGTGGCGTACGGCGTCGGGGAGGTGCCGTCGGCGGCCTGCTCGTCGGTGTGGCTGACGATGAAGCGGTTGGCGGTGAGCACGAGGACGGTCACATGGCGGCGGACCTCGTTCTGGTCGAACGTGGTCTCCTGGTGGACCAGGTACGACCGGACGGGCTCGCCGCCGACAGCGGCCTCCACCGCCTCGGCCACGAGGGCCGGGTAGTAGCCGCTGCGCTCGATCGCCGCGCGGAGCCCCTGGGTCGTCGTACTGGTCTTGGCCATGGCGTCCATCCTAATCCGTGGGCGGGGGCGCTCCGGGCCAGTCACGGGGACCCGAGGCGTCCCGCCGGACCGGTCCCGGCCGTATCTCGACGCCCTCGGCCGCGATGAGGCAGGACACCGGTTCGCTGCCGCCGCCGTCCGCCTCGAAGGCCACGACCAGGGGCGGGTCCTCGCCGAGCGAGCGCGCCAGCCGGGCCCGCTCGGCGGCCGTGGGCGGCCGGAAGACGGGGTCCTGGAAGGCGAACGGGCAGGACACCAGGGCAGGGGAGACGAAGTCCACCTCCAGGCCGTGGTGGTGGGTGAGGTCGTACCCGGCGGCGAGCCGGAACCGCCCGGCGTCCCAGCCGACCACCTCCCAGTCCCACCAGCTCCCCTCGGGCAGCGGCCGGCCGGCGATCTCCATCGGCTCCCCCTTCAGTACGTCGGCCTTCAGTACGTCGGCAGGGTGCGGGGGCCCAGGTCGTCGCGGGCGGGGGGCGGGGCGAGGCGGATCGTGGCGTCGAGGACCGTCAGGCCGTGCTGGGCGACCACGACCGGTTCCAGGGTGATGGCCACCACCTCGGGGTGGTCGTCGACCAGCCGGGAGACCCGGAGCAGCAGCTGCTCCAGGGCCGGGGTGTCCACGGGGGTGGAGCCGCGCCAGCCGAAGAGCAGCGGGGCGGTGCGGATGGAGCGGATCAGGGAGGTGGCGTCCCGGTCGGTGACGGGGACCAGCCGGTGCGCCATGTCACCGAGGAGCTGGGAGGCGGCCCCGGCGAGCCCGAAGGACAGCACCGCACCGGCCGCCGGGTCGATGACCGCGCGTACGACGGTGTCCACGCCCCTGGGTGCCATGGCCTGCACCACCGGACGGAGTTGCTCGGGCGGTCCGAACAGCTCGGTCAACTCGGCGTAGGCGCGGCGCAGTTGCTCCTCGTCGGCGAGGTCGAGCCGGACCCCGCCGAGGTCGGAGCGGTGCCGCAGATGGGGGGCGGTGGCCTTGAGGGCGACCGGGTAGCCCAGGCAGTGGGCGGCGGAGGAGGCCGCGTCCGGGGTGGGCGCGGGGAGCGCGGGGCGGACGTGGATGCCGTAGGTGGCGAGCAGTTCGCGGGTGTCCTCGGGGCCGACGGCGAGCCCTTCGCCGCGTTCCAGCAGCCCGGCGATGATCTCGGCGGCCTTGCGCTCGTCGATGTCGTCGTACTCGGGCACCTTGCCGGGGTCGGCGGCCTCCCGGCGCCACTGGCCGTACCGGACGGCCTCGGCCAGCGCGCGGACGGCGCGCTCGGCGGCGGGGTAGGCCGGGATCAGGCGTGGGGCGTCGTCCTCGGGGGCGTCGTCCGGCACCGGTACGGGCGGCAGCACGGGCGTGCCCGCGTGCGGGTGGGTGCTGGTGGCGGCGGACAGGGCCTCGGCCAGGCCGCCCAGCTCGACATGGACGACCAGTACCGGCTTGCCCGGCACGGCGGCGGCCGCCGAGCGCAGCGCCTCCGCCAGCTCGGCGTCGTCCGGGGAGCCCTCCCCGATGGCGGGGATGGCCGTGACCACGACGGCGTCGCAGGTGTCGTCGGCGAGGGCGTGGGCGAGTGCCCGGTGGAAGTCGGCGGCGGTGGCGCCGGTGGTCAGGTCCAGCGGGCGGGAGGGCCGCAGCCCCTCGGCGAGGCAGCGGTCGTAGGTGAGGATGCCGAGGGACTCGGAGTTGCCGAGGATGGTGACGCGCGGTCCGGCGGGGAGCGGCTGGCGGGCCAGGAGCAGCCCGGCGTCGACGAGTTCGGTGATCGTGTCGACCCGGATGACCCCGGCCTGCCTGAGCAGCGCGGACACGGTGGCGTGCGGCAGCTGGGTGGCCCGTACCGCGTGGCCCTGCGGGGCGGAGCCCGCGCCCTGCACCACGACGAGCGGCTTGGCGGCGGCGGTGCGCCGGGCGAGCCGGGTGAACTTGCGGGGGTTGCCGATGGACTCCAGGTACATGAGGACGACATCGGTGTCGGGGTCGTCGAACCAGTACTGGAGGAGGTCGTTGCCGGAGAGGTCGGCGCGGTTGCCGGAGGAGACGAAGGTGGAGACGCCGGTGACCCCGGTGACCCCTCCCCCGCGCCGGTGCAGCCGGGAGAGGAGGGCTATGCCGATGGCGCCGGACTGGGCGAACATCCCGATGCGGCCGGGGCGGGGCATCTCGGGGGCGAGGGAGGCGTTGAGCCGCACGTCCTCGGCGGTGTTGATGACGCCGAAGGCGTTGGGGCCGATGATCCGCATGCCGTAGGCGCGCGCCTGCCGGACCAGCGCCCGCTGCCGCTCGCGTCCCTCGGGGCCGCTCTCGGCGTACCCGGCGGACAGCACGACGAGTCCCTGCACCCCGTGTTCGCCGCACTCGGTGACCACGGCGGGCACCGCGTCGGCCGGTACGGCGACCACGGCCACGTCCACCGGGCCCTCGATCTCCCGGACCGAGCGGTGTGCGGGCACCCCGTCGACCTCGTGGCAGCCGTCCGGGAAGGCGTTGTTGACGGCGTACAGGGGGCCTCGGTACCCGGCGTCCCGGATGTTGCCGAGGACGCTGCGGCCGACCCCGCCGGGCGCGCGGCCGACGCCGATGACGGCGACGGAGCCGGGGGCCAGCAGCCGCCGTACGGAGTGGGCCTCGGCGCGCTGCTCCCGCGCGTGCTGCACGGCCATCGAGCGGTCGGTGGGTTCGAGCCCGAACTCCAGCCGGACGACGCCGTCCTCGAAGCTGCGCTTCTGGGTGTACCCGGCGTCGGTGAACACCTTGATCATCTTGGTGTTGGCGGGCAGCACCTCGGCGGCGAAGCGCCGGATGCCGCGTTCCCGGGCGACGGCCGCGATGTGCTCCAGCAGCGCGGAGGCGACCCCCCGGCCCTGGTGGGCGTCCTGCACCAGGAAGGCGACCTCCGCCTCGTCGGCGGGGGCGGAGGCGGCCATGCCATCGGCGCCGATGCGGTCGTAGCGTACGGTGGCGATGAACTCGCCGCCGATGGTGGCGGCGAGCCCCACCCGGTCCACGAAGTCGTGATGCGTGAAGCGGTGCACGTCCTTGGCGGAGAGCCTGGGATACGGCGCGAAGAAGCGGTAGTACTTCGACTCGTCGGACACCTGCTCGTAGAAGCTGACCAGCCGGTCGGCGTCGTCGGCGGTGATGGGCCGGATGCGCGCGGTGCCGCCGTCGCGCAGCACCACGTCCGCCTCCCAGTGGGCGGGGTACTCGTGCCGGTCCTGCCGGTCCGCCGGGGTCTGCATGGGCCCCAGGGTACGGCTCACGCGGACGGACGGCGCGAGTCGGCGGGTGGGACACGGAAGTCGGGCCGAGGCCGCGGTCCGACGACCGGTACGGAGCGGCCCCGGAGCGGTGAAGTGCCGCTCCGGGCACGGTTTCCCGTATGGGAAACTGGTCTAGACAACCTGAGAGACTGAAGGGCAGCATCACATGGCTGAGCGCCGCGTCAACGTCGGCTGGGCCGAGGGCCTCCACGCCCGCCCCGCTTCCATCTTCGTCCGAGCCGCCACGGCCACAGGCGTCCCGGTCACGATCGCCAAGTCCGGCGGCACCCCGGTCAACGCGGGCTCGATGCTGGCCGTCCTGGGCCTGGGCGCCCAGGGTGGCGAGGAGATCGTCCTCGCCTCCGACGCCGACGGCGCGGACATCGCCCTGGACCGGCTGGCCAAGCTGGTCGCCGAGGGCCTGGACGAGCTGCCCGAGACGGTCTGACCCGATCCTCGGCGGAAGCCGCGTCGCTCCTTTCGGGGGCGGCGCGGCTTCTGTGTTTCCCCGGCCTCCGCGCAATCCGCGCT
Organism: Streptomyces sp. NPDC002176; assembly: GCF_044903645.1. Classification (NCBI taxonomy): domain Bacteria; kingdom Bacillati; phylum Actinomycetota; class Actinomycetes; order Kitasatosporales; family Streptomycetaceae; genus Streptomyces; species Streptomyces sp. NPDC002176. Next base: position 1,723,345 of record NZ_JBJDQW010000001.1, read on the forward strand.
ATCGGGGGTCTTCGAACTTGACGGGGATGAGGCTGTGCAGGCCGGCGCGGATTCGGTCGGTGCTCATGTGTTGCTCGGCGCGGAGGTAGTCGATGACGTCGGCGCGCAGGGCGGTGAACACGGCGTAAGCGAGGTAGTCGGCGTCAGCCGCCGGATGCGCGCCGTGCAGCCGTCGGGCGAGCTCGTCGATCCAGAACTGGCTTGCCGGGTTCGCGTAGTAGGCGTGGGGGCGACGGTGTTCGAGTGCGCGGATGAGCGCACCGTTGTCGAGGACGAAATCGAACAGTGCGTCGAGGTAAGTGTGCAGTCTCGCCTGGGGTGAGCCGCCGGGCCCCAGTGGTGGGTTCCCGGTCCGGATGGCGTCCCGCAAGGTGTCGACCCTGGGCGCGAGGACGGCCTCGACGAGCCCGCTCAGGTCGCCGAACCGCCGAAGGACGGTCGCCTTGCCCACTCCGGCTGTCTCGGCGATCCGGGCGAGGGTGATGCGGCCCGGGTCGTCCTGCCGGAACAGTGCTTCGGTGGCGTCGAGGACGGCGGCTCGGTTGCGGATCGCGTCGGCACGCTGGCTCATGCGGCTCTCCCTTGCCGAAACGGACCGTTGGTCCATATCGTAGGGCAAGCGAAATGGACCGTCGGACCGTTTGGGGTGAGGTTGGTGGATGCGGTGGGATACGACCGACAGCAGCAGCGCCTGGCGGCGTCGGAGATGCTGGAGCAGCTCCGCGAGCAACCGGTGGAGCCGTACCGGGACGGGCGGCCGGTCCCGCGGGTGATCGATGTGGTGGGGCGACGCAGTGGCGAGCCGCGCCCGTTCGGGGTCAATGTCACCCCGGTCGACGGACACCTCTACATCTGCTCGGCGACGCGTGCGCGGGACTGGGTCCGCAATCTGCTCGCGGTCGGGCGGTGCCGCATCGAGCGCGACGGACCCGACGGCGAACACGCCGAGTGCGATCCGGTCCTGGTGGAAGGACGTGAGGCAGCGCGAGCGCTTGCGACCTATCTCCCTCAGGTCGGCTACCGGGACCCGCGTCTGCCGTTCGAGCCGGAAGCCTCACTCGATGAGATCGAGCGTCATGTCGACAAGACGGCCGTCTTCAGGCTCGACCCCATCGCCATGAACCGCACAGCGTGACAGGCCAGGTCGATCGGGCCGGTCTCGGCGTGGCCACCAGGTCCGAATGCCGTCGACTACCGCGGTGGTCCGCTGTCGTGCGCGCTCTGATCGGCCACCGACGCGGCGAGCACGACCACGGCGGCGTCGACCGCGCCGTCGGCGAGGTTGCCGTAGCCCAGGACGAGGCAGTCGGCCGGTTCCCGGCGGTCCACTCGATAGGTCCCCAGGTCGACCAGTCGAAGCCCGCGGGCGGCCGCGGCCGTGACGACACCGGCCGCGTCGACGGCGTCCCCGAGGTGGGCCACCAGGTGCAGACCGGCGGCCGACCCGGTGACCTGGCTCGTCGGTAGCCGGGTGCGCAGCGCGTCGAGCAGGGCGGCCCGCCGGGCCCGGTAGCGCTGTCGCACCGATCGCAGGTGGCGGTCATAGCCACCGGTCCGGACCAGGCGGGCGAACGCCAGTTGGTCCAGCACCGGCGGGCCGGACCGGACGGTGCCGCTCGCCCGCAGCACCCGGTGCCACCGCGGCGGCGCGACCACCCAGCCGATGCCGAGGGCCGGTGACAGGGTCTTGCTGACCGAACCGAGGAGCACCACTCGCTGCGGGCACATCCCCTGGAGCGCGCCCAGCGGGCGGTGGTCGTAGCGGAACTCGGCGTCGTAGTCGTCCTCCAGCACCACCCCGTCGATCCGCCGCGCCCACTCCACGAGCGCGGCGCGCCGCTCCGCGGTGAGCGGGACGCCGGTCGGAAACTGGTGGGCCGGGGTGGTGAGCACCGCCCGGACCGCCGGATCGCGGTCCAACTCGGCCACCCGCAGGCCATGCTCGTCCACCGGGACCGGTACGACGGTCAGCCCGGCCTCACGCGCCACGTGACGCAGCCGCGTCCAACCGGGGTCCTCGACGGCCACGCGAGTGATCCCCTCGGCCCGCAAGGCCCGGAACAGGCGGGCGGCGCCGTCGGTGACGCCCGTGCAGACCACGATGCCGTCGGTGTCCACCGCGACGCCCCGGGAGCGGCGCAGGTGGTCGGCCAGGACCCGGCGAAGCTCGGGGTGTCCGCCCGGCGGGGGGAAACCCAGGTCGGCGAACGGCACCCGGCGCGCCTGGTCGCGGACCGCCTCACCCCACCGGGCGCGCGGGAACGCCCGTAGATCCGGCAGGCCCGGGGTCAGGTCGAACTGGGCCTGTGGTGTCGGCGGTCGGTCGGCCTCCGGCGGCTCCGGCACCGTGTCGGGAGTCCAGCGCACCCTGGTGGCCGACCCGACCCGCGCGTCCAGGTACCCCTCAGCCACCAGTTGCGCGTACGCCTGGGTGACGACCCAGCGGGAACAGCCCAGGTCGGCGGCGAGGGTGCGGCTCGGCGGCAGCGCACTGCCCGCGGGCAGCCGCCCGGAGCGGACCGCCGCCCGCAGCGCGCGGGTCAGCCGCTCGTGCTTCGCGCCCGCCCCCGGGAGGTCGAGCAGCGCGCCCCACGCGAGATTGGTCCGGGATTCCTCCATGCGAATGGATCGTAGGGCCGAGCCAATCGCCGTTAGCGTCATCCGCGATCACCAACAGGAGGTTCACATGGAACAGCGGACCTTGTCCGACGGCGGCGGGTCGAGGCTCGGCGTGAGTGCGCTGTGCCTGGGCACCATGCACTTCGGCACGACGGTCGACGAACGGCGGGCGTTCGCCATCCTCGACCGGTTCACCGACGCAGGCGGCACGTTCATCGACACCGCCAACACCTACGCGTTCTGGGTGCCTGGCGGCACCGGTGCGGAGAGCGAGGAGCTGTTGGGCCGGTGGCTGGCGTCCCGGCGGGCCAGGGACCGGGTCGTACTGGCCACCAAGGTAGGAGCGCTGCCCGACCCGCCGGGCGCCACCTGGCCGCAGCACGCGGAAGGGCTGTCCCACAAAGTGGTCCGGGCCCAGGCCGAGGCCAGCATGAGCCGCCTGGGCACCGACCACCTCGATGTCTACTTCGCCCACATCGAGGACCGGCGCACACCGTTGGAAGACACCGTGGCCACCTTCGCGTCGTTGGTGACCGACGGCCTGGTCCGGGTCACCGGGTGCAGCAACCACGCCGCCTGGCGCGTCGCCCATGCCCGTGAGATCGCCAGGAGCGCGGGGCTGCCCGGCTTCGCCTGCGTCCAGCAGCGCCACACCTACCTACGGCCGCGGCCGGGCGCCGAGTTCGGCGCGAACCCGCACATCAGCGACGAGCTGCTCGACTACGCGCGCGAAGAGCCCGACCTGACCGTGCTCGGCTACTCGGTGCTGCTGTCCGGCGCGTACACCCGCTCCGACCGGCCCCTGCCCGAGCAGTACGACCACGAGGACAGCAGGCGTCGGCTGGCGGTGCTGGCTGACGTGGCGAACGAGTTGGGCGCGACGCGGAACCAGGTGGTCCTCGCCTGGCTGCTGCGCGGCGACCCGCCGGTGCTGCCGGTGCTCGGCGTCAGTTCGGTGGACCAGCTCGACGAGTGCCTCGGCGCCCTGGATTTGGAGCTGGACGACGAGCTGCGGCACCGCCTCGACAACGCCTCATGACCTTGCGAGACCCCGCCGGAGGCGGCGAGAGATGCACCCCCACTCATTTCGAAGACGCGCTATCGACGCGGGGAATTCCGGCACCACGAAAAGCGCGCCGTCGGTGAATGGCGGCACGTCGGAAAAAGGGCAGCGCAATTGCCCGGCACGCGAATATCCCTCTTTGTATACAGCGCCCGTGTTAATTCCGGAGTCCCGCTGTGTTTACAGCATGTTGCGGGTGCCGGGTGGGGGTGCGCGGTCGGTGGGCGAGGGTCGCGCGCTCGGTGTGGAGCGCGGTGACCGCCCGCGCGCGTTCGGCGTCGCCGCGTGCCACCGCGTCGACGATCGCGCCGTGTTCCGCCCAGGTCTCCGGGGGGCTGGCCGGGCCGTCCACGGTGTACATCCAGGCGATCTTGTGGCGGAGCTGGGTGAGCGCCGAGGTCAGCGCGTGGCTGCCGCACGCCTGGGCGAGCGTCTCGTGGAACCAGCCGTCCAGCGCGCGCAGGTCGTCGCTGTTGCCGAGCCGCGCCCGCTCCTGACCCAGTCTGACCAGGCCGCGCAGCACCTTCAGATGGGCCTCGGTGCGCCGCTGGGCGGCCCGCGCGGCACCGAGCGGCTCCAGCAGCAGACGCATCTCCAGCAGGTCGGCGGCCTCCTGCTCGGTGGGCTCGGCCACGCAGGCGCCCGCGTGCCGCCGGGTCACGACGAAGCCCTCGGCCTCCAGGGTGCGCAGCGCCTCGCGGACGGGGACGCGGGAGACGCCATAGCGGCGGGCGAGGACCTCCTCGGTCAGCCGGGCGCCGCGCTCGTGGACCCCGGCGACGATGTCGTCCCGGATCGCCGTGCACACCGAGTGCGCCGGAATACGCATGACCCACCTCCGCCTTAATGCCCGTGAAACGCCGACGACCGCGCTTGTTCCGTGACTCTATGGCAATGCGCGGAGATTTCCGATGGCGGACCGGAATCCATGGCTATTTTTTGGACAGCACCCGGAGGAAAGCGGGCAGCGAAAAGCCCCGGCCGGGTGGGCCGGGGCTTTTCGCAGGAGAGGGTCAGACGTTCACGCCGTGCTTGCGGAGGTAGGCGACGGGGTCGATGTCGGACCCGTAGTCGGGGCCGGTGCGCGCCTCGAAGTGCAGATGCGGGCCGGTGACGTTGCCGGTGGCGCCGGACAGGGCGATCTGCTGGCCGGGGACGACCCGCTGGCCCACGCTGACGCCGATGGACGACAGATGGCCGTACTGGGTGTACATGCCGTCGGCCATCTTGATCACGATCTCGTTGCCGTACGCGCCGCCCCAGCCGGTGGAGACCACGGTCCCGGCACCGGCCGCGTGGACCGTGGTGCCGCTGGCGGCGTGGAAGTCGATGCCGGTGTGCGAACCGGACGACCACAGGGAGCTGGAGGACTGGTAGGCGGTGGAGACGTAGGAGCCGGTGATCGGCATGACGAAGGAGTTGAGAAGCTTGCGCGCGGCGTCGCGGGCGGCGCGCTCCTTGGCCTCGCGGGCCCGCTCGGCGGCGGCCCGCTCGGCGGCCTCCTCGGCGGCCTTGCGCTCGGCGGCCGCCTTCTGCGCGGTGGCCTGCGCGGCGATCTCGTCGGCGAGGGTGTCGCTGACGGCGATGACGGGGGTGAGGCCGGTGTTCTCGACGGAGTTGTCCGCGGCGAGTGCCGGGGAGGCCGCGAGGGTGCCGACGACACCGGTGGTGAGGGCCGCCACACCGGCCGCGGTCGCGGTGGTGCGCTTGACCCGACCGGGCTTGCGGTGCTTCCCGGAGGCGCACATGAACGCCATGAGCAGGCTGTTCCTTTCCTTCCCTCTCGCCTACCGGGTTAGCTGACGGGTTCGGAGCAGGAAGGTCTCCTACGGCCGCCCTCGCATGCGCGCGGGCGCCCGATTCACCCCAGGGACTGCGGTGGGTCCCCGGCTCCCCCTACGGGGGACTCGGCGATGACTGTCCGGTGCCGCGGGCGCGGCGCACTGCCTGACGAACAGCCCGGAAGAAGCTAAAGGGGACGGGAGCGGATCTTCAAACGGGTCCGGACTTTTGTAGCGCATCCCACACGCCAGAGGGGTAACCTCCGCCTCAATCCGGACATTTGGTGACCGCTGTTCGAGCACACTCCCGAACACACGTGTGGACCCTGACGACTCATGTGCCATCAGGGCCCACACGCGCAAGCTCGCGTCGGCTACTCGGCCGAGACCACCTTGACCTCGCCGATGCCCAGCGCCTCGACGGGCTCCTTGATCTGGGCGGCGTCGCCCACCAGGACCGTGACCAGCCGGTCGGCCGGGAAGGCGTTCACCACGGCGGCCGTGGCCTCCACAGTGCCGGTGGCGGCGAGCGTGCGGTACAGCTCCGCCTGGAAGTCGTCCGGCAGATGCTGCTCGACCTGGTCCGCGAGGGTGCCCGCGACGGCGGCGGCCGTCTCGTACTTCAGCGGGGCCACGCCGACGAGGTTCTGCACGGCCACGTCCCGCTCGGCGTCGGTCAGCCCCTCGGCGGCCAGCGTGTGCAGCACCGTCCACAGGTCCGCGAGCGCGGGGCCGGTGTTCGGGGTGTCCACGGAACCGCTGATGGCGAGCATCGAGGCGCCGGTGCCGTCCGGGGCGGAGCGCAGCACCTGGCCGAAGGAGCGCACGCCGTAGGTGTAGCCCTTCTCCTCGCGCAGGACGCGGTCCAGGCGGGAGGTGAGGGTGCCGCCGAGGCAGTAGGTGCCGAGCACCTGGGCGGGCCACACGCGGTCGTGCCGGTCGGAGCCGATCCGGCCGATGAGCAGCTGGGTCTGCACGGCGCCGGGCCGGTCCACGATGACCACACGGCCGGTGTCGTCGGCGGTCACCGGCGGCACCGGGCGGGCCTGGCCGGGCGTACCGGTCCAGGCGCCGAGGGTCTCGGCGAGCAGCGCGTCGAGGTCGATGCCGTCGAGGTCGCCGACGACGACCGCGGTGGCGGTGGCGGGGCGCACATGGCGGTCGTAGAAGGCGCGGACGGCGCCCGCGTCGATCTTCTCGACGGTCTCCTCGGTGCCCTGGCGCGGCCGGGACATGCGCGCGGAGGACGGGAACAGCTCCTTGGACAGCTCCTTCGCGGCACGGCGGGCCGGGCTGGCCAGCTCGTGCGGGATCTCGTCCAGGCGGTTGCGGACCAGGCGCTCGATCTCGCTCTCCGCGAAGGCGGGGGCACGCAGGGCGTCCGCGAGCAGGGTGAGGCCCTTCTCCAGGCGGGAGGCGGGCACCTCCAGGCTGAGCCGGACGCCGGGGTGGTCGGCGTGTGCGTCCAGCGTGGCGCCCGCGCGCTCCAGTTCGGCGGCGAACTCCTCGGCGGAGTCCTTGTCGGTGCCCTCGGAGAAGGCGCGCGCCATCAGGGTGGCGACGCCGTCGAGACCGGCCGGTTCGGCGTCCAGGGGGGCGTCGAGCAGTACCTCGACGGCGACGACCTGCTGGCCGGGGCGGTGGCAGCGCAGCACGGTCAGGCCGTTGTCCAGGGTGGAGCGCTCGGGGGCCGGGAACGCCCACGGCTTGGCCTGACCGGCCTGCGGCTGGGGGTGGAACTCCATGGGGGCGAGCTCGGTCACTTGGCCGTCTCCTCGTCGTCGTTGCCGGCCTCTACGGTGGCCTCGTGCTCCGGGTCGTCGGGCAGGTCGGTGTCCTCGACCGCCTCCGGGGACTTCGGCTCGTAGACGAGCACGGCGCGGTTGTCCGGGCGCAGGCGGGCCGCCGCGACCTCGCGGACCTCTTCGGGAGTGATGTCGAGGACGCGCCGCACGGCGGTCAGGGCGAGCTGCGGGTCGCCGAACAGGACGGCGTACCGGCACAGTTCGTCGGCGCGGCCCGCGACCGTGCCGAGCCGGTCCAGCCACTCGCGCTCCAACTGGGCCTGGGCGCGCTCCATCTCCTCCGGGGTGGGGCCCTCCTGCGCGAAGCGGGCCAGCTCCTCGTCGATGGCGGTCTCGATGACCGGCACCTCGACGTCGCCGGAGGTCTTCACGTCCAGCCAGCCCAGCGAGGGCGCGCCGGACAGCCGGAGCAGCCCGAACCCGGCGGCGACGGCCGTACGGTCGCGGCGCACCAGGCGGTTGTAGAGGCGGGAGGACTCGCCGCCGCCGAGGACGGTGAGGGCGAGGTCGGCCGCGTCGGACGCGCGCGTGCCGTCCTCCGGGAGCCGGTAGGCGGCCATCAGGGCGCGCGCCGGGACCTCCTCGACGACGACCTCGCGCAGCTCGTCCCCGATGACCTCGGGCAGCGAGCCGTCGCGCGGGGCGCCCTTGCCGTCGTGGCCGGGGATGGAGCCGAAGTACTTCTCGATCCAGGCCAGCGTCTGCTCGGGGTCGATGTCGCCGACCACGGAGAGCACCGCGTTGTTGGGCGCGTAATAGGTGCGGAAGAACGCGCGGGCGTCCTCCAGCGTGGCCGCGTCCAGGTCGGCCATGGAGCCGATCGGGGTGTGGTGGTAGGGGTGGCCCTCGGGATAGACCATCGCGGTCAGCTTCTCGAAGGCGGTGCCGTAGGGGACGTTGTCGTAGCGCTGGCGGCGCTCGTTCTTGACGACGTCGCGCTGGTTCTCCATCGACTCGTCGTCCAGCGCGGCCAGCAGCGAGCCCATGCGGTCGGCCTCGAGCCACAGGGCGAGTTCGAGCTGATGGGCGGGCATCGTCTCGAAGTAGTTGGTGCGTTCGAAGCTGGTGGTGCCGTTGAGCGAACCGCCGGCGCCCTGGACCAGCTCGAAGTGGCCGTTGCCCTTGACCTGGCCCGAGCCCTGGAACATCAGGTGCTCGAAGAGGTGCGCGAGGCCGGTGCGGCCCGCGACCTCGTGCCGGGAGCCGACGTCGTACCAGAGGCAGACCGCCGCCACCGGGGTCAGGTGGTCCTCGGAGAGCACCACGCGCAGACCGTTGGCCAGGCGGTGCTCGGTCGCTGTCAGGCCCCCGGAGCCTGCCTGGGCTGTGGTCGTGTGACCCATGGGCATGTACGTCCCTTCGCAAGCGGTGGCGGTCGAGAGAAACCGCGGTTTTCCTGCCGTTCCTGCCACTGTATGCAAACCGCGCGAGGGCCCGGCGGAGTTCCCGCCCGACGTACGCCCACAGCGGATCGACTAGCCTGCGTCAGGCGTGCTCATGGCGAGCGCGGTCCCCGGCCGGTGTACGGCGGCGGACCGCGGGACCGCCGAGCACCGGGGGCGGACCCGTACGGACCGGGTCGCGGCCCTCGTTGTCAGTGCCCCGGTCCACAATGGTCCGCGTCCGATCCGTCCCACGCCTTCAGCAAGGAGCCGGCAGCGATGGCCCGCCGCAGCACGAAGACCCCGCCGCCCGACGACGCGTTCGAGGAGAAGATCCTCGACATCGACGTCGTGGACGAGATGCGTGGCTCCTACCTCGAATACGCGTACTCGGTCATCTACTCGCGCGCCCTGCCGGACGCCCGGGACGGACTGAAGCCGGTGCACCGCCGCATCGTCTACCAGATGAACGAGATGGGCCTGCGCCCCGAGCGCGCCTACGTGAAGTGCGCCCGCGTGGTCGGCGAGGTCATGGGCAAGCTGCACCCGCACGGCGACGCGTCGATCTACGACGCGCTGGTCCGCATGGCGCAGCCCTTCTCGATGCGCGTCCCGCTGGTCGACGGCCACGGCAACTTCGGCTCCCTGGGCAACGACGACCCGCCGGCCGCCATGCGGTACACCGAGTGCCGGATGGCCGCGGCGGCGAGCCTGATGACCGAGTCCATCGACGAGGACACGGTCGACTTCACGCCGAACTACGACGGCCAGGAGCAGGAGCCGGTCGCGCTCCCCGCCGCCTTCCCGAACCTGCTGGTCAACGGCTCCTCCGGCATCGCGGTCGGCATGGCGACGAACATGCCGCCGCACAACCTGCGCGAGGTCATCGCGGCCGCCCGCCACCTGATCAGGCACCCGAACGCGGACCTGGACGCCCTGATGCGGCACGTCCCGGGCCCCGACCTGCCCACCGGCGGCCGGATCGTCGGCCTGGACGGCATCCGGGACGCGTACGCGAACGGCCGGGGCTCCTTCAAGATGCGCGCCACGGTCGCCATCGAGGCGGTGACCGCCCGCCGCAAGGGGCTGGTCGTCACCGAACTGCCCTTCGCGGTGGGCCCGGAGAAGGTCATCGCCAAGATCAAGGACCTGGTCAACGCCAAGAAGGTCCAGGGCATCGCGGACGTCAAGGACCTCACCGACCGCGAGCACGGCCTGCGCCTGGTCATCGAGATCAAGAACGGCTTCGTGCCGGAGGCGATCCTGGAGCAGCTCTACAAGCTGACGCCCATGGAGGAGTCCTTCGGCATCAACAACGTGGCCCTGGTGGACGGTCAGCCGCTCACCCTGGGCCTCAAGGAGCTGCTGGAGGTCTATCTCGACCACCGCTTCGAGGTCGTGCGGCGGCGCAGCGAGTTCCGCCGCACCAAGCGCCGCGACCGGCTGCACCTGGTCGAGGGCCTGCTGACCGCGCTCGTCGACATCGACGAGGTCATCCGGGTCATCCGGTCCAGCGAGAACTCCGCGCAGGCCAAGGAGCGCCTGATGGAGCGCTACGGACTGAGCGACATCCAGACGCAGTACATCCTCGACACGCCGCTGCGCCGCCTCACCAAGTACGACCGGATCGAGCTGGAGGCGGAGAAGGACCGGCTCAACCAGGAGATCGAGGAGCTGACCCGCATCCTGGAGTCGGACGCGGAGCTGCGCAAGCTGGTCTCGGGCGAACTGGCCGACGTGGCCAAGAAGTTCGGCTCCGACCGGCGTACGGTCCTGCTGGAGTCGACGGCCTCCCAGGTGGCCACGGTGCCGCTCCAGGTGGCCGACGACCCGTGCCGGGTGCTGCTGTCCTCGACCGCCCTGCTGGCCCGTACGACCGGCGCCGAGCCCGTCCCGCGGGAAGGCGGACGGGCCAAGCACGACGTGATCGTCTCCTCGGTCCCGGCGACCGCACGCGGTGAGATCGGCGCGGTCACGTCGAGCGGACGCCTGCTGCGGATCAACGTGGTCGACCTGCCCCAGCTACCGGACACGGCGACCGCGCCGAACCTGTCCGGCGGGGCGCCGCTCGCGGAGTTCGTGGCCCTGGAGGGCGACGAGACAGTGGTCTGTCTGACCACGCTGGACGAGTCCTCGCCCGGCCTGGCGATCGGCACCGCGCAGGGCGTGGTCAAGCGTGTGCTGCCCGACTACCCGTCCCACAAGGACGAGTTGGAGGTCATCACCCTCAGGGAGGGTGACCGGATCGTCGGCGCGGTGGAGCTGCGCACCGGCGAGGAGGACCTGGTGTTCATCACCGACGACGCCCACCTGCTGCGCTACCAGGCGGGCCAGGTGCGCCAGCAGGGCCGTGCGGCGGGCGGTGTGGCGGGCATCAAGGTCACCGAGGGCGCGAAGGTGATCTCGTTCACGGCGGTCGATCCGGTCGCCGACGCGGTGGTGTTCACGGTGGCGGGCTCGCGGGGCACGCTGGACGACTCGGTGCAGACGACGGCCAAACTGACCCCGTTCGACCAGTTCCCGCGCAAGGGCCGGGCCACGGGCGGCGTGCGCTGCCAGCGCTTCCTGAAGGGCGAGGACTGCCTCGCACTGGCCTGGGCGGGCCCGGTACCGGCCAAGGCGGCGCAGAAGACCGGCCTGCCGGTGGAGCTGCCGGAGCTGGACCCGCGCCGCGACGGCTCGGGCACCTCGCTGCCGAAGACGGTGTCGGTGGTGGCGGGGCCGGTGTTCTAGCGGGTCCGGGGTTCCAGCGGTCTCTACGGTGTGCCGGGCTCGTCCTCGGAGCCCGGCACATAACGCAGGACGCCCCACATGGCCTGCTCGTCGTCCGCGGCGGCGCCCCGGCACGCGTCCAGCTCCTTGCCGAGGGCGTCGGCGTCGATGCCGGTGCCGATCAGCACGAGCTGGGTGAGGTGCTCGGCGCCGGGCGGCCAGGGCTCGGGCCGGAAGCGCAGGAAGCGGCCCACCGCGTGCACGGCGTACCGGTTGCCGGGGTCGTGGGCACCGAAGTCCACGTATCCCTTGATCCGGTACAGCCCCTCCGGCCTGCCATCCAGGAAGCCCATCAGGGCGCGGGGGTCCAGGGGCGCGTCGGAGACGAAGGACAGGGTGTCGTAGCCGGAGTGCAGGTGGGCGCTGCCGTCATCGTGGCCGTGCAGGTCGTCGAAGGTGAGCTGGCCGACGCGCTCCTCGCCGGGACGGCAGTCGAAGAGGAACTCCGGGTCGACACGGCCGTAGGTGGCGGGGAGTACGGCGCCCTCGGTGAGTTCGTGGACCAGACCGAGGACGCGGTCGGCGTCGGGTGCCCGGTCGAGCTTGTTGACCACGACGAGGTCGGCGAGGGCGAGATGCCGGTCGATCTCGGGGTGCCGGGCGCGGGTGTCGTCGAACTCGGCGGCGTCGACGACCTCGACGAGCCCGCCGTACATGATCTCCGGCTGCTCACTGGCCAGCACCATCCGCACCAGCTCCTGCGGCTCGGCGAGCCCGCTGGCCTCGATGACGATGACGTCGATCCCGGCCCCGGGAGCGGCGAGCTTCGCCAGGTACGTGTCCAGCTCACTCGCGTCGACCGCACAGCACAGGCAGCCGTTGCCGAGCGAGACGGTCGAGTCCCCGAGCGCCCCGGCGACAGCCATCGCGTCGATCTCGATGGACCCGAAGTCGTTGACGACGGCCCCGATCCGGCTGCCCCCACTGCGGTGCAGCAGATGGTTGAGCAGCGTCGTCTTCCCCGACCCCAGGAATCCGGCGAGCACGACCACCGGAATCTGCGGACCACGGCTGTTCGGCAACGAGGGACACCTTTCCCGGCGGACGGACTTCGACCTGGCCAGGATACGAGGACGCGTCACCCTCCCGGCCGCAGTGGACCCTCTGGTCACTCAGGCACCCCCGAGTCAGGTTAGGCTCACCTTTGTGAGTAGGTGTGCGACCGTCTCCCGGAGCCTCGACGAGCCCGTTTCCGGTACGGCGGCCATGGCGACGACATGGCTGCTGCTGGAACAGCCGGGCCCCTGGGGCGCGAAAGCGCTGACCGCGAGCCATCTGGACCCCGTGCTGGGCCGCGCCCTGGAGGCCGCCGCCCAGGACACCGGGGTACGGGTGGCGCTGATCCGGCGCCCCGGCAGACACGCCGACCCCGGCACACCGCCCGTACGGCAGGTGTATGTCGCCCACACAGTTCCCGGAAACGTGTGGCTGTACGGCACCACCACACGCGATCCGCGCCAACTCCTCGGCCTGGACTTCGCCGCCCTGGGCGCGGGCGACCCCCGCTCCTTCACGTCGGTGCTCGGCGGGCGCCCGGAGACCGGTGACCCGCTCGCGCTGGTGTGCACCAACGGCAAGCGCGACCGCTGCTGCGCCCTGCTGGGCCGCCCGCTGGCCGCAGAACTGACCGCGTCCGACGTACCCGGCGTCTGGGAGGTCACCCATCTGGGTGGTCATCGCTTCGCCCCCACGGTGCTCGTGCTGCCGTACGGCTACGCGTACGCCCGCGCCGAGGCGCACACGGTCAAGGAGGCCCTGTACCGCGCCCAGGACGGGCAGGTGCTGCTGGAGGACTGCCGGGGCCGCTCCGCCTGGGACCGCCCCGGCCAGGCCGCCGAACTGGCCGTACGGTCGGCGACGGCCGAGTACACCGCCGACGCGCTGCACGTCGTCCGCACCGAGGGCGCCGCACCTCGCTGGGAGGTCACCGTCGCCCATGCCGACGGCCGGGGCTGGCGGGTGACCGTGGCCCAGACCGCCGCGCTGCCGCCGCGCCCGGAGAGCTGCGGGGTGGACGTGCTGGGCACCCCCGCGCGGATGGACGTGGTGAGCGTGGAGGCCCTGCACACGGCGGCCCTGGCGGGCTGACCGCCGCCTCGGCCGACGGGCCGCGTACCGTCTCCGCATGCCTCCCACTCCCCCGGCCCGCCGTCCGCGACTCGGTCTGCCCAGGCGGGCGTTCGCGCAGGTGCTGCTCACCCAGGTGACGATCGCGGCCGGGGTCGCGGTCCTGGCGACCGGGCTCTTCCTGGCGCCGCTCAGCGGACAGCTGGACCAGGAGGCGATGCGCCGCGCGCTGGTCATCGCGCAGACCACCGCCCAGGACCCGGCGATAGCCGAGGGCGTCCGGAGCACGCGGCCCACCCCGGACGGGCCGGTGCAGCGGGAGGCCGAGCGGATCAGGCGGGCCACGCACGCCGAGTACATCGTCGTGATGGACGCGCGGGGCGTGCGCTGGTCCCACCCGACCGCCGCGGAGATCGGCCGCCGCGTCTCCACCGACCCCAGCAGCGCGCTGGCGGGCCGCCAGGTGATGGAGATCGACCGGGGCACGCTGGGCCGCTCCGCACGCGGCAAGGTGCCGCTGTACGACGCCGGGCACCGGATCGTCGGCGCGGTCTCGGTGGGCATCGCGTACGACAGTGTGCGCGCCGGGCTGCTCGGCGCGATCCCCGGCCTGCTGGCGTACGCCGGGGGCGCGCTGGCGGTGGGCGCGCTGGCCGCCTGGCTGATCTCCCGCCGGGTGCACCGGCAGACCCGTGACCTGGCCTTCTCCGACATCTCGGCGCTGCTCGCGGAGCGCGAGGCGATGCTGCACGGCATCCGGGAGGGCGTGGTCGCCCTGGACCGGAGCGGCCGGATACGGCTGCTCAACGACGAGGCGGCCCGGTTGCTCGGCATCGGGGACGAGTCGGTCGGGCGGTCGCCGGACGAGGCGCTCGGCGCGGGCCGTACGACGGACGTGCTGGCCGGGCGGGTGACCGGCACCGATCTGCTGACCGTGCGCGGCCCACGGGTGCTGGTCGCCAACCGGATGCCCACCGAGGACGGCGGCGCGGTGGCCACCCTGCGCGACCGCACCGAGCTGGAGCGCCTCGGCCGTGAACTCGACTCCACGCACGGCCTGATCGACGCCCTGCGCGCCCAGGACCACGAGCACGCCAACCGTATGCACACCCTGCTCGGCCTGCTGGAGCTGGAGATGTACGACGAGGCGGCCGAGTTCATCGGGGAGCTGGTCGGGGAGCACCGGGCGACGGCCGAGCAGGTCACGGAGCGGATCGAGGACCCGTTGCTGGCCGCGCTGCTGGTGGGCAAGGCGACCGTCGCCGCCGAGCGCGGGGTGGCGCTGCGGCTGTCGGAGGAGACCTGGCTGCCGGACCGGCTGATCGACCCGCGCGGTCTGGTCACGGTGGTGGGCAACCTCGTGGACAACGCCCTGGACGCCGTCGCGGGCACCCCGCACGCGCGCGTGGAGGCCGAGTTGCGCACCGAGGGCCGCACGGTGGTGCTGCGGGTACGGGACACCGGTCCTGGCGTGCCGGAGGAGCAGCGGGAGTCGGTCTTCACCGCGGGCTGGTCCACCAAGGAGCCGCCCGCGCACGGCAAGCGCGGCATCGGCCTGTCGCTGGTACGGCGCCTGGCCGAACGCCAGGGCGGCTCGGCCACGGTGGGCGCCGCGGCGGGCGGCGGCGCCGAGTTCACGGTGGTGCTGCCGGACGCGCTGGGCGAGCCGGTGCCCTCGGGCACGGAAGAGGCGCGGAGGCACTAGGCACCCCGCGCCCCTGAACGGCTACTTGGCGGCCTTCTTCGCGAACTCGGTGGTGTACGTCTTGTCGAGGTCGACGTCGGCGTTCTTGATGTTGGGGCTGAACGCCTTGAGCACCTTCTCGACGGTCTCCGGTCCCCGCGCGGGCATGATGCCGTCCTTGGTGAACATCGGCAGGGTGCTCTTGATGGCGGCCGCGTAGAGCTTCTCGTCGCCCTGGGAGTAGTCGGACGGCATCTTGGCCGCGATCTCGTCGGCGCTGTGGGTGGACATCCAGTTCAGCGTCTTGACGAACGCGTTGACGAGCTTCTGGACGGTGTCCTTGTGCCCGTCGACCCAGTCCGTGTTCATGTACAGGCTGGACGAGGGGTACGGCCCGCCGAGCGCTTCCTGCGAGCCCTCGGGGGTGCGCATGTCGATGAGGACGCGGCCGGCCTTCTTGGCCAGGATCGTGGCGACGGTCGGGTCGGTGGTCATGCCCCCGTCGATGGAGCCCTTCTGCAGGGCCGCGATGAACGTCGGCCCGGCGCCCACGGCGACCGGGCTGAACTGGTTCACCTGGACGCCGTGCTTGACCGCGAGGTACTTGGTGAGGAAGTCGGTCGACGAACCGAGCCCGGTGACACCGAGCTTGCGGTCCTTGAAGTCGGCGGGCGAGTGGATGTCGTCCGTCTTCTTCGCGGACACCACCTCCACCTCGCCGGGCGCGTGCGAGAACTGCACGACGGACTCGACCGACTTGCCCTTCACCTGGAGGTCGAGGGTGTGGTCGTAGAAGCCGACGGCGCCCTGGACCTGGCCGGAGACGAGCGCGGTCTCCGCCTGGGCCCCGGCGGGCTCGGTCAGCAGCTCCACGTTCAGGCCCTCGGCGTCGAAGTAGCCGAGCCGCTGGGTGAGCATGGCGGGCAGGTAGATGACCTTGTCGAGACCACCGACCATGATCTTGACCTTGGTGCCCTTGCCGCCGCCCCCGGAACCCCCGTGGCTGGCCACCTCGTTGGCGCAGGCGGTCAGGGAGGTCAGAGTGAGCAGACAGGCGGTGCTGAGCGTGGCGAATCTGGTGCGTTTGCGCATGGCGGGTCACGTCCTTGGAGCGGTACGGGTGCGGGGCGGGGTTCAGTGCTCGGAGTTCGACGACTTCCAGCGGAAGACCCGGCGCTCGGCGAAGGTCAGCAGCCCCTCGGCGAGGAGCGCCACGACCGCGAGGATCACCATCGCGGCGTACACACCCGCGGAGTTGAGGGTGCCCTGCGACTGGGCGACGAGCAGGCCGATGCCTCGGGTGGCGCCGATGTACTCGCCCACGATGGCGCCGATGAGCGCGAAGCCGAAGCTGACGTGCAGGCTGGTGAAGATCCAGGAGGTGGCCGAGGGGATGACGACCTGGAGGGTGACCTGTCGGTCGGTGGCGCCGAGGATGCGGGCGTTGGCGACCAGGTCGCGGTTGACCTCGCGGGCGCCCTGGAAGGCGTTGAAGAACACCGGGAAGAACACCAGGACCACGGCCGAGGCGATCTTGGAGGCGGGTCCGAGGCCGAACCAGATCAGGAAGATCGGGGCGAGCACGATCCTCGGGATGGAGTTCAGCACCTTGATGTAGGGCCCGAACAGGTCGGCGAGGAAGGCGACCCGGCCGAGCGCGATCCCGAGGACGACACCGGCCACGACGCCGATGACCCAGCCGAGGAGTGCCTCGTAGAGCGTGTACCAGATCTGTTCGCCCAGGGAGCCGAGGGCGGTGCCGTGCAGCACCCAGGACGTGATCTGGTCCCAGATCTCGGAGGGCATCGAGAAGTTGAACGGGTCGATGACCTCGGCGCGGGACAGTGCCTCCCAGAGGCCGAGCACGACCACCAGCAGCAGCACCCGGGCCACCACCACGATCACCCGGCGCCTGCGGGCGGCCTGCGCCCGCGAACGGGACGGAGACGAGGACGGGGCCGTGGCCTGTGGCTTGGCGGTGTCGACGGGCGGCGGGGTCACGGTCTCAGGCGACATCGGCGGCACCTCGCTCACGGGTGATGCGGACCTCTTCACCGAGGGACTCCCAGATCTCGCGGTAGATCTCGATGAACTTGGGCTCCAGCCGGATCGACTCGACCTTGCGCGGCCGGGGCAGGTCGATGGTGAACACCTGCTTGACCGTCGCGGGCCCGGCGGTCATCACGACCACCTTGTCGGCCAGCGCGATCGACTCCTCCAGGTCGTGGGTGACGAAGACGACCGAGGCGCCGGTGCCCTCCCACAGCTCCAGCAGCTCGTCCGACATCAGGGCCCGGGTCTGCACGTCGAGCGCGGAGAACGGCTCGTCCATCAGCAGGATCTCGGGGTCGTTGACGAAGGTCGCGGCGAGGGCGACCCGCTTGCGCTGGCCGCCGGACAGCTGGTGCGGATACCGGTCCTCGAACGCGGCGAGCCCGACGCGGGCCAGCCACTCACGGGCCTTCTGCTTAGCCTCCGCCTTCGGCACGCCCCGGAAGCGGGGGCCCGCCATCACATTGGACAGCACCGTGCGCCAGGGGAAGGTGGCGTCCTGCTGGAAGACGAAGCCGACCCGGTCGCCGACGCCGTCGACCGGCCGCCCGGCCACCAGCACCTCGCCCTCGGTGGGCTCCTCCAGGCCGCTGACCAGGGTCAGTGTGGTGGACTTGCCGCAGCCGGTCGGACCTACGACGGCGACGAACTCGCCGCGCTCCACGGTGAGGTCCAGGCCGCGCACCGCGGTGTGCGGATCACCGGAAGGGGTTCTGAATATCTTGCTCGCGCCCCTCAGCTCGATGGCGGGGCTGGTGTCTGCGCTCATGCCCCGGGACGGTAGGCGCGGGGCCGCTCCGGCAGCAGTCTTGTGCGCGCAACCCCTTCTTTTGCTCGCAAGAGGCTGTTGTGCTCGTTTTGCTCACGCTACAACTGCGGAGCCGAAACATGGGCTTAACGCTCGCCGGCCTTAAGGGAGAGGCCCGATGATTGACGTGCTGGTCGTGGACGACGACTTCCGTGTCGCCGAGATCAACGCCAGGTATGTGGCCAAGGTTCCCGGCTTCCGGGTGGCCGCCCGCGCCCACAACGCCGCCCAGGCGCTGGCCACCGTCGAACGCGGCGGTGTCGATCTGGTGCTGCTGGACCACTATCTGCCGGACCGGACCGGCCTCGAACTCGTCCACCGCATGCGCCAGCAGGGCCACGGCACCGACGTCATCATGATCACGGCGGCCGGTGATGTGACGACCGTGCAGCAGGCGATGCGACTCGGCGCCCTGCACTACCTGGTGAAGCCCTTCACCTTCAACGCGCTACGCGGCCGCCTCGACTCCTACGCCGCCCTGCGCCGCACCGTCGAACGGGTGGGCGGCGGCGGGGTGACCGGCCAGGAGCAGGTAGACCGCATCTTCGGCGCCCTGCGCACGGCCCCCGCGCCGTCCGTTCCCGGGCTGCCGAGCGGCCATACGGAGCCGACCTCCGACCTGATCTGCGGTGTCCTGCACGGCGCGGAGCAACCCTTGTCGGCCCACGAGGTGGCGTCCCGCACGGGCCTGAGCCGCTCCACCGCCCAGCGCTATCTACGCCACCTGGAACAGGCGGGCCGCCTGCGCCTGTCCCTGAGATACGGCGACACCGGGCGGCCCGAGCACCGGTATGCCTGGGTGGCGCCGTGACGTCACCCAGGACGGGTGTCTGCCTTATACGGCTCCGGCTCCGGTCAGTGAACGCACCTCGGTCTCCGCGAACTTGGCCTCGTCCGGCACCTCGTCCGAGGTGACCGTGCCCAGCCAGCCCGAGAGGAAGCCGAGCGGGATGGAGACGATGCCCGGATTCTGGAGCGGGAAGTACTGGAAGTCGACGCCGGGGAACAGCGAGCCGGGGCTCCCCGACACCACCGGCGACAGCAGCACCAGGATCACCGCGGGGATCAGCCCGCCGTACACGGCCCAGACCGCACCGCGGGTGGTGAAGTTCCGCCAGAACAGCGAGTACAGCAGCGTCGGGAGGTTCGCGGAGGCGGCCACGGCGAAGGCCAGGCCGACCAGGAAGGCCACGTTGAGATTGCGGGCCAGCAGCCCGAGCGCGATCGCCACGATCCCGATGACGGCCGCCGCGACCCGCGCCACCGCCACCTCACGGCGCGGGGTGCTGGGCGTACGCCGGAGGGACGCGTACAGGTCATGGGCCACGGACGCCGAGGAGGCGAGCGTGATCCCGGCGACCACCGCGAGGATCGTGGCGAAGGCGACGGCGGCCACGACCGCGAACAGCACGGTGCCCCCCGTGGAGGAGGCCCCGCCGCCCAGGTCGAGCGCGAGCAGCGGGATCGCCGTGTTCCCGGCCGCGTTGGACCGGCGCAGCGCGTCGGCGCCCACCACGGCGGTCGCCCCGAAGCCGAGGACGATCGTCATCAGGTAGAAGCTGCCGATGAGCCCGATCGACCACACCGTGGAACGCCGGGCGGCCCGCGCGGTCGGCACCGTGTAGAAGCGGGACAGGATGTGCGGCAGACCCGCCGTGCCCAGCACCAGCGCCAGGCCCAGGCTGATGAAGTCCATCCGGGCGGTCCAGTCCCCGCCGTACTTCAGCCCCGGCGCGAGGAACGACGCCCCGTGCCCACTGCGCTCGGCCGCCGTCAGCAGCAGCTGATTGATGTCCCCGTGGAACCGCACCAGGACGAGCACGGTCATCACGATCGTCCCGACCAGCATCAGGACGGCCTTCACGATCTGGATCCAGGTGGTCGCCCGCATCCCGCCCAGCGACACGTAGATCACCATGAGCGCCCCGACCCCGATGACCGTCCACGCCTGCGCGGCCCCGCCGGAGCCCCCGAGCAGCAACGCCACCAGGCTTCCGGCGCCCACCATCTGCGCGACCAGGTACATCACGGACACGGTGACCGAGGACGCGCCGGTGGCGATCCGCACCGGCCGCTCGCTCATCCGCGCGGCGACCACGTCG
Organism: Streptomyces sp. NPDC002176; assembly: GCF_044903645.1. Lineage (NCBI taxonomy): Bacteria > Bacillati > Actinomycetota > Actinomycetes > Kitasatosporales > Streptomycetaceae > Streptomyces > Streptomyces sp. NPDC002176. The sequence goes on from NZ_JBJDQW010000001.1 coordinate 1,743,480, forward strand.
GCGAGCGTGAACCGGCCGCAGTTCCGCACCAGTTCGGCCGCGAGGAACAGCACGACCAGCCAGGCCACGAGGAATCCGACGCCGTACAGGAGCCCGTCGTACCCGTACAGCGCGATGAGCCCGGTCACGCCGAGGAAGGAGGCGGCCGAGAGGTAGTCGCCGGAGATGGCGAACCCGTTCTCCAGCGGGGTGAACAGGCGCCCACCGGCATAGAACTCCTCCGCCGACCCATGTCTGCGACGGCTCACCCAGGTGGTGATGCCCAGCGTCACGGCCACGAACGCGCTGAACAGGACCAGCGCCAGCAGCTGGTGGTGGCCGGTCACGAGGTGCCTCCCTGGATGCCACGGGTCAGCTCCTGGGTGTCCCAGCGCAGTTCCAGCGCGGGCCGGTCACGCCGCAGCCGTGCGTGCCGGGCGTAGGCCCAGGTGAGCAGGAAGGTACTGAGGAACTGCCCCAGCCCGGCGAGCATCCCCACGTTCACCGCCCCTATGACGGGCCGCGCCATCAGACCGGGCGCTGCCGTCGCGGTGACCACGTATCCCACGTACCAGCAGAGGAAGGCGGCGACTCCGGGCACCACGAACCTCCGGTACCGGCTGCGCACCTCCTGGAACGCCTCGCTCTGCTGCACCGCGAGATACACGTCGCGGGCACGAGCCGCCGCCATCTCCCGCTCGCCCTCACCGCGCGGGTGCGGCACGGTCGGCGCGGGCATCCCCGCCCCGTCCAGTTCGCTCCAGTCGGCGGTCAGCGTGTCGTGCCAAGGGTCCTCGTGCCGCACATCGCGGGAAGTCACGCCCTGCTCTTCCTCGTTGTCGGCCGAACTCCCCGGACCGTCCCCGGTACCGAAATGTCGGCCGTTGCTTGACTGCATACCCAAGGATGGACAGATCGGGAAGATCCCCGACACATCTTCCCGTACCACTTCACCCCATTAGGTGAGTCACTCCCCCCTCGGCCGCACCAGGCCCTTCGCATACGCGTAACGCACCGCCTGCGCACGGTCCTTGAGGCCCGTCTTGGCGAAGAGGTTGTTGATGTGTGTCTTCACCGTGGCGGTGGAGACGTGCAACTGGCGGGCGATCTCCTGGTTGGTGAGCCCCTCGCCGATCAGCACCAGCACCTCGCTCTCGCGGGCGGTCAGCCCGTCGGGAGGCTCCGGCGGTGCCGTCGTCCGCACCTCGGCCTCGGACAGCCTTTCCAGCAACCGGAGTTGGATGCCGGGCGCCAGCCCCGCCTCCCCCGACAGCACGCTGTGCACCGCGCGCACGATCTCCTCGCCGCCCGCGTCCTTGGTCAAGTAACCCCGCGCTCCGGCGCGCAGCGCGGCGAACAGGGACTCGTCGTCCGCGAACGTCGTCAGCACCACCACCTGGGTGCCCGGATACCCGGTCCGGATACGGCGGGTGGCCTCCACCCCGTCACAACGGGGCATCCGCAGGTCCATCAGCACCACGTCCGGGGCCAGTTCGCCGACCAGGCGCACCGCTTCCTCGCCGTCCCCCGCCGCGCCGACCACCTCGAGGCCGGGCAACAGTCCGAGCAGCATCACGATGCCTTCCCGCACCACCGTCTGGTCGTCGACGACCACCACCCGCGCGGGCTTCCGCTCCCCCTCCGGCGCCGTCATACCGGCACCTTCAACGTCACCACGAACCCCTCCTCGTCCGGCCCCGCGTCCAGCGAGCCACCCAGCAGCTCGGCGCGCTCCCGCATGCCCAGCAGACCGTACCCGCCGCCGGAGGCGGCCAGTTCGCCCGGACGACCGCCCTTGTCCCGCACATCGAGGGTCACTTGGTGCTCGCTGTAGTCGAGCCGGACCCGCACCTTCGCGCCCTGGGCGTGCTTACGGACGTTCGTCATCGCTTCCTGCGCCACCCGGCGCACGGCCTGGGACGCCTCGGCGGGCAGGGCCCTGCGCTCACCCGTGACGGTGACCTCGCCACCGTCCGCCGTGCTGACGAGGTCCGTCAGGAACTCCTCCAGCGGCGTCAGTTCACCGCGCAGCGCGGACAGGGCCTGTCGGGTCTCGGCGAGGCCGTCGCGGGCCATTCCCCGCGCGGCCACCACCCGCTCCAGCACCTGTTCACGGCTCGCGTCCCGCTCCAGCAGCAGCCGGGCCGCCTCCAGGTGCACCAGCTGCGCCGAGAGGCTGTGGGCCAGCACGTCGTGGATCTCCCGCGCTATCCGCGCCCGCTCGGTCAGCGCGGCCGACTCCGCTTCCGCCGCCCGCGCGGCCCGCTCCTGGGCGAGCAGCCGCTGTGCGTTGCCCCGCGCCTCCGAGTCCAGCCGCGTGACGTATCCGGCCAGCGCCAGCCCGGCCACGGTGGAAGCGGCGGTGAGCCACACGTCGCTGTTGCAGACCGCGTACGACGCCAGGGCGACCGAGGTCACCGGTACCGCCGCCGCGAGGGGCAGCCGCTCCAGGGCGAGGATGCCGCAGCCACACCAGAACACCAGGGCGGGGCCCCCGAAACCCGTCATCCGAGCGGCGACCGCCAGGGTCAGGAGCACGGCGAGGAGCGCCAGGGACGGCAGCAGCCGGTGCGCGTAGGTGGTGCGGAAGTAGCCCCACGCCGCGCCGGAGGCGAGCAGCACGCCCGCCACGGCGGCGGCTTCTCCCCACGCGGGGACGTGGTCCTGTCGGAGGGCGGCCCACAGCAGGAGCCCGAACAGCACCACTCTGATGGCCTGGGCCAGCAGACGCCTGGGGCGGCTGACGCCCTCCCGGCTGAGCGCCTCGCGCGAGGGCCAGCGTGTCCAGGAGTTCTCGTTCACACCCGCTCCTTCCGCGCCGGTCGTACGGCCGGGGCTGCCGGTGCCGTCGGCGTTCCGCCACCGTATGTCGGCGCCGGGCCGGGCGAGGAGGCCAGCAGCCGCGCCCGCTGGGCGGTGATGCCGCCGCGGACCAGCAGAGTCGCGGCGAGGCCCAGCATCAGGGCGGCGCTGTCCTGCTGGACGCCGATCGCGTACCCGAGGCCGAAGAGGGCGCCGCGCAGAGCTATTCCGCCGACCCAGACGAGGGCGCTTGCTTTGGTGCTGCGGCTCCACACGATCCCGTCAGGCGCACGCCAGATCCGGGTGGTCCACGCCCAGCCCGCACCGGTGGCCAGGCCGACCACCACTTCCGCGGCGAGCAGCCCGAAGGACTCGATGCGGTGGTGGGCGTCGAGTATGCCGGGTTCGCGCAGCGCCACGACCACGAGGATCGCGGGCGCCAGCCACCAACGCCGCTCGGCGTCGATGGCGTGGGTGCGGAACTGCCTGGCGATCACCAGAACGGCGACGGCCACGATCACCAACACGTCGACGAACCCGGACATCCGAGCCTCCGTGTACAAGAGGGGTGTCGGAGGCGGTCGCTCCCGACACCCTCGAAATTACGGAAATCCGCAGGCCACGGGATCGGACCCGGGGTGGATCACGGGTGGATCTCCACGGCCCGGACTTCTCCACCCACGGGTGGAGAGGTCTCGGGGTGAACCCTGAGCACAGGCAACGAAAACGGGAGCACCGGCCGAGGCCAGCACTCCCGTCCCCCCACGCGCACCCGGTCAAAGCCGAGCGCACACGGCTACGCGTCGATCCGCGACCGGTCCAGCGTCGCCGCCGAGCTGGAGATGAACTCCTTGCGCGGCGCCACGTCGTTGCCCATCAGTAGGTCGAAGACCTGCTCGGCGGCCTCGAGGTCCGCGAGGTTGATCCGGCGCAGGGTGCGGTGGCGCGGGTCCATCGTGGTCTCCGCCAGCTGGTCGGCGTCCATCTCACCGAGGCCCTTGTAGCGCTGGATGGAGTCCTTGTACCGGACGCCCTTGCGCTGGAACTCCATGAGCGTGTCCCGCAGCTCACGGTCCGAGTACGTGTAGACGTACTTGTCCTGGCCCTTCTTCGGCTGGACCAGCTCGATGCGGTGCAGCGGGGGCACTGCGGCGAAGACCCGGCCCGCCTCGACCATGGGCCGCATGTACCGCTGGAACAGCGTGAGCAGCAGACAGCGGATGTGGGAGCCGTCCACATCGGCGTCGGTCATCATGATGATCTTGCCGTAGCGGGCGGCGTCGATGTCGAAGGTGCGGCCCGAGCCCGCTCCTATGACCTGGATGATGGCGCCGCACTCGGCGTTCTTGAGCATGTCGGTCACGGACGAGCGCTGCACGTTGAGGATCTTGCCCCGGATGGGCAGCAGCGCCTGGAACTCGGAGTTCCGGGCCAGCTTGGCCGTACCGAGCGCGGAGTCACCCTCGACGATGAACAGCTCGCTGCGGTCGACGTCGTCGCTGCGGCAATCGGCGAGCTTGGCGGGCAGGGACGAGGATTCCAGGGCGGTCTTGCGCCGCTGGGCGTCCTTGTGCTGGCGGGCGGCCACCCGGGTGCGGGCGGCGGCGACCACCTTCTCCATGACCGTGCGGGCCTGTGCGGCGTCGTCCCGCTTGGTGGAGGTGAGGAACGCCTTGAGTTCCCGGGCGATCACGGTGGAGACGATGCGGCGGGCCGCCGAGGTGCCGAGCACCTCCTTGGTCTGGCCCTCGAACTGCGGCTCGGCCAGGCGGACCGTGACGACCGCGGTCAGGCCCTCCATGGCGTCGTCCTTGACGACGTCGTCCTCGGCGACGCGCAGCATCTTCTTGGCGCGCAGCACCTCGTTCATCGTCTTGGTGACCGCCTGCTCGAAGCCGGCCACGTGGGTGCCGCCCTTGGGGGTGGCGATGATGTTGACGAAGGACTTCAGGTTGGTGTCGTAGCCCGTGCCCCAGCGCATCGCCACGTCGACGCCCAGTTCGCGGGTGACCTCGGTGGGCGTCATCTGGCCGTGGTCGTCGAGGACCGGGACGGTCTCCTTGAAGGTGCCCTGGCCCGAGAAGCGGAGCGTGTCGCAGACCGGCTTGTCGGTGGCCAGGTACTCGCAGAACTCACTGATGCCGCCGTCGAAGCGGAAGGATTCCTCGCCCTTGCTGCCGCCGTCGCCGAGGCCCATCTCGTCGCGCACGACGATGGTGAGGCCGGGTACCAGGAACGCGGTCTGCCTCGCCCGCTGGTGCAGGTGGTCCAGGGAGAGCTTGGCGTCCTTGAGGAAGATCTGCCGGTCGGCCCAGTAGCGCACGCGCGTGCCGGTGCGGTTCTTCGGGATCTTCTTGGTCTTGACCAGGCCGGTCCCGGCCTCGAACTTGGCCTCGGCGCCGCCCTTGGCGAAGGCGCCCGGAACACCGCGGCGGAAGCTGATGGCGTGGGTGTTCCCGCCGCGGTCCACCTCGACGTCGAGCCGGGAGGAGAGCGCGTTCACCACGGAGGCGCCGACGCCGTGCAGGCCGCCGGAGGCCGCGTAGGAGCCGCCGCCGAACTTTCCACCGGCGTGCAGCTTGGTCATGACGACCTCGACGCCGGAGAGGCCGGTCTTGGGCTCGACGTCCACGGGGATGCCGCGGCCGTTGTCCCGGACCTCGACGGAGCCGTCGTCGTGGAGGATCACCTCGATGCGGTCGCAGTAACCGCCGAGGGCCTCGTCCACGGAGTTGTCGATGATCTCCCAGAGGCAGTGCATCAGGCCGCGGCTGTCGGTCGAGCCGATGTACATGCCCGGACGTTTGCGCACGGCTTCGAGGCCCTCAAGGACGAGCAGGTGCCGCGCGGTGTAGTTGGAACCGTCCCGGTCAGCTCCTGCCAGCAGCGCTGTGGACGGCACGGACGTATCGGCGGTCACGCGGTTCGCTCCTCGCTGAATTTCAGATGGGCCCCTGGTGGGTAAGGGGCCGGCTTCGGTCGCCGCGTAGAGGGTACCGATGCCTGGTAGAGCTGGTGTAACGCCACCCTCGGCGGGAAACTCAGACTAGCCGAGGGTCGTACGGACGTTCGATCCCTCGATGGAGTGAAGCACACATCACGTTCCCTTCGAGGCATGAACCATTTAGGCTCCGGGCACGTCCTCATCAACAACCGGCAACCCAGCCGGGAGGACCGACCCCCGAAGACCGCGCGAAACCGTAAGCACCAGACCACGCGCTACGGCACATTCGCCGCCAACCGGCAACAGCCAGCCATCCGGAAAGAAATTTTCGACGGAAAGCCACGAGCGGGAACGATTTCGGCCTGGTTGGATGTTGACCCTGGTACGACAGCTCGTCGAGCTAGAGAAGAGGCGACGTGACTACTGTTCTGACCCCCGCGAGCCCGCTGACGGCCGCCGATCGCTGCGACCGCTGCGGCGCCCAGGCATACCTGCGCGTCGTCCTGCTGAGCGGCGGAGAACTGCTCTTCTGTGCCCACCACGGGCGCAAGTTCGAGCCGGAACTCAAGAAGATCGCCGCTGAGATACAGGACGAGACGGAACGGCTGGTTTCCGTTCCCGGCAACGCTGCCACCGAAGAGCGCTGAATCTCGCACCCAACCGACGAGCCAGCCCCGGCATCAGGCCGGTGAACGGGCGGCTGCTTCCCCGCAGAAGCAGCCGCCCGTACTCATGCCCGAAAGGGCCCCGCAGGCCCTCTCAGGGGCGCCTGGGGGCCTCCTGGGGCCCTTCCGCAGCGGACCCCTCCGTGGCGGACGCTTCCGTGGCGGCCCCTTCCGCGCCGGGCACCAGCGTGCGGACGACCTCTGACACCCGGGTGTAGACGCCGGGACTCGCCGGCTGTCCGCAGCCGCTCCCCCAGGACACCAGCCCGATCAGCCGCCCCCCGGCGACCAGCGGGCCGCCGCTGTCGCCCTGGCAGGCGTCCGGTCCTCCCGCCGCCTCTCCCGCGCAGAGCATGGAGGCGGGGCGGTAGGTGCCGTTCCGGCCGCCCGGATACGCGCGGGCGCAGAGGTCGTCGGCCAGCACATGGACCCGCGCGGCGCGCAGACGGGTCGTATAGGCGCCCTCGCCGCTCGTGTCGCCCCAGCCCGAGACCAGGGCTTCCGCGCCGGGCGCGTACCCCGGGTCACCGGCCGCCGCCATGGGCACGACGGCGCTCGTCGGCACCGGCTCGGCGAGTGTGAGGACGGCATAGTCCCCCGCGTTGGTGGCGGGGTCGTACTCCGGGTTGACCTTCACGTCCCGCACGGCTGTCTCCTGGCCGTCGGTGGCCAGCAGGTCGGTGCGTCCGGCGATGACCTTCAGGTCGTGCAGCCGGTTCGGGGGCGTGCCCAGGACGTCGTCGGCGACGCAGTGGGCGGCGGTGAGGACGGTGGTCGGGGCGATCGCCACCCCGCCGCAGAACTGGCCCGCCCGGCTACCCCCGAACCGGTCACGGCTGGAGAGGGCCACCGTCCACGGGGCCTGGGAGACATCAATCGGAAAGCCGCCGACCACGACACCGTCGGCGGCGGCCGAAGCAGCTCCGATCAGGGGTATCGCGGTCAGCGTGGCCGCCAGGGCGAGCGGCCGGATCAGTGCCCGGACAACGGAACGGCGCATGCGGACTCCTCACTCAGGGTGCTTCCGGAACACCCAGAGTCATCCAGCGCACGGTGGCCCGCAGCACGAAGGCCCGGCTCCCACGAGGGGAGACGGGCCTTCGGCGGGCGAACCGGCGCGGTCTAGTCGAGGTAGTCCCGCAGCACCTGGGAACGCGAGGGGTGGCGCAGCTTGGACATGGTCTTCGACTCGATCTGGCGGATGCGCTCACGCGTCACGCCGTAGACCTTGCCGATCTCGTCGAGGGTCTTCGGCTGACCGTCGGTGAGACCGAAGCGCATCGAGACGACACCGGCCTCGCGCTCGGAGAGGGTGTCGAGGACCGAGTGCAGCTGCTCCTGGAGGAGCGTGAAGCTGACGGCGTCGGCCGGGACGACGGCCTCGGAGTCCTCGATGAGGTCACCGAACTCGCTGTCGCCGTCCTCGCCCAGCGGGGTGTGCAGCGAGATGGGCTCGCGGCCGTACTTCTGGACCTCGACGACCTTCTCCGGGGTCATGTCGAGTTCCTTGGCCAGCTCCTCCGGGGTGGGCTCGCGGCCCAGGTCCTGGAGCATCTGGCGCTGCACGCGCGCGAGCTTGTTGATGACCTCGACCATGTGCACCGGGATACGGATGGTGCGCGCCTGGTCGGCCATCGCGCGGGTGATCGCCTGACGAATCCACCAGGTGGCATACGTGGAGAACTTGTAGCCCTTGGTGTAGTCGAACTTCTCGACCGCGCGGATCAGACCGAGGTTGCCCTCCTGGATGAGGTCCAGGAAGAGCATGCCGCGGCCGGTGTAGCGCTTGGCCAGGGAGACCACCAGACGGAGGTTGGCCTCCAGCAGGTGGTTCTTGGCGCGGCGGCCGTCCTCGGCGATGATCTCCAGCTCGCGCTTGAGCTTCGGGGCGAGCTTGTCGGAGTTGGCGAGCTTGTCCTCGGCGAACAGACCGGCCTCGATGCGCTTGGCCAGCTCGACTTCCTGCTCGGCGTTGAGCAGGGGGACCTTGCCGATCTGCTTCAGGTAGTCCTTGACCGGGTCGGCGGTGGCGCCGGCCGCGGCGACCTGCTGCGCGGGCGCGTCGTCCTCGTCGTCGTCCGACAGCACGAAGCCCGCGGCCTCGGTGCCCTCGGGCTCGTCGGCGGACTTGGTCTCCTCGACGGCCTCGTCCTCGAGAAGCTCGGCGTCGTCCTTCTTGGCGCCGGTCTTCTTGGCCGCCGTCTTCTTGGCCGTGGTCTTCTTCGCGGCCGTCTTCTTGGCCGTGGTCTTCTTGGCAGCGGCCTTCGGGGCGGCGACGTCGTCGGACTCGTCACCCGCGGCGGCGGACGCGGCCGGGGCGGCCGTGGCCTTCCGGGTGGTCACCGTCTTCGCCGCGACCGTCTTGGTGGCGGTGCGCTTGGCCGGACTCTTCGCTGCGACGCTCTTGCGGGTGCGCTTGGGCTCTGCGGCACTGACCATCAGCGTCACACCCTCTTCCTCAAGGATCTGGTTGAGGCTGCGCAGTACGTTCTTCCACTGAGTGGCCGGAATCTGGTCAGCTTCGAAGGCCCGACGCACATCGTCGCCGGCGATCTGCCCCTCAGCCTTTCCCCGCTCAATGAGCGCCATGACAGAGACGGACTCGGCGATCTCCGGCGGGAGCGTACGGGATGTGCTGGCCGACACGAACAACCTCTCGGAACGTTGGAAAGCGGCTTTCGGCCCCGTCCGACATGGACAGGAACCGACCACCGGCCTGGGGATGGGCCGACGGCGCGGGCGGGGCCGGGAAGAGACACAGCGCCTGGCACGGCGTCCGTATTCCCTTCGCGGCTGTTCACCTCTTAGGTCATCGCGCTGTTTCCGGGAGCGTTACGCCCAATCCGCGTGGCCCGAGTCACACCCTGTCAACAGGCAAACGCGATCAGATGTGAACGAAGCGGTCCGCCACCAAGTCCGTCTTGATCACTTTGCCGGTCCGGGCGGCCCGTCGCACCGCCGGACTCGGCCGGAATTCCGACGGTCCGGTCGAGTCCGGCGACGGCGGGACCCCGGTCACGGTGCCGCCATCTCGATCACTGGGGCGCGCCGCGCGGGCGGGCGCGCCGTCCGCGTTCGCCGTCAGTGCTCACGCGGAGCGGGAACCACGCGCTCCACCTCGGGCTGGACCACGAGCAGCTGCCGCATGGCCCCCTCGGCCACGGCGCCGTCGCCGCTGCCGAGCCCGTCCACGATCCGCGCGTGCTGTGCAACGGACGCCTCGGTCGGCCGCTCGCATCCCGTGGCGGGACCGCCGGAGACCTGGAGGGCGGCGGAGACGATCCCGGACAGGTGCTCCAGCATCCGGTTGCCCGCGACCTGGATGAGCAGTGCGTGGAACTCGGAGTCGGCACGCGAGAAGGTCAGCGCGTCACCCTGGGCGAGGGCGTGGCTCATGATCTCGACCAGGTCGACGAGGCGCTGCTGCACGTCCTCCCGGCCGTGACCGGCGGCGAGGCGGGCGGCGAGGGGCTCGATCGTCCAGCGCAGCTCGTTCAGCTCGCGGCGCTGGTCGTCGCGCTGCGGGCCGAAGGCGCGCCATTCGATGATGTCCGGGTCGAGCAGGTTCCAGTCGCTCACCGGGCGCACGCGGGTGCCCACATTCGGGCGGGCGCTGACGAGGCCCTTGGCCTCCAGGACGCGGAGGGACTCACGCACGACGGTGCGGGAGACCTCGAAACGCTGGCCGATCTCCTCCGGCACCAGCGGGCGGTCGGCTCCCAGGTCTCCGGAGACGATCATCTGACCCAGCTGCTGGACGAGCTGGCCGTGCAGTCCGCGCCCGCGGCTGCCCGCGGCGCGTCGGCCCACGCGGCCCAGGTCGGAATCGGCGCCCTCCCAGGCGGGCGCCGCCACGCGGTCGGCCATCGGGGCCTCGGCGTAGGGGTAGCGGTCGAGTTCGCCCGGTCCGGCGAGGCCGGAGTCGGCGGAGCGGGCGGCGGTCATCATGGTGTGCGCAAAGGTACTCACGCATCATTTGTCGGCGCTGCCTCCAACTGCCTTGAGGGCTTTGGTGAAAAGCACACGAAAGGGTGATCGCTCACCCCGTCGCAATTGACGCCTTATCGGAAATAAACGGGCTTTCTGTGGGGAGTTGTGGGCACGGCGGCGCTGAAACCACACGTCAGGGCGTCATCTCGCCCTGGCGCGCAGTGTCGTGATCAGGTACGCGCACAGCAGTGCGGCGAGCGACAACGTCAGCGCGCCACCCACGGGTTGAGCGATGACACGCACCAGACCGAGCAGATAGCGCTCGCCCCCGAAGGGCCACTGGAGCAGGAGGACCTCCCGCATCCGCAGGTGAATTCCGGCCGCGGCTCGCACATATGAGCCTTCGAACATCCGGTGTACGAGTGGCACGACGGCCACCGGCACCGCGAGGACCGCGGCGAGGCCCGCCGCGGTGGACCGGAAGACACCGGCCGCCAGCACACCGGCCCACGCGCAGCCGACCACGAGCGCCAGCCAACTCACGCACAGCGGCAGCCAGTCTCCGGGCACCTGGACCAATTCCCGGCCGTAGACGAGATAGAGAAGTTCGGCGTCACAGCCGAGAGCCAGAAAGGCCAGCATCGCGGCGGTGGTTCCGGAGACGACGAGCTTCGCGGTGAGCAGCCCCAGCCGACGCGGGACCGTGCCACGGTCCGCCGCCAGCGCCGGGTGCCGGAACTCGTCCCCGAAGGCGAGCGCCCCGAGCAGCCCCGCCGCGAGCGCGACGGGCGGCAGCGGCAGTTCACGCGGCCAGGCGGCGAACAGGCGCGCCTGCGGGGTGTGCCCGATATGGGCCAGCACCACGGCGGTGACGGCGGACACCACGAGGGCGACACCGCAGACGACGTACCCGGTACTGATCCCGGTGGCGCGCCGGAGTTCGTAACGGAGCGGGCGGAGCGGGCTGTGTACGGAGCGGACGGCGATGGGGAGCGGCAGGGCGTCGGGGGCGTCATCGGTCTCGACCTCCTCCGGAGCGGCGGACTCCGGCGGCGACGCGTCCTCCTCCCCGGCCGGTTCGGTCTCCCCGGCCGGTTCGGTCTCGCTCACCGGCTCTTCCTCGGCCTTCGGCCGCATGTCGCCTACTTCGTCGGCGAGTTGGTGGATGAGGACGCCATTGCGGAAGGCCGTCTCCCCGACGTCCGCGGTGGTGCTGCCGTACACGGAGAGGCGATTGCCCTCCTCGCGGACGACTTCCACGGAACGCCGTCCGGTGCGTGCCTCCTTGGCGAGCAGGTCCGCCAGGCGTGCGGCGTGAGGGCTGCGGACGGCGACGCGTGGGCGGAGCCGGGTGCGGGCGAACTCCTCCGCGTCCAGGTCGGCGGTGATCCGGCCCGCTTCGAGGGTGAGGACGTGATCGGCGTTGCGGGCGGCCTCCTTGGGGTCGGCGGTCGTGAGGAGCACGGCACCGCCTTGATCGGCGTACTCCCGCAACGTGGTGTGCAGCCAACGCTCCTCGAGGGTGGAGAGTCCGGCGGCGGGTTCGTCCAGCAGGAGGGTGTGCGGGTCGGGGAGCAGGGCGCAGGCCAGGCCGAGCCTGCGGTCCATGCCGAGGGACAGCGTGCCGAGCCGTTCCTCGCGGAGGCTGACGAGGCCGACCTCTTCGAGGACTTCGTCGGCCCGCCGGGCCGGAACACCGGCCGCCGCGCAGAGCATGCGCAGGTGACCCCGGACGGTACGGGAGGGGTGTCCGGGCACATCGCCGAGGAGTACGCCGACTTCGCGCGAGGGGTGGGCGATGCAGTGCAGGGGGCGCCCTCTGAAGTAGGTGATGCCGCGCCCTCGCTGGAGTTCGAGCATCAGCCTGAGCACCGTCGTCCTACCCGCTCCCGCCGCTCCGAGGAGGGCGGTCACATGGCCGGAGCGCGCTTCGAAGGAGACGTCTTCGACGGCGGGCGGCTGGGCTTTGGGGGAATCACTGGTCAGTCCGACAGCCTGGATCACCTGACGGAAGATAGCGCGCTATGTCCCGTTTTCCGGGTATCACCTCTTCTGTCCGGCAGTTGTTCCGCGGAGGGTCAACCTGCATGGCGCACTTGCCCGATGAGCGCCCGGCGCGCGCCCGCTCCTCAACTGCCGTTCCGGCGGTGGCTCGACGCTCGCCTCAGACCTCGGGGCGGAGCATCGGGGGGTTAAGCAGGGTGGCGCCGCCCGCCCTGAAGAGCTGGGCGGGCCTGCCGCCCTGGCGGGTGGTGGTGCCGCCCGTGGGGACGAGGAATCCGGGGGTGCCGGTGACCTTGCGATGGAAGTTGCGCGGGTCGAGCGCCACCCCCCAGACCGCCTCATAGACGCGGCGCAGCTCGCCGACCGTGAACTCCGGCGGGCAGAAGGCGGTGGCCAGGGACGAGTACTCGATCTTCGAGCGGGCGCGCTCCACCCCGTCGGAGAGGATCTGGGCGTGGTCGAAGGCCAGGGGAGCCATCGGTTCGCCGTCGCGGGCGTAGCCGCCCTGCTGGAGCAGTTCCTCCACCGGTGCCCAGCGCGCGTTGCTCGCGTCGCCGCCCGCGCGCGGGGCGGGGAGGTCGGGCGCGAGGGCGAGGTGGGCGACGCTGACCACGCGCATCCGGGGGTCACGCTTCGGGTCGCCGTACGTGGCGAGCTGCTCGAGGTGGGCGCCGTTGTCCTGCGCCGGGGTCGCCGGATCGTGGGCGCAGAGCCCGGTCTCCTCGGTCAGCTCGCGCGCCGCCGCCTGGGACAGGTCCTCGTCGTCCCGTACGAAGCCGCCGGGCAGGGCCCACCGCCCCTGGAAAGGGGGCTCGCCCCTGCGTACCGCCAGCGCACACAGGGCGTGGCGGCGCACGGTCAGCACGACCAAGTCCACGGTGACGGCGAAGGGCGGGAACGCTGACGGGTCGTAGGGCATGCCGCGATCATAGTCGTCTTCCTGACGATAAACACTCCGTTCGCTGGGAGGATCGGTGAATCCGCCGGGCTCGGCCGCAGGGATCAGGTGGGTCGGGGGCGAGCGCTCAGCCGTGCTCCTCGCTGCGGCACGCCCGGTCGACCGGGGAGGGGCGGGACCGGGTGGGGCGGCGGCTTCGCGCTTGCGGGCGGTCGGCGCAGGGGCCCGTGCCGCTGGGGCCGGTGCCACTGGGGCCGGTGGAGCGGGGGCGGCGCTTTCGGCGGGTGGGGGCGGCCGGGTCCGCCTCCGGAGCCTCCAGCGCGCCGAGGAGGGGGCCCGGAAGGAGCGGGGAGCCGGATTTCTGCTCGGGAATCTTCGGCCTATTCGACGGCAGCCCTTCCTCCAGAGGCCGTCCTCGCCGTTCCCGCCTGAGACAGCGGCGGATGGATTCCGGGTCCAGGCCCTCGTCGCACGCCCGGTGCAGGAGTTGGGCGAAGAGGTACTCCGGGTCGGCGCCGAGGGCCATGGCCAGCGCTTCGCGGGCCTCCAGTTCGTCGCCGGTCGACCAGGCGACCCACCCGGCCAGGGTCAGCGGAGCCGCCGCGTGCTCGCGGTACGGGCCGACGCAGCGGCGAGCGAGCGCCCGCCAGAGCCGCAGGGCGGGTGCCGCTTCGTCGCCCTCCATCCAGGCGGCCGCCCGGTCGCGGGTCGTGCGGTCCTGGAGGCCGAGGATGAGGGCCGCCGCCTCGTCGTGCCCGAGGAGCGCGTCGTCGCGGACGTCGGCCGGGTGGATGCCCGAGACCGGCGCGGCCTCGGCGAACCGGCGGATGATTCGTCCGGCCAGGTCCAGCGTCTCCTCGGCCACCTCGGTGCGGCTCGCGTCGTCCAGGATGCGGGGCACGAGGGCCATGCCCGCGGCGTCCAGCGCGACCTCCTGCTCCAGCGCGGCCGAGGTCTCCCAGGGCTGCATCCTCGCGCGCAGCTCCCGGAGCGAGCCCCGTACCTGGATGCCCGCGTAGGTGGCCGCGGCAGCCATCGCCGAGGTGCCCGGCATGCCCATCGGCGTGCCCTCGGGCGGGCAGCAGCTCTCGACCGGGCAGACGTAGGACCAGAAGCGGTTGTCCGAGACGCACAGCGCCTCGATCACCGGTACGTCGAGACCGCCGCACTCCGTGCGCAGCAGCTGGGCGAGCGGGGCGAGCCGGAGCATCACGTCCCGGCCCGACTCGCCTGGTCGTGGCTCCTGGCAGACATAGGCCACGATCCGCTCGGGCCGGGTGCCGCGCCGTCGGGCGCCGATCACCAGCCCTCGGGCGATCTGCCGCGCCGCGGCCGGCCAGTCCTCGTCGCCCGCCGGGATGCCCAGGCGGGCACGGCCACCGAAGTTGCCACGGTCGAGCAGGCTGACCAGCACCATGCTGTCCTCCGGGCGGTATCCCAGAAGGTAGGGCAGCGCGTCGGCCAGCTCGGCGGAGGTACGCAGGGCGATCGGGGTGTCGGGCGTGATCGGCCCACTGAAGGGCACTCCCGCCGTGATGTCACCGTTTTCGAAGGGTCCGGTCGTTTCGCTGTGATTCGTCATGCGCTGACGATCCCGCGGATCTAGAAATCCCGCTCGAGCCTGTGGATAAGTCGAATCAGGAACACGACAACCAGCCCGGCCCGCACAGCCCCACACAGCCCCTCGACCAGCGTCACCCCGTCCCGCCCCGCGCCCTCACCCCGCCGCGGCCAGCACCAGCGGTAGAACCTCCGCCGCCCCCGCCCGTCGCAGCAGCCGCGCCGCGACCGCCAGGGTCCACCCGGACTCGGTCCGGTCGTCCACGAGCAGCACCGGGCCGGGAGCGGCGGCGAGAGCGGCCGCCAGGTCCTGCGGCACGGTGAACGCGGAGGCCAGCGCCTGGAGCCGCTGCGCGGAGTTGCTGCGATGCGCCTGATGCGCGCCACCCTCCCCCGTATACGCGAGCGCGCCCAGGTACGGCAGGCGTCCGATCTCGGCCACCCGTTCCGCGAGGGAGGCGACGAGCTGGGGCCGGTTCAGCGAGGGCATCGCGACCACGCCGACCGGACGGGCCACGGCGTCCGGGGTGTTCGACGCCCACCCACCGGGCGAGCGTGCCCAGTCGGCGAGGACCTCCACCACGGCCTTCAGCACGTCGTCCGGGACCGGACCGTCAGGCGTCCGCTCGGCCAGCAGCGGCCGGAGCCGGTTGCCCCAGCCGATGTCCGAGAGCCGCCCGAGAGCGCGTCCGGTGGCGCACTGCTCCTTCGCCGGGATGCGGCCCTTGAGGTCGATGCCCAGCGCGGACATCCCCGTGGGCCACATCCGGCGCGGCTCGATCTCCACACCGGGCCGGTCCAGTTCACCGGCGGCGGCCGACAACGCCTCGCCGGAGACGGCCGTGTCGACCCAGGCGCCCGCGCAGTTGTCGCAGCGCCCGCACGGGGTCACCTCCACGTCGTCCAGCTGGCGGCGCAGGAACGCCATCCGGCACTCGTCCGTGCCGACGTAGTCCCGCATGGCCTGCTGCTCGGCGGCGCGCTGGCGGGCGACCCAGGCGTAGCGGTCCGCGTCGTAGACCCAGTCGGCGCCGGTGGCCGTCCAGCCGCCCTTCACCCGGTGCACGGCGCCGTCCACGTCGAGCACCTTCAGCATCAGCTCCAGCCGGGTGCGCCGCAGGTCCACCAGCGATTCCAGCGCGGGCACGGACAGCGGGCGGCCCGCGTCGGCGAGGGCGGCCAGGGTCTGGCGGACCTGCGACTCGGGCGGGAAGGCGACCTCGGCGAAGTACCGCCAGATCGCCTCGTCCTCCTTGCCCGGCAGCAGCAGCACATCGGCGTGCTCCACGCCTCGGCCCGCGCGGCCCACCTGCTGGTAGTAGGAGATCGGGGAGGACGGCGAGCCGAGGTGGACCACGAAGCCCAGGTCCGGCTTGTCGAAGCCCATGCCCAGCGCGGACGTCGCCACCAGGGCCTTGACCCGGTTGTCCTGGAGGTCGGCCTCGGCCTGCTGGCGGTCGGCGTTCTCCGTGCGGCCGGTGTACGAGGCGACGGCGAAGCCGCGTGCGCGGAGGTAGGCGGTGACCTCCTCGGCGGCCGAGACGGTGAGCGTGTAGATGATCCCGGAGCCCGGCAGCTCGTTCAGGTGCTCCGCCAGCCACGCCAGCCGGTGCGCGGCGTCGGGCAGCCGCACCACGCCGAGCCGCAGGCTCTCCCGGTCCAGCCGCCCCCGCAGCACCAGCGCCTCGCCCGCGCCGGTGCCCAGCTGCTCGGCCACGTCCGCCGTCACGCGCGCGTTGGCGGTGGCGGTGGTGGCGAGCACGGGCACGCCGGGCGCCAGCTCCTGGAGCATGGTGCGCAGCCTGCGGTAGTCGGGGCGGAAGTCATGGCCCCAGTCGGAGATGCAGTGCGCCTCGTCCACGACCAGCAGGCCGGTGGTGGCCGCCAGCTTGGGCAGCATGCGGTCGCGGAAGTCGACGGAGTTCAGCCGTTCCGGGCTCACCAGCAGCACGTCGACCTCGCCGCGCTCCACCTCCTCGTGGATGGCGTCCCACTCCTCGGGGTTGGCCGAGTTGATGGTGCGGGCCTGGATACCGGCCCGCGCGGCCGACTCGACCTGGTTGCGCATGAGCGCCAGCAGCGGCGAGACGATCACCGTGGGACCCGAGCCCCGACGGCGGAGCAGGGCGGTGGCCACGAAGTACACGGCCGACTTGCCCCAGCCGGTGCGCTGCACGACCAGGGCACGGCGCCGGTCCACGACCAGGGCCTTGACCGCCTCCCACTGGTCCTCCCGCAGCCGCGCCGAACCCTCCGGGGCACCGACCAGCTCGGCGAGGACGGTGTCGGCTTCGGTACGCAACTGCTCCAGGTCGTTCATGCCCCCATGCAACCGCACCCGACTGACATCCGGCCACTCGTTCAGGGACGGCTGCCGGTCGGTCGGGGCTCCGCACGCTCAGGTACCGGGGCGCGCCCATCGTCGCGCGCCCCTGCGAGCGCCACGAGAGCGGCGGTCAGCGCGATCAGGCCGCCCGCCCACAGCCCGGAGCGGGCCCCGAGGGTGTGGGTGGCGGCGCCGACGAAGAGGGCGCCGAGCGGGGTGCTGCCTTGCAGGATCACGGTGTAGAGGGCCATCACGCGGCCCCGGTGGGCCGGGTCGCCGCCCAGTTGGATGCGGTGGTTCGCCGCCTGGACGAAGTAGAGCGAGGCGAATCCGGTCGGCACCAGCAGCACCAGCGCGACCGGCAGGCTCGGCGCCCACCCCACGGTCAGCTCCAGTGCGCCGAACGCGCATCCCCAGACCGCCACCAGCCGCGCCGAAGGGCGGTTCCGGCGCAGGGTGCCGACCAATGCGGCCAGCAAGGAGCCCCCGGCGAGCGCGGCGGTGAGAAGGCCGAAGGAGGCGGCTTCGGTGTGGAACACGACGCGGGCCATGAGCGGCAGTGTCAACGGCAGGTTGAGGCCGAAGAGGGCGACCGCGGCGACCAGTGCGAGCGTCGTGAGCAGGTCGGGCCGGGTCCGCAGATGGGCCAGGCCCTCGGTGACACGGGCGGGCGTGTCCGGGCGGGGCACACGGTGCAGCTCCGCCGGGCGCATGGCGCGCAGTCCGGCGACCGTGGCCGTGTAGCTGGCGGCGTTGAGGAGCATCGCGGTGCCGGTGCCGGACCACTGGATGAGCAGCCCGGCCAGCGAAGGGCCCAGTACGCGCGCGATGTTGAAGTAGGCGCCGCTGAGCGCGGAGGCGTTGGGGAGCAGTTCGGGGCCCACCAGTTCGGTGATGAAGGACAGCCGGGCCGGTACCTCCACGGCGTTGGCCACGCCGAGCGCGGCGGCCGCGACGTAGACGTGCCACAGCCGGGCGGCGTCGGCGGTCACCAGCAGGCCGAGGGCCAGCGCGAAGACACCGGAGGCGATGTTGGCGCCGGTCAGGAGGGCGCGTTTGTCGTACCGGTCGGCGAGTCGGCCGCCGTACAGGGTCAGCAGGAGGACCGGGGTGAACTGGAGGGCGGTGACGGTGGCGAGAGCGGCGCCGGAGTCGCCGGTCAGCTCCAGTACGAGCCAGTCCTGGGCGACCGCCATCATCCAGGTGCCGGTGGCGGAGGCGATCTGACCGGCCGCGAAGAGCCGGAAGTTGCGCACCTTGAGGGAGCGCAGGCTGGTGGCGAGCAGGTGGCGGCCGGTTCCTCGCGTCATGATCCGGTCCTACCAGGGGTGTCCGGGTGTGGGCCGAGCCGCGCCGCACGCGACGCAGATCCCGGCCACGCGCGCGTGGCCGGGATCTGAGAAACGCCGCCTTAAGTCACCGCACGCCTTAAGTCACCGCCTTACGTCACCGCGTCCGCTCAAACCCCGGTCGACGCCCGGTTTCCCGTGGCGGCGCCCCCGGCCTGGCCGCGATACCAGTCGGCGTACGCCGGGAAGCGCGCGGCGAATCCGGCGCCCGGCTCGACGCCGTACCCGCTCCAGAGCGACTCGTCGGTGAACCAGTGGTCGACGGCGAGCATGCCGAGGTGGTGGCCGGCGGCGGGGTGGTCGAGCACCCGCTGCCGGGCGGTCTCGGCCGAGACGCGCGGGGTGTCCGCGCCGAAGAGCCCGAAGGTCTCGGCCACGGTGGACAGCAGGGACTCCCCCGGCACGGGGTCCGGATGGCTGACGTAGTGGACGCGTCCCACACCGTCCGCGGGGCCCGCCGTGGCTGCCGCGAACGCGATCCGCCCCAGGGTGTCCGCGTCGATCATCGACTGGAGCCCGGCCCAGCCGTCCGGCAGGCCGCCCAAGGTGCGCAGCAGGGCCAGGATGCCGGGGATCACCCAGCGGTCGCCCCTGCCGTGGACGAGGTGGGGGCGCAGAACCGTTCCACCCGCCGCGAGAACGTGCTCCTCGGCGGCCGCGCGGGTGCGGCTGGTGTCGGAGGCGGGGGCGACGGGCACCTCGCCGGGCCGGGCGTCGCGGAAGGGCCCGCGTCCGTGCACGGCGGCCGTGCCGAGGTACACGAACCGCGCGACCCCGGCCCGGCGTACCTCGTCCGCCAGGGCGCGGGTGCCGAGGTCGTTGGCCCGGCGCAGCGACTCCGCGTCGCCGCCGATCCGCCCGGCGCAGTGCACGACGGCGTCCACGTCCACGCAGACGCCGTGCAGCGAGGCGGGGTCGGTGAGGTCGCCGTGCGCGTACTCGACGCCGGGGTCGGGCGTGGCCGGTGGCGTACGGACGAGAAGCCGGAGCCGTACGTCCTCGGCAGCGCGGGCGGCGCTCAGGACGTGCCCGCCGATGAAACCACTCGATCCGGTGATGAGGACGCGCCGGGTCATCGGGCCGTTCCCGGGGTGTCGCCGAGGGTGGCCGTGAAGACGGCCTCACCGCTCTGGACCCCCTCCACGTGGACCAGGACATCACCCTCGGGGGAGGTTTCACGCCGGGCGTGGACAAGACACGGCTCGGCCAGTTCGGCGTACCGGTGGAAGGCGATCTTCATCGAGGCGGGCAGGAAGCGGCCCTCGGGCGCCAGCGCGATGGCGGCCTGCCGGGCGGCCTCCAGCAGCACCATGCCGGGTACGTGGTCGTTGGGCCGCGCGAAGAGCGTGGGATGGGAGGTGTCGAGCCGCAGCCGCCACCCGGACCCTTGCTCCAGCGGCGCGAGCACGACGTCCCTGGGATCGCGTCGGCCGACCCGCTCGGCCGGTACGGCTTCCAGCAGAGGTACGGGGTCACCGGCGGCGGCCAGTTGGTCTCCGCGCAGCCTGCGGTAGGCCCGGTCCGAGGTGCAGCTGAGGCTCCCCTCGCTGGTGGCGAGCAGACGGCCGTCGCGCTCGAAGCGGAGCAGAACCGTCATCCCGGCCAGGCTCCTGGCCCGCATCTGGACGTCGGCGCACTCGATGACGACGTCGATCGGGCCCGAGGCGTCGGTGAGGCCGAAGTCGGCGGTGGCGAGGGCGTAGTCCATGTGCCACATGACGAAGTGATGGTCGGCCGGGACGCCGTACTCGGCGTGGGCCATCATCATCGCGGTCTGCCGCATGGTCTCCGCGACCAGCAAGGGGTCCTGGACGCCACCGGGGAGCGGGGCGAAGAAGCGATGGTCGGCGGGCCAGTCGACCGCGACCCGGTAGCGGTGTTCGGCCAGCCGCGTCCACTCCACGGGGAAGGCGTCGGCTTCCGGCCGGTGGACGAGGTCCCTGGTGGCCCGGCCGCCGTGCGCGAGAGGTTGACCGGTGTCCTCCGAGTCCGGTACAAGAACCAGCGAGTCGGTCTGGTCCTCGGGCGGTACGGCGGGGTCCGTGGCGTGTGTCATGACCGTCCGTCCGGCCGATGAGGTGCCGACGACGGCGCGATCGGCTATGAAGCTGGTGCCTTCAGACATGGATTGCCCTTTGAGTTCGGTGCGATCAAAAACTCATTCCCCCTCGACAAAATACTGACAGTCCGGTTCTCTTCGTGTGCGAACCTGATCAAGCTCTGACATAGAAACAGGGGCGACAGCCCATGGCACGCCAAGCACGCGCGATCCAGACCCGCAAGACGATCCTGCTGGCGGCGGCAGCCGTCTTCGACGAACGCGGCTACAGCGCCGCCACGATCACCGAGATCCTCGCGCGCGCCGGGGTCACGAAGGGTGGCCTGTACTTCCACTTCGCCTCGAAGGAGGAGCTGGCCCTCGGGGTGATCGCGGCCCAGCTGGAAGTGGGACCGCTGCCCCCGCAGCGCACCAAGGTGCAGGAACTCATCGACCAGGGGCTGCTGTTCGCGCACCAGCTGCGGCACGACCCGTTGACGCGGGCCAGCGTCGGGCTGGCGATGGACCAGTGGGGAGAGGGGCCGGAGCGGAGCAACCCGTTCCATGGCACCCCGTTCCAGTCCTGGGCGGGTCGGCTCACCCAGCTGCTCGTGGAGGCGCGGGAGCGCGGGGAGTTGCTGCCGCACGTCGATCCTGCGGAGACCGCGGACATGCTGGCCGGTTCCTTCACCGGCATCCAGTGGATGTCGCAGATCCTGTGCGAGCGCGCGGACCTCAGCGAGCGGGTGACGGTCCTGCTGCGGCACCTCCTGCCCAGCATCACCCTCCCGCAGCTGATGCCCACCCTGGACCTCGCCCCCGACCGAGCCGAACGCCTCCTCGCCCAGCGGCCCGTGGAGGTGGCGGAGAGCGCGGACGACGAGGGCGACGACTCCGCCCGCATCAGCGCCTGAGACCTCACCCGTAGACGGCCCCCCCAATGGACAGCGGGAACCGCCCGCTCAGCCCGCGTCGAACTCCCGACGCGCCCGGTCGACCTTCGGCAGGTTCTCCGCCGACCACTCGGCGAGCTGGGCGAAGATCGGCGCGAGGCTGCGCCCCAGCTCGCTGATCTCGTACTCCACGCGCGGCGGCACCTCGGGGTGGTACGTGCGCACCACCAGCCCGTCCCGCTCCAGCTGGCGCAGCCGCTGGGTGAGCACCTTGGGCGTGATGGAGGCGATGTTCCGCTGGAGCACGACGAACCGCTGCCGCCCGAACTCGTTCAGGCACCACAGGATCGGGGTCGTCCAGCGGCTGAAGACGATGTCGAGCACCGGCGAGACCGGACAGGCCAGCTCCGGCTCGACAGGGTTGCTCCGTACGGACGTTGCGGTCATGCGGCCCCTCCCGAGTAAGTCACTTTCCTGAAGATACCTACTCGGGGTGCCAGCAAGACGTCGGCTTCTGCGCCCGCTTCCGCCTAAACCTGTTGACGGCCCCCCGCCCCAGGCGTCGTCAACGGCCTCTGTGGGTAGGGATATAAGCCCCGGACCGCCAGATAAGCGTCGGCAGCCTCAATTGCTCGTTGCCGCATCGAAGTTCGACAGGAAGAATTGGAGTCCGCTCCCCGCACGGCTCGCCCGTGTTCCGGCTGGGCTTCACTGCGGTGCGCGCTCCCCCGAATTCCGACCTCGCCCGCAGTGTGGGCGCGTAGCCGAAGGGAGGAACGTGACCTTCGGATTCGCCTCGTCCTCGGCGGCCTCGTTGTCGACGTCCGCGTCCGCCGCTTCCGTCAGCCGTCTGCTCGAACCCGCCGAGTGGGCCGCCGCCGGAATCCCCCTGCTGCGCAACCCGCGCGAGGTCGTCAGCGGCCTGCACGTCCGCCACCGTCCCAAGCCGTCCACCGCGATCGTGGCCGTCCTGGACGCGGACGAACGGCTGCACGCCAGCGCCTCGTTCACCCGGCGTTCCGCCCCGGCGGACGGCTGGATGTTCCGCAACGCGCTGCTCGACCAGTTGCGCCGGGTCATCCCGCACGACCTGCGGCGCCGCACCCCGGTGCGTACCGCCGTGCTGCTGTACTGCCGCGAGGGCGACGCGCGCTGGACGGAGGAGGACGGGGCCTGGATGTGGGGGCTGCGTGACGCCTGCACGCTGCACGGGCTGCGCTGCGGCGCCTACATCACGCTGACGCACGACGGCTGGCAGGTGCTCGGCGAGGGACGCGGCGGACGCCATCCGAACGCGCACTCCACGCCGGAGCCCTTCGCCCTGTCGGAGGCGCCGCCCTTGATGCCGCGCACCGGCGGCCCGGTCTCCGAGGTCATGCGCCGGGCCGCGGCCCGCTGAGACCGAACTCGGCCGCGTCTCCGGCCACTTCGGGCACGCGTCGGACCCCGGACGGCACTGCGGCGCCGTGCGGGCCGAGCAGCCGCCTGCTGCCTCGTCTCAGGCAGAGCGGCTGTCCGGCGCGCGCGGCGCCGTCAGTCACGCGGTGAGGGGTCAGACCCCGGCGCCCAGTACCGAGTTGATCTGCTGCGGGTCGCCGCAGACGATCAGCAGGGTTCCGGCCCGCGTGTGGGCCAGCGGCAGGACGGCGGCCACGGCGTCGGCGGAGCCTCCGTTGACGGCCACGACGACCACCGGCCGGGCGGCGGCACGGGCGGCACTGGCGCCGTCGGCGTAGAAGACGTCGTCACCGGCGTCGTACTGCGCCCAGTAGGACGCCTCGCCGAAGGACAGCTCGTGCTCGGCCCACGGGTGCCGGGCACCGGTGGTGAGCACCAGCACCTCACCGGGGGCGCGGCCGGTGTCCAGCAGCAGGTCCAGCGCCTCCTCGGCGGCGTCGAGCGCACCCTCGGCCGAGGCCGGGATCAGCTGGATCTGGGGACTGGCCGCGGGCGCGGCGGGAGCGGCCGGGCCCGACGGGCTCGGCTTGGCCGGAGCCACGTCACGCGGCGCGCGCTGCGCCGGCGGCGTGGGCCGCGGGGGGCCGGGACGACCGGGGCGGACCGGAGCCGCCGGGCGGGGGCCGGGTACGGGACGAGGGGTCGGTGCGACGCGGCTGCTGGCCGGAGTCGCGACGGGACCCTGGGCACTCTCGTGAATCTGAGGCTCCTCGGGAAGGAGAGGCATGATTTTTATCAAACGTTAGTACGACGCCGATGGCCGGGTGACACATCGGCGTGGGCGGAGGCGTCAGAAATCGAAGCCGAGCTGGCCCTCGATCACCGGGACGCCGCCGTCCGCGAGGCCGCGGACCTTCTTGAGGTGCCGCCACCGGGGCAGCGCATCAAGATACGCCCACGACAGACGGTGGTACGGGGTGGGGCCCCGTTCCGCCAGCGCGGCCTGGTGCACGGGTGACGGATACCCGGCGTTGTCCGCGAAGGCGAAGTCTGCATGGCCGACACCGAGTTCGGCCATCATTTTGTCGCGGTGGACCTTGGCGATCACCGAGGCCGCCGCGACGGCCACACAGGACTGGTCGCCCTTGATCACCGTGCGCACCCGCCAGGGCGCGCCGAGGTAGTCGTGCTTGCCGTCGAGGATGACGGCTTCGGGCCGGACCGGCAGGGCTTCCAGGGCGCGGACGGCGGCCAGCCGCAGCGCGGCGGTCATGCCCAGGTCGTCGATCTCCTCCGGGGAGGCGTGACCGAGGGCGAAGGCCGTCACCCACGACCGCAGTATCCCGTCCAGCTCCGCCCGCCGCTTGACCGTCAGCAGTTTGGAGTCGGTCAAGCCCTCGGGCGGGCGGCGCAGTCCGGTGATCGCCGCGCAGACGGTGACGGGTCCGGCCCAGGCACCCCGCCCCACTTCGTCGACGCCTGCGATGACCTTCGCCCCGGTCGTGGCGCGGAGGGAGCGCTCGACGGTATGAGTGGGTGGTTCGTACGGCATGGCGCACTCAGACTACGCCGCCCTGCCCCCGCCTCGACACCCCGGCCCCTCCTGACCGGAAACATCACAGTGGCGACCCGCTTGTCAGACGCGGACCGGCACCCACGCGGGCAGCGACTCGGTCCGTTCCGCCCAGGCCGCGGGCGGTGTTCCCGCGTCGCCGGACGCCAGGACGCCGCCGACGATCGCGCAGGTGGTGTCCACGTCGCCGCCCACCTGGGCGGTCGTCCAGAAGGCGCGCTCGAAGTCGCCCAGGGACCGCGCGGCCGACCACAGGGCGAACGGCACGGTGTCGTGCGCGCTGGTCCGGCGCCCGCAGCCGAGGACCGCCGCGACGGTCGCCGCGTCCCCGTAGTCGAGCATGTCCCGCGCGCGGCGCAGCCCGGCGCCCACGGCGCTCCGGGGGACCAGGGCGATCACGCCGTCCAGGAGGTCCTCGGGGCGCGGCGGGCCGCCCGGAGCGGCGGCCAGGGCGGCGGCAGCGGCCACGGCCATGGCCCCGGCCACCGCCTCACGGTGCTGGTGGGTGGTGTAGGCGGAGATCTCGGCCTGGTGCGTCGCCTGCTCGGGGTCGTCCGCGTACCAGGCGCCCAGGGGGGCGATGCGCATCGCGGCGCCGTTGCCCCAGGAGCCCCGGCCCTCGAAGAGCTGGGCGGCCAGTTCGCGCCAGTCGGCGCCCTCGCGGACGAGCCGGAGCAGCCGGTTCACGGCGGGGCCGTAGCCCCGGTCGAAGTCGTGGTGCTCGGCGAAGGAGCGGGCCAGTTCGTCCTGGTGGACCATCTGGTGAGCGGCGAGAACCGACACGACGGAGCAGGCCATCTCCGTGTCGTCGGTCCACTGCCAGCGCCCGGCGGGCAGCTCGCGGCGCTTGAGCAGCGGGTGGTTCACCGGGACGAAGAACTGGGAGCCGAGCGCGTCGCCCACCGCGAGACCGCGCAGACTGGACAGGGCGCGCTCCAGGCGCCCGGAGGAAGAGGAGGATTCAGGGGTCATCTTCCCGTCAGCCTATCGGTCGATCCAGTGCGGGACCGGCTCCCGCCAGCGCTCGAAGGGCTTGTCCAGGGCGTACTTGCCGTCCTCTCCGAGAACGAGCATGCGCACCTCGGCGTTCCCCGGATTCGACAGGGACTCGAACTCCGCCACCGTCCAGTGGAACCACCGCATGCAGAACAGCCGCATGGCCAGCCCGTGCGTCACCAGCAGGACGTTCGGCGGGTGGTCGGGCTCCTCGAAGCTGCGGAACAGGCTCTCCAGGAAGCCGCCGACGCGGTCGTACACATCGGCGCCGGACTCGCCCTGCGGGAACCGGAAGAAGAAGTGGCCGTACGCGTCCCGGTACGCCTTCTGCAGCCGTACGTCGTCGCGTTCCTGCCAGTTGCCCCAGTCCTGCTCACGCAGCCGGGGCTCCTCGCGCACCCGTATGAAGTCGGGGTCGAGGCGGAAGGTGTCCAGGGTCTCGTGGGTGCGGCGGTACGGGGAGACGTAGACGCTCACCCGTTCCTGGCCGAAGAGTTCCCTGAGGTGTTCGCCGGTCTCCTCCGCCTGCCGACGGCCGCGGTCGGTCAACGCGAGGGCGTGGTCGGGCTCGCGCTCGTACACGGAGTCATCGACGTTGCCCACTGACTCTCCGTGCCGGACAAGGACGATGCGCCGTGGTCGTGCCATGTCGGAAACCCTACGGGCAGCGGGGCGGCACCGGGCACTGGTACGGCCTTCATACGGCGTAGGTCACACCGCCCACGGCCTCAGACCGTCCAGGAGGGCTCCAGTTCCACGATGTCGCCGGTGAGAGAGGCTATGTCGGCCTCGGTCTGGGCGCGCAGGGCCAGCCGCTCCACGCGTTCGGTGCGGTACTTTCCGTGCTCGGCCGCCGAGCGCCACATCGACAGGACCAGGAAGTCGTGTTCGGCCGCCTCGCCGAACATGCCCCGGATCATGCCGGGCGAGCCCGCCATCGCCGGGTTCCAGACCTTCTCCTGCATCAGCGTGAAGTGCTCGACGCGCTCCTCGCGGACCCGGCACAGGGCCACCCGGACGAGGTCCGCGTCGGTGAAGCGGGGCTCGAAGCCGGTCTTCACGTCGAAGCGGTACTCGAACAGCTTGACCTGGGCGTCCTTGAACGTGCCGGACTGGGACGCGGCCAGCCGGTCGTGCGAGCGGGCCATGAAGGAGTCGTAGAACGCCCGGCTCTCCCAGAAGGTGAAGACGTGCGCCACTCCCGGCCGGTGCCTGCTCCAGCCTCCGCCCTGTCCCCGAAACCCCGGCTCCCCCAGAAGCCCCGCCCATTTCCGCTGCCCGCGCTCGAACCCGCGGCGGTCCACCACGGTGCAGCGAATCCACTTGACCAGCACCGCGCCATCGTACGGCCAGTCGGCGTGGCGTCGGTCACGCTCTGGCGGAGATCACCCGCGCACCCGTGCCGTATGCGTGACACGATGGGCAAGAAGTCCTGACGGCAAGGGAGTTGGGAATGACGGCGCTGCAGGGGGAAGGGGAAGCCTGGTGACCGGGTTCAGCAAGGGAATCCGCGAGGTCGAGGTCGCGCTCAAGTGGGACCCCAGTCCGGCGGGACGGCCGCCCTCCGACCTGGACATCGTCGCCGCGACGTTCACGGCGGACGACGCTTACGGGGAACCGGCCTATCTGGTGCACTTCGACAGCCGTTCCCCGGACGGCACGATCTTCCTCGACCGGGACAGCCCCGACGGCAAGGGGTTCGGCTGGGACGAGGTCATGAACCTCGAACTCCAGCGCCTGGACGGCCGCTACGCGCGCGTCGTCGTCGGCGTGGTCATCCAGCAGGGCCGGGCCCGCACCACGTTCTCCTCGGTCCTGAACCCGGCCGTCCGCGTCAGCGAGGGCTACACGGTCCTCTCCGAGGCCGACTTCAGCACCGCCCCGGACGCCACGGCGGCCGTGGTCGCCGAGTTCGCCCGCGACGCCTCCGGCGAATGGACCCTCCACCCGGGCATCCACGGCTTCGACGAGGACCCGGCGACGTTCACCCGGGTCATGGGGACCAGACGTCGTACCTGAACACCGCGAAGGGGCGCCGACCCGATGGCCGACGCCCCTTCACCGAGCCCGTGTCACGGGCTCAGCCGCTGATCAGCTGCACCCGCTGGTCGAGCCGCAGCCCTCGCAGATGTAGCAGGAACCGGCTCGCTGCATCTTGGTGCCGCAGGAGAAGCAGAGCGGGGCGTCCGCCTGGATGCCCAGCTGCATCTCCACCAGCTCGGCGCTGGTGTGCGCCTGCTTCGGGGCCGGCCTGGCGGCCTCCGACTCGGCCTTCGGCGTGGCGACGGACGTCAGCTCGGTGTGCCGCGGGGCGGACTGGGCCAGCGCCTCGACGTCGACCTCGTCCTCGTCGAGGGACTGCTCGTACGAGCCGGTCTCCAGGTGACGCTGGCGCTCCTCGGCGGAGTGGATGCCGAGCGCGGACCGGGTCTCGAAGGGCAGGAAGTCCAGCGCCAGGCGGCGGAAGATGTAGTCGACGATCGACTGCGCCATCCGCACGTCCGGGTCGTCGGTCATCCCGGCCGGCTCGAAGCGCATGTTGGTGAACTTCGAGACGTAGGTCTCCAGCGGCACGCCGTACTGGAGGCCCACCGACACGGCGATGGAGAAGGCGTCCATCATGCCCGCGAGAGTCGAGCCCTGCTTGGACATCTTCAGGAAGACCTCGCCGAGACCGTCGTCCGGGTAGGAGTTGGCGGTCATGTAGCCCTCGGCGCCGCCGACCGTGAAGGACGTGGTGATGCCGGGACGGCCCTTGGGCAGACGCCTGCGGACCGGGCGGTACTCGACGACCTTCTCGACGGCCTCGCGGATCGTGGCCTCGGTCTTCTCGGTGACCTCGGTCTTCTCCGCCTCCTTCTTCTTGGCGGAGAGCGGCTGGCCGACCTTGCAGTTGTCGCGGTAGATGGCGAGCGCCTTGACGCCCAGCTTCCACGCCTCGTAGTAGATCTCCTCGACCTCCTCGACGGTCGCCGTCTCCGGCATGTTGACCGTCTTGGAGATGGCACCGGAGATCCACGGCTGGATCGCGGCCATCATGCGGACGTGGCCCATTGGGGAGATGGCACGCTCGCCCATGGCGCAGTCGAACACCTCGTAGTGCGCGGGCTTGAGACCGGGGGCGTCGATCACATTGCCGTTCTCGGCGATGTGGGCGACGACCGCCTCGATCTGCTCCTCCTGGTAGCCCAGGCGGCGCAGGGCCTGCGGCACGGTGCCGTTGACGATCTGCATCGAGCCGCCGCCGACGAGCTTCTTGAACTTCACCAGCGCGAGGTCCGGCTCGACACCGGTGGTGTCGCAGGACATCGCCAGACCGATGGTGCCGGTCGGGGCGAGCACGGACGCCTGCGAGTTACGGAAACCGTTCTTCTCGCCCAGGCGCACCACGTCCTGCCACGCCTCGGTGGCGGCGGCCCACACCGGGTTGTCCAGGTCGTCCATGTGGACGGCCACGGCGTTGGCGTCGGCGTGCTGCTTCATGACGCGCTTGTGGGCGTCTGCGTTGCGGGCGTAACCGTCGTACGGGCCGACGACCGCGGCCAGTTCGGCGGAGCGACGGTAGGCCGTGCCGGTCATCAGGGAGGTGATGGCACCGGCGAGGGCGCGGCCGCCGTCGGAGTCGTACGCGTGGCCGGTGGCCATCAGCAGGGCACCGAGGTTGGCGTAGCCGATGCCGAGCTGGCGGAAGGCGCGGGTGTTCTCGCCGATCTTCTGGGTCGGGAAGTCCGCGAAGCAGATCGAGATGTCCATCGCGGTGATGACCAGCTCGACGACCTTCTGGAAGCGCTCGGTCTCGAAGGACTGGTTGCCCTTGCCGTCGTCCTTCAGGAACTTCATCAGGTTCAGCGAGGCGAGGTTGCAGGACGTGTTGTCCAGGTGCATGTACTCGCTGCACGGGTTCGACGCGGTGATCCGGCCGGACTCGGGGCAGGTGTGCCAGTTGTTGATCATGTCGTCGTACTGGATGCCCGGGTCGGCACAGGCCCAGGCCGCCTCGGCGATCTTGCGGAAGAGCGCCTTGGCGTCGACCTCCTCGATGACCTCACCGGTCATCCGGGCCCGCAGGCCGAAGTCGGTGCCCTTCTCGACCGCGCGCATGAACTCGTCGTTCACGCGGACCGAGTTGTTGGCGTTCTGGTACTGGACGGAGGCGATGTCGTCGCCGCCCAGGTCCATGTCGAAGCCCGCGTCGCGCAGGACGCGGATCTTCTCCTCCTCGCTGACCTTCGTCTGGATGAAGTCCTCGATGTCGGGGTGGTCGACGTCGAGGACGACCATCTTGGCCGCGCGGCGGGTGGCGCCACCGGACTTGATGGTTCCGGCGGAGGCGTCGGCGCCCCGCATGAAGGAGACGGGACCGGAGGCGTTGCCGCCGGAGGAGAGCAGCTCCTTGGAGGAGCGGATGCGGGACAGGTTCAGACCGGCGCCCGAACCGCCCTTGAAGATCATGCCCTCTTCCTTGTACCAGTCGAGGATCGACTCCATGGAGTCGTCGACGGACAGGATGAAGCAGGCGGAGACCTGCTGGGGCTGCGGCGTGCCGACGTTGAACCAGACCGGGCTGTTGAAGCTGAAGATCTGGTGCAGTAGGGCGTAGGCCAGCTCGTGCTCGAAGATCTCGGCGTCGGCGGGCGAGGCGAAGTAGGAGTGGTCCTCGCCGGCCTTGCGGTACGTCTTCACGATGCGGTCGATGAGCTGCTTGAGCCCGGTCTCGCGCTGCGGAGTGCCCACGGCACCCCGGAAGTACTTGCTGGTGACGATGTTGACCGCGTTCACCGACCAGAAGTCGGGGAACTCGACGCCACGCTGCTCGAAGTTGATCGAGCCGTCGCGCCAGTTGGTCATGACGACGTCACGGGGCTCCCACGCCACCTCGTCGTACGGGTGCACACCGGGGGTGGTGTGGACGCGCTCGACGCTCAGCCCCTTGCCGGCCTTGGTGCCCTTGGCGCGGGAACCTCGTGCCGGACCGCTCGCCGTCTCTGTCATGCCGCCTCCCATGTACGGGCGAAAACGCCCCGAAATGCCCCGATGTTCCCAGGGCACGGTGTTCTGTCTGGTGTCGCGGGCACGTTCAGCTACGACCCGCGACAGGTCTTCGGTGCGCCGGCCGGTCAGTCGGCGGCGCGCGCGGGCACGGGGACCTGGGTGGTCCGTCCCGTTCCGCTCTGGTCTTCCTGGCTCCCCGCGGCCGCGTCCTCGACGTGCCCGTCGTCCGCGGCGGGGTCCGGCGTCGCTTCGCGCAGTTCGGCGATGGCGGCCTCGAAGTCCTCCAGCGAGTTGAACGCCCGGTAGACCGAGGCGAACCGCAGATAGGCGACGAGGTCGAGCTCCTGCAACGGGCCGAGTATGGCCAGCCCCACGTCGTGGGTGGTCAGCTCGGCGCTCCCGGTGGCCCGCACCGCCTCCTCGACCCGCTGGCCGAGCTGGGCGAGCGCGTCCTCGGTCACGGGACGCCCCTGGCACGCCTTGCGCACCCCGTTGATGACCTTGGTGCGGCTGAACGGCTCGGTGACCCCGGACCGCTTCACCACCATGAGCGAACACGTCTCCACGGTCGTGAAACGACGGGAGCAGTCCGGGCACTGGCGGCGCCGACGGATCGACGTGCCGTCGTCGGTCGTACGACTGTCGACCACACGGCTGTCGGGGTGCCTGCAGAAGGGGCAGTGCATGCTCTCCAACCCTCCTCACAGCAGACTCGATGGCCTCGCCGGGCCCCAGGGGCCTCACGAAGCAGCCCCAAGCATAGGCGATCGGAGAGGCCCTGAAGACCCGGGGCCCCACATCAACCACAACTTGTGGGGCCCTGTAGCCGCCTCACCACTACATGTAGGGATGACCCAGATTTCGCAGGAAACGCGCGTGTCGCTGTGGACAGCGGCACGGAGAGCGGCCCGAGAGCCCGTCGGGGCGACACGCATGAGCATCCCGCGCGGCCGGACGAACCCACGGGGATACGGTGAACACCGCGCCGAGCTCTCGGGGAATCACGGCGGGGATCACACCGCGGGCGGACCCGGCCACCGGTGGTTAAGCGTTCGAATGGCACACTGACGGCGGCCGCGAGGCCGTCCGCCCCGGCGGTGAAGAGTACAACAATGGGCACTTTTGCCCGCCGGGCGCCGCGCAAGCCATACACCCGGACACTTGATCGCGTCAGGCGAATCGCACTTTTTCACTCGAACGTGTGTTTGGCGCAACCTTTCGAAAGCTACTACCGTTGTGCAGCAGGGAGACCATCGAGAGGGGCCGACGTGACCACGACCGCAGACAGTGCCGCCATCACCGCCCAGGACCGCTCCCAGGGCCGGGTGGAGCCGGTGCACGCGATGAACGAAGCCGCGCCCGAAGGACACAAGCGCTCCCTGCCGGGCCGACCTCCAGGCATCCGCGCGGACAGTTCGGGGCTCACCGACCGCCAGCGCCGGGTGATCGAGGTGATCCGGGACTCCGTGCAGCGTCGTGGCTACCCGCCGTCCATGCGGGAGATCGGCCAGGCCGTCGGCCTCTCCAGCACCTCGTCCGTCGCGCACCAGCTGATGGCGCTCGAGCGCAAGGGCTTCCTGCGCCGCGACCCGCACCGCCCCCGCGCGTACGAGGTACGCGGCTCCGACCAGGCGGTCAGCGTCCAGCCCACGGACACCACCGGCAAGCCCGCCGCGTCGTACGTTCCGCTGGTCGGCCGCATCGCGGCCGGTGGCCCGATCCTCGCCGAGGAGTCCGTCGAGGACGTCTTCCCCCTCCCCCGGCAGCTCGTCGGCGACGGTGAGCTGTTCGTCCTCAAGGTGGTCGGCGACTCCATGATCGAGGCCGCGATCTGTGACGGCGACTGGGTCACGGTCCGCCGCCAGCCCGTCGCGGAGAACGGCGACATCGTGGCCGCCATGCTCGACGGCGAGGCCACGGTCAAGCGCTTCAAGCGCGAGGACGGCCATGTCTGGCTCCTCCCGCACAACGCGGCCTACGAGCCGATCCCCGGCGACGACGCCACGATCCTCGGCAAGGTCGTCGCGGTACTGCGCCGCGTGTGACGCCCGCACCGGACGAGCCGCCCGGCTCGTCCCCCCACACCGGGCCCCGGAACCCCTGCGCCGGTTCCGGGGCCCTGCCATTGCCGTCAGCGGCGGGCGCGGGCCGACCCATCGAGCCGCCCGCGCCTCCGGCTCACTCCCCCCCGGCCTCCTTGGCCATAGCGTCGATCGCCGCGAGCGACTTGCGCACCTGATTGCGATCCGTCGTGGACCAGAAGTCGGGCAGGGACGCCTTCAGATAGGACCCGTAGCGGGCGGTCGCCAGCCGCTGGTCCAGTACGGCGACCACACCGCGGTCCCCGGTGGCCCGGACGAGCCGACCGGCGCCCTGGGCCATGAGCAGCGCCGCGTGGGTGGCCGCGACCGCCATGAAGCCATTGCCGCCCGCGTCCTCCACCGCCTTCTGGCGAGCGCTCATCAGCGGGTCGTCGGGGCGCGGGAACGGGATCTTGTCCATGACCACCAGCTGACAGCTGGCACCCGGCACATCCACGCCCTGCCACAGCGACAGCGTGCCGAAGAGGCAGGTACGGGGGTCGGCCGCGAAGTTCTTGATCAGCTCACCCAGCGTCTCCTCGCCCTGGAGCAGGATGGGGAACTCGGGGATGCGTACCCGCAGCTCCTCCGCCGCGAGCTGCGCGGCCCGCATCGAGGAGAACAGGCCGAGCGTGCGGCCACCGGCGGCCTGGATCAGTTCGGTCAGCTCATCCAGCATGTCGCCGCGGTCGCCGTCCCGCGCGGGGCGGGCGAGGTGCTTGGCGATGTAGAGGATGCCCTGCTTGCGGTAGTCGAAGGGCGAGCCGACGTCCACGCCCTTCCACTGCGGCAGGTCGTCGCCCTCGGTGCCCTCCGGAGCGAGTCCCAGGGAGGCGCCGACGCCGTTGAAGTCGCCGCCGAGCTTCAGGGTGGCCGAGGTGAGGACGACACTGCGGTCGGTGAAGAGCTTCTCCCGGAGCAGCCCGGACACCGACATCGGGGCGACCCGCAGCGAGGCGCCGAAGCGGTCGTGGCGCTCGTACCAGACGACGTCCCACTCCGAGCCGTTCAGCACCCGCTCCGCCACGGCGTACACCGTCTCCACCGAGGCCAGCGCCTGCTTGCGGACCGCGTCCTCGTCCTGCACGGACTTGTCGCGGGTGGAGCCGAGCGCGGTGATCACCGTGCGGGACGCGTCGCGCAGGGCGGCCAGGGCGTAGCCGAGGTCCTCCGGGATCTCCTCCAGGCGGCCCGGCAGGGCCAGCTCCATCAGCCGCTCGAAGCCCTCGGCGGCGGTCAGGAGCTGGTCGGCGGCCTTCTCGTTGACGAGCTTCGCGGAGCGGCGGACCGCCCGGTTGACCTGGCCGGGGGTGAGTTCGCCGGTGGCGGCGCCGGTGACCCGCGAGACGAGTTCATGCGCCTCGTCCACGATCAGCACCTCGTGCTGGGGCAGCACCGGGGCGCCCTCGATGGCGTCGATCGCCAGCAGCGCGTGGTTGGTCACCACGACATCCGCGAGCTTGGCGCGTTCGCGGGCCATCTCGGCGAAGCACTCGGCCCCGTAGGCACACTTCGAGGCGCCGAGGCACTCCCGCGAGGAGACCGACACCTGGGCCCAGGCGCGGTCGGAGACGCCAGGTGTGAGGTCGTCCCGGTCGCCGTTCTCCGTCTCGTCGGACCAGTCGCGCAGCCGGACCAGGTCCTGGCCCAGCTTGCTGGTGGGCGCGGCCGCCTCGAACTGGTCGAAGAGTCCGTCCTCCTCGTCCTGCGGCATGCCCTCGTGCAGCCGGTGCAGGCACAGATAGTTCGACCGGCCCTTGAGCATGGCGAACTCCGGGCGCCGCCGCAGCAGCGGATGCAGGGCGTCGACCGTGCGCGGCAGATCGCGCTCCACGAGCTGGCGCTGCAGCGCGAGCGTGGCGGTGGCGACGACGACCCGCTCCCCGTGTGCGAGCGCGGGCACGAGATAACCGAGCGACTTTCCGGTGCCGGTACCGGCCTGGACCAGCAGGTGGGAGGTGTCGTCGATCGCCTCGGCGACCGCTTCGGCCATGGTCACCTGGCCGGGGCGCTCCATGCCGCCGACGGCGGAGACAGCGGCGTGGAGGAGTTCGGGGAGTGAGGGCTTCGTCATAGCCCGACCACCCTACGGCCCCGCACTGACAATCGCGCCCGGCCGCCGGGGCGGGCGGAGCGGGACACGATCACCGGACCAGGTCCCGATCCCCGTCCCCGTCCCGGTCCCGGATCATGAGGGCGGCCCGCTTGCCGGGCAGGTCGACCTCCGCCGAGCACCGGAACCCGGCCCTGAGGAAAGCGGTCACCGAGGCGGTGTTCCGCATGTCGGGTTCCGCGACGACGCGGGTGCAGGCGCGGCAGCGTTCCATGATCAGCTCGGCCACGGCCGTGAGCAGGGCCGAGCCGAGTCCTCGTCCCCGGTGCGCCGCGCCCCCGATGAGCAGGTGGACACCCGTGTCGTGCGGGCGCGCCGGGTAGTGGCGGGCCAGCGGGTCGAGGTCCGCCCGGTAGATCTCCCAGTAGCTCAGCGCGGTGCCGTCGAGCAGGCCCAGGCAGGGCACGCTGCGTCCGTCGCCGTCGAGTTGGGCGCGGAGGTGCTGCTCCGTCCGGTCCCGGGGTCCGGCCAGCTCCCAGAACGCGGCGATCGCGGGGTCGTTCATCCAGCCGTGGACGAGGGGGAGATCGCGGCCGAGGCGCACCGGGACCAGTTCGAAGGTGCCCACAGGAGTGGGGGTCGGGCCCCAGGTGTGGACTCCGTCCAGCAGGTCGGCCCCTCGCGATGAGCCCTGGGCGGGCAACTCAGCCCGGAGTGAACCGGGTTCGACGGGCCACCGCAGGTTCAGTGTCTCCTCACTGTCCCAGAGCGGCGTGCTCGCGCCGGGGTCCAGGCAGCCGGGCGCGACCGGGACAGGAAGGGCTTCGGCGTCGGTGTCGGTGAGGGACACGCGCGCTCCTCTCATCGGAGGGGGCAGGAACAGGGTCAGGAATGAAGGGGGTTGGCGATGGTCACGTAGACCGACTGGGTGTCGACGGGGCCGACGAGTTCGTCCAGGCCGTGCAGCCGGGTCAGCAGGTTGGCCTTGCAGCGCAGTACGGGTGAGTCGAGCAGGTTGCCCGGCAGGGAGCTGCGCAGTGCGGCGGGACCGGAGGCCGCGGCGGTGAGGAAGCGGCGGAACGCGGCGAGGAGGAGGTGTTCGTCGGCCAGGCGCTGGGAGCCGAAGGCGCCGATGAGGCCGAACACGTTGTTGATGGCGAGGTAGTAGGCGAAGCGTTCGTCGGTGACCTCGTCGGAGACGAAGGTGTCGCTGCGCTCGCCGATGCCGGGCAGCAGGGCGTCGAGTTCGGCGCGGCGGGACTCGCGGAAGTAGTAGCCCTGGTTGTCGCGGTAGCGGCCGCCGACCGGCCAGCCGTCCTGGTCGAAGCGGAGCAGCGTGTTCTGCTGGTGCGCCTCCAGGGCGATGCCCGCCTCGCCGTCGAGCCAGAGCACGGGCCGGACGACCTGTTCGAGGTAGCGCAGGAACCACTCGGCGGCGACGGCGCCCACGGGTCGGCCGGTGCGGGCGGCGAGCCGCGCGACGAGCTGGGCCAGCCGGGACCGGAGGACTCCGGGGTCAGCCGTCGGGCCCTGGTGCGGGACCGGCCGCGGTGAAACCAGTCCGGCGACGCAGCCGATGTCGTCGGTGGGAGCGAACGGGGCGTGCCTGATCATCACGTCGAGGCCGGGCACGGGCCGTCCGTCCGGGTCGTCGACGGCGAGCCAGGCCGGGTCGCGGACGATGTCGAAGCCGGGGTGGGCGGCCTGCCACCGCTTCGCCAGCCCGGTGCGCAGCAGACGGTGCACTTCGACGCCCCGGTGGAGTTCCTTGCGCAGGTTCTCCCGGCGGGAGTTGGTGATGCGCAGGCCGAGCGAGAGTTTGAGCATCGCCGGGGAGCCCGAGCGGTGGACGGTTCGCACGGAGGAGGTGGGGTGCCACGGTGAGCCGAGGGGGCCGAGGTCGCGCAGGAGACCGGCGTCCAGCAGGGCGGCGACGGGCGCGCGGTGCCGTGCGTCGCGCGCCTGCCAGGGGTGCAGGGGAAGGGCGCCGTAGCCGTCGGGCAGCGGGATGGCGGTTCCGGCGAGTTGCCGGATGAGCTGGTCGGCGGGGACGGGACGGCCGCGTTCGGTCCAGGCCGAGTCGGAGGCGAGCAGGGAGGGGGCGACGGCCATCCAGTGCAGGGGGAAGGAGCCGCGCGTCTCCGGCGCGTACTGCCGGGCCTCGGTCTCGGTGAGTCCCTCGCGGCTCTTCGGGGTGGGGTGCAGGGGGTGGCCGAGGAGCAGGGACTGTTCGGCGTCGAGGAAGAGGTCCGGGCCGTCCTCGGGGTGGGCGCGGCGGTCGCGCAGGAAGCTGGCGGTGTGACGTTGTGAGTCGGCGACGCGGGCGACGAGATCGGCGCCGTCCGCCGGAGCGCCGCCCTGGGGCGCGGTGGTGCCCGCCCGGCCGGTGCCGGAGGTCTCGCGGGTGAGCAGGGCGGCGAGGGTGACGGCGTCCACCGAGGGGGCGTGTTCCGGGGTGCCGGAGAGCCGGGGTGCGCCGAAGCGGTGCCAGCCGGTCGGGGACCAGTGCCGTACGGGGGTGATGAGGGCGGTGCCGCTGGCGGGCAGCGGGATGTGCAGGACGCCGCTGTCGGGGGCACCGAGACCGGTCTCGCGTACCCAGCAGCGCAGCAGGTTCTCCACCGCCGCCGCCTGGGCCGCGAGGTGCGGATCGGGGGCCTCCAGTGGATCGGCGTCGGGCTCGGCCGCCCGTACGGCACCCGGCGTGCGCCGCTTCTGGTGCGGCACCGCGTCGGCGAGCGGTACGGGCGCGCTGCCGGGGTCCGCCGGTTCGTCGGGGGTCTCGGAACGGCCGTCGGGTGCGGGGGTGGCGTTCATGACAGTTCCTCGGGGGTGATGCGGGTGCGGGTTTGGTCGCGGAGTGGTTCCGCACGGCGGATGAGAGGTAGGGCGGTGACGAGAGCCGAAGCGCGCCGGAGTCGGCCGTGGTGCGGCGCTGCCTGAAGGCGGGCTCACCGCTCTCCGCCGACACGCGGGGGTGGTGCGCGGCGGCGGTGGGGTGGCTTGGCGGGGGCTAGCCCGTGCGTTGGCGGTCGCGGTTCGCGGCGGTCACCGCGTCGGCGAGGCGGTCCAGTACGGCCGACGCCTGCTCGTCGCTGATGGTCAGCGGCGGCAGGAGCCGTACGACACTGTTGTGGCGGCCGCCGAGTTCCACGATCAGACCCCTGTCGAGGCACTCGCGCTGGACGGCGATGGCGAGTTCGGGGTCGGCGGGGTGCGGCGCCGCGGCGGAGTCCCAGCCGTCCGACTCGGGGCCGCGCGCTTCCGGCACGGACCCGCCCGCCGGGTTCACCAGCTCGACCCCGATCATCAGCCCGCGCCCGCGCACATCGCCCACGCAGGCGAACGCGTCCTGGAGCTGCCGGAGTTGGTCCAGCATGCGGGCGCCGAGGGTGGCGGCTCGTTCGGCGAGGCCGTTCTCGCGGACATGGATGAGGGTGGCGGTGCCCGCGGCCATGGCGAGCTGGTTGCCCCGGAAGGTGCCCGCGTGGGCACCGGGCGGCCAGACGTCGAGTTCCTCGCGGTAGACGACGACGGCCAGCGGGAGGCTGCCGCCGATGGCCTTGGACAGGACCATCACGTCGGGGGTGATCCCGCTGTGGTCGACGGCCCAGAAGGCACCGGTGCGGCCGACGCCGGTCTGGACCTCGTCCGCGATCAGCGGGATGGACCGGTCGGCGGTCAGCCGCCGCATCCGGCGCAGCCAGGCGTCCGGTGCCGGGATCACACCGCCCTCGCCCTGGACGGGTTCGAGGATCATCCCGGCCGGGCGGGCCACGCCCGACTTGGGGTCGTCGAGGACGGACTCGGTCCAGCGGGCGCCGAGTTCGGCGCCGCGCGGGCCGCCGACGCCGAAGGGGCAGCGGTAGTCCTGCGGGTAGGGCAGGCGGCCGACCTGGAGGTCGGGGGCGCCGCCGGAGGCGGCCAGGGCACCCGCGGTCATGCCGTGGTAGGCGCCGGTGAAGGCGAGGATGCCGTCGCGGCCCGTCGCGGCCCGGACCAGCTTGAGGGCGGCCTCCACCGCGTCGGTCCCGGCCGGGCCGCAGAACTGCACCCGGGCCCGGTCGGCGAACCCGGCCGGAAGGGTGCGGAACAGCTCGGTGGTGAAGGCGTCCTTGACCGGGGTCGCCAAGTCCAGCACGGAGAGGGGCGCGCCGGAGTCGAGGACCTTGCGGATGGCCTCCAGCACGACGGGGTGGTTGTGGCCGAGGGCCAGGGTCCCGGCGCCGGAGAGGCAGTCGAGGTAACGGCGGCCGTCCGCGCCCTCGATGGTGAGGCCACGCGCCCGCACGGGCACGATGGGCAGGGCTCGGGCGTAGGTACGCGCGGCGGACTCGCGCGCCGACTGACGCCTGAGAATCCCCTCGTGCACGGCCGGAGTTCCCCGGTGGGTGCTGTCGGCCTCCGACTCGGTCACGGCCACGGCTCGCTGTCCTCCCGCTGTCCAGAGGCGAGTTGCTCGACAGGGACGGGCGCAGGCAGCGGTCCCCCACGGCTACCAACCGCCGACGGGGCGCCTGGTTACGGGTTGCCTCAAGATCCTTGCCGTGACGTAACCGTTGCGGTTCCGTCAGATGGCCCGTACGGCGAGCGCATAGTGTGTGGTCCCGTTCCCGGATGGCCGGGGAACCGGTCCCGATTCGACGCGAGTTGGGCACCGGTGCCGGGCCGAAGCGCCAAGTTCCGTCACAGCAGGGAGAGTCACCACCATGCGATCCATACGGCCGTCGTCCACCGCTCGCCGAGGAAGGGGTGCGCCCCGCGGAACCTCCCGCGTGCTGGCGGCCGTCGCCCTCGCCTCCGCGCTGGCGCTGACCGCCACCGCGTGCGACGGGGACGGTGCCGACAACGCGGGCGGCGGCTCGTCCGCCGGCGCGCGGGGCTCGGACGGGAAGGTCCGGGTCCCGCAGGACCTCCAGGACAAGCTCCGTCAGCACGGCATCGACATGGACAAGTGGAAGAACGGCGCCTGGAAGAACTGGGACCGGGACGACTGGCTGCGCGAGGCCAACGACTTCATCAACCCGATCATCAGCGGTCTGTGGGACAAGGACCGGATGCAAGGCGCCGACGACCCGGCCAAGCGGGTCGGCGCCGACGACCTCTCCGGCGACCAGGGCGTGACGGACCCCGAGCCGCAGCCGGTGCAGGCCAAGGCGGTCCGCCCGCCGTACCACACCAACGCGGCCACCTCGGGCAAGGTCTTCTTCGACTCTCCCAAGGGCACCATGGTCTGCTCGGCCACGGTCGTCGAGGACCCGGCGCACCCGGGCAAGTCCAACCTGATCTGGACGGCCGGTCACTGCGTGCACGCGGGCAAGAACGGCGGCTGGTACCGCAACATCGCCTTCGCCCCGTCGTACAACAACGAGAGCCTGTCCTCCTCGGAGATGGAGGGCGCCTCCCGCGAGAAGGTCGCTCCGTACGGTGTCTGGTGGGCGGACGCCGCCAAGACCTCGCAGCAGTGGATCGACGGGGGCGGCGAGACGGGCGGCAACGGTGCCTCGTACGACTTCGCGGTGATCCATGTGACGCCGGAGCAGGGCAACGGGGGCAAGTCGCTGGAGGAGACGGTCGGCGGCGCGCTGCCGGTGGACTTCGCCGCGCCCGCCGCGACCGAGGTGAGCACGGTCACCGCGAGCGGCTACCCGGCGGCGAAGCCGTACAACGGCCAGCTGCTGTACCAGTGCCAGGACAAGCCGGGACGGCTGTCGATCGCCAAGGCGGACCCGACGATGTACCGCATCGGCTGCACCATGACCGGCGGCTCCTCCGGCGGTGGCTGGGTGGAGCAGGGCGCGAACGGCGAGCCCACGCTGGTCTCCAACACCTCGATCGGCCCCGCCTCCTCGGGCTGGCTGGCCGGTCCCCGGCTCGGTGCGGTGGCCAAGGGCGTGTACGACTCGGTGAGCGCGAAGTTCGCGGACAAGTAGACCCCGCACACCTACGACGAAGGCCCGCCGCCCCTCGAAGGGACGGCGGGCCTTCTCGTGCTCCGGTGGAACCGCCGGTCAGGCGGTCGCGGCCGGGGTGTACGGGGCCAGGTCGGCCGCCAGCTCCGCGTGCACCCGGACCTTGATCAGGGTGCCCTCGGCGGTGTGCTCCTCGGAGAGCACCTCGCCCTCGGTGTGGGCGCGGGCGACCAGCTTGCCCTGCGTGTACGGCACGAGCGCCTCGATCTCGACCGAGGGGCGGGGCAGCTCCTCGTCGATCAGGGCGAGCAGCTCCTCCAGGCCCAGGCCGGTGCGTGCCGAGACGGCGATGGACCGCTTCTCGACCCGCAGCAGCCGCTGGAGGACCAGGGGGTCGGCCGCGTCCGCCTTGTTGATCACGACGATCTCGGGCACGTCGGTCGCGCCGACCTCCCGGATCACCTCGCGCACGGCGGCGAGCTGCTCCTCCGGGACGGGGTGCGATCCGTCCACCACGTGCAGGATGAGGTCGGAGTCGCCGACCTCCTCCATGGTGGAGCGGAACGCCTCGACCAGGTGGTGCGGCAGGTGCCGGACGAACCCGACGGTGTCGGCCAGCGTGTACAGCCGGCCGCTCGGGGTCTCCGCGCGGCGGACGGTGGGGTCGAG
Organism: Streptomyces sp. NPDC002176; assembly: GCF_044903645.1. Classification (NCBI taxonomy): domain Bacteria; kingdom Bacillati; phylum Actinomycetota; class Actinomycetes; order Kitasatosporales; family Streptomycetaceae; genus Streptomyces; species Streptomyces sp. NPDC002176. The sequence continues at coordinate 1,784,542 of NZ_JBJDQW010000001.1, forward strand.
GGTGGCGAACAGGGCGTTCTCCACCAGGACCCCCGCGCCCGTGAGGCGGTTGAGCAGGGAGGACTTGCCCGCGTTGGTGTAACCGGCGATGGCGACGGAGGGCACCTTGTTGCGGCGGCGCTCCTGGCGCTTGATCTCGCGGCCGGTCTTCATCTCCGCGATCTCCCGGCGCATCTTCGCCATCTTCTCGCGGATACGGCGCCGGTCCGTCTCGATCTTGGTCTCACCGGGACCACGTGTGGCCAGGCCACCGCGGCCGCCACCCATCTGCCGGGACAGCGACTGACCCCAGCCGCGCAGCCTCGGCAGCATGTACTGCATCTGCGCGAGCGCGACCTGCGCCTTGCCCTCACGGGACTTGGCGTGCTGGGCGAAGATGTCGAGGATCAGGGCCGTACGGTCGATGACCTTGACCTTGACGACGTCCTCGAGCTGGATCAGCTGGCCGGGGCTCAGCTCACCGTCGCAGATCACCGTGTCCGCGCCGGTCTCCAGCACCACGTCGCGCAGCTCCAGGGCCTTGCCGGAGCCGATGTAGGTGGCCGCGTCGGGCTTGTCGCGGCGCTGGATCACGCCGTCGAGCACCATGGCGCCCGCCGTCTCCGCGAGGGCGGCCAGCTCCGCGAGGGAGTTGTCCGCGTCCCGCGCGGTGCCGGTGGTCCACACTCCGACGAGTACGACCCGCTCCAGGCGGAGCTGGCGGTACTCGACCTCGGTGACGTCCTCCAGCTCGGTGGACAGCCCCGCCACACGGCGCAGGGCCGCGCGCTCGGAGCGGTCGAACTGGTCGCCGTCACGCTCGCCGTCGAGGTCGTGCTTCCAGGCGACGTCCTCTTCCATCAGGGCATCGGCCCGAAGACCTTCGGGGTGGGCGTGCGCGAGGCGCTTGGCGTCCTGTGAAGGGGAAGAAGAGGAGGAGGTCATTGGTTCCTTACGTCGAGGGGAGGACCGGTCCGGCGGTCGTGCGACCCGGAGGTCGGCAAGGGACCGGTGTGTTCGTCAGGGACAACGCGCGCGTGCCCCGGGAGATTCCCGTGCGCCGCGCCGCGCCGACCGGAAGATGGTCGCACGGCGCCGAGCACCGCGTCATCGGGTTATCGCCCGGGCACCGGGGGTCAGCTCTTCTTGGCCGAGCCCGCGGGCGCGGGCGGCGGGACCTGCTTCCAGTCCGGGTGGCCGGGCATGGGCGGGGTCTTCTCGCCGTACAGCCAGTCCTGGAAGAAGCCGGTCAGGTCGCGGCCGCCGATCGCGGAGGCGAGGCGGACGAAGTCGGCGGTGCCGACGCTGGTGTCCCGGTTCTCCTGGACCCACACCTTCTCCAGCCGTTCGAAGGCGTCCTTGCCGATCTCCTGGCGCAGGGCGAAGAGCACCAGGGCGGCGCCGTCGTAGATGTTGGGGCGGAAGATGCCGATCTTCTGGCCGGGGGCGGGCGGCTTGGGCTTCGCGGGCGGTCCACCGGCGGTACGCCAGCGGTCGGAGGCTCCGTAGGCGGCCTTCATGCGGTCCTGGAGGGGGTGGTCGCCCTTCTCCTCCGCGTAGAGGGCCTCGTACCAGGTGGCGTGTCCCTCGTTCAGCCAGACGTCGGACCAGGTGCGGGGGCTGACGCTGTCGCCGAACCACTGGTGGGACAGCTCGTGGACCATGACCGACTCGATGTACCACTTGGGGTAGGCGGGCTCGGTGAAGATGTCCTTCTCGAACAGCGACAGGGTCTGCGTCTCCAGCTCGAACCCGGTGCTGGCCTGCGCCATCAACACACCGTAGGTCTCGAACGGGTACGGGCCGATCTTGCTCTCCATCCAGGAGATCTGGTCCGGCGTCTTGGCGAGCCAGGGCTCCAGCTCCTTCTTGTCGGCGGCGGGCACCACGTCCCGCAGCGGCAGCCCGTGCGGGCCCGCGCGGTGCACGACGGCGGAGTGGCCGATGGACACCTGGGCGAGTTCGGTGGCCATGGGGTGCTGGGAGCGATAGCTCCAGGTGGTGGAGCCGCCCGCCTTGACGGTGCCAGTCGGCAGCCCGTTGGCGACGGCGGTGTAGCCGTTCGGGGCGGTGACGTGGAAGGTGAACATCGCCTTGTCGGACGGATGGTCGTTGCACGGGAAGACCAGGTGGGCGGCGTCGGCCTGGTTGGCCATGGCGAGCCCGTCGCTGGTCTGCACCCAGCCGCCGTCCTGGTCGTCGGCGGGGCGGGGGTCGCTGGTGTGCCGCACGGTGATCCGGGTCAGGCTGCCGAGCGGCAGCGCGTGGTCCGGGGTGACGACGAGGTCCTCGCCCGCGCTGGTGAAGGCGGCCTTGCGACCGTCGACCTCGACGGACTCGACGGTGTTGTGCGCGAAGTCGAGGTTGATCCGCCGCAGGGAGCTGGTGAGCCGGGCGTCGATGGTGGTGACGGCCTCGAGCGGCTTGTCGTTGCTGCCGGGGTAGCGGAAGGCGAGGTCGTACGCGGCCACGTCGTAGCCGGGGTTGCCCAGCTCCGGGAAGATCCGGTCGCCGACGCCCAGCGGTTCGGCGGGGGCTCCGGCGGCGACGAGACAGACCGTGACGGCCGAGGCGAGCAGGGCCGCCTTGGGACGCCGGAGGAACCGGGGTGCGGGGTGCGGGCGCGTGGGGCGAATGAGCAGCATGCCCCACCGCTACCAGCGCGTCACCGTCCGGTGGTGACGGCGCGCGACGGGCCCACCCGATCGAGTCGGTCCCGGGCGGCGGTCCGGCGTCGCGTCGCGGGCCGACGGTCAGGCGGCGGGCGCCTGGACCCGGCTCACGTCGTACACGCCCGGCACGTCGCGCATCGCGCGCATCAGGGCGGGCAGTTCGGCGGCGTCGGGGAGCTGGAGGGTGTAGGTGTGGCGGACCCGCTGCTGGTTGGGGGACTCCACGGTGGCGGAGACGATCTCGGCGCCCTCCAGCGCGATCGCCTCGGTGAGGTCGGCGAGCAGATGGGGACGACTGAACGATTCGGCGACCAGGGTGACCCGGCACGCGGCGGTGTCCCCCCAGCGCACGGCGATCTCCGCGCGCCCCCCGTTCTTCATCTCGTCAACCATGGAGCACTCCACCCGGTGCACGGTCACCGCTCCCCCGCGCACGGCGAAGCCCACGATGTCGTCGGGGGGCACCGGGGTACAGCAGCCGCCGAGGCGTACCGGGCCGCCGGGCTCGTCCAGCAGGACGTCGGCGCCCCGGGGACGCGCGGCGGGGGCGCTGCTGGTCGGGCGGGTCCCACCGGGGCCCTCGGTGGTGGTGGTGTCGGAGGGGCGGGCGTCGGCGCCGGGGTGGGCCGCCAGCCAGCGCTGGATGGCGATGCGCGCGGCCGGGGTGTGGGCGTGCTCCAGCCATTCGCGGGAGGGTTCGGAGGCCGGGTCCTGGCCCATGAGCAGCTGGACGGTGTCGCCGTCGCGCAGGACGGTGCCGAGAGCGGCCAGGCGGCCGTTGACGCGGGCGCCGATGCAGGCGTGGGCGTCCTCCCCGTACTGGGCGTAGGCGGCGTCCACGCAGGTGGCGCCCTCGGGCAGGCCCAGGGTGCCGCCGTCGGGCCGGACCACGGTGATCTCCCGGTCCTGGGCGAGGTCGTCGCGCAGGGTGGACCAGAAGGTGTCGGGGTCGGGGGCGCCGCGCTGCCAGTCGAGCAGGCGGGAGAGCCAGCCGGGGCGGGTGGGGTCCGCGCGTTCACCGTCGAGACCGGCGGTCTGCTCCTCGGCGGGCGGGGTGTACGGGTTGCCGAGGGCGATCACGCCCGCCTCGGCGGCCTGGTGCATGCGGTGGGTGCGGATGAGTACTTCGACGACCTGGCCGTCCGGGCGGGCCACGGCGGTGTGCAGCGACTGGTAGAGGTTGAACTTCGGTACGGCGATGAAGTCCTTGAACTCCGAGACGACCGGCGTGAGGCAGGTGTGCAGCTCGCCGAGGACGGCGTAGCAGTCCGCGTCGTCGTTCACGAGCACCAGCAGGCGGCCGAAGTCGGTGCCGCGCAGCGGGCCGCGTTTGCGGGAGACGCGGTGGACGGAGACGGAGTGGCGGGGCCGGATGAGTACTTCGGCCGGGATGTCGGCCTCGCGCAGCACGGCGCGCACCTCGTCGGCGACCTCGGCGAGCGGGTCCTCACCGGCGGCGTTCTGGGCGATGAGTTCGCTGGTGCGGGCGTACTCCTCGGGGAGGAGGATGGCGAAGACGAGGTCCTCCAGCTCGGTCTTCAGGGCCTGCACACCGAGGCGTTCGGCGAGCGGGATGAGGACGTCGTGGGTGACCTTGGCGATCCGCGCCTGTTTCTCGGGGCGCATCACGCCGAGGGTGCGCATGTTGTGCAGCCGGTCGGCGAGCTTGATCGACATCACGCGTACGTCGTTGCCGGTGGCGACGAGCATCTTGCGGAAGGTCTCCGGCTCGGCGGCGGCGCCGTAGTCGACCTTCTCCAGCTTGGTGACGCCGTCGACGAGATAGCGGACCTCCTCCCCGAACTCCTTGCCGACCTGGTCGAGGGTGACCTCGGTGTCCTCGACGGTGTCGTGCAGGAGGGAGGCGGTCAGGGTGGTGGTCTCGGCGCCCAGTTCGGCGAGGATCAGGGTCACGGCGAGGGGGTGGGTGATGTACGGCTCGCCGCTCTTGCGCATCTGGCCGCGGTGGGAGGATTCGGCCAGGAGATAGGCGCGGCGCAGGGGGTCGAGGTCGGCGTCGGGGTGGTGGGCGCGGTGGGCCTCGGCTACGTGCCCGATGGCGTCGGGCAGCTTGCTCCGGACGGCAGGGCCGAGCAGCGCGGCCCGGCCGAGCCTGCGCAGGTCGATCCGCGGCCGGGACTTCCTGCGGGCCACCGTGGGGGCCGCGGGCGCGACCGGGCCTGGGGTCGCAGGGTTCGTGGCCTCCGCACTCATGGGCACCTCCGGCTCGTGGACCGGCGGACGGGGCCCGAGGGGCATACGCGGCTCAGGGTTGGCGACGTTCCCCCGTCCGTGCCGGTGCTTGATGCTATCGAGCCCATCACGTGCGACCGACCGCCTCTCGGCGAGCGTGAAACGGATCACCCATTCGAGCGACGGCTTGGAGGTTTAGAGTTTGCGCCACGTGCCCTCCCGTCGGCCGCGGTTTCGAACGGCCTCGCTGTCACAGAACGGCTGGTCCCCGGCGTCCGGGGCCACCGGGGTGCGGTCCGTCCAGGTCAGCGGGCCGCCTTTTCCAGCCACTCGCCGTCGATCTCGCCCTTGGCGACGATCACGGCGGGGCCCGTCATCTCGATCTCACCGTCCGGACGCTCGGTGATGACCAGCCGCCCGCCGGGCACGTCCACGACGTACGTCGCCGGGGTGCCGGTGACGGCCGGGTCGGCGCCGTCGCGCCGGGCGGCGGCCACCGCGACGGCGCACGCGCCGGTGCCGCACGAGCGGGTCTCGCCGGAACCGCGCTCGTGCACGCGCAGGGCGACGTGGCCGGGGGCCCGGTCGACGACGAACTCCACGTTGACGCCGTCCGGGTACGCGCCCTCCGGGCCGACCGGCGGCGCGGTGTAGAGGTCACCGGCGTGGGCGAGGTCGTCCACGAAGGCGACGGCGTGCGGGTTGCCCATGTTCACGTTCCGCGCGGGCCAGCTCCGCTCCCCGACGCGGACCGTGACCTCGCCCTCGGGCAGGCGGGCCCGGCCCATGCCGACGGTGACGTCTCCGAGACCGGAATCGTCCTTGGCGATGTGGACCCGCTTCACGCCTCCGCGGGTGGCGATGGTGAGGTCACCTTCGCCCACATGTCCGGCGTGCTGGAGGTAGCGCGCGAACACACGCACTCCGTTGCCGCACATCTCGGCGACCGAGCCGTCCCCGTTGCGGTAGTCCATGAACCACTCGGCTTCACCGGCCATGTCCCGGGCCTCGGGATGCGCGGCGGAGCGCACCACGTGCAGCACCCCGTCGCCGCCGATACCGGCCCGGCGGTCGCAGAGCGCGGCGACGGCGGCGGGCGTCAGGTCCAGGGCGTTCTCGGGGTCGGGCACGATCACGAAGTCGTTCTCGGTGCCGTGCCCCTTGAGGAATGCGATCCGCGTGCTCATCCCTCGATCGTACGGGGTGAGCCGGACACCCTCAGAAGGCAGCCGGGCGGCGCTAGCGCAGGCGGGCGACCCGCCATACGGCGAGCACGACGACGACAGCCACGAGCAGGGCGTAGGTGAGCGCGACACGCCAGTCGGTCCGGCGGCCGGAGCCGCGCGGGGGCAGGCCCGGCCAGGTGTAGCCGACGCGACGGGCGGCCATCATGCCCCAGCCCGCGGCGCAGGAGCAGATCAGCAGGCCCAGCATGGCGATGACCGCGCCGCTGTCGCCGAAGTCGAAGGCGAGCGGGAAGGCGAACATCAGCGAGCCGAGCGCGGCCAGGCCCACGATGGGCGCCAGCTGCCAGATGCGCAGCCGCCGCTGGGGGCGCAGTTCGACCTCGACCTCGGGGCCGCCCGCGAACATCTCCTCGGGCGTCGGTCCGTCGGCGGTGACCACGACGGGGATGTCGTCCGGTCCGTCGTCGGTCAGGCGGTCCTCGACGCCGGGATCGTCACTGTCGGTGGTGACGTGCTCGGTGCCTGCTGCGGTGTCACGAGGGCTGGCCTCCATCGCCACGCGCCCTCCCAACTAGGACTTCACTGGTCGATCGAAGCTCGATGATGGCACGGCGCCGGAGGCCGGGTTGACCCGTGGCGCATCCCGATGCCAGGACGTGATCAGGCTGTGACCGGTCGTTCGACCAATGTCAACGCACGCCCCGGGAGTTCCGCGCGGTCGGCCACAGCCCCGCTGAGCCAGTGCACCCTGGGGTCGCGCCGGAACCAGGTGTCCTGGCGGCGCGCGAAGCGCTTGGTGGAGCGCACGGTCTCCGCGCGCGCCTCGTCCTCGGAGCACTCCCCGGCGAGCGCGGTGAGCACCTGCTGGTAGCCGAGCGCCCGCGACGCGGTACGGCCCTCGCGCAGCCCCTGGGCCTCCAGCGCGCGCACCTCGTCCACCAGCCCGGCCTCCCACATGCGGTCGACGCGGCGCGCGATGCGCTCGTCCAGCTCGGGGCGGGCCACGTCGACACCGATCTGGAGGGTGTCGTAGACCGAGTCGTGGCCGGGGAGGTTGGCGGTGAAGGGGCGCCCGGTGATCTCGATGACCTCCAGGGCGCGGACGATGCGGCGCCCGTTGCTGGGCAGGATGGCGCGGGCGGCGTCGGGGTCGGCGGCGGCCAGGCGGGCGTGCAGGGCGCCGGGGCCGCGCAGGGCCAGCTCGTCCTCCAGGCGGGCCCGGACCTCGGGGTCGGTGCCGGGGAACTCCAGGTTGTCTACGGCGCCGCGTACGTACAGTCCGGAGCCGCCGACCAGGATCGGCCAGCGGCCCTCGGCGAGCAGGGCGTCGATGCGGGCGCGGGCCAGCTTCTGGTACTCGGCGACGGAGGCGGCGACGGTCACGTCCCAGATGTCCAGCAGATGGTGCGGGACACCGCCGCGTTCCTCGGGGGTGAGCTTGGCGGTGCCGATGTCCATGCCCCGGTAGAGCTGCATCGAGTCGGCGTTAATGACCTCGCCGCCGAGCTGCTGGGCCAGGAAGACGCCGAGGTCGGACTTTCCGGCGGCGGTGGGGCCGACGACGGCGATGACACGGGGGGCGGGGGATGCACTGCTCACCGCACCAGTCTCGCAAACGTTCCGGCCCCGTCGGTGGCCGACGGGTGATGCCGGGCTCGCGGATGGCAGGTGTGACGGGTGCGGTCCGGGTAAGCGCGTGGTGTGACGGCTACCGGGGAGGGGTAGCGTCCCCCACAAGTGGCGCATTCACGCGCATTCGGGTTGTTCCGGAAGGTGGATCATGGGTCTGTTCGACAATCTGAAGGCCGCGATCGGCCCGGCCAAGGACAAGGTGACGGACCTGGCCCGGCAGCACGGCGACAAGGTGCAGGACGGCATCGACAAGGCCGCGCACGTGGTCGACGAGCGGACCAAGGGCAAGTACACCGACAAGATCCACGCCGGTACGGACAAGGCGAAGGAGGCGGTGGACCGCCTCGGCCAGGAGGGCCGCAAGCCCGGCGAGGGCGGCCCGCAGACCCCGCCGAAGACTCCGCCGACGAGCTAGCTCCAGGTGGCTACGAAGTAGCCCACGCCGTACGGCGCCTCGTCGTACAGCAGCGTGCCGTCGAGGCCCGCGCCCTCGGCCGCCGCGGCGAGGACCTGCCAGGGGGCGCGGCCGGACGCCTGGAGTTCGCGGGCGAGCCCGGCGTCGAGTGCTGCGAGGGCCGCCAGGTCGGCGGTGCCCAGGGCGCGGGCGGCCTCGGCGTCGAAGGGGGCCGCGCGGTCGTCGAGGTAGCCGGGTGCCTTGAGTGTGCGGCAGGCGCTGCCGTCGCCCATGACCAGCAGGGCGACCCGTTCGTTGCCGCCGCCCAGTTCCGCGCCGAGTCGGGCGCACTGGTCGGCGGGGAGCGCCGTGTCCACGGCCACACCCTCGACCGGTACGTCCGCCCAGTCGCTCCGCTCCAGCAGCCAGGCGGCGACGGCCAGGGAAGCGGGCAGCTCCGGGCCGGGCGCGGTCCCCCGGCCGAGCGTCACGTCGAGTTCGACGCCGAAGCCCCGGAAGGACCCCGGCGAGCCCTGCGGGTGGCGCCCGCCGTGCTCGGCCGGGCCGATGACCATCAGACGGTCGGGGCGGGCGGCGGCGAGGACGCCGAGCGCGTCCGCGCAGGCGGTTCGGGCGGCGTCCAGTTCGGGCGCGGCGCCCGAGGCGACCTCGGGGACGAGCAAGGGGGGACAGGGGCAGACGGCGACCGCGACAAGCATGATCGGCAGCGTAACCCGCCTCACCGGCGGCCCGGGCACGCCGTGGGCCACCGGTGAGGCTCGGGGCGTTCTAGTCGCAGCCGCAGCCGGTCGTGGCGGCGGGCAGGGGCGCGGGGACGCCGATCTTCGGCAGGCCGAGCATGACACCGGCCTTCTCGACGGCCTCGGCGGCGTTGCGCTTCTCCCAGGCGTCGCCCGCGCGCGTGCGGCGCACGGCGAGGACGGGGCCCTCGGCGAGCAGGTGGTGCGGGGCGGCGTAGGTGACCTCGACGGTGACCACGTCGCCGGGCCGCACCTCCTCGTCCGGCTTGGTGAAGTGGACCAGGCGGTTGTCGGGGGCGCGGCCGGAGAGGCGGTGGGTGGCACCGTCCTTGCGGCCCTCGCCCTCGGCGACCATCAGGTCCAGGGTGCGGCCGACCTGCTTCTTGTTCTCCTCCCAGGAGATCTCGTCCTGGAGGGCGACGAGGCGCTCGTAGCGGGCCTGCACGACCTCCTTGGGGATCTGGTCGTCCATGGTCGCGGCCGGGGTGCCGGGGCGCTTGGAGTACTGGAAGGTGAACGCCTGGGCGAACCGGGCCTCACGGACCACGTGCATGGTCTGCTCGAAGTCCTCCTCGGTCTCGCCGGGGAAGCCCACGATGATGTCGGTGGTGATCGCCGCGTGCGGGATGGCGGCGCGGACCTTCTCGATGATGCCGAGGTAGCGCTCCTGCCGGTAGGAGCGGCGCATCGCCTTCAGGACGGTGTCCGAGCCGGACTGGAGCGGCATGTGCAGCTGCGGCATCGCGTTCGGCGTCTCGGCCATGGCGGCGATCACGTCGTCGGTGAAGTCGCGCGGGTGCGGCGAGGTGAAGCGGACGCGCTCCAGGCCCTCGATCTTCCCGCAGGCCCGCAGCAGCTTGCTGAACGCCTCGCGGTCGCCGATGTCGGAGCCGTAGGCGTTGACGTTCTGCCCGAGCAGGGTGATCTCGCTGACGCCCTCCGCGACCAGCGCCTCGATCTCGGCGAGGATGTCGCCGGTCCTGCGGTCCTTCTCCTTGCCGCGCAGCGCCGGGACGATGCAGAAGGTGCAGGTGTTGTTGCAGCCGACGGAGATCGAGACCCAGGCCGCGTACGCGCTCTCGCGCCGGGTCGGCAGGGTGGAGGGGAACGCCTCCAGCGACTCGGCGATCTCGACCTGCGCCTCTTCCTGGACGCGGGCGCGCTCCAGCAGCACGGGCAGCTTGCCGATGTTGTGCGTGCCGAAGACGACGTCCACCCAGGGCGCCCGCTTCACGATGGTGTCGCGGTCCTTCTGCGCGAGGCAGCCGCCGACCGCGATCTGCATACCGGGGCGGGACGCCTTCCGGGGCGCGAGACGGCCGAGGTTGCCGTAGAGACGGTTGTCGGCGTTCTCCCGGACCGCGCAGGTGTTGAACACGACCACATCGGCATCGCCGTCCGACCCCTCGGGCGCCCGTACATACCCGGCGTCCTCGAGCAGCCCGGACAATCGCTCGGAGTCGTGGACGTTCATCTGGCACCCGTAGGTGCGCACCTCGTACGTCTTGGCTGCTCGAACGTCCACTGCCGGGCTCCGGTCGCTGCTGATGGTCATGGGTCAAGGGTAGGCGGTCCCCGGAGGCCGTCCGTCCCCGCTCCGGGCGGCCCGTGACCGAGGACACGGCAAGGCCGGTCAGTGCTCGGCGGGGGTCCAGCCCTGGCGGCGCAGGACGGCCGAGACGTCGGGGGCGCGGTAGTGGTCGCCCTTGAGCACCTTGCCGTCCTCGCGGCGGGCTATCTCGCCGTCCGGGCCGACCTTGCTCATGTTGGCGCGGTGGATCTCGGCGATCACCTCGTCGAGGTCGATGCCGTGGACCAGCGCGGTGCCGTAGGCCACGTAGACCACGTCCGCCAGTTCCTGCGCGAGGTGGTCGAGCGGGCCGGTGACCGACACCTCGGCCACTTCGGCGGCTTCCTCCGCGAGCAGTTCCCCCCGGTGTGCGGCCAGTTCGGCACCGATCTCGGTGGGTATCGTGCGGGCGTCGAGACCGAAGGCGCGGTGGAACTCGCTGACGAGGCGGGCGGGAGAATTGCTCATGCGGCGACTCTAACGGCCGCCTCTGACACCCCCGCCGGTTGTCCACAGGCGACCGGAGCCCCGGCCGTCCGGTTGTCCACAGCCCTGGTCGCACCGCTTCCGGCCTGGCAGGATCGCCCGCATGTCCAAGGTGTTCCCGTTCGCCGAGATCTCCGCCCGGTTGCCCAACCGGCGCCGCGTGCTGTGGGCGTCGGGCGCGGGAGTCGTGGTGCTCGGCCTGCTGCTGTGGTGGCTGGCGCCGCTCGGTGAGAAGCCGCCGAGCGGGACGATCGTGTTCAGCACGGGCGGCACCCGCGGGGTGTACGAGGAGTACGGCCGCCGTCTGCGCAACGAGTTGGCGAAGGACATGCCCGGTCTGACGGTGAAGCTGACCAGCAGCGCCGGTTCGCAGGAGAACGTGCAGCGGGTGGCGGCCGGGAAGGCGGACTTCACCATCGCGGCGGCCGACGCGGTGCAGACGTACGAGCAGGCGCACCCGGCCGAGCACCGGCTGCGCGGGGTGGCCCGGCTCTACGACGACTATGTGCAGCTCATCGTGGCGCCCGGCTCCACGATCGACAGCGTCGCCGACCTCCGTGACAAGCGGGTGGCCACGGGCCTGCCGAACTCCGGTGTGCGGCTGATAGCCAACGGCGTGCTGAAGGCCGCCGGGATCGATCCGGAGAAGGACGTCGTCCCGGTGTCCGCGGGGATCGACACCGGTCCGGACATGCTGGCGAACCACGACATCGACGCGTTCTTCTGGTCCGGCGGCCTGCCCACCGGCGGGCTCACGGAGCTGGCGGACAAGTCGGGGTTCCGGTTCATACCGATAGAGGGGAAGCTCGTCTCCGAGTTGCACGCCGAGGGAGAGGCGGCGCGCTACTACCGGCCCACCAACATGCCCGAATCCGCGTATCCGCGGGTGCAGCACGGCTCCACGGTGGCCACCATCGCGGTGTCCAACCTGCTGATGACCCGCGCCGACCTGGACCCGAGGCTCACGGAGTGGATAACCCGCATCGTGATCAAGAGCCGGGACGAGATAGGCAAGCATGTGCACTCCGCGCAGCGCGTGGATCTGCGCACCGCCATCTACACCGACCCGCTCCCCCTGCACACCGGGGCCCGGCGCTACTACCGGTCGGTCAAGCCCTGACGCGGGTCGGGCGCGGGAGCCTGCCGGGGCAGGGTGACCGTGACGCGCAGTCCCTCGGGCTCGTGGTGGCCGTAGGCGATCGAGCAGTCCGTCGCGGCGAGCAGGGCGCGGGTGATGGACAGGCCCAGCCCTGAGCCCTTGATGTTCTGGTGGCGTCCGCTGCGCCAGAACCGGTCGCCCACGCGCTCGAGTTCGTCGTCGGTCAGACCCGGCCCGGTGTCGGTGACCTGGACGGTGGTGGTGTCACCGCGGGAGAAGACGCCGACCTCGACCGTGCCGTGCTCGGGGGTGAATTTGACGGCGTTGTCGATGACCGCGTCCAGCGCGCTGGACAGGTAGATGGCGTCGGCCCAGGCGGTCGTGGGCGGGCAGTCGCCCACCAGGCGCACGCCCTTGGCGTCGGCGGTCGGCGTCCAGGCGGCGACCCGCTCCGCCGCGAGCGCGCCGATGTCGGTCAGCCGGGCCTCGGTCTCGGCGTGCTCGGCCAGCGCCAGGTCGAGCAGGTCGTCCAGCACCTGGGCCAGCCGCTTGCCCTCGGTGCGCACCGAGGCGATCTCCGCGTTGCCCTCGGGCAGTTCGAGGGAGAGCAGTTCGATCCGGAGCAACAGTGCCGAGAGGGGGTTGCGCAATTGATGGGAAGCGTCCGCGACAAAGGCCCGCTGCTGCTCCAGCACGTCCTCGACGTTGTCCGCCATCTCGTTGAACGACCGTGCCAGCCGCCGGAGTTCGGGTGGCCCGACGCCCACCGCGACGCGGGACTTCAGGCGTCCGGTGGCGATGTCGTGGGTGGTGGCGTCCAGGATGCGGACCGGCCGCAGCACCCAGCCGGTCAGCCGGAGGGCCGCGCCCACCGCGAGCAGCATCGCGGTGATCTCACCGGCCGCGATCAGCGCCCAGCCGCGCAGGACGCGCCACCGCATCTGCTCGGTGGGCGAGTCGGTGACGACGACCGCGACCACGTCCCCGTCCCGGATCACGGGCGAGGCGACCACGAGCCGGGACCGCTGCCAGGGCCACACCTGGCCGGGGTCGTGGCTGCGACGGCTGAGCAGCGCCTCCTCGAAGGCCGCCCGGACCACCCCCTCCTGCGGTACGAGCCAGTCGCCGGGGGCGTTGACCATGGCGGAGCGGTCGCTGTAGAAGACACCGGCACGAATGCCGTAGACGTCGTGGTAGCTCTCCAGCTCGCGGTAGAGAGTCTCCAGGCGCTCGTCCGGGGCGGTGGAACGGCCGCCGCTCGGGGTGTCGGTGACGAACTGGGCGAGCGCGGCGAAGCGCGCGGTGTCGTCTATCCGGTCCACGATGACGCGCTGCTGCTCGGCGGCGGCCACGCTGACGGCGAGCGGCACACCGAGCGCGAGGAGCACGGCCGCCATCAGGACGATGAGCAGCGGCAGCAGCCGAGTGCGCACCCGGCCCCGCTATCCGGCCGGGGCGACGAGCCGGTAGCCGACCCCGCGCACGGTCTCGATCAGCGCGGGCATGCGCAGCTTGGCGCGCAGCGACGCCACATGCACCTCCAGCGTGCGCCCGGTCCCTTCCCAACTGGTGCGCCACACCTCGCTGATGATCTGTTCCCGCCGGAAGACGACACCGGGCCGCTGGGCGAGCAGCGCGAGCAGGTCGAACTCCTTGCGGGTCAGCGGGACGGTGGCCCCGGCCACGCTGACCTGCCGGGTGGGCAGTTCGATGCGCACGGTGCCGACCAGCAGGGCGGTGCTGTCGTCGCCGGTCACGGCGTCCTCGGGGACGGTGCGGCGGCTGACGGCGTGTATTCGGGCGAGGAGTTCGCCGGTGTCGTACGGCTTCACCACGTAGTCGTCGGCGCCCAGGTTGAGCCCGTGGATGCGGGAGCGGATGTCGGAGCGGGCGGTGACCATGATGACCGGGGTGCCGGTGCGCTTGCGGATCTTGCCGCAGACCTCGTAGCCGTCCTGGTCGGGCAGGCCGAGGTCGAGCAGGATCACGCCGAAGCCGGGGCCCTCGGGGACGAGCGCCTGGAGGGCCTCCTCGCCGCTGCGGGCGTGGGTGACGTCGAAGCCGTGCCGGGCGAGGATCGCGGAGAGGGCCGCGGCGACGTGGTTGTCGTCCTCGACGAGCAGCAGTCTCATCCCGGCCCCCTTCGGTTCAGCGGTCGTACGGTCTGGGTTCTTCTCCGGCGCGTACCGATGTGCGCGCGTGTGCACCATGCAGTGACGCCGATGAAGGACGACGCCGTCAAGAGCGTTCCGGTTGCCCGTGCCTTCCGTTATCCGGCCGATACGCGCACAGAAGGCAAGTGCTACGACACGTGTCCGATTGCTATCGGATCGTGATGCTCAGATTCACCTCAGATGTGGTGACGTCGGCCGGGGGTCGTCACTACTGTCCACCGAAACCGAGGAGGACGGAGCCCGAGAGCGATGACCGAAGTAGCGGTGGCCAAGGAAGACGTGGCCGCGTCCGACGACCTGGTCGTCCTGAAGAGCGTCAACAAGCACTTCGGCGCGTTGCATGTGCTCCAGGAGATCGACCTGACGATCGGCCGCGGTGAGGTCGTCGTGGTCATCGGGCCGTCCGGGTCCGGCAAGTCGACCCTGTGCCGCACCATCAACCGTCTGGAGACGATCGACTCCGGCAGCATCACCATCGACGGCAAGCCGCTGCCCCAGGAGGGCAAGGCGCTGGCCCGGCTGCGGGCGGACGTCGGGATGGTGTTCCAGTCCTTCAACCTCTTCGCGCACAAGACTGTGCTCGAGAACGTGATGCTGGGCCAGCTCAAGGTCCGCAGGACGGACAAGAAGAAGGCCGAGGAGCAGGCGCGCGCCCTGCTCGACCGGGTCGGCGTCGGCAGCCAGGCCGACAAGTACCCGGCGCAGTTGTCCGGCGGCCAGCAGCAGCGCGTCGCCATCGCGCGGGCGCTGGCGATGGGTCCGAAGGTGATGCTCTTCGACGAGCCCACCTCGGCCCTCGACCCCGAGATGATCAACGAGGTCCTGGAGGTCATGCAGCAGCTGGCCCGCGAGGGCATGACGATGGTCGTCGTCACCCACGAGATGGGTTTCGCCCGCTCGGCCGCGAACCGCGTGGTCTTCATGGCGGACGGCCGGATCATCGAACAGGCCGCCCCCGAGCAGTTCTTCAGCAATCCGCGCAGCGACCGGGCCAAGGACTTCCTGTCCAAGATCCTGCACCACTGAGCCGCGGACCGGGCTCCCGCACTGTCCGGGCCGGAGCCGTCCGGGTCGCCGGGCGGCCCGGCGCTGTCCGTGCGGCAGCCCGCGTCCTCGCGCTCTGTCTCGTCTTCGCTCCGTCACGCATCACGCAAAGGATGTCCACCATGAAGCTCCGCAAGGTCACCGCCGCCTCCGCCGTCGTGCTCGCCCTCGCCGTGTCCGTCACCGCCTGCGGCGGCGACAAGAAGGACGACGACGCCTCGGGCGGCAAGAAGATCAAGATCGGCATCAAGTTCGACCAGCCGGGCCTCGGTCTCCAGAAGCCGGACGGCTCCTACTCCGGCTTCGACGTGGACGTGGCCACCTACGTCGCCAAGCAGCTCGGCTACCAGCCGAACCAGATCGAGTGGGTCCAGACCAAGAGCGCCGACCGCGAGAACGCGCTCCAGCGCGGCGACGTCAAGTTCATCGCGGCCACCTACTCGATCACCGACGAGCGCAAGCAGAAGGTGGACTTCGCCGGGCCGTACCTGCTGGCCCACCAGGACCTGCTGGTGAAGAAGGACTCCGACATCACCAAGGGCACGGACCTCAACAAGAAGAAGCTGTGTTCGGTGGTCGGTTCCACCTCGGCGCAGAACGTCAAGAAGACGATCGCCCCGGACGCCAACCTTCGCCCGCTGTCCGGCTACTCGGAGTGCGTCGCCGGTCTCCAGAGCGGTGCCGTGGACGCGCTGACCACGGACGACTCGATCCTCGCGGGCTTCGCCTCGCAGGACAAGTACAAGGGCCAGTTCAAGCTCGCGGGCCTGAAGCTCAGCAACGAGAACTACGGCATCGGCGTCAAGAAGGGCGACTCCGCGACCGTGGACAAGATCAACAAGGCGCTGGAGCAGATGGTCGCCGACAAGTCGTGGGACAAGGCCGTGAAGGACAACTTCGGCCCGGCCCAGTACAAGAACGAGCCCGCCCCGAAGATCGGCGACATCGTCAAGTAGTCCCGGCACCACGACGCGAGGACCTGGCGGGCACCGCACGGTCCACGGCCCGCGCCGCCGTCCACCGCTTCCCGGACGGCGGCGCGCCCCGACCACCCCGTAGGCCACACACCCGGAAGCGCGGGAGAACGTGTTCGACTTTCTTGAAGGCTACGACGTCCTGGGGGCGTTCTGGACGACGGTGCAGCTCACCGTCTTCTCCGGCGTCGGCTCCCTCGTCTGGGGCATCCTGCTGGCCGGCATGCGGGTCAGTCCTGTCCCGCTGATGCGCGGGTTCGGCACCGCCTACGTCAACATCGTCCGGAACATCCCGCTGACGATCATCATCCTGTTCACCTCGCTCGGCCTCGCCGACATCTTCGGCGTCACCATGGGCACCGAGGACTTCAAGATCCAGGGCTTCCGGCTGGCCGTGCTCGGACTGGTCGCCTACACGGCGGCGTTCGTGTGCGAGGCCATCCGCTCCGGCATCAACACGGTGCCGCTGGGGCAGGCGGAGGCGGCCCGGGCCATCGGGCTGAGCTTCTCCCAGACGCTGCGGCTGATCGTGCTGCCGCAGGCGCTCCGCGCGGTCATCGGCCCGCTGGCCAACGTCCTGATCGCCCTGACCAAGAACACCACGGTGGCGGCCGCCATCGGCGTGGCCGAAGCCGCCACCCTGATGAAGACGATGATCGAGAACGAGGCCCAGACCGTGGCCATCGGCGCTGTCTTCGCCCTCGGCTTCGTGGTACTGACCCTGCCGACCGGCCTCTTCCTGGGCTGGCTCGGCAAGCGACTGGCGGTGAAGCGATGAGTTCCGTCCTCTACGACACGCCCGGCCCCCGCGCCCGGACGCGCAACGTCGTCCTCTCCGTCGTCTTCTTCGCCCTCCTCGGCCTGCTCCTGTGGTGGGCCGTGGCGAAGCTGGACGACAAGGGCCAGCTGGCGTGGGCGCTGTGGAAGCCCTTCACCACGGGCGAGGCATGGACCACCTACCTGCTGCCCGGCCTCGGCAACACCCTGAAGGCGGCCGCGCTGGCCATGGTCATCGCGCTGCCCCTGGGCGCGATATTCGGCATAGCCCGGCTGTCCGACCACCGCTGGGTACGCGTACCGGCGGGCGTGGTGGTGGAGTTCTTCCGCGCCATCCCGGTGCTGCTGCTGATGCTGTTCGCCGGTGAGTTCTACGTCCGCTCCACCGACATCCCCAGCGACGCGCGGCCGCTGTACGCCGTCGTCACCGGCCTGGTCCTGTACAACGCCTCGGTACTCGCCGAGATCGTCCGGGCGGGCATCCTCTCGCTGCCGAAGGGACAGACCGAGGCCGCGTACGCCATCGGTCTGCGCAAGGGCCAGACGATGGCGGGCATCCTGCTGCCGCAGGCCGTCACCGCGATGCTCCCGGCCATCGTCAGCCAGCTCGTGGTGATCGTGAAGGACACGGCGCTGGGCGGCGTCATGCTCCAGTTCACCGACCTGCTCAACGCCCGCAGCACCCTGGCGGCCAACTACGCCAACGTCATCCAGAGCTTCTTCGTGGTGGCGGTCATCTACATCGTGCTGAACTTCCTGCTCACCTCCTTCGCCTCCTGGCTGGAGGGCCGACTGCGCCGCAGCACGCGCGGCACCGGAGCGGTGCTCGGGGCCGGTGCGGTCGAGGATCTCAACTCGGGCGAGGTCGGCGGTTCGGTTCCCGTCTGACACCTGCTCAAGCGAGCCTCTGGGGGGCCGGATCGGCGTGCGCGCGCCGACCCGGCCCCCCATTGCGGTCCTGGGCTCCGTGCCCGATCCTGGTGGGGTGATCGCCACGGGCCTCGGTCACTTGACGCATACTCTGCCAATGGGTTGCATACGTTCTGTGATCGTGCACCCCGCTTCACCTTCCTGTTCCCGCGTGTTCGTCGAGGCATCGTCATGGGCAGGGGGCGCCACACCGTGGACCCGGTGATCATCGTCGGAGCGGGGCCCGTCGGGCTCACGCTCGCCCTGGCGCTGGCCCGCCAGGAGGTGCCGTCCGTCGTCCTCGACGAGACCGGCGGCAAGGACGAGCCCCGGCCGGCGCGCACCGTCGTCCTGCGCGAGGACACCGCAGCATTGCTGGAGCGGCTGACCGCGGTCCACGCCGGTGACCTGGGGCTGCGCTGGACCGGCTGGCGGTCGCTGCGGCGCAGGCAGGTGGTGAGCGAGATCGCCTTCACGGCGGACGACCCCGCGCCGCTCCACATCGAACAGCACGTGCTCAGCGCCGCCCTGCGCGCGGCCGCCGACGCCGAACCGCTCGTCGAGATCGCCCTGGACAGCCGTCTCGACGCCGTCGAGCAGGAGCGCGCCGGTGTCACCGCGCACACCCGCGGCCCGCGGGGCACCTGGTGGCGGGGCAGTCATCTGGTCGGCTGCGACGGCCCCCGCTCCACGGTCCGCAAGCTCCTGGACATCCGCTTCCCCGGCCGGACCTCGGTGGAACGGCACGCGGTCGCCACCCTGCGCGTCGAACTTCCCTGGGAAGGGCGGGCGTTGCTGCACCGGATGCCTCCGTGGCGGTCGTCCGGGCATCCCGCCCACGAGGTCGGTGCCCGTCCGCTCCCGGGCAGCGCCTGGCGCCTGGACTGGCTGATGCCGCCCGGCAAGGACCTGATCACACCCGAGTTCCTGGTCAGCAACGTCCGCAAGACCCTCATGGGCTGGACCGGCGGAACGGTCCCGGCCTACGACCTCCTCGACACCGGCGTGCACTCCGTCCACCACCGGCTGGCCCGCCGC
Organism: Streptomyces sp. NPDC002176; assembly: GCF_044903645.1. Classification (NCBI taxonomy): domain Bacteria; kingdom Bacillati; phylum Actinomycetota; class Actinomycetes; order Kitasatosporales; family Streptomycetaceae; genus Streptomyces; species Streptomyces sp. NPDC002176. The sequence goes on from NZ_JBJDQW010000001.1 coordinate 1,803,431, forward strand.
TGGCGCTCCGGCCGGGTGTTCCTCGCCGGGGACGCCGCCCATCTGCTGGGCGCGCTCGGCACCCAGGGGCTGGACGAGGGGCTGCGGGACGCCGACAACCTCGCCTGGAAGCTGGCCGTGGTCTGGCATCACGGCCCGCACGAGGCGCTGCTCGACAGCTACCAGGCCGAACGGCGCGCGGTGGTCGCCGCCCGGCTGCGCGCCGCCGACCAGCTGCTGCCGGTGCTGCGCGGCACGGGCGGGCTGCGCGGCTACGTACCCGGCGCGGCCCGGAACCAGGACGCGCTGATGACGGACGGTCACCTGGGGCGCGGGGCGCTCGGCGAGCCGGGGGCGTACGCGGGCTCGCCGCTCGCGCCCCGGTACCTGGAGGGCGAGATCCCGGTCGACACCGAGCCGGGCGCCCCGGTCGCCGACGTACGGGTCACCGCCGAGGACGGCTCCTTCGTCCGGCTGCGCGACCGGCTGGGCCGGGGCGCGCTGCTCGTCGTCCTGATCGCGCCGGGTACGGGGGTGTGGGACCGCAAGCACTGGATGTCCGCCGGGGTCATGCCCCGGCTGGCGGCCGCGGTGACCGCGCTGCCGCACCGGGCGGAGCTGCTGGTCGCGGAGAGCTATCCGGGCGCCCCGGCGCACAGTGTGCTGCTCGTGCGTCCGGACGGTCATCTGGTCACCGCGCTCAGCGGGGTCCGGCCCGCCGATCTGTACGCGGCGGCGGAGGCCGCGCTCGGCGGCGCGGTGCCGCTGGAGGACGCCCCGAGGGAGGAGGCGGAGGCCGGTTCGGGGGTCCGCTGACCTCGGGTCCGGCCCGTCGCGGTCCCGTCGCTGTCCCGTCGTTGTCCACATGATGACGACCGATTGACCGGAGTGCGGCGGCATGCTGTACTCCGGATCGTGACCGACACCCCTGTGCGCCTGTGGCGGAGGGTCCATATGGACCTGCTCCGCTACGCGGGCTGCGTGTGTCGCCCGTCCTGCTGAATTCGCATCCCCTTTCCGGGCGCCGTCGCGCGCCCGTTCGGCGAACCCTCTTCAGGACGGTGCACGTGTCTGTCTCCCCCCTCACCTCCCCCACCGCCGCTTCGGCCCCCAGCCAGGCCGAACTGCTCGACTTCGTCCGGCGTGCCGCCGCCGACGCGGAACTGATCGCCTCCCTCCCGCTCGACCCCGAGGGCCGCACCTGGCTCCGGCTGGCGGGGCCGGGCGGCAGCGAGGCGTGGCTGATCGGCTGGCCACCCGGCACCGGCACGGGCTGGCACGACCACGCCGACTCGGTCGGCGCCTTCCTCACCGCGTCGGGCGAACTGCGCGAGAACTCGCTGGCCGCCCGGCTGCCCACGGACGGCTGGCGGACCCTCGAACTCACCGAGGACGTCGACCGCGAACGCCGTCTCGGCGCCGGTGAGGGTCGTGCTTTCGGCCGACACCATGTGCACGAGGTGTACAACGACTCCCCCGACAGCCACGCCGTCTCCGTCCACGCCTACTACCCGCCGCTGCCACGCATCCGCCGCTACAGCCGCAGCGGCCAGGTGCTCCGGCTGGAGCAGGTCGAGCGGCCGGAGGACTGGCAGTGAGCGGCGACGGCGACGCGCTCCGCCCGGCCGGGATCGACGAACTGCTGGACCGGGTCCGCTCCGGCTACCGGCGCGTCGAGGCGCGAGCGGCGCACGACGCGGCGGCCGACGGTGACGCCCTGCTGGTCGACATCCGGTACGCGGCCCTGCGGGAGCGGGACGGGCTGATCCCCGGCGCCCTGGTGATCGAGCGCAACGAACTGGAGTGGCGGCTCGATCCACAGGGCAGCCACCGGGTGCCGGAGGCCACCGGGCACGATCTGCGGGTCGTGATCATCTGCAACGAGGGCTACGCGTCCAGCCTGGCGGCGGCCTCCCTGCACCAGCTGGGCTTGCGCCGCGCCACCGACCTGGTGGGCGGCTTCCAGGCGTGGCGCGCGGCGGGGCTGCCGGTGGAGCGAGTGGAGCCGGTGGCCTGAGGGGTACGTCCGCTCGGGGCTCGGCGCCCTGAGCGGACCTTCCTGACCGGCCCTCAGGAACCGCCCTCAGAAACCGTCCTCCGCGAGGAACTCCGTGTCCTCGCCCTCTTCCTCCAGCGCCTGGCGGACGACGCGGAGGGCCATGCCCTCGGGATACCCCTTGCGGGCGAGCATCCCGGCGAGGCGGCGGAGCCGTTTGTCACGGTCGAGCCCACGGGTGGCTCTCAGTTTGCGGTCCACCAGCTCGCGGGCGGTCGCTTCCTCCTGCTCGGAGTCGAGCTGTCCCACGGCCTCGTCGATCAGCGCCGAGTCGACGCCCTTGGTGCGCAGTTCACGGGCGAGGGCGCGGCGGGCCAGCCCCCGGCCATGGTGCCGCGACTCCACCCAGGCGTCCGCGAAGGCGCTGTCGTTGATGAGTCCGACCTCCTCGAACCGCGACAGCACCTCCTCGGCCACCTCGTCCGGGATCTCCCGCTTGCGCAGGGCGTCCGCGAGCTGCTTGCGGGTGCGCGGGGTTCCGGTGAGGAGGCGCAGACAGATGTTCCGCGCCTTCTCGGCCGGGTCCGTGTCCCGGGCCGTGGAGGACACCCCTGGCTCGGCCCTCGACGAGCTGGGGGTGTCCTCGTCCGTGCCGCCCGGCTCCCCGAAGCCGCGCCGCCGACGGCCGCGCCGGGAGGAGCCGCCCCCGTGGGACCCCTCCGAGCGTGTGCCGCTCCACCCGGAACGGCGTGGCGCCGGGTGGCCGTTCTCGTGTCCGTCCGCATATCCGTCCGCGTCGTCGCCGGGCGCGGCGGTGGCCTGGTCGCGCCCGATGCCCCTCCCCCGTGGGGCACCGGGCGCGGAGTCGTCGTACTCGGCCCAGTCGGTTCGTCGCGTCACGGGTCAGCTCTTGGCTGCGGCGGCCTTGGGCTTGGTGGCCTTGGCCGGGGCGGGGGCCGCCTTGGCGTCCGTGGCCTTGGCGTCGGCGCCCGCGGGGGTGACCGCGGCGGCGTCCGTGCCCGGCTCGGCGGCGGGGTCCTCGGGACGCACGCCGACGCCCAGCTTCTCCTTGATCTTCTTCTCGATCTCGTTGGCGAGGTCGGGGTTGTCCTTGAGGAAGTTGCGGGCGTTCTCCTTGCCCTGGCCGAGCTGGTCGCCCTCGTACGTGTACCAGGCACCGGCCTTGCGGACGAAGCCGTGCTCCACGCCCATGTCGATCAGGCCGCCCTCGCGGCTGATGCCCTGGCCGTAGAGGATGTCGAACTCGGCCTGCTTGAAGGGCGGGGCGACCTTGTTCTTGACGACCTTGCAGCGGGTGCGGTTGCCGACCGCGTCCGTGCCGTCCTTCAGGGTCTCGATGCGGCGGATGTCGATACGCACCGAGGCGTAGAACTTCAGCGCGCGGCCACCGGTCGTGGTCTCCGGCGAGCCGAACATGACGCCGATCTTCTCGCGGAGCTGGTTGATGAAGATCGCGGTCGTCTTGGACTGGTTGAGCGCGCTGGTGATCTTCCGCAGGGCCTGGCTCATCAGGCGGGCCTGGAGACCCACGTGACTGTCGCCCATCTCGCCCTCGATCTCCGCGCGCGGGACGAGCGCGGCGACGGAGTCGATGACGATGAGGTCGAGCGCGCCGGAGCGGACCAGCATGTCCACGATCTCCAGCGCCTGCTCGCCGTTGTCCGGCTGGGAAAGGATCAGGTTGTCGATGTCGACGCCGAGCTTCTTCGCGTACTCGGGGTCGAGGGCGTGCTCCGCGTCGACGAAGGCGACCTGGCCGCCGGCCTTCTGCGCGTTGGCCACGGCGTGCAGGGTGAGGGTCGTCTTACCGGAGGACTCCGGGCCGTAGACCTCCACGACGCGGCCGCGCGGCAGCCCGCCGACACCGAGCGCCACGTCCAGGGCGGTCGAACCGGTCGGGATGACCTCGATGGGCTCCATCGAGCGGTCGCCCATGCGCATCACGGCGCCCTTGCCGAATTGTCGTTCAATCTGTGCGAGCGCGGCGTCGAGCGCCTTCTCGCGGTCGGTTCCTACCATGGGTTCCACCCGATTTGCTTGAGTCGATCGCTTCACGTCAAAGACGCTAACGCCTGCCACTGACAATGCGCCCCGACGTCGGCCCGGCCTGTGGATAACCGAGGGACATTCCTACTCGAACCGCATCGAAGTCCCCGCCGTCGGCCTCGCCCGCACTTCCATGAGAATGGATGTTCGATTTTTGTGTCAAGCACCTCAGGACCCCCGGCGAGGCGGACGCGGCCCGGCGCTCACCCCCGTCACCGACGGCACTGTCGGACCTGCCTGGCACGATGCGCCGCATGGATCTCGCACACCCGCTCGACGGCCTGGACGACCACCCCTGGCCCGCCTCCTCCCATGCCTACGGGAGCGCGGAGGACGTCCCCGGCCTGCTCCGGGCACTGAGCGGCCCCGACCAGGACGCGGCGGACGAAGCCCTCTCCGAGCTGTACGGCAGCGTGCTGCACCAGGGAACGGTCTACGCCGCGAGCGCGGACGTGGCGCCGTTCCTCACCAGGATCGCGGCGGCCGGTCACCGCACGGCCGATGTCATGGTGCTGCTCGGCGGCCTGGCCGAGAGCGAGGACGAGCACGGCGTGCCGACGGGCACGGTCCGGGCGGCCGTGGCCGAACAGCTTCCGCTGCTCCTGCCGTCGCTGGCCGCGGCCGATCCGGACGTCCGCCGGGCCGCCGCCTGGGCCGTCTCCCACACCCGCGCGGCCGAGATAGCCCTGCCCGCGCTGCGTACCCGCTGGGCGGAGGAGTCCGTACCCGCCGTGCGCGCGGAGGTCCTGTCCGCGCTCGCCCGACTCGACCCCCAGGCTGGCTCGGCGCTGGCCGCCACCGCCCTGGAGCCGTCCCAGCCCGCCGAGGTGCGCATGGCCGCCCTCTTCGCCGGTCTCGACGCGGGCGCGCCATGGACCCCAGCCATGCACACGGCGATGCTCTCCCTGCTGCCCGCCGACGCTCTGTGCTCCGACCTCGATCACGAGCGCGGCGAACCGCTGTCCGCCGTCGTGAAGGCCCTCCTGATCAGAGGCGATGGATCGGAGCACGAGGCGGCGTTCGCCCTGGTCGAGGCGGCGCTGCGGAGCGACCGACCCGACGTGAGGACCGAAGGGCTGTGGGCGGCCGACTGCGCCTGCATGCTCTCCCGCAGCGCCCCGGCGCGGCTGGTGCGAAGCCTGTGCGAGGCTGCCGTCGACGAGGAATCGCTGATCAGCGTGGCGTCCCTCCTCGGCCGCGTGGGCAGCGTGGCGGCACCGGCCGCCGACATCCTCGTCCCCCTCGCCCGGAGGAACCCGGACCAGGTCGACGACCACGCGGACCGGGCCCTGGCCGCGCTCGTACTCGTCGCGCCCGTCAAGGCGGTGCCGTTCCTGGCCGCCGGTCTCGGGCGTCGCCCGAGGGCCCTCGACGCGGCCGCCGGTACCCGCGCACCGGCCGACTTCGCCCTCCCGTACGACGACGGCCTCCTCGACGCGGTACGGGACCGCCTCTCCCGGCCCGAAAGCCTGAGCGGCAACGAACCGTGGCAGCTCATGACCCTGCTGAGGGGCTGGGGTGCCGACGCGGCACCGGCCCTGCCCGAGCTGTGCGCGGCCCTCCCCCGCTTCCCCTTCGCGGCCGCGACGATAGCCACCATCGCCGCCGACTGCGCGCCCGAGGAACGCCGCCAGGCAGCCACTTCGTTGCGGACGGCGGCCGATCAGGGCTCCCTCCCGGCGGCGCAGGCGCTGTACGACCTCGTCGACGAGCCCGCGCCCTTGCTGCGCTGCCTCGAAGAGGGACTCCGGGGCGGTGCCCGTGAACTCAGGGACGCCGCCCTGGCGACCGGCGCACTCGGCCCTCAGGGAGCACCCCTGGTACCGGCCCTCCGCGCGGCGCTCAGCGGCCCATCCGACGACACCACACCCGCGCTGGACGCGGACACCGCTCTCGCCGAGGCCCTCTGGCGTGTCACGGGGGAAGCGGACGAGGTGATCGCCGTTCTTGACTCGGTCTTCACCCGCGCCGGACAGAACGCCTGGTCCCGATGGTCGGTCGTGCGGGCCGCCCGCGCGGCGGCGCTCCTCGGCCCGGCGGGACGCCCGCTCGTCCCCCGCCTGACGGCGGCCCTCGACCATCCCACACAGGCACCGGCCGCCGTACTGGCCCTCCTGGCCGTGGCGGACCCCGCCTCACTGGACCGCGCCGCACTCATCGAGGCCACCCTGCGATCGGCCAAATGGGACACCGGCGCGTTGCGCGCCTGCGACGCCCTGGAAGCCCTCGGCACGACCGACATGACCGACGACCAACTGCGCAGACTCGCGGCCCTCGCCCACGGAGACGCCCGCGTGATCCGCTCAGGAGTCCAAACCGCCCTCATCCACGAGGACGAAGCCCTCCGAATCCGCCTCCAGGCACTCACTCCCGCGCGGGAACACTGACGCAGGCCGCAGCGGCAATCCCCGACGCCAGCAGCAAGGCGCCCGACGGCGACCGCGCCGCGAGGGGTCCGGCAAGCCCGACGCCCAGGGCGAAGCCTGTGATCTTCAAGCTGGCGCCGGTGGTGAAGATCTGGCCGCGCAGACGGTCCGGGGACTCCCGGTGGCGAACGGCGAACAGGGCCGTGAGTTGTGGCCCCTCACCGGCGCCGATCAGCAGCGCGGCCACGATGAGCGCGGCCGGTCGGCCCGACGCCGCCAGAGCCAGCGCGACTGCCTGCACCAGGGCGCCTGTCCGGATGAGGGCGTCCGGGGCCATGACCACCCTGCGCGCGAGCACGGTGTTGGCCACCAGGCCGGATGCCGCGACGCAGGAGAGCAGCACCGCTCCCCGCGCCGCCCCGCCCAGCACCCGCTCGCCCAGTAACGGGACGCAGGCCGTCCACATGCCCTGGGCCGTGCAGGAGCCGACCGAGGTGAAGGTCGCGCGCGCCAGCGCCGGGTTCCTCAGGACGAAACGTGCTCCAGCGGCGAGGTCACCGACCACCGCCCCCGCCTCCCGGCCGGGCGCCCTGGGCAGCCACCAGGCCGCCGGAACCGCCAGCCCGATCAGTACTCCGGCGACAACCACGGCAGTCGACGCGCCCAGCATCTCCGCCACGCCCCCGGCCAGCGCCGGACCGGCAAGGCTCGCCGCGCCGAACGTCATCGCGTCGAGGGTGTTCGCCCGCGCCGACGGGCCCTCAAGCGCCACCCGAGGCAGCTGCGCGGTCCAGCCTCCCGCGAGAGCCGGCCCCACCAGCCCGGTCGCCACGGCGAGCGCGAGCGTGGCGGTGAACGGCACTCGGCCGAGCCCGAGCAGGATCAGTCCCAGCCCTCCGCCGTACAGGGCGATCGCCCCGGCGAGCAGGCGCCCGGGCCGTTCCGCCCGGTCGAGGAGGGCACCGAGCACCGGGCCGCCCACCACGGCGGAGACGGTGATCCCCGCGAGCAGAGCGGAGGCGGCGGTGGCCGAGCCGGTGAGGGCGAACCCGGCAAGCATCAGTGCCGGACCGGACATCGCGTCCCCGGTGCGGGCGGCCAGCGCACCAGCGAGGTAGGAAGCAAGCGCGTAACGCCTCATCACCTCGATGACGTTACGGAGGTAACTCAAAACTCCGCAATATGCGTTACATTCCGCCGGTGCCCTCACCCCCCGAAGACTGGTCCACCCGGCACTCCGTGCTGGCTACGGCCCAGCGCACCGCCGCCTTGGTCAACGCCCTCGCCGACGACCACCCCGACCCGGCCGATGTGGCCGCCGTGCTGCGCGCGTACGGCGAGACGGACCCCATCGACCTCTCCCCGCGCGAGGTCACCGCGATGCGCGCGGCCGCAACCCGGCTGCGGGAGGTGTTCGCCGCCGAGGACACCGACGCCGCCGCGTCAGCCCTCAACCGCCTGCTGCGCGAGCACACGGGCCCTCTCCGGCTGTCCTCGCACGACGCCACCACCCCCTGGCACCCCCACCTGGACCGCGCCGACGACGCGCCCTGGGACGAGTGGTTCCTCGCCTCCTCCTGCCTGGCGCTTACCGTCCTCGCCTGGGACCGCCAACGCCCGCCGGGCGGCACCTGCGACTCCCCCAGCTGCGACAACGTCTACGTCACCCAGGGCAGCGGCCCACCCCGCCGCTACTGCTCCCGCCGCTGCGCCACCCGCGAGCGCGTGGCGGCGCACCGCCGCGCCCGCACCGCGCGGGAGCCGGGCTAGACCGAGTCCTCGGAATCCGACTCAGGAGCCCGAGGCCGCCCCAGGCGGAGGCGGATGAACGTGTCCGGGCGCCCCTGCCTGCGCAGGCGGTGGCCGTGTACGCGGGGGTCGTCCGTGACCGTGTACCGCTTGACGTACGCCCCCAGGAACGCCTGGAGCGTGGCGACCGCCGGGATGGCGATCAGGGCGCCCACCGCGCCGAGGAGGGCGGTGCCGACGATGACCGAGCCGAAGGCGACGGCCGGGTGGATGTCGACGGTCTTGGACGTCAGCTTCGGCTGAAGCATGTAGTTCTCGAACTGCTGGTAGATCACGACGAAGACCAGCACCCACACCGCGTACCAGGGCGCCACGGTGAACGCGATCAGCATCGGCAGCGCGCCCGCGAGATAGGTGCCGATGGTCGGGATGAACTGCGAGACGAGGCCCACCCAGACGCCGAGCACGGGCGCGTACGGCACGCCGAGGGCCTGGAGCAGGATGTAGTGGGCGAGGCCGGAGATGAGCGCCATCAGGCCGCGCGAGTAGATGTAGCCGCCGGTCTTGTCGACGGCGATCTCCCAGGCGCGCAGCACCTCGGCCTGCCGCGCGGGCGGCAGCACCGAGCACAGGGCGCGGCGCAGCCGGGGGCCGTCGGCGGCGAAGTAGAACGAGAACAGGCCGACGGTGAGGATCTGGAAGAGCCCGCCGAGCACCTGCGCGGACACGTCGAGGACGCCTGCCGCGCTGTTCTGCGCGTACTTGCGCAGCCAGTCGGAGTGGAGCAGTCCCTCCTGGACGTCGACCCGGCGCACCTCCAGGTGGAAGGTCTGGTTGACCCAGTTGATGACGGAGTCGAGGTACTCGGGGAAGCCCTCGATCATCTTGATGATCTGGCCCGCGAGCATCGAGCCGAGCAGGGTGAAGAAGCCCGCGGTGACGACGGCCAGGCCGAGGAAGACCAGGAAGGTGGCGAGTCCCCGGCGCATCCCGCGCGCGGACATGCGGCTGACGGCGGGCTCTATGGCGAGCGCCAGGAAGAACGCGATCAGGATGTTGAGGAGGAGTCCGGTCAGCTCGTGGAAGGCCCAGCTCCCCAGCTGGAACAGCGCGACCAGCGTGAGCGCGAGCACCATGGCACGCGGCAGCCAGCGCGGCATCCGGGCACCCGCGAGGGCACCGGCCGCGGGCTCGCGCGGCGGCGTACCGGCAGCGGAGGCCGCCGCCCCGGCCGGAGGTGCCGTCTGCGGGTCGGTCGGCTCGATGTCGTCGATGCGTGCCACGGGCCCAGTCTCACCCACGCCACCGACAGCCCGGACCGTCTGAGGGCCTCGGTGACCGACTCGGTATGTGTCCGTCAACACACCAGTCGGATCGTCACACCCGTCGGATCGTCATACCCGTCGGATCGTCCGTCGACCGGGGGAACAGCGGTACGCGTATTTCGCCCCCGCCTTTCGGCCGCCCCCGCCCGGCACCCCGCGACGACCGCCGCTCAGCGCTTGTCCCCCGGCACGTCCATCACGGTGCACACCACACGCCACACGTCCTTGGCGTCCCATCCGGCGTCCAGTGCCTGGTGCACCGTCCGTCCGCCCAGCTCGGACATGATGTGATCGCGCGCGAAGGAGTCGGCGTACCCCGGACCGAAGTGGGCCGCCATCCGCTGCCAGAAAACCGTCAACCGCATGAATTCCACTCCACAGCCGCTATGACCTGCATGTTTCCCACCCATCGCACCCGAGCACGATCATCAGGGGGTGTCCAGGGAGTTCGCCTCCCCGCGGAACCAAGCATCCATGGCAGCGCGACCTGCGTGCCGGGCGTCGGGCTTGAAGTGCGTATATGTACACAGAGTAATGCCGGGGTCAGCGCGCCCGAGCCGGCGGGCGAGGGAGACGACCCGGAGGGGACCCCTTACGAGGGTCCCCTCCGGCTCGCGCGGCCCGCCGCGTACCGCAGCGGTCAGGACGGGGGCTGCAGGACGGCGTCGACGACGTAGATGGTGGCGTTCGCGGTCTTGATGTTGCCGCAGACGATGTTCGCCTTGTCGTTGACCTTGAAGTCGGACCCGGAGCCCGAGGTGGTCAGTTTGCCGCCTTCCAGCGTCGTGAAGGAGCCGTTGGACAGCTGGTCCGGGGTGATCTTCTTGTCCACCACGTGGTAGCTCAGCACCTTCTTCAGCTGCCCCTGGTTGCCGAGCAGCGAGGACAGTTGTGACGCTGTCACGTTCTGGAATGCCTTCTGGTCGGGGGCGAAGACGGTGATGTCGGACTTCCCGTCCAGCGTGTCACCCAGGTTCGCCCTGACCAGGGCGGATACGAGTTGGCTGAGCTGAGGGTAGGCCGCGGCGGCCTCGACGACCTTGTCCTTGGCGGTGTCCGTCTTCTGGGAGAGCGCCGAGCAACCCGGGCCGAACGTGCCGGAGGGGCTGGGGGACGCGTCCTGCGCGTGGCTCTGCGACGCCAGACCACCGAGTGAGAAGGGGACGGCCATCAGAACTGCCGCGGCGGCTTTCGCCGAACGCATGTGGATGAACCTCATCGCGAACCTTCTTCCCGTGGCGGGGTGAAGTCTGTGGGTTTCAGCTCTGCGGATGTCATCGCTTCCGCACGGTTGACGCGCGACCGGCTTGGGTCCAAGGCGCCCCCGCCACTCGACGAGCGTATCCAGCACGCGCGCAGGACCGCATCTCAGAGCCGTTAGGGGGCCCGTGCCCGGTCGGCACGAGTGGCACGGCGGGGAACACCTCTGACCAGGTGACACTCGGAGACCTCACGTCACAACCGAAGGTGAGGGGCGATGATCGTGACGACGGCGTCGGCGCCGGAGGCGGCCTACACGCCCCTGGACCCGAGGGAGGTGCGCAGCAGACTGGAGACCGCCCGCTTCCTCCTCGTCGACATCGACCTGTCGTCCGAGAGCACGGAAGACGGCGAATCCCCGGCACGTCTGCTCGGGCTGGAGACGGAGGGGCTGGACTGGTTCGGCCGTGCGCAGGAGTCCGTCCGCGCCGAGTTCGTCGGTGAACTGCTCGGTCTGGTGGTCCCGGTGGTGCACGGCGAGCGGATCGCGCATGTCCATGCACTGGCCTCCGACCGCTATCTGGTCACCGCGCACCGGGACCCAGCCGTCATGGGCGATCACATCGTCGGGCACCTGCGGCGGGAGAGGCCACGTGACTCCGTCGCCGCCCTCTTCCTCATGCTCCAGGAGGCGCTGGGCACCTTCCGGCGGGCCGCGGTCGCGGCACTGTTGGAGGTGGAGAAACTGGAGGACGACATGTTCGAGGAGCGGCGCCCGGAACAGATGTACCGGCTGGCGCAGTTGCGCCGCCGCTCGGCCCTGCTGCACCAGTCGCTGCTGCCCTGGGTGCAGGCCGTGGACGAGACCATCACGCGGCGTCTGATGACCCGCTACTTCCCCAGAGACCGGCAACGACTCGCTCGGGAGTTCCAGCAGGCCGGCCGTACCGTACTCACGGTCATCGAGTCCTTGCAGGACGCGGCCCGCAGAGCGTTCGCCAGCTATTCGTCCCTCGTGGCCGGGGAACAGAACGGGGTGATCAACCGGCTCGCCATCGTGTCGGTGATCTTCCTGCCCTTGTCCTTCCTGACCGGGTTCTTCGGTATGAACTTCACATTCCTCACCGACAAGTTGGAGACGCGCGACGAGTTCTGGCTGGTCGCCGTGGGCCTCCAGGCGATCGTCTTGAGCGGCTCCCTCTACGTACTGCACCGCACCCGCGTCTGGCGCCGCCTGCGGGACGACTAGGGCCCGTCCGGCGGATCATGGCGCGGACGGGCCCTGGGCGGCGGCGGGCCACGTGTGGCGTGCGTGCGGAAGTTCCCGCGGGGGCTCAGGACACGCGGTGCGGGTGGGCCTCGGCCCGTGCCATGTTCTCGGCGTCGGTCTCGACCAGCGCGATCGCGACGTCGAACGCCTCCGCGAGGTGGCCCGCGGCCGACATGACGCGCGCCGTTCCCACCACGGGAGCGATGGCGACGAGGAGGTCCTGCAACTGGTCGGCGGTGAAGTCGGCCCTGATCGCGGGGTCGACGTGGGCCAGGTAGGAGATCGCCGGTGCGTCCATCGCCACCAGGGCGGCGATGCGAGCGAGGATGAGCGAACGGGCGTCCATGTGGCAGCGCTCGATGGAGTCGAGCGTCATGGCAGCGAGCGTGTCGAGCACGGGAGCGTCGGATTCGGTGGTCATGCGAATCGCCTTCCGGTGTGGCAGAGAGCCGAACCGTCACCTGCTCGGTCCATGGGCACGGCGGTGTGACTCAAGAGTAGGCACCGCCGCCCCGGCGGCGCGCGTCGAGTCCGGGGCGGCTCACGGCATCACGGCCTCAGGTCGATGACTGCTGGTCAGGACCCCTTCAGGACGTGACGATACCGATGCCGTCCCCGAGCAGCTTCAGACCGAAGACGAGGAACAGCCCCGCCATGACAGCGGTGTTGTGCCGGGCGAACAAGTCCGTCCATCCGCTCAGTGTGGTCGCGGCACGAGCACCGCCCAGCAAGAACACCGCCAGCGGTACGAGGAGCCCGAGTGAGCCGATCGTCGACGACTTCGCCTGTCGGTTCCGCACAACAGTGCTGTTCTTAGCCCCAGTTCACGGGATCTTCGCAGATAGGCGGGCCATCCGCTGCCAGAAGGCCGTCAACCGCATGCCTCGAGTATCCCGCCTCTGGGGGCGGGACTGTCCGGGACCGTTCTCGGCGGGCTCCGGTGGCCCTACGGTCTGGTCCATGGCCGAATCTGGTGCTCCCTCGCTCCCCTCCGCGCCCCCGGCGCACTCCCCCCTCTTCCGCGCGGAGCGCTTCGTCTGGCTCACCGCGCGCGTGCTGGAGCAGCGGCTCTTCGCGCACCACTTCCTGAACGGCACCGCGGACCCGGTGGAGAGGGCCCTGGACGCCTACCGCAACGAGGACGGCGGCTACGGTCACGCCCTGGAGCCCGATCTGCGCGGCCCACTGAGCCAGCCGCTGCACAGCGCCCGCGCGCTGCACGTGCTGGACGCGGTCGGGCGGTGCGGCGGGCAGCGGGTGGAGCGGGTGTGCCGCTATCTGACCTCGGTGTCCACCACGGACGGCGCCCTGCCCGCGGTCTGCCCGAGCCAGCGCGGCTATCCGGTGGCGCCCTTCGTGCCGGTGGTGGACGACCCGCCCAGCGAGCTGCTGGCGACGGGACCGGTGGTGGGCCTGCTGCACCGCAACGAGGTGTGGCACGCGTGGCTCTTCCGGGCCACCGACTTCTGCTGGCAGGCCGTGGACGCCCTGGAGGCGTCGCATCCGTACGAGGTCGAGGCCGCCGTGGCGTTCCTCGACGCCGCCCCCGACCGCGCCCGCGCGGAGGCGGCCGCCGACCGGCTCGGCCGCCTGGTGCGCGAGCGGCGGCTCGCGGCACTGGACCCGGACCGTCTCGACGCGTACCCCGTCGCCCCCGGCTACGCGCCCGGCGAGCACCACTTCCCGCACGACTTCGCGCGCACCCCCGGCTCGCTCGCGCGCGCGTGGTTCACGGACGAGGAGATGGCGCGCTCGCTGGACTTCCTCGCCGCCGGGCAGGAGGAGGACGGCGGCTGGCCGGTGCGCTGGCGCCAGTGGGCACCGGCTCCGGCGCTGGAGGCGCGGGCCGGGGTGACCATCGAGGCGCTGCGCACCCTCAGGGCGTACGGCCGCTACGTCGGCTGACCCGGCACTCAGCCGGTCAGGGCGCGTACACCGGCGGTCACGACCACGGCCACCGCGACGACCACCAGGAACGGTGCCCGGAGCAGCAGCGCGACGGCCGCCGCGGCCACCCCGGCGGCCCGTGCGTCCAGGACGAGGGTGTGGCCGTCGGCGAAGGTCTGCTGGGCGGTGAGCGCGGCCAGCAGGGCGACCGGCAGCAGCGCGGCGAGCTTCTTGACCAGCGGCCGTTCCACGGCGCTCGCGGGGACGAGGAGTCCGGCGAGCTTGACGGCGTAGCAGCCGAGCGCGGTGACGCCGATGGCGAGCCAGGTGTTCATCGGTCCTCCTCCGGGGCGTCCGGCCGCTGGGCGGAGCGGGCGCGCAGCCCTTGGACGAATAGGGCGAGCGGCGCTGCCAGGGCCGCCACCAGGACGGGCGCCCCGGCGGGCAGCACGGGCAGCAGGCCGAGGCCCAGGAGGACCGCGAGGGCGGCGACCGCGCGTTCGGTGAACGTGGTCAGCATGGGGGCGAGCAGCGCCAGGAAGACGGCGGGTCCGGCCGCGTCCAGCCCCCACGCGTCGGTGTCCCCAAGGGCCTGTGCGCCGAGCGCGCCGAGCAGGGTGGTGAGGTTCCACAGCACGTAGAGGCTGAGCCCGGTGACGGTGAAGCCGAGCCGCGCGGAGCGCCGGTCCGGCTGGGCGACGGTGACGGCGGTGGTCTCGTCGATCACCCATTGGGCGGCGAACGGCCGCACCGCGCGCGGGAGGGCGAGCAGCTGTGAGAGCCTCAGCCCGTAGAACGCGTTGCGCACGCCCAGGAAGAACGCGCCCGCAGCGGCCGTGAACGGGTTGCCGCCCGCCGCGAGCGCCCCTACGAGGGCGAACTGGGAGGCTCCGGTGAAGACCAGGAGGCTGAGCGCGCAGGTCTGGAGGAGTCCGAGTCCGCTGCCTGCCGAGGTGACGCCGAACGCGAAGCCGGAGAGCCCTACGGCGACGCCGACCCCGAGGGCGTCCCGTACGACGGCGCTGTCCGGCTTTCCCACGTCCTCGGCGGCCCTGTCCGCGAGTGCTGTCTGTCGATGTGCCACGCCCCGGACGCTACGGCGGCGCGCCCGGCGCCGTCTTGTACGTTGTTGCGCCCGGTCAGGTTCTCGCGGTTCTCGCGTTCGCGCTGGTAGGCGCCCGGAGGCACGCCGACGATGCGGGCGAAGTGGCGGTTGAGGTGGGGCTGGTCGGTGAAGCCGACGAGCACCGCGGCCTCGGCGGGCGAGGTGCCGGTGTCCAGCAGGAGCCGGGCGCGGCGCACGCGCGCGTCGGTGAGCCAGGTGTGCGGGGGCAAGCCGTAGGCGTCCCGGAAGGCCCGCAACAGGGCGAAGCGGCTGGTGCCGAGGTCGGTGGCGAGACGCTCCAGGCTGGGCGGCTCCGCCATCCGCTCCTCCAGCACGGCACGCGCGCGTGCGGCGATTCCCGCTCCGGCCGAGGGGGTGCGGCGTTCGGGCAGCGGGCCGCCGTTGAGCCGCAGCAGCCGAGTCACCGCGACGCTGAGCAGGGTGTCGGCGGCCAGCGCGTTGCCCTCCTCGGCGGCGCGCAGCACCTGGTGGACGAGGCGGACGGTGTAGGGGTCGTCGACCATCGGGGCGGCGAAGCCGGGCGTCCCCCGGATGGTGGTCGTCTCGGCCGCTATCCGGGCCACCACTTCGGGCGAGGGGTACACCGCGCCGTACCGCCAGCCCTCGGGGACGCCCGCGCGGCCGGTGTGCGGGGTGTCCGGGTTGACCAGGGCGAGGGCTCCCGCGCCCACGGACACGTCGGCGCCCTGGTGCTGGAAGACCTCGACACCGTCCGCGATGGCCGCGATCACGAAGTTCTCGTGGGTGTGGCGGACGAAGGTCTTGCGGATGTAGCGGGCGCGGAGCAGGTCGACCCCGGGCAGTTCCGCGTACCGCCAGTGCCGTGCCCGTTCCCCTGAACCCGCCATGTGCCCATTGTCGGCCACGGGCGCCGGTCGCCGCACGCCCCGGTCCGTCCCGTTTGCCCAGGTCAGCCCGATTGTCAGTGGGCGGGTGCAGGATGGAGGCATGGTCAGTTCCGCCCACCCGGCCCTCGAAGGCTTCTCCCCCGCGACCCGCGAATGGTTCACGGGGGCGTTCCACGCGCCCACCGAGGCCCAGGCGGGCGCGTGGCAGGCCATCAACCAGGGCTCGGACGCGCTGGTGGTGGCGCCGACCGGCTCCGGCAAGACGCTGGCCGCCTTCCTCGCCGCCCTGGACCAGCTGGCCTCCACCCCGCCCCCGGCCGACCCGAAGAAGCGCTGCCGGGTGCTGTACGTGTCCCCGCTGAAGGCGCTCGCGGTCGATGTCGAGCGCAATCTGCGCAGCCCGCTGACCGGCATCCGCCAGGAGTCCGTGCGCCTGGGCCTGCCCGAGCCCGAGGTGAAGGTGGGCATCCGCTCCGGCGACACCCCGCCCGCCGAGCGGCGCGCGCTGGTCACGCGGCCGCCGGACATCCTGATCACCACCCCCGAGTCGCTGTTCCTGATGCTGACCTCGTCCGCGCGGGACGCGCTCACGGGCATCGAGACCGTGATCCTGGACGAGGTGCACGCGGTCGCGGGCACCAAGCGCGGCGCGCATCTCGCGCTGTCCCTGGAGCGGCTGGACGAGCTGCTGCCGAAGCCCGCGCGCCGGATCGGCCTGTCGGCGACCGTGCGTCCGGTGGACGAGGTGGCCCGCTATCTCTCGCCCCGGGGCAAGGTGGAGATCGTCCAGCCCGCGTCGGGCAAGGAGTTCGACCTCTCGGTGGTCGTGCCCGTCGAGGACATGGGCGAGCTGGGCGGTGCCCCCGCGGCCGACGGCGACGACAAGGCGGAGAAGCCCTCGATCTGGCCGCACGTCGAGGAGAAGATCGCCGACCTGGTCCAGTCGCACCGCTCGACCATCGTGTTCGCCAACTCCCGCCGCCTGGCGGAGCGGCTGTGCAACCGGCTCAACGAGATCGCCTACGAGCGCGCCACCGGCGAGAAGCTGGACGAGCACCACTCCCCGGCCGAGCTGATGGGCGGCTCGGGCGCGGCCCAGGGCGCCCCGCAGGTGATCGCCCGCGCGCATCACGGCTCGGTCTCCAAGGAGCAGCGGTCACTGGTCGAGGAGGACCTGAAGGCCGGTCGGCTGCCCGCCGTGGTGGCCACCTCCAGCCTGGAGCTGGGCATCGACATGGGCGCCGTCGACCTGGTCGTCCAGGTCGAGTCCCCGCCCTCGGTCGCCTCCGGCCTCCAGCGCGTGGGCCGCGCGGGACACCAGGTGGGCGCCGTCTCCACGGGCGTGGTCTTCCCCAAGTACCGGGGCGACCTGGTGCAGGCAGCCGTGGTCACCGAGCGGATGCGCTCAGGGGGAATCGAGTCGCTGCGGGTGCCGTCCAACCCGCTGGACGTCCTGGCCCAGCAACTCGTCGCCATGACCGCGCTGGACACCTGGCAGTTCGACGACCTGCTGGCCACCGTGCGCCGCGCGGCGCCCTTCGCCTCGCTCCCCGAGTCCGCGTTCACCGCCACCCTGGACATGCTGGCGGGCCGCTACCCGTCGGACGCCTTCGCCGAACTGCGCCCCCGCGTGGTGTGGGACCGCGTCGCCGGCACCATCAGCGGCAGGCCCGGCGCCCAGCGGCTCGCCGTCACCTCCGGCGGCACGATCCCCGACCGGGGCCTGTTCGGGGTCTTCCTCGCCGGGTCCGACCCGAAGAAGGGCGGCGGCCGGGTCGGCGAGCTGGACGAGGAGATGGTGTACGAGTCCCGCGTGGGCGACGTCTTCACGCTGGGCACGAGTTCCTGGCGCATCGAGGACATCACCCGCGACCGGGTCCTGGTCTCCCCCGCGCCGGGCGTGCCGGGGCGGCTCCCGTTCTGGAAGGGCGACCAGCTGGGCCGCCCGCTCGAACTGGGCCGCGCGGTCGGCGCGTTCCTGCGCGAGGTCGGTTCGCTGTCCAAGGAGGACGCCCGGCTGCGCCTGCTCACCGCGGGCCTGGACGCGTGGGCGGCGGACAACGTCCTGGCCTACCTGGACGAGCAGCGCGAGGCGTGCGGGCACGTCCCGGACGACCGCACCATCGTCGTGGAGCGCTTCCGCGACGAGCTGGGCGACTGGCGGGTCGTGATCCACTCCCCCTTCGGCGCCCAGGTGCACGCCCCGTGGGCCCTCGCGCTCGGCGCCCGCCTCTCCGAGCGGTACGGCATGGACGCCCAGGTCATGCACGCCGACGACGGCATCGTGCTGCGCCTGCCCGACGCCGATCTGATGGGCCTGGACCTGCTGGACCAGAGCCCCGCGAAGGCCGGTGCGGAGTACGACGGCGAACAGGCCCCGGTCGGCGCCGCCGACGTCGCCTTCGACAAGGGCGACGTCGACCAGGTCGTCACCGACCAGGTGGGCGGCTCCGCGCTGTTCGCCGCGCGGTTCCGGGAGTGTGCCGCCCGCGCGCTCCTGCTGCCGCGTCGCAACCCCGGCAAGCGCACCCCGCTGTGGCAGCAGCGCCAGCGTGCGGCCCAACTGCTGGAGGTGGCGAGCGAGTTCGGGTCGTTCCCGATCGTCCTGGAGGCGATCCGCGAATGCCTCCAGGACGTGTTCGACGTACCGGGCCTGGTCGAGCTGATGGGCGACATCGAGTCCCGCAAGGTCCGCCTGGTCGAGGTCACCACCCCCGAACCGTCCCCGTTCGCCCGCTCCCTGCTGTTCGGTTACGTCGCCCAGTTCCTCTACGAGGGCGATTCCCCGCTCGCCGAACGCCGTGCCGCCGCGCTCTCCCTGGACTCCCGGCTGCTGGCGGAGCTGCTGGGCCAGGCGGAGCTGCGGGAGCTGCTCGACGCCGAGGTGCTGACCGAGCTGGAGCGCGAACTCCAGTGGCTCACCGAGGACCGTCGCGCCAAGGACCCGGAGAGCGTCGCGGACCTGCTCCGGCTACTGGGCCCACTGACCGACGCCGAGCTGGCCGAGCGGGGCGCCGAGCCGGAGTGGGCGCGGGAGCTGGCCGCCGCCCGGCGCGTCATCAAGGTCCGCGTCGCGGGCGAGGACCACTGGGCGGCCATCGAGGACGCGGGCCGTCTGCGCGACGCGCTGGGCACCGCGCTGCCGGTGGGCGTCCCCGAGGCGTTCACCGAACCGGTCAAGGACCCGCTCGGCGACCTCCTCGCGCGCTACGCCCGCACCCACGGCCCCTTCACCTCGACGACCGCCGCCGCCCGCTTCGGCCTGGGCGTCGCGGTCACCGAGGGCGCCCTCCAGCGACTGGCCGGCAGCGGCCGGGTCGTCCAGGGCGAGTTCCATCCGGCGGGCATCGGCCAGGAATGGTGCGACGCGACGGTGCTGCGTCGGCTGCGCCGCCGTTCGCTGGCCGCGCTGCGGCACGAGCTGGAGCCGGTGCCGCCCGCCGCGCTGGCGCAGTTCCTGCCGCAGTGGCAGCACATCGGCAAGGGGCACACGCTGCGCGGCACCGATGGGCTGGTGCGCGCCATCGAGCAGTTGCAGGGCGCCTCGGTGCCCGCCTCCGCGCTGGAGAAGCTGGTCCTGCCCTCCCGCGTGGCGGACTACAAGCCGTCGATGCTGGACGAACTCACCGCCGCGGGCGAGGTCGTGTGGGCCGGGGCGGGCTCCCTGCCCGGCAAGGACGGCTGGGTCTCGCTGTACCTCGCGGACACCGCGCCCCTGCTCCTGCCGCCCCCGCACCCCCTGGAACTGAGCCCGCTCCACCAGTCGATCCTGGACACGCTCTCCGGCGGGTACGGCCTGTTCTTCCGTCAGATCGCCGACCAGGTCCGTGCCACCACGCACCCCGAGGCGAGCGACGCACACCTGGCCGACGCCCTGTGGGACCTGGCCTGGTCGGGGCGGCTCACCAACGACACCCTGGCCCCGATGCGCGCCCTGCTGGGGTCGGGCCGTACGGCCGGGGCGACGGCCCATCGCGCCAAACGCAATGTCCCGCGCGGGCGTTACGGCTCCCTGACCGCCGCCGCCCGCGCCGCGTCCCGGTCCGGCCCGCCGACCGTCGGCGGCCGCTGGTCGCTGCTGCCGGTGCCCGAGCCGGACGCCACCGTGCGCGCTCACGCGCGGGCGCGCGCCCTGCTGGACCGGCACGGCGTGGTGACCCGGGGCGCCGTGGGCGCGGAGGGCGTGGAGGGCGGCTTCTCGGCGGTGTACCGGGTGCTGTCCGTGTTCGAGGAGAGCGGCCAGGCGCGGCGCGGCTATGTGGTCGAGGGGCTGGGGGCCGCCCAGTTCGCCATGGACGGCGCCGTGGACCGGCTCCGCGCGGTGTCCAACGCCCGCGACCGGGGCGAGCGCGTGGTGCCCGCTCCGGTCGCGGCGGGCAACGGCAGCCTCCCCCCGTTCCCCGGCGACGGCGACGGCGACGGCGACGGCCACACCGCGTCCGAGGCGTTCGACCCGTCCTCCGGCGGCTTCACCCACCCGAGCCTCGACGGCGACTTCGCGTGGCCGCCCCGCGACGGGGACGACGGCGGTCTCCCCCGCCCCTTCGGCCCGGCAGGCATCACCGACCCGTACGCCTCACCGGGCCAGGGCGGCCCGCGCGGCGGCTCTCCCACGAGCCGTGGCTATGGCCCCCGCACGCGGGACACCGCCCCCGACTCCAAAGCGGTGGTCCTCGCCGCCGCCGACCCCGCCAACGCGTACGGCGCCGCGCTGCCCTGGCCGGAGTCGCCCACCGGCGCCGGGCACAAGCCGGGCCGCAAGGCGGGCTCCCTGGTCGTCCTGGTGGAGGGCGAGCTGACCCTCTACATGGAGCGCGGCGGCAAGTCCCTGCTGGCCTGGCCCGCCGACCCGGACGGCACCGCGACCGACGACCCCCGCCTCCGCGCCGCCGCGGAGGCCCTGGCGGCGGCCGCCCGCGCGGGCTCCCTGGGCACGGTCACCGTCGAGCGGATCAACGGCACCGCGGCGCTGACCTCCCCCCTGGGCACCCTGCTGGAGGCCGCCGGGTTCATAGCGACCCCACGCGGCCTGCGCCTGCGCGCCTGACTCTGCGCGCCTGAGCCCGGCCGCCGGAGAAGGCCCCCGCGCCGTGGCACCCTGGACGCATGCCCGAAGGTGACACGGTGTGGCAGACCGCGAAGCGGCTGCACGACGCGCTCGCGGGCAGGGTGCTGACCCACAGCGACTTCCGGGTCCCGCAGTACGCGGTGGTCGACCTGACCGGCCGCACCGTGCTGAACACCGCACCGCGCGGCAAACACCTGCTGACCCGCTTCGAGGGCGGCCTGACCCTCCACACGCATCTGCGGATGGAGGGCGCCTGGAAGGTGTACGGCCCCGGCGAACGCTGGCGGGGCGGCGCCGGACACCAGATCCGCGTCGTCCTGGGCGCCGACGACCGCATGGCCGTGGGCTACCGCCTGTCGGTGCTGGAGCTGCTGCGCACCGAGGACGAGGAGCGCGTGGTGGGCCATCTGGGCCCCGACCTCCTCGGCCCGGACTGGGACCCGGAGCGCGCCCTCGCCAACCTGTACGCCGACCCGGCCCGCCCCCTCGGCGAGGCCCTGCTCGACCAGCGCAATCTCGCCGGAATCGGCAACGTCTACAAGAGCGAGCTGTGCTTCCTGCTCGGCGTGACCCCCTGGCTCCCCGTCGGCTCACTCCCCCCGGACCGCGCCGCCCAGCTCCCCGGCGTCGCCCAGCGCCTCCTGGAGGTCAACCGGGCCCGCCCGGTCCGCCAGACCACCGGCCTGCCCCGGAACGACCTGTACGTCTACGGCCGTGCCTCCCGCCCCTGTCTGCGCTGCCGTACCCGAGTACGCGTGGCCGACCAGGGCGACGGCGTCCAGGACCGCCCCACCTACTGGTGCCCCACCTGCCAGAGCGGCCCCACCCCCGCCCCCGGCACGGCCCAGCGCTGGCGGGAGCGCTACCCCCGCCCCGCACGCTGACTGACACGACCCGAAGCCGGGAAACCCCAGCCCCCGCCCCACACGCCGACCCGCCCGAGCCGAACCCCGCGAAAGCAAACCCAAGCCCCCACCCCACCCGAGGCACCCCCGCTCACCCTGCCCCCGCTTCACCCGAACGAGTGACCCCAGCGCGCGCCTCCGTCCCCTCACCCTCCCCAGCGCCCCGCCAAGCCTCACGCCACCGCCCCGTCCGCACGGCCCCCTCGGCCCGGTCCTTGGCCACACAGTGCACCGGCAGCACCCCCAGCCCCCATCCGCCGAGCACCACGGCCCCCTCCAGCACCCCCGCGCCGTCCCCCAGGGTCAGCCGCAGCACCGCCCACCACCACACCGCGCCGAACCCCAGACCTGCCCCCCAGCGCACTATTCGCCCGTTCATGGACCCGTCACCTCCAGCCGGAAGCTAGAACACCGCCTGCCACCCGCGGAAGGCGCACCGAAGGGCTCACCGGAGCGGCACCGGGCAGACTCTCCGGTCGGCCGGTTCCGGGAACCCGCCTCTCTCACGCCGTCTCGGCCTGAAACATCCAATGGTGTTTCTCGAGGTCGCCCGTGATCTGGATGAACATGTCCTGGGACACCGGATCGGCGTCGCCGGTGGCGTTCACCCGCTCCCGCATCCGGCCGATGACCGCGCCGAGGGCGGCGACCATCCCCGCGACCGCGTCGGTGTCCTTGATCCACCCGGCCGGAGGGACCGTGATGCCGGTGCCGGAGGCGACCGTGGACGCCCGTCCGTCCGGCGGGACGCCCAGCGCCGAGGAGCGCTCGGCCACCAGGTCGGAGGCGGTCCGCGCGGAGACGACCACCTCGTCCAGCTGGAGGTGGACCGACCGGAAGCGTGGCCCGACCACGTTCCAGTGGATCTGCTTGGCGACCAGCGAGAGGTCGACCAGATCCACGAGCGCCCCTTGCAGGGCCTCGGAGACGGTCTTCAGATCGGCCTCGGGAAGGGGACTCTTCACCACGTACATCCGCTGTCCTCAGATCCTCGGCGGGCTTCGGGTCCCTCTCACCATGACCGGGCGGCCCGGACCGGGCAAACGGAGCAAAACGGCTCAGGGCGACCGGTGCGGGCAGGAAAAAGCCCCGGCCGGGCCTCACCTGGAGAGTCCAGGGAGGCCCGGCCGGGGCTTACAGCCATCGGGCGCCAGGCCGCGTGCGTGCGGCTCAGGCGGCGGCCACCGCTTCGGCGGGTGCCTTGATGGTCACCCGTTCCGGTGGCACACCGGTCACCGACACGGAACCCAGCATCGGCCGGACCGGCGCCGGGACGCCGTCGTTGGCCGCGGCGGACTGGGCCAGCTCGGCGAGTGCCAGTTCGTCACTCACCTCACGCATGAGCTCCGACATCCGTACGTCCAGCGCGTCGCAGATCGCGGAGAGCAGCTCGGAGGAAGCCTCCTTCTGCCCCCGCTCCACCTCGGAGAGATAGCCAAGTGAGACCCGGGCGGACGAGGAGACTTCGCGCAGAGTACGGCCCTGGCGCTGGCGCTGCCGACGCAGCACGTCACCCAGCAGGCGACGGAGCAGAATCATCGGTGGCTCCCTCCTCGGACCGCGTAGCCGCATCCTTCTCGCCCCACCGTACCGCCTCGCGCCGCGGCCGTGCGGGGAGCGATGTCGTGTTCACTCAGGGCTGCAAACATCAAAACCCCCCGTTCCGTTCCGTATCCTGTGCCCGCTCATTCGCGGTCTGTTCGCCCACAAGCTCCCGTAGAAGCAGTGTCAGTACGCTCCGTACACTCTCCATACGAATTTCCGCACGGCCGCCGTTCAACCGCAGGGCCTCCACTTTTCCGCCGGGGGCGGAAAGCGAGCCTTGCCGGAAGGGTCCGTCGACCGCCACGAAGACCGTGCCGACCGGCTGCCCGTCCTGCGGATCGGGACCGGCCACCCCGGTGGTGGCGATGCCCCAGTCGGCGCCGAGGGCCTTGCGCACACCGGCCGCCATCTGGGCCGCGACCTGCGGGTCCACCGCGCCGGACCGGGCCAGCAGCCCGGCGTCGACGCCGAGGAGATCGTGCTTCAGCTCGGTGGCGTAGGCGGTGACCGAACCCCGGAACACCTGGGAGGCGCCGGGGACCGAGGTGATCTCGGCGGCGACCAGGCCACCGGTGAGCGACTCGGCGACGGCGAGGGTCTCACCGTTCACTTTGAGTAGCCGCACCAGCTCGATCGCCGTGGGGTTCACGCTTCTCGCTCTTCCAACGCGGCCGCCCGCTCCGCGATTCCCCGGCGGCGCAGCACCATGGCCTGTCTCACATAGTCGAGACCGGTGACGACGGTGAGGACGACCGCCGCGGCCATCACCCACCACCGCAGGGTGGCCAGCCAGCCGGTCAGCGCCAGGACGTACATGCCGACCGCGACGCCCTGGGTGAGCGTCTTCAGCTTGCCGCCCCGGCTGGCCGGGATCACGCCGTAGCGGATGACCACGAACCGCAGCAGGGTGATGCCGAGTTCCCGGCCCAGGATGACCACCGTCACCCACCAGGGCAGGTCGCCCAGGGAGGACAGGCAGATCAGCGCCGCGCCCATGATCGCCTTGTCCGCTATCGGGTCGGCGATCTTCCCGAAGTCGGTGACCAGGTTGTAGGTGCGGGCCAGATGCCCGTCGAACAGGTCGGTGATCATGGCGACGGCGAAGGCCGCCCAGGCGAAGGAGCGCCAGGCCGGGTCGTAGCCGCCGTCGGCCAGCAGCAGCGCCACGAAGCCCGGCACCAGGAGCAGCCGGAGCATGGTGAGCAGATTGGCGACGTTCCAGACGCTGGCCTGGTTGACGGCCGCCGCGGCCAGCTTGCCACCGCGCGGGTGCCGCGCCTCCAGCGCGGCGGCCGGGTCGGAGACCTCCGGAGCACCGTCGACGGCCTGGCCGGTCGCGCTACGCGCGCCGGAGGAGCCGCCCGAGGCGGATGCCGGGACTCCGGTCATCTGGCCGCCTCCTCGCTGCCCATCGAACTGCCCACCGACGAGCCCGGAAGCGGCTCGGCCACCAGGTCGACCCCCTCGGTGCCGACCACCTTGGCCTCGACGATACGTCCCACGGCGAGACCCTCGCCGCTCGTGAGCAGCACCTGGCCGTCCGTCTCCGGGGCCTGGTGCGCGGCGCGGCCGTACACCCCGTCCTCGCCGTCGACAGACTCCACCAGGACGCGCACCGTCTCCCCAAGGCGCTCCTCGGCGCGCTGCGAGACGAGTTCCTCGGCGAGCCGGGAGATGTGGGCGAGGCGCTCGGCGACCACGTCCTCGTCGAGCTTGGTGTCGTAGGTGGCCGCCTCCGTGCCCTCCTCGTCGGAGTAGCCGAAGACGCCGATGGCGTCGAGGCGGGCGCCGGTCAGGAAGCGCTCCAGCTCGGCGAGGTCGGCCTCGGTCTCACCGGGGAAGCCGACGATGAAGTTGGAGCGGACACCGGCCTCGGGGGCCTTGCTGCGGATGGTGTCCAGCAGCTCCAGGAAGCGGTCGGTGTCACCGAAGCGGCGCATGGCGCGCAGCACGTTCGGCGCGGAGTGCTGGAAGGACAGGTCGAAGTACGGCACGACGTTCGGCGTGGAGGTCAGCACGTCGATCAGGCCGGGGCGCATCTCGGCGGGCTGGAGGTAGCTGACACGCACCCGCTCGATGCCGTCGACCTCGGCCAGCTCGGGCAGCAGGGACTCCAGCAGGCGGATGTCGCCCAGGTCCTTGCCGTAGGAGGTGTTGTTCTCGGAGACCAGCATGACCTCCTTCACACCTTGCTCGGCCAGCCAGCGGGTCTCGTTGAGGACGTCGCTGGGGCGGCGGGAGATGAAGGAGCCGCGGAAGGACGGGATGGCGCAGAAGGAGCAGCGCCGGTCGCAGCCGGAGGCGAGCTTAACCGAGGCGACCGGGGAGCCGTCCAGGCGGCGGCGCAGGGGCGCGCGCGGACCGGAGGCGGGCGCGAGGCCGTCCGGGAGGTCGGTCGGACCGTGGCCGGGCAGGGCGACGGCGGCCGCGGACTCCTGGCGCTCGGCCGGGCTGATCGGCAGCAGCTTGCGGCGGTCGCGCGGGGTGTGCGCGGCGTGGACCCCGCCGGACAGGATGGTCTGGAGGCGGTCGGAGATGTCGGCGTAGTCGTCGAAGCCGAGCACGCCGTCGGCCTCGGGTAGCGCCTGGGCCAGTTCCTTGCCGTACCGCTCGGCCATGCAGCCCACCGCCACGACGGCCTGGGTTCTGCCGTGGTCCTTGAGGTCGTTGGCCTCCAGGAGGGCGTCGACCGAGTCCTTCTTGGCGGCTTCGACGAACCCACAGGTGTTGACCACGGCGACATCGGCGTCCCCGGCGTCCTCGACGAGCTGCCAGCCGTCCGCCTCCAAACGGCCTGCGAGCTCCTCCGAGTCCACCTCGTTACGGGCGCAGCCGAGAGTGACTAGTGCGACGGTACGGCGTTCAGGCATGGGCTCAAGACTACTTTGTCTGTCCCGCACCCCATGTCGACGGGGTTGGCCGTTGTTGGCCAACCCCGTCACAGTCCGCTCGCTGAAGGCGCCCGGAAGGGCGTCATCCGACCTCGGGGTCGCCCTTGGTGTACGTGAGGCGTTCCACGGCGCCGGGCCGGAAGTCGTCGTCGATCTTCTTGCCGTTGACGTACAGCTCGATCGCCCCGGCGTCACCGAGGATCAGGTTGATCTTGGTGCTGTCCTGGAAGGTCTTGGACTCGCCCTTGTTCAGCAGGCCGTCGAACAGCATGCGGCCGTTGTGGTCCTTGGCGGAGATCCAGCTCCGCCCATTGGGTGCGGTGACCCGGACGGTCACCTTGTCCTGCGGGGCGGCCGCGATGGCGCTGTCGGACGGGTCGGACTTCGGGGTGGCGGACTGCCCCGTCTTCGGGGTGGGCGCGGCGGACTTGGTGGCGGTCGGCGAGGCGTTGCCCTCGACGGCCTGGGTGTCCGTGTCGCCGCCGGTCTCGGACTTGATGGCGGTGAAGCCGACGAAGCCGATGACGACGACGATCGCCGCGACCATGGCCGCGGTCCAGTTGGGGCCCCGGCGCTCGGGACGGATGCGCTCCGCCTCGAACAGGGGGGCCGCCGGGGTGGGCGCGGGACGGCCGCCGTGCTCGGCGTCGAACCGCGCGATGAGCGGGGCGGGGTCGAGGTGGACGGCCCTGGCCAGGTTGCGGATGTGGCCGCGCGCGTACACGTCGCCGCCGCAGGAGGAGAAGTCGTCCTCCTCGATGGCGTGCACGATGGCGGGGCGGATGCGGGTGGCGTCGCTGACGTCACCCGGGCTCAGCCCGGCCGCGACGCGGGCCTGGCGCAGGGCGGTGCCGACGGAGGGTCCGTCGAGCTCGGGGACGTCGGGGAACGGGGGCTCGTCTTCGGGGGAGTTGCTGCCGATGGACACGGGGGCGCCTTTCGAGCGTGTGAGCCACCTGTGCTGAGCGTTCAGTCTAGGCGGGGTACGAAAGGGTGGGGCAAGCGGGCGAACGGACTTGTACGCCATCGGAACGGCCGGTCAGCCCGACGGCGGGACGGGAGCGGGAGGCCCAGGCGGGTACCTGTACCCCCGCTCTCGCTCAACTTGACGTACTGCGAAGGGAAACGGTTGCCCGCCGATGTTTAACGGGTGGATCACGGCGGTGCCGCCACCCGGCGCAGTCCCGACACGCCGGGTGGCCCGAAGCCCTACCCGTCAGACTCCCCGCGAATCACGGCGAGCACGCCGTCCAGCTCATCAGGCTTCACAAGAACGTCACGGGCCTTGGAACCCTCGCTGGGTCCGACGATGCTCCGGGACTCCATGAGGTCCATCAGACGGCCCGCCTTGGCGAAGCCGACCCGCAGCTTGCGCTGGAGCATGGACGTCGATCCGAACTGGGTGGAGACCACCAGCTCGGCGGCCTGGCAGAGCAGGTCGAGGTCGTCGCCGATGTCCTCGTCGATCTCCTTCTTCTGCTTGGTGCCCACGGTGACGTCGTCCCGGAAGACCGGCGCCATCTGGTCCTTGCAGTGCTGGACGACGACCGCGACCTCTTCCTCGGTCACGAACGCGCCCTGCATACGGGTCGGCTTGCTGTCGCCCATCGGCAGGATCAGGCCGTCGCCCTTGCCGATCAGCTTCTCGGCGCCGGGCTGGTCGAGGATGACGCGGGAGTCGGCCAGCGAGGAGGTGGCGAAGGCCAGCCGGGAGGGCACGTTGGCCTTGATGAGTCCGGTGACCACGTCCACCGAGGGCCGCTGGGTGGCCAGCACCAGGTGGATTCCGGCGGCGCGGGCGAGCTGGGTGATGCGGACGATCGAGTCCTCGACGTCGCGCGGGGCGACCATCATCAGGTCGGCCAGCTCGTCCACGATCACCAGCAGGTAGGGGTACGGCTGGAGCTCGCGCTCGCTGCCCAGTGGCGCGGTGACCTTGCCCTCGCGCACGGCGCGGTTGAAGTCGTCGATGTGCCGGTAGCCGTAGGCGGCCAGGTCGTCGTAGCGCATGTCCATCTCGCGCACGACCCACTGGAGGGCCTCGGCGGCCCGCTTGGGGTTGGTGATGATCGGCGTGATCAGGTGCGGGATGCCCTCGTACGCGGTCAGCTCGACGCGCTTGGGGTCCACCAGGATCATCCGGACGTCCTCGGGGGTCGCCCGCATCATGATCGAGGTGATCAGGCAGTTGATGCAGGACGACTTGCCCGAGCCGGTGGCACCGGCGACCAGCATGTGCGGCATCTTCGCCAGGGAGCGCATCACATAGCCGCCCTCCACGTCCTTGCCGAAGGCGACCAGCATCGGGTCGTCGTCCTCGGCGGACTCCGCGAGCCGCAGCACGTCACCGAGATTGACCATCTCCCGGTCGGTGTTGGGGATCTCGATGCCGACGGCCGACTTGCCGGGGATGGGGCTGATGATCCGCACGTCCGGGCTGGCGACCGCGTACGCGATGTTCTTGGTGAGCGCGGTGATCCGCTCGACCTTCACGGCCGGGCCGAGCTGCACCTCGTAGCGGGTGACGGTCGGGCCCCGGGTGAAGCCGGTGACGTCGGCGTCCACCTTGAACTCGGTGAACACCGTGCGCAGGGAGGCCACGACGGCGTCGTTGGCCGCGCTGCGCGCCTTGCCGGGGCCGCCGCGGGTCAGGAGGTCCAGCGAGGGCAGCGCGTAGGTGATGTCCCCGGAGAGCTGGAGCTGTTCCGCGCGGGCGGGCATCTCGCGGTGCGTCTCGGGGGGCGCCTTGGTGAAGTCGGGGACGCTGCCGTCCGTCTTCCGCTTGCCCGGCACGGGCCGGTCGGCCGGGGCCGGGGAGGGCACGGGGACCGGGGTGGTCTCCTCGCGGTCCCCCACGCTCACGCCCTGGGTGAGGTCGGCGACGACCGGGGACGGCGGCATACCGTGCTGCACGGCGCCGTCGAGCGCGGCGTTGGCCGCCGAGGCCACGTCGATCGCGTCCATCTCGCCCGGCTCCGACCGCGCGGACCTGCGGGGGCGGCGGCGCCGGGTGAGCGCCTCTTCCTCGGCGGCTTCGGGGTCGTAGCCCTGCGGGGCGCCGCGACGGCTCCGAGGGCGCGTGGGCGGCTCGTCGCGCCACTGCTCGTCGTAGCCGTAGCCCTCGTCGTCGTCCAGGTCGGCCGCGTAGTCGTGCAGCACGCCCAGACGGATGCCGAGGGCGCGCAGGCGCCGCGGGATGTGGTTGACCGGGGTGGCGGTGACCACGAGCAGCCCGAACACGGTGAGCAGCACCAGCAGCGGTACGGCGAGCACCTCGCTCATCGTGTACGTCAGCGGGGTGGCGGCGGCCCAGCCGATGAGGCCACCGGCGTCCCTTATGGCCCGCATGCCGTCGTCCCGCGCGGGCGAGCCGCAGGCGATGTGGACCTGGCCGAGCACCCCGATGACGAGCGCGGACAGACCGATGACGATCCGGCCGTTGGCCTCCGGCTGCTCCGGGTGCCGGATGAACCGCACGGCGATGACCGCGAACAGTATCGGCACCAGCAGATCCAGGCGGCCGAAGGCGCCGGTGACCAGGATCTCCACCAGGTCGCCCACGGGTCCGCTGAGGTCGGCCCAGGTTCCGGCGGCGACGATCAGCGCGACGGCGAACAGCAGCAGCGCGACGCCGTCCTTGCGGTGGGCCGGGTCGAGGTTCTTCGCGCCCTGCCCTATGCCCCGGAAGACGGCGCCGACCGCGTGCGCCACGCCCAGCCAGAGGGCGCGCACGAGCCGGTACACGCCCCCGGTGGGGCTGGGCGCGGGCTTCGGCGGCACCTTGCGCACGGGAGCCTTGCGGGGCGGCGCCTTCTTGGCCGGGGCCTTGGCCGGGGCCTTCTTGGCGGCCGCCTTCCTCGCCGGAGCCTTCGCGGGAGCGACCGCCTTCTTGGCGGGCGGCTTCTTGGCTGCGGGGGGACGTGAGGCCATGGGTGTGAGGTTACCGGGGGAGACGACAGCGGACACGTGTGCCCACAGCTTCACCCGTTCGTGTCGCCCCTACCGAGGCGCCAAACTGACGCCCGCTCACGGCACCCCTCGCACCTGAGGGGTCGTCAGCCCTGCGGAGGCAGCGGGGCCGAGCCGTCGGCGCCCGGCTCCAACGCGTCCAGCGCCCGGCGCAGCCCGGTGAGCTTGCGCTCCAGGTGCGCGGCCGTGGCCACCGCCGCGGCGTCGGCGGACTCCTCGTCCAACTGCTTGGAGAGCGCTTCGGCCTGCTCCTCGACGGCCGCGAGCCGCGCGGACAGCTCCGCGAGCAGCCCGGCGGGCTCCTTGCTGTCGACCGTGTCCCTGCCGCCGCCCTCCAACTGGAGCCGCAGCAGGGCCGCCTGCTCCCGCAGCTGGCAGTTCTTCATGTACAGCTCGACGAAGACCGAGACCTTGGCGCGCAGCACCCACGGGTCGAACGGCTTGGAGATGTAGTCGACCGCCCCCGCCGCATAACCCCGGAAGGTGTGGTGCGGGCCGTGGTTGATAGCGGTGAGGAAGATGATCGGGATGTCCCGCGTCCGCTCCCGCCGCTTGATGTGCGCGGCCGTCTCGAAGCCGTCCATGCCCGGCATCTGGACATCCAGCAGGATGACCGCGAAATCGTCCGTGAGCAGTGCCTTGAGCGCTTCCTCCCCGGACGATGCCCGCACCAGCGTCTGATCGAGCGCAGAGAGGATGGCCTCCAGCGCCAGCAGATTCTCCGGCCGGTCATCGACCAGGAGGATCTTGGCCTTCTGCACCATGGCCCGCCCTCCTCGCCCCGGCGGTACACCGGGCGCCGCCCCAGGGGACGACTCCCTTTCGCCGCCCGTCCTTGTGCCGGTCATCGTAGCCGCACCCCGCCCGTCGCCACACCCTGTCACCGCGATGTCACGGTGCACACAGCTCAAACGCGGGCCGAGCCTGGAAGGTTCCCGGAATCCGAGGTTCCCACACCTGGCCCGCGTACTGAACCGCGCCCCCGTGACCGGTCCTGTCGTACCGTCACTCCGGCCGCATCCACTGCCGCATGACACCCAGCAGATGGTCGGGGTCGACCGGCTTGGTGACGTAGTCGGAGGCGCCCGACTGGAGCGCCTTCTCCCGGTCGCCCTTCATCGCCTTCGCGGTCAGGGCGACGATCGGCAGGCCCGCGAACTGCGGCATCCTGCGGATCGCGGTCGTGGTCGCGTAGCCGTCCATCTCCGGCATCATGATGTCCATCAGCACCACCGCCACGTCGTCGTGCTGCTCCAGCACCTCGATGCCCTCGCGGCCGTTCTCGGCGTACAGCACCGAGAGCCCCTGCTGCTCCAGCACGCTGGTGAGCGCGAACACGTTGCGGATGTCGTCGTCGACGATCAGCACCTTCTCGCCGCCGAACCGCACCGCGCGCACCGGCCGCTCGGTGTCCTCCGACGGCTCGATGGTGATCGACTGCTCCGGCCGCTGCTCCGCCGACGGCAGGCTCCGGCGGCGGCGCCGGAACAACGCGGCGGGCCCGGTCTGCGTCTCCCGGTACGACTTCACCTCGGCCGGAGTCTCGACCTGGGGGGCCGTCAGCCGGTCGGACAGCTCCGCCTCCGAGGCGACCAGCTCACCGGCCTCCAGCGGGGGCATGGGCTGCTGGTAGCCCTGCGGCGGCAGCTCGCTCGGGTGCAGCGGCAGATACAGCGTGAACGTGGAGCCGCGGCCCGGCTCGCTCTGCGCGTAGATCTCACCGCCGAGCAGCTGGGCGATCTCCCGCGAGATCGACAGCCCGAGGCCGGTACCGCCGTACTTGCGGCTGGTCGTGCCGTCCGCCTGCTTGAACGCCTCGAAGATCACCCGCATCTTGCTGGCCGCGATGCCGATGCCGGTGTCGGTCACCGAGAACGCGATCAGCTCGGCGTCCGGATCGGTGACCGCGCCCGCCTCCAGCAACTGCTCCCGGATGATCTGCGGCACGTCCGTCCCGGCGGGCCGGATCACCAGCTCCACGGAACCGGAGTCGGTGAACTTCACCGCGTTGGACAGCAGGTTGCGCAGCACCTGGAGCAGCCGCTGCTCGTCGGTGTGCAGGGTCGCGGGCAGCTCCGGGGAGACCCGCACGGAAAGGTCGAGCCCCTTCTCGGCGGTCAGCGGCCGGAAGGTCGCCTCCACGTAGTCCACGAGCTGGACCAGCGCGATCCGGGTCGGGGAGACGTCCATCTTGCCCGCCTCGACCTTCGACAGGTCCAGGATGTCGTTGATCAGCTGGAGCAGGTCGGACCCGGCGCCGTGGATGGTCTCGGCGAACTCGACCTGCTTCGGGGACAGATTGCTCTCCGCGTTGTCGGCGAGCAGCTTGGCCAGGATCAGCAGCGAGTTGAGCGGCGTACGCAGCTCGTGCGACATGTTGGCGAGGAACTCGCTCTTGTACCGCATCGACACCGCGAGCTGCTCGGCACGCTCCTCCAGGACCTGGCGGGCCTCCTCGATCTCGGTGTTCTTCACCTCGATGTCCCGGTTCTGCCGGGCCAGCAGCTCGGCCTTCTCCTCCAGTTCGGCGTTGGAGGACTGGAGCGCCTTCTGCCGGTTCTCCAGCTCCTCCGAGCGGTCCCGGAGCTGCTCGGTCAGCTCCTGGGACTGCTTCAGCAGCTGCTCGGTCTTGGTGTTGACGGAGATCGTGTTGACGCTGGTGGCGATCATCTCCGCGATCTGGTTGAGGAAGTCCCGCTGGATGTGCGTGAACGGCGTGAACGACGCCAGCTCGATCACCCCGAGCACATTGCCCTCGAACACCACCGGCAGCACGATGACCTGGGCGGGCGGGGCCTCGCCGAGCCCGGAGGAGATCTTCAGATAGCCGCTGGGCACGTCCCTGACCAGGATCGTCCGCTTCTCCTGCGCGGCCGTCCCGATCAGCCCCTCACCGGGCAGGAACGAGGTCGGCATCGCACCCGTAGAGCAGCCGTAGGAGCCGAGCATGCGCAGCTCGTACTCCTCCTCGCCGTCCCCGGCGGGGTCCTGGCCGTCGACCTTCGGCATGGTCAGGAAGAACGCACCGTGCTGCGCGGACACCACCGGGGTCAGCTCGCTCATGATCAGCGAGGCCACGTCCGCCAGGTCCCGGCGGCCCTGCATCAGGGCGGAGATCCGGGCGAGGTTGCCCTTGAGCCAGTCCTGCTCCTTGTTCGCGATCGTGGTGTCACGCAGGTTGGCGATCATCTTGTTGATGTAGTCCTGGAGTTCCTGGATCTCCCCGGACGCGTCCACGTCGATCTTCAGGTTCAGGTCGCCACGGGTCACCGCGGTCGCCACCTTGGCAATGGCACGCACCTGCCGGGTCAGGTTCCCGGCCATCTCGTTCACCGACTCGGTCAGGTCCCGCCAGGTGCCGTCCACGTCCAGCACGCGGGCCTGGCCGCCGAGCTGGCCCTCGGTGCCCACCTCGCGGGCGACGCGGGTGACCTCCTCGGCGAAGCTGGAGAGCTGGTCGACCATCGTGTTGATCGTCGTCTTCAGCTCGAGGATCTCGCCCCGCGCGTCGATGTCGATCTTCTTGGTCAGGTCGCCCTTGGCGATCGCCGTCGTGACCATGGCGATGTTGCGCACCTGGCCGGTCAGGTTGGACGCCATCCCGTTCACCGACTCGGTGAGGTCCTTCCAGGTACCCGCCACACCGGGCACGTGGGCCTGGCCGCCCAGGATGCCGTCCGTACCCACCTCACGGGCCACCTTGGTGACCTGGTCGGCGAACGAACTCAGCGTCTTCACCATCGTGTTGATGGTGTCGGCGAGCTGCGCCACCTCACCGCGCGCCTCGATGGTGACCTGGCGCGTCAGGTCACCGTTGGCCACCGCGGACGCCACCTGGGAGATGTTCCGCACCTGCATGGTCAGGTTGTTGGCCATCAGGTTGACGTTGTTGCTCAGGTCCTTCCAGATGCCCGTGACACCCGGTACGTGCGCCTGCCCGCCCAGGATGCCCTCGGTGCCCACCTCGCGCGCCACCCGCGTCACCTGCTCGGCGAAGCTGGACAGCTGGTCCACCATCGTGTTGACCGTGGTGACCAGTTCGAGGATCTCGCCCTTGGCGTCGACCGTGATCTTCTTCGACAGGTCGCCCTTGGCCACGGCCGTCGTGACCTCGGCGATGTTGCGCACCTGGATCGTCAGGTTGTTCGCCATGAAGTTCACGGACTGCGTGAGGTCCTTCCAGGTGCCAGAGACACCCTGCACCTCGGCCTGACCGCCGAGCATGCCCTCCGTACCCACCTCACGGGCCACCCTGGTGACCTCCTGGGCGAACGACGACAGCTGGTCCACCATCGTGTTCAGGGTGTTCTTCAGCTCCAGGATCTCCCCGCGCGCGTCCACGGTGATCTTCTGGGAGAGGTCACCGCGCGCGACCGCGGTGGCGACCTGGGCGATGTTGCGGACCTGGGCGGTGAGGTTCCCCGCCATACCGTTCACCGAATCGGTGAGGTCCCGCCACACACCGGCCACGCCCGGCACCTGCGCCTGACCGCCGAGACGCCCCTCGGTGCCCACGTCACGGGCCACCCGGGTCACCTGGTCGGCGAAGGCGGAGAGCTGGTCCACCATCGTGTTGATGGTGTTCTTCAGCTCCAGGATCTCGCCGCGCGCGTCCACGTCGATCTTCTGCGACAGGTCGCCGTTGGCCACCGCCGTCGTCACCTGGGCGATGTTGCGCACCTGGGAGGTGAGGTTCCCGGCCATGAAGTTGACGGAGTCCGTCAGCTCCTTCCAGGTGCCGGACACTCCGTCCACCCGGGCCTGACCGCCGAGGCGGCCCTCGGTGCCCACGTCACGGGCCATCCGCGTCACCTGGTCGGCGAAGCTGGAGAGCTGGTCCACCATCGTGTTCACGGTGTTCTTCAGCTGGAGCATCTCACCGGACACGTCCACGGTGACCTTCTGCGACAGGTCGCCGTTGGCCACCGCCGTCGTCACCTGGGCGATGTTGCGCACCTGCCCGGTGAGGTTGCGGAAGGCGGTGTTGACCGAGTCCGTCAGGTCCTTCCAGGTACCGGCCGCGCCCGACACCTGCGCCTGACCGCCCAGCTCGCCCTCGACACCGATCTCCCGCGCGACCCGCGTCACCTCGGCACCGAACGCCGACAGCTGGTCCACCATCCCGTTGACGGTGTTCTTCAGCTCCAGCATCTCGCCCGCCACGTCCACCGTGACCTTCTGCGACAGGTCACCGCTGGCCACGGCGGTCGTCACGGCGGCGATGTCCCGCACCTGGGTGGTGAGATTCCGGAACACCGTGTTCACGGAGTCCGTCAGGTCCTTCCACGTCCCCGCCGCACCCGGCACGTTCGCCTGACCGCCGAGGCGACCCTCGGCACCGACCTCGTTGGCCACCCGCGTGACCTCGTCCGCGAAGATCCGCAGCGTCTCGGTCATCTGGTTGATCGTCTCGGCGAGCTGCGCCACCTCGCCCCGCGCGGGCACGGTGACCTTCTGCGACAGGTCACCGCTGGCCACGGCCGTCGTCACCTGGGAGATCCCGCGCACCTGCGCGGTCAGGTTCCCAGCCATCGTGTTGACGGAGTCGGTCAGCTCCTTCCACACCCCGGCCACGCCCGGCACCTGCGCCTGGCCGCCGAGGATGCCCTCGGTGCCCACCTCGCGGGCCACCCGCGTCACCTCGGACGAGAACGAGGAGAGCTGCTCCACCATCGTGTTGACGGTGTTCTTCAGCTCCAGCATCTCGCCGGCCACCTGCACGGTGACCTTCCGCGACAGATCACCACCGGCGACCGCCGTCGTGACCAGCGCGATGTCCCGCACCTGCGCGGTCAGCCGGTTCGCCATCGTGTTGACGGACTCCGTCAGGTCCTTCCAGGAACCCGACATGCCCCGCACCTTGGCCTGCCCGCCGAGCTTGCCGTCGGTGCCGACCTCGATGGCCACCCGCGTGACCTCGTCGGTGAAGTTGGACAGCTGGTCCACCAGGTTGTTGACGGTCCGGCCGACCTTCAGGAACTCGCCCCGCAGCGGATGCCCGGTCCCGTCCGGCGCCTCGGTGCGCAGGTCCATGCGCGGCGACAGATCGCCCTCCGCGACCGCCGTCAGCACCCGGCTGACCTCGGACACCGGCCACACCAGATCGTCGACCAGCGCGTTGGAGTTCTCCACCGCGGCCGCCCAGGAACCCTCGCAGGCACCCGTCTCCAGCCGCTCCGTGAGCTTCCCCTCGCGCCCGACCGTGCGCCGCACCCGCGCCAGCTCACCGGTCAGATGCAGATTGCGGTCGGCCACCTCGTTGAAGACCGCCGCGATCTCCGACATCACGCCGTCGCCGGACACCGTGAGCCGCTTGCGGAAGTTCCCGTCGCGCATGGATTCCAGCGCGGTGAGCAACCGGTTCAGGGCAGCGGTGTCCACCTCGGTGACTCCGCCGCTCCTGCGCGGGGACGGTCGGCCCTTCGCGCGCGTCTTATTGCCCCGCGTCGCTGCGCCAGACTCCACTGTGTCCCTCCCGGAGGGGTAGACCGTCACTGCCGTGCCCGGCCGCGTCGGACCGGTGGTCCGGCGGCATCCAGGGGCTGCTGCCCGTCGTGCACGGAACACACGCAGCCCGAGCGGACCTTCATCAAAATCCTGCCCAGTGTTTCACCCCTGCCGAACCAGGCCATAACAGTTCGGCAGCTTCGCACACGGTTCGCACACCGTGGGGGGTAATCACCGGCGACCGGCATCCACCGCGACGGCGAAGGTAAGTAACCTTGCATCCGGCTGTCCAGCCGCACCGGCCCGACCGGCCTGGTCGCGGCGGCACGAGAAGGACACGGGCATCGGAGGGGCCGCAGAGGATGACCACCGGACTGATCTCGGGGGGACCTCCCCCGGAGCCACGGCCGAAGGGCGAGCGGACCCCGCAGCAGCGGTCCGAACCGGCCGACCCACCGGCCCCGCCCGTCGACGACCACGCAAGGAGTTCCGTGATCACCGCCCGCGCGGCCGCCAGCTTCGAGCCCGTCGGGCGTTCGGTCGCGACCGCCCGCGCCTTCGTCCGCGACACCCTCCAGGGCTGGGGGTTCGCCGACATCGTCGACGACGCCGTGGTGCTCACCAGCGAGCTGGTCACCAACGCCGTGGTCCACGCGGGCACCGAGGCGGAGGTCCTGTGCCTGCGCACCGAGCAGGGCGCACGCGTCGAGGTCTCCGACCGCTACCCCGAGCGCGAGGTCCCGCTGCAGAGCGCGCACGCCGTCATGGGCAACCCCGACCGCGAGGGCGGCCGCGGCCTGCAGCTCTGCGCGGCCCTCGCCACCCGCTGGGGCGTCGAGTACACCCCCACGCACAAGAACGTCTGGTTCCAGCTCGACCTGCCCGAGCGCCAGGTCGGCACCCGCGCCGCCGGACCGGTCCTCCCGCCCGACCTCCTCCCCCTCGCCGACAGCCGGGTCCGCGTGGCCGTCCTCCAGATCGACCGCAAGGGCTGCGTCAGCGCCTGGAACGAGGACGCCGAGGAACTCTTCGGCTACCCCGCGAACGAGGTCATCGGCAAGCCCCTCACCGACCTCGCCGCCTGGCCGCACACCCCCGGCACCGGCACCGGCATCGCCGAGGCGCTCCAGCTCTCCCGCTGGGAGGGCAGCTACGGCATCCGGGGCGCCGACGGCCGCGTCTCCCCCGTCTACGCCTCCCACCTCCGGGTCCGCGACACCGGCGGCGAACCCTCCACGGTCTGTCTCCTGGTCCGCGACCACGAGCGCGCCGTCCTCCAGACCCCCTCCCGCCTCCCCGCGGGCGACCAGGGCGGCTCCGACGGCCAGAGCACGGACCCCTTCGAGGTCTTCATCGGCTCCCCCGCCCCCGACGACCTCGACGGACTCCTCCAGCGCACCGTCGAGCGCGCCCGCGACATGCTCGACGGCGACTCCGCCTTCCTGCTGCTGGCCACCGACGACGAGACGGAACTCGAGGTCCGCGCCTCCACCGGCCTGCCCTCCACCCGCCAGCGCTTCGCCCGCGTCCCCGTCGAGGCGGGCCCCGGCCGCTACGGCTCGGCCCGCATGCCCGCCGTCCACGAGGACCTGAGCGTCATCCCCAGTGCCGCCGTCCCCCTCCTGGCCGGGACCGGCATGCGCTCGGTGGTCACGGTGCCCCTCAAGGTCGAGGGCCGCCTCACCGGCTCCCTCGGCGTCGCCGCTGAGGCACCGGGCCGGTACTCCAACGAGGAGGCGCTGCGCCTCCAGTTCGCCGCCGACCGCATCGCCCTGGCCGTGGAGTCCGCCCGCCTCGGCGAGCTGGAGCGGCTGCGCCGGGGCTCGCTCAGCTTCCTGGTCGAGGCGTCCGACCTGCTCGCGGGCACCCTGGACCGCGACCAGACCCTCGCCCTGATGGCACAGATGACGGTGCCGACCCTGGCCACCTGGTGCGCGGTCTACACGATCAGCGAGCAGTCCGCCGACCCCTACCTGTCGTACGTCCTGCACGAGGACGAGGAGTTCATCGACGGCATCAAGTCGCTGTTGTCGAAGATCCCGCCGCCCGACCCGGTACTGACGCCGGGCGCCCGGGTCTGGCCGCTGCCCGGCGAGGTCGCCCACCAGGCCGCCCTGCGCAGCTCCATGCGCAGCCTGGGTCTGTCCGGCGGACCCACCCAGCAGCTCGCCTCCAGCATCGGCCCGACCCTGGCGACGGCCTCGGCGGTCGGCGGCGAGACGGTCGTGCTGCCGCTGGTGGCCCGCAACCGCGTCATCGGCATGCTGATCCTCGGCAAGCCCACCGACGACCACTTCCGCCAGGAGATCCTGGAGCTGGCCGAGGACCTGTCCCGCCGGGCCGCCCTGGCCCTGGACAACGCCCGCCTCTACTCGGAGCGCACGGCCATCAGCCAGGCCCTGCAGCGCAGCCTCCTGCCCCCCGGCCTGCCGCCCATCGACGGCGTCGAGGTCGATGTCATCTACCGCGCGGCGGGCGAGGGCAACGAGGTCGGCGGCGACTTCTACGACCTCTTCCCCATCGGCGACGGCGCGTACGGCTTCGCCATCGGCGACGTCTGCGGCACCGGCCCGAACGCGGCCGCCGTCACCGGCCTCGCCCGGCACGCCCTGCGCCTGCTGGCCCGCGAGGGCCTGAGCGGCCCGGCGGTGCTGGAGCGGCTGAACTCCGCGATCCTCGACGAGGGCGACCGCAGCCGCTTCCTCACCCTGCTGTACGGCGAGCTGCGCCCCCAGGAGAACGGCGGCGCCGAGCTGAAGGTGGTCTGCGCCGGCCACCCCCTCCCGCTCCGCCTGCGCCAGGACGGCACGGTCACCGCGGCCGCCGAACCCCAGCCCCTGCTCGGCGTCATCGAGGACCTGGAGCTGTACGAGGAGACGGTCACCCTCGACCCCGGTGACGTGCTGCTGTGCGTCACGGACGGCGTCACCGAACGCCGCGAGGGCACCCGCATGCTGGGTGACGACGGCCTCGCGGACGTCCTGACGACCTGTACGGGACTCACGGCGGGCGCGGTCGCGGCGCGTGTGCTGCGCGCGGTGGAGCGGTTCGCCTCCGACGCCCCGTCCGATGACATGGCGATCCTGGCGATGCGGGTTCCGGAGCTTCAGCAGGACTGAGGCTCCGGCCCGCCGCCGGGCGGGCCTGCCTGCGGGCATGCGAAAGGCCCCACCCGATACGGGTGGGGCCTTATTGCTTTCGCTGAGCCCCCAAACGGAATCGAACCGTTGACCTTCTCCTTACCATGGAGACGCTCTGCCGACTGAGCTATGGGGGCCTTGTCGCTTTCGAGGTTTCCCTCGCGGCAACAAGAAGATCGTACCCCGAACGGGCTCGGCTTCCCAAATCCGTTCGCCGCTTGTTCAGAAAGCGGGCTGGAGCAGTCCGCCAAGCGCATTGCAGGCGGAGACGACCCGCTGCATCTCCCGCTTCGTCAGCGCGGGATCGACGGGGAGTGCGAGCGTCTCGTCCGCGGCCCGTTCGGTCTCCGGCAGCGTCCAGGCAAGGTGCCGGAACCCGGGCAGCCGGTGGGCGGGGGTCTGTACGGGAATCCGGCAGGCAACTCCCCTGGCCCGCAGGGCGCGTGCGAACGCGTCCCGGTCGGGCCGCCCGTTCCCCGGCACCCGGACGACGTACTGCTGGTAGGTGTGTCCGTCACCGCTGTCCGGCGTCCGAACTCCCTTGAGGCGGGCGTCCAGATAGGCCGCCCGCTCGCGCCGCCGCACCAACTCCTCGTCGGGGGCGTCGGCTTCCCCCCGCTCCAGCACCAACAGTCCGTGCCGGTGCCCCAGTTCCCGCAAGGGCCGCACGTCGGCCCGTCGGCCGAACCGGTGGACCACGACGACGGCCGCGGTACGGGACGTCACGGCTGCCGCGACGGAGGCCGCGTCCAGGCAGTAGCTGGCCGGGTCTATGTCGGCGAACACCGGGAGCGCGCCCACCAGATCGGCCGCCTCGGCGACTTCGGCATTGCCGAAGGCAGGTACGACGACTTCGTCCCCGGCTCCCACGCCGGCGGCCCTGAGCATTGCTGCGGTACTACCCATGCAGGCGATGCTCGGGGAACGACGTGAACGCCAAGTTAAGGAAAACAAAAAAGGGTTGGTCCCTGAACCGAAGTTCAGGGACCAACCCTTTTATCAAAATTTGTTCGGCGGCGTCCTACTCTCCCACAGGGTCCCCCCTGCAGTACCATCGGCGCTGTGAGGCTTAGCTTCCGGGTTCGATATGTAACCGGGCGTTTCCCTCACGCTATGACCACCGAAACACTATGAAACTATCAGCCGAGCCATGTGTGGCACATGGCTGCTGTTCGTGGTTTCAGAACCAACACAGTGGACGCGAGCAACTGAGGACAAGCCCTCGGCCTATTAGTACCAGTCAACTCCACCCGTTACCAGGCTTCCATATCTGGCCTATCAACC